>CAWCCG010000025.1:0-219155 GCA_963793985.1 uncultured Alphaproteobacteria bacterium | reverse complement strand
TGCCAACGATACGCCGCGCGATTGCGGTCGAGCCTGAGATCGACGACTTCATGACCGTCCCACGCTCGCGCCCAGGGTGACGAGAAGCTCGTCCAGTTGCTCGAACGTCTCGGGCATCCCACCCTCCATCCCGGCGATGGCACCGTCGAGAGCTTCCTTCGAGGGATAGAGTTCGTGCATGACCAGCAGCGTCTTGCCGCCTTTTTCCTCGAAGGTCACCGTGGTGACGGCACCGTCGTCACTTTCGTCATTGGTCCAGACGAGGCGCGAGTGCGGTGTCACTTCGATGTACCTACCGAAGAACGCCATAGGCTTTGAGGCCTCGTGGCCGAACTCGAAACGGTACCTGCCCCCGACACGAACATCCGCCTCGCAGGAAAGCAGGGACACGCCAGTCGACTTCGGTGCCCACCACCGCTTGAGCAGCTCGGGCTTGGTCCACGCCTCGAACACGATGCGCGCCGGGCCGTTGAAGGTTCGCGTAACGACCAGCTCACGCTCGGACTTCCGTTCCACCGTCGTGCGGTTCTTCATGGGGGTAGGCTCACTCTCTCTTCTTGCGTCCATCGACCTTCTCCTTCCGTTTCAGTTCCTCGACAACCTTGTCCAGCTCGTCGAAGCGTGCGTCCCAGAGCTGGCGGTACCTCTCGATCCATGCCGCCTCTTCCTCCAGTCGGCGCAGGCCGAGCTTGCAGGTCCGCACGCGCCCGACCTTCTCCGTGGTGACGAGCCCCGCCTGCTCCAAGACGCCGACATGCTTCTTCATGCCCGTGAGGGTCATGTGGAACTTCTCGGCAAGGTCCGTGATCGAAGCGTCTGCACGCCCGAGCTGCTCCAGAACGCCGCGTCGGGTGGCGTCCGAGAGCGCGGCGAACGAGGCATCGAAGCGGGTCCGGGAATACTGAACCATATGGTTCAGTATGTAACACACGGATTGGCGGCATGCAAGGGGAGGCCGAGCGCGCGCTGCGTTGCCGGCCGCCTTCACTCCCAAATCGACCTTGATGCAGATCGATCGACTCGGATATCCCCAGGCCCTTAGCCCACCCGCACCCGCGCCATCATCAGGCTGTCGACGAACTTGCCGGCGCGGAAGGCGTCGGCGCGGCGGGTGCCTTCGATTTCGAAACCGAACTTCTTGTAGAGCCGGATGCCGGGCTCGTTGTCGACATAGACGGTGAGCTCGAGCCGCCGAATGTTGAGCCAGTTGTCGGCGGCGTCGACGAGCGCGGCGAGCAGCGCGGTGCCGATGCCGCGGCCGCAATGGTCGTCATGAACCGACATGAAGATTTCGGCGACGTGGCTGCGGCGGCCTTTGCCCTGCATCAGGCCGGCCACGCCGACGATGCGGCCGTCGAGCATGGCGACGATGCTGGTGTGGCCCTCGCCCGGATTCTCCATCAGCCGGCGCCAAAATTCGCTGCTGGTGAACGGCAGCCGCAGCGTGCCGAAGCGCACCTTCGGCAGCGACGTGAGGTCGGCGATCTCCTGCCAGTCGTCGGGTTCGCGGGCGCGGATCGTGACGGGCGCCGGCTTCGCGCCCGCGGAGTCGTTGGGCATCGGGGCCTCCCTGGCCGGGCCGACCGTTATACGGCGGAACCCGCAAAAGGTGGAGGCAGGCGCGGCGCAAGGGCGACGGAAAGCACATGGACCTCGCCACCCGTGCCGACGTATGGTCGGGGCCGTGACCACCGTGCGCCGCCGTCTGATTGCCCTCGCCGCTGCCTATGCCATCGCGCTGCAAGCGGTCGTGGCAGGCTTTGCCGCGCTCGCCGCGGCCGGGACCGCCGTGCCTGGGCTCTGTACGTCCTCTGCCCCGCAGGAGCAGCCGAGGCGCGATTCGGGACATGCGGCCTGCATCGCCTGCCCCACCTCTTGCTGCGACAGCGGGCTGTCTGGCGCGCCTCCAGCCGCTGCCGCGGCGCCGGTGCCGCGTCCCTCGGTTGACCGCAACGCCCGCAGGCTGACCCGGATCGAGACACGGGCGACGCCGCGCGCCCGGCCGCCTACGCGCGCACCGCCAGCGGCCTGATCGACCAGCACACCGCGTTCAACAGGCCGGCCGAACGCCGGCGCATCCTTTCCCCCGTCGAGGAAGCGACGACGACCAGCACCCTCTCCGCCTGCCGGCCTGGCGCTTGGCGACCACCGTCGTCGCCGCACAGGGGTTCAAAGCCGGTTCGATCGAGATCGACAATCCGTGGTCGCGCGCCACGCCCAAGGGGGCGAAGGTCGCCGCCGGCTATCTCGTCATCAAGAACACCGGCACCGATCCGGACCGCCTGGTCGGCGGCACGTCCCCCGCCGGCAGGCAAGGTCGAGGTCCACGAGATGAGCATGGACAAAGGCGTCATGAAAATGCGCCCGGTGTCCGGCGGACTCGAGATCAAACCGGGCGAATCGGTCGAGCTCAAGCCCGGCTCGTTCCACCTCATGATGTTCGACCTCAAGCAGCAGATCGAGAACGGCAAGCCGTTCAAGGCCTCGCTGAACTTCGAGAAGGCGGGACCGGTCGAGGTCCAGTTCAACGTGGTGGCGCCGGGCGCGACCCCATCAGCGGCAGCGGACAAGCCGGCGGGCGGGATGCCGGAGGGTGCGCACGACATGCACAACATGCATCAGCATTGATGTGCGTGAGGTGACGTCGTCCCAAAAGGCTTCTCGGTCGAGAACAACCGATCAGCCGGGTCGACGCAGTAGAACAATGGGTTCCGCACCGACAGATCCCGGCGCGGTCCCCGTCATCACGCGCCTTGCCAGTACATCCGTGGTCAAGGCAGCGAGAATAGAACGCGACCGATCGAGCGATCAGTCGACGCGCAGTTTGTCAGCCGAAGATTTGCCGGTGCGTCGGTCTGCGACGACCTCGTACTGAAGCTTCTGCCCCTCGTTGAGGGAGCTCAAGCCGGCGCGCTCGACCGCGCTGATGTGAACGAACACATCCTTGCCGCCGTCATCCGGTTGAATGAAGCCGAAGCCCTTTTGGCTGTTGAACCACTTTACGGTGCCCGAACTCATGAGAATATCCTTTCGCTGGCGGTGCACAGGTGAGAGCGGACAGACGAGAGCTTCGCCTGCCTGATCCCTGATTTGTCGATTTTGGAGAAGGGTCTGAAACGTGCACGCCCATCATTGCGGGCGAAGCGGCCCAGTCGTTCGGCCAATTATCGATTGCGGTCATATGGACCTGCGACGCGTATTCGTCAAGTTCGGCACCGACAAATCGCTGCAGAATAAAAACTCGACGGCCTTCCCCATCACTCCGCCTTGATGCCGTGCTCGGCGACGAAGGTGCTCCAGCGCACGCGTTCGCGCTCGAGATAGGCGCCCATTCCGGTGGCGCTGCCGGCCCGGCACGACGCCCTGCGCTTCGAGTCGCGCGATCAACTCGCTGCGCGTCGGGACGCCTTCGCCATCGCATCGTGGATCGCGCGACGACGGCGCCCGGCGTCGCGCCGCGCGCAAGAAATCCGACCAGCCGGCGGGCGACGTCGAGCGTGGGGATGCCGGCTTCCGGCGCCGACGGCACCTGCGCCAGCGTCGTGACGCGCCTCGGCCCGGTGACCATGAAGCCCAGCACGTTGCCGGCCTGCACCTGGCCGACCTCCACCGGCATGGCGTCGAACATCAGATCGACGTGGCCGCCGAGAAGGTCGTTGAGCGCCGGCGCCGCCGACTTGTAGGGTACGTTGAGCGCTTCGATGCCGGCGGTGCTCATCAGGAGCATCGCCGCGAGCGAGAACGCCGAGCCGTTGCCGCCGGAGACGCGAACACCAGCTCGCCCGGCATCTTGGCGTGCGCAACGAGGCCGGCGACGGTATTGAACGGAAGGTCCTTGCGCCCAACGAGGATCAGCGGGCCGGTCGCCACTTCGATGATCGGGGTGTAGTCGCGGGTGAGGTCGTAGGGAATGTCCGGATGGAGAACCTGCGACATCAGCACGCTCGTCGTGACCATGAAGATCGTGGTGCCGTTGGCTCGGCGAATTGGTGATGTCGCGCAGCGCCGGCGCGAACAGGCCACCGGCCTTATTCTCGACGAGCACCGTAACGCCCATATCTTCCTGCAGCCGTTGGCCCATCAGGCGGGCGACCGCGTCTGCAGCCCCGCCGGCGACGGTCGGAACGACGATGCGCACGGGCTGGCCGCGCTGCTGCGCCGAGGCCGGTGTGGCGATCATCAGCGCTGCCATGACCATGGCAGCCGCGCTCAGCGCCTGGTGCTTCATCGCCATCGTTTCACTCCCGATCCGGGCGTCTCGCCCTGTCGCTTTTTTTCTGTTCCGTCAGGCCGCCTCGATTGGGGCCGCCCTACCCTGCCCCAATGTATTCCCGTCGCCGCGATCTCGAGCTCCGCGAGATAGCGCCGCAGCGCATGGGCTTCGCTCAGCGTGCCAAGCACGCGCCGTGACGAGGGCGCATCGACCACCGCCAGCACTTCCGACTCGGTCGTGTCGAACGCCGTGACCGCCTCCTGGACGGTCATGCTCGGCAGCAGGAGATCGTCCTGGTGGCGCAGAATCTGGAAGACGAAGGCGTCCTCGGCCAGCTCGGCGGCATGCGCCTCGGCCACCATCACAAGGCCGGCATAGCGGTCCTCGCCGTCCACCGCGACCACCTGCCCTGTCGAGCCGGGCGGAAACGCCTCACGGAATGCCGCTACCGTCATTTCAGTCAACACGGTCCGCACGTCCTCGCGCATCATCCGCCCCACGGTGAGATCGCGCAGCCAGCCGATGTCGGCAGCGCTGCGGATGGTCTCGCCGCGCAGGTGAAACCGCCAGGTGGTGAACGAATAGCCGAACAGCTCGCGGGTGACCTGCGCCGAAATGATGACGGCGATCAGCACGGCTGCCGTCAGCCACAGATTGCCGGTCGATTCCAAGGCGACGAAGATCATGGTCAGCGGGCCACCGATCACCGACGCCGACAGCGCGCTCATCCCGACGATGGCGTAGGCGTCGGTGTCGACGTAGATGCGGGGATCGATCGAGTTCATCGCGGTGGCGAACAGCTGTCCGCCGAGCGCGCCCATCAGCAGCGAGGCGAAGAACAGCCCGCCGCGGAAGCCCGATCCCAGCGACACGATCGAGGCGAGCGCCTTGAGACCGAAGAAGAGTGGCGATCGCCGCGAGCGGCAGGTCGAGCATTCCGGTCAGGTGCAGCGCGCCGTGGCCCGACGACATTACCTGCGGGCTGACAGTCGCCAATCCGCCGACGATGGCGCCGCCAAGGCTCGGCCGCAGCAGCGCCGGCAGCCTGATCCGCTCGAGCACAGTCTCGAAGAAATTGACCCCGACCATCACGCACGATGCCGAACAGCGCCATCGCCGAGACCGACCAGCGCCGCGAACAGGAGGTCCTGGTTGGTGACCGTGGTGATCTGGGGCGCGACGATGCCGAGCTTCACCGGGGCGAGGCTGCCGGCGACGTAGTAGCCGAGCAATGCCGCGATCCCGACCGGCGCGAGGTTCGCCACCGAGTAGTTCCCGATCACCAGCTCGAAGCCGTAGAACGCGCCGGCGAGCGGCGCCCCGAACGCCCCGGCGATGCCGCCGCGGCGCCGCAGCCGACCAGCATGCGCAGATCGGCGCGGCGCAGCCGGAACGCGCGCCCAATCCGCGAGCCGATGCCGCTGGAGAGCTGGGTGTAGCCCGCCTCCATGCCGACCGAGGCACCGACGCCGCTCGACCACACAGTCTCGAGGGCGACGATCAGGCTGCCGAGGAGCGACATCCGGCCGCCGTGGAGCGCGTTGGCCTCGATCGGGTCGACCTCACGGGCCGGCCGCCAGCGGGCGATGAAATGATAAGCGATCGCGAGCGCCAGCCCGCCGAGCGTCGGAACCACGACCGCCAGCACCGGATCGAGGAGCGGCAACGCGGACAGGCGCTGGCCAAGCGGCAGGTCGAAGAACAGGCTGTGCAGCAGGTCGACCGCACTGCTCATCGCCGCGACCACGAGCCCCGCCAGCGCCCCGGCGATCGCCGCCAGCACGACGAGGCCGGTTTCCCGGGCGCGAACGAACGCGCGCAACCAATGCGGCGCTTCGAATTCGGTCGATGACTTGCGCAGGTTGCACCTCGGTCGAATCTGGTTCGCAATGCCTGTCTTACTTCGCAGCGGGACAAATGGCTGCTACCCGCCGCAGGTACGCCTTCCGATAGGTGGACCCATCCGCAGTCATCGCCGGGCTTGTCCAGGCGACCCCGATTACAGGGCACGGCCGTGCCCTACCCGGTTCGGGGTGGCCGGGACGAGCCTGGCTTGTCCCGGCCATGACGAGTTGCCCGAAGTCCGATTGGACGCAGATCGAGCTCTGACCAGCTCAGGATCTGGCTGAGGAACTGGCGTGTGCGGTCGTCGCGGCAATTGGTGAAGAAATCCGCCGGCGGCCCGTGCTCGACGATCACGCCGCGGTCGGTGAAGTAGACCTGGTCGGCGACCTCGCGCGCGAAGCCCATCTCGTGCGTGACGAGCATGCAGGTCATGCCGTCCTCGGCGAGCTCGCGGATCGTGACCAGCACTTCCTTGACGGTCTCCGGATCGAGCGCCGCGGTGACCTCGTCGAACAGCATCACGTCGGGCTGCATCGCGAGGGTGCGCGCGATCGCGACGCGCTGCTGCTGGCCGCCGGAGAGCTCGCCCGGATAGGCGTCCTCCTTGCCGTCGCAGCCGCACCTTGCGCATCAGCGCGCGCGCCTCGCGCCTCGACCTCGGCGCGTGTCGCGCTTCAGCACGTGGATCGGCGCCATCATGACGTTGTCGAGCGCGGTCTTGTGCGGAAACAGGTTGTACTGCTGGAACACCATGCCGACCTTGCGCCGCAGCGCGAGCTTGTCGAGCTTGGGATCGTTGACCTCCTGCCCCTCGACGAGGATCGAGCCCGCATCGATCGGCACCAGCGCGTTGATGCAGCGCAGCAGCGTCGACTTGCCCGAGCCCGACGGCCCGATGATGCAGATCACCTGCGCCCTTCGTCACGTCGATCGAGATGCCGTTGAGCATCGTGGTCGCGCCGAACGACTTGTGCACGTCCGCGCATCGCGGATGAGGCGGCTGGTCGCGATCCGGAGTCGGGCGACGCCCATTCAGCGCACCGCGAAGCGCCGCTCCAGCGCGACCGTCGCGCGCGCGATCGGATAGCAGTAGAGGAAGAACCAGAGCAGCAGGTAGAGATACATCGGCATCAGCAGATCGGGGCGGCCCTCCGAGGAGAGGATGTCGCCGGTCAGCGTCATCGCCTCGCTCACGCCGACGATCGAGGTGAGCGGCGTCGCCACGACCAGGATCGCGTAGAGGTTCATCCACGGCGGCAGCATGCGCTTGACGCATTGCGGCAGGATGATCATCCGCAGCGTCTGCGCCGGCGTGAACGCGAGCGACTCGGCCGCTTCCCACTGGCCGGACGGGATCGACTGCACCGCGCCGCGCACGATCTCGGCGACGTTCGCCATCACCGGCAGCGCGAGGCCGGCGGTCGCCTTGAGCCAGTCGGGCAGCGGCATCGTGACGCCGCCGATGCGCACCTCGAACGGCAGCAGGAACATGCAGTAGAACAGCAGCACCAGCCACGGCGCGTTGCGGAAGAACTGCGTGACGAGCCACGACGAGGCGCGCACCGGCCGCAGCAGCGAGATCTGGGCGAGGCCGAGCGACACGCCGAGCACGGTGCCGATCGCCATCGCGAGAAAGCTGATCGCGATGTTGAGCGCGAAGCCGTCGCGCGAGCAGCGGCGTCCATTTCAAGAGCGTCGCGATGATCGACGGGCGACGCCGGGGCCGGCCTGCGGCCTCGCCGATGAAGACCGCGAGCAGCGAGAGCCGCGACCAGCGAGGAACGCCGTGCTGCGCCGTGAGCGGCAGCGCGAAACGCGCGCGCTGCGATGCGAGGCGAAACGGCTTGAGGACGGGCAGGTCGGTCGCCCCGCCGCATTCCGGCGACGCGCGCAGTCATGGCGTGTAGCCGGGAATGCGCATCGCGCGCTCCCAGCGTCCCATGACGTAGACCAGCACGCCGACCAGCGCCACGTAGAAGATCAGCAGCACGTTCATCATCTCCGGCACGTTGAGCTCGTCGGACCAGATCTGGTTCGAGACGTAGAGCATCTCCGGCACCGCGATCGCATAGGCGATCGTCGTCGTCTTCACCAGGTTGACGAGGTTGTTGTTGAGCGCCGGCAGGCTGATGCGGAACGCGAGCGGCAGGATCACATGGAGATAGGCGCCGAGCCGGCTGTAGCCGAGCGACTCGGCCGCCTCCGACGGTCTCCTTGCGGCACGGCCTCGATGCCGGCGCGG
Organism: uncultured Alphaproteobacteria bacterium; assembly: GCA_963793985.1. GTDB lineage: Bacteria > Pseudomonadota > Alphaproteobacteria > Rhizobiales > Xanthobacteraceae > JAJPKK01. The sequence continues at coordinate 210,855 of CAWCCG010000025.1, read as the reverse complement.
AAAATCTCGACGTTGAAGGCGCCGGCGTAGAACGACAGGCAGATCACCGCCCAGGTGAAGTTGGTGACGAGCGGCACCTCGATCCCCGACGGATTGGTCATGCGCAGATACGAGCCGAGCGCGAAGTAGAAGAAATAGAGCTGCACCAGCGGCGGCGTGTTGCGGAAGAACTGGATGTAGCCTTCCATCGACCGCCCGCGCGAGACGCGAGCCGCGAGCCCTGCAGCCAGGCGCCGACGACGCCGATGACGACGCTCGCGACGATGCACAGCGCCATCAGCCGCAGCGAGGTCAGGAAGCCGTTGAAGAAGCGCGCGCGGTCGAACGCGTCGTAGAAGATCGTGAGCTTGATGCCGGGGGTTTCGTAGAGACGGCGGAACCAGTCCCAGAGCGGTTGGAGGTCCGTCATGGATCGCAGCCGCCGCGCTACGCTTGCATCGTCATGCGCGGCGCGGACGCGGCGCTCACTTGGCCTCGGCTTGCGCTTTTTTCAGGAAGGCGGACGGCGCGATGTTCCACTTCTTCTCGAGCTCGATCGAGCTTGCCGCTGCGGTGCCAGTCGGCGATGGTCTTCGCCATGAACTGTCCCCACGGCCCGTCGCGCTCCTCGAGCCGCACCGCGACGCCCCACGGCTCGGTCAGGATGGTCTCCAGCGGCATCTCGTAGTCCGCCCATTTGGGATCGGCGAGCCGCTCGGCGAACGCGGTGTCGTCGTAGAGCCAGGCGATGCAATTGCCCTGGGAGAGCGCGGTCTCCGCCTCCTGCTGGCCGCGGAAGGCGACGATCTCGGCGCCGTATTTCTCGGCCACGTATTTGTTGTAGAAGGCGCCCTGGATGACGCAGACCTTCTGGTCCTTGAGCTGCTCCCAGCGCTTGAGGCGCGGCCTTGCGGTTCGCGAGCACGTTGACGCCGGAGGCGTAGTAGCTCGGCTCGACGATGCCGACGATCTTGCGCCGCTCCGGCGTCTCGTTCATGGTGGCGATCATCAGGTCGATCTTGCCCTGCTGCAGGAACTGCATGCGGTTCGACGAGACGACCGGCTCGAGCTCGAGCTTCACGCCGAGCCGGTCGGCGACGTCCTTGGCGAGGTCGGGCTCGAAGCCGATGATGGCGCCGGACGGATCGCGAAAGCCGAACGGCTTGTAGTCGGCCTTGGTGCCGACCACGAGCACGCCGCGCTCCTTGATCTTGTCGAGCGTCTGCGCCGCAAGCGAGGTGGCCGCGGCGGCCCATCCCACGATGATCATGCCGGCGATGGCGAGGCATTTGCGCATGGACCGCTCCCCTCCCCGGGCATCGGATCAGGCCCGGGATTTCAAATAACGCGCGTCGAAACGTCGTGAGACTAGCAATATTCTCGATTGCCGGGAACTTCGCTGACCTCGTCCTGAGGAGCCTGCACCGAAGTCAGGCCTGCCTGACTCGGCACCGGTAGTGTCGAAATCGGCGACAGCGATTCGATCCGGGCGTCTCGACGTGACGCGCCACGCGACCGCAGCGGTTGGGGCCATCCTTCGAGACGCCCTGCTGCGCAGTGCTCGCTCAGGATGAGGCCGCGGGTTATGCTCAGTTTTCGCTCAGCTCGGGAGCCGCTTGCGCCGCGGCGGCCATCGACCGCAGCCGGCTGTGCCAGCGGCCGTAGCTGAAATAGATGACGAGGCCGACGACGAGCCAACCCAGCAGGCGAAGCCAGCTGTCCGCCGGCAGCCCGAACATCAGGACCAGGGCCGATACAGCTCCGGCCGGAGCGACGAAGTGGATCGCCGGCGTCCGGAACGGGCGGGGAAGCTCGGGATCGATGAAGCGCAGCGCCAGCACCCCGAGGCACACGATGGCGAAAGCGAGCAACGTCCCGATGCTCACGAGCTGGCCGAGAAGGCCGATCGGCAAGAGCCCGGCGAGCAGCATCACCACGGTGCCGATGACGAGCGTCGAGATGTAGGGCGTGCGGTAGCGCGAATGCACTGCGGCAGCGGCGCGCGGCAGCAGCCCGTCGCGCGCCATCGAATAGAAGATCCGGGTCTGGCCGAGCAGCAGCACCAGGATGACCGAGCTCAGCCCGATGATGATGCCGACGTTCATGATCGGGGCGAGGTGCTTGACCCCGATCGCATCGATGCCGACCGCGATCGGATCGGGGACGTCGAGCTTGTCGTAGGGGACGATGCCGGTGAGCACCAGCGCCACCGCAACGTAGAGCGCCGTGCAGATCACGAGCGAGCCGAGGATGCCGATCGGCATGTCGCGCTGCGGGTTGATCGCCTCCTGCGCCGCGGTCGAGACCGCGTCGAAGCCGATATAGGCGAAGAATACCACCGCCGCCCCGCGCAGCACGCCACTCCAGCCGAACCGGCCGAACTCGAGCTCCGGCGGCACGAAGGCGCCGGTCGGATTTTGCGCCGTCACCCAGTTGGCGGGCGTGAAATGCGACACGCCGACGGCGATGAACACGAGCACGATGACGAGCTTGATCGCCACGAACAGCGTGTTGAGCCGCGCCGACTCGCGGATGCCGACGAACAGGACGGCGGTCATGATCGCGACCACCGCCATCGCCGGCACGTTGAGGATCGCGCCGGTGGTGTGCCACGTCCCGGCCGCCGCGTCGTAGTCGAACGGCGACATCCGGAACGGGCCGTGCACCGAAATGCCGAAATCGTGCAGCAGGCTCACCACGTAGCCCGACCAGCCGATCGCCACCGTGGTGGCGCCGAGCGAATATTCGAGGATCAAGTCCCAGCCGATGATCCAGGCGACGATCTCGCCGAGCGTCGCATAGGCATAGGTGTAGGCGCTGCCGGCGACCGGCACGGACGAGGCCATCTCGGCGTAGCACAGGCCGGCGAAGCCGCAGGCGATGCCGCCGAGGATGAAGGAGACGCTGATGGCGGGCCCGGCGTTTTCCGCCGCGGCGTTGCCGGTGAGCACGAAGATGCCGGCGCCGATGATGGCGCCGATGCCGAGCGCGACGAGGTTCGTCGCCGTGAGCGTGCGCTTGAGCGGCACGCCGTCATGGGCGACGATCGCCTGGGTCTCCGCCTCCTTCGCCCGGGAGAGCAGCGTACTGATCGACTGCCTCGCCAAAAGCCCGCGCATCGCGCCCTCCGCATGACGGCCGTATCGTCCCCGGCACTTTAGAGGCAAAACGTATAGGATGCGTTGAGCCGCCAGTCGCGAAACCGGTGAGTGGCCCGTCAACGCGGCGGCAGGCCCAAGGTTTCGATCAGCCAGTCGGCGATGTAATCCATCCCCATCGGGCGGTTGTCGACCTGGCAGTGCTCGGCGCCGCCCTCCTCCGCGGTGAAAATCTTGAGGTGCTTGCGGGTCGAGAGCTTCTCGTAGAGCGTGCGCGCCTCCGCGACCGGGACGATGCGATCGTTCTCGCCGTGCAGCACCAGCACCGGGCAGCGGATCGCGTCGACGCAATCCGCGAGCGTAAAGCGCTTCGCCCATTCCAGTGCCGTGGCGTTGTCCGGCGCGCCGATCACCCAGCGAAACTGGAAATTCGACGAGGTGCTGGTCTTCGGGTCGGCGGCGAGCTTTTCCTTGATCTCCTTCTGCCAGCCGTGGAGGTCCCAATGCATGGCGCCGAACGCAATGGCGGCGGCGTAGCGGTGCTCGAAGGCGACGATGCGTGGCGCGAGATAGCCGCCGAAGCTGTAGCCCATCACCGCGACCTTGGCGGGGTCGACGTCTCCCCGCGCCGCGACGTAGTCGTAGGCCGCGGTGCCGGCGACCTCGTAGTCGGGCCGGCTGTGAATCTTGCGCAGCCGCAGCGACTCGCCCTGCCCCGGCCCGTCGATCGCGAGCGTGTGGATGCCGCGCTTCGCGAGCTCGAGACCGGCGAAGACGACGCTCATCTCCTTGCAATTGTCCATGCCGTTGAACAGCACGACGGTCGGCGCCCGGGAGGAGACGCCCGGCGCCTTCATGAAATAGGCCGCGAGCGCGGTGCCCTCGTAGGGCACGTCGACCCGCTCGATCTGCGGATAGAGGCGCTCGAAGGCCGCGTGCCAGCAGCGCAGCGCCTCCCGATAGACGGCGAGCTTCTCCTCGGACGGCGGGATGAAGCGCTCGCCGGAATAGTAGTAGTTGCCCGCCCGCATGTAGTTGTGGCCGGCGGTGACGGCGAAGCCTTTGGCCGCAGCGGCATCGGCGCGCTTCGCCACGCGGTCGGCCATCGCGACCCATTCCTCGCGCCACGCGCGGTCGGGCTCGCTCTCGCCGGAGCGCGCCGCAAGCCGTGCGCCGACCCGGTCGACCTCCTCCATCGCGACCGCGCCATAGGCGGCCATTCCCTTGACGATCTGCATCGCATTGGTCCACCGCAGATTGCCGGGGAAATGCTCGACCCAGGTTCCGCACCGCATTTCGCTGCTCACCGATGTTCTCCTGCCTGCATCCGTTCTGAGCCTCATCCTGAGAGCCGATGCGCAGCACGGCGTCTCGAAGGATGGCCGCCAATCGCCGCGCGCACCGTGGCTCGTCCTTGCCGCACGACGCCCGCTTTCGCAGCGCTCCAATCCAGGACGAGCGTCGCTGCGGTTTGCCGAAATACCACCTCCGTTGGCACGCGGGAGTGCGGCCAACCGCGCCGCAACGCCGGCTTCCCGTCGGGGCATGGCTGCGCTATGCCATCGGCCACGTGTGCGACGGTGCGTGCCTGCGCCGGCAACAGGAGAACAACGATGCGCGAGATCGGCCACTTCGTCGGCGGCAAGGAGGTCAAGGGCGGCTCGGGCCGGTTCGCCGACGTGTTCAATCCCAACACCGGCGAGGTCCAGGCCAAGGTCGCGCTCGCCAACCGCTCCGAGATGGAGCAGGCGATCGCGGTCGCGCAGGCGGCGCAGCCGGGATGGGCCGCGATCAACCCGCAGCGGCGCGCCCGCGTCATGTTCAAGTTCCTCGACCTCGTGCAGAAGGAGTTCGACAGCCTCGCCGCGCTGCTCTCCTCCGAGCACGGCAAGGTCATCGCGGATTCGAAGGGCGACATCCAGCGCGGCCTCGAGGTGGTCGAGTTCGCCTGCGGCATTCCCAACCTCATGAAGGGCGAATACTCCACGAGCCGCCGGGCCCGGGATCGATCTCTATTCGCTGCGCCAGCCGCTCGGCGTCGTCGCCGGCATCACGCCGTTCAATTTTCCGGCGATGATCCCGATGTGGAAGTTCGCGCCGGCGATCGCCTGCGGCAACGCCTTCATCCTCAAGCCGTCGGAGCGCGATCCTTCCGTGCCGATGCGGCTCGCCGAGCTGATGATCGAGGCCGGGCTGCCGCCGGGCATCCTCAACGTCGTCAACGGCGACAAGGAATCCGTCGACGCGATCCTCAACGATCCCCGCATCATGGCGGTGGGCTTCGTCGGCTCCTCGGCGATCGCCGAATACGTCTATGCGACGGGCTGCACGAACGGCAAGCGCGTGCAGTGCTTCGGCGGCGCCAAGAACCACATGATCGTGATGCCCGACGCCGACATGGACCAGGCGGTCGACGCGCTGATCGGCGCCGGCTACGGCTCCGCCGGCGAGCGCTGCATGGCGGTGTCGGTCGCGGTGCCGGTCGGCGCCAAGACCGCCGATCGCCTGATGGAGAAGCTCGTGCCGCGCGTCGAGAGCCTCAAGATCGGGCCCTCCAGCGACCCGCAGGCCGACTACGGTCCGATGGTGACGCGCGCCCATCTCGACAAGGTGCGGAGCTACGTCGATCTCGGCGTCAAGGAAGGCGCCAAGCTCACGGTCGACGGCCGCGGCTTCAAGCTGCAGGGCTATGAGAACGGCAACTTCATCGGCGGCTGCCTGTTCGACGATGTGACGCCGGACATGCGCATCTACAAGGAGGAGATCTTCGGCCCCGTGCTCTGCGTGGTGCGCGCCAAGGACTACGAGGAGGCGGTGCGGCTCCCCTCCGAGCACGAATACGGCAACGGCGTCGCCATCTTCACCCGCGACGGCGACACCGCGCGCGATTTCACCGAGCGCGTCAATGTCGGCATGGTCGGCGTGAATTTCGCGATCCCCGTGCCGCTCTCCTACTACACGTTCGGCGGCTGGAAGCGCTCCGGCTTCGGCGACCTCAACCAGCACGGCCCGGACTCGATCCGCTTCTACACCAAGACCAAGACGGTGACCTCGCGCTGGCCGTCCGGCACCAAAGGCGGTGCGGAGTTCGTCATTCCGACGATGAAGTAGGAAGCGTGACGCCGGCATCGCAGTGCCGTCGGTCCACGGCGCGCTTCACCTCGTTGTCAACGATAGATACGACGCGGCATCGCACGCGTAGCGTTGTGCCGACGCGGTCGCAACGATAGGATCCCGCGGTCGAGGGTGGCACCTGGAGCGTGTCATGTGGAATGTGCCGCTGTTCTCGATCGCCCTGCTGCTGGCGACACCGGTCATCGCGCTTGTCGCACCTGCAGCGGCGCAGGCGCAGCAACAGCCTGCTGCCGGCGGTTTGCCGAGCAACGAGCAACTCGACGCGCTGGTGGCCGCGAAGAAATGGAACGAGCTCGCGGAGGCCCTGGCGGAAGTCACTGATGCCGAGCAGTTCGCCAGGAAGCTCGATTGGCTCAAGGCGAAAGTCGACGCCGGCGGCGGCCTTCCGCTCGTTCTCGCATATACCCAGGGACCTCTGGGACGCCGGCCAATCCAATCCCTCCGCCGATCCCGACAAGGACCTGCGGGTCACCGCGGCGTTCATGCTCCTCTATACCTACGCGCTGATCGCCGTCGACGGCGTGAAATGCGAAGACCAAAGCGCGCCTGGCCATCGGCTCGACCAGGTGCTGGAGATGGATGTGCCGATCCTGAAGTTCCTCAAGGCCCGGCCGCGTAAACTCAAGGACAAGCTCATCGCCGGCGCGATCAATTATGAGAAGTTCACCGCCACCTTGCGCAAGGACGACGATGTGATGTGCCGGGGCGGCCTGCACGAGATCATGGCCGGGCTCGAGCACGGCACCTCGCACGAGGAGCCGACCACGACCGGTCAGGCAGGACAATCCATTGCGGTCGAGGCGCCGCCGGGCTATGCGCCGCAATTCCTCACACCCAAGGCGTATCAGCCGCTACAGGTCAAAGCGCGTTCGGTGCTGAAATCGAACATGACGGTGCTCGCGCGCTGATCGACGGGATGCCGCACCCGTCGGGCCAAATCAAGGGCAGCCCACGCGGCTTCCTTCTTCTCCACGTGGATGTCGGTACGTCGCGACGTTGACGCGGTTGAGGCGAACGCGGTTGGTGCGACGCGCCCGACGACGTATGATCTCTTCGTCGATATCCATCTGTGGCGGCGCAAGTTCATCCGTTGCCATCGCAAGCGGGCGCCGTCGCTCCGAAGAGGTCAATGATGTCCGACAGGCCTGAATATCTGCTCTATTGCATGGCGCAATCCGGCAACGCCTATCGCGTGGCGTTGATGCTCAACCTGATCGGCGCCGACTGGAAGCCGGTGTTCGTCGACTTTTTCGTCGCCGCCGAGACGCGCACCGAGAAGTTCCGCACCGAGATCAACGAAATGGGCGAAGTGCCGGTGCTCGATCACGCCGGCCGCAAATTCAGCCAGTCGGCGGTGTGCCTCACCTACCTCGCCAAGCGCTCCGGCAAGTTCCGCCCGGAGGGCGAGGACGAAGAGCTCGAATGCCTGCGCTGGCTCATTTTCGACAACCAGAAGGTCAACGGCTTTCTCGGCCCCTACAGGTTCCTGAAAAACTTTGCCCCCGCGCCCTCGCCCGCGGGCGAAGCCTTCCTGCTCAACCGGCTCGGCATCTCGCTCCCGATCGTCGACAAGCGGCTCGCGAAGTCGCCCTATCTTCTGGGGCCGCGCCCGACCATCGCCGACGTCTCACTCGCGGGCTACCTCTACTATCCGCCGGAGGAGTTCGGCTTCGACATCGCCAAGGACCATCCTCACATCGGCGCCTGGATGGACCGCATCAAGGCGTTGCCGGGATGGAAGCATCCCTATGAGCTGATGCCGGGCTATCCGCTGAAGCGGGCGTAGCTGGTCATGACCGGATGCCGCTCCCGCTGAGCGTCATGGCCGGGCTTGTCCCGGCCATGACGGAACATGCGTCGGACGCGGGTACTGCCCCTACAGGTCCCGCGCGAAGCGGCTGAGCTCGATACCGCTGCCGACCGGCAGCAGCACCGACTCGATGCCGTCGTGGCTGCGCACGTGGCGGCGATAGGCCGTCATTTCGGCACGCCAGAAGTCCGGGAACAGAATGTTGTCGGCGACGACGAATGCGCCGTCAGCGAGCTTCGGATAGACGAGATCGAAGCAGGGAATGTAGAGGTCCTTCCACAGATCGATCAGCACGAAGTCGAGCGTGCCCGGCATCGCGGCAAGCACCTCCCGCGCATCGCCGTTGACGAACTCGACGACCGCGTCGAGGCCCGCTTCGGCAAGCTGCTCCCGCGCATAGCGCTGCTTTGCCGCGCTGACATCGATGCTGATCACATGGCCGTCGCCAGCGCGCGCCGCCTCGGCAAGGAAGACCGTCGAGTGACCATAGGACGTGCCGAGCTCGACGATGGTCCGCGAGCGCGCCCCCTTGATGAGGACGTTGAGCAGCGTTCCGGTGTCCGGGCCGATCGAGATCAGAAACTCGTCGACCCGCTGCATCGTCTCTTCCAGAGACATGTCGCGCATCAGAGCCCACTCGCGCGCGGCCCGCTCGTCGTATTCGGCAAGCACCGCCTCGACACGGCTGTCCATTCGCATGCTCCTCGCTGCGCGGCGCAACGACACCGATTCGTTTGCCGATGAGTGTGACGGCCCGGCTTGACCGGGCGATGACACGCGCGCTCCCTCTCCCGCAAAGCGGGTGAGGGAAGAGCACATGCGGCGGCTCAGCGCTTGGCGTCCGGGGGCTGCGTGAAATACCGCACGTCGGGCGGCGGCTGGTCCTTCTTGGCCGGCATCAGCAGGCCTTCGGCGCTGAGAAAATAGTTCTCCTGGCCGACCTTCACCTGGGCGTTGTTCTCGCTGGTAAAGAACTCTTCGAAGTCAGGACGCGGATTGGGATTGAGGACGTAGCGCTTGTCGACCGTCCACGGCCGCGTCAGCGCGTGGTCGATGGTGGTGATCTCGTCGTGCAGGATGCGCGGGTCGGCGCGGTCGCGCCAGAAGCGCTCCTTGAAGATCGACTGGTTGTCGACGTGCAGCGGCAGGCCGGTTTCGTCGAAGGCGCGCGGCCCCTTGAAGCCGCGGGTCTCGACCTCGAGCAGATCATAGAGGCCATCGCCGTCGGTGTCGGTCCACTTGCCGATCGAGTAGCCGGAGAAGGTCGGCGCGATCGTCCGCCGGCCAGTCGCGGCCGTCGGTGTAGATGCGGCGGAAATGATCGTGCCAGCCGATCAGCACGTAGGTGGTTTCCGGCGTGACCACGAACTCCAGCGGGCCGAAAGCCATCATCATGTTGGGCATGCCGGCGGGGCGGCCGAGCGTGGTCGGGAAATTGCCGAGCCCGCCCTTCTTCTGGTCGGCGAGGCTCTCCTCCAGCACCGCAGCGTATTCGGGCGTGAGCGGCGCCTGCTGCCCGAAGCCCCACGGCTTGGTCTGGTCGTGCGACGGCTGGCCGCCAAGTCCACGCACCGCGAACCGCTCCCACCGGCCGGCCCAGTCGGGATATTTGCCCGCGTCGGAATCTTGCGCGGAGGCGAGCGGCATCAGCAGAACAGTGGCAAGCGCCGCATGAAGTGCGATGGACACTGTTTTGTGCAGCATGATCCGCCTCCCCGTCGGCTACGCGACCGATGATGCTTCAGGTCTTTCCGTGGTCGTGCTCCCCGTGCGGGGCTTCGTGAGCATGGCCGTGATGGTGCTCGTGCTTGCCATGATCACGATGATGATCGTGGTCATCATGATCATGATGGCTCATGGCCGTGGTGCTCGTGGCCATCGTGCTCGTGGCCATGGTGTTCATGGTGGCCATGATCATGGTCGTGATGGCGATGATGATCGTGGTCATGACCATGACCATGATGGTGCGCGTGCTCGTGCGCCGGCGTGTCGCCGTCGTCGGGCTCGAACGGCGCCGTCACCGTCTGCGACTTGAATCCGCGTTCCTTCAAAAGAAGCGCGACCTCCGGGGTGTCGGGGACGCGCAGGCGGTTCGCGAGGATCTGCACCGGCACATGGCGGTTGCCGAACGCGAGCACCAGCCGGGCGGCCTTGGCGAAATCCTTCTCGCGCACCTCCAGCACCGGCTCGACCTCGGCGACGACCTCGATCAGCCGGCCGTCGTCGAGCAGCAGGAGGTCGTCGGTGCGCAGCAGCGGCGGCGCCGGGAAATCGAATTCGACGCAAGTGCCCTTGCCGCCGAACACGAAGCCCTGCTGCTTGATGCGGTCCTCGTATTTGAGCAGCACGGTATCGATGATCTCGCCCTTGGTTTCTCCGGGGCGGACGACTTTCTGGGTGCGGGGCATGGAATGATCCGGTTCAGTGACGCGTCGGGCGGTCGCCGTCGTCGGGCTTGGTGGCATCGGGCTTGGCGGCATCGGGATCGGCGGCATCGGGATTGGCGGCAAACTGCACCGTGGACGGCGGCCGCTCCGGCGTCGCGACGTTGCCGGCTTGCGCGGCCGCGGTCGCCTGGGCATCGCGGCGGGCGTGCTCCCGATAGGAGAGAACGCCGAACGGCAGGCTCGCGAGATAGACGATGGTGCCGATGGTCAGCACCTCCCAAGGGTAGCTGATCAGCAGCGCGAAGAACAGCACGACGCCGATGAAGACGATCAGCACGAGGTCGGGCGGCACCCGGGTCCCGAGCCGCTTGCCGGAATACACCGGCAGCCGCGACACCATCAGGAAGCCGATGGCGAGCGTGTAGACGAACGTCACCTGCGGAATGATGACGACCTGCGGCACGTCGAGAAAATGCATGTAGACCGGCAGCAGCACGGTGATGGCACCCATCGGCGCCGGCATGCCGACGAAGAAGTTTCCCGCCCAGGCCGGCCGGTTGGGATCGTCGATCATCACGTTGAAGCGCGCGAGCCGCAGGCCGGCGGCGATGGCGAAGACGAGCGCCGCGATCCAGCCGGCCGATTTGAGCTCGTGCAGGGTCCAGAAATAGAGGATCAGCGCCGGGGCGACGCCGAAATTGACGAAGTCGGCGAGGCTGTCGAGCTCGGCGCCGAAGCGCGAGGTGCCCTTGAGGAGCCGCGCCACCCGGCCGTCGATCCCGTCGAGCACGGCGGCGAAGACGATCGCCCCGAGCGACCATTCGAGCTTGCCCTCGACCGCGAAGCGGATCGCGGTGAGCCCGGCGCACAGCGCGAGCAGCGTGATGAGGTTCGGCACCAGGATGCGCACCGGCACCGTGCGGAAGCGGCGCAGCCGCTGGCGGTCCCGGCGACGCTTGAAGGGGGCGAAGGGCGAGTGGTTCATGGCGACAATCTATCTCCTCGCGCGCCGACGCACCATGCGTCTCTTCTCCCTCCCCGTCTTCGGGGAGGGCGGGGTGGGGTCCTTTCTGAATCGCGTCGCGGGCAGGGAGAGAAGCAGGGTAAGAAAGCAAGAACCCCACCCTGCCCTCCCCGAAGACGGGGAGGGACGAGACGCCGTCCGCCCTACCCCACGCGGTAACTGCGTCCGGGGTCGCCGCCCTGCGAGGTCGGCGATGATGGTCTCCCCGGCGATCGCGGTCTGGCCCTCGGCGACCAGCGGGCGGCCGCCGTCGGGGAGGTAGACGTCGAGCCGCGAGCCGAACCGGATCATGCCGATGCGCTCGCCGGCGCCGACCGCCGTGCCCTCGCGCACGAACGACACGATGCGCCGCGCGACGAGGCCGGCGATCTGGACGACGCCGACCCGGGCGCCGCCGGCGGTGCGGATCAGGAAGCAGTTGCGCTCGTTGTCCTCGCTCGCCTTGTCGAGGTCGGCGTTGAGAAAGAGGCCGGCGCGGTAGGCGATGCGCTCGATGCGGCCGGCCACCGGGCTGCGGTTCACGTGGCAGTCGAACACGCTCATGAAGATCGAGATGCGCACCACCGGGCGATCGCCGAGCGCGAGCTCGGGCGGCGGCACCGCATTGGCGATCCGGCTCACCCGCCCGTCGGCGGGCGAGATCACGAGACCCTTCGCGCAGCGGCGTCACCCGCGGCGGATCGCGGAAGAAATAGACGCACCACAGCGTGGCGAGGAGCGCCGAGCCAGCCGAGCGGCGACCACAGCCACATCAGGAACAGGCTTGCGATCGCGAACCCCGCGATGAAGGGATAGCCCTCGTGGTTGATCGGAACGAGCTGGGAGCGGACCGAGGCGACGATCGACATGCTCACTCCGCAGCGTCGACGGCGACGACGTCGCGGGCGTCGTCCGGGGGCGGCCTGGTCGTCGAGACGCGGCGGCGTCCGATTGGGCGCCGCATCGTCCTCGCCCACGAGCGCCAACGTCTCGCGCGCCTCTTCCGCCTCGCGCTGCCGGTTCCACATGCTGGCATAGAGCCCGCCGGCGGCCAACAGGCGCTGCGTGCGTGCCGCGCTCGACGATGACGCCCTTGTCGAGCACCAGGATCTCGTCGGCGGAGATCACCGTGGAGAGCCGGTGGGCGATGACGAGGGTGGTGCGGTTCGCCGAGATTTCGTCGAGCGCGTCCTGGATGTCCTTCTCGGTGTGGCTGTCGAGCGCCGAGGTCGCCTCGTCGAGCACCAGGATCGGCGGGCCTTTCAGGATCGTGCGGGCGATGGCGACGCGCTGCTTCTCGCCGCCGGAGAGCTTGAGGCCGCGCTCGCCGACCTCGGTGTCGTAGCCCTTCGGGCTGGCGCAGATGAAGGCGTCGATCTGGGCGTGCTTCGCCGCTTCCTCGACCTCGGCATCGGTCGCGTCCCAGCGGCCGTAGCGGATGTTGTAGCGCACGGTGTCGTTGAACAGCACGGTGTCCTGCGGAACCATGCCGATGGCATTGCGCAGCGAGGTCTGGGTGACGTCGCGGATGTCCTGCCCGTCGATGGTGATGCGGCCGCTGGTCACCTCGTAGAAGCGGAACAGCAGGCGCGAGATCGTCGACTTGCCGGCGCCCGACGGCCCGACGATCGCGACGGTGCGCCCGGCCGGAACCTCGAAGGAGATGCCGCGCAGGATCGGCCGCGCCGGCTCGTAGGCGAAGTGCACGTCCTCGAAGCGGACCGTGCCCTTGGTGACGACGAGCGCCGGCGCGCCGGGGCGATCCTTGATCTCGGACTCGCGGCCGAGGATCGTGAACATCTGCTCGATGTCGATCACCGCCTGCTTGATCTCGCGATAGACCATGCCCATGAAGTTCAGCGGCTGGTAGAGCTGGATCATCATGGCGTTGATCATGACGAAGTCGCCGATCGACTGGGTGCCGGACTTGATGCCGTAGACGGTGAGCGCCATCGTCGCGGTGAGGCCGATGGTGAAGATCGTCGCCTGGCCGGCATTGAGCACGGCGAGCGAGACATAGGCCTGGACGCTCGCGTGCTCGTAGCGCTCCATCGAGCGGTCGTAGCGCTCGGCCTCACGCTCCTCGGCGCTGAAATACTTGACGGTCTCGTAGTTGAGCAGCGAGTCGATCGCCTTGGTGTTGGCGTCGGTGTCGCTCTCGTTCATCTTGCGGCGGATGCCGATCCGCCATTCCGTCGCGAGATAGGTGTACCAGATGTAGAGCGTGACGGTGACGAAGATGACGAGCACGTAGCGCCAGTCGAACTGGTAGAGCAGCACCACGCAGATCAGCGCCACCTCGACGATGGTCGGGATGAGCTGCAGGATCACCATCCGCACGATGGTCTCGATGGCGTTGCGTCCGCGCTCGAGCACGCGGGTGAGCCCGCCGGTCTTGCGCTCGAGATGGAAGCGCAGCGAGAGCCGGTGCATGTGCTCGAAGGTCATGACCGCGAGCCGGCGCACCGCGTTCATCGCGACCTTGGCGAACAGCCCGTCGCGCGCCTGGGTGAGCAGCGCCATGACGATGCGCATGCCGCCATAGGCCGCGGTCATGGTGAGCGGCACCGCCAGCACCCAGCCCCACGCCGGGCGGGCGGGATCGTCGACGAGCGAATCGGTCGCCCATTTGAAGGTGAAGGGCACCGCGATGGTGGCGAGCTTCGCCACGAGCAGCAGCCCGAGCGCGATCACCACCCGCGCCTTGAGGTCGGACCGGTCCGACGGCCACATGTAGGGCCACAGGTGATAGAGCGTGCGCCAAAGCGCCCCACCCTCGGCCGAGACCTCCCGTTTCATATGCTGCGGCGTTCTTGGGAAATCGCTCATCACCGGGTCCGTATCCGACGGACCGCTCGGCCGTCAACCGCCTCTCATATAGGCAGTTTTGTGCGCACATTCACCTGTCTGCCGCAGCGAAACCACAAATGTGCGCCGCGCATGGCACGGTCGCCCGGCACCGGCGGCGACCGCGACTTGACGCCGGCGCTGCGGCGATGCCAAATGATTCACAATGAGCAAAATCAAGCGAATCTGCGTCTACTGCGGATCGGGTTTGGGCAACAGCCCCGCATACGCGGCCGCAGCCAGGCAATTCGGCGAAATCCTCGCACGCAACGGCATCCGGCTCATCTACGGCTGCGGCTCGACCGGCCTGATGGGAACGATCGCGCGCGCGGTGCACGACCACGGCGGCGAGATCACCGGCATCATCCCGGAGTTCCTGCGGGCGCAGGAACGCCTGTTCCGTGACGCCGACGAAGTCATCGTCACCGCCGACATGCACGAGCGCAAGTGGCTGATGTTCGAGCACGCCGATGCGTTCGTCGCGCTGCCGGGAGGCATCGGCACGGTCGAGGAACTCGTCGAGCAGCTCACCTGGGCCCAGCTCGGCCGCCACAAGAAGCCGATCCTGCTCGCCAACGTCGCGGGCTATTGGGACCCGCTGATCACCGTGTTCGAGCACCTGCGCAACACCGGCTTTCTGCCGAACGGGCGGCAGCTCGCCTATCTCGTTGCCGACACGGTCGAGACATCCTGCCGACCCTCAACGCGGCCGTCGCCCAGCTCGACGAACGCGAGCTCGAAGGCGAGACCGAGCGCGTGCAGCGGATGTAACGGTGCTTTCCCTCCCCGACTTCGGGGAGGGCTGGGGTGGGCCCGCTGACTCGCCCCACATGCTCACCGCCAAGATCGGCCGCCGTAACCCCCTCCCTGCCCTCCCCCGTGAGAGGGAGAGGGAAGAGGCTGGCAGCCGCCTGAAGGCTGGCAGTCCGCAGGGCTACCGACCTACTGACTATCGGCAGTTCCGAGCGCCGACTTGACGTCCCCCTTGAGCTCCTCCGCGATGCGCGCTTCGAGGAGGCGCGCGATGTTGAGGCGGAAGTGCTGGGTGTCCATGAAATTCTCGGCGTCGTGGCTGATCGCGCTCTCGTGGAAGTAGTCGAGGAAGCTCGTGTTCGGCCGCGCCGCGGCGCGCTGCGGCGACCTCCGTCTTGCAGCGCGGCAGGTCGGCGATGATCTGCGGATCGAGCTCGCGGTCGAGAAACACCTGGTAGACCGGCGACATCAGGAACACGACGTGGGTCGTCGTCCGGCAGCTCCGCCAGCACCGGATCGAGAAGATCGAATCCCGCGAACGGCGTGTCGAGCGGCGCGACCGCCGGAGGCTCCGACGCGCTGAAGCGGGCCCGGACGGAAGTTGCGGTAATGCCCGGTCTCGTAGTCCTGATAGCCGCGGGCATCGTCCGCCGGGACGAGGCCGAGCTCCATCTTGATGCGCCGCGCGGCGAAGGTCAGCGCCCGCGTGCTGAAGAAATGCCCGAGGTATTCGAGATTGCCGCGATAGAGCCAGAACGGAAACGGCAGGATGATCGGCAGCGACTGGTCGTGGCCGCACCAGCGCTCGTCGACGCGTGAGGATGACGGCGTCGATCTTGCGGTGATACGCCATGAAGTAGCGCAGCATCGTCATCTGCTCCACCGGCCCCGACGCAGGCGTGGTGAGCTGGACGAAGTCCATGCCGGTCAGCGCCGAAAGCTTCGCCGGATCGAGCATCTGGCCGCGCGAATTGCCGATGACGGCAGCGGTGAAGCGCGGATCGCGGCCGTGGCTCGCATTCGAGGTGCGCTGGCCTTCGTCGACGACGCCGGTCTTCATGAAGGTCGGGAAGCGCCCGGTGTCGTAGGGGTCGATGACGAGCAGCGCCAGGTAGAGCAAGCCGACGCCGCCGCCGAACACGCCGAGGAACGTGAGCGCGAAGCGCCGCCAGACGCGGTCGGAGACGGGTTTCAGCTCAGTCACGGCCGGACGCCTCCCGGCGGCCGCCGAGTGCAGCGGCGATGTCGGCCTCGATGATCTGCGCGACGTTCGAGCGGTAATGCTCGTCGTCCATGAAGTTTTCGAGGCGCTCGCGCGATCTCGGAGTCGACCAGGAAATCGATGAACGCGCGCCTCCGGCGCCACGCTGGGCGCGCGCGGCGATGCGCTCCTTGCAGGTGTCGCGGAATTGCGCGGCCGGCGTGCCCGCCGGCGGCAGCCGCGTGTAGAACTGCGGCGGCATCACGATCACCACCGGCGTCGTCGCCGGGATTTCGCCGAGCACGGCATCGAGCCGGATCAATCCCGGGAAATCGCGTGAGGATCGCTCGCCCGCGACCGGAAACTCGTCGGCCGTCGCCGGCCGGCCCGGCTTGAAGCTCCAGGCCTTTCCCGATCTCGTAGTCGGCATAGCCGGCGGGATCGACCGGCGGCGGCGATCCGAACGACGCGGCGACGCGGCGGATGCTGTCGCGCAGCGAGCGCGTGCTCATCGCGTTGGCGAGATAGACGAGGTTGCTGTCGCTGTAGAGCCAGAACGGAAACGGGGTCCTGATCGGCAACGCCGGATCGGTGACGCACCAGCGCTCGTCGAGCGCGAGCACCATCGCGCCGATGTCGGCATGATGGGCGATGAACCAGTGCATCATCGCGAGCTGCTCGCGCACGTTCGAGCCCGGCACGGTGAGCTGCACGAAGCTCAAGCCGGTCGCGCGGGAGAGCCGCTGCGGGCTCAGACAGCTGGCCGTGCGAATTGCCGAAGATCGCGGCGTTGAACCGCGGCGAACGGCCGAGCGCGACGTTGCTCGTGCGCTGCGAGGTGTCGGTGTCGCCGAACGCAGCCCCGGACAAGCTCGCGCCGGACGACGGAATGCTGCCGGTCAGGTCCGCGACCTGGTCGATCGTCACCGTCATACGGACTGCGCAGGCCGAACGAAGCGAAGCGGCCGCTGTCATAGGGGTCGACGAGGATGACGAAGGCATAGGCGATCCCGACCACGCCGGCGAACACGCCGACGAAGAGAAGCGCAAACCGCCGCCACACCGAGTTTCCGACGCTCGTCCCACGCGCATCGCGGATGGCCGCCTCGCTCGATGCGGTGCCGACCGGTGCGGTGTCGAGGGCGGGCGGCTTCATCGCGCCCTCAGAACTGGAAGTAGATGAAGTTGAGCGGCGGGCCGTTGCCGACCTCGAGCACGCAGAAGCCGGCGAGCGCCGCCGCGCCCGACCGCGATCGCCGGCCACGGCAACGGCCGCATGTTCCTGATCTCGTGGGCGGACGGCACCAGCATCGAGACCAGCGCCGCGACCACGATGAGCCCCGCGCTCTGGATCTTGCCGGCGAAGCCGCCGCCGCCGACGAGCGAATAGAGGACCGACGCCGCGGTCTGGAAATCGGCGGCGCGGAACAGCACCCAGCCCACCATCACGAACAGCATCGTGATCGCCCAGCCCACCGGCATCGGCATCGGCCGCTTCAGCGTCTGCCAGGCATGGCAGGTCAGGAGCCCGACGCCGTGCCACAGGCCCCACACCACATAGGTCCAGCCGGCGCCGTGCCACAGCCCGCAGATGCCCATGGTGACCATGGTCGCGAACACGTAACGAGGGAATGCCGTGACGGCTGCCGCCGAGCGGGATGTAGAGATAGTCGCGGATGAAGTTCGACAGCGAGATGTGCCAGCGCCGCCAGAACTCGCGCACATTCGCCGAGACGTAGGGGCGGCGGAAATTCTCCGGCAGCAGCAGGCCGAACAGCAGCGCGATGCCGATCGCCATCTCGGTGTAGGCGGAGAAGTCGCAGAACAGCTGGAACGTGAAGGCGAGCGTCGCCGTCCAGGCTTCGCCGAGATTGAGCGCGTGCTGCGGCGCCTTGTTGAACAGGGGATCGGCGACCTCGGCGAGGCGGTCGGCGAGCAGCACCTTCTTGGCGAGGCCGAGCGTGAACAGCACGAGGCCGAGGCTGACGCGCGCCCACAGGCCTTCGCGGCGCGGGTCCTGGTCGAACTGCGGCACCAGCTCGTTGTGGCGCACGATCGGGCCGGCGATGAGATGCGGGAACAGCAGCACGAACAGGGCGAACGGCCGCAGCGGATAGAGCGGCGCATCCTTGCGCATGCGGTCGACGAGATAGGAGATGAGCTGGAACGAGAAGAAGCTGATGCCGATCGGCAGCACCACATTCGCGCGCGGCAGGTCGAAGCCGATCACCGACTGCACGATGCCGACGAGGAAATCGAGATACTTGAAGGTCGCGAGCGAGGCGAGGTTGATGACCACGCCGAGATAGAGCGGCCACTGCCGGCCGCTGCGCTCGTAGAGCACCGACATCAGCCACGACAGGCCGATCTGGCCGAGGAGGAGCGGAATGAACCGCACGTCCCACCAGCCGTAGAACACGAGCGAGGCGCCGATGAGCACCCATTGCCGCAGCACGAGGGACTGCGCCACCAGGTAGTAGGTGGCGACCGCGATCGGCAGGAACAGGAGAATGAAACCCTGCGATTGAAAAAGCATTGTCCCGTCGCGCGTTGCAGGGCCGGCGGCGGCCCCTCACTCCCACGTCCGGTTTAGCGCGGACCGGCGGCAATGCCAATATTCAATACAAGTGCAGTCATTCCGGGGCGGTGCGAAAGCACCGAACCCGGAATCCAGTCCTCACCGCAAAAAAGCCTGGATTCCGGGTTCCGGCCCGTGGCCGGCCCCGGAATGACGCCCTGGAGACTGGGCAATCCCGCCCTAACGACCTCATCCTGAGGAGCGCCGCGAAGCGACGCGTCTCGAAGGATGGCCACCGGCGCCGCAGTGTGGGGCCATCCTTCGAGACGCGCGCTGCGACGGCTCCTCAGGATGAGGTCTCAGGGGCAGGATGCGGTCTCTGAGGGCAGGACGAGGTCTCTGAGGATGCGTCACGCCGGCGCGCCGGATTTGACGAGCTTGTAGACGATCGAATCCATCAGCGCCTGGAACGAGGCGTCGATGATGTTGGGCGACACCCCGACGGTGGTCCAGCGCTCGCCCTTCTCGTCCTCGCTCTCGATCAAGACCCGCGTCACCGCCTCGGTGCCGGCGTTGAGGATACGCACGCGGTAGTCGGTCAGCGCGAGGTCGCTGATGTAGCCCTGGTACTTGCCGAGGTCCTTGCGCAGCGCGAGGTCGAGCGCGTTGACCGGGCCGTTGCCTTCGGCCGCGGAGATGAGCTTGTCGTCGCCGACGGTCACCTTCACCACCGCGAGGCTCACGGTCACGCGCTCGCCGGCGGCGTTGATGCGATGCTCGACATTGACGTCGAACTGGGTGACGTCGAAATAGTCCGGCACCCGCCCGAGCATGCGCCGCGCCAGCAGCTCGAACGACGCGTCGGCCGCCTCGTAGGCGTATCCCACCGCCTCGCGCTCCTTGACGACGTCGAGCAGGCGGGCGACGCGCGGGTCGTCCTTCTCGACGGCGATGCCGATGCGCTCGAGCTCGGCGAGCACGTTCGAGCGTCCCGCCTGGTCGGAGACGAGGAGCTTGCGCTTGTTGCCGACCGCCTCCGGCCGCACGTGCTCGTAGGTCGCCGGGATCCTTCACGATCGCCGAGGCATGGATGCCGGCCTTGGTCGCGAACGCGCTGCTCGCCGACATAGGGCAGATGCCGGTTCGGCGCCCGGTTGAGGATTTCGTCGAGCGCGTGGGACACGTGGGTCAGGTGCGCGAGCTTGTCGTCGCCGACGCCGATCTCGAAGCGCTCGGAATAGCCGGGCTTGAGCTTGAGATTGCCGATCAGCGAAATGATGTTGGCGTTGCCGCAGCGCTCGCCGAGCCCGTTGAGCGTGCCCTGGATCTGGCGCGCCCCCGCGCGCACCGCGGCGAGCGAATTGGCGACCGCCTGCTCGGTGTCGTTGTGGGCGTGGATGCCGACATGGTCGCCGGGCACCGCCTTCACCACCGCGGCGACGATCTCCTCGATCTCGTGGGGCAGCGTGCCGCCGTTGGTGTCGCACAGCACGACCCAGCGCGCGCCGGCCTCATAGGCGGTCTTCGCGCAGGCGAGCGCATAGTCGGGATTGGCCTTGTAGCCGTCGAAGAAGTGCTCGCAATCGAGCAGCACCTCCCTGCCCTTCGCGGCGGCGGCGCGCACGCTGTCGCGGATCGAGGCGAGATTGTCCTCGAGCGTCGTCTCGAGCGCGACCTTCACCTGATACTCCGACGACTTGGCGACGAAGCAGATCGCGTCGGCGCGGGCGTCGAGCAGGCCGGCGAGGCCGGGATCGTTCGCCGCCGAGCGGCCGGGCCGCCGCGTCATGCCGAAGGCGGTGAAGGTCGCGCGCAGGTCGCGGTCGGTGCCGAACAGCTCGGTGTCGGTCGGGTTCGCGCCGGGATAGCCGCCCTCGATGTAGTCGACGCCGAGGTCGTCGAGCATCGCGGCGATCGCGAGCTTGTCGTGCAGCGTGAAGTCGACGCCGTTCGTCTGCGCGCCGTCGCGCAGCGTGGTGTCGAAGAGATAGATGCGTTCGCGACCCGACATGACTTGAACCGATACGCTGTTACAGACTCACCAGTAGCCCAGGAACTTCAGCGCGACGGCGACCGCCGCGGCGATGACCACGACCTTGATCGCGATGTAGTAGAGCCAATGGCGCGGGAACGGGGTTTCCGGCTGGGTCATGGGGCCACCTTCGCATCCGTGAGCTTCTTTTCGACCGTCGTGTTGGCGAACCATTCGCCGTTGCACCGCACCGTATTGCGCTGCATCGGAACGAAGCCGCGATGCTCGTAGAAGCCGAGCGATGTGTCGCTCGCATCCGCCGTGAGCCGCTTCGCCCCGCGCCCGGCGGCGAGCTTTTCCAGCGCATCGACGAGCAGCGCCGCGACGCCGCGTCGGGTCGCGGCGGGATGGACGTAGAGCATGTCGATCTTCTCGCCCCCGGCGAGCGAGGCGAAGCCGACCGGCGCGCCTTCCGTCGTCGCGACGAGCGTCAGCGCGTCGCCGAGCCTCTTGGCGAACGCCTCCTCGTCGTCGGCGCACCGCCGCCCACGCGCGCTGCTGCGCCGGATCGTAGTCGTCGCCGGTCAGCTCCTCGACGCTGGCGCGGAAAATCTCCGCGAGCAGCGGCGCATCCTCCGGCAGATACGGCCGCAACCCGAGCTTCGCTTGCGCGGCGGCGCTCATCGCGCGAGCTCCCAGGTGGTGCCGTCCTTGGAGTCCTTCGAGAACGACGCCCATGGCGAGGAGCTCGTCGCGGATGCGGTCGGACTCGGCGAAGTTCTTGGTCTTGCGCGCGGCGGCGCGGGCCGCGATCAGCGCCTCGACGGCGTGGGCGTCGATGCCCTGCGCCTCGCGTTTGCGCTCGTTCCACGCCGCGGCGCTTTCGTTGAGGAAGCCGAGAAGACGCAGCGATGCGGCAAGCTCCTCGGCTGCCAATCGATCCTGCGCGTGGGCGCGGTGGCGCAGGCCGTGCAGCTCGGTGATCGCGCGCGGCGTGTTGAGATCGTCGCACAACGCCTCGAGCACGGCACCGCCGACCGAGCCTCCGGATACGTCGCCCGCAAGCGCATACCAGTCGTCGAGCGTCTTCGCGCTCTCCTCGAGGCCCTTCACGGTCCAGTCGATCGGCTGGCGATAATGGGTGCGCAGCATGTTGAGACGCAGCACTTCGCCCGGCCAGTCCGCCAGCAGCTCCCGCATGGTGACGAAGTTGCCGAGGCTCTTCGACATCTTCTCGCCTTCGACCTGCAGGAAGCCGTTGTGCATCCAGTAGTTCGCCATCACCGGCGTGTGGAAGGCGCAGCGCGACTGCGCGATCTCGTTCTCGTGGTGGGGGAACACGAGGTCGATGCCGCCGCCGTGGATGTCGAAGGTCTCGCCGAGGTGCTTCCACGACATCGCCGAGCACTCGATGTGCCAGCCGGGCCGGCCCGGCGTCGCGATGCCGCACGGCGACGGCCAGGACGGCTCGCCGGGCTTCGAGGGCTTCCACAGCACGAAGTCCATGGGGTCGCGCTTGTAGGGCGCGGGATCGACGCGGGCGCCGGCGATCATCTCGTCGAGCGAGCGCCGCGCGAGGCGGCCGTAGTCGGGCATCGAGGGCACGTCGAACAGCACATGGTCGTCGGCGACATAGGCGTGGCCCGACGCCACCAGCCGCTCGATCAGCGCCTTCATCTCCTCGATGTGCTCGGTCGCCCGCGGCTCGACGGTCGGCGGCAGGCAGCCCAGCGCCGCGACGTCGGCCTTGAAGTTCGCGTAGGTCTCCTCGGTCAGCTCGCGGATCGGGATGCCGCGCTCGGCGGCGCGCGCGTTGATCTTGTCGTCGACGTCGGTGATGTTGCGGACATAGGTGACGTGGTCCGCGCCATAGAGATGGCGCAGCAGGCGGAACAGCACGTCGAACACGATCACCGGCCGCGCATTGCCGATATGGGCGAAGTCGTAGACGGTCGGCCCGCACACGTACATGCGTACGTTGTCCGGGATCGATCGGCACGAACGCCCGCTTCTCGCGGGTCAGGGTGTCGTAAAGCTTGAGTTCCATCGTCTACCCGTCGACGAATGATGAGAGGATCGCCGGCTCCGCTGGCCGGGCGTCTGTTCATCTCGGACGAGAAAAGACGGCCACAGCCAGCTGACGCTAGCCGATAATCTCCCGGCAAATGCCGCACATCGCAAAAAGGCCGTTCATGGCGGCGCACAATGGGCATGCGGAACCGCGCCGTCAAGAGCGGGGGCCGGCTCGAAAGTAGCTTTTCACCCTGGACCTCGTCCTGAGGAGCCTGCGAAGCAGGCGTCTCGAAGGATGGCCCACGGCTGCGGCCTGCGGCCATCCTTCGAGACGCGGCCTGCGGCACGCTCCTCAGGATGAGGTCCAAAAGGGGGACAGGCTTCCCGGACGACACGTCGGGGCCGCCTCACGGTTAACGAGACCTTCAGGAATTTCCGCCAATTTCCCCGCCGGCTTCAACCTTTCATAAACCGGCGGTTCGATGCGCATTCTCCTGGCCGCTGCGGCCCTCGTCTGTCGCTCGGAGCCGCCCCGGCGGCTCGCGGAATCCCGCGTTTTCATCATCGAGAATCACGGCGACTACGGCGTCGACCAATGCCTCGCGACCGGGGCGCGCTGCGGCAAGGTCGTGGCGAGCGCCTACTGCCAGGCGCGGAACTATTCGCAGGCGGCATCGTTCCGCAAGGTCGAGCCGGACGAAGTTACCGGCAGCATCGGGCCGGCGACCTGCCGCGGCGCGATCTGCGGCGATTGGGTCGCGATCGAGTGCACGCGCTGAGCTGAGGCGTCCGGAGCGCTGGCCGCGGCCGCGCTGTCCGCAGCCCGCGTTGCGCACCGGGCGGACTTCGGCCATCCTTGCGGTCGGCATGGAGAGGGCCGTGCAATGACCGGCGTGATCACAGCCAAGAAGGAAGTCTCCGCCGGGCACGACCCCAGCGCCGCGCCGCTCAAGCTCGAAGAATTCCTCCCCTACCAGCTCTACGTGGTCGCGAGCCTCGTATCGCAGGCGCTCTCCCGCATCTATGTCGATCGCTACGGCATCGACGTGCCGGAATGGCGCATCCTCGTCACCCTCGGGCAGTTCGAGACCATGACCGCCAAGGCGATCGGCGCCCACAGCCACATGCACAAGACCAAGGTGTCGCGCGCCGTCGGCGAACTCGAACGGCGCAAGCTCCTGGTGCGGCGCGAGAACCGCGCCGACCGCCGCGAGGCCTTCCTGTCGCTCACCCCGGCGGGCCGCGCGATCTATGACGAGCTCGCGCCGGGCGCGCTTGATTTCGCCCGCCGTTTGTTCGAAACAGTCGACCCGGCCGACCGCGCCGCGTTCGAGCGGGCGGTCACCCGGTTGACCGAGCAATCGCGGCTTCTCACCGCCGACTCTCGCCACCAAGGACGCCGACATCCTAAAGCGCGTCCGTCCGGAGGTCCCGTGCAGCTCTACTCGTTCTTCCGTTCGTCGGCCGCCTATCGCGCGCGGATCGCCCTCAATCTCAAGGGCCTGCCCTATGAGACAGTGTCGATCCACCTCATCAAAGACGGCGGCCAGCAGCATTCGCCCGCGTTTCACGCCGTCAATCCGCAGGAGCGGGTGCCGACGCTCAAGGTTCCGGGAGGGACGCTGCTGCAGTCGCTCGCCATCATGGAGTATCTGGACGAGGTCTACCCCCATCCGGCGTTCCTGCCGGAGGATGCGATCGAGCGCGCCGAGGTGCGCGCGGTCGCCCAGATCATCGCCTGCGACATCCACCCGCTCAACAATACGAGCCCGCTCAACTACCTGCGCCATCAGCTCAAGGCCGACAAGGCCGCCGTCGAGGCGTGGTATGCCCATTGGGTGCAGACCGGCTTTGCCGCCGTCGAAGCGCTGATCAAGCCCGGCCCCTATTGCTTCGGCAGCCAGGTGACCGTCGCCGACATCTGCCTCGTGCCCCAGGTCTACAATGCGCGCCGCTTCAAAGTGGCGCTCGACCGCTTCCCGAGAATCGTCGCGGTCGATGCCGCGCTGCAGGCGCTGCCCGCCTTCGATGCCGCCCGGCCGGAAAACCAGCCGGACGCCGAATAGGTGACCCAGCGCGATCTCCTGCGCGTCATCCTGTGGATGACCGGCGCGCTGCTGTCGTTCTCGGCCATGGCGGTGTCGGTCCGCGGGCTCGCCACGTACGCTGCACGTCTTCGAGATCCTGGCGATCCGCAACGCCTCGGGCCTCGTCATCCTGCTGGCGATCGGCCTTGCGCAACCGGACCTCCTGCGCACGCTCACGCTGCGACGCGCGCGGCTGCAGTTGGCCCGCAACACCATCCATTTCGGCGCGCAGTACCTGTGGATGCTCAGCGTCACCCTGTTGCCGCTCGCGACGGTGTTCGCGCTCGAATTCACCATGCCTGCCTATGCCGCGATCCTCGCCGTCGTCTTTCTCGGCGAAAAGGTCACCGCGGGCCGCATCGGCGTCGTCGTGCTGGGCTTTCTCGGCGTGCTGGTGATCCTGCGGCCGGGAATCGCGAGCTTCAATCCGGCGGCGCTTCTTGTGCTCGACCGCCGCATTCGGCTTCGCGGTGTCGCTGATCCAGACCAAGGCGCTCACCACCTCCGAGACGACCTATGCCATCGTGCTGTGGATGAACGCCGTGCAGCTGCCGCTGGCGCTGATCGGGAGCGAGCCCAAGAATTTCCTCAACCTCGGCGCGGCACAAGCGCTGCCGCTGCTGGGTGTCGCCGATCTCGGGACTCACGTCGCACTTCTGCCTGACCCAGGCGTTCCGGTACGGCGATGCCACTGTGGTGGTGCCGCTCGACTTCATGCGCATTCCGCTCATCGCCTTGGTCGGCTGGTGGCTCTATGGCGAGGCGCTCGATGCCTACGTGTTTGCCGGGGCGGGTTTGATCGTGCTCGGCATTTCGTGGAACCTGCGGGCCGAAGCGATTCAGGCCGCAAGGCACAAGCCGTGAAGTTGCTTGTCGCCAGCGGGAAGGCTGTCGTCAGCATGCATCGATGACGAAGCTGTGGGTATCCGGGAACGTGCCCAACCCCGACGACTCGGATCGGACGTTTTTGTTCTCAATGCGTTGCGCAGGGCATCGTCGGCGTCGGAAACCAAAATCTCAGGGGTTCGCGCCAACAGCACCTAATTTGGTCACCTTTTCCCGGCTTAAGGGAACCGGGGGACGAGCAGCGTCGGGGCCTTGATGGGGCGATTTTGACATGATTTCAAGCTGCTACCGGCGGATCGCCTGGGTCGCGTTGGCGCTCCTCGGGTTGCCGGCCGTGGCCATCGCGCAAGGCCTGCCGCAGCCGCACCGTCCGGAAATCCGGTCTGCACCCGGCTCGAAGGCCAGCTCGCCGCGATCGACCGCGCCGGCGCCGATCCCGCGCGCGCCGAGCGGGCGCGCGGCATCGAAGAAACGCTCGGCAAGCAGCAGGGCGATCTCGACCGCGTCCAGTCGCAATTCCAGCGCCTCGGCTGCCAGCCGCCCAGCCTGTTGTCCATTTTCGTGAGCCAGCCGGCGCAATGCAGCGCGCTCAACTCGCAGATCCAGCAGATGCGCGCCGGCATCGACCGCACCCAGGCCGACCTCCAGCGCACCCGGCAAGGCGGCCAGGATGACATGCAGCGCCAGGGCGTGATCGGCGCGCTTGCCCAGAACAATTGCGGCGCGCAATACCAGCGCGCGGCGGCCGCCGCCGCTCCGCAGCGCGGCTTCTTCGAGACGCTGTTCGGCGGCCCCGGCTCGACGATCGCGCCGCCGGCGGCAGGGCGACTATCCTCAGGTCGGCGCCAGCGGATATCGCACGCTGTGTGTGCGCACCTGCGACGGCTACTATTTCCCGATTTCCAACTCGACCTCGTCGACGCGGTTCGCCGAAGACGAGCAGACCTGCCACCAGCTCTGCCCCGCCTCCGAGGTCGCGCTCTACTCCCACCGCAATCCCGGCGAGGACATCGCCCAGGCGGTGGCGAACAACGGGCGGCTCTACAAGGACATGGCGAACGCGTTCCGCTACCGCCGCGAATTCGTCGCGACCTGCGGCTGCCGGCTCCCCGGCCAGAGCTGGGCGGACGCCCTCGGCCAGATCAAGGATTCGACCGTGGAGCGCGGCGACATCGTGGTCACCGAAGAGAAGGCGAAGGCGATGAGCCAGCCCGCCGCGCCGGCGACCCGCACCGCGGCGCCGCGCGCCGACGCCAAGCGCACCGCGCCCGCCGAGGCGACCGACACCGGCGCGACGCCGGACGCCGACCCGAGCAAACGCAACGTGCGCGCCGTCGGCCCGACGTTCATCCCGCCGCGCTGACGGCGTTTCAGGTTTCTCACCATCTATTGAACTGTCATTGCCCGGCTTGACCGGGCAATCCAGTAACCCCTGCGCCGTCGATGTTTCTGAGCCTCTGCCCACACTCGACATCCGGTGGTTACTGGATCGCCCGGTCAAGCCGGGCGATGACAGTGCTGGTTTGTTCGGGACGCTCGATCTCCGCCGCGGAAACCGCAGCTACGCCTTCACGATGTGGGGCCCGACCGCGCCCGCGCGCGCGCAGGCGTTGCGGGTGTCGACGACGAGGCGGGCGCTCTTGGCGACGCTCACATAGTCGACATTGTCGTGGTCGGTGACGATGAGGACGGCGTCGTAGCTCGCGACCGCCGCGGGATCGAGCGGCACTGACTTGCGGCCGGCCATGTCGGGATGCTCGCGCGAGCGCGGCACCACCGGCACGTAGGGATCGTGGACGTCGCAGGTCGCGCCGCGCTTTTCCAGACAGCTCGATCAGCTTGAACGCCGGGCTCTCGCGGGTGTCGTCGACGTTCTTCTTGTAGGCGAGGCCGAGCATGAGGATGCGGGCGCCGTTGAGCCCCTTGCCCGCGCGGGCATCGAGCTCGTCGGCGAGGCGCGCGATGACGTAGCGCGGCATCGCCGTGTTGATCTCGCCGGCAAGCTCGATGAAGCGCGTGGACAGCTCGTATTCGCGCGCCTTCCAGGTGAGATAGAAGGGGTCGATCGGGATGCAGTGCCCGCCGAGCCCGGGGCCGGGATAGAACGGCATGAAGCCGAACGGCTTGGTCTTCGCCGCCTCGATCACCTCCCAGACGTCGATGCCCATCGCCGCGTAGACGACCTTGAGCTCGTTGACGAGCGCGATGTTGACCGAGCGGAAGATGTTCTCGGTGAGCTTCACCGCCTCCGCCGTCTCCGGGCTCGACACCGGCACCGTCTTCGGCACGAAGGTCGAGTAGAGCGCGTCGGCGATCTCGGCCGCCGCCGCGCCGTCGCCGCCGATCACCTTGGGGATGACGCGGGTGGAGAACTTGGCATTGCCGGGATCCTCGCGCTCCGGGCTGAAGGCGATGAAGAAGTCGCGGCCGCTCTTGAGCCCGGACGCTTCGAGGATCGGCTTCACCACATCGCGCGTGGTGCCGGGATAGGTCGTCGATTCCAGCACCACGAGCTGCCCTGGCCGCAGATGCGGCGCGATCGCCTTCGCGGTGTTCTCGACATAGGTGAGGTCGGGCTCGCGATGCGCCGTGAGCGGCGTCGGCACGCAGATGAGGATCGCGTCGGCGCGCGCGAGCGTCGCGAAATCGGTGGTCGGCAGGAAGCGGCCCGCGGCGACCGGCGCGCGGAAGCTCTCGCCGGGAATGTGATGGATGTAGGTGCGGCCCTCCTCGAGCGCCTCGACCTTGGCGGTGTCGATGTCGACGCCGATCACGGCGAGGCCGTTGTCGAGCAACGCCTGCACCAGCGGCAGGCCGACATAGCCGAGCCCGATGATGCCGACGGTCGCGGTGCGGTCGCGGAACCGCGCGACCAGCGCTTCGACCGGAGGACAGGTCACTGGCATTGGAATTGGCGTGTGCAAGGCCGCGCCCTCGGTCAGCGCAGGGCCGCGGCGATGTTGCCGCCGTCGACCGTCGCGATGCCGGCCGTGGTCTTGAGGGCGAGCGCCTGGGCGACGAACGCCTGCGCCACGTCGTCGGCCGTCACCTCGCGCCCGAGCAGATTGCCGCTCATGTAGTCCTTCTCGCTCACCCCGCGCGCGGCGGACCGCGTCGCGATCATGTCCGCCGTCAGGAGGCCGGAGCGCACCCGATCGGCATTCACGACATTGGCGCGGATGCCCTGCGCACCATAGTCGACCGCGTATTGCCGCGCCAGAAACAAGGTCGCCGCCTTCGGCAGCCCGTAGGGGCCGAAATCCGGCCCCGGATTGACCGCCTGCTTCGACACGTTGAACAGGAGGCAACCGCCGGTGCCCTGGGCGAGCATGATGCGCACCGCCGCCTGGGCGACGCGCTGATGGCCGTAGAAGTTGAGCTCGAAGCTCTTGCGCAGCACCTCCTCCGCGACCTCGCCGATGCGGCCCTGCCAGGCCGCGCCCGCATTCGACACCACGATGTCGACGCCGCCGAAACGCTCGGCAACCTTGGCGAAGGCAGCATCGACGGAAGCGGCATCGGTGACGTCGCAGGCGACCGCGAAGGCGGCGCCGCCGGTCGCCTTGGCGACAGCGGCGGCCTTGTCGGCGTCGACATCGAGCAACGCGACTTCGGCGCCCGCCGCGGCGAATGCCTTCGCCGTCGCGGCTCCGATGCCGCCTCCTGCACCGGTGATCGCCGCGATCTGGCCGGCGAGCGGCAGCTCCTTGGCGCTGCCGAGCTTCGCCTGCTCGAGCGACCAGTACTCGCAGTCGAACATGTCGGCTTCGGAAATCGACTCGAAGCGCCCGATCGCCTCGGCATCGGTGATGGTCGACACCGCGGCCTCGGCGAGATCGGCGGCGATCGCCGCGTCCTTGCGCGAGCGGCCGAGCCCGAACAGGCCGAGCCCGGGCACCAGCACCACCCGCGGCAGCGGATCGAGCATGGTCTTGGTCCCGCCGCAGCGGACATTGTTGCGCGCGAAATAGTCGCGGTAATGCGCGATGAAGGCCGCGACGGCTGCGCGCGCGGCACGAGAGAAATCGGCGGTCTTGCCCTGCTCCGGGGCGGGCACGACGAGCGGCCAGTTCTTGGTGCGGATGGTGTGGTCCGGCGTCACCACGCCGGCCGTCGCATAGCGCGCGACCTCCGCCCCGTTGACGAAGTTGAGGATCGCATCGCCGGTGCGGAAATCGAGGATGAGGCGGCGCACCGCCCCCTCGATCTTGTCATCGGGCAGGCTGCAGGCGCCGCGCACGATCGGCGCGACCGCCGCGAGCGGCATCGCCGCCTGCGGCAGCTGCGCGGTCGCGAACACCGCGCGCCGGCCGCGCCGCAACGCGGCCTCCGCGAGTGAGACCATCTCGATCATGCGCTCATAGGCTTCGCGCGCGCTCTCGCCGAAGGTGAAGATGCCGTGCTTGTGCAGGATCAGGCCGATCGCATCGGGCGCGGCCGCGAACACCCGCGCCGCCTCCTTGGCGAGCCCGAAGCCGGGCATGATGTAGGGCACGATCCCCATGCGGCCGTTGTAAAGCTCCGCCGCGCGCGCCGCGCCGTCGGGCTGGTCGATCAGGCTCAGCACCGCGGTGGCGTGGGTGTGATCGACGAAGCGCTGCGGAATGAAGGCGTGCAGCAGCGTCTCGACCGAAGGATTGGGAGCCATCGGATCGATGAGGTTCGCGCGCTGCGCCTTCACCATCTCCTCGTCCGACATGGCGTCGCGCTCGAGCAGCATGCGCAACTCCGCGAGCCGCACCGCCGGCAGTCCGGCGGGCTCGATCACCGCCATATCGGCGCCGGAGCCCTTGACGCAGAGGACGTCGACCTCGCGCCCCATCAGGTCCGGCATGCGCAGCTTCACCGAGGTGTTGCCGCCGCCGTGCAGCACCAGCTTCGGGTCGCCGCCGAGCAACCGCGTCGTGTAGACCCGCAGCGTCAGATCCCGCGGCACGCCGCGGGCGGCGTAACGTGCGACCAGCGCCTCGGCCTCGGTCTCCACGAAGCGGCTCTGCATGCTTGCTCTCCGATGACGGTGACGGGTATGCCCGCGTTTATAGGGCCCAGCAAGTGCTGGCGCCCCGGAACTTCAAGTGCCGGTGCGCGGCTGAGCGCCCCCCACCCGCTCCGGAAACGCCGCGGCGAGCGCCTCGCGGGTCGCCGGGAGCACGCCGCGTTCGGTGATGAGGCCGCGCACGAGGCGGGCCGGCGTCACGTCGAAGGCGTAGTTCGCGACCGGTGAGCCTTCCGGCACGACGGTCACCGTCTCGATGCGGCCGTCGGTGGTGCGGCCCGTGATCGTCGCGACTTCTTCGGGCCCGCGCTGCTCGATCGGAATGTCGCGCCCGTCGACGAGCGTGAAGTCGATGGTCGGCGACGGCGTCGCCACGTAGAACGGCACGCCGGTGTCGTGGGCGGCGAGCGCCTTGAGATAGGTGCCGATCTTGTTGCAGACGTCGCCCTGCGCGGTGACGCGGTCGGTGCCGGTGATGACGAGATCGACGAGCCCGCGCTGCATCAGGTGGCCGCCGGTGTTGTCGGCGATCACCGCATGGGGAACGCCCTGCTGGGCGAGCTCGAAGGCGGTGAGCGCTGCGCCCTGATTGCGCGGCCGGGTCTCGTCGACCCACACATGGAGCGGAACGCCCTTCTCGTGGGCGAGATAGATCGGCGCCGTCGCCGGGCCCCAGTCGACGGCGGCGAGCCAGCCCGCATTGCAGTGGGTGAGCACGTTCACCGGCGTGCCCACCGGCTTGCGCGAGGCGATGTCCTCGATCACCGCGAGGCCGTGGCGGCCGATGCCGAGATTGATCGCGACATCCTCGTCGCAAATCTCGGCGGCGCGGGCATAGGCCGCGGCGACGCGTTCCCCGCGCGGCCGGTTGCGCACCGCCGCCATCATCTCGTCGAGCGCCCATCGCAGGTTGACCGCCGTCGGCCGGGTCGCGACGAGGCACCGGTAGGCGCGCTCCAGCGCCTCGTCGGACGCGTCGTCCTGAAGGGCGAGGCACATGCCGTAGGCGGCGACCGCGCCGATCAGCGGCGCGCCCCGTGTCTGCATTGCGGAAATCGCATGGGCGGCATCGCCGAGCGTCGCGAGCCGCAGCGTCACCACCGCATGCGGCAGCCTGGTCTGGTCGATGATGCCGACGGACCTGCCGTCGGGTTCCCGCCAGATGCTGCGCCGGTGTGTTCCATCGATCAGCACGTAAGGTCTTTCTCTTGAGAGCTCGGAACGGCGACAATTCGGGGGTGCAATGTAGCGGAACGCATTCATGGAATCGCCGCGCGGGAAAGATTCGGATGCGGCGCACGGCCTTTGAGCCGTCTGCGCGACGCTTTAATGACAGCCATCGCCGAGTGCGATCTAGACCTTTTGGCGGCTTTTGTAGGCTGCGATTGGGGCGAACAACCCGCATCATGGGACAAGATTCTCCACATTTGCAGGAGTAGAATGCCGACGGTATTTGGGGTCGGGGCCGGTCGCGGTGCGGTCACCCCGGGCGTAAGCGGGTGGGGCAATGGACGCCCTTAGTACAATGACGATGATTGATGAGCCTGCCGGCGCGGAGCCGCGCCGGAGCAAGGTCGCTCCTGCCGCGCGCTTCGTCACCATCGATTATCGCAGCATCGTCGAAGGCACGGTCGCCGGCCTCGCCGAGAACACGCCGGCGGCCCGCCGCGACGTCTATGCGCAGGCCCGCACGGTGGTGCAGCGGCACCTCCAGCTGATGCGTCTTCCCGAGCCCATCGTCGAGATGGAAAAGCTCGCGCTCGATCTCACGATCCGAAAGATCGAGCGGCAGGCGCGCGCCGCCGATCCGGCGTCGGAGCCTCCGCCGGAGGCCGAAGAATCGGCCGCGGCTCAGCCGAACGTGAGCGATTCGCTGCGCGCACTTCGCGAGGCGCTTGCACAAGTCTCGCAGGCTCTTGTCGCGTTGGTGGCCGGTTCCGGGCTTGTCGCGGCTTCTCCGCCTGCCGCAATTCGTCCGCCTGCCGCAGCTCTTCCGCCCGCCGCAGTTTCTCAACCGGCCGAAGATTCGTCACCGGCCGCAGGTTGTCCGACGCAAGCAAAGGGCCGTCAGCCCGCTGCGCGGCGTCGTCCGCGCGGTCATTTCGCCGGTCGGATTGGCGGCCGGTCTGCCGATCACCGCGATGATGGTGATCGCGATCTTTGTCATGGACAGCGATAGCGGCGTCCAAAGCTCGGTGACCGTGAAGGCGGCGCAGTTCCTCGAGCGCATCGACGTCTGGCTGCACGGGCCGCCGCCGTGGGCCGGCCCGACATCGCGGCCAAGGACGACGAGCGCATGGCGGGCGACGGCGCGTCGGCGCAAGGCACCCATGACGCATCGGCACGCGCCCGTCTCGCATCGCATAGCCAGGGGCCCGCCTCGAGAGTGGCGGAATCCGTACCCGCACGGCGGTCGGCTTCCGGCGTCGGCGACCGCGAGAACGCAACCAGCCCGTGCCGCGCTGGTTCACCGGCTACACCAATCTCGTCGAAGCCGGCGCGCCGCTGTCGCGGATCGATCGCCGATCCGGCGCTCGCACCGCGGAGCCGCCGCACCGCTGCTGACGCCGCACCTGCCGACACCGAGGGCCGACAGGCTCGATCGCACCGGAGCACGCACCCGCGGAAATGACGACCGCGAGCCTCGCCGGCGCCAATTCGATCGTCGCGATTCCCGACGACCACCCCGCCATCACGCTCACCCCGCTGCGCAATCCCGCGCCGAAGGCGGCCGCGCTGATCGAAGCCGGCAAGAAGGCGGCGCTCGGCGACGACCTCGAAAAAGCGGTCGCGGACTTCAGCGAGGCGGTGCGCATCGACCCCAATCATCCGAGCGGCTACACCGAACGCGGCCAGGCGCTGTTCAAGCTCGGCGAGACCGACCGCGCCATCACCGATTACTCCGCGGCGCTCAAGAAGGATCCCAATTTCGGCCCGGCGCTGCGCGGCCGCGCCATGGCGAACCTCTATCGCGGCTCGACCGAGCTCGCCTTCACCGATCTTTCCAAGGCGATCCAGATCGCCGAGATCGATCCTGCCCGGCTGCCGCCGCTGGAGTTGTTCTATGCACGGCGCAGCCGCGCCAACATCTTCGGCACCAAGGCGAAGCCGGAAGGCGAGGTCGCCGACTGCACGGCGCTGATCGATTCCTACAAGCGCGACAAGACGCTCAAGGCGGCGCTGATCGAGGTCTACCAGCCGGACGGCGCGGCGAACCTCGTCGCGACGATCTATCGGCAGCGCGCCAACGCCTACATCCGTCTCGGCAAGCCCGAGCTCGCGCGCGACGACCTGACCTCGGCCGTGCTCCTGAGCGCCGACCGCGGCTTCTCCGCTCTCCTCGACCGTGCCCGCCTCAACGAGGCGATGGGCCAGCGCGACCAGGCGATCACCGACCTCCAGGCCGCGCTCAGCCTCCGGCCGGGCAGCGAAGAGGCGCGGATCGCGCTGCGCCGCATCTCCTCCGGCCCGCCGCTGGCGCGGCCGGGGCGGACCTGACCGCGCCCTCTGGAGCCCGATCCAGAAAAGTTGCACACTCGCGGTGACCGTAGGGTGGGCAAAGGCGCGTAAGCGCCGTGCCCACGTGGGAGTCGAGCGTGCGCACGGCGGATCGGCGCCGTCCAACGAGAACAAGCGCCGCGGCCGCCTTTGCCCACCCTACGAAGTCGCTCGAAGCACAAGAGCCTGGAACGCATTCCAAGGCCGAAAGACCGGGGAGAAACGTCATGACGAGGTTCACGCTCGCCGCATCCGCATGCCTGCTCTCGACCGCCATCGCCCACGCCGCCGGCGACAACGCGGTGGTGCGGCTCGATCCGGCGCTCGATCAGCTGGTCGCGCCCGACGCCAAGGTCGAGCTCGTCAAGGGCGGCTTCGGCTTCACCGAAGGCCCGGTGTGGATGACCGAAGGCAAGAGCGGCTACCTCCTGTTCACCGACATTCCCGGCAACGTCGTGTGGAAGCTCACGCCGGACGGCAAGGCTTCGGTCTATCTCGAGAACGTCGGCTACCAGGGGCCGGAGGTGTGGCGCTGGGGCGGCATCCAGAACAACGGCTTCGACCGCAACGATCAGCGCTTCGAGGAATTCGCGATGATCGGCGCCGACGGCCTCACCGTCGACCGCCAGGGCCGCCTCATTCTCGCGACCTTCGGCGGCCGCTCGCTGATGCGCATCGAGAAGAACGGCAAGCGTACCGTGCTCGCCGACAGCTACGAGGGCCACCGCTTCGGCGGCCCCAACGACGTCGTCGTCAAGAGCGACGGCGCGATCTACTTCACCGACACCTACGGCTCGTTCCGGCTGCGCGAGAAGGACCCGCGCAAGGAGCTCGACTTCACCGGCGTCTACATGTGGAAGGACGGCAAGCTCTCGCTGCTCGTCAAGGACATGCCGATGGTCAACGGCCTCGCCTTCTCGCCCGACGAGAAGTACCTCTACGTCAACGGCAGCCGCGAAAACTACGTCAACCGCTACGAGGTCAAGCCCGACGGCACGCTGACCAACGGCAAGCTCTTCATCGACATGAGCAAGGAGACCGAGCGCGGCATCACCGACGGCCTGCGCGTCGACACCAAGGGCAACCTCTACGAGACCGGGCCGGGCGGCGTGTGGATCATCTCACCCGACGGCAAGCACATCGGCACCATCCGCGCGCCCGAGCAGGCGACCAATGTCGGCTTCGGCGATCCCGACAAGAAGACGCTCTACATCGCCGCGCGCACCGGCATCTACAAGATCAGGGTGCTGACGCCGGGGATTTGAGGCTCGGTGAGCGTGGGAGCCGGATCATGAAAGCATTGCTTCCAGTTCTGGTCGTCGCCGCGGCATGCACGATGCCGGTTCGAGATGCGCCGGCCCGTGAGCCATGCAGCGGACACCAGCTTCTCAAGACGCCGCGGCCGGAGGCGAGCTGCCTTGACGTTGCTCCGCGTGTCTTTGTGTCGCCGGACAAAGAGCTGCGCGCGGTCGTGCTTCCCGTCGACGTCAGCCTTTATGCCACGCCGGACAGCGGAGAGCTTCGCGTCGTGATCCGTACGCGGGCCGGCGATACAATCACGGCGAAGGACTATTCCTCGCCCCGCGGCGCGAACGGACTCTACGTCGTCGAAGGAAAATCGGTCTCCCGATTCACAATTCTTCGCCTACAGCATGTCCTCTTCGGGAGGGCATTCGCCGTGGTCGTATCCGGTCATGGTCTTTAGCCGCAAGCAAAAGCGCATTGCGGCATTCAGCGACATGATCGGCGGCAAACCGACCCTGTCTGCGGAATTCAAATTTGCCGGACCGCACACGCTGGATGCCTTCACGTGGAAGGAAGCCGGAAATCTGGAGGACAAGGTGCCGGTGTCGGTCAATCTCGAAGAGGCGTTCGCGAGATTGCCGCCGGCCTCGGATTGAGCGGCGCTCGCGTCACCTTGTGCCGCATTCGCCATCATCCGCCGATGCTCATGTCAGCAGGAGCTTCATCCGCCCGGCCGAAACACGATGGCGACCGGCGTGATCGAGCGCGTCGTCTGGCCCGTCGGCTTGAGTTCTCCGGTCGCCGGCTCGATCCGGAATTGAACGATGGTGTCCGCTTTTTGATTGGCTACATAAAGCCACGTGCCGGTCGGGTCGATGGCGAAATTCCTCGGAAAGACGACGCCTTCCGCGGCGTAGCCGATCACGTCGAGTTGCCCGTCGGTCGGATCGATCCGGTACCCGACGATGCTGTTGTGGCCGCGGTTCGAGGCGTACAGGAACTTGCCCGACGGGTGAATTGCGATTTCCGCCGTGCTCTTTGGTCCGCTGTACCCTGGCGGCTCGGTGGAAATGGTCTGCAGCGCCCGTCCGATCTCCCCTTTGTCCGGATCGTAAGCAAACGAGGTGACGGTCGCGTTGAGCTCGTTGATGACGAAAAGAACCCGCCCGTCGGGGTGAAAGACGATGTGCCGTGGGCCCGCGCCGGGAGCGGTGGAGGCTTTGCTGGTCGGCACCAACTTTCCGTTTGCCAACCGGAAAATCTGGATTTCGTCGGTCCCTAAGTCCGCGGTTGCGAGGAACCGGCCCGCCGGATCGAAGGTGATGCCGTGCGGATGTGGCGAAGCTTGGCGCTGGGCGTTCGGGCCATGTCCGTTGTCGATGACTTCGTCGACGACCGGCGCCAGTCGACCGTCGCTTTCGATGGGCAGAACGACAAAGTTGCCGCCGACGTAGTTCGCCACGATCAGATACCGCCCGGTCGGATCAACGGCGAGGTGGGCCGGGATCGGGCCTTTGACCGATTGCCGGTTGAGCAGCGTGATCTCGCCCGTTGCGGGGTTGATCGCGTAGGCTTCAGCCGAGCCGGCCTTCTGCCCTTCGAAGTCGGCAATTTCGTTGACCACGTACAGGAAGCGGCG
Source organism: uncultured Alphaproteobacteria bacterium (assembly GCA_963793985.1). Classification (GTDB taxonomy): domain Bacteria; phylum Pseudomonadota; class Alphaproteobacteria; order Rhizobiales; family Xanthobacteraceae; genus JAJPKK01. The sequence goes on along the minus strand of CAWCCG010000025.1, from coordinate 173,828 downwards.
GGTCGGATCGAGGGCGACAAAGGACGGATTGGCACTCGGCACTTCCTGGACCAGGGTCAAGGCGCCGTTCGTCGGATTGAACCGGAAAACCGAAAGCCCGACGGGATTGTTGCTGCCGCCACCCGGCGGGTTCTTGGTGTAGGAGCCGACATAGACAAAGGTCGGCTTGGCCTCTTGTGCCCGCATCACTGTCCCAAATCCAAACAGCGGCTGCGCCAAGCCCACCGGCAAGGACGTGGCGCCTGGTCTAATCGTCGCCCTGTCAATCTTGGTCATCGCTACGGGTTCCCAGTCTTTCGCCGATGCGCCGCCGAAAGACGGCGTCGGTGCGCTTCTGTCGATCAGTCCCGCAAACTGCCGTTTCGGCACTACCGGGCCGTGAAGATCGCCTTCGGGATCATCCCATGGATGCCTCTGGTCCCGTCGACGACCTGAGTGACATGGTAGTCCACCGCGATGCTCGCGATCATATAGGCTTCCTGCCGACTGAGCGTCGGAAATTGCTCGGTGATGAAGTTGATGGTCTCGCGAACGGCAATCCTCATCGCCTCGTCGAGGCTCGGATCAAGTCCCATGACGATCCAGTGGGTCGCGTTCTCAGCGCGTGGCCAGGAGATTTTCATGTCCTTGCGCACGATGAACTGAAAGTTTCCGCGAAGGCCCGTTTCGATCGCGGACAGATCGACCTCGCCGTGACCCTGGGCGGCATGGCCGTCGCCGATCGAGAACAAGGCGCCGGACACAAAGACAGGCATGTAGAGCGTCGTGCCGGCGATGATGTCCTTGTTGTCGATGTTGCCGGTGTGCACCCCCGGTGGCCCGCTGCTGATGCGGCCGGCGGCGGCAAGAGGTGCAACGCCCAAGGTGCCGAAGAACGGCCGCATCACCGGAACGACGACGCCAGGCGCAATCTCCGCCGTCTTGGCGGCGCGGTCGATCTTGATGACGCGCTGGAATACGCCCGGGAACTCGGTTGGCAACGCGCCGAGATACGGCCGCTGAACATTGTAGCCATAGTCGGTTGCAAGCTCGATGCTTCGAATGCGCACTTCGAGCACATCGCCGGGTTCGGCGCCGTCGACGAAAATGGGACCGGAGAGAATGTGTGCGCCGGGGCCGCGATCCCTGACCTCGCGATAGATGGTGCGCGTGTATTCCGGCACCGCGCTCGGAGGCACGACACCGGAACGGTCGACCTCGGCCGGGTCGATCTGCGTCGCAGTCTCGATGGTTACCGTATCGCCGGAGTTTATCTGCAGCACCGGCTTGAGAGCGGCATTGAAATGGCCGATGTGGACCGTCTGCGGGCTTGGAACCAACATATGTTCGGCTGCGCTGGCGCACGGCGGCGCGAGGCCTAGGGCCAAGGCCGCGAGCAGCCACAGGTCGGTGAAGCGCATCCGCTATCCTCCAGGCGTCTTTTACTGAGCGTATCGCGGTCCGAGCAGGCGGACCAGAGCCCGGAACGGCGGCTCATGGCCCTCTCAGCTTATTGCGTCGCGATTCCCAACCACTCCAATCCGCCAGGAAGGCATCCCTTCGCATAGTCAACATGTATGACGCGCCGCCGGGTCGGGGAACGCGCGCGCTCTGACGCATGAACGATGGGGGTAGCATAGACCCACACATCGCCGACATTGGCATGGCATGTCACATGGCCGAACCGGCAAGCAACATCGCTGGCATTCCCTGCCGAAATGGCTCCTAGTCGATGCGAGCCCGGCACAACGAGCAGAGGCGCATTATCGTCGCCGCAATCATCAAGATGTGCACGGATCGTAATCATGCCGGACAGGACGTCGAACGGCGGCTCAACGTGAATGAGTCCAGACTTTATAGACCATGGACCGAACCCCGGAACTTCACGTCGTGCGCGCACAACAACGGTGCGATCCTGGTGCCAAGGAACCGACCAGTTAGTCTCTGCGGTCTTGTCAAAGACAACCGCTCGCACGGGACGCGCGACGTCGCCCAGCAGGGCCGTAGCGAAGTCGCCCAACGGCACCATCCGATTTGAGAGCCTCACCGAACGAATGCAGGCAAAAAAATGCGGCTACCTGATCGCCCAATGAGGGTGGCATCAGCAAGCGCGCGAAGGTTCCTCACATGCCCCTCGGATAGCAAGCCGGCATAACGTTCGGCGCCATCACGGGCAAAGCGCACCGCTGAGTGTTCAGCTGGTGCCGGATCGCTCACCTCACCCGCTCTTCCCCTCGTATTGCGCGTCGGTGACGTGCTCCATCCAGTTCACCGCGACGCCGTCGAGGCCCTCCTGCATCGCGATGTGGGCCATCGCCGTGGTCGGGCCGGCGCCGTGCCAGTGCTTTTCGCCCGGCGGGATCCACACCGTGTCGCCGGCGCGGATTTCGCGGATCGGGCCGCCCCAGCGTCTGCACCCGGCCGGTGCCGCGCACGATGTGCAGCGTCTGGCCGAGCGGATGGGTGTGCCAGGCGGTGCGCGCGCCGGGCTCGAAGGTCACCAGCGCCGCGCGGATGCGGGCCGGCGCCGGCGCTTCGACGATGGGGTCCTGCCACACCGTTCCGGTGAAGTAATCGGATGGCATGCGGCGCGACGGCACCGCTCCGGCCGGCTTGATGTCCATTTGCGAAAGTCCCTTCAGTCCATGATGGCGCGATTGACCATCGCGTCGATGACCTGGCGATAGTGCCAGCGGATCGGTCCGGGCGAGGCGGCCATGAACACCACGACCATGTCTTCCTTCGGATCGGCCCACCAGTTGGTGCCGCTGGCGCCGGGCCAGGAGAAGTTGCCGACCGAGCCTGCCATCCGCACGATGCCCGGCGTCGTCTGCACCGCAAGGCCGAGGCCGAAGCCGTAGTCGGCCCGGGTCGGATCGGCGTTTCCGATGAGGTTCTTCACCTCGGGGCCGAGCTGGTTCGACAGCATGTATTCCACCGTCTTGCGGCCGAGGATGCGGGTGTCGCCGAGCTTGCCCTTGTCGAGCAGCATCTGCGCGAAGCGCAGGTAGTCGCTCGCGGTCGAAGCCGCGCAGCCGCCGCCGCATTCGAACTTCGCGGGCTGGGTGAGCGGGGTCTGCGACTGCGGCCGGCCGGTCACGGGATCGATCGGCAGCGGCTTCGCATAGCGGCCGGCCTTCTCGGCCGGAATCAGGAACGTGGTGTCGACCATGCCCAGCGGCTTGAACACGTTCTCCTGCAGATAGCCGCCCAGCGTCTGCTCGGAGATCTGCTCGACGACGAGGCCGAGAACGTCGAGGCCGAAGCCGTAGTCCCAGGTCGAGCCCGGCTGGAAATGCAGCGGGAGGGTCGCGAGATGATTGGCGAAGTCCGTTCCCGCATAGGCCAGCGCCGCCTGGCCGCTGCCTTCCGGATAGAGCTTGTGGACGGCGGTGGTGCCGCGTCCGCCGTAGCTCAGCCCGTTGGTGTGGCGGAACAGGTCCTGGATGGTGATCTTGCGGACGGCCGGCACGCGGTCGACGATGCTCTCCTTCTTGGCGTCCATCACCGCCACCTGGCTGTCCGCGAACTTCGGAAAGTACTTCGCCAGCGGCTCGTCCATCATGCAGCTTGCCCTGCTCGTAGAGCTGCAGGGCCGCGACCGCCGTCATCGGCTTCGTCATCGAGGCGATGTTGAAGATCACATCCTTGGTCATCGGCGCGCCCGCCGCCTTGTCGCGGAAGCCGAACGCTTCGAAATAGGCGAGCTTGCCGTGCCGCGCGACCGCGAGCACCGCGCCCGGAATCTGATCGCGCGCAATGTCGGCATTGAGGGCCTTGGCGACGTCGGCGAGCCGCTGCGACGACAGCCCCACCTCTTCCGGCTTCGCTCGGGGCAACGGATCGGTCATCTGCGCATTCGCCGTGCAACACATCATTCCCGCCATCAGCGCGGCGGACACGTGTTCTGATCGCCATTAGCACAATCCTCCCGGAACGCGCACGACCGAGCCGTCGCGCGCAACCGAGCTTATCGCGAATCCGCATCGGCCGTCATCGACCTTGTCGACGCGCAGCTGCATTGCGGAGTCGAGCGTGGCGCATTGCCAAGGCCGCGCGTGGCGCGCTACAGCGATGTCCGCGAAGACGGGTCCAGTTTTCTGTCATCGCCCGGCTCGTGATCCATCCCCCGCTTGCGGGGGAGGGATCGGATTGCCGCAAGCCGGGCAATGACACTCGGCAGTATGTGCGGTGCGCGCGACATGGCGATCGATTGGTCAAAGCTCGCGATCGGGATGCTCGGCGGCGACAAGCGCGAGCAGGAGATCGCGCGCCTTGCCGCGGCGACGGGCGCAGACGTGCGCGCCCACGGCTTTCCGTGGCCGGAGGGCGGCATCGAAGGCGTGCGCCATCTCGACGATCCCTCGGCCGTTCTCGCGGGCGCGCAATTCGCGCTGTTTCCGATCCCCGGCATCGCCGCGAATGGTGCGCTGTTCGCGCCGGCCGCCCCCTCGCCCATCGTGCCGACGCGGGAGATGCTCGCCGGCATGGTGGCGCCGGCCCACATCATTCTCGGCTGGGCCGACAAGAACCTCAAAGCCCATGCCGACGCGCTCGGCATCGCCATTCACGAATACGAGTGGGACCGCGCGCTGATGCTGCGCCGGACCCCGGCGATCATCGAGGGCCTGCTCAGAATCGTGATCGAGAACACCGCGATCACGATCCACGGTGCAGCCGTCTGCGTGGTCGGCCAGGGCACCATCGGCGCGGTGCTCGCGCGCTATCTCGTCACGCTCGGCGCCCACACCCACGTCGTGGCGCGCAATCCCGAGCAGCGGGCGGCGGCGTTCGTGGCCGGCGCGACGCCGCACACGCTCGACGAGCTGCCGGCGCTCGCTCCGCGTCTCGACATGCTGTTTTCCACCGTGCCGTCGCGCGTCGTCGGCGCCGACATCCTCGAGCGGCTGCCGAAGTCGGCGCTGCTCGTCGATCTTGCGGCGCCGCCCGGCGGCATCGACTTCGAGGCGGCGAAACAACTCGGCCTCAAGGCGATCTGGGGCCGCGGCCTCGGCAGCCGCGCGCCCGTCACCGTCGGCGCCAGCCAATGGAGCGGCATCCGCGCGCGGATCGAGGCTGCCCTCGCCGCACCGGCCTGATTCGAGACGAAGGAGAACCAACATGCCAGTCGTCACCGTGCAGATGTGGACGGGTCGCACCCGCGAGCAGAAGCGCAAGCTCGTGCGCGCCATCACCGACGCCATGGTGGAGCATGCGGGCGCCAAAGCGACCAATCTCCATGTCATCCTGCAAGAGGTGCCGAAGGAGGACTGGGCGCTCGCCGGCGTGCTCGGCGACGAGCGCAAGGACGCATGACCATGGCGGACACGGCGAAGACGGAAGCACCGAACACGAGCGCCGGGCGGCCGACCGGCTTCGCGCATATGCTCCTCAAGGTGAACGACATCGCGCGCTCCGAGCGGTTCTACGTCGACGTGCTCGGCTTCACGGTGCGGCCGGCAAAGCCGCTGCCCGACGGGCGGCCTTTCGTGCCGTTCCATCAGGGGATCGCGCTCACCTCGGGTGGACCGCAAGAACCGACCCAGATCGACCACATGGCCTTCATCGCCGAAGACGTGCGGGCGCTGGCCGCCCGCCTCGCCCGCGCCGAGGTGAAATTCTTCCGCGAGCTCCATGACGGCATCTACGGGCTCACGATCTACATCGCCGACCCCGACGGCAACATGATCGAGTTCTTCGAGCCGGGGGCGAAGATGGGGTGAGTTGCTATCGCGCCTCTATCGGCGCGGCGTCCCCTGCCCCGGCGGACACGGAGAAAACTGCACCGCGACCTTGAGCCCGATCGGCAGCTGCTGCGGCGCATCGGGCACCGACAGCATCACCTGACGGAACTGCCGCGACGCATTGGCGGCGAACGGATTATCGCCGACCGCGACGCCGATCGATTCCACCACCCCCTCGGACTGCATCCCGGGAACTCCGTCGGCGGTGACGCGGGCATGCTGGCCCGGGCACAGCCTCGGCACGTCGCGCTCGTCGACATAGGCGCGGATGCGGCGGGTGCTGTCGTCGACCATGGTGAGCAGGACCATCGGCGCCATCGTGCTCACCAGCTGGCCGGGGCTCACGTTGGTCGCGAGCACGATGCCCGCGGTCGGGGCGTCGACGGAGCAGCGGCCGAGCCGCGCTGCGGTCTCATCGACACGGCGCCGCGCGGCATCGCGGCGGGAGCGCGTCTCGGTGATGTCCTCCTCACGCGAGCCGGCGTTGAGGAGCGCAAGCTTGGCGCGGACCTCGTCGAGCATGGCGGCGGCCATACGAGCGTCGCGCTCGGCCTGGTCGATCTGCACCCGGGTCACGGTGAAGCCCTCGTGAAGCGCGTGGATGCGGTCGAGCGACCGCTGGGCCTCGCGCAGCCGCGCATCGGCGAGATTGACGTTGGCGATGCCGATGGCAATCTCCTCCCGCCGCGGACCATGGAGGGTGCGCAGGAACGCGGCTTCGGCGGCCTCGAGGATCCGATTTGCGCGCGTCGAGCTCGCGCTCGATCGGTCCGCATTCGACCTTGACGAGGTGCTGGCCCGCCGCAACGCGGGTGCCGGGGCCGACCAGCAGTTCGGCGATGGTGCCGGTCACCGAGGTGCCGAGCGAGAGCACGTCGCTGCGACCTTCGACCCGCCCCGGTGCGGACATTGCTGCATCGGCTGGCGGGCTCGCGACCGGCTGGCTGACGCCGGCGCGGCCGAACCATCCGAACCACAAGAACCCTGCGATCAGTACGACGGGCAAAGCCGTGGCCGCCCACCGGGTCACCTGCCCGCGCACGCTGCTCCGCGTTTCGCGCATGACATCCCTCAAAGCGTGGTCGCCCCACACGCAAAACGCTAGCACCAGTTCGTCGGAAGCGAAATCAGCCGCGCAAAAAAATTAATGGCGGCATCAGGTTCCCCCAAGAGCCGCCCTTTGGGCCACGGCGGACGGCGGGTTGGCCCCGCCGCGATGCAGCAACCCGGCGTCAGCCACCCCGCGCCGGCTTGTCGCAGACCTTGCATTTGAACTCCGGCGCGGGCTCACCGGGTTCCACCATCACCGAGCTGAACTCGCCGCAGCGGCCGCACTGTCGCACGAGCTTCGTCGGCAGCTTCACGACCGGCTTGGTCGCTTCGGCCATGGCCTCCTTGCCCCGGGCTCGAAGCTCGGCCTTGGTCAGGGTGGGTCCTCGGACGCGTCGTTTCATCTGCTCTCCAATGCTTGTGCGCCGATCCGCTGATGCGACATTCAGGCCGTTTTCGCAAGGCCCTAGGGCGTGTGTTCCGTTCGCCCGGCTCCCAGCGATTCCAACATCTTGTTTCGCGCAAAAGCGTGGCGAACATCCACGACCAGTCGCTTTCCTCGACGAGAACATCGCAAGTGATCGGACACGAATGTGGGCGCACCGCCCACCGGAAGTGCACCGCCCGGACGATATCGTCTCCGCAGGATATGCGTCGGGCAATTGCGCAAGACACCATCGGGCCTTGAGCGTCGGAGTAGTAACATCCTCGCTGAGCCCTGATCCGGTGCGCGTACGGGAGCGACCCTTAATCGGCCCGCCCGTGCCGCACGCGTCCAACCATGCCGCGAACGCTACCGCCGGGTCTCCGACGCTTCAGAACCCGCGCGGGCCGAACACCTTGATGCCGAGCTTCTTCTCGAGCGCGCGGCCGAAGCGGTATTTCATCTCCGGGCCCTCGTAGGTCGCCGGCGGCGCGCGCTGGTAGTCGGGCTCGGATTCGACGCGCAGGCGGATGAAATACGGGCCCGGCGCGGCGACGATCCCCGGCATGCTCTTTTCGAGATCGGCGAGATTGTCGATGGTCGCGACCTGGCGGATGCCGGCCCCCTTGGCGATCGCGGCGTAGTCGGCATTGTCCTGGTTCACCATCGGCATGGTGTCGACGGTCTGGTAGCTCTGGTTGTCGACCACGAAATGCTTGAGGTTTGCCGGCTGCTGGCCGGCCTCGGTGAGCAGGCAGCCGAGGTTCATCGACAGCGACCCGTCGCTGTTGAGCACCCACACCGGCACCTTCGGCAGCGCGGTCGCGAGCCCGAGCGCGAAGCTCGCGGCGAAGCCCATGCCGCCGTGCATGTAGAAACTGTCCTCGCTCTTCGTCACCGCCCACCATTCGTTCGCCGCCATGCCGAGCGCGCAGACGACGATGGCGTCGCCGCGGTGGGCGGCGAGAACGGTGAGGGCTTCGCGCGTCTTCATGCGTTCTTCACTCCGAGCAGCCGCTTGGTGAGAAACAGGACGAACGGCCGCTTCTGCAGGCGGTGCCACTCATAGGCGTCGGGAATGCGCTCGATCTCCTCCGGCTTGTCGATGATCTGGAACGGGAAATCATAGGCCTGGAGCAGCGCCACGGTGCGCCGCCCCTGCACCTCCTGATAGACCTTGTGGTCGTCGATCGAGCCGCGCGCGCTGACGATGCAGAACACCGGGATCATGTGGCGCAGGCACAGCGTCGCCATCTCGCCGGTGCAGGTGAGCAGCCCGGTGTTGCCCATGATGGCGACCGAGCGCACCCCGCCGAAGAACGCACCGGCGCAGATTGCGATGGTCTCGGCCTCGCGCCCGACCGGAATGTGCTTGATCTGGTTGCCGGCGGTGACGCGGCGGATCAGGCCGTTGACCCAGTCGTCGGGCAGGCTCGCGGCGAGCGTCACGCCCGCTTTGACGAGCTGGGCGTGGATCAGTTCGTTGGCATCCATGAAGGCTCGCTGAGAATTGATGCGAAACGATAGGAAGGCAGGCCCGGAGCGTCAAGCTGTGATCACAGCTCATGTAATCACAGCTCAGGCCGGTGGCCGTCCGCGAAGTCCGCCTTCTTGAGGAGCTGCTGGAGCGTTTCCTCGATGTCGTCTTCGACAGCCTGGCGCGCCGCACGAGCTTTGCCGGCCCGCAGCGCGGCGAGCAGGCGGCCGTGATGGCGCTGCGTCCAGCGTATGTTCGGCATCTTCGCCGCAAGCGCGACGAACGGGCCGGCCTGACGCCACAGCGTCTCGATCAGCGGGAGCACGACCTGGGAGCGTGCGAGCCCATAGACCGCGAAATGGAATTCGAGGTTGCCGGTCATCGCCGTCCGGGTGTCGGCGGCGGCGATCGCCTGCCGAAGGTCCTCGTTGATCCGCACGAGCGCGTCGATGTCGGCCTTGCGGGCGTTGCGGCAGCCGATCTCCGCCAGCATGCCCTCGAGCCGCTGGCGCGCGCGCGACAGCTCGATGAAGCGCTCGCGGCTCATGCGCGGGATGATCACCGAGCGGTTCGGCAGCATCACCAGCGCGCCCTCGGCGATCAGCCGGCTCACCGCCTCGCGCACCGGCATGGCGCTGGTGCCGAGCCGCGCCGCGAGCGTGCGCAGCGACACCGCCTCGCCGGGCGTGAACATGCCGCCCATCAGGCCGCGGGCGAGCGCGTGATAGACCCGCTGCTGCAGGGTGCCGCGCGCGGGCTTCGCCGCTTTCGCGGCAAGCCTGATGCTGCGCTTGCGCCGCGCGCGCCCTTTCGCCGCGGCGACGCCGGCGATCGGACTTTCGCCTGGATTTCATTTCGACCGATCCACGCCGCCATTATGGGAGCGATTGCAAGGCATTATCAACCGGCGATTGCGCTTGCGACCGATTTGCCCAAGGACTTTTCGCGACTTTTCGCGCCCTCCCCCGCCCTTGCAATGCTCGCGGGGATCGCGGAAGAGGGTCCGGCACATCGGAGACATATCGCCCGGCGGGAGTGAAACGCCGTCATGGACCTGGGACTGACCGGAAAGATCGCGCTGGTGACGGGATCGAGCCGCGGCATCGGCCGCGGCGTCGCGCTCACCCTCGCCGAGGAAGGCTGCGACGTGATGCTCACCGGGCGCGACGAGAGCGCGCTGCGCGGAGGTCGTCCGCGAGGTCGAGAAGCGCGGCCGCCGGGCGTATCTACGAGACCGCCGATCTGCGCGGCGACGGCGCGCCCAAGGCGCTCGTCGAGGCGGTGAAGCACCGCTTCGGCCGCCTCGACATCCTCGTCAACAATGCCGGCACCACCAAGCGCGGCGATTTTCTCGCGCTCACCGACGCCGACTGGCAGGACGGCTATGCGCTCAAATTCTTCGCCCATGTGCGCCTCGCCCGCGCCGCCTGGCCGCTGCTCAAGGAAACCGGCGGCGCGGTGGTGACGATCGGCGGCACCAGCGGCCGCCTCCCGATCGCCGCCTTCACGATCGGCAGCTCGGTGAATGCCGCCTGCGCGGCCTTCGCCAAGGCCCTCGCCGACATCGGCAAGACCGACGGCGTGCAGGTCAACACCATTCATCCGAGCTATGTCGAGACCGAGCGGTTCTGGCGGCGCCTCAAGGCCGACATGGAGCGCACCGGCAAGAGCGAAGCCGAGGTGCGCGAATGGCATCGCCAGGACATCAACGTCGTCCGCTTCGGCACGCCCGAGGACATCGGCGGCCTCATCGCCTTCATGGTGTCGCCGCGCGGGCGGTGGCTGCATGGCGCGACCATCGACATGGACGGCGGCGAAGTGCCGTCGCTCTGACGCCATGAGCGCGAACGTGCTGCTCACGCCGGCGCGCATCGGCGCGGTCGAGATACGCTAACCGCATCGTCATGCCGCCGATGACGACGCGGCTCGCCGACGCCGAAGGCCACGTCACCGACGATACCGTGAACTACTACATGGCCCGGGTGCGCGGCGGCACCGGCCTCATCACCGTCGAGATGGCCTCGCCCACCAAGGCCGGCCGCCACCGCCGGCGCGAGCTCGGCATCTATGACGACCGCTTCCTTCCCGGCCTGACGCGGCTCGTCGCCGCGATCAAGGCCGGCGGCGCGCGGGCCTCGATCCAGATCGGCCATGGCGGCGGCCATACCCGCGTCGACATCTGCGGCGAGACGCCGGTCGCGCCGTCGGCGATCCCGCATCCGGTGTTCGAGGTCACCGACGAGACCATCATTCCGAAAGAGATGTCGGCGGACGACATCGCCTTCACCATCGCCGGCTTCGCCGCGGCGGCGGCGCGCGCCGAGCAGGCCGGCTTCGACTGCGTCGAGATCCATGCCGCCCACGGCTACCTGATCTCGCAATTCGTCACCCCGTTCGAGAACCGGCGCACCGATCGCTATGGCGGAAGCCTCGAGAACCGCGCGCGCTTCGGCCTCGAGGTGCTGCGCGCGGTGAAGGCCGCGGTGCGCATCCCCGTGATCTACCGGGTGTCGGTCGAGGATTTTTTCCCGGACGGCTCGCCGTTCGCCGAAGGGCGGCAGGTCGCGCTGTGGGCGGCGCAGGCGGGCGCCGACGCGCTCCACATCGCGGCCGGCCACTATCGTTCGCTGCCGTCGGCGGCACGGATGATCCCGCCGATGGCCTATCCCGACGCGACCTTTCTCGCCTATGCGGCGGAGATCAAGAAGGACGTCGCCGTCCCCGTGATCGCGGTCGGCCGGCTCGGCGACCCCGAGGTCGCAGCCGATGCGATCGCTTCCGGCAAGGCCGACTTCGTCGCGCTCGGGCGCACGCTGATCGCCGAGCCGGACTGGGTGGCGAAGCTTTCCCGCGGCGAGCCGGCGCGGCGCTGCCTCGCCTGCAACACCTGCGTCAACGAGATGCGCAGCGGCACGCCAACTCGGCTGCGTCGTCAACGGCGCCGCCGGCCGCGAGACCCGGTTTCTCGGCGCCACGCCGCCGCGGGGCGAACGCATCGCGGTCATCGGCGCCGGGCCTGCGGGCCTCACCTATGCGTCGCTCGTCGCCGGCGACAACGCCGTCACGGTGTTCGAGCGCGAGACGGTCGCGGGCGGCGCATTCCGTTACGCCGGCAAGGCGCCGCTGTTCCAGGAGGTCGTCGCCGCGGAGAACTCGTTCGAGCGTTACATCGCGCGCATGGTCGCAGCCTGCGTCCACAAGGGCGTGACGTTCCGCTACGGCGTCGATGTCGCGCGCGCACCGCGACGAGCTCGCGGGCTTCGACCGCATCGTGATCGCGACCGGCGCGCGCTATCGCTTCGGGCTCGGTCCCCTCCCCGCGCTGCTGCTCGACCGCGGCGCCGGCCATTGGCCGGGCCTGCGGCAGCTGTTCTCATGGCCGCCGTTCCGCGACTGGTTCTACCACCGCGCCCGCCGCTCGACCGGCGACGGATTTGCGCGCGCTCGCGAAGCCCGGACAGAAGGTCACCGTGATCGGCGACGCCGCCCGCGCCGGGAAGAGCCAGCCGGCGATCGCCAGCGCCTTCGAAGCGGCGCTGCTCGGCGGGTGAGTTTGCCCGATCGTCATCTCCCGTCCGTAGAGGCGGAACGGATACCTAACACTGCCGTTGGTATCGGCGTGGATTAGGCCCAAACTGGCCCCGACATTCGCGGAGCTGGGGCAGCGATCAAATTGAGACGGGCTGGAGTATGGGGGTCCGATGAATGGATCACCCGGCGGTGCTGAGCGACGCATCTGCTGGAGGGAGAGGCGACAGCGCCATGGCGATAACCTACCGTGACATTGCAATAGAGCGAATGCTGCGAACCGTCGAAGAAGCCATGAGTGGCGTTATCGATTGGTGGGGAGACCTGCCGCCGCCGATGAACGAAGCGGTCGAGCAATTTCGCCTCCAACTTGGTGCAGCAATCAACTCCGTGGAATTCGTCAAAAGGGCCCTCGACAGGCAGGTGCACGAAACAGACGGCGGAGAAGACTCTGCCTGATGCTGCAGGAGTAGTCGGATGCGGCCGTCACGGCGGTTTCAACTCGCGGCCGCCTACCTCCGCGTCGCCTTGTCCTTCCAGCCGTCCCAGGCACGACCTTCTTCGCCAGGGTTCGCGTCGCGTAGTGCGCCTTCCTCGGGCGAGACATAATTGATCGGGCCGCCGAGCCCGAGCGCGGTCGTCTGCAGGCGCGCGTTCACCTCGGTGTACACGGCCCGTATGGTCGCCCGCTTCACGTTCGGCCCGACGACGACGTCGCCGTGGCCGCGCATCAACGCGACCGGCTTCGCGCCGAGCGTGGCGGCAAGCGCTTTCGCGAGCGCGCCGTTTCTCACCAGCAGATCCGTCGTGCCGCCAGCGTCACGAATTTCGAACACGGGGACGCCGACATAAAGGAACGCGGCGGTGTGCATCACCGGACGCAACGGCACGTTGGTGACGCCGAAGGGGATGACGCCCGGCGAATGGCTGTGGATCACCGCATTCACGTCCGGGCGCGCCTTGTAGATTTCGCCGTGGATGAAGCGCTCGAGAAATACGCTGCGGCCGCGCTGGTCGACCGGATTGGAATCGAGATCGAACTCCATGATGTCCGCGGCCGTCACATCCGCCGGCGACATTGCCCGAGAGACCAGGTAGCGGTTCGGACTATTGGGATGACGAATGCTGACGTGGCCGTACGCATCGAGCACCCCCTGATCGGCGAGGATGCGGTTCGCCGCGACCAGGTCTTCGATCAATTGAGAGTCGACTGGACCGGCCGAAACGAGAGCTTGAGCGGCGATGAAGTGAGTGCTTGCCAGAAGCGTCAGCAAGACGATTGCGGTCCCGCGTACGAGCATGTTCGCCCTCCCTGGGTCCTGGCGTTGTCGATTTCCCGCGCTCAGAAGTCCGGCGTCTTCGCCTCGGGGAGCGGGAACAGGTTGTGGCTGAAGCGGTCGCCGTTGTTCTCGGCGCAGATGAACTCGCGCCAGGGGCGCTCCTGCTTGCGCCAGCGCGTCGTCATGTACATCGGCTCGTTGAAGGCATCGGGGTCCTCGACCTTGACCAGCACCTCGAGAAACTTGCCGTCGCCCGAGAGCTTGTAACGCTCGGTGACGTGCAGCTTCTCGCTGTGCGGCGTGCGGTACATGTCGAGGTAGCTCAGGCCCGACTTGAGGCCGACGGTGTCGACGACGAGCTCATTGCCCTCATAGCGCCCGATCGACTCGCCGAACCAGGACGGCTTGACGCTGCTCGGAGTGCTGGTCGGTGAGGTAGATGCGGCGCACCAGCGAGTCGCGCTCCCAGAACATGTAGATCACGTTCGCTTCGGGTCCGGGAAGAAGAAGAACGGCTCGGTGGTCCACAGGAGCTGGCCCGGCACGCTGCCCGGATAGCAGCGCGAGGTGGCGAGGAACGGCATGCCGCGCTTGCCGGTGAGCACCTCCTCGTTCGACTGGCGCATCGCGTCGGCCGCCCACGGCTTGAGGATCGGGTCCGTGTAGTTGCCCATGGCGAGCGTGACCTGGCGGCCGGGGCCACGGTCGACGTTCCCCTGCAGCGGATGGTTGGGATCGTCGCGGATCGGGCCGCGCAGGCCGGCCGGCGGATCAAGCCAGCCGTCGCCATAGAGCGCATTGCGACCGTCGGTGCGGACGCGCACCCAGCCGATGTTCGCGGGGTTGGTCAGAAACGCAGGGCATCGCGGACTTCGCGGCCGCGGGAGGGACGGCGGGAGCTGTCTGTGCGAAGGCCGCGGAGACAGCGCAGACCGTGATCACGGCACCAAGCGCAAGGGCGCCGACAAACTGCGCCCCCCGCGCACACGCGGCGCGCGCGGGCTCAACGATGAAAGACATTCAGTTCCTCCCAGGGGCGGGCTTCCGATCGGATCGCGTCGGCGCGAGGCCGGCCGTGACCCTTGTACCTTGACGTTTACAACGCGGCCGGCAGCACGTGCAAACCAAGAGGTCGCACCGTGGCCACCAGCGCCAGGGAAAGAGCGATCGCGAGAGCGTTCGAGGCGGCGCTGCTCGGCGGTGACCGTGGCGCCGACCCGCTGCGCGCGCGCCGCACAACCCTACTTCCCCACCCCGGTGTACCTTGCTCGCCGAGCCTGCCGACGGCAACACCGCCATCGTGGGCGGGCCAGCGACAACTCGAACATCGAAGCGGCGTGGATCTTCACCCGCAGCGGCGGTGTCTGGCCCAGCAGGGCGACAAGCTGTCGGCAGCGGCGCGATTGGAAACGCTCTCCAAGGCGTCTCGGTCGCGCTGTCCGCCGACGGCAACACCGCCATCGTGGGGGGCTCGGCGACAACTCGAACGTCGGAGCGGCATGGGTCTTCACCCAAGCGGCGGTGTGTGGAGCCAGCGGGGCGCAAGCTGGTCGGCACCGGCGCGATCCGAACCGCCGACCAAGGCGGCTCCGTCGCGCTGTCCGCCGACGGCAACACCGCCATCGTGGGCGGAGCTCGCCGACAACTCCAACGTCGGAGCGGCGTGGGTCTTTACCCGCGGCGGCGGTGTCTGGAACCAGCGGGGCTCCAAGCTGGTCGGCACCGGCGCAGCTGGCGGCGCCAACCAAGGCAGGTCCGTCGCGCTGTCTGCCAACGACTGATCGGCGTCGGGGCTACGGAGGCACCTGGCCGCTCGCGCTCCCCGCACTCACCTACTGGTCGGGCGTGTGGGCGACCGTCGTCCTGCTCATGGCTTTGGCGGTAACGCCGGCAGCAACGATCTTCCGCTGGCCTGCGCTCATCGACGTGCGACGAATGATCGGCGTGACCGCGCTCGTCTACACGATCGCCCATGTGGTCATCTATTTCGCTTTCCGGCGCTGGGACTTTCGTCCATCGCGAACGATACTGACCACGACGCCTCACGCTGATCGTGGCGACGCTTTCGACGTCGGCCTGATCGTGCTGGGCGCAACCTCGGTCGATGCCGTGATCCGGTACATGGACGAGCGAACTGGCAGCGGCTGCACACGACGAACTATGTGATCAGCGCACTTGCCATCGCTCCACGTCCTGCGGCGCGCGGCACCTACACCGAGCAGTACGTGCTGACCGCGTGCTCTCTTTCTGGCTGATGGCCTGGAGGGTGCTCGCCCGCTACGGGCTGGGCACCAATCCCAAGGTGCTGGCGATGCTCGCAGTGACGTCGTGCCTTGTCGCGGCGTTGCTCGAGCGGATTCCTTGGGTCTCGCCGCTTCGGCGTGTTTCGACAGCGCCCGGCGTCTGTTTCGACCTGTCGGTCCTCGACTTCCGACTGCACCCGCCCGCCTGGCAGGTGATCGCACTTGGGTTCGGTTGACCTGCTCAAAGGATGGCACCACCTCCATCGCCGCGTGATTGAGCGACAGCGGCAACCGGGCCCTGATTTCAGCAGCATTCGCCGCCGCAAGTTCAGCCGTCGTGAGGACAATGACGCATTGCAGCGCAATCGTCTCGAAAGCAACCATGTCGCGCGCTCCAGTACGTCCCGCTATCCCGCCCCGGCGTGCCGGGCTCGCCGAGGTCCCAGTAGATGCCGGCCATCAGCGCCAGCGCTTCGCGGGCGAGCGCGGTCGGCAGATGTTCGTTGGGCGCATGCTGCGAGCAGCCGCGATAGGAATGCGGCACCCATACGGTCGGCAGGCCCAGCACTTCGGAGAACACGTCGTTGGGGAGCGAGCCGGCGGTGCTCGGCAGGATCGCCGGCCGGCGGCCCGTCGTCGCCGTCATCGAGGCCGCGGTCCATTGCGCCCAGGGATGCTCGGGATCGAGGCGCGAGGCGTGGAAAATCTCGTCGCGCGCCTTGGCGATCTCGACCATCGGAAAGCCGTGGCGATCGAGATGGCGGCGCAGCGCGGGGAGAAACGCGGAAGGATCGACGCCCGAGACGAACCGGACCTGCGCCCGCGCGGAGGCCCGCGGCGGGATCGCGTTGACGGGGTTGTCCGGGTTGCCGGCGCTCATCGCGAGAATTTCGAAGGTGCACCAGGCATAGACCTTCTCCGCCAGGGTGAGCCCGGGCTCGCCCCAATCGGGGTCGATCGCCGGCTCGCCCGGCCCCGAGGCGACCTCGCAGTCGGCGAGCGCGCGCCTGACCGACGCGGGCATCTCGTCGGGCACGAAAGCGGGAACGCGGATCTGCCCGGTCGGGCCGACGATCGAGGCTAGCGCATGCACGAGCTGCAACCGCCGGATTGGAGAGCAGGCCGCCCCAATTGCCGGAATGATGGCCGCCCTCGCGGGCATCGATCCAGAGGTCGATCGGATAGGCGCCGCGGCAGCCGAGATAGATGGTCGGCCGTTCCTCGGCGAGCCGCGGACCGTCGGAAGCGATCAGCACGTCGGCGCCGAACGCCTCGCGGTTGTCAGCGCACAATTCGCGCAGGCCCGAGGAGCCGGTCTCCTCGCCCATCTCGATCAGCCATTTGGCGTTGAAGCCGAGCTCGCCGCGCTCGGCGAGAACGGCATCGAGCGCGGCGAGATTGATGGTGTGCTGGCCCTTGTTGTCGGCGGTGCCGCGGCCCCAAAAGCGCCCTGCGGACTCGTCGAGCTCCCAGGGGTCGCGGCCCTGCTGCCAGCTTGCCTTCGAAGCCGCGGATGACGTCGCCATGGCCGTAGCCGAGCACGGTCGGGTGCAACGGGTTCTCGATGCGCTCGGCGAACAGGAACGGCCCCTTCGCCTTGGGATGGGTGAGGATGCGGCAGGAAAAGCCCAGCGCATCGAGCGCCGGCTTCATCTCTTCGTCGATATAGCGGCGCAGGTCGGCGCCGCGCTGCGAATTCTGGCTCTCCGACGGGATCGCGACCCGGCGCGCGAGATCGGCCTTGAAGGCGCCGCTGTCGAAGTGGCGTTCGGCGCGGGCGATGGCGCCCTGCCGGCTCATTGTGCTGTTGCGAAGATCGTTCATGACGTCGCCATTGTTCGTTCGCGCCCTTTCTGTTCTGCTGCGACGCAGTTGGCAAGCGCGGCCACAATCGCAGCCATAATCCGAAGGGCGCCGTTACCGGCCCCGACGGGCAATGCGTTGATGTGCCTCAAGCGGGGCAATTTGCGCGATGATAGCTTCGCGCCAAACGCGATGACGCCCGGTACGCGGTGGGTTGCCGCTCTTGCGCCGGGGGGCCCGCGTCACCATCGTTGAATTGATGACGTGTGTGATTCACTCGTTTCGGAGATCGATATGCAAACGCCTCTCCAAGTCGATTTTCAGGGCGTCCCCAAGACACCGCAGATCAAGGACGCGATCGAGAAACATGTCGCTCAACTCGAGCAGCGATACGGCCGCGTCACGAGCTGCCGCGTGGCGCTGCGTGCCCCCGGCGCACATCACCAGAACGGCGGCCTCTACGAGGTGAACATCCAGCTTGCGCTGCCGAACGGCCGCGAGGTCAATATCGGCCGCACCGCGCCGGCCGACGAGCGGCATGCCGACCTCACATTTGCGATCAACGATGCCTTCAAGCGGGCGCGGCGACGCCTGCAGGACAACGTGCGCCGCCTCCAAGGCGAGGTGAAGCAGCACGACGGTCCTCCGACCGCGACGGTGGCGCGCCTCGATCCCTCCGGCGAATACGGCTTTCTCGAAACCGGCGACGGCCGGGAAATCTATTTCCACCGCAACAGCGTGCTCGACGCCGGCTTCTCGCGCCTCACGGTCGGATCGCGCGTGAGCTTCGTCGAGGAGGCCGGCGAGAAGGGACCGCAGGCGAGCACGGTGAAGATGCTCGGCAAGCACGGATTGCGGACCTGACATCGGCACAGTTCGAACCGCCCGCGCCATCGCCGCACCTGCGAGGCCGCGGCGGGCATTACCTCCGGCTTGACACTTGTGACTGCTATGCAGCGGTCGGTGCGATATGGCTTGAGCGGATAGAAGCGGAGGTCTTCTCATGAGCGTCATCGAGCCGGCTCAACCGGCGGCCGTCATTCCGGCCACCGGCGACGCGCGTGCGTTAACGGTCGTGAAACCATCGCGCGTCGCCCCGTTCGCGCCGAAGCCCGCGCCGGCGCCGCCGTCGAGCGACCGCGATTCCTACGGGCTCACGGCGCTCGCCGACGTCACCGACCGCTCGCTGCACGCCTTTATCGCCCGCTTCACCGCCGGCCTCTCGCCGGCGGCGCTCGTCGAGGCCTATTTCGACTGGGCGATCCATCTCGGCAATGCGCCCGGCAAGCGGCTGCAACTCGTCGACAAGGCGACGCGAAAGGCCACCCGCTTCGCGAGCTGGACGTCCCGCTGCGCGCTCCGCGGCCAGCAGGAGGACTGCATCGAGCCGTTGCCGCAGGACCGGCGCTTCGCCGGCGAGGACTGGCATCACTGGCCGTTCAACTTCATCCACCAGGCCTTCCTGCTCAATCAGCAATGGTGGCACAACGCGACCACCGGAATTCGCGGCATCTCCAAGCAGCACGAGCGGCTGGTCGAATTCATGTCGCGGCAGGTCCTCGACATGGTCTCGCCGTCGAATTTCATCGCGACCAATCCGGAGGTGCTCCGCGCCACCATCGCCAAGGGCGGGATGAACCTCGTCGCCGGCCTGCAGAACTTCGCCGACGACTGGGAACGCCAGGTCAGCGGCAAGAAGCCGGTGGGGGCGGAGAATTTCGTGGTCGGCCGCGACGTCGCAGTGACGCCGGGCAAGGTGATCTACCGCAACCGGCTGATCGAGCTCATCGAGTACGCCCCCGCGACCGGCACGGTGCGGCCGGAGCCGGTGCTGATCGTTCCCGCCTGGATCATGAAGTACTACATCCTCGACCTGTCGCCGCACAATTCGCTGGTGAAGTACCTCGTCGATCAGGGCTTCACCGTCTTCATGATCTCCTGGAAGAATCCCGGACCGGACGACCGCGACCTCGGCCTCGACGACTATCTCGCGCTCGGCGTGATGGATGCGCTCGACGTCATCGACGCCGTCGTCCCGAACCGGAAGGTGCACGCCGTCGGCTATTGTCTCGGCGGGACGCTGATGTCGATCGCCGCCGCCGCGATGGCGCGCGACGGCGACGAACGGCTGCGGTCGATGACGCTGTTCGCCGCGCAGACCGACTTCACCGAGGCCGGCGAGTTGATGCTCTTCATCAACGAGAGCCAGATCGCCTTCCTCGAGGACCTGATGTGGGAGCAGGGATTCCTCGACAGCCGCCAGATGGCCGGCACGTTCCAGATGCTGCGCTCCAACGATCTCGTGTGGTCGCGCCTCGTCCACGAATACCTGATGGGCGAGCGCCGGCCGATGACCGACCTGATGGCGTGGAATGCCGACGCGACGCGCATGCCCTACCGCATGCACTCCGAATATCTGCGCAAGCTGTTCCTCGACAACGACCTCGCCGAGGGCCGCTTCGCCGCCGCCGGCAAGCCGATCGCGCTGAGCGACATCCGCGTGCCGATCTTCTGCGTCGGGACGACGAGCGACCACGTCGCGCCGTGGCATTCGACCTACAAGATCAACCTGCAGACCGACGCCGAGGTGACCTATCTCCTCACCACCGGCGGACACAATGCCGGCATCGTGTCGGAGCCCGGCCACGGCCATCGCAGCTTCCAGGTGATGACGCGGGCCGCCGAGAACCACTACGTCGACCCCGACACCTTCCTCGCGCACGCGCCGCGCAAGGACGGTTCGTGGTGGCCGGAATGGGTGGCGTGGCTCGATGCGCGCTCCGGCGCGCCGGTTGCGCCGCCCGCCGGACTGCCGGCCGCTCTCGGCGCGCCGCTCGCCGACGCGCCCGGAACCTACGTGCTGGAAGACTGAAAACAGGATCGCTGCGCCCCGAAGAATCGTCGCGCGTGCCCCTCGGCTTTGCCGACGGCCCGATCTTTCAGTTTTCACCGCGATTTATGTGACAAAATTATTATGGCGACGGGGTTTAGCGGCCGTCGCTGCAAAAATTTCCTGCCTTGCGAGGCTCTGTTTATCCAGGCAAAACACCCCTGTCTGAGGCGATGGGGATTGCCATGGTCGAACACACCGCTCGGGCATTCGACACCGATTTGCAGACCCTCGCGCTCAAGATCGCCGAGATGAGCCGTCTCGACGAGGCGCAGATCAGGCAATCCATCGAGGCGATCGTGAAGCGGGATGTCGCGCTCGCGAAGTCCGTCATCGGCGCCCGTGATCGCGTCGACTCGCTGCAGCGCGAGATCGAGGAGAAGGCGGTCGTCACCATCGCGCGGCGCCAGCCGATGGCGGTCGATCTGCGCGACATCATCGGCGCACTGCGCATCTGCAACGATCTCGAAAAGATCGGTGACCTCGCCGAGAACGTCGCCAAGGAGGCGTTGATCGTCATCGACGCCTTCGTCATCGACGAGGTTGTGCGGCAGCTCGCGCGCATGGCGCGCCTCGTCCTCGACCAGCTGACGCGGGTGCTCGCAAGCTACGAGAGGCGCGATGCGGCCGAGGCGCTCGCGGTGTGGCGCAACGATCTCGAGATCGATTCGCTGAACAACTCGCTGTTCCGCGAGTGCCTCACCTACATGCTGGAAAATCCGCGCAACATCACGTTCTGCACGCACCTGTTGTTCTGCGCCAAGAACATCGAGCGGATCGGCGACCACACCACCAATATCGCCGAGACCGTCTGCTATATCGTCGAGGGGCGCACCTTGCCGGACGAACGCCCGAAGATGGACATCACCAGCCTGGGAGCCCCGACGCTGTCGGCGTGATGCGTCCGCATGGTCGTGCGGCGGCAGCCGGCGCAGCCCTACCACCGGCGAGGCAAGGATCAGTCCGGCCTGAAGCATGAACAGCGCCGCCGCGACGCCGAGGCAGGCCGACGCCCCCAGTGATGCGCCGACGAGTGCACCGATCGCCGCCCCGACCGGCCGGGCGCCGTAGGCGAGGCTGTTGATCGCCGAGACCCGGCCGAGCAGATGCTCCGGGGTGACGGTCTGGCGCAACGTGGTGGTGCTCACCACCCAGAGGATCGGCCCGCTCCGAGGAGGAAGAAGCTCAGCCCAGCGAGCGCCGCGGACGGCACCCAGATCGTGGACACCATGATCAACGCGGCGGCGAGCCCGGCCACCGGCCCGATGGCGACGACCGCCCCGAAGGGAAGCAGGTCCAAGACGCGCGTGGCGACGAGCGCACCGATCACCATCCCGCCACCGAGCGCCGCCAGCGGTCGTGCCGACACCGGCCGGCGACAGCCCGAGATGACCGACCGCGTAGGGCACGTACATCGCCTGAATGACGAACAAGGCCACGTTGAACGTGAACTGAGTCGCGAAGATCGGCCGCAGCAGCGGGTGGCCGAGCGACGAATGCCGCGCCGTCGCGCATGTCCCGCCAGACGTCACGGCGCACCACCGCCGGGCGCGGCGGCTCCTCGATCCCGAGCAGCAGCGACCGCGGCCATGACCGACAGTCGCTGCGGCGGCGGCTATCGCCGAGCCGCAGCCGAACCACTCGACCAGCAAGCCGCCGACCGCCGGACCCGCCGCAAGCGCCGAAGTGCGGGCGACCTCGATCCGCGCATTGGCGGCCGGCAGCGCCGCCGCGGGCACCACCGAAGGAACCAGCGCCGGCGCGGAGACGCTGTAGGCCACCGTCCCGCAGGCGCCGATGAAGCCGAGCAGCGCCAGCAAGCGGCAGCGTCAGCGACCCGGTCTCGAACAGCACCAGCACGAGCACGAAGGAGACGACCCGCAGGGTCTCCGCCGCCGCCATCAGGCGGGGGCGGGACACGCGGTCGGCCAGCACGCCGAGAGGAATCGCGACCAGCAGAAACGGCAGCGTCTGGGCGGCCTGCAGTGCCCCGACCGACCCCGGGCCCGCCGAAAAAACGAGCACGGCAACGAGGAGCGCGGTAGCGAGCCCGACTCTGCTCGGCGGCCTGCGCCGCGAGGTTCGACCAGACGAGGCGGCTGAAGGAACCGGACTTGGTGACTTCGAGACTCACGGCGGCGCCCTTCCGGCAAAGTGGACGGGGCGCAGTTGGTAACGTGAAGGGGGTCCAAACCACCCGTTTCCTGCCTGCCGAGCGTTGCGTGAAGGCAACACAGCACGGAATATGCACGCGACGGAGGGGGCTCGCAGAGCCCCCAATTCCGCTCAGAGAGGCCAAGGACGAGCGCGACATCAGAAGATGGGAAATGTCCCAACTAATCCGTCCAGCACAAATATATCATATTTTACAGAGTATTACACGATGACCAGCCGACGAATGGCACGAACGGCGATCGCTTCCGCAGCCTACGTGGGCCAAGTCCCACCGCCTAAGTGCGCCTCGGAGGCGCCCGCTGCTGGCAAAAATTCGGATTGAGCCGTGGCGCGGAAATGTCTTATGCCTTTCAACAAAGGTGACGTGCCTATTGGGGGGCACGTCGGACCAGTGTCAGCCTGGAACCATGGGGGCACAATGATGTCGCGCATCATTGCGGGGGTCTTCGCAGCGATCCTTTTGGCAAGCGTACCGGGGGTGGCGCACGCCCAGCTGTTCGGCTGGCTGTTCGCCCAGCATATCCCGCGTGAAA
Source organism: uncultured Alphaproteobacteria bacterium (assembly GCA_963793985.1). Lineage (GTDB taxonomy): Bacteria > Pseudomonadota > Alphaproteobacteria > Rhizobiales > Xanthobacteraceae > JAJPKK01. The sequence goes on along the minus strand of CAWCCG010000025.1, from coordinate 150,702 downwards.
CGATTTCCTGGTCCAACACCTACGAGCCGGGCACGATCGTCGTCAGCACCAGCCAGCGGCGGCTCTACCTCGTCCTGAACGGGCAATCAGGCCTTGCGTTACGGCATCGGCGTCGGGCGCGAGGGCTTCACCTGGGCCGGCTCTTCGGAAATCATCGCCAAGCGGGAATGGCCGGATTGGACGCCGCCGCCGGAAATGATCGCGCGCAAGCCGGAGCTGCCGCGCCACATGCCGGGCGGCCCGGAAAATCCGCTGGGCGCGCGCGCCATGTATCTCGGCGACACGCTCTACCGCATTCACGGCTCCAACGAGCCGAACACCATCGGCACCGCGGCGTCGTCGGGCTGCATCCGCATGACCAATGACGACGTGGTCGACCTCTACGCCCGGGTCCATGTCGGGACCAAGGTCGTGGTGCTGCGATAAAGTTCAATCGCTTGATTAGATCGCTTCGGGAACGCCGCCGCGGAGCTACCTCCGCGGCGGCGGCTCGCGTGACAGGCCCTTGGCGGCGAGTTCGTCGAGATATTCGCGCCAGTAGCGGCCCTGGTCCCGCCCGAGCTTGAGGAAGTAGCTCCAGCTGAAAATTCCGGTGGAATGCATGTCGTCGAACACCAGCCGCACGGCGTAATTGCCGACCGGGTGGACTTCGATGATCGCCACGTCGCGCTTGCCGCCGACCGTCTTGCGCTCGGCCGGCGAATGGCCCTGGACCTCGGCGCTCGGGCTCAGCACGCGCAGGAACTCGGCCGGAAACTCGAACGCCTCGCCATTGTCGAAGGTGACGGCCGAGCACCGTCTTGCCCTTGTGCAGCCGGATCTCGGTCGGGGTGACCTCGGTCTCGGTCGGTGGCGGCTCAGGCGCCATCAGCAGTTCCTCGCGCGTGCGGTGCAACACGGGCTGCGTCAAAGCCGCCCTCCCCGCGCCGCGTCCAATGAATTATATCCATTGCAATACAGCCGCGTCCTTGAGAAAACCAGCGCATAGACGGCGAGTTGCGACATGTCGAGTTTGGGTGAACTGACACGAGGCGATGTCGGCCACCGGCCGGTCCCGGTGCCGTCCCCGTGATCGATCCGTTCGCGCGCGCCATCACCTATCTGCGGGTCTCGGTCACCGACCGCTGCGATTTCCGCTGCGTCTACTGCATGTCCGAGAACATGACCTTCCTGCCGAAGGCGGACGTGCTGTCCCTCGAGGAGCTCGACCGGCTGTGCTCGGCCTTCATCGCCAAGGGCGTGCGCAAGCTGCGCCTGACCGGCGGCGAGCCGCTGGTGCGGCGCGGCATCATGAACCTCGTCTCCTCGCTGTCGCGCCATCTCGGCTCCGGCGCGCTCGACGAGCTCACGCTCACCACCAACGGCTCGCAGCTGCGAAAGTACGCGGCCGAGCTCGCCGCCCATGGCGTGAAGCGCATCAACGTGTCGCTCGACACGCTCGATGCCGCCAAGTTCCGCGCCGTGACGCGCTGGGGCGACCTCGACAAGGTGCTCGACGGCATCGCGGCCGCGCAAGGACGCCGGCCTCGCGGTGAAGATCAACGCGGTGGCGCTCAAGGGCGTCAACGAGGACGAATTCGTCTCGCTCGTCGAATGGGCGCACGGCGACGGCATGGACCTCACCTTCATCGAGGTGATGCCGCTCGGCGACGTCGGCGAAGGCCGGCTCGACCAGTACCTGCCGCTCTCCATGGTGCGGGCGCGGATCGCCGAGCGCTTCACCTTGACCGAGAGCGATTACCAGACCGGCGGCCCGGCCCGCTATGTGAGGGTCGCGGAGACCGGCGGACGGCTCGGCTTCATCACCCCGCTCACCCACAATTTCTGCGAATCCTGCAACCGCGTGCGCATCACCTGCACCGGCACCCTGTTCATGTGCCTCGGCCAGGAGGACGCCGCCGACCTGCGCACGGTGTTGCGCACCGCGCCGTCCGACGAGATGCTCTACGCCGCCATCGACGAGGCGATCTCGCGCAAGCCCAAGGGCCACGATTTCATCATCGACCGCCGCCACCAGCGCCCGGCGGTGTCGCGCCACATGAGCGTGACCGGCGGCTGACCGTCGGGGCGCCGACGCGTCAGCCGCTAAAGTCGCGCTGCCGCCCAATTTGCAATTGACGACTCCCGGCATCGGGGCGTTAAAGGTATGGCTGGGCTGCAGGAAACGCATCCCGACCAGGGAAAGCGGCGGTCGACGCAGGCCGCGCGCCAGGGGGAAACGTGGACGGGCTGCTCAAGTTCAGCCGCGCCATCGACTGGGTGAACGCCAAGTTCGGCGTCGTCGCCAATTGGCTCGTGCTGCTGTCCTGCCTGATCAGCGCCGGCAATGCCGTCTCGCCGCTACCTGTTCAGCGAAAGCTCCAACGGCTGGCTCGAAATCCAGTGGTACATGTTCGCCGGCATGGTGCTGCTCGGCGGACCCTATACGCTCGACCGCAACGAGCACGTCCGCGTCGACCTCGTCTACGGCATGGTCTCGGAGCGCACCCGCATCTGGATCGACATCATCGGCGGCCTGTTCTTCCTGCTGCCGATCTGCGTGATCCTCATCTATTTCACCTGGCCGTGGTTCGTCGACTCCTGGCGGATCGGCGAGCAGTCGTCGAACGCCGGCGGCCTGATCCGCTGGCCGGTCAAGCTGCTGCTGCCGGTCGGCTTCGCCCTGATGGCGCTGCAGGGCATCTCCGAGATCATCAAGCGCATCGCCGCGCTCGAGCACGTGATCACGGCCGACTTCAAATACGAGAAGCCGCTGCAATGAACGTCATCCGCGACAACATGGCGCCCCTGATGTTCGGCGGCATGATCGCTGTTCATGCTGATCGGCTATCCGGCGGCGTTCTCGCTCGCGGCGACCGGCCTGTTCTTCGGCTTCATCGGCATCGAGTTCGGGCTGATCCGGCCGGACTTTCTCGGCAACCTCACCTACCAGCTCTACGGCATCATCTCGAACGACCTGCTGCTGGCGATCCCGTTCTTCACCTTCATGGGCGCGATCCTCGAGCGCTGCGGCCTCGCCGAGGACCTGCTCGATTCGATCGGCCAGCTGTTCGGGCCGGTGCGCGGCGGCCTGTCCTACGCGGTGATCTTCGTCGGCGCCATTCTCGGCGCCATCACCGGCACGGTCGCGGCCTCGGTCATCGCCATGGGCGTGATCTCGATGCCGCTGATGATGAAATACGGCTACTCGACGCGCCACACCATGGGCGTCATCGCCGCCTCCGGCACCATCACCCAGCTCATCCCGCCGTCGCTGGTGCTGATCGTGCTCGCCGACCAGCTCGGCCGCTCGGTCGGCGACATGTATGCCGGCGCGATCGGCCCGAGCATCATCCAGGTCGCGCTGTTCTGCATCTGGGTGCTGATCGTCAGCTTCGTCTGGCCGAAGGACGTGCCGGCGCTGCCGCTCGAGGCGCGCACGCTGCAGGGGCTGGGCGCTGTGGGCGAAATGCCTGCGCGGCATCATCCCGTCGCTCGGCCTGATCTTCCTCGTGCTCGGCACGATCTTCCTGGGCCTCGCGACGCCGACCGAGGCCGGCGCCATGGGCGTCGTCGGCGCGATCGCGCTCGCCGCGTTCAACGGCACGCTGACCTGGCCGCTGCTCTATCAGGGCATGGCGACCACCATGCGGATCACCGCGATGGTGGTCTACATCCTGATCGGCGCGCGCGTGTTCAGCCTGGTGTTCCAGGGCGTCGGCGGCAAGGTCTGGATCGAGCACATGCTGACCTCGCTGCCCGGCGGGCAGGTCGGCTTCCTGATCTTCGTCAACGTCTTCATCTTCGTGATCGCGTTCTTCCTCGATTTCTTCGAGATCGCCTTCATCATCATTCCGCTGCTGGCGCCGGCCGCCGAGAAGCTCGGCATCGACCTCATCTGGTTCGGCGTGCTGATCTGCGCCAACATCCAGACGAGCTTCATGCATCCGCCGTTCGGCTTCGCGCTGTTCTATCTGCGCGGCATCGCGCCGCCGTCGGTCAAGACGCTCGGACATCTACTGGGGCGCGATCCCCTGGGTCGTGCTGCAGGTCATCCTGGTCGCGATCGTGATCTTCTGGCCGCGGTCGGTGACCTACTGGATCGACAAGCCGCCGGCATCGATCCGTCCAAGGTGAACATCGAGATCCAGCAGCCCGACATGCCGCCGCCGCTCGACTTCAGCGAGCCGCCGAAGATCCAGTTTCAGTAGGCTGCGCCACGGACGCAGCTGCCCGAATCTTGCAGACCTCGTCCCGAGGAGCGCGAAGCACGCGTCTCGAAGGACGGCCACAGGCCGCAGCGCGTGGAGCATCCTTCGAGACGCGTCCTGCGCGGCTCCTCAGGATGAGGTCTTTTAGCTGACTCGAGGACGCCGTGCTGTGCCGTACACCTTGGTCCGGTTGCGGATCATGAAAGTGTCGTAGGTGTATTCGGCGACCTGCCACCACAGATACTGGTCGCCGCGGAAGGCGATCATGGCGTCGTAGACCTTCTTGAAGTCCGGATTGGTCGCCGAGACCTCGGCGTAGACCTCGAGCGCCGCCTTGAGGCAGGCGTCCATGACGGCGGGCGGAGAACGGCGTGCAGCTTGGCGCCGCCGGCGACCAGCCGCTTCAAGGCGCCGCGGATTGACCGCAGTCGTACTTCGCCTGCATCCAGGTGTTCGCCATCGTCCGACGCCGTGCGCACCACCGCCTTGTAGGCCGGCGGCAGCGCGTTCCACTTGTCGATGTTGATGAAGTTGTGCAGCATCGCGCCGCCTTCCCACCAGCCCGGATAGTAGTAGTACGGCGCGACCTTGTCGAAGCCGAGCTTCTCGTCGTCGTAGGGGCCGACCCATTCGGCGGCGTCGATGGTGCCCTTTTCGAGCGCCGGATAGATGTCGCCGCCGGCGATCTGCTGCGGCACGCCGCCGAGCTTGGTGAGCACGCGGCCGGCGAAGCCGCCGATGCGGAACTTCAGCCCGTTGAAATCGGAGAGCGTCCTTGATCTCCTTGCGGAACCAGCCGCCCATCTGGCAGCCGGTGTTGCCGCAGGGAATCGCATAGATGTTCGCACTTCTTGTAGAAGTCGTTCATCAGCTCCATGCCGCCGCCGAAGATACATCCAGGCGTTCTGCATGCGGCTGTTGAGCCCGAACGGCACCGCCGTGCCGAAGGCGAAGGTCGGGTCCTTGCCGAAGTAGTAATACGAGGCGGTGTGGCACATCTCGACGGTGCCGTTGGTGACGGCGTCCGCCGCATTGAGCCCCGGGACGATCTCGCCGGCGGCGAAAACCTGAATCTGAAACTTGTTGTCGGTGATTTCGGCAACCGCCTTGGCGAAGATTTCCGCGCGCGCCGTAGATGGTGTCGAGCGATTTCGGGAAGCTCGACGTGCACCGCCATTTCAGTTCCGGCATCGACTGCGCGATGGCCGGCGTGGCGATCGTCGCCGACGCTGCGCCGACGCCCGCGACTTTGAGAAATTCACGACGCTTCATGGCGTTCTCCCCGGGGTAGGTCGGGAGCTTTCGGGAGCCCCCCATCGCGCGCGTTGTTATCACGGCCGCGGACGCCGGGGAAACGGCCTATCTGCCGCAGGTTGTCGCGGTATCTCGGTCCGGCATGAAGGGTTGCGGTGACGGTTGCGCTGGCCAGCCGGGCGAGCCGGTCCTCAGGCCTCGATCACGATCTTCGGCGCAGCCTTGCCGGAACGGCCGGCGAGCTGGTCGCGGACCCGCGCGGCAATGTCGCGGTAAATGCGGGCATGGGGGCCGTCCGGCACCGTCGAGACCACCGGCAGCCCGGCATCGGACCGCTCGCGAATCTCCATGTGCAGGGGCACCTCGCCGAGGAACGGCACGCCCAGACGTTCGGCTTCGTGGCGGGCGCCGCCATGGCCGAAAATATCCGACCGCGTCCCGCAATGCGGACACAGGAAATAGCTCATGTTCTCGACGATGCCGAGCACCGGCACGTTGACCCGGTTGAACATGGCGATGCCGCGCCGCGCATCGATCAGCGCGAGGTCCTGCGGCGTCGACACGATCACGGCGCCCTTGAGCGGCACCTGCTGGGCCATGGTGAGCTGCGCATCGCCGGTGCCCGGCGGCATGTCGACCACCATGATGTCGAGCGTGCCCCACTCGACCTCGCGCAGCATCTGCGTCAGGGCCGACATCACCATCGGGCCGCGCCAGATCATCGGCGTCTCTTCCTCGACCAGGAAGCCGATCGACATCACCTTGAGGCCGTGGCCGTCCATCGGGATCAAGCACGTTGCCGCCGCGGTCTGCGGCCTCCCTTTGAGGCCCAGAAGCTTCGGCATCGACGGGCCGTAGATGTCGGCATCCAGAAGCCCGACCTTGAGGCCGAGGTCGCGCAGGCCGAGGGCGAGATTGACGGCGGTGGTCGACTTGCCGACACCGCCCTTGCCCGAGGCCACCGCGATGATCGCCCCTACTCCCGCAATGGCCGTCGGATTTGGCGCCCGCGCGCCGGCCGGGCCGCCGCGCTGAGCCTGTGGCGGGTGGCGCCGCACCGGCTTTGCGCTCGGCGGTGAGCGCCACCATGACCGAGACCACGCCGGGGATCGCCTTGACGGCGGCCTCCGCGCGCTGCCGCACCGGCTCCCAGGCCTGCACGACCGCGGCATCGACCGTGATCGAGAAGAACACCTTGCCGTCGGCGACCAGAATGTCGGAAAGCACACCAGCCTTGGGGAGCGGCACCCCGTCCGGACTGCTCACCGCTTCGAGGCCCGCCAGGACCTCGTGCTCGACAATGCCATTTCGCACTCCATGACCGCCGCGGGCCAAACTCCGCGGGGCCGGATCGTCGCCTCAACATAAGAGCGGAGGGAGCACGGTCAACCGCGCCGCGACGGGACGGCCCCCTGGGGCCGAACATGCAATCCGCGATCCACGCGGATGTCGCAACAGGTCCGGCGCGACGAATTGCGTGCGTGCGGATCAGGTTGACGCCGGGAGCCCCGCCAGCGCATCAAGAGGCCCGAAATAAGGCATCCGGAAACAGCCGCGAAGGCATTGCGCAACTTGGAGGACAGGGCATGGCGAAGGTGGCATTCCTCGGGCTCGGCGTGATGGGCTATCCCATGGCCGGCCACCTCAAGACCAAGGGCGGTCACGAGGTCACCGTCTACAACCGCACCACCGCCAAGGCCCAGAAGTGGGTCGCCCAGTTCGGCGGGCGCCTCGCGGTCACCCCGAAGCTCGCCGCCGACGGCCAGGACTTCGTGATGGCTTGCGTCGGCAACGACACCGATCTGCGCGAGGTCACGCTCGGCGAAGACGGTGCGTTCAAGGGGCTGCGCAAGGGCGCGGTGTTCGTCGACCACACCACGGCGTCGGCGGAAATCGCCCGCGAGCTTCATGCCGACGCGAAGCGGCGCGGCTTCGAGAGCATCGATGCGCCGGTATCCGGCGGCCAGGCCGGCGCCGAGAACGGCGTGCTGACCGTGATGTGCGGCGGCGAGCCGGAACCCTTCGCGCGGGCGGAGAAGGTCATCGCGGCCTATGCCCGGGCCTGCAATCTCATGGGCGCGCCGGGCTCCGGCCAGCTCGCCAAGATGGTCAACCAGATCTGCATCGCCGGGCTGGTCCAGGGCCTCGCCGAAGGCCTGCATTTCGCCAAATGCGCCGGCCTCGACATCGAGAAGCTCATCGCGACCATCTCCAAGGGCGCCGCGCAGTCCTGGCAGATGGAGAACCGCTACAAGACCATGGTCGAGGGCAAGTTCGAGTTCGGCTTCGCGGTCGACTGGATGCGCAAGGACCTCGGCATCTGCTTCGCCGAAGCGCGGCGCAACGGCGCGACCCTGCCGGCGACGGCCCTGATCGACCAGTTCTATGCCGAGGTGCAGAGGATGGGAGGCCGCCGCTGGGACACCTCGAGCCTGATCGCCCTGCTCCAGCGCTGAGCCCCGCTCAGCCGCTGTCACCCGCCCGCTCGCGCTTGCCTATTTTTGGACCGCGACAAACGCCGGTCACCACCTCTGGTTAAGCACGCCTTTAAGGATTTTGCGCGAAATTGGGCGAATTCTTAACCACGTCCGCGGACCGATGAGCCTGGCCAATACCGACCCCTTGGCGACGCCCCCCGCGCCTGAAAGCGCGGCGGCCAAGAGCCGGCGGCTCACGGCGCGGCGCGTCCGCGAGGCGCGGGACCGGCTGACCTCGAGTTCGGGCACCAAGCCGGCCTTCGACTACGAGCTGCTCCGCCAATACGCCCAGAACCGGCTGTCCGGCGCGCTCGGCGTCATCCTCCTCGCCACCGCGATCGGGCTCATCTCCACCTATTGGGCGAGCGCCACCTGGGCCGGCCTGTGGATGGCGATGGTGCTCACGATCCAGCTTGCGAGCATGGTCAAGTGCCGCGAGTTCCTCGCCCAGCCGCCGAGCGACAAGGCGATCAGGCGGGCCCGGCTCACCTTCATCGTGCTCGACCTCCTGTTCGGGCTCGCCTGGGCGATCAACCTCGCGCGCCCGACCGACGACCGCACGAGCTCCGACATCATCAACGTGTTCGCGATGCTGCTCGTCGTCGCGGTGTCGAGCATGCTCGGCTCGAGCCTGCCGATCGCGGTGTTCGCGACCACCGCGCCGCTCACCATCGCGGTCGCGGTCAACTACCTCTTCACCGGCAGCGTCCACGGCTATGTGCTCGCCGGTCTCGCGCTCACCGCGCTCTGCTATTTCGGGCTGCTCGCCAACCGGCTCTACACCTCGAACCTCGCGACGCTGGAGGCACGCGCCGAAAAGGATGCGCTGATCGGCGAGCTCGAGCAGGCCAAGGCGAAGTCCGACGAGGCGCGCCGCCACGCCGAAGCCGCCAACATCGCGAAGTCGCGGTTCCTCGCCCAGATGAGCCACGAGCTGCGCACGCCGCTCAACGCCATCCTCGGCTTTTCCGAGGTGATGAAGAACGAGCTGTTCGGCGTCCACACCGTGCGCGCCTACAAGGACTACGCGAACGACATCCACAACTCCGGCGTCCACCTGCTCGGGCTGATCAACGAGATCCTCGACCTCTCGCGCATCGAGGCCGGGCGCTACGAGCTCAACGAGGAATCGGTCTCGCTGGTGCAGGTCGCCGAGGAGTGCCGCCATCTCCTCAAGCTGCGCGCCAGCAACCGCGGCATCACCATCCACGACATGTTCGAGCCGGACATGCCGCGGCTGTGGGCGGACGAGCGCGCGGTGCGCCAAATCTGCCTCAACCTCCTCTCCAACGCCATCAAGTTCACGCCGCAGGGCGGCGAGGTCTGGCTCAAGGTCGGCTGGACCGCGGCGGGAGGCCAGTATTTCAGCGTGCGCGACAACGGCCCGGGCATACCGGAGAGCGAGATACCGATCGTGCTCGACAGCTTCGGGCAGGGCTCGAACGCGATCAAATCGGCGGAGCAAGGCGCCGGGCTCGGCCTGCCGATCGTCAAGAGCCTCGTCGAGCTGCACGGCGGCACGTTCTCGCTCAAGTCGAAGCTGCGGGAAGGCACCGAGGTCGTCGTCACCTTCCCGCCCGAGCGCGTGATGGCGGCGCTCGAGCCGGTCGTCGAGGCACCGCCGCCGCTCATCTTCGATCCACCGCCGCTCGACCCGTCACAGGCCGAGCAGCGCCGCTCGATCGGCGGGCTCCTCGCCTCGATGCGGCTCGGGCGCGCCGGCGGGGCTCGCGCGGGCGCGAAGGGCGAACGGAGATGAGGGCGGTGCGGCGCGCTTGCGGAGTTGCGCGGGCGCGCGTCGTCACCCCCTCGCACAGCCCGGCTCCGGGACGCTACAATCGAAATGACCCGGGCGACCACGAAGTCGCGGTCCGGCCGGGCGGGTCGGTATCGCAGCCCTTTGCGGTCGCCGGCGCGGCGGGCAGAACGGCGCATCAGCGCCGGTCGCGCCACTAACGGAGAAAATGGCCGCGATGCGCGGGTCGCTCACCACCCTCATCCTGTTCGCCATCATCGGCGGACTGCTGCTGCTTCTGCTGCACCAGAACGTCGGCGGCGGGGAGCCGCTGAGCAACGGCGACATCGCCTCGCTCATCACCAAGATCGGATTCCTGATCCTGATCAGCGGCGCGGTGCTGCGGCTGTTGCGCGACCGCTTCAGCGACGCGCTGCGCCAGGCGATGATCTGGGTGATCTTCGGCCTCGCCCTCGTCGTGGTCTACACCTTCCGTTTCGAGCTGCGCGACACCGGCGACCGCGTTCTCGCCGAGCTCATTCCCGGCCACGCGGCAGCCCGCGGAGAGGTCGTCGAGGTCGCGCGCGGACGCGGCGGCGACTTCCAGATCGACACCGAGGTCAACGGCGTGCGCGTGCCGATGGTGCTCGACACCGGCGCGAGCTCGGTGGTACTGACCCACGACGCCGCCGTCGCCGCCGGGCTGCCGGTCGAGATGATCCACTACACCGTCAACGTCGACACCGCGAACGGCCGCGCCCAGGCCGCCCCGGTGACGCTCGACCGCATCGCGGTCGGCTCGATCGTGGAGCGCCAGGTCCCCGCGCTGATCGCCCCGCCCGGCCAGCTGCGGACGAGTTTGCTCGGCATGAGCTTCCTGTCTCGCCTGCAGGGCTGGGAGGTGCGCGGCGACAAGGTGACGTTGCGCGGGGGATCGTAGCTCGCCTGCTGGTGCCGAAGCCATCCGGCGTGAAAAGCCAAACGTATGCTCTGACAAGATGGACCTGCTCAGGTCCCCCATGGAAAATCGAGGTCACCCATGAGCGTCATCATTCTCATCGGACAGATACTGGCGGGCATTCCGTTTATCGTGTTCGCCTATTGGTACCAGCGACAGGAGGCATTGTTTCGTAGCGCCTCTCCTCGCTCGGCACAGCACACCATATTCGGGCACGGAGCCTTTGGGATCTTTTTCGGCATCAGCTTTGCGATCCTTGGCATGTTGTTCTTCCCCCCGGTGACCGAGACGATCGCCTTAGTAGCGTCGATCTACATCCTGTTCCGCGCGCTCGATAATATCGACCATGAGAGGGCCGCTGCAGGCGCCGCTACGGCAAATGCCGAGCCGAAGGGAACGCAATAACAGAAATGCGAGGCAGCGGTCGGCGTGCTCGCGCCGACGACGACGCCGTGGAAATGATCCACTACACGGTCAACATCGACACTGCGAACGTCCGCAACCGGGCCGCCGCAGTGACGTTCGACGGCATCGCAGTCGGCTCGATCGTCGAGCGCCCAGCTATCCGCGCTGCGGCAGGGCGGCTATCCGCTTACCTCGCGCCCGTCACTGGTTGAGTGTCCGCACCACGGCCTCTTGAGGCCGCTTGGGGACTACCGGCATCTTGATCTCCTTCTGCACGGCCTCGTCGAACTGCGGCAGGGTGCCGAGCGTCTCCTTCGGCACCATGTGCACGACCTTGAAGCCATCTCTTCTGGAGCTCGGCGAGAATTTGCGGAAGCGCGATCGAGGTCACCTTCTGGAAATCGTGCATCAGGATGATGCCCTTGCCTGCCTTGCGCACCTTTCCCATGAGGGACTTGGTGAGCTCTTCGGGCTTCTTGATCCTGAAGTCCCAGGAATTGACGTCGGCCGAGAAGATCGCGACGTTGCGTTCGCCGAGATAGGTGAGCATTTCATTCGGATGCCGAAGCTCGGGGAAGCGGAAGAACGGCGCGATCGGCGTGCCGGCCATCATGCGCACCGCACTGGCGCCTTTCTCGAACTCCTCCTCGGCGGCTTCGAGTCCTTTGGTTTTCACGACCCCTTCCAGCTCGATGTGGGACCAGGTGTGGGTGCCGACCGTGTGACCAGCGGCGACCACCTTCCTGAGGATGTCGGGGTAATAGGTCGCGTGCTTGCCGATGGAGAAGAACGTCGCGCGCACACATTGATCGGCAAGAGCCTTGAGCACCGCCGGCGTGTGGCCGAGCCAGGGACCATCATCGAAGGTCAAGACGACTTCGTGATCGTTCAGGAAATCGTAAGACTTGAAGTGCTGCGAGCCGAAGCCAGGGCCGCCGGTGGTGTCGATCTCGACCACACGGGCGATGCCCATCGCATTCGGATTGGTGCAGGTCGGCGGGGCGACCATGACCGGCGCCTGGGGTGCCGGCGCCGGTGCGGCACGCGGCGAGGCAATCGTACCGGTCGTTTCCGCCAGGATCATGGGCGCCGCTGCCGACGCGCGATTTGGTGCCGGAGCCGATGGGCGGGTTGGAGCCGGCGCTGAAGCTTCGGCCTTTTGTGCCGGCCTTGACTGCTCTTGGGCTGGAGTCGGCGAGGACGAGCGACCCCATCCGCTGAGCACCACACCAAGCCCGGTGCCGGCGAGGAGAGCGGCGCCCGCCACCATCAAAAAGATGGTGGGCATTTTCCGGGCCGCGGGCTCTCGCTTGCGGGCGGATGCTTCATAGTCCTCGCAGTACTCAGGATAATCCTCGTGGTACTCGCGATGGCCCTCGTAGCGCTCGGGCGACCGTGATCGTTGAGATCGTTCATAGTTCTTTCCCAAGAAATAATTGTTATAAAATTCTATATTTCTGTCGGCTTAACGATGGATTAGCTGCGGGCGGACGGGCGCACTTTTTTTGAGAGGCGAGGCAACCTCTTTGGGTTGCGGGTCGGCCTGCCGAGCGCGCAGGCTGACGCTGCATCAACCGAACCTGCGAACATCACAAGCGAAAGCTGCTGCCGCCGATCCCGGCCTCAAAACAGGCTCACCAGAAACCGCACCGACATCGTCGCCAGGAACAGCCCGAAGATGATCTCGAGCCGCCGCTTCGGGGTGGCGTGGGCGAGCCGCGCGCCGTAGCCGGCGACGAAGCTCGAGATCGGCGCCATCAGCACGAAGCCGAGGACCGACACGTAACCGATGCTGAACGGCGGCAGCTGCGCCTGATGCGGCAGCCCGGCCAGCATGAAGCCGATGGTGCCGGCGACCGCGATCGGCACACCGAGGCCGGCGGAGGTCGCGACCGCGGTGTGGATGGTCTTGCCGTAGAGCGTCAGGATCATGTTGGAGACCGAGCCACCGCTCACCCCCATCAGCGACGAGCACAGGCCGACGAGATAGCCGTAGCCGAGCATCGGCCCGCGGCCGGGCAGCTCGTCGCCGAGCTTCCAACTGTCCCGGCCGAACAGGAGCTTTGTCGCGATGGTGCCGGCGATGACCGCGAATGCCGCCTTGAACACGGCGCCGGGCGCCACCGCGGCGATCGCCGCGCCGGTCGCGACGCCGATGACCGCCGGAATGGTCCATATCCGCACCACATCGTGCAGCCCGATGCCTTCGGCACGGTGCGCGAAATAGGAGCGGAACGTCGTGGGAACGATGATCGCGAGCGACGTGCCGACACAGAGCTGCATGCGCACGTCCTCGGCAACGCCCAGCGCGCGAAACACCTCGTAGAGTATGGGGACGATGACGCCGCCGCCGCCGATTCCGAACAATCCGGCGAGCAGCCCGGTGAGCACGCCGCCGCCGGCGATCGCCGCCGCGAGCAATGCGAGCTCACCCACCGGCACGCCGAACATCAGATCACTCCCCGAGAAGACATTTCAGGCCGCGACGCTCGCAGTCAGCGGCGCGTCGGCGACGAACGAGAGTGCCTCTTCGAGCACTTCGCCGCCGGCGCCCGGTCGCACCGCGGCAGTCGCGAGATGGCGCCGGAACGCGCGCGCGCCGGGAACGCCGGCAAACAGGCCGAGCATGTGCCGCACGACCGAGTTGAGCCGCACGCCCTCGGCTGTCACGCGCGCGATGTAGGGCAGCATGGCACGGGCCGCTTCGCGCGCGGAGGTCGCCGGCGGCGCCTCGCCCCAAAGCCCGTCGATCTCCAGAAGCCGCCACGGCTCCTTGTAGGCGGCGCGTCCCATCATCACGCCGTCGAGGCGGCCGAGATGCGCCGTCGCCTGCTCCAGCGTCTCGATCCCGCCGTTGAGAATGATCGGGAGCCCGGGGTGGCGTTCCTTGAGGCGGTAGACGCGGGCATAGTCGAGCGGCGGCACCTCGCGGTTCTCGCGCGGCGACAAGCCCTGCAGCCACGCCTTGCGGGCGTGCACGACCAAACCATCGACACCGGCTGCGGTCACCGCATCGGCGAGCGCATCGAGCGCCGCTTCCGGGTCCTGGTCGTCGATGCCGATCCGGCATTTGACGGTGACGGGTATAGTGACCGCCGCCTTCATGGCGGCGACGCCCTCGCCGACCAGCGCCGGCTCCGCCATCAGGCAGGCGCCGAAGCGGCCGTCCTGCACGCGATCCGACGGGCAGCCGACATTGAGGTTGATCTCGTCGAACCCGGCATCGGCGCAGATGCGCGCACACGCCGCGAGCGCCGCCGGGTCCGACCCGCCGAGCTGGACCGCGAGCGGATGCTCCTCGGCGTCGTAGCGCAACAGCCGCGCGCGGTCGCCATGCAGTACGGCGCCCGTCGTGATCATCTCGGTATAAAGCAACGCGCGCCGCGTCAGCCGGCGGTGGAAGTACCGGCAATGACGGTCGGTCCACTCCATCATCGGAGCGACGCAGAAGCGGTGGGCGGCGGCGTGCAAAGCGAGATGTTCCGTGTGTGCGGCCGAGGTTGCGGCAGAGACTGCCGATATATGCATCCGGTTAGCGCCGCTCCACAAGCGCCGCGCCGCCAACGCGGCTCTGCAAGCGCCGCGGAGCGCCTCGCTTTCGCCCGGTCCTCCGCCGATTTGTCCTCACCGCGCGACCGCACGACGTCTCTCGGCCCCTTGCGCTTCACACCGGCCCCGCGCGCTTGCGCGGCGCCTTCCTTGCGGCGCTCGGCGATGGCGAAGGCGCGCTGCGCCCACGATACCAGCTCCTCGGGATCGTCGTAGAGCCGTTCGGGCAGGCGCCAATAGTGCAGCGAATGGCGGCCGACGCGGCCGGGACTCTTGGCCAGCGTGTAGACGAAGGGTCGTGCTGCCTTCGCGCTCGAAGTCGGGGATGCTCGCGTCGTCGACCTTGAGGAAGATCGCGCCGTCGAACACCAGTCCGAACATCAGGCCTTCACGAAACAGCCCGGCGCCTCCGAACATGCGTCGGACCGTGACGGAGCCGAACGGCGCAAACAGTTCGACGATGAAATCGGAATCCATGGGAGCCGGTCGGACGCAACGCGCGATCACGCGGCTGCGGTCACGCGGCGGACGGCTTGGGCGTCGCCTTCGGGTTGGCCCAGTACTGCGGGCTCGCCTTCGACCGCTGCAACGCATCCATCGTCTCGAAGCCCGGCGCCATCGAAGCGTCGGTGCCGGCGAGAATCTGGTGATGCTCGATGTTGAGCGTCCGCAGCCAGCGCTGCTGGCCCATGGTGATGGCGACGAAGTAGCCGATCTCCACCAGCTCCGGCTCCGAGAAATGCCGGTGCAGGCGTTCCCACAGCGTATCGTCGGCCGGCAGGTCCCAGGTGATGGCTTCGGCGTAGGCGAGCGCCGCCTTCTGCCGGTCGTCGTATCGCACCGAGGATTCGAAGTTGATGAGGTCGCTGTAGTCGTCCTCGATCAGGCCGGCCTTGGCGGACTTCATGGAGCGCTGATTGCCGCAGAACTCGCACAGAACCGAGCGCGAGACGTAGACCCGGCACAGCTCCTTGATGTTGTGGTCGGCGACGCCGTGGTGGAAGACGTCCCGCCAGGTGTTGGCGAACGACCAGAACGTCGCCGGGACATGGGCGCGGATGGCCTGGCTCTCGGGTCGCGGCGTCCCCTCGCGGCGGCAGCGGTCGAATTCGGCCAGCATGGCCTCGTCCTTGATCGTCGCGGGGTCGACATAGCTGATGCGGGGCGACATGGGGCCTCCGGGGGTTTTGCAAAGCGTTTGCGCCACGATCCCTTTTATCAGGTTTCTCAGGCCGCATCCCTGTGGGCAAACAGCCAGCTTGCGGCGGCGGAGCTCATTGCTTTCGCCGCCCGGCTTCACCGCCCAGCTCTCCCGCCCCGCCCCTTTGCTGCCCACCGAAACATGATAGCTTGACGGCAACAAGCGCCCGCACGATCGTCGCAGCACGGCTGACAAGGCGCCGCAGGGAGGATGCGATGAAGCTCGCGGCTGCCGCGGCGATCGCCGCCGGCATCGGCTGCATGGCCGGATCGGCGGCGGTGCTCGCCTTGCGCGCCCTGCCCCCTCCCCAGGAAAGCTTCGGCCAGAAATTCGAACCGGTGTGGAGCGATGCCGCCTGGCCGTTTCCGCAGGACCAATGGAACGCCGGGCGAGCGTTCGTGTGCCAGCCGGCCGATTGCGGCGTACGGGTCGACGTCTTCCTGCGGCCGAAGATCGGCTTCTGCAACTGCTCGACCGGCGTGTCGGACGATGCCGAGCTCGAGCGCGTGTCCGACACCGCGCTGCTCAGCCGCGATGTGGCGCCCGTCGGCAGCGGCCGTCCGATCAAGGTCGCCTGGATGGACGGGCGCAGCCGCGCCTACCGGTCGGCTTCGGGGCCGAACCTGCTGTCGGTCGCCTTCAACGACGAGTGCGACGCCGTGGTCGCGGTGGCGCGGCTCGACAATGGCGATCCGGCGGTGATCGAGCCCGCGGTGCTCAAACTTCTCAACACCAGGCCGGTGGTGCTGTGGACCAAGAAGGAGCTGGGCCTGGAATTCGTCAAGCGCGAGTGGTGAGGCGCACCTTCGCGGGCGCCAACGAAAGCAAGAACCCGGCACGGCATCCGTACGATGCCCGAAGCGCCGGGAATGAGAGAACGAGAACCGAGGGAGGAACACATGGTGAGACAGTTGCGGCAGCAGGCCCTGCTTTGCAGCGCCGGATTGGCGGCGGTGCTGGTCGGCCTTGCCGGAGTGGCGATGCTGCGGAATGCGGCGGTCGCGCAGGACCGCATGGTCGAGGCGCCGATCTTCGAGGTCGATCCGCTGTGGCCGAAGCCGCTGCCCAACGAGTGGCTGCTCGGCATGACCATCGGCATCTCGATCGACGCCCAGGACAATGTGTGGATCGTCCATCGCGGCAGCTCGACGCTCAACAACAACGAGAAGGGCGCCGAGCTCAATCCGCCGATTTCGATCTGCTGCCGGTCGGCCCCGCCGGTCGTCGCGCTCAACCCGGACGGCGACGTGATCCACGCCTGGGGCGGCCCCGGACAGGGATATGAATGGCCGGAGTCGATGCACGGCGTGTTCGTCGATCACCAGAACAACGTCTGGCTCGGCGGCAACGGCGCCAAGGATTCCCGAGATCCTCAAGTTCACCGTGGACGGCAAGTTCATCCTGCAGTCCGGCCACCAGGGCAAGAATGCCGGCAGCAACGATCCCGAGAACTTCGGCCGCGTCGCCCAGATCTACATCGATCCCAAGACCAACGAAGGCTTCGTCGCCGACGGCTACCGCAACCGGCGCCTGGTGGTGATCGATCCCGACACCGGCAAGATCAAGCGCTGGTGGGGCGCCTACGGCAACAAGCCGGACGATGCCCCGCAGGGACCGCGCGATCCGAACGCCGTCGCCCTGCAGCAGTACCGTTCACCGGTGCACTGCGTGGCGCTCGCCAATGACGGCCTGCTCTATGTGTGCGACCGCCAGGGCGACCGCGTGCAGGTCTTCCACACCGACGGCAGCTATGTGAAGGAGGCGTTCTTCGCCAAGGACACGATGGCCTCCGGCTCGACCTGGGAGATCGCCTTCTCCAAGGACCCGCAGCAGCGCTACATCTACCTGACCGACGGGCAGAACGAGCGCGTGCGCATCGTCGATCGCGAGACCCTGACCGATCTCACCACCTTCGGCCGCGGCGGCCGCCAGCCCAGCGAGTTCTTCGGCGTGCACAGCATCGCGGTCGACTCCAAGGGCAACATCTACACGACCGAGACCTACGAGGGTAAGCGCGTCCAGAAGTTCAACTACAAGGGCATCGGCAAGGTGAAGGCCGGCGACCAGGGCGCCGTGTGGCCGAAGCGCAGCTCCTGAAACACGTGGCGCAGACGTGTCCGCGCAGCCCCGGGCGAAACCGGGGCTGCCGGCGGCGGCAGGTGCGGCGCGGCGGACGAACGTGCTCGTCCCGTTCGACCTGACGGGACCGCGCATGCGCGCACGATCCTCCTCGCGCTCGCTTTGGCGGCGTGGTCGGCGCTGGCGGCATCCGCGCCGGCGCCCAGACCTGCCTGCGCCCCAAGTGGACCGAGTGCGTCTCGTTCCCCAATGGCGGCCGGCACACCGGCATCTCGCCCTACGGCAAGCCGGTGCAACTCGACGTGCCGCCGGGCGCCAAAATCTGCGTGAGCACGGAGTGGGAGATCAGGGCCGAGAACTACGTCCTGTTCGAGCGCGACGGCCATGCCTGGCCCGATCGCGACTGGGAGGTGGAGGCCGAGACGTTCTGCTTCTTCCGAAACTAGCGGCTTGCCGCTCCGAGGCGCCGCGAAACCGCCATCTCCGAGCCGCAAGCGGGCATATAAATTAAATATTGCCCTATGATGGGGACTGCGCGGCGAAAAGCTTGTCCGCAGCTCAGATGGTCTTCGGCATCCCATTGAAAAATTGGATAATTCTATGAATTGGCGGCGCTTCGCTCGTGCTGCCTCTTTGTATGGCACGCCCGTCAGGGCGGACGATGTGATTCATCTGCAACAAGCCTCATCGAAAGATGAAGCTGATGATCTTTTCATCTTCGCAACAACGCAGCGCTGGAACATATTCCAATGGTCTTGGCATCCGCCCAACGGTCCAAGACTCCAGCAACGTCAAGCCTCAGCCGACTTCACCCACGGCTGGGGCTTGTCTTTTTGAGGGCGAGGCGAAGCGCGGTGAAACCGGTTCGCACAAACTTTCGGCAAGGTGTGGCCAATTCGCAACCAACAGGCGCGGCGATTCGGCTAATATATTTTTCTCATATGTTGAGACCCTAAACTTCGGCCCCGCGTAAATGCGGGGCCTTTTTTCCGGTGGCCCAGGGTGGCTGCCGAGGGACGCACGATGTCCCAGGATGACCGATACGGCATCGTCGTTTACCTCGTCGCGGCCCAGGCGAACGCGCCGCCGTTCAAGCCTTGGGCGTGGGAGATTTGCCGCGACGGCGAGCCGCTGCCGGCGCGCATTCGGGAAAGCGGGTTCAAGACCGAACACACCGCGAAGATTGGCCGGCCAAGGTCGCGCTCAGGGATCTTCCTGTCGGGTCTCGCGCGGAAGCAGGCCAATCCCGATTGGTAGCCCGCGACCGGGCCCAGCCGACTCAGCCGAGCTCCGAGGATGGTGTACACGCGGTCCGGAGCCCAGTCGAGCGACACCTTCGATCCAGCTCGGCCTGAGCGCATTCCCGTCACCCTCTCCGGATGCAGCCTCCGGTCGATCGCGCGAGCAACGCCGCGCTCACCGTCGCCGCGAACACGATGATCATGAAGGTCACCGACATGATGATGTCGACGTTGTGCAGGCCGATGGCGTTCATCAGCAGGTAGCCGAGGCCGCGCTGCGACGCGAACATCTCGCCGAGCAGCGAGCCGATCAGCGTCAGCGCGAAGCCGACGCGCAACCCGGTGAAGATCTCCGGCAGCGCCGCCGGAAACAGCACCAGCGCACCATCTCGAGGCGCGAAGCCGAGCACGCGGCCGGTCTTGATCAGCATCGGCTTGACGTTTCCGACCGCGGCGAGCGTGAACAGGACGATCGGGATGACGCCGTGGATCACGCCGAAGGCGACCTTGGCCGACATGCCGAGCCCGAATGCGAGCAGCAGGATCGGATAGAGCGTGAGCTTGGGAATCGAGTAGAACGCGACCAGCATCGGCTCGAGCACCGCGCCGGCGAGGCGGTCGAAGCCGAGCCAGAAACCGATCGCGAGCCCGAGCACGACCGAGATGACGAGCGCGACCGCGAAGGCCTCGCGGTCTCGGTGAGATTGGGCCAGAAGCTCTCGCGTCCGAACAGCTCGACGGTGTAGCGCACCGTCTCGAGCGGCGAGCGCAGCGCGACGTCGCCGACCACCAGTAGAGCAGCTGCCAGAGGGCGAGCAGTCCCGCGACCAGCAGGATCGGCCCGCGCCATCGGCCAGTCTCGCGCACGCCCGCGCTCCCGCAGCGCCTCACCGCGCTCATCGCAGCCCCCGCCGCGCGAGCAGGCGCCGCTCCCAGCGCCGAGCAGCGCGTTGATCGCGACCGAGACCAGCAGGATCAGCACGATCAGCGGATACATCGTCGCGTTGTCGAAATTGGTGTAGGCGAAGCCGATCTCGTAGCCGATGCCGCCGCGCGACATGATGAACTCGGAGCCGATGACGCCGATGAACGCATAGGCGACCGCGAGCTTCGCGCCGGTCAGGAGATGCGGCGCCGCGGACGGCAGCGTCATCCGCAGCGCGGTCTCGACGGGCGACATGCGCGCCATCCGCGCGGTCTTGAGCAGCACCGGCGGCACCCGGTCGAGGCCGTTCAGCGTGTTCACGATCACCGCGACCACCGACGAGCATGAAGGCGATCAGGATCTGCGGCATGTCGCCGAGGCCGAACATGACGATGAACAACGGATAGAAGGCGAAGACCGGCATCGCGTAGTAGGTCGCGAACAGCGGATCGAGCGTCTGCCGCAGCAGGCGCGAACGGTGGATGAGCACGCCCGCCACCGATGCCCGCGACGACGGCGAGCGCGAAGGCGATGACGCAGTTCGTGAGCGTCTTGACGATCGCGGCGTTGAGCTTGCCGGTGACGCAGCAGCCGGACGAGGTCGCGCGAGATGCGCGATGCGGCGGCGGCATCGTGATCTTGTCGATGACGCCGGTCGAGGCACAGCACCTCGAGCAGACCGATCAGCGCCAGGACGATCGCGACGCGCGCAGCAGCGGGTTGGCCGCGAGCTTCGCTCATGCCGCGGTCATGGCCGGCCGGCCGATCGTCTTCAGCGATTCCTCGCGCAGCGTCTGCCACAGCCGCGCGGTGATCGCGCCGAACTCGGCGTCTTCGACGATCCGGCTGTCGCGATCGCGCGGCCAGTCGCGTCTCGACGACGTCGATGAGCCGTCCCGGGCGCGCCGACATGACGCCGATGCGGTCGGCGAGCATCGTCGCCTCGTCGAGCGCGTGGGTGATGAGGAAGACCGTGGCCCCGGTCTCGCGCCACAGCGCAGCAGCTCGTCGCCCATCAGCAGGCGCGTCTGCTGGTCGAGCGCGCCGAACGGCTCGTCGAGCAGGATCAGCCGCGGCTGCATGACGAGCGTGCGCGCGATGCAGACGCGCTGGCGCATGCCGCCGGAGAGCTGCGCCGGGTAGCTGCTGCGCGAAGTCGCGAGAGCCCCATGAGCCGCAGCGCGCGCGCGACCCGATCGCGGCGCTCCGTGTCGGAAAGCTTCGTCCTGCGCAGGCCGAAGGCGACGTTGTCGCGCGACGGTGAGCCACGGGAGCGACGCGTCCTCCTGGAACACGACGCCGATGCCGTCGGGCACGCTCGCCGTCGATCGGCTTGCCCTCGAAGTCGACCGTGCCCTTGGTCGCGGTGGCGAGCCCCGCGATCAGCTCGAGCAGCGTCGACTTGCCGCAGCCCGACGGCCCGACGACGGCGAAGAACTCGCCCTGGCGCAAGTCGAGATCGATCGGCCCGAGCGCGTGCACGCCGACGCCGCCGGCGGCGGAGGGAAACACCTTGACCACGTCGCGAAGCCCCGCGTGAACCGGGCGCCGCCGCCTCACTTGATGGCTTTGAGGTCGTCGGGCAGGAACCGCGTGTCGATGATCTTGCCGTAGTCGACGTCGCCGGTGATCGCGCCGACGCATGCGCTGCACCTCGATCATCCGCTTCAGGCCCTCGAGATGGATCTGCCCCGTCCCCAGTACGGCACGCCCTTGGTCTTGCTGGTGGTCAGATTGCGCACGGCGCTGCGCGCGACGTCCGGCGCGATGTTGTACTCCTTGGCGACGATCTCGCCGGCCTCGTCGGGATTGGCGATCATGAACTCGACGGCCCGGCGCCGCGCGCGGATCACCGCGCGGATGAAGTCGCCGCGCTTGTCGGCCATGTTCACCGTCGTCACGCCGACGACGTTGTCGAGCGGCGGCAGCACGTCGCTCGCCCGCGCCACCGCGCGGTACTTGTCCTTGGACTTGCGACCACAGCGGCTCGGTGATCGGCGCGACGTCGATCTGCCCGGTCTCGAGCGCGGCGACGCCTTCGCCGAACCCGCCGGTCTTCACGAGCTCGGCGTCGTCCGCCTTGAGCCCCGCCTTGGTGAGCAGCAGCATCGCGAGCGCCTGGCTCGTCGAGCGCGGATTGGTGTAGCCGATCTTCTTGCCCTTGAAGTCCTTGATCGTCTTGATCGGCGAGTCCGGCTTCACCGCCCAGACGAATTCGGCGACGGTCAGCACGTTGTCGCTGACGATCCTTGAGGTCGGCGCCCTGCTGGATCGCGGCGACGACGACGCCGGGATTGACCTCGCCGTAGGGAACGCCGCCGGCGAGCATGTTGCGCAGCGAGGTGCCGCCGCCGGCCGACGTGATGATCCCGCTGACGTTGATGCCTTCCTGCTTGAAGTAGCCTTTGGCGCGGGCGACGCCGAACGGCATGCCGTTGGCAGCGACGCCGTAATTGCCGACCGCAATTTCCTCCGCGGCCACCCGCTGGCCGAGCACGGCCGCGAGCGCGAGTGCCGAAAGCCCGGCGATCCTGAGGATGGTCCTGCCTCCTCGCATGCGTTTCCCCTTGTTTCGTTTTTCTGGTGGTACCGCCTGTACGCTTCGAGATGTTCCCTCCCGACCCGGTCAGGGTGGGGTACTTGCCTTTGTTGGTCAACCGCCAGAGCACCAGCCGACCGGTGCCCACGCTGAACACGCCGCGCCCGAGTGGGATGTCAGCGCTGGCCGGCATCGACCCGCAGCTCGCCGCGAAAACAACCGACAGCGGTGAACCCGACGGCTTGCGTCGGGCACGAACGGTTCATGTCTTGTCATTCGCCAATTCTCGATCGCCGCACATCGCGGCCGGCGTGTGTGAGCCAGTTCACATTCACCAGCGCCGACAAACGCTAAATTTGCGAGTTGCTTCTTCCTGCATCGGCCTCATCAGCCAGAAAGGGAACCGCTCGAGAGCCGCCTTTCGAGAGGCGGTGAATGATCCACATGACCCACTTTATCTCGACGATCGGAGGCAGAGGCATGAGCAAATCGCTCCGCGACCCGCGGCTTGCGTCGCTTGTCGCCCCTTTCCCTTTTCCGCGACCGGGAACCGACCCGTCGCAGGGCCAGGGCGAGCGTTCCGACGTCGGGGCCAGTGGGCCGAAACACCGGCGACTTGCAGCCATCCTGGCGGCCGACGTTGCCGGCTACAGCCGGCTCGTGGGTGCCGACGAGCTCGGTACGCTCGACCCGACTGCAGGCGCACTGGGATGCGGTCGTCGAACCGACCATCAAAAGCCACGACGTGCGCATCGTGCGGATCGCCGGCGACGGCATTCTCGCCGAGTTCGCAAGCGTCGTCGACGCCGTCCAGTGCGCCGTGAAGCTGCAGCGCGCCATGGCGGAGCGCAATGCCGGGATCGCCGCGCACGAGCGGATCGAATTCCGCATGGGGATCAACGTCGGCGACATTCTCATCGACCGCGGCGACATGTGGGGCGACGGCGTCAACGTCGCGGCGCGCCTCGAGGCGCTGGCGACGCCGGGTGGAATCTGCGTGTCCGGCCGCGTGCACGAGGACGTGCAGGGCAAGCTGTCTCTCGCCTTCGAGGATACGGGCGAGCATCGGCTCAAGAACATCGCGCGTCCGGTCAGGGTCTACCGGATAGAACTCGATGAGGCCGCGGCGCGCACCGCCGCGCCATCGAACGTTTCAAACGGCCCGCAGCATCAGACGAGCCGCTCCGCGGTTCCGACAGTGCTTGCCTCCCGCGTGCGAGCCGTCGTCTTCCGGCATCGACTCGGCCTGGGCATGCTTGCGACAGCCATCGTCCTCGGTGCCGCGGCGACCTGCTGGTGGCTGCTTTCTGCGCGCCACGACGCGCAAGGCCCCGCCGCGACGCTCGCTGCCGCTTCTTCGACTGCGATTTCGACCCCGTCGGGAGCCGGCGCAAAGACCGCCCATCCGGCCATGTCGATCGTCGTGCTTCCGTTCTTGAACCTCAGCGGCGATCCACAGCAGGACCGCTTCGCGGACGGCATCACCGAAAGCCTGACGACCGATCTGTCCCGGGCAATCCCCGGCAGCTTCGTCGTCTCCCGCGACACCGCATTTGCCTACAAGGGCAAGGCCGCCGACGTGCGGCAGATCGGCCGTGCCCTCGACGTGCGCTACGTGGTCGAGGGCAGCGTGCTGCCCGACGGAGAGCTCGTTCGGGTAAATTCACAGCTCATCGACACCGACACCGGCGGTCACCTCTGGGCCGAGCGTTTCGATTTGAAGCGAAGCGACATGCTCGAGGTGCAGGACGATATCGTCGAGCGGCTGTCGCGCACGATCGGCCTCAAGATGATCGAGAGCGAAGCGCGCCGCAGCGAGCGGGAGAGAGCCGAGAGCGCCCACGACCTCGTCCTGCGCGCCAAGGCGCTCATCAACCGCCCGACGTCGAAGGTGACGATGGCGCAGGCGCGCCAGCTCTTCGTGCAGGCCGTCGAGATCGAAGCGGACAATCCAGAGGCCCTGGCCGGCATCGCGACGACGCACATTTTCGAGGTCCTCAACGGCTACCATGACACCGGCAACGCGGACCGATTGGACCTTGCGGATGTGCTCCTGACGCGCGCGCTCAGAACCGATCCGCATGCGCTGCTCGCCTTGAAGGCGAAGACCGCGCTGTTGCGCGCCCAGGGTCGGTTCGACGACGCCATCATGGCGGCGGAGGCGGTGATCGCCGAGAATCCCGGCGAGCCTTGGGCCTACAAGGAAATCGGACTGTCGAACATGTATCTCGGGCGGCTGGAGCAATCGCTCGGCTGGTTCGCCAAGGCCGATGGATTCGGCCCGCGCGACCCCGGCCGATGGACCTGGCTGGACGGCCGGGGACACACACTGATCCTGCTCGGGCGGGACAATGAGGCGATCCGATTTCTGCGCATGGCGCTCGATGCCAATCCGAACGCGCTCAGTCCGCACGCCTTTCTCGCCGCGGCCTACGCGCTGCTCAGCCGCGTGGACGAGGCGCGGGGAGAGCTCGAGCAATACAATCGGCTGCGCCCTGGCGAAACGGTAGCGAATTTTCGCCGCGTGTCGCCGGTGCCGCTGGGACTTGACGAGCCCGCGCTATCAGCTGGGCTTCGAGCGCCTGAAGGACGGCTTGCGTAGCGCGGGCATGCCCGAGCGTTCGACGACGCCGTAGATCGGCACATCGCGTTCGAGCCTGCCGGATCGACCGCGTTGCGTCGAAGTGCGTCAGTGATAGCCGATATCCGAGCGCACCTTGCCGCGAAACACCCAGTAGGACCAGGCCGTGTACATCAGGATCACCGGCAGCAGGAATAGCGTTCCGATCAGGAGAAAGGCCTGCGTGCTCGGCGACGACGAAGCTTCCCACAGGGTGTAGTGATGCGGCACGATCATCGGCCACAGGCTGATGGTGATGCCGATGAACGACATCAGGAACAGCCCGATCGCGGAAAGGAACGGCAGCGGCTCGAAGCGGCTGCCGAACGCATACCAGCATAGCGCCGCGAGTACCGCGGTCACGACCGGCACCGGCGACAGGAACGCGATGTTGGGCCAGGAGAACCAGCGCTGCGCGATGCCCGCATCGACGAGCGGCGTCCAGATGCTTACCGCGACGACGGCGAGCCCGACGCCGATAAGGCAGACGCGCCCGGCGCGCCGGCTCCAGGCCTGGAGTTCGCCCTCGGTCTTCATGATGAGCCAGCCGGCGCCGAGCAGGCCGTATCCGAACATGAGCGCAATGCCGGTCAGAATCGCGAAGGGCGTGAGAAAATCGAACGAGCCACCGGCGAAGTGGCGGCCATCGACCTTGAACCCCTGGATGAAGGCGCCGAGCACCACCCCTTGCGCGAACGTCGCGACCGTCGAGCCGAGGCAGAAGGCCATGCCCCACATGGCCTGCAGGGCGCGCTGCTTGAAGCGGAACTCGAACGCGACGCCGCGGAACACCAGCGCGAGCAGCATGACGATGATCGGGAAGTAGACCGCCGGAATGATGATCGCGAAGGCGAGCGGAAACGCCGCCATCAGCCCGATGCCGCCGAGCACCAGCCAAGTCTCGTTGCCATCCCAGATCGGCGCCACCGAGTTCATCATCAGCTGGCGCCACTCCGTCCGTGCGAAGCCGGACAGGATGCCGACGCCGAGGTCGAAGCCGTCGAACACGACGTAATAGAATACGGCAAGCCCGAGAATCAGGGTCCAGATCGGAACGAGGTCGAGGATCATGGCGCCCCTCCCGTCGCTGGCGCCGGCGGCGGCGCGGCCGGTGCAGCCGTCGTCGGCGGCGTCGCCGCTCCGGCGAACGCCCGGACCGGACGGCTCGCCTCGGCCTCGTCGAGCTCGCCCTCCCCGTCGTCGATGCCACGGCGCACGATCATCGCCATGAAGGCGATGCCGGTCAGGAACATGATGAGATAGACGACGACGTAGAGCGTAAGCGAGATCGCGACGTCGGTGCCGGTCAGTGACGGCGACACCGAGTCGACGGTGCGCAGCAGGCCGTACACGGTCCACGGCTGGCGCCCGACCTCGGTGGTCACCCATCCGGCGATCACCGCGACGAAGCCAAGCGGCGCCGCCGCCTGGCAGGCAAGCAGAAACCAGCGCGAACGGTAGCGCAGCCCACCGCGCCGCATGATCTGTCCGGCGACGACGATCGCCAGCATGATGATGCCGATCCCCACCATGATGCGGAAGCCGAAGAACGGCGCCGCCACCGGCGGACGGTCCTCCACCGGAAAATCCTTGAGGCCGACGATCTTGCCGTCGAGGCTGTGGGTGAGCACGATGCTGCCGAGATAGGGCACGTCGATAGCGAACCGCATCGTCGCCGCTTCGTCGTCGGGAATGCCGAACAGCGTGAGCGGCGCCGGCGCTGCGGTGTCGTAGCGTCCTTCGATCGCCGCAAGCTTCGCCGGCTGGAATTCGCGGGTGTTGAGCCCGTGCATGTCGCCTAAGAAGAACTGCAGCGGCACCAGGATGATCAGGAGATCGAGCGCCATCGCGATCATGATCTTCGCCTCGCCCACCGACCGCTCGCGGCGCAGCAGCCAGGCGCCGACACCCATCACCACGAACGCGGTGGTGATGTAGAACGCATTGACGTTGTGGGTCAGGCGGAACGGAAACGACGGATTGAAGATGATCGCAAGCCAATCGGCCGGAAAGAAGCGGTCGTCGGTAAAGGTGAAGCCCGCGGGTGTCTGCATCCAGCTGTTGGTCGAGAGAATCCAGAACGAGGAGAACAGCGTTCCCACCGCCACCATGATGGCGGCGAAGAAGTGCATCCATCGCGGCACCAGCCGCCGCCCGAACAGCAGCACGCCGAGAAACGATGCTTCCAGAAAGAAGGCGGTGAGGCCTTCGTAGGCGAGCAACGGCGAGATGATGTTGGCGGTGATGTCCGAGAAGCGGCTCCAATTGGTGCCGAACTGGAACGGCATGGTGATGCCGGACACCACGCCCATGCCGAACGAGACGGCGAACAGCTTCGTCCAGAACCCCGACAGCCGGAACCAGATCGGCCGCTCGGTGAAGAAATAGAGGCCCTCCAGCACCGCGATGTAGGACGCGAGCCCGACGGTGAAGGCGGGCAGGATAATGTGCCAGGAGATCACCCACACCCATTGCAGGCGCGACAGCAGAACCGGATCGAGCGTCATAGGCACCTCGCGAAACCGGATCGACACGCGGGCCGAAGCCCGCCGCCCCCACGCCTCAACGTGCAACGCCGACTATCGCCCCATGATAGCGGAGATGTGACACGGCGGCCAATTGGGCAACTCGTTGACAATTCCGCCCGATTGGGCCGCAAACGCGCGCGTAAGCCCCCTACCCGCCCGCCGCCGGGTCCTCGCCGAGCACACGGCCGAGCCAGCGCGGGTCGAGGCTGTCGAGGTCCTTCGACATCCGCACGATCTCGGCGCAAACCTTGGCCGGGATGCGGCGCGACAGTTCCTGGGTGAACCGCCGCTCGTGCTCGTCGGCGGTGAAAGGATTCGTCGCGCTGCCCTTCGGGGCCGGAACCAGCAGCGCGAAGTTGCGCCCGTCGCGCAGGACAACGCTCACTTTCGCCGCCGTCGACAGCGCGTTGCTCGCCGCCTCGACCTCGTCGTCGAGATCGAGCGTGGTGCGCTCCTCGAGATCGTAGAGGGCGCGGTCTCCCATTCCCTTCTCATAGTCGGCGACGCCGAGCGCTGGCATCCGGCCGGGCGGCAGCGCGATCTTCGCCGCGAGCGCGACGCTGAACGGCAGGCACATCTGCGCCGCCTGCAGGTCGGCGGGGTGCTTGTTGGTGAGGCGTCCCTGGATGATGCGGGGAATGCCGAGATGCATGCTCGCGATGTCGGAGGCCGCAAAATCATGCTGGCGGCGCAGCGCCAGCATCGCGTCGATCCCGGCGGCGACCCGCGCGGCCGCCGCATGCGACTTCACCAGAACATCCATCAGGTGGAAGTTTGTGCCGAGGCCATCCTCGATGAGCGCCGGATTCCAGCCGTCGGCATAGGCGCGGGCGAAGCCGCCGGCGCCTTCGAGGATGTCCGGCGGACCGGTGAAACCGTTCTTCGCGAGCAGCGCCGCGGCGACGCCGCTTTGCGCCGCATGTGCCGCCTGGATGCGTTTCGCCGAGGAGCCGGAGAAGTAGAATTGCGCGATGCCGCTCGGGTAGCCACCGGCGAGGCCGAGCGCCTCGACGATCCGCTCGGCGGCATCCTTGCCGGGGAACAGGAGCCGGCCCGCCGCCGCCGCAGTACCGAATCCGTCGCAGGTTCCGGTGCTCTGGAAGCCGCGCTTGAAGTGGCTCGGCTGCACGGCGAGGCCGACGCGGATGATGGTCTCGTAGCCCGCGACCACCGCGGCGAGCACCTCCGGCCCGGACGCATCGACGTGCTCGGCAACCGCGAGCGCTGCCGCCCAGGTGGCGGCGCCAGGATGGAGCATCGCGCCGACATGGGTATCGTCGCCGTCGAAGCTCGACGAAAACGTGACGTTCATGAAGGTTGCGTGCTCGGGATTGAGAGCGTCGGCGGAGAACAGCACGCGCGACGCGCCCGGCAACGCGACGGTCGCGACGTAGCCCCTCGCCCACTCGCTCCACGGCAGCCGCGCGCCGATAGAGGCGACGCGCAGAAAGTCGAGAAAGAGCCAGCCAAGCTTCTCGCGCACCGCGTCCGGCAGATCGCGCGGATCGAACTCCGCCGCGAAGGTGGCGAGCGCTCTGGTCGGCGAAGTTGCGTCCATCGTGTCGGTCCCGTTACTTGGTCTTGTTATTTGGTCGTGGCCAGCAGGCCCGAGAGCTTGGCGTATTTGGCGTCGTCCTCCTGGATCACCCGGCGGAAAGCCTCGGGCGTGCTGACGACGACCTCCGAGCCGTCGCGCACCAAGAGATCGCGCACCGCCGGGTCCTGCATGCCGACGTTGACCGCCTCCCACAGCCTGGTCACGACCGGTTGCGGCGTCCCGGCGGGAGCCAGGAGGCCGATCCAGGATGAGGCTTCGTAACCGGGGACCCCGGCTTCGGCGACAGTCGGCACATCCGGCAAGGCCGGCGAACGCTCGCGCGACCCGATCGCAAGCGCCTTCAGGCTGCCGGAGCGAATGAACGGCAACAGGCCGGCGAGAAAGCCCCACATCGCGCCGACCTGGTTGGAGATCACCGCGGGGATCGCGGCGCCCGTCCCCGGATAGGGCACGTGGGTGATGTCGAGGCCGGCCATCTGCTTGAAGATCTCGCCGGCGAGGTGGTTGGGCCCGCCTGCGCCCGAGGAGGCATAGAACATTTGCCCGGGCTTCGCGCGAGCGAGCGCGATGTAGTCCTTGAGCGAATCGATGCCGAGTGAGGGGTTCACCGCCAGCACGACGGGATTGCGGGTGAGCAGCGAGACCGGCGCGAAGTCCTTGAGCGGGACGTAAGTCATGGCGCACGCCCATATGCGGGGCGATGACGATCGAGGATTCCGTCGTCATCAGCAGGGTGTGGCCGTCGGCCTCCGCCTTGGCCACGGCGCCTGCCCCGATACGACCGGCGGCGCCGGCACGGTTGTCGACGAAGAACGACTGTTCGAGCTGCTGCTGCAGGCGCGGCGCCAGCATGCGCGCGATGATGTCGGCGCCGCCGCCCGGCGCGAACGGCACGACGATCCGCACCGGATGGCTCGGCCATGTCTCGGCGGCGCTGCGCCCCGGCGCCAGCGTGGCCGCAACCGCGACCAACGACGCTGCGCCGCCGACGAAGGTGCGGCGGGTCGTTCCCCCGGGGGACGCCTCGCCATCTTCGATGGCCGAATGATCGAGAGCTCTCATGTCAATTCCCAACGGATGCCGGTGCGAGATTGCGTGCCGGGCGGCGTGCTTCCGCAACCGCATCGATGAACCGCAGCGCATGCTGCGCGCAGAGATCAGGCGCGGACGCCGCGATGTGATAGCTGTCGCCCGGCAGCACGATCACCTCGGCGTCGGGAAGGCGCGCGGCGTGGCGTTCCACAGTCGCGATCGACTGCAGGCCGCTTTCCTGCGTCGTCACCATCAGCGTCGGGACGGTGATGCGCGGCAGCAGGGCGTCGAGATCCATGTCGATACGGGCCGACGACGCGCCGTAGGCGGCCCGCACGCTGGTCTTGCCCATCAATTCGTCGGTCCACCAGCGCACCTGTGCGTCCGGCGCATCGCTGCCGAGCCTCGCGCGCTGGGTCTCCTCCGCCCATTGCCGCACGCCCTTGGTGCGGATGGCATCGGCATTGCCGCTGCCGCTGCCGCGGAACGGCGAGCCGAACAGGCAGAGCGACCTCAGGCGTCGGGAGTTGCCGGCAGCGAACTGCATGCAGGCCGAGCCGCCATACTTGGCGCCGATCAGGTGGCAGGCATCGATCGCAAGGGCATCGAGAAAGCGCCCAATGTCGGCGGCGAGCTCGGGCGCGCTCCAGCCGTAGCCGGGAGGTTCCGTCGAGGCGCCGAAGCCCGGCAAATCGGGGCGTACCACCCGGTATTTGCCGGCCAGATGCGGCACCCATTGCGTCCATGCCCGCGAGGATTCCGAATTGCCATGGATCATCACCACGGTCTGCGGCGTCGTCCACGGCGCGCCGAACCAGTGGTCCTCATAGGCCATCCATACGCCCGGCCTGATCTCGACCTTTTCCATCTCTCCTCCGCGGCGGGCGGCCGTCATCGGCACGTCCGGCCGTCCTGCTATAATCGCAATGTGAATCGAATTCACGTCCGGATGAGGTCGCATGACGAGCCTGAAGGAACGTGTCGCACTCGGCTCGATCGCCGCCTCCGGCGCCCTGACCCTCGGCAAGGCCGTGGTCGGGGTGCTGACCGGCTCGCTGGCGATCCTCTCCGAGGCGGCCCATTCGCTGATCGACCTCGCCGCCACGGTGATGACCTACTTCGCCGTGCGCTGGGCCGACAAGCCGGCGGATCAGGACCATCAATACGGCCACGGCAAGATCGAGAACGTCGCCGCCCTCGCCGAGACCGCGCTGCTGTTCATCCTGTCCGGCGTGGTGATGTGGGAATCGGGCCAGCGGCTGATCGGCGATCACCCGCATCCCGTCGAGGCGACGATCTTCGCATTCGGCATCATCATCGCCTCGATCGTGGTCGACTTCTTCCGCGCCCGCGTGCTCACGAAGGTCGCCATCGACACCTGCGAGCCCGGCGCTCGAAGCCGACGCGCTGCATTTCAGCTCCGACCTGTGGTCGTCGGCGGCGGTTCTCGTCGGCCTCGTCGGCATCCGGCTCGGCTATTCGTGGGCGGATTCCGCCGCCGCGATGGTGGTGGCCGTGGTCGTCTGCTACGCGGGCTGGCAGCTCGGGCGCCGAACCATCGACGCGCTGACCGATACCGCGCCGGCGGGGGTCGCCGAGCGCATCGGCGCGATCGCACGCAAGGTCGGCAACGTCGCCTCGGTCGAGCGGGTACGGACCCGGCAGGTCGGCGGCACCGTGGTCGGCGAGATCGACGTCGCCGCGAGCCGCACGCTGCCGCTCGACCGCATCGAGGCGCTCAAGGAGGACATCGGCGCCGCCGTGCGCTCTGCGCTGCCCAACGCCGAGATCGGCGTCAACGTGATGGCGCGCGCGCTCGACGACGAGACCGTGATGGAACGGGTGATGGTGATCGCCCGCAACCGCGGCCTCGCCGTCCACCACGTGACGATCAATGCCATCCCCGGCGGGCTCACGATTTCGCTCGATCTCGAGGTGGACGGAGGCCTGCCGTTCGGCGCGGCCCACGACATTGCTGACGGGCTCGAAGCCGCGATCCGCCAGGACATTCCAGCCGTCGTCGAGGTCGAGACCCACATCGAGCCGCTGCAGTCGGAGGGCGCCGGGCGCGACGCCGCCGCCGCCGACCTCGCCGCAATTACGCGCGGGCTCGCCGAACTCGCGGCGGCGACCGGCGCGGTGCGCAACGTGCACGACGTGCGCGTGCGCAACACCGACCACGGCCAGATCGTGAACTTCCACTGCGACGTCGATCCCGCCCGCACCGTCGGCGATGTTCATGAGCTCGTCGACGAGCTCGAACGCGCGCTACGGCGCCGCTTTCCCGCCGTCAAACGGGTGGTCGGCCACGCCGAGCCGCGGGCGTGAACGAGCCTACTTCGCCCCCCCGTTCGATCTTGGGGGGCGGCGTTGTGCCGGTTCGCGCTTGAAGAGCTGGCCGCAGGAAAGTCCGGGCCGCCGTGGTATGGCGGCCCGAAACGTGATCAATGCCCCTTGGCGTTGAACGCGATCGGCGACATGGCGCGCACTTCGCGCTTGGCCACCATGTCCGCCGTCGCAGCGGCGAATTTCTTGAAGTGGTCGGTGGCGCGGTGCGCCGTCAGTGCCGCCTCGTTGTCGTACACCTCGTAGAGAAACACGTGGTTCGGGTCCTTCGCCAGAACCTGGATATTGAACTCGCGGCAGCCCGGCTCCTTCACGGCGTTGGCGCCGTTCTCCTTCACCGCCTCGAGGAACTTCGGCATGTCGCCCGGCTTGATGTCGAGGTCTACCGCATTGACGTAGACGCCGCCGGCCTGGGCGGCGGCCTCACGGCCCGGCAGCTGAAGCAGGGCGGCGCCGCCGAGCAGCACGACGGCGATGGCGGCGCAGACGTAATCCGATTTCTTCATGTCGATCCCTCCGTTCGGCCGAAACTTCGTTCTTGATCGAGCGTCCGTCAGCCTCGGACGCGCAGCAGGGTGCGCGAAGCACCGCGTCTCGATTCGAGTCTAGCCGAACCGACCCCGCGTTGCCACCGGGCGGTGTCTTTGCGGAGTCATTGTTTCCTGACACGCTCTTCCCGTCGACCACGCGAGGAAAAGGCCCTAGAGTCCCCGGCAGTCCCCCACGTGCAGGCAGGCTGACGTGACGAATCGCAGGTTACTCGCCGCTCTGGTTCTGGCCATGGCCTGCGCAATGGGCTGCGGGCGCAGCCGCGCAGTCCTTCCCGACGCGTCCGGTCACCCTGGTGGTACCTTTCGCTGCCGGCGGCCCGACCGATGCCATCACGCGCATCGTCGCGGAGCGCATGCGGGTATCGCTCGGGCAGACCGTCATCATCGAGAACGTGACCGGTGCCGACGGCAGCATCGGCGTCGGGCGCGTCGCGCGCGCGACGCCGGACGGCTACACGCTGAGCATCGGCCAGTGGAGCACCCACGTGCTCAACGGTGCGGCCTATACGCTGCCCTATGATCTCCTCAGGGATTTCGAGCCGGTGGCGCTGATCGCCACCAATCCGGAATTCATCGTCAGCAACACCGCGATCCCCGCGAAGGATCTGCGCGAGCTCATCCGATGGCTCAAGCCCAATCCCGGCAAGGTGTCGGTCGGGATGGCGTCGATGTCCCATCGCGTCGCCGCAGTCTATTTCCAGAACAACACCGGCGCGCGCTTCGTGTTCGTGCCGTATCGCGGCGCCGGCCCGGCGATGCAGGACCTCGTCTCGCGCCAGATCGACATGATGTTCGACCAGGCGGCCAACTCGCTGCCGCAGCTGCGCAACGGAACGATCAAAGCCTATGCCGTCACCGCGAAGGAGCGGCTCGCCTCGGCGCCGGATGTTCCGACCGTCGACGAGGCCGGGCTGCCGGGCTTCTACATCGCGGTGTGGACCGCACTGTGGGCACCCGCAGGAACGCCGGCGGCGGTGATCGCGAAGCTCAACGCCGCCGTGGTCGACGCGCTCGGCAATCCTGCCGTGCGGTCGCGCCTCGCCGATCTCGGCCAGGACATCCCGCCGCGCGACCAGCAGACCCCGGCCGCGCTCGGCGCCCTGCAGCGCGCAGAGATCGAGAAATGGTGGCCGATCATCAAGGCCGCCAACATCAAGCCGGAGTGAACGTAGCCCGGATGAGCGAAGCGACATCCGGGAAGAAGCCCCAATATTGAAAGACGGCGCCCCGCATATCGCTGCGCTCATGCGGGCTACAAGCCATCCCTTTCAAAGCAAGAACAGCTCTTGCTACCGCCCTCGGAGCGCTGCGCGAATGCATCACACATCTGTCTGCCGCAGTATTGTCACGTCCGCGTTTGTCGGAGATCCGACAAAAGTTCCTGGCACGGGAAATGAATGCATCACCACAACGGCAAGGCTTGCGACAAATTGTGCCGGTCCGGCGATTGCTTTCTGCGTCGGATTCTGGTCGATATGTTGCGATGAATACAGCGAAACCGGAGGCTGCAATGATTGTCTCGAGGCGCTCTTGGCTCGCGCTCCCCACCGCACTTCTGCTGACCTTCGCCGTCGGCACGATCGAAGCGGCGGCGCAAGGCCGCGACGTGCTGGTGTTCGCCGCCGCGAGCATGAAGAACGCGCTCGACGACATCGCCGCGCAGTGGCAGCGCGAGACCGGCAAAAAGGTCGTGATCTCCTACGCGGCGAGCAACACGCTGATCAAGCAGATCGAACAGGGCGCACCGGCCGACATCTTCATCTCGGCGGACCTCGACTGGATGGATTACGGCCAGCAGAAGGGCCTGATCAAGAACGACACTCGCGTGAACCTGCTCGGCAACAAGCTCGTTCTCATTGCGCCGAAGGACTCGAACGTCACAACCGACATCAAGCCCGGCTTCGATCTCGCCGCCCTGCTCAAGGGTGGCCGGCTCGCCATGGCGAACGTCGATGCGGTGCCGGCCGGCAAGTACGGCAAAGCGGCGCTCGAAAAGCTCGGCGTGTGGAACAGCGTCAAGGACAACATCGCCCAGGCGGACAGCGTGCGCGCCGCGCTCGTCCTGGTCGCGCGCGGCGAGACGCCGCTCGGCATCGTCTACCAGACCGACGCCGCGTCCGATCCCACCGTCAAGATCGTCGGCACGTTCCCCGCCGACACCCATCCGCCGATCATCTACCCCGTCGCGCTGACGAAAGATTCGACGAGCGCCGATGCCCGGGCATTCCTCAACTATATGGAGACCTCGCCGGCCGCCGATCGCGCTTTCGCCAAGCAGGGCTTCTCGGTGTTTGCGCCGGCGCATTGAGCGTGGCCGTAGCGCTCGTTCACCCTGGAGCGCCGGACCGGCCGCTAATGCTCGCCTTGAAGAACAAGTGCTTCACGTATTGGAGCACGCTTCCGTGGGATTTCGCGAGGGTCGTGAGCTCTTCGCGAAATCCTTTTTCTTTCGCGAGCACGATGAGCTCGAGCGCCCGCCGCTCCTCCATGTAGCGCCGATCCTCATCGTCGAGAAAATCGTCGACCGCCCAGATGCGCTCGTCCGCCCATCGGCGCAGGAACGTCTCGAAATCCGCTTCTATCGGGTCGTCGGGCAATTCTCTTCCTAAAGCCGGTCCGGCGCGGTGACGAGGGGACTCACTTCGCGGCCAGGGCCTTGGCCATGAAGCGCCCGTCGTTGACGCCGACCTCCTTGGTGATCAGATCGTTCAAAAGCGCGTTCATCCGCAGGATCGTCGCCCGGTTCGCCTCCGGCTCGAGCGCGAGGTTGCGCATCTCCTCGGGGTCGTTCGCGAGGTCGAACAGCTGGACGTCGTTGTCCTTGAAAATATCATCCAGCGTCCGCGGCGTGTTGAACGCCTTCGGGCTGTAATAGCGGGCAAACTTGTAGCGTCCGTCGAACGCGAAGGAGACGAAGCCGCGGGCATCGAGCTTCGCCTGGCTCAACGGCGGCTCGTGACTTGTGCGTGAACTGGGCGTCCATGCATTCGCGCAGGTAATCTCCATCAACCGTGGCCGGTCCGACGTAATTGAAGAGCACTCCGGGGCGCACCGTCGTCGCGTTCGCGCGCTCAGGATTCGCGAGCAGGCCCGAGAAATCATGGCCCGGCAGCGCCCCGACCGCCGCCGGCCGCCTCGCCTCCGGCAGCCCCGTCAGTCCGACGAAGGTCGGGAGCAGATCGAGATGGCTGGTGAGCGCCGCGGTCGTCGCGCCGGCCTTGGCGGCCGGATGGGCGATGAGCAGCGGCACATGGGCGTTCTGCTCGTAGGGGAACGGCCCCTTGCCCTTGATGCCGCCATGGGCGCCGCCCATTTCGCCGTGATCGGCGGTGAAGACGATCACCGTGTCGCGCCACAGATCCATTTCGTCGAAGGCCTGCACGATCTCGCGAAGCCTGCCGTCGACGTCCTGGATATCGTTGAGGTAGTAGTTGTAGAAGATGGTCCACATGTCCTTGCGATCGGCCGGGATCGTTCCGGACCATCCGTTCCAGCCCTTCTGATATTGGATGAACGTCGGCGGCATGCCGGGCGCGGTGAGCGATTCCGAAAGGCTCGCCGGCAGCGAAAACGGCCACATGCGCTGGTAGATTGCGTTTCGCGGTAGCGGCGGCGTTGCCTGCGGCGTCACCGGTATCTGCACCTGCGGCTGGCCCGGAACGTTGGCGTCCGTGTACATGACGTCGTGAGGATTGAGGAAACTCGAGACCATGAAGAACGGCTGGCCGGTCCGCCGCGCGGCGGCGGCGTTCTCGCGCAGCCAGCGCACGCTCTCGCCGGCGATGAAGGGATCGTTGTGATAGCCGCTCTCCGGCGCGCTGCCGAGGTCGCCGGCTGCACTGAAGACGTCGAAACCGTAAGGCTTGGCGGCCGCGCTGTAGTTGACCGTCGGCTTCACGTCGAGAAGGTCCTTGTCCATCTCGAACTTGCCGAAGAAAGCGGTCTTGTAGCCGAGCCCCTTCAACACCGATCCCATGTTGGGGAGGTCCGGGGGAAGGCTCGTCACATAGGGATATTCCATCTGATCGATGACGCCATTGACCTGCGGCGGCTGGCCGGTGAGCAGCGCCGCACGCGACGGCGAGCACATGGCCGAGGCGATGTAATGGCTCTGAAAGGTGACGCCGTGGCGCGCGATCGCGTCCATGGCCGGTAGCGTGTAGTCGGCGCCTGCCAACAGCCGGTGCGCCCGCTGGTCGACGATGACGAACACGATGTTGTAGGGCGGCGCGGCGGCTGCAGCCGAGCGGGCCGGCCGGCTCTCCTGAGCCTTCAGGCCGGCGCCGCCAAAGGCCAGCAACAGGCCGACGCCGATCAGCAGTCGCGCGCCGAGATCGAGGAATCTTCCGTGTCATGTCATTCCCTGGCCGCGTCGGACGCAGCGCGGGGAGCGCAGCTCATGCGGATGCGGCGTGGTTGCGATCGTACTCCAGGATTCTTCGAAAGTGGAGGCGCGCGGGGCCGGCCCGCAGGCAGCCCTATGCAATCGCCGGCAGACCGCTTAGATCAGGGCATGTCTCCCGTGATCCCCCGGTGAAATCATGCGCACAGAACAGGCCGTCCCCGTCCGCCTTGCCGATTATCGCCCGCCCGACTGGCTGGTGGAGACGGTCGACCTCGATCGTCGCGCTCGATGCGACCCGCACGCGGGTGCGCGCCAAGCTCAAGCTCGCGCCGAACCCGGAGGCCGCAGCGCCGGCGCCCGTCGTGCTCGACGGCGACGAGCTGGTGCTGCGCTCCGTCGCCGTCGACGGCACGCCGCTCGCCGCCGACGCCTTCGTCGCGACGCCGGACGGCCTCACCATCCTGCAGCCGCCGAACCGTCCCTTCGTGCTCGACATCGAGACGGAGCTCGATCCCACGGCCAACACCAAGCTGATGGGCCTCTATCGCTCGGGCAAGGCCTACACGACGCAGTGCGAGGCCGAAGGCTTCCGCCGCATCACATATTTTCCGGACCGGCCCGACGTGATGGCGGTGTTCACCACCCGCATCGAGGCGGACAAGGCCGAAGCGCCGGTGCTGCTCGCGAACGGCAACCTCGTCAACTCCGGCGAACTCCCCGGCGGCCGCCACTTCGCGGTGTGGCACGATCCCTTCCCGAAGCCGAGCTACCTGTTCGCGCTGGTCGGCGGCGTGCTCGGCGTGGTGGAGGATACCTTCACCACCATGTCCGGCCGCAAGGTCGCGCTGAAGATCTACGTCGAGCCCGGCAAGGAGAGCCGCGCCGACTACGCCATGGGCGCGCTCAAGCGCTCGATGCGCTGGGACGAAGAAGCGTTCGGCCGCGAATACGACCTCGACATCTTCATGATCGTCGCCGTGTCCTTCTTCAACATGGGCGCCATGGAGAACAAGGGCCTCAATATCTTCAACGACAAGAACGTGCTGGCGTCGCCCGCGACCGCGACCGACATGGACTTCAACAGCGTCGAGGCGATCATCGCCCACGAATACTTCCACAACTGGACCGGCAACCGCATCACCTGCCGCGACTGGTTCCAGCTCTGCCTGAAGGAAGGCCTCACCGTCTTCCGCGACCAGGAATTCTCCTCCGACATACGCTCGCGCGCGGTGAAGCGCATCCTCGACGTGCGGGCACTGCGCGGCCACCAGTTCGTCGAGGATGCCGGCCCCCTCGCCCATCCGGTGCGGCCGGCGGTCTATCGCGAGATCAGCAACTTCTACACCTCGACCATCTACGAGAAGGGCGCGGAGGTGGTGCGGATGATCAAGACGATACTCGGCCCGGAAAAATTCCGCGCCGGCATGGACCTCTATTTCGCCCGCCATGATGGCCGCGCCGCGACCGTCGACGAGTTCGTCGCCTGCTTCGCCGACGCCTCGGGACGCGACTTCACCCAGTTCATGCGCTGGTACAGCCAGGCCGGTACGCCTGAGATCGTGGTGCAGGCGAACCACGATGCGAACGCCGGCACCTGCACGCTCGAGATCACGCAAGTGGTGCCGCCGACGCCCGGGCAGCCGGTCAAGGAGCCGATGGTCATACCGCTCGCGATCGGGTTCCTCGGGCCCGACGGCCGCGATCGCCCCGTGACGCTTGCCGGCGGCGAGACGCTCGCGCGCGGCGTCGTTACCCTCACCAAGCCGACCGAGACCTTCGTCTTCAAAGGCCTTCCCGAACGGCCCGTGCTGTCGCTCAACCGCGGCTTCTCGGCGCCGGTCAAGCTCACCGCCAATCGGCGCGACGGCGACCTCGCCTTCCTCGCCGCCCATGACAGCGATTCCTTCAACCGCTGGCAGGCGGTGCAGACGCTCGCCACCGCCCTCCTGATCGAGAACGTCGCCGCCCACCGTGCCGGCACGCCCGCACGCGATGCCGATGCCCTGATCGCAGCGCTCGGCGCGATCCTCGACGACCATCGTCTCGAACCCGCTTATGTCGCGCAGGCGATGGCGCTGCCGACCGAAGGCGACATCGCCCGCGAGATCGGGAACGATGTCGATCCCGACGCGGTGTTCGCGGCCCGCCGGGCGCTGCGCGCCGCGGTCGGTGGCGCCCTCGCCGGCCCGCTCGAGGCGACCTACCGGCGCATGACCGATACCGGTCCCTACAGCCCCGATGCGGCGAGCGCCGGCCGCCGCTTGCTCAAGAACCTCGCCCTCGATCTCCTCGCCGCCGCCGATCCCAAGACTGGCGTCGCGCGCGCGGTCGGCCAATACCACGCGGCCGACAACATGACCGACCGCATGGCGGCGCTCACCGTCCTCTCGCTCTACGCGACGCCGGAGCGGCAGGCCGCGCTCGACGATTTCTACCGCCGCTATGACGGCGACGCACTCGTCATCGACAAGTGGTTCGCGCTGCAAGCGGTGATCCCCGAGCCGGAGACGCTCGACCGGGTGCGCGCGCTCACGAGCCATCCCGTCTTCTCGCTCGCCAATCCCAACCGCGTCCGCGCCCTGATCGGCAACTTCGCGCAGGCGAACCAGACCCAGTTCAACCGCGCCGACGGCGCCGGCTATGCCTTCCACGCCGACACCATGATCGCGCTCGATGCCATCAATCCGCAGGTGGCGGCGCGGCTGATGACGGCGTTCCGCAGCTGGCGCGCGCTCGAGCCGGTACGCCGCGGACATGCCGAGACCGCGCTCAAGCGCGTCGCCGCGGCACCGGCGCTGTCGCGCGACGTGAGCGACATCGTGATGCGCTCGCTCGGCACGGTCTGAGCCGCCTCCGGCGGCGGCGCCCCCTTGCGACCGCATGCGGCACCGCAAAAAAGTGCGGCCGCAGTTTCTGCCGCGCCGCTCTCAATAATTATTTTACGTTTGCGATTCGCGGAACTCTCGACAATGATTCGCGATTCGATTCTTATACTGATTGATTCGGGGGTGGTTTGGGGAACATCCCTCCCCGCAGTTTTTTCGGGGGCACACGATGGCGCCGGCTCACGTTGCGCGCGCGTCGACCAATACGGATTCGATCAAGGGGCTGGCGCAATCGCTGGCCAACCCGGCCTACCGTCGGCTGCTCGTCGCCGAACCGGCGTTGCGGCGGGCGGTGCCGCTCCTGATCATCACGTTTCTCTTCACGATGGCGGTCGGCACCGGTGTGCAGATTTTCGACCATCACCGTGAAGCGTCGGTCGGCGCGGTCGATGAGATCGAACTGTTCGCCGATTACCTCGCGAGCCGGCTCGACGGCGAGGCCGCGCGTCCGCAGGGACAGCGGCGCAATGCTCAGGACATCATCGCCATGGCGCTCGAGCGCCGCGGCGGCCGCACCGTCCTCGTCACCGACGGCTCGGGCACCATTACCGCCGCAGCCCCCGCACGCGGCGCGGTCGGGCACGCGCTCATCGACGTGCTCGGCCCCGACCAGCCACTGACCACGTTCGGCGCCACCGCCGGTGCGCTCCAGACGCTGCTGTCCGACGGCACCAGCGCAATCGTGACGGTGCGCAACCTGCATTCGCCGCCCGGCCAGCTCGCCGTCATCGATCCGATGCCGCAGGCGATGTCGATCTGGCGCTCCGACACGACGCTCGCAGTGACGCTGTCCGCGACCACCGGCTTCGTCGTCCTCATCCTCGGCTTCGCATTCCATTGGCAGTCGACCCGCGCGCGCGAGGCCGACCTCATCCACGAAACGGTTCGCCGGCGCGTCGACACCGCGCTCAACCGCGGCCGCTGCGGCCTGTGGGACTGGGACCTCGCGCGCGGCCGCGTGTTCTGGTCGCACTCGATGTTCGCGATCCTCGGCCAGCAGCCGCGCGACAACCTGTTGACCTTCGGCGAGCTCAACGAGCTCGTCCATCCCGACGACGTCTCGCTCTACGAGATCGCCTCGCAGATCGCGGAGGGCCGCACCCAGTCGATCGACCGCGCGTTCCGCATGCGCCATGCCGACGGCCACTGGGTGTGGCTGCGCGCGCGCTGCGAGATCACGCGCCAGCCCGACGACACGGGCTTCCACCTGCTCGGCATTGCGGTCGACATCACCGAGCAGAAGGCGATGGCGGAGCAGACTGAGGCCGCCGACGTGCGGTTGCGCGACGCCATCGAGACGATCCCCGAGGCCTTCGTGCTGTGGGACGCCGACAACCGCCTGGTGCTGTGCAATTCGAACTTCCAGGCGCTGCACGACCTGCCCGACGAGGCGGTGGTCACCGGGATGCCGTACGACAAGATCGTCGCCGCCGGGCGCCAGCCGCAGCTGCGCACCCCGGCCGAACCGGGCATCGGCGAGACCGCCCGCGATGCCTCGGGCGATCCCGGCGCCCGCACCTTCGAGGCCCAGCTCGACGACGGCCGCTGGCTTCACATCAGCGAGCGCCGCACCAAGGACGGCGGCTACGTCTCGGTCGGTACCGACATCACCACCATCAAGCTCCACGAGACGCGGCTGATGGAGAGCGAGCAGCGCCTGATCGCCACCGTGGCGGATCTGCGCACCTCCCAGCAGGCGCTCGAAAGCCAGGCCCACGTGCTCGCCGACCTCGCCGAGAAGTACAGCGAGGAGAAGACCCGCGCCGAGGAGGCGAACCAGGCGAAGTCGCGGTTCCTCGCCAACATGAGCCACGAGCTGCGCACGCCGCTCAACGCCATCATCGGCTTCTCCGAGATCATGGAAGCCGGGATGTTCGGGCCGTTGGGCGCGGCGAAATATGACGAGTATTGCCGCGACATTCGCCGCAGCGGCCAGTTCCTGCTCGAAGTCATCAACGACGTACTCGACATGTCGAAGATCGAGGCCGGCCGCATCCGGCTCGACTTCGAGGATGTCGAGATCGACCAGGTCGTCGCCGATGCGGCGCGCGTCGTCTCCGGCCGTGCGCAGGCGAAGAACATCACGCTGACCTGCGATCTCGCGCCGGGCATCAGGCTCAAGGCCGACAAGCGCGCGATCAAGCAGGTCGCGCTCAATCTCTTGTCGAACGCGGTGAAGTTCACGCCCGACGACGGCCGCGTCCGGCTGCGGCGCGCGGGCGCGGGGCCGCGCGGTCGTGCTCGTGTTCGCCGACACCGGCGTCGGCATCCCGAAGGACGCGCTCAAGAAGCTCGGCCGCCCGTTCGAGCAGGTGGAGAGCCTGCTCACCAAGACGCAGCAGGGCTCCGGCCTCGGGCTCGCCATCGCGAAATCATTGACCGAGCTGCATGGCGGCGCGCTGCGCATCCGCTCGAACCTCGACAAGGGCACGACCGTGGTGGTGCGGTTGCCGCTCGAACCGGCGTAGGTGCGCGCAGTTCGTAGCCCGGATGAGCGCAGCGATATCCGGGAACAACGCCGAGGTCTACAAACGATCAAGCAGCAAGACCCCTGCACGTCGCCTCGCTCATGCGGGCTACGCGGAACTCATCGGCTTCGCTGCTCTCGCATCGGTTGGGCAAGTCACCTAAACTTGCCCTGTGTCTCGCGCATCGGCGCGCCCTGCGGCTACGCTCGATCGCCGCGGCATCACGGGAGAAAATTCAATGCTCAACGGAAATTTCGCGCGGATCGCGCTTTCATGCGCCGCGCTCGCGCTCACCTTTGCGACGGCCCGGGCGGCTGACCCGCCGAAATATCCCGACTGGGGCGGGCAGTGGCAGCGCATCGCCGTTCAGGGCGTTCGCGGCCAGCCGTCCTACGACCCGACCAAGGCGTGGGGCAAGGGTCAGGAGGCGCCGCTGACGGCGGAATACCAGACCGTGCTCGAAGCGAACCTGAAAGACCAGGAGAACGGCGGCCACGGCGGTCTTGTCGGCTGGACCTGCCGCCCCTACGGCATGCCGATGATGATGTACGGCATCACGCCGCTCGAATTCGTGGTGACGCCGAAGACGACCTACGTGCTCGTGAATTTCCTCGACCCCATGCGGCGCATCTACACCGACAACCGCACCATGCCCGATGACACCGTGCCGAGCTTCCAGGGATACTCGACCGGCCGTTGGGTCGATCAGGACGGCGACGGCGTCTACGACGTGCTCGAGGTCGAGACCCGCAACTTCAAGGGCCCGCGTTTCTACGACGAAGCCGGCACCCCGATCCACACCGACGACGAGTCCGTCTTCAAGGAGCGCATCTACCTCGACAAGAGCGATCCCAACGTCCTGCACGACGAGATCACGACGATCGATCACGCGCTCACCCGTCCGTGGACGGTGACCAGGAACTATCGCCGCGTCGCGAGCGACAAGCCGGTGTGGCTCGAATTCAATTGCGCCGAGAACAACCCGCACGTCCAGATCGGGGGCGACAACTACTTCCTCAGTGCCGGCGGCCTGCTTGATGCCGGCGCGCAAGGACCAGGCGCCGCCGGACCTGAAGTATTTCAAGCGGGCGACCAAGACACCGTAGCGTGCGGCGCGAGCGCCGCGTCAGCACCAGACCGTAGGGTGCAATAGCCAATCCGTCATTGCCGGCTTGAACCCGGCGATCCCAATAACCTGGCGCGGCCACGCGTTACGTATCGGCGATGGCCGCGGTCAAGCCGGCCATGACGATCGAAACTGCTCATCACGGCGCGCTGCCGAGGATGCGCACGAAGCATTTGCGCACGCGCTCCTGGGTCTCGGCGAGATGAGCCTCGAGCGCGGCGAAATCCGGCACGTCGGCGGCGCGCGCGAGCAGGCTCAGAAGGCTGCCGCCGGCCGACTTCGGCTCGAACGGGCCGGTGAGGCAGAGCCGCAGGATCTGGCCGAGGTCCTGGTAGAGCCGCTCCGCCGGCCGCAGCACCTCGGCGTCTTCGACCGACAGGATGCCGAGCCGCGCCGCCCGTTCGAGCACGCGCCCGGTCGAAGGGTTGAGGATCGACGGCTCGCGCGCGGCGTGAACGAGCTCGAGAAATTGCGCGATGAACTCGATGTCGATGAGGCCGCCGGCGACATTCTTGAGATCCCAGCGGGCACGGTCGCCCTTCTCGGCCGCGACCGCCCGGCGCATTTCGACGA
The DNA here is from genome assembly GCA_963793985.1 of uncultured Alphaproteobacteria bacterium. GTDB lineage: Bacteria > Pseudomonadota > Alphaproteobacteria > Rhizobiales > Xanthobacteraceae > JAJPKK01. Next base: position 106,117 of record CAWCCG010000025.1, on the reverse strand, counting down.
CGTCGCCCGCCACCATGTCGGCATCGCGCGGCGTGCACAGCACCTCGCGGATCACCGCCTCGACCTCTGCCGCGAGCGCCGGCGAGGAGGCCGATGCCACGCGCGCGCGGGTGAGCGCCATGTGCTCCCAGGTCCATGCGTCCTTGCGCTGGTATTCGGCGAACGCCGCGAGCGAGGTCGCCACCGGACCGGACCGCCCGGACGGCCGCAACCGCATGTCGACGGCGTAGAGCCGCCCGTAATTGGTCTGCGTCGTGAGCGCATTGACGAGGCGCTGGGTGAACCGCGCGAAATAGGGCGCGGCGTGGAGCGGCCGCGCGCCGTCGGATTCCGGATGCGCTTCGTCGAAGTCGTAGACGACGATGAGATCGAGATCGGACGACGCGGTCATCTCGCGGCCGCCGAGCTTGCCCATGGCGAGCACCGCGCTCGCCCCGCCGGGCACGATGCCGTGGGCCGCTGCGAACGAGTCGGCGATCCGCCGGTGCATCGCACGCACGACGGTATCGGCTAGCCCGGCAAACGCTTCGCCGGCCTGCTGCGCCGACACCGTGCCGGAGAGGATGCGCGCGCCGATCAGGAACATCTGCTCCTGGCCGAACGCCCGCACGCGGTCGAGAAAATCCTCGTGCGAATCCGACTGCGCCAGGGAGACGGCGAGCGCCGCCTCGAGCGCCTCCGGTCCCGGCAGCGCGCCCGAGAACCCCGTGTCGATGAGCGCATCCATCACCTGGGGATTCGCGGCGAGCGTGTCGGCAAGCCGCGGCGCGGTGCCGAGCACGCTCGCGACGAGCGCGACGAGATCGGGGTTCTGCCGCAGCAGCGAGAACAGCCGCGCGCCGCCGTGCAGGTTGCCGAGAAAGCGGTCGAAGACGACGAGCGCGGCATCGGGATTTTCGGCGCGCGCGATATGGTCGACGAGGAGCGGCACGAGCTCGGCGAAGACCGTGCGCGCCGCCGGCCCCCGCAGCGCCCGCGGCGCGCCGGCGAGCCAGCGCCGCACCGTCTGCGACGCCTCGATCGGCTGGCGGAACCCCATCGTGCTGAGCTTGTCGAGGGTTTCGGGCGCGTCGGCCTTGGGCGGGAAGACGAGGCCGCGACGCTCGGCGGCGCGCGCCGGCGCATCTTCGAACAGGCGCGCATAGTGACGCTGCACCGCGCCGAGGTGGCCGAGCAGCGCCGCCGCGAAGGCGTCGCGATCGGGATAGCCCATGAAGCGGGCGAACGCTGCGAGCTCTTCCGGGCTCGACGGCAGCGTATGGGTCTGCTCGTCGGCGACCATCTGCAGGCGATGCTCGACGGTGCGCAGAAACGTGTAGGCGCTTTCGAGATCGTCGCGAGCGTCGGCATCGATCCAGCCGCCGCGCGCGAGCTGTTCCAGGGTCGCCAGCGTCTCGCGGCCGCGCAGCGCCGGATGGCGGCCGCCGGCGATCAGCTGCTGGGTCTGCACGAAGAACTCGATCTCGCGGATGCCGCCGCGGCCGAGCTTGACGTTGTGGCCTTCGACCGCGACTTCGCCGCAGCCGCGATAGGCCTGAATTTGCCGCTTCATCTCGTGGATGTCGCCGAGCGCGACGAAGTCGAGATACTTGCGCCAGATGAACGGCGAGAGCTCGGTCAGCATGCGGCTGGCCGGCGGCGATGTCGCCGCCGCAGGGACGCGCCTTGATCATGGCGGCGCGTTCCCAGTTCTGTCCGCGGCTCTCGTAATAATCGAGGGCGGCCGGCATCGACACCGCGACCTGCGTCGAGGAGGGATCGGGACGCAGGCGCAGGTCGACGCGGAAGACGTAGCCTTGGGTGGTGCGCTCCTGCAGCAGCTTCACGAGCTGGCGGGTGAGGCGCACGAACAGCACGGCGGGCTCGATGTCGCCGCGCCAGCGCCGGCGCATCGGGATCGAACAGCACGATGAGGTCGATGTCGCTCGAATAGTTGAGCTCGCCCGCGCCCATCTTGCCCATGGCGAGGACGACGTAACCGGAGCCGCCTTCGGGGCGCGCGGGATCGGCCGGCGCGAGATGGCCGGCCGTCGCGGCACCGGCGAGAAGATGGCGCACGGCGAGAGTGACGGCGGTGTCGGCGAGCGCGGTGAGCGCCTCGGCGACGCGCATCACGCCCCACATTCCGCCGATGTCGGCGAGCGCGATGAGAAGCGCGGCCTCCGCCTTCATGTCGCGCAGGATGCGCATCGCATCGGCCTGCGCGACGGCGGCGCCCATCTCGGCGGTGGCGCGAGCGAGGCACTGGGCGAAGCGAGTGTCCGGATCGGAATTGAGCAGCGCGACCAGCCGGTCGGGATCGGCCCGCGCCAGGTCCCACAGGTAGGGCGAGGATGAGGCGATCGCCTCGAGCAGCGCGCGGGCGCCGGGCTGGTCCGTGGTGAGCGCGCGCAGCGCCGCGCCAGCCGGGTTCCTTCGATCTCGTCGAGCCAATCGAGATAGCGTTCGCGGCCCGCGGCGTCGGAAAGCGCGCGGGGCGCCGCTCGCGCCGCGCAGGTACCGTCTGCCACCGTCACGCCGCTCGCGCGGTCGGCACGCGCGGCAGCGCAATTCTGGCGGTGAGGCCGGGGGCGTTGTCCTCGAGCTTGAGCTCGCCGCCGTGCAGGCGGGCCACCGCAGAGACGAGGCTCAGACCCAGCCCGGAGCCGGGCTCGGTGCGGCTCTGCTCGAGCCGCACGAACCGCTCGACCACCCGGGAACGGTCGCCGGCCGGAATTCCCGGCCCATGATCGCTGACGCTCAGCATGATGTGGTCCTTGTCGGCGCTGGTTTCGACGACGATGCCGGCCCGCTCGCCATTGGCCTGCTTGGCCGCCGGGCGCCGCGTATTTGATCGCGTTGTCGACGAGGTTGGCAAGTGCCTGGCTCACGAGCTCGCGGTTCCCCTTGACCGTCGCATGCTCGTTGGTCTCGATCTGCAGCTTCAGTCCCTTGTCCTCGGCGAGCGGCTCGTAGAGCTCGCCGACGTCGCGGGCGACATCAGCGATGTCGAATTCGGCCATGCCGTCGCGGATTTCGCCGGATTCGGCCCGCGCAATCATCAGCAGCGCGTCGAAGGTGCGGATCAGCCCTTCCGACTCCTCGATGGTCTCCTCGAGCACGCGCGATAGTCGCCGTCGGTCTTTCCCGTGCGCAACGCCGCCTCGGCGCGGTTGCGCAACCGCGTCAGCGGCGTCTTGAGATCGTGGGCGACGTTGTCCGTCACCTCCTTCAAGCCGCGCATCAGCGACTCGATGCGCTCGAGCATCCCGTTGAGGTTGAGCGCCAAGCGGTCGAACTCGTCGCCGCTCCCCGTCACCGAGAGCCGGCCCGACAGATCGCCCGCCATGATGGTCTGGGCGGTTGCCGTCATTGCTTCGACGCGGTTGAGCACGCGGCGGCTCACGAAGATGCCGCCGAGAACCCCGAGCACGACGACGAGTGCGACCGACCACCGTCCGGCCACCGTGACGATGTGGAACATCCGCTCGCGCTCGTCGAGATCGCGTCCGACGAGGAGCCGGATGCCGCCGGGCAGGCGCGACACCCGCACGAGTGCGTTATGCTCCGCCGACTCCGGATCTTCGAGACGGCGATAGGCGGTCTCGACCCAGCCATTGTGTTCCAGGATGCCGGGTTCCAGCGAGCCGACATTGCCGGCGAGCCCCTCCCCGGTCGGTGTCGTGACGAGGTAGAGGCTCGAGCCCGGCCGCCGCGAACGGACGTCGACGATGACGACGAGCCGCCGGATGCCGGCCTGATTGTACTGGTCGGTGAGCGCCGTGACCTCGGTGTCCACGGTGCCGACGATCTGCTCGTTGATGAGCCGGCGGGTGTTGAGGGCGAAATAGCCGACCAGGAAGGCCGCGAACAGCGCGAACACCACGAGATAGACGAGCGTCAGCTGGAACGCCGTCGTGCGGAGAAGCTTACCGAGCGCCGTCACGGATCATATACCCTGCCCCCCGCACCGTGTGCAGCAGCGGCGTCGCAAAACCTTTGTCGATTTTCGAGCGCAACCGCGAGATGTGCACGTCGATGATATTCGTTTGCGGGTCGAAGTGGTAGTCCCATACGTTTTCGAGCAGCATGGTCCGGGTCACCACCTGGCCGGCATGCTTCATCAGGTATTCGAGTAGCCTGAATTCGCGCGGCTGCAGCGAAATCTCCTCGCTGCCGCGCACGACGCGGTGGGACAGCCGGTCGAGCTCGAGATCGGCGACGCGGTATTGCGTCTCCTCGCCCCGACCGGTGTGGCGGCGGGCGAGCACCTCGACGCGGGCCAGCAGTTCGGAGAACGAGTACGGCTTGGGCAAATAGTCGTCGCCGCCGGCGCGCAGGCCGCGGACACGGTCGTCGACGGCGCCGAGGGCGGAGAGAATGAGCGCAGGCGCCGTATTGCCCTTCGCCCGCAGCCGCCCGATCACCGTGAGGCCGTCGAGCTTGGGCAGCATGCGATCGATGATCAGGACGTCATAACCGCCGTCGAGCGCGAGCGAGAGCCCCTCCTCCCCATCGGCGGCGAGATCGGCGACGTGGCCGACTTCGCGAAACGCCTTGACGAGATAGTCCGCCGCGTCCCGGTCATCCTCGATGATCAGCAATCGCATCGCTTCCACCGCAACTTCCCGGGCGAAGTCCCGGGGAGAACTAGTAGATTGTCGCAGAAACTAATTTAGCAATCATTCAATCGACCGGCACCCCCGGGGACCCGCCCCCTCTCGACTACGAAAGGGCGGCGGGTCGCCCCGCCGCCCTTCCGACCAACAGATCCCAGCGGGGGCGATGGATGCCGGGGTCTTTTGGTTCCTGCTTTCTCTTCAGGGGACGGGCCGAAGCCCGTCCCCGACGGGAGCTCCACTGCGGGGGCGACGAATGCAGCGGAGCCCCGTTTGCCGTTTACGCGTTACCGATCGGCACGGCGACGAACCGCGTCGCCTGTCCCGACTTCACGCGCATCAAGACCGTGCGCTTTCCGCCGGCATGCGCGTCGGACACCGCCTTGCGCACATCGGCCGGAGAGGAAACCTGCTTGCCGTTGATGTCGAGAATGACGTCACCGTTCTTGAAGCGATCGCCGGCATTGCCGTTCGGATCGACCGAGGTCACGACGACGCCTTCGCCGCCATTCTTGGCAGGCGCCAGCGAGAGGCCGAGCCCAGCCACGTCGGTCGAGCCCTGGTCCTCGCGCTCCTCGACGGCGGCACGGGCCTGGCGCTCGCGCGGCAACTCGCCGAGCGTCAGCGTCAGGGTGTCCTCGCGGCCGTTGCGGATGACGCCGAGCTTCACCGAAGTGCCGGGAGAGAGCGAGCCGATGCGCCGCGCAAGATTGCGGGCATCCTCCACCGCCTCGCCGTTCACCGACACGATGACGTCGCCGCTCTTGACGCCGGCCTTGTCGGCGGGGCTTCCCGACTGCGGCTCCGCAACCAGCGCGCCGCGGGCGTTCTTCATGCCGAGGCTCTCGGCGATGTCGGCCGTCACCGGCTGAATCTGCACGCCGATCCAGCCGCGGGTGACCGAGCCGTGGTCGCGCAGCTGCGCCACCACCTTCTGCACGGTCTCGGCCGGGATGTCGAAGGCGATGCCGACATTGCCGCCGGACGGCGAGAAGATCGCGGTGTTGACGCCGATCACGTTGCCGTCGACGTCGAAGGTCGGACCGCCGGAATTGCCCTTGTTGACGGCCGCATCGATCTGGATGAAGTCGTCATAGGGGCCGGCGCCGATGTCGCGACCTCGGGCGGAGACGATGCCCGCAGTGACCGTGCCGCCGAGGCCGAACGGATTGCCGACCGCCAGCACCCAGTCGCCGATCCGCGGCGACTTATCGCCGAAATGCGACGAACGGGAAGTCGCTGCGGCCGCTGACCTTGATCAGCGCGATGTCGGTGCGCGGATCGGTGCCGATCACCTTGGCGGTGTAGCTCTTGCCGTCGTCGGTCGTGACCTCGACGCTCTCGGCCTTGTCGACGACGTGGTTGTTGGTCACCGCGTAGCCGTCGGCGGTGATGAAGAAGCCCGAGCCCTGGCCGGTCGCGTATTGCCGCCGGCGCGGCGCGTTGGGCGCTTCGGACCGGCCGTTGGGGCCGGGCTGCGCGAACCGCTTGAAGAATTCCTCGAACGGCGAGCCGCGGAGCGGGTTGTCGTCGCCGCCGAAGTTGAAGGTCGTCGCGTCCGAGGGCGCCTCCATCTTGACGCGGACCGACATCACGGCGGGCTTCACCTTCTCGACGATATCGGCAAATCCAACCGGCCGCTGCGCATTCTGCGCGTAGGCCGGGGCAAACAGCGCGTTAGTGGCCGTCTGCGGCCCGAACGCGTAATCGGTGTACATCGCTGCTGCACCAAGGCCGACGACCGTTGCGAGAATCGCAATCCGACGGCCAGACAGCACGCGATGCCCCTGTTGGGATGCATTCGCAGTCATCTGCAACTCCATACTTCTTGTTGGTTTTAGGTGGGGGAGCAAAGCGAGCCCCCCACCGCTCGACTTTCCGCCCATGAGCATGCTGGCGGGCGCCTTACCGCATGCTGACTGCAACATTAAACTTTAGTAAGTTGCGGCAGCCTTCCCGGCGCCGCAATTAAATTGCGTCAGATCAATAGCTTATTGAAGCCTGCGAAAGCCGGATTGCTAGCCGCTTTTATCAAGCACTTCGCGCAACCGACGCTCCTCATCGGCGTCGAGCGGCAGCGGTGGCGACGTGCTGACGCGGCGGCGCCGAATCGCTGCGAACATGGCGATCGCGCCGACAAGGACCGCGAACAGCGGCGTGAGCCACAGGATCGCGGTGTGCCACTCGAAAGGCGGCTTGAGCAGGACGAACTCGCCGTAGCGCGACACCAGGAAGCCCATCACCTGCTCGTCGCTGTCCCCTTTGGTGAGCCGCTCGCGCACGAGAACCCGCAGGTCGCGGGCGAGCGGCGCATCGGAATCGTCGATCGACTGGTTCTGACACACCATGCAGCGCAGCTCGCGCGACAGCGCGCGGGCACGCGCCTCAAGGTTCGCATCGGCCAGGACCTCGTCGGGTTGCACCGCGAGTGCCGGATGCGCCACCACAAGCGTGCCCCAGCACGCGAGCGCCAGCACGACATGTCGCCAGCTCGGCCTACGAGTGGGCATCGGATCACTCCGCCGGTGCCATCGCGGTGCGCACCCGCGCCGGTTTCGGCGCGCCGACGCGCAAGCGACGGTCGGAGAGCGAGAGCCCGCCGCCGATCACCATGACGATGCAGCCGAGCCAGATCAGCAGCACCAGCGGCTTGTAGTAGAGGCGGATGGCGAGCGAGCCGTCGGGATTGAGGTCGCCGAGCGACAGATAGAGCTGGCTGAAGCCGCGCGCCATCAGCGCGGACTCCGTGGTCGTGGTGCTGCGCGAGCCGAACGTGCGCTTGGCCGGCTGCATGTACCCGATGATCTCACCGTGCCGGCGCACCGTGAATCTCTGCGACGACCTCCTTGTAGTTCGGCCCGGCGCCCTCCCGGGTGCCGTCGAAGGTGAAGTCGTAATTGTGCAACGCGACCTTGTCGCCGGGCTTCATCGAGACGATGCGCTCGGCATTCCACTGCGTCTCGCCGACGATGCCGAGCAGCGTGATGCCGAGGCCGACATGGGCGAAGGCCGTGCCCCAGGCGGAGCGCGGCAGGCCCGACGCGCGGCGCGCCACGACCGCGAGCGGCGCGCGCAACAGCCCGGTGCGCTCGATGATGTCGGTCATCGCGCCGGCGATCACGAACAGCGCAAGCCCGATCCCGAACGGCGCGAGCACCGGCTGCCCTTCGGCCACGAACATCGCCGCCATGGCGATCAGCGCGACGATGAAGGCGCCGCTCAGCCGCTGCGCGACGCCGAGAAGGTCGCCGCGTTTCCAGGCGAGCAGCGGCCCGAACGGCATGGCGATCATCAGCGCGGCGAACAGCGGCCCGAAGGTCGCGTTGAAAAACGGCGGCCCGACCGAAATCTTGGCGCCGGTCAGCGCCTCGAGCACCATGGGATAGAGCGTGCCGACGAATACGGTCGCGCAGCATGCTGTGAGCAGGAGGTTGTTGAGCACCAGCGCGCCCTCGCGCGACACCGGCGCGAACAGCCCGCCCTGCCGCAGCAGCGGCGCGCGCCAGGCGAACAGCGCGAGGCCGCCGCCGATGAACGTCACCAGGATCGCCAGAATGAAGATACCGCGCATCGGATCAGTGGCGAAGGCATGCACCGAGGTGAGCACGCCGGACCGCACCAGGAAGGTGCCGATGAGAGAGAGCGAGAAGGTGAGGATCGCGAGCAGGATCGTCCAGATCTTCAGGGCCTCGCGCTTCTCCATCACCACCGCGGAGTGCAACAGCGCGGTGCCGACGAGCCACGGCATCAGCGAGGCGTTCTCGACCGGGTCCCAGAACCACCAGCCGCCCCAGCCGAGCTCGTAATAGGCCCAGTACGAGCCCATGGCGATGCCCAGCGTGAGGCACATCCAGGCAACGAGCAGCCACGGCCGCACCCAGCGCGCCCAGGCGGCATCGATCCGCCCCTCGATCAGGGCGGCGATCGCGAAGGAGAACGAGATCGAGAAACCGACATAGCCGAGGTAGAGCATCGGCGGATGGATGGCGAGGCCGATGTCCTGCAGCACCGGATTGAGGTCGCGGCCTTCGAACGGCGCGGGATCGAAGCGCAGGAACGGGTTCGACGTCGTCAAGATGAACAGGTGGAAGGCGGCGGCGATCCAGGCCTGCACCGAGAGCACGGTCGCCTTGAGCGAAGCCGGGATGTTGTTGCCGAACAGCGCGACGAGAGCGCCGAACAGGGTGAGGATGAGCACCCACAACAGCATCGAGCCTTCGTGGTTCCCCCAGGTGCTGGTGAACTTGTAGATCAGCGGCATCGCCGAGTGCGAGTTCTCGAACACGTTGCGGACCGAGAAGTCCGACCCGACGTAGCACGCGACGAGCGCGGCGAAGGACAGCGCGACGAAGCCGAACTGGGCGATCGCGACCGGCTCGCCGACCGCCATCAGCGCGGCGTCGCGGGTGCGCGCGCCGATCAGCGGCACCGTCGATTGAACGAGCGCCAATGCCAGCGCCAGCACGAGCGCATAATGGCCGATCTCCACGATCATTCGACGCTACCTTTCCGTAACTTCCCCTAACGACGAGGGGCCAACTTACCCCCTCCCCCTGAAAGGGGGAGGGTCGGGGTGGGGGTCCTGGGACTCCCAAAGAGCACCGCCGTTGTGGCCCGCGCCCCCTCCCGAAGGGAGAAAAAGCGGCCGCCGGTTTTACTCTAGCGCGTAACGCTCTTGTTCTCGTACTCGTCTTTCCAGTGCCCCTGCTTCTTCAGGGCATCGGCGACATCCTTGGGCATGTACCGCTCGTCATGCTTGGCGAGCACGTTGTCGGCCTTGAACACGCCGGAGCCGTCGAGCGATCCTTCGGCGACGACGCCCTGCCCTTCGCGGAACAGGTCCGGCAGGATGCCCTGAAAGGTGACCGGAATGGAACGGTTGCCGTCGGTCACCTCGAAGCGGACCGACAAGGCGTCCCCGCGCGTCACGCTGCCGTTCGCGACGAGACCGCCGAGACGAATGCGGGCGCCGGGCGCCACGTGCTTTTCCGCGACGTCGGTCGGGGTGTTGAAGAAGACGATCGAATCCTTGAGCGCGCTGAGCACGAGCAGAACCGCGACCAGGAGGACGCCGAGACCCGAGCCAATCAAGACAATGCGGCGCTGCTTCCGCGTCATCAGTCCGTGAACTCCCTGCTCGCTCTCGCTCCCGCCGCGTCGCCGTGCGGTCGATACCGCGCACCGATCTCAGCCGCCGATGTCGAGGTCCTTGATGGCGGCGTCGAGACGACGGAGCTGGTCCGGTTCGTTGGCAAGCGCCGCCCGTGCCTCGGCGATGGCCTCCTTGGCCTTAGCATTCTCGCCCAGCACCTTATAGGCGCGCAACAGTCGCAGCCAGCCGTCGAGATCGGCGCCGTTCTCATGGAGCCGCGACGCCAGCCGGTCGACCATGCCGCGGATCATCTGCGAACGCTGCGCGTCCGTCATCTCGCCGGCCGCCGCGACATCGTCGGGCCGCGGACCGGGTTCCGCCTTGGGCGCAGCCATCTTGGGAGCCGCAGGGAGCGCCGCCGCGGCCGGCGCGTCGACACGCTCCAGCGCCTGGCGCACGATGACGAGCCACGGCGCATCCGCCGGCGAATGGGCGATCAGCCCCTGCCAGATGCGCGAGGCCTCGGCCATGTTGCCGTCCTGCTCGGCGGCAAGGCCGAGATAGAACTGGGCCTTGTAGTTTTCCGCGTCGAGCTTGATGGCGCGGTCGAACGCGACCTTCGCCTCGTCGCTGATCACGCCGTTCGCCGCCGCGGTGATCGCCTCGCCGAGATCGACGTCGCGTGACGGGGTCTCACCGAGCAGCAGGATCGCCTGCCGCCGCGCCTTCGCCGCGTCGTCATAGCGCTCGAGCTTCATGTAGACCGGCGCGATCACTTCCCAGCCGCGCCCGTCATTCGGATTTTCTGCAAGATGTGCCTCGACCCGGGTGACCAGTTGGCCGATCGGGCTTTTTTCGAGCGCATCCTCGCTGTTCGGCGCGCGCGAAGCCAGGGGCTGCCCGGGAAGCTCGGGCGAACCGAGCACGCCATAGAGCGCGATCGCCATGAGCGGGATCACGACGCCCGCCACTGCCACGGCGCCGAACCGGCGTCGGCCGGTCGCCCCCGCGCTCTGCGGGGTCGCGCTTTCAGCGTTGGCCGCCGCCAGCAACCGACGCGACACTTCGACACGGGCAGCTTCGGCCTCGTCGGGCTCGATGCGATGCTCGCTGCGGTCGCGCTCGATCTCTTCGAGTTGATCGCGATAGACCGCCAGGTCGCTTCCGGCTGCCGCCGTCCCACGGGCGCGCACCAGCGGCCAGACCACGGCGCCGAGTGCCGTGATCGTCATCAGCGCCAATATTACCCAGAGCATCATGCGGCGGGGGCTGCCAGTTTCGGAACGCAGGTTACACCACGGCCGACGGGGCACCTGCAATGACAAAAGATATATGTTCCGCGGGCATCCATGGCCGTCCGTTGCACAGCAATATAAGGCTAGCGGCGCCGGCTCCGCGTGTTGCGATGGAGCGACCTGCCGCCGCAGTGCAGCGAGATGTTCCCCGCGGCCGCGGCGACGGAAACGCCGGATTTGTTTCAAACGAAATCATTCGCGCTCAAGCGGCCGGCAGGACGAGCTCGGCACGCAATCCGCCGATCGGCGCGGTCGACAGCGACAGGCTGCCGCCGTAGAGCGTCGAAAGCTCGACCACGATCGACAGGCCGAGCCCTGAGCCGGGTTTGGTCTCGTCGAGCCGTCGCCCGCGCCGTGCGACCTGGTCGCGCTGGCCGGGGGACAATCCCGGGCCGTCGTCGTCGACCACGATCCGCACCATCGGCCGGGCGCCGACGTCGGGAACCACCTCGACGTTGACCCGCATCTGCGCCCACTTGCTGGCGTTGTCGACGAGATTGCCGACCATCTCCTCGAGGTCCTGGCGTTCGCCGCGGAACCGCACTGGTGCCGGCGCGTGGAGATCGATGGCGATCCCGCGCGGCTGGTAGATCTTCTCCATGGTCCGCGTGAGCGCAGTGACGACCGGCACCACGTCGGTGACGCCGCCCACCACCTTGAGACGGGCGGCGAGCCGGGCGCGCTCGAGATGATGGGCGATCTGGTCGCGCATGATGTTGGTCTGCTCGATCACCTTGGCGGCGAAGCCATCGTCGGCGCGGGCAGCCGCTTCGTTGAAGATGACCGAGAGCGGCGTCTTGAGCGCATGGGCGAGATTGCCGACGTGAGTCCGGGCGCGCTCGACGATCTCGCGGTTGGCCTCGATCAACGCATTGGTCTCGCGCGCGAGCGGCGCGATCTCGACCGGGAAATTGCCCTCCAGGCGTTCCGCCGTTCCGGCGCGGATGGCGGCGAGCGATTCGGAGATGCGCTTGAGCGGCGCGAGACCGAAGCGGACCTGGAACATGGTGATGAAGATCAGTACCAGTGTAAGCGTGCCGAAGGTGACGATCAGCGCCTGGTCGAAGGCCCGCGTCTCGTCGTCGATCTCCTGCGGGTCGCCGGCCGACCGCGATCAGGTAGCGGCCGTCCTCGCCGAGATCGACATTGCGCTCGACGACGCGCAGCCGCTGGTCCTCGGGGCCGGTGACGTAGCCGTGGCGGGTGCCGTCGGCGCCGACGGGCGCCACGGCATCGTCGACAACCGGCAGGTTGCTGTCCCACAGCGAGCGCGAAGAACGCACATCGGGCTTCGTCGCGCCGAGCCGGGTGACCTGCCAGTACCAGCCCGACAGCGGCAGATCGAACAGCGGCTCGCCGAGCGTCGGCTCGGCGCGATCGGCCGACTGCTCCGGCGCCACCACGTCGGCCACCAGCGTGCGCAGATAGACGCCGAGCCGGCGGTCGAACGAGCGCTCGACGGCCTCGCGATAGATCGTGGAGAGGATGATGCCGGTGGCGAACAGGATGACGACCGTCCATGCGGTCGCCGACAGGAACAGCCGTAGCGCGAGCGAGCTAGCGCGCATCGGTGGGGGGCGTGAGAAGGTACCCGAGCCCGCGCACGGTCTGGATGATCTCGACCCCGAGCTTCTTGCGGATGCGCCCGATGAAGACCTCGATGGTATTTGAATCCCGGTCGAAGTCCTGGTCGTAGAGATGCTCGACGAGCTCGGTGCGCGACACCACCCGCCCGGTGTGGTGCATCAGGTAGGACAACAGCCGGTACTCGTGGGAGGTGAGCTTCACCGGCATGCCGTCGACGGCGACCCGTCCGGTGCGGCTGTCGAGCCTCACCGGGCCGCAGAGGAATTCGCTCTTGGCGTGGCCGACGGAGCGGCGCAGCAGGGCGCGGATGCGCGCCAGCACCTCCTCGAGATGGAACGGTTTCGCGACATAGTCGTCGGCGCCGGCATCGAAGCCCTGCACCTTGTCGCTCCAGCGGTCGCGCGCGGTCAGCAGCAGCACCGGCATGGCGCGGCCGGCACGCCGCCACGCCTCCAGCACCGAAATACCGTCGAGCTTGGGCAGGCCGATGTCGAGGATGATGGCGTCGTAGGGCTCGGTCTCGCCGAGGTAATGCCCTTCCTCGCCGTCGAAGGCGCGGTCGACCACGTAACCGGCGTCGGTCAGCGCGGTCGCGAGCTGACGGTTGAGATCGGGATCGTCCTCGACGACGAGGAGGCGCATTCGGTTCCCCCGGGCTTGGTCGAAGCCCCGTGTGGATCACGTCAGCGTCAACCTGGCAATACGCAACGCGACACTGGCGAACAGCTTTGGGAAAAGTCAATTCGCCCTGTCAATCCGGGGGTTAGCCGCATACTGCGTCAACACTGCGGCGGCGCTTCTGCGATAAATCCGGAGAAATTCGCAAAACCGTCCAGGTCTTCGCGGGTCGACCGCCAGCCGTTGATCGGCGCCGCCGGATCGGCGTGGCCGAGCGCCATGCCGCAGAACACCATCTCCTCCGCCGGCAGGGCGAGGAAGGCGGACGCCGTCTTGTGCCAATGGGTCCAGGCCTCGATGCTGCAGGTGTGCAAGCCGTAGGCGCGGGCGAGCAGCATCACGGTCTGGATGTACATGCCGAGGTCCGACCACTGCGGCGGCCCCATGCTGCGGTCGATCGTGAACAGGAGGCCGACCGGTGCGCCGAAGAATTCGAAGTTCTGCGCATATTGCCGGTAGCGGGCCGGGCGGTCTTCGCGGGGGATGCCGATCGCCCGGTAGAGGTCCGCGCCGACCTGAAAGCGGCGGGCTGTAGTAGGGCTCCTTGAGCGGCGACGGATAGACTTCGTACTCGGCCCCCTCCCCACGCGGATTATCCGGCGCATAGGGGCGGATGCGCGCCTTGAGGTCTTCGAGCACCGCGCCCGCCAGCGTATGGACGCGCCACGGCTGCAGATTGCCGCCCGACGGGGCACGCGCCGCGCGCTCGAGAATTTCGCGCACCGTCGACAAGCGGCACCGGGGTCGGCAGGAACGCCCGGCAACTGAACCGGGACGCGACGGCATCACGAACATCCATGAGGGCTCTCTTCTCGCAACCGCCGCAATGTGCCGGGATTGCCTCCCGGACGAAAGTGCGGTGATGCAAGAGCCCGTGGCTCGATCTGCGTAGCCCGGGTTGAACGCAGCGAAACCCGGGGGCGGCCTCGCCCTGTCTCGACCGCCTCCCCGGGTTTCGCATTCGCTCAACCCAGGCTACGAGGATCTCACTTCGTCAGCGTGATCGCCGTGTAGGGTCCGTGCGGGACCATGTCGATGTTGTGCACCTTGGAGATCAGCTTGGTCGCCGGGTTCGACTCGGCCTTGCGGACCACCTCCGCGAACTCCGGATCCTCGGCGCGCGCTGCGAGACGCTTGTCGCGCTCCGCCTTCGAGGGATAGCCGCGGATGTAGATGAAGGTGTTCTCCTTGGTGATGCCGAGCTCGGGATCGCTCTCTTGGGGAATCCAGTAGCCGACATTGGTGATGCCGTGCCGGGCGAAGATCGCCGCGGTGCGGCTCGCGAAGCGCTCGGCGAGCGCATCACGCTTGCCGGGCAGCGCGGTGTAGACGCGAAGCTCGTAGAAGCCTGGCGCCTGGGTCTGCTGCGCATAGCCCCAGCCGATGCCGGCGATCCCGAATACGACTCCGAGAACTGCAGCGATTTGCCATTTGATCATCGGATTCTCCTCCCTGTGTTGCGCCTGTTCGGCCGTGGCCTTTGTTGGGCCTGTTCGGCCGTGGTCTGTAGCCTCGATTGAGCGCAGCGAAATCCGGGGTGGCCTCGCCGCATCTCGACGTCCCTCCCAGGGTTTCGCTGCGCTCAACCCGGGCTACGCGCTGGTTACGGATTCGATTTCTTCGCCCTCATGAAATACTTCGGGTCGGGCGGCTCCTGGCCCTTGTGCGAGGGCATCAGGAGGCCGTCGGCGGAAAGGAAATAGTTCTCCTTGCCGACCGTCACGTGGCCGTTGCCTTCGGCGCAGATGAACTCGGGCCATTGCGGCTGCGCATTGGAATTTTTCACGTAGCCGCGGGTCACCGTCCACGGCCGCGTCAGGGCGTGATCGAAAACCGTGATCTCGTTGCGCATGATGTTCTTGTTCGCCTTGTCGAGATAGATGCGCTCCTTGAACACCGACTCGTTGTCGTGATGGAGCGGCAGCCCCGAGGCATCGTAGTGGCGCGGGCCCTTGAAGCCGCGGCTCTCGACTTCGAGCGTGTCGAAGCGGCCGTCGCCGTCGGTGTCGAGCCATTTGCCGATCGAGTAGCCCATCAGCGTCGGCTCGATCTCCTTGGGCCAGTCGCGGCCGTCCGTGTAGATGCGGCGCGTGTGCTCGACCCAGTCGACCAGCACGTAGGTCGTGTCCGGCGTGACGATGAACTCCATCGGCTGGAACGCGTACATCACCAGCGGCATGCCGAAGCCGCGGCACGACGCGCCGCGCCAGTCGAAGAAATTGCCTTCGGCCTGGGACTTGAGGTTCGCCTCGAGCACCGCCTGATATTCCGGCGTGAGCGGCGCCTCCTGCCCCCTGCCCCACGACTTGTTGGGATCGAACGACGGCTGGCCGGCGACGCCGGGTACGACCTGCCGGGTCCATTGGCCGCGCCAATCCGGATATTTGGGATCGGGGTATCTCGCCTCCTCGGCTGCCGCGGCGACGCCGCAGCCGATCATCAGCGCTGCCACCAACGGCAACGCATGGCGCGCGAGCGCGCTCATTTTGCTCGTATCGAGCATCGTTCATCCTCCCTTGCGCCGGCGCCGCTGTTGCGCGGCTTCGTCATCGAGCGCTGTCGTCCCTCTGCGGAACGAAGAGAGGCTATACCATCGCCCGCGCGTGCGGAATGCAAAACAGTCGAGTCAAAACAGTCTACGCCGCCGCTAGCGCGCCACCGGCCGAACCGCTTTCACCGGGAATCCCCGCATTGTACACTCGGACGCAGCGGCGGATTTCCGACACCACGAAAAACCGGACCGAGCGACGCCGCATCATCCGGGGAGGACCGCATGAAGAAGATCTTGCTGGGAATGGCGGCGGCCGGCTGCCTCGTTGCGATGCCTGTCACCGCGATCAACGCCCAGGGCGCCGATCCGCAACCGACCTGCAAAATGTGCCCGGGAACCTACATCCCGGTCGACGAATTGCAGGCCTACACGAAGAAGGCGATCGCCGAGAAGCGCGTCGACCAGCAGGTGCGCGACGTCGACATCGGCAAGTCGCATGTCGCGATCGGCATGGTCTACCGCGGCAAGCTCGATGCGCCGGGGAAAGAGTCGGTCGCGGAGCACGACCTCGTCAGCGAGGTCTATCACATCATCGACGGCTCCGGCACGCTGGTGCTCGGGCCCGACCTCGTCAACCAGAAGCGCCGGCCCGCCGACGCCGAGACGGTCCGGCTCTTCAACGGGCCCGGCAACAACGCCGAGGCGATCCGCAACGGCGTGACCTACAATCTCAAGCCCGGCGACGTCGTGATCATCCCCGCGGGCACCGGGCACCAGTTCACCAAGATCGACGATCACATCACCTACCTCATGGTGCGCATCGATCCCGACAAGGCGACGCCGGTCATGGACGAGGCGGCGTCGAAGAAGTGGCTCGAGACCAAGCGGTAGCCGAAAGCGAAGTCCGCATGCGGCCGCGCCCGATGCGCGGCCGTTTGCATTTCGATCATCGTGGTTCCACGGCGAAGCAGTACTCGCATCGCTCGGGCGCCAAAAGTTTGCAGACTTTTGCGCAGCGATCGTGCTCAATAGTTCGGGAACGTCGGCCGATTCAACCGTGACGGCTCGCGCTTGGTGAGCGACAGGACACAGGAACCGATGCAAGACCCCTACGAAGTTCTCGGCGTGGATCGCTCCGCCTCGCTCGAGGACATCCGCAAGTCCTACCGGCGCCTCGCCAAGAAGCTGCATCCCGATCTCAATCCGGGGGACAAGGAAGCCGAGGCGCGCTTCAAGGAGGTGGCGGGCGCCTACGACATCCTCTCCGACAAGGACAAGCGGCAGCGCTACGACAACGGCGAGATCGATGCGAGCGGCGCCGAGCGGCCGCGCCAGCGCTTCTACCGCGACTTCGCGCCCGAGAGCGAAGGCGGCCGCTACACGAGCTCCTCGGGCTTCGCGGACTTCGCCGAATCCGACGACATCCTCGCCGAATTCCTGCGCCAGCAGGCGCATGCGCGCGCCAATGCGCGCGGGCCCGATATCAGCTATCGCCTGTCGGTCGATTTCCTCGACGCCGTCAACGGCGGCACCATGCGGCTCGACCTGCCGCAGGGCGGGACGCTCGACGTGAAGATTCCGCCCGGCATCGAGGAAGGACAGGTGCTGCGGCTGCGCGGCAAGGGCGCTCCCGGCCTCGGATCGGGTGGCGCGGGCGACGCACTCGTCGAAGTCTCGATCAAGCCGCACCGGTTCTTCACGCGGGAGGGCAACGACATCCATCTCGAGCTGCCGGTGACGCTCGCCGAGGCGGTGGGCGGCGGCAAGGTCAACGTGCCGACGCCGTCCGGCACGGTCGCGATGACGGTGCCGAAGCACGCGAACACCGGCACCGTGCTGCGGCTGCGCGGCAAGGGCGTCGCCAAGCCGGGCGGCGGCGCCGGCGACGAGCTCGTCAAGCTCAAGGTGATGCTGCCCGATCCGCCCGACCCCGCGCTCGATGCCTTCGTGTCGAGCTGGGAAGCGGGCAAGACCTACGATCCCCGCCGGGACATGCTGCCATGATGATCACCAGGCAAGAATTCCTGATCCGCGCGCGGCTCGACGGCGACACCCTCGAGGCCTGGATCGCCGAGGAGTGGATCGTTCCCACGGGCGCCGATCCCGAGGTGTCGTTCACCGAAGCCGACCTCGCCCGCGCCGAGCTGATCCGCGACCTCATGGGCGACCTCGAGGTCAACGATGCCGGCGTCGGCGTGATCCTCAACCTCGTCGATCAGATGCACGGCCTGCGCAAGATGCTCGCCGACCTGCTCAAGAGCCTGCATCAAGGCGGCACGCCGCGATGAACGATTGCATTGCGCAAGGCGGAACGGAATGCAGCGCCTTGCCGGAACGGGCGTTGGTGCGATAGCTTTGCGGCGTTGCCCCCGAAGCGGGAAAAGCGGAAATCGGCGGCAGATCGCGCGGTTCCGGCATCGATGAAATTGCAGTGCGATGACCGGTCACGCAGGTCGTGTTCGCTCCAGGCATTGTCCGAGACATTCGATGACGCGGAGGACGTCCATGCATTGTCGGAATTCGGTTGGCGCGATCGTCGCCGCAGCGTTCACCCTGGCGACCAGCGCGGCGCACGCACTCGATGAACCCAAGTATCCGAATTTTTCCAGCCAGTGGATCAGGATCGGCGGCATCCAATGGG
This sequence comes from uncultured Alphaproteobacteria bacterium, assembly GCA_963793985.1. Lineage (GTDB taxonomy): Bacteria > Pseudomonadota > Alphaproteobacteria > Rhizobiales > Xanthobacteraceae > JAJPKK01. The sequence goes on along the minus strand of CAWCCG010000025.1, from coordinate 87,735 downwards.
ATCCGAGTAAACCGCAGGGCCTCAAGCAGGAGGCGCCGCTGACGCCGGAATATCAGGCGATCTACGAAAAAAGCCTCGCCGACCAGGCCGCGGGCGGACACGGCAACGACCTGCGCTTCACCTGCCGAACCTCGGGCATGCCGAGGAACATGAGCGCGATCTACCCCTTCGAGATCGTCATCCAGCCGAACGTCACCTACATCCTGTCGGAATACTGGATGCCGCGCCGGATTTATACCGACGGCCGCCCGCGCCCTGAGATCATCGAGACGGCCTTCGCCGGCTACTCGACCGGCAAATGGATCGACGAGGACGGTGACGGCCGCTACGACGTGCTCGAAGTCGAGACGAGCCACTTCAAGGGCCCGCGCGATTTCGACGTCGACGGCCTTCCGCTGCACGCCGACGAACAGACCGTCGTCAAGGAGAGGCTGTTCCTCGACAAGGCCAACCCGGACATCCTCCACGACGAGATCACCACCATCGACCACGCGCTCACGCGCCCGTGGACGGTGATGAAGAGCTACAAGCGCGAGAAGAATCCGATCTGGAACGAATACGAGTGCAACGAGGCCAATAATCACGTCCGCATCGGCACGGAGAACTACTTCATCAGCGCCGACGGCTTCCTGATGCCGGGCCGCAAGGGCCAGAAGCCGCCGGACACGCACTACTTCCAGTCGTCGCAGAACTAGAAGAACGCGCGCGCTCTCACGACATGGTATGGCCGGGCTTGTCCCGGCGATCCAGTAGCCCCCGCGTTGTCGATGTGACCGTAGGGCGCAATCGCTTTATTGCGCCGCCGAGTCTGCGGGTGGCGCAACGCGCTTCGCTTATTGCACCCTACGCGCCGCCCCACGGTCAAGCCGGGCGATGACAGCTTCAGGGGCACTCACCAATCTCAAGGCGGTTCACCGCTGCCCGTAGTAGTGCAGCCGCGCATCGTCGGCCGGCACCACCATCTTGCCGATCGGCCACAGCGCGATGCCGGCGAGCTTCCAGTGCGCCCAGGCGAACGGGATGCCGATGATGGTGATGGCGAGCAGGATCGCGGTGATGAGATGGCCCAGCGCCAGCCACCACCCCGCCAGCACCAGCCAGATCAGGTTGCCGATGAAGCCGAACGCTCCAGTGCCGAGGTCCTGAGTGCCGGTGTATTCGGCGCGCGACACCGCCTTCTGGCCGAACGGCATCAGGGTGTAGAGCGCGATGTTGAAGGCCGAGCGCGCCCAGGGCAGGCCGATGATGGTGATCGCCATGATCACCGCCGCAAGGAGCCAGCCGGCCGCCATGTAGAGGCCGCCGGTTGCGATCCACAGGAGGTTGAGGAGAAGGGCAAACCAGGACATGGGGCTGTTCTTTCGCGCAAGCGCCTCCAATCCGAGACGCGCCGGGCATATGGGGGTTGTTGCGCCGTCCGCAATGGGGTGTTCGGGGGGCAATCAAGCCGACCGCCGAGCACTCACGATGACGCGGGCCCACGCAACGGCCGCTCCTCCATGAGGATCAGCGCCAAGAGCCCGATCGCGAGAAACAGGCCGGCGGCAGCGAACATCATGCCGAACACGTGGGAGACGCCGGCGCCCAGCGCCGAGGCCGCCTCCACGACCGCGTCGGCGCCGCGGCCGCGCTCCATGCCGACGCCGAAGCCGGCCACCACGATGGCGCCGAGGATCGCGACTTGGAGCGCGCTCATCAGGGCGCGGAAGAAGTTCATCGCCCCGGTCGCGGTCCCGACCTGATGCAGCGGCACCGCGTTCTGCACGCTCACGGTGCACACCGGATAGGTGGCGCCACAGCCCATGCTGATGACGGTGAGTGCTGTGACGACGAGCCAGATCGGCGCCGTCGGCCACAGCGCGAGCAACGCCGCCGCCGCGATCGCGAGCGAGAGCGCGACGATCGGCACCCGCTTGTAGTGCTCGAAGCGGCTGAGCGCGCGGCCCGGACAGGATCGAGCCCGGCGTCGTCATCGCCACCAGCGGAATCAGCGCGAGGCCCGGACATCGCGACCGAGAGCTTGTGCACGACCTGGAAATAGAGCGGCAGGTAGATCGTAAGCGCGAGCGACGCGCCGACCGCGCAGGCGCTTGCGGCGGTGCCCATCCGAACCACGCCGTCCTTCAAGATCGGCAGCGGCAGGAACGGCTCCGGCGCGTGCCGCAGGCGCCAGGCGAACAGCGCGATGAAGAGCACGCAGGAAAACAGCAGCAGCGCGATCTGCGGCGACGCCCACGAATAGCGCGTGCCGCCCCAGGCGAGCGCAAGCAGAAGCGCGATCGCCGCGGTCATCATCAGGGCGGCGCCGAGGAGGTCGAGTTTGTGCTTGCGGTCGTGCCGCGGCAGCTTCTTGAGCGCGCTGTGGATCGTCGCCACCCCGAGGAGACCGAGCGGCACGTTGACCCAGAAGATCATCGACCACGGCAAATGCTCGGCGATGAATCCGCCGACCAGCGGGCCGGCGATGCCGGCGCTCACCCAGAAGCTGCCGATCAGCGCCTGGTAGCGGCCGCGCTCCCGCGGCGTGCTGGCATCGGCGATCACGGTCTGGGCGAGCGGCATGATGCCGCCGCCCCCGATCCCCTGCACCGCGCGGCCGAGAGTGAGGAGCAGCATGTTCGGCGCGAGCGCGCACATCACCGAGCCCGCGGTGAACAGGCCGAGCCCGGTCAGCAGCATGGTGCGGCGGCCGTAGATGTCGGAGAGCTTGCCGTAGAGCGGCGCCACCGCGGTCGAGGTGAGCAGGAACGCGGTGACGACCCAGGGCAGGTTCTCGAAGTCGTTGAAATCGCGGCCGATGGTCGGCAGCGCCGTCGCCACGATGGTCTGGTTGAGCGCGGCGAGAAACATCGCCAGCATCATCCCCCAGATGATGCTGCGCACCTCGAGATAGGTGAGCGGCCGGGCCGGCGGTACCGAGAGCGGGGCGTCCTGCGCTGGTTCGACCGCCACGTCGTTACTCGGCGGCGACCGGCGCCGCCTCGCCGGCGGGCGCCGGCGCCGGGCCGCGCAGCGGGCGCTCCTCGATGCCTGCAAGGCAGGCGAGCGCCACCACAAGGCACAGCGCCGCGGCGATGAAGACCCAGGAGAACACCAAGGAGAATTCGGTGCCGGGCCGCGCGCCGCTCTTCACCAGCGCATCGATCGTGGCGAGCCCGCCGGACGTGTCGACCTGGCCGAGCACGATGGCGCCGAGGCCGGCGACGATGATGGTGCCGCCGAGTTGGCGGAAGAAATTGAGCGTGCCGGTGACGATGCCGAGCTGGTGCGGCAGGACGGCATTCTGGATCAGCACCGTGGTCACCGGATACATCGTTCCGATCCCGCCGCCGCACAGGAACAGCATCACCGATACCCAGGCGAGGCCGAGGCCGCTCGGCGCCGCCGCGAGCACGGCGAGGCTCGCAACGGCGACGGCGAGCGCCGCCATCGGCAGCCGCTTGTAATGCCGGTCGCGGCCGAGCGAGCGGCCGGCGGCGAATGCGCCGATCACGGTCCCCGCGGTGAAGGAGATGAGCGCGAGGCCCGACACCGAAGGCGAGGCGCCGAGCACCAGCTCGAGATAGAGCGGCACGTAGATCGAGAGCCCGATGATGGCGCCAATGCTGAAGAAGGCGACGGTGACGATCCGCGACACCACCGGCTCGCGCAGCACCGTGAGCGGAATCAGCGGCTCGGCCGCAAGGGCGAGCCGCAGCGTGAACAGCACCCAGGCCACCGCGGACGCCGCGAGCATCGCCGCGATCTGCCAGGACATCCAGGGATAGCGCGTGCCGCCCCAGGTCATCGCCAGCATGAGGATGATCGCCGCCGCCACCATCAGCGCCGCACCGGTGACGTCGAGCCGGTGCGGTCGCTCGTGACGCGGCAGCTTGTGCAGCGCCCGATAGGTGATGAGGAGCGCTGCGGCACCCATCGGCAGGTTGATCCAGAAGATCAGCGACCAGTCGACGCGATCGGTGAGCACGCCGCCGAGCAGCGGGCCGATCACGCTCGCGAACATGAACATGACCGCCGAATAGCTCTGGTAGCGCGGCCGCTCGCGCGGCGACACGAGGTCGGCGATGATCGTCTGGGCGATCGGCAGGATGCCGCCGCCGCCGAGCCCTTGCAGGGCGCGCGCCGCGATCAGCGCCCACATCGTCGGCGCCAGCGCGCAGGCGGCCGAGCCGACGATGAAGATCGCGATGCAGATGAGGAGGATGGTGCGCCGGCCGTAGATGTCGGAGAGCTTGCCGAACAGCGGCGTCACCGCCGTGGCGCTCAGGAGGTAGGCCGTGACCACCCAGGACAGGCTCTCGATGTCGCCGAGATGGACGCCGATGGTCGGCAGCGCCGGTGCGACGATCGTCTGCTCGAGCGCGCTCAGGAACATCGCGAGCATGATCCCGGCGATGATCTTGTTGATCGCGGCGGGCGGCAGCGGCGCGGGCGCTGCGTGCTCTCCGCCCGGCGCCGGTGCGCCGGAGGTCGCCGGTGCGGGAGTCCCGGCGACATCGGTGCGGAGGGCGGGCGGAATTCGTCATCGTGTCTCGCGGTTCCGGAACCGCCAGGCGGTCACGCGGGAAATGAAGTGGAGGCCGACCATATGCCGCCCCGCCGCTGCCTTTTCAATGGGCGGACCGGCGCAGGTGCCATGTGGAAACGGGCCTCGAATTCGGGCCTGCGTCAGAGGTCGGCGACGCACATCATCCGATCGCCGTGCCTCTCCCGGTTGCAGGCTTATTGCAAGGCTTCGCCGTGCTGGGTGACGTCGAGCCCTTCCATCTCGTCTTGATCGCTCACCCGCAGCGGGACAAAGAAAGCCACGGCTCTGAGCACCAGAAACGTGGCGACGCCCGACCAAGCGAGTGTCGCCGCGATACCGTACAACTGGTAGACGACCTGCATGGGATTGCCTTCGAGCCACCCCGGCGTGCCGCCGACAGCCGCCACCGCAAAGACTCCAGCGAGCAACGTGCCGGTTGCGCCACCCACGCCGTGAACCCCGAACACATCGAGCGAATCGTCGTAGCCGAACCGCTGCTTCACGACTGTGCAGGCCCAAAAACAGGTCGCCCCGGCGATGATGCCGATGAGAACGCCCTGCCAGGGCAGCACGAACCCCGAAGCCGGCGTGATGGTGCCAAGACCGGCGACGGCGCCGGAGATCATGCCGAGCACGGAAGGCTTACCGCGCCGCCACCACTCGAGCGCCATCCAGGTGAGCGCACCAGCTGAGGCGGCGAGATGGGTCGCGACGATGGCGAACACGGCGCGGGACCCCGCCGCCAGCGCCGATCCACCGTTGAAGCCGAACCAGCCAACCCACAACAGGCCGGTGCCGATCACCGCGAGCGAGAGGTCAAAGGGCGCGAGGTTTTCGCTGCCATAGCCGCGGCGCTTGCCGATCACGACGGCGGCGACCAGGCCGGCAACCCCGGCATTGAGATGCACCACCGTGCCGCCGGCAAAATCGAGCACGCCGGGCCGGTCGGCGGTCGGAGTGAGAAAGCCGCCGCCCCACATCCAGTGCGCGATCGGCGCATAGACCACGATCAGCCACAGGACCGCGAACCAGACGAACGCCGCGAACCGCATGCGGTCGGCGACCGAGCCGGCGACCAGCGCCACCGTGATGACCGCGAAAGTCATCTGGTAGAGCATGAAAAGCATCTCGGGGATCCGCGTCTGCGGCGCGACGGTGTCCATGGTGATGCCGCGCAACAGCATGCGGTCGAGATTGCCGAGGAACTGGGCGTCGCCGGAAAACACCAGAGAATAGACGAACGCCACCCACAGCAGCGAGCACAGCATGGTGCACAAAAGGCTCGGCGCCATGGTGGCCAGCACGTTCTTCTTGCGGACCATTCCGCAATAGAACAGGGCGAGGCCGGGGATGGTCATCATCAGCACGAGCGCGGTGGCTGTGATCATCCAGGCGGTGTCGGCGGGATCGATCGCCGGCTGACCCTGGGCCAAGGCCGGGGACGCCGCGGTTGTGACGGCGATAGCGGCGGACGTCCAGAGCCCCGGCCTTGCTCCAAGGCCTCTCAAGGCCGACCAAAATCGTGCGGCGACGGCGTGCAAGATCATTCCTGAAACCCGCTGGAAGTGACCGGAGGGAGCCGGATGCTGGTGGGAATCGGCACGCCCAGCAGGGCACCGACGGTCCCAAAATACCGGCAGAGCGAACAAACATTAAGCAATTATTCGCCCGACCCGGATGGCGCGCGATTAATCTGTGGGCAACTGCTCGCCAGGAGTGCGCCGGCTCACCGCAGCGACCCGTTCAACGCCGCCGCTTCGCGGCGGCCGGCACCCGCAGCGGCCAGGACACGATGTGGTCCTCGTAATCGTCGTCCTCGCCGAGCTCGTCCTCGGTGAGGCTGACCCGTCCCCGCACCGACACGCCTGCCGTGTGCACGGTGTCGGGGTCGCCAGACACCAGCGGATGCCACCAGTAGAGGTCGCGCCCCTCTGCCACCAGGCGGTAGCCGCAGGTCGGCGGCAGCCATCTGATCTCGGCGACGGCGTCCGGCGTCAGTCGCACGCAATCGCTGACGAGATCGCTGCGATTCGCGTAGTCCTTGCAGCGGCAGGTGCCCCCATCGAGGAGCTTGCAGCCGACGTCGGTGTAATAGATGCGTCCGCTCGTCTCTTCCTCGACCTTGTTGAGACAGCAGCGCCCGCAGCCGTCGCACAGGCTTTCCCATTCCGCCGCGGTCATCTCGGTAAGGCTCTTGCGGCGCCAGAACGGCCTCTCGTCGATCGGTCCTCTTGCCCGCGACAGCGGGTCCCTCCCGCCCTCGTTCAGGGGGGTGATGCGGGCGTGCCACCGGCTTCGTTTTTTTCATCGGAATACGCTTCAAGCGGTTGAAATCTCAACAACTCTCCGTCACGATCGGAATCGGGCACCTTTTGCCGCCGCAACGCCAACAAATGTTCATGTTTTCGCATGACTTTCATTGGCCTGCCGGGGACGATGAGCTAGATAAGTCCGGCAGAGCCTCGATCACCTCTCCCGGTCAGTAATGGAGCGACCGTGCAGGATCAAGTTCCGAACCAGGACGAGCCGGGCCGCAACGAAGCGGGTGACCCCGAGTTCGACGGCGAGCGAGGCGCGCGCTCCGTTGGTCCTGCCGAAGCCGGGCTTCGTCGCCCGGATCAAGAATTCGCTGCTCGACCTCGATGCCAGCCTCGACTTCGGGCTGTTCCGCGGCTTCCGGCTCGGCGCGCGAGGCGTTCGAGCGCTACCGCGACGTCATGGACCGCTTCCATATCGCGGGATGGCGGCGGTGGCTCATCGTCGAGCCGCTGTCGGAAATGGCCACCATGGGCCTCGGCGGCCTCGTTCTCATGTTGGCGCTCGCCGGACCGGCATTCCGCGAAACCTCCGACGAGGACTGGCTGAAGAAGTCCGAGCTCGCAGTGACCTTCCTCGACCGCTACGGCAACGAGGTCGGCAGCCGCGGCATCAAGCACAGCCATTCGGTCCCGCTCAACGAGCTGCCCGATCACCTGATCAAGGCGGTGCTCGCCACCGAGGACCGGCGCTTCTACGAGCATTTCGGCATCGACATTCCCGGCACCTTCCGCGCCGTCCTCACCAATGCGAAAGCCGGCGGCGTCGTCCAGGGCGGCTCCTCGATCACCCAGCAGCTCGCCAAGAACCTGTTCCTGAGCAACGAGCGCACGATCGAGCGCAAGGTGAAGGAGGCCTTCCTCGCCCTGTGGCTGGAGAGCCGGCTCACCAAGAACGAGATCCTCAAGCTCTATCTCGACCGCGCCTATATGGGCGGCGGCGCCTTCGGCGTCGACGCCGCGGCGAACTTCTATTTCGGCAAGTCGGCCCGCGAGGTGAGCCTCCCCGAAGCGGCGATGCTCGCCGGACTGTTCAAGGCGCCGACCAAGTTCGCGCCGCACATCAACCTGCCGGCGGCGCGCGGCCGCGCCAACGTCGTGCTCGACAATCTGGTCGAGGCCGGGTTCATGACCGAGGGCCAGGTGTTCGGCGCCCGCCGCAATCCGGCCCGCGCGATCGACCGCCGCGACGAAGGCGCACCGGGCTACTACCTCGATTGGGCTTTCGACGAGATGAAGAAGCTCGTCGAGACCTTCCCGCGCTCGATCACCGATCGCGCCTTCGTGGTGCGGACCGCGCTCGATCCCGGCATGCAGCGCAATGCCGAGGATGCGGTCGAGAACCAGATCCGCCAGTTCGGCCGCGATTACCACGCCAAGCAGGCAGCCGCGGTGCTCTCCGACCTCGACGGCGCGGTGCGCGCCATGGTCGGCGGCGTCGACTACAACGGAAGCCAGTTCAATCGCGCGGTCGACGCGTTGCGCCAGCCGGGCTCCTCGTTCAAGCCGTATGTCTATGCGACCGCGCTGATGAACGGCTTCAAGCCGACCTCGGTTGTGGTCGACGGCCCGGTCTGCATCGGCAACTGGTGCCCGCAGAACTATGGCCGTTCCTATTCGGGTGCGATCACCCTGATCCAGGCGATCACCCGCTCGATCAACGTCATCCCGGTCAAGCTGTCGATCGCGCTGGGCAAGGGCAACGCCAAGGTCGGCCGTGCCATGATCGTCGCGACGGCGCGCCGTTTCGGCATCAAGGCGCCGCTACCGGACACGCCGTCGCTGCCGATCGGCGCCGACGAAGTCGCCGTGCTCGAGCACACGGTCGCCTATGCCACCTTCCCGAACAAGGGCATGGCGGTCACGCCCCATGCGATCCTCGAGGTGCGCTCCGGCACCGGCGAGACGATCTGGCGTTTCGACCGCGACGGCAAGAAGCCGACCCGGGCGATCCCGGAGAGCGTCGCCTCCGACATGGCCTTCATGATGAGCAAGGTGGTCGAGGAAGGCACCGCGAGACGCGCCATCCTCGACGGCATGAAGTCGGCCGGCAAGACCGGCACCACGAACTCCTACCGCGACGCCTGGTTCGTCGGTTACACCGGCAACTTCGTGTGCGGCGTGTGGTTCGGCAATGACGACTACAGCCCGCTCAACCGCATGACCGGCGGCTCGCTGCCGGCGCAGACGTGGCACGACATCATGGCCTATGCCCACCAGGGTGTGGAGCTCAAGAACATCCCCGGCCTCGCGCCGAACAGCGCCTCTATCGGCCCCGTGCTCGAGGGCAACAAGAACGAGGCGTTGCGGCCGATCATGCTGACCAACAAGGGCCTCCAGGCGTTGCTGCGGGTCGAGCGGCTCATGGACGAGGCCAACCGCGCCATGGTCGCACGGCCGGTCGCGCCGGGCGAGGCCGCCGATCCCGCCGCCAAGCGGGCGGACGACCGGCGACAAGTCGAGAGACGTCGCCACCGCGGGGAATTGAGCTTTGCGCGCCGGCGGATCGACGCCGGCCGATCCAGTTCGCGCAAGGCCGGGTGCGCCGCTTCATCGCCCGTCGCATGCTTGATTTGGGCATGATCTCGCCCAAAATGGCTGCAACTTGCGAGATGGTGCGTTAGTTTCAGGACGTGACCTGCCGGTGGGGCAGGTTTTTGCCGAGGCCGCCGAAGGTGCGATTGCTCATCGGATTGCTGCTCTCCTTCGTCATCGCCGGGGCGATCGGCCTCGGCACGACGTGGTTCGCGCTCTCGCACAACGTCACGTTCGGCGGGCTGACGCTCGGCGCCTGGAAGGCCGATCCGCGCCGCGGCACCACCGGCGCCGACCCTTATGCCCGCGCCGTCATCGCCCGTAACGGCGAGCTGCCGGTCGGCGTCGGCGACGGCATCACCTTCCGCGCCGACCTCGACGATACGAGCCGCCCGCTCGACGGGCGCTGTGACGTGACCGTGCGCGGGACGACGCCGTCGGCGCGCTATTTCACCCTGACGCTCTACGCGCCGACCGGACACGTCGTCGCGAACTCGCTGTCGCGGTTCGGCTTCACGAGCCAGGAGCTCGTCCGCGACCGCAAGGGCGAATTCGAGGTCACGGTGTCGCCGCGCGCCCGTCCCGGCAACTGGCTGCCGACCGGCGGCGTCGAGCGCTACATCCTGGTGATGCGCTTCTACGACACCTCGCTCGGCATCGCGACGCGCGCCGGCCGTGAAGCGCCGATGCCGGCGATCATCTCCTCGGGGAAATGCGCATGATCCGCTGGGTGCTGTGGATCGTCGGCGGACTGGTGCTGGGCGGCATCGTCCATCTCGTCAGCGTCATGTGGCTGCCGCGCACCGCGACGCAGGATGCCTATAACCGGCTCGCAGACGTCGCCCCCGTCAACGGCTTCCAGGCGGTGGCGGCGCCGACGCCGACCGACTCGCCCATGCCGTTCATGGATCCGGCCTTCGCCACCGCGGTGTGCCGCTATGATCTCAGCAAGGGCCCGGTGAAGCTCTCGGTGCCGTTGAGCCCGGCCTACACCTCCGTCACCTTCTACACGCGCTACGACGTCGCCTATTACGCCATCAACGATCGCTCGGCGCGCCGCCGCGCCATCGAGCTCGACCTGATGACGGCGAAACAGCACAACGATTTGCCGGCGGAGGAGGACGTGACGGCGGCCGACCGCCTGATCGTGGAATCGCCGACCATGACCGGCCTGATCGTGGCCCGCGCCTTCATCCCGGAGCCGAGCCAGACGCCCACCGCAGCCGCCGCCTTGAACGGGGCGCAGTGCCGCGGGCAATAGCGCGCGACGGGCTCGGCGCGCTTCTTTAACCCTGGAAAAGCGATCTGCCGGTTAGCCGGACCGCCTGGTCGCCGCAGGCGCCCGCTTGCGGCGCTTCCGCAGGTTCTTCTTCACCAACGCGGGAGACGTGACCTCGCGCTCGATCCGAATCACCGGAAGAATGATGATCTTGGCCGTTCCGGCCCCCACCGGATCGGGAACGTCGCGCGGACTGCGCCGCGCTCGCGAAAAATCCAAAACCGTGCCCATGCCCCCTCCTAACGGCAGCGAATTGAGATCCCATTCGCTTCTCAACCGCCGGGGCATTTGTGCGTTTTATGGTTAACGACGCCTTAAGCCGCCCGGCACGAAAAGATCAAAAAGAACCTCGCTGTCGACGCCGTCCGGCCCCTGCAGCAAGCCCTGCATATCGCCATGGTATGTGGCCGAGATATGATCGCGGCAAGTCAAAAATCGGCTGTGAATTCAATACTGCCGGAACGTGTGGCAAAGCCGCAACGCGACCACTGGCGCGCGCGCCGCGATCGCAGGGCCGGCAGCCGGAGCGAGCACGGCGCCGAATCAGCCTCCTCCCGGTCGTCCACGGCAACCCTTTAGAAACCGAAAAACGCTTACATTGCATTTACTTAGAATCAGATTCAAAATTTAAGCACCGGCGCTTCCGCGCTACACTCTCCCCATCAAAAGCAAAAGCAGGAGGGGTATCGTGAAACAGATATTGGGAGCAGGACTGGCCGCCTGCGCGCATGATGGCGGCAACTTCGGCGATGGCGGCGGACATGGCCTTGCCGGTCGTCGCGCCGATCGCGGTCTATGACTGGAGCGGCTACTACATCGGCGGCGTCCTCGGTGGCGCCTGGGCCACCAACGACATCTCGGATCCCGGTCTCGGCATCTTCGGCACCGGGCTCGGCGTGCCGGTGATCCAGACCACGAACAGCAGCGGCTTCATCGGTGGCATCGAGGGCGGCTCGAACTATCAGTTCGGCAAGCTGGTGGTCGGCTGGGAAGGCGACATCACCTGGGGGCGCCTCAAAGGGACGAGCGCGACGAGCTTCACCGGGCCGCTGATCGCGCCGGCTGCGCTGAGCCGGACGATGACCGTCGACACCAACTGGATCGCGACCACGACGAGCCGCGTCGGCATCGCGCACGACAACTGGCTTCTCTACGGCAAGGCCGGCGTCGCCTGGGCCAACAACAGCTACACCGACGCCTGGGCGGTCAGCTCCGGCCCGTCGCTCTTCACCGGAACGGGCGGCAGCAAGACCCAGACCGGGTGGACCGTGGGCACCGGCCTCGAATGGGCATTCATCCCGAACTGGTCGCTCAAGATCGAGTACGACTATCTCGACTTCGGCACCAAGACGGTCGCCATCAACGGCGCGATCACGCCGGTCGGCGTGTGCCGCGATCCCCGCGTCGTTCGGGGTGCAGAACCAACAGCACATCAACGAGGTCAAGGCGGGCATCAACTGGCGCTTCGCCCCGAACCTCTGGTGACACGCATTTTCGTGAGGGCGCAGCATGGAGGCCCCGGTTCGCCGGGGCCTTTTGCGTTTCAATGATGCGGTTTCCGCCGGAGCGCCGGCTGAAGTCCTGCAGGCGTTCGGGCCTCGCAACGAATCAGGGAGAACGGGAAATGCGGATCATTCGCCTGTCCAAGACCGCCATGGTGGCGGCGATCGCGTTCTTCGCCACGCTGACCGCCTTCGGCAACATCACCGACTACGACACCAACTGGGCCTTCGTGCAGCACGTCTTGTCCATGGACACGATCGATCCGACCGCGACGATCGGATATCGCGCCATTCACAATCACATGCTGGAGACGGCGGGCTACCTCACGATCATCGCCGCCGAGGCGCCTGACCGCGATCCTGTGCTGGATCGGCGCCGCGCGTCTCCTCGCCGCGAGCGCCGACGCAGCCGCCTTCAACCGCGCCAAGGGCTTCGCGGTCGCCGGTCTCACCCTCGGCTTCCTGCTCTGGCAGGTCGGCTTCATGTCGATCGGCGGCGAATGGTTCGGCATGTGGATGTCGGCGAAATGGAACGGCGTGCCGGACGCGTTCCGCTTCTTCGTCACCATCCTGATGGTGCTGATCTATCTCGTCCTGCCCGACCGCGCGGAAGGGTGATAGTGAGAGACGGCAGGTCGGCCGTCGAGTCGAAGAAGCGGTCGGCCGATGCGCCGCACGCCTCGAACAGATCTCAATTGCGCCGCAGGTCCATGCCGACCTTCTTGTTGACGAAGCGCAACGTGTAGGCCTTGCGGTAGTCGAGGTCCGCCTTGACGACGCCGGCCTTCGCCATCTCGTCGAAGAAGCCCGCGATGCGCGCATCGCTCATGGTGCCGATGCCGAGCTCTTTCGCCGCGCCGGAGTCGACGATGCCGTTCTGCTTCATGGTCGCGACCGAATAGGCGAGCTGATCGTCGGTCATCCCCGGGTTCTTGCCCTTGATGAGCGCGTTGGCGGCGTGGTTGTCGCCGTAGAGATAGTTGTACCAGCCGATGATCGAGGCATCGACGAAGCGCTGCACCAGGTCCGCCTTGCGGTCGACGGTATCGCGCCGCGTCAGGATCAGGGTTGCGTAGTTGTTGAAGCCGTGGTCGGCGAGCAGGAAGACTTTCGGCTTCATCCCGGTGATCTTCTCGATGGCAAAGGGCTCGAGCGTCACATAGCCCTGCATCGCGCTCTCGGGATCGACGATGAAGGGCTGCGGGCTGAACACGTAGGGCTTCACCTGGGAATCGATGAGGCCGAACTCCCGCTTCATCCACTGGAAGAAGGTGGTGAAGCCTTCCTGCGAAATGAACAGCGTCAGCCCGCGCAGATCCTTCAGGCTGTCGATGCCGCGATCGGGGTGGGCGATCATCACCTGCGGGTCCTTCTGGGACATCGCGGCGACCGCGAGCGTCGGGATGCCCTGCGCGACCGTATCGAATGACTGCAGCAGGTCGCCCATGGCGAAGTCGAGCTTTCCGACCGCGAGGAGAAGCTGGCTGTTCACCTGCGGGCCGCCCTCGACAATCGTCACGTCGAGGCCATGCTTGCGGTAGGTGCCGTCGGCGACCGCCTGATAGAATCCGCCATGCGCGGCTTCGGCGAGCCAAGCGGTCCCGAAGGACACCTTGTCGAGTGCCTGGCCTCGCGCGCCCTCGCCCGCCGACAGCACCATGATGCTGGCGGCGATGGCGGCTATCGTGGTTGGAATCCCATGCATGCGCATGAACCCGTCCGCTCCGGACCTGGGGCGAGATTACGGGATCGCAGCAGCAAAGGCGATCCGCGATCTCGCTCCCGTCCGGGAACGCGACGGGACGACTTACGGAAACGTCGCGTAAGCGGAGGTGAAGCTGATCAGCGTCAGGTATCCGCCGACGCCCAGGAGCATCGCGATCGCGAAGCGCTCGCCGAGCGACCTTGCGCGGCGGACCGGCCGCACGGCCGTGGCGGGTTCATCGACGGCCATGGGACGGCCGGCGTTCGGATTGCCGCCGACCACGCGCAGCGCGGCAGGCGCCGCGGTTGCGACCGACCAGACCATGACCAAGGCGCCGTCGTCCGCTTTCTCCCAGCGGCATTCGGGACGGGGGGATCGGAATTTGGGGACGGCAACGTCAGCCTGTCGCAGATCGGTCATGTTCGCCTCCAAGTCATTGCATTGCTGACGTTACCTCCGTCTGCGCCGATTGAATGTGAGCTTCATCACAGTGTCGAAAGTCCAGAGCGCAGGCTGTGGATGGAAGCGGGTCGCGACGGCCGCAACCAGGCTAGGTCGGGCTGGCAGGACAGAAAACCGCCGCGAACGGCGTTAACCGACTGTTGCGGTTAACGGGCTGCTAAGGCGCTGCCGCTAAAATCGCGCAGATTTTCGAATTTCCCGAGTCCCGAAAATGGGGGGAACTGCGTGAACGCCACTGCGGTCGACAGGACGAAACTCATCGAATTGGCGGACCGTCCCGGCGGCGACGTCAAGGCGCGGCTGCTGCTCGCGCTCACCGCGCTCTATGTCGAGCGCAAGACCCATACCGACGAAGAGAAGCGGCAGTATGCCGAGCTCGCGCAGCGGCTCCTCGACGTCGTCGACGCGACGACGCGGTCGGCAGTCGTCGCGATCCTGCGCGATCACCCGAGCGCCCCGGTCGAAATCGTAGGCTCTCCGGTGCAGTCGGCGTCGCCGGTACCGGCGGAGCCGGCGCCCCACGTCGGCGGTCGCATCGCCACTCTCGTTCCGGCCGCTCGCCAGGCCGCGGAGCCCAAAAAGCCGCTGCCCGCGCCCGCCGAGCGGGGCGAGGCTTTCTTCGCGGCGACGGCTGCCGGACGTCGCGAGCTCCTGGCGCAGATGGCGAAGGAATGCGAGGGAGAGGTCGCGCCTGCGGGCGACCAACCGCCGGCCGATTTCAAGCGGCTCGACACCGCGGTCCTGGAGGGCCGGGTCGCGGAGCTGATCCGCGAGTTCGAACGCACCCTCGACCTGCCGCGCAGCCTGTGCGAGCGAATCGTCAATGATCCCCTGGGCGAGCCGATCGTGGTGGCGGCGGTCGCCGCACGCATTCCGATCGCGGTCGTGCAGCGCATCCTGCTGCTGATCAATCCGTCGGTCAGCCACTCGGTCGAGCGGGTGTTCGACCTCACCAATCTCTATTACGAGCTCGACCGCCGTGCCGCCGATCGGCTGATGTCGCTGTGGCGCGAGGCAGCGCCCCGCGGTGAAGTCCTCCCCTGCCCTGCCGGTTGCCGCCGAGGTGGAGCGTCCGCCGCTCCCGCTGCGGGCGCGGTTCGGCGCACTCGCCGAGCGCATCCAGGTCCGCAGCGTCACTTCACGATCTGATCGAGAAAGTGCCGCCCTGCGCGATCTTCGCTCTCGATGATCCACAGGTCGGGATCGAAGCGCACCTGCTTGGCGAGATAGGTTTCGACCTCGTCCTCGGCAGCCGGCAGGGTCTTGAGGGCGGCGCTGAAGCCGCGGTCGGACGGGCTCTGCTCGGCGAACGCGGACTGCGGCGCCGGCCCGTAGAGGTCCGCCGTTCCATCGAGGCGATTGACCTTGATGAAGATCGCGCCGGCCTCCTCGGCGCCGCGCCGGCGCACCGCCGCGAACAGCCCCTCGACGTTGCACCGCCGGATGTATGCGGCGACCCACAGTCCCGATTTCAGACGCATGGCGGATGCACCGCGTGCTCCCGAAAGGCGCAGACCTTTCGGACAAGATGCTCGAAACCTTCCGAGAACGATCCGATGCAGTCCCAATCGCCCGCACTCTATGCGGCCGCGGCGCGCCTCGCAAATCAGTCGAGCGGGCGGCCGGTGGCGGTCGCGAGCTCGCGCCGGAACCGCGGGGTCACCTGTCCGGTCGCCGGCAGGTTGTGATCTTTTTCGAACCGCTTGATCGCCGCGCGGGTCGCATCGTCATAGACGCCCGTCGCCTTGACCGGTCCATAACCGTACTCGTTGAGCGCGCGCTGCACCGCGTTCAGCGGATGCGGTTGTTGTGAGATGAGGTCCGCGATCGGGTCGGTATGCGGCGGCAGCCGCCTGCTGCGGGCGGGGACGCGGCGGCATCGGCACGGGCGCCGCGATCGGTTCGGGTTTCGGCGCTTCAGCGATCGGTGCCGCCGGGCGCGGGCGCGGCATCACCGCGCCGGTCGACTCGTTCGCGACCACCGGAAGGGGTTTGATCGCGAAGATCGGCGCCGGGTGCGGACCCGACTGCATGAACAGGCCGTTCGCGACGATCAGCGTGATCGCGATGACCGCGACGAGGCCGCCCACCACGTCGCGTCGATGCGCCACCAGAACGCCGAGCATCGACGGCAGCCGTGCCACCACCGCGTTTTTGGCCAAACCGGCGATGCCGCGCAGAACGCTCATTTCACGCACTTCTCTTCAGGGAAACCTTGAATCGGGCGGCCGGGGCCGCGGCGTAAGTTGCGGCCGCCGGATCGCGAACGTCCCCGGGCCGATCGATCTTCCGTACCGGCACCGACGCGTCACGGCGCTCGCAATCGAGCGGCAGGCGCACGATCACCCGCGTGCCTTCGCCGACCCGGCTGCACACCTCGACCTCACCGCCGTGGAGCCGCGCCAGCCCCTTGACGATGGAGAGCCCGAGCCCGCTGCTGTCGTGGCCGCGCGCGTGCGAGCCGCGCACCTGGAAGAACGGATCGCCGAGCCGGCCGAAATGCTCCGGCGCGATTCCGATGCCGGTGTCCGCGACCGTCACCACGAGGCTTTGTCCTTCGATCCCGGCATCGATCGTCACCGTACCGCCGCGGTTCGTGAACTTGAGCGCGTTGGCGATGAGATTGATCACGATCTGCTTCAACGCGCGCGGGTCGGCGACGATCTGCGGAAGCTGCGACGGCAACCGCGAATGCAGCACGACGCCGGCACCTTTCGCCTTGAGGGCGAGGAGGTCGCAACATCCCGCGATCACGGGCGCCGGCTCGAACGTTTCCGGTGCGATCTCGAAGTCTCCGGTCTCGAGCCGCGACACGTCGAGGATGCCGTCGACGACGGAGAGCAGATGGCCGCCCGCCTCGTTGATGAGGCGCGCATATTCCTTGCGCCGCACATTGTCGATCCGCATCTCGTCGGCGTCGGCGAGCATTTCCGAGAAGCCGATGATGGCGTTGAGCGGGGTGCGCAACTCGTGGCTGACGACGGCGAGAAACCGGCTCTTGCCGGCGTTGCTGCGTTCGGCCTCGGTGCGCGCGTCGACGAGCTTCTGTTGCTCGGCTTTCCTTGTCGAGACATCGCGCAGCACCGCCACGACAGCGCCGCTGGCCGCGTTCTCCGACAGCGGCTTGCAATGCATCGCGATCCACGGGGAGCATTCGTCGTCGCCGAGCTTCGGGCGATGGATGCGGAACTCGATCGAGCGCTCGACGCCGCTTGCCGCGGTATCGGCGATGGCGTCGCGGAAGGCCGCGCGGTCGCTCATGACGATGCGGTCGAGAAGCCCGAGGCCGACGAGGTCGCCGGCGCCGATACCAAACACCTCCTGCGCGTTGGCCGAAACGGCCAGCACGCGCCCGTCGACGCCATGGCGGGTGATGACGTCGCTCATATTGCCGGTCAACAGGCGCGCGCGCTCTGCCTCAGTGGCGCGAAGCGCGGCGTCGGCGCGCGCGATGCGCTCCGCTCCGAGCGCAACCGCGGTTCCGTAAACAAGCGCGGAGCCGATTGCGAGGCCGGCCAATGTGGAAAGCTCTGCGATCGCATCGACCGGCGCCAGCACCATGAGCAAAGCCGCCACCGCCAATGCGAGCGCGGACGAGATCAAGATCACGCGGGCGCGATCCCGACACCGCCGCTTCCAGTGGGATCAGCACCAGCCAGATCGCGGCCACCGAGCCGATGCCGCCGGAACAGGCGGCGATCGTCGTCGCGACGGCGGCAAGCGCAATCGCGGAGATGAGATGGGCGGTTTCGTAGCGGCCGGTGCGCGAGAGATAGCAGGCCGTCGCGATCGGAATGATCGCCCACGACACGAGGACGAGCTCGGGGACCGTGGTCAGTCCGCCGAGCGCGAGGAAGACCGGCAGGAAAGCGAACGCGCAGAGACCTACGATCAGCCGCGGCGCAATGAAGGCGCGGTGGCGCGCTGCGGCGAGCGCGTCCTGCCGCGCCGACGGATGCACGAGCGCGTCCAGATAGTCCCCGATCGGTTGTGACGGTTTCACCTGGCCTCGACCCGCCCGCCTGGACGCTTTGCCCCTCATTCGTGCGCGGATCGTGTCAAACGGCCATTAAACGAATGCTAAGGACGGCGGCCGGCGGCGGGCCGAACCCGGCACGGGTGAGCAAAACCGCAGGCGCCGGTGGGCAAATCCGGCCGCATGGTGAACACCCCGTTGCGGCGGGAGGCGCATGGTGAACAGGAGATGACCGGCGCTTACGGAATTTTGACAGCTGCCGCCCGGGACCGGCGATCGATAAAATTGTCGGTAAATGCCGAACGTGATTTTCAGCCGGCTCCGCTATACCGGCTGTGGGGTTTGAGGGTGGGAGGAAGAACAAAGGACAGGACCATGATGTTCCTGCTGCGAACGGCTTTTTGGCTCGCTGTCATGCTCGCGCTGCTGCCGTCCTTCGCACCGAAGGCGGCGGCGCCCGCAGCCACGGGGATGGAGGCGACGGAGGCGGTCACGGCCGCATCCGAGACGCTCGGCGACGTGTTCCAGTTCTGCAGCCGCCAGCCCAACGCCTGCGCGGCGGGCGTCCATCTCGCCTCCGCCATCGGCCAACGGGCCCAGGCCGGAGCCAAGATGCTCTATGGGATGGTCGGCGAGAAGCTCGCCAAGAGCGAAGGCGTCGCCGAAGAGAGCGCATCGGCGAATGCATCCGACGTCAAGGTGTCGCAGAACACGCTGACGGCTGCCGACCTCGTGCCGGCCTGGCGCGGCCAGCGCCACAAGGACAAGGGCGCGATCTGAGCGGAACACCGTGCGGCACGAGCCGCGCGGTACGTGGCGATGTTCCGGCTATGGCCATTCGCGGCGGCGCAGCCTATCTAAAGGCTGGCAATGCGAGCCGCCGAGACATCATGACGATCGACGAGATCAACGAGAATTTCGCCCTGCTCGACGAGTGGGACGATCGCTATCGCTATCTCATCGAGCTCGGCCGAATGATGCCGCCCCTGCCGGACGCGGCGCGAATCGACGCCAACAAGGTGCAGGGCTGCGCGAGCCAGGTCTGGCTGACGACCGACATCGCGCCCGGCCCGTCGGGGCCGGTGCTCACTTTCGTCGGCGACAGCGACGCCCACATCGTGCGCGGCCTCATCGCCATCCTGCTCGCGATCTATTCGCACAAGCCGGCGGACGACATTCTCAAGACCGATGCGCTCGCGCTGTTCGATAGGCTGGGCCTGCGCGAGCACCTCACACCGCAGCGCTCCAACGGACTGAAATCGATGGTTGGGCGCATCCGCAACGACGCGCGCCACGCGCTCGCCGCCGCGGGCGCGCTGTAGCGTCCGTGCGTCGGAAGCGGGCGTCGAGAGCATCGAGCAGGATCCGAAAGGTCTGCGACCTTTCGGATCGTGCCTTAGCGAGACCGGCGCCGGCGCTGCTGGCCGAGGCCCATCTGCTTCGCGAGCTGCGAGCGCGCTTCGGCATATTTGGGCGCGACCATCGGGTAGTCCGGCGCGAGGCCCCATTTCTCACGGTAGTGCTCGGGCGTCATGTTGTACTGCGTGCGCAGGTGACGCTTGAGCGATTTGAACTTCTTACCGTCCTCGAGGCAGATCAGGAATTCCGGTGTGATCGACTTCTTGACCGCGACCGCCGGCTTGAGGGTCTCGGATACGACCTCACCCTGCCCGTTGGAAACCCGCAGCAACGCCGAATGAACCTGGCTGATCAGGACCGAAATATCGCTGGCGGGCACTGTATTGTTGCTCACATAGGCGGAAACGATGTCGGCGGTAAGCTCGATATAATTCGACGACTTTTCATTCATGGCATTTCCCCGGCGCTTTTTCTTTGATGTCCCTGGAGGTGGCCTCATGAGCGAAACTCAGAGCATCTTGGGCGCGCAGTTTCGTATTTACTATCCTTTTCAGTGACAGACAAGAATATGGACGGACTAATCTTAGGCCTGCACAGATTTCTACCAAGCACAGTCCAGATTTTGCTATCCCGGCCGGCGCGCGCGGCGCCGCCCGACCTGTCCGGGGTAGCGAAGCGTTTGCGAACGAGATCAATGGCTTGGAGGGGCGCGCCCGGAGGCGGCTGGCGCGTTCGGCAGCGCCGCCCCGAGTATCTTCCCCTCGATCAAAATGAGATGAAAAAGCCGTGACTTGTGGGGTGTCCGGCTGGCGGCTAGGGTCCGCCCGCTCTCGGCCGGAAAGGCCGCGGCACAACCCATTCACGAGGCTCAGGAATGAACGCGCGTAGCAAAGCCGCGGTCAGCATCGTCAAATCGGATGCCGAGTGGCGCGCGCAGCTCACCCCCGCGCAGTACCATGTCACCCGCGAGCACGGGACCGAGCGCGCCTTCACCGGTCCGTTCTGGAACGAAAAGCGGCCCGGCACTTACGCCTGCGTCTGTTGCGGCGCACCGCTGTTCGGCGCCGACACCAAGTTCGATTCGGGAACCGGCTGGCCGAGCTTTTCCGCGCCGCTCATCGCAGCGGCGGTGAGCGAGCACGCTGACGGCTCGTTCTTCATGCGCCGGACGGAGGTGCGCTGCGCCGCCTGCGACGCCCATCTCGGCCATGTCTTTCCCGACGGCCCGCGGCCGACCGGGCTGCGCTATTGCATCAACGGCACGGCATTGGCCTTTGCGGAAAAATAACTGCGGCGAGACCCCGAAATTGCGTTTGAATTTCACCGGGACCAAGAATTGCTCATGAGTATCACCGCGTTGACCAGGACTGCCCAGCTGCCGCGGCCGCCGCGCGCCGCGCCGCGTCCGATGAGCGCCGTGCGGCACGGCATCACGCTCACCGACGAATTCGCCTGGCTCAGGGATCGCCGCTGGCAGGAGGTCATGCGCGATCCAAGTCTGCTCGATCCGGACATTCGCGCCTATCTCGAAGCCGAGAACGCGTACGCGGAGGCAACGCTCGCTCCAACTCTGCCACTGCAGGACGCGCTGTTTGCGGAGATGCGGGGCCGGATCAAGGAGGACGACGCGGGTGTTCCGGCCGCCGACGGGCCCTTCGCCTATTTCAGCCGCCACCGGGAAGGCGGGCAGCATCCGCTGATCTGCCGCGAGCCCCGCGTCGGCGGTCGCCGCCGAGACGATCCTCGACGGCGACGCGCTCGCCGCCGGCAAGTCGTTCTTCCGGATCGGCACCGCCGCGCATTCGCCCGATCACCGGCTGCTCGCCTGGAGCGCCGATGACAGCGGCGCCGAGCTCTTTTCGATCCGCGTCCGCGACATCGCCCGCGGCGTCGACCTGCCGGATCTCGTGACCGAAACCATCGGCGGCATCGTGTGGTCGCAGGATGCGAGCGCCTTCTACTACGTGCGTCTCGACCGCAATCATCGCCCCGTCAGCGTGCACCGCCATCGCCTCGGCACCAGCGCTGCGGACGACGAGACGATCGTCGCCGCCGACGACAGCGGCCTGTTCGTGTCGCTCACCAAGCGTGCAGTCCGCCCACTACGCGGAAGTCTCGCTCCACGACCACGAGAGCGCGGAGAGCTGGCTGATCGACCTCGCCGGCGGCGGCGCGGCGCGGCTCGTCGCACCGCGCGAGAACTCGGTACGCTACCGCGTCGAGCACCATCCGAACTTCGGCGGTGAACCCGGCCTTTTCATCCTCACCAACGCCGACGGCGCCGAGGACTTCAAGATCGCCTGGACGCCGCTCGCGGCGAGCAGCCGCGAGCATTGGCGCGACGTCGTCCCGCACCGGCCGGGCGTCTACATTCTGGCTTTCACCGTCTTCGCCGGCTGGCTGATCCGGCTGGAGCGCGAAGATGGCCTCGCCCGCATCGTCGTGCGCCGGCTCGCCGACGGCGACGAGCACACGATCGCTTTCGACGAGGAGGCCTATTCGCTCGGCTTCGACTCCGGCTACGAGTTCGCAACCGACACGCTGCGGTTCAACTACTCGTCGATGACGACGCCGTCGGAAATCTGGGACTACGATCTTGGCGAGCGCACGCGGCGTCTGCGCAAACGCCAGGAAATCCCGAGCGGGCACGACCCGGCCGCCTATGTCACGCGGCGCCTGTTCGCACCGGCGCCCGACGGCGAGAAGGTGCCGGTGTCGCTGCTCTACCGCAAGGGCACGCCGCTCGACGGCACCGCGCCGGCGCTGGTCTATGGCTACGGCGCCTACGGCGTATCGATCCCTGCGGCCTTCACCTCCAACCGGCTGTCGCTCGCCGACCGCGGCTTCGTCGTGGCGATCGCGCACGTGCGCGGCGGCACCGAAAAGGGCTGGCGGTGGTATCGCGAAGGAAAGCTCGCCAAAAAGCCGAACACGTTTTCCGACTTCATCGCCGTGACCGAATTCCTCATCGGCGAGAAATTCGTCTCGCCGAAGAAGGTCGTCGCCCACGGCGCATCGGCGGGCGGCATGCTGATCGGCGCCATCGCCAATGCGCGCCCCGATCTCTTCGCCGCGCTCATCGCCGAGGTGCCGTTCGTCGACGTGCTCAACACCATGCTCGACGACACGCTGCCGCTGACCCCGCCGGAATGGCCGGAATGGGGCAATCCCATCACCGACGCCGAGGCCTTCGCGGTCATCCGCAGCTATTCGCCCTACGACAATGTGCGCGCACAACCCTATCCGGCGATCCTGGCGCTCGCCGGCCTCGCCGATCCGCGCGTCACCTATTGGGAGCCCGCCAAATGGGTGGCGCGCCTGCGCCGGCTCAAGACGACGGACTCGGCGCTGATGCTGCGCACCAATCTCGACGCCGGGCATGGCGGCGCCGCCGGTCGGTTCGACCGGCTCAAGGAGATTGCGCTGACCTATGCCTTCGCCATCGCGGCGGTGCAGGATGCAGACGCGCTGAACGTCTGAAGCGCTGAAAGCGCCGATTGCACCGCACGAGAGCCGCGCAGCGGTCAGCCGTTCTGGTCGAGATGGCGCCGCAGCTCTTCGATCGAGGCGAAGCGCATGGTGCCGTCCGGCAGCTGTGCCTCGATGGAGCCGTCGGTGAACAGCGTGTAGGCCATCTCGTCGATCACACCGGATTTCAGGACCGACAGCGGGCGCGGCTCGGGGCGGACCGGTTCGGGATGGACTGGCTCCGGACGGATCGGCTCATGACGCATCGGCTCATGACGGGCCGGTTCGTGACGGGTCGGTTCGGGACGGGTCGGTTCGGGACGAAACGGCTCGGGACGTTGCTCAATCCGCGGCGGTTCGGGGCGAGCCTCGGGTCGCGACGGCTCGGGGCGCTGTTCGGGTCGTGGTGGTTCCTGCCGTGCTGGTTCGGGCCGTGGAGCGGCCATCGGTGGCATCTGGGCCGGTCCCGGCATCGGGACCTGCTGAACCGGCGGCAGCGGACGCGTCTCGCCGGGCCGCACAGAGGGCGGCGGCTGTGGCTCGGCCGGCGGCTCCGGAGCGAGCGCCGGCCGCCGCTCACTGGGCCACACCGTATCGAAGAAGTTGGGGGGCAGCGCCGGAGGCTGGCGGGGCAGCCTCTGGCTCTCGTGCGGGAGCCGGCTCGGGCTGGGGCGCCGGCGGCGTCCGCGGACGCATCCACACATCCGGCGCCGGTTCAGGCTCGTATTCGTGCGACGGCGTCGGCTCGGATTGGGGAGCGGGCGGCATCCGCGGCCGCACTCGCGAATCCGGCAACGGTTCGGGCTCACGCTCGTAACCTGGTGGCGGATCGAACTGAGCGGCCGGCGGCATGCGTGGCCGTATTGGCCAATCCGGCAACGTCTCCGGTTCGTGCTCGCGAGGCGGCTCGAGCTGTTGTGCGGGCGGCATCCGCGCTCGTACCCGCGGATCCGGCGCCGGTTCAGGTTCACGCTCGTAACTTGGTGGCGAATCGAACTGAGCGGCCGGCGGCATGCGCGGGCGCATCCGCACATCCGGCGCCGGTTCGGGCGCATAATCTTCAGGGTCCATCGGTGCCGGCGGTCCGCCCCGCGGCCGCAACCAGCCCTCCTGGATCGGCGGCCGCTCGGGTCCCGGGGGACCGGGCCTTGCGAATGGAACGTCACCGGACCCATGGCGACGCGGCTGTTCGTCGTGACGCCGCGGATCGGGGTGATGCGCTACGGGCTCGGGTGGCGGTTCGCCCGGAACGGGCTCGATTTCGGAGATGGCACGGCGCAGCCATTCCGGCCCGGGCCGCCGTGCTGGCGGGCGCGGGTCGGGGCGCCCTTCCGGCTCGCCACGCACGCCTTCGGCGGGGACGCCCGGGCGCGCCTCGGCGTGGGACTCATGGGGTGGCTCATCGATACTGGTCGGCGGCGGGATCGGCGCATCAGCGCCCGCCCGGGGTGCTGCCGGGCGCTGCGCCGGCGGCCGCCGCTCAGCGTCCTTGCGTTCGACAGGCCGCGGCGGACGGGGACCAGGCATCCGGCGAACGCCGTGGACCACCCGCTGCAACTCCCGCACCGCAAACGCGAGGCCGGCCAGAAGGAAAGTGCCGACAAGGGCGACCGTCCCGGACACGAGCAGCGCCGAGCCGAACACCGTCTCGCGAATCGGGATGCCGAACCCGATGAGGAACACGCCGGCGCCCAGCGTCACGAGGCTGAACAACAGCAGAAGATAGAACATGAGAGGTCCGCTCACCCGCCTTCGTGGACCGGACGGCCTGGGCGGCGCCAATTCTTAGCGAGTTTCCTGCAGAAAAGTAACAATAAGCCTAAAAAACTATGAGAATCAAACAATTCTCCCGACATTGCGGGCTGCCCTGGGGCCGCCACAGGCGCGATCTGCGAGCACCACCGGGTCGGCAGACTTGCCAGCGGATCGGGAAATGCGCGCCGTCGACACGCGAAAGGAACGCATCAGCCGCCGCGGGCGTTCCGCTCTGCAAGCGGTTGCCGCCATCCCCGCTCCGTCCTAATTGAAAGGCGCTGACCCGCCCGCCTCGGTCGTCATTGCGGCGGCCAACCGTTACACCACTCCCTAAAGGAGAGCCCGATGTCCTTCACGCTGCCTGACCTGCCGTATTCCTACGATGCGCTCGCGCCCTACATGTCGCGCGAAACGCTCGAATTCCACCACGACAAGCACCACCTCGCCTACGTCAACAACGGCAACAACCTCCTCAAGGGCACCGAGTGGGAAGGAAAGTCGCTCGAGGACATCGTGAAGGGCTCGTTCGGCAAGAATGCCGGGCTCTTCAACAATGCCGGCCAGCACTACAACCACATCCAATTCTGGAAATGGATGAAGCCGCAGGGCGGCGGCGACAAAATCCCCGGAGAGCTCGAGAAGAAGATCATCGCCGATCTCGGCTCGGTCGCGAAGATGAAGGAGGATTTCGTCCAGGCGGGCGTCACCCAATTCGGCTCGGGCTGGTGCTGGCTTGCGGTCAAGGACGGCAAGATCGTCATCACCAAGACCGCCAACGGCGAGAATCCGCTGGTGCATGGCGGCACGCCGATCCTCGGTTGCGACGTGTGGGAGCATTCCTACTACATCGACTACCGCAACCGCCGGCCGGATTACCTCAAGGCCTGGGTCGACCACCTCGTCAACTGGGAGCACGTGGCGGAACTTTTTGCCGCAGCGTCGAAATAGCGGATTTCCTTTATCCTGCGAAACGTACCGGCCGGTGGCACGTCGCCAGCGGCCGGTTTGCCTGTCCATCGAAAAGCCTTACAAAAGAATATTCAGAAGTGGCTTCAGCCACTCGAGGGAACGCACCGCAAAAGTCCTGACCCATGTCGAACTCCTGGCCGGAGGGGCGATCGGCCGAACGCGTCGCCGATGCACTCGCGCTGTGCATCATCGCGGCCGTCGCCGGCATCGCCGCCCTCACATTCCGCGACTATGGCCTCGGTTGGGACGATTACACCCACGCCGAATATGGCGGGCTGTTGCTCAATCTCTACGCGTCCGGCTTCACCGACCAGCGTGCGCTCTCCTTCGTCAATCTCTACGCCTATGGCGGCGGGTTCGACATGCTGTCCGCCCTCGCCGCGAAGATTCTGCCCTTCGATCTGTTCGAGACGCGCCGGCTCGTCGGGGCCGTCATCGGGGTGATCGGCCTTCTCATCACCTGGCGGCTCGCGCGCCGGGTCGGCGGCCCGCTCGCGGCCGTGATCGCCGTCGCGCTGCTTGCGACCTGCCCGCTCTACTACGGCAACATGTTCATGAATGCGAAGGACTCGCCCTTCGCGGTGGCGATGGTGTTCCTCACCCTCGCGCTGGTGCGCGCGTTCGAGGAATATCCGCGGCCTTCGCCGATCACCTGCGCCATGGTCGGCATCGGCGCGGGCCTCGCGATCGGCACCCGCGTGCTCGGCGGGCTCGCCGCCATCAATGCATTCGCCGCACTGGCGCTGATCCTCGCGGTAGAGACGCGCCGCGACGGCCTCGTCCAAGCGGGCCGTCGTCTCGGCACGTTCGCCGTCCGGTTCGTGCCCGCCGTGCTGCTCGGCTACGCCGTGATGGCGCTGGTGTGGCCGTGGTCGGTCACCGAGCCGCTCAACCTGTTCCGCGCGGTCGAGTACTTCTCGCACTTCTTCGAGAAGCCGTGGAAGGAGATGTTCGACGGCATGGCGCTGCCGGTGCCGGACATGCCGCGCCAATACGTGCCGCAGCTCTTCCTGCTCAAGGAGCCGGAGATCTTCATCGCGCTCGGCCTCGCCGGAACCGCCGGTGCGCTCGTCGCGGCGATGCGGCGCGACGTCGAGACGCCGCGGCGTGCAATTTATCTGCTGCTGGCTTTCGCCGGCATGTTCCCGATCGCGCTCGCGGTGCTCACCAAGCCCGCGATGTACAACGGCATCCGGCATTTCGTGTTCGTCGCACCCGCGCTCGCGGTGCTGGGCGGGCTCGCCGGTGCCTGGATCGCCGACGTCCTGCTGCAGCGGCGATGGCGTCCGGCGCTGGGCATCGCTGCCGCCGTGCTCCTCGTCGGCCTGTTCCTGCCGGTGAAGGAGATGGTGCGGCTGCATCCCTATCAGTACACCCACTTCAACGTCATCGCCGGCGGCGTCCGCGCTGCCGACGATCACTACATGCTCGATTACTGGGCGTTGTCATTCAAACAGGCGGCCCAGGAGCTGCGCCTTCGGCTGACCGAGGGCCTGCAAACCCCGACTGACGGACGACGCTGGCGCGTCGCCATCTGCGGCCCGCTGCGGCCCGCCCAGGTCGAGCTCGGCCCCGAATTCCTGACGACGTGGGAGACCAAGGGCGCCGATTTCGCCTTCACCATGGGCGAGTTCTACTGCGCCAACCTTCCCGCGCCCGTCCTCGTCGAGATCGAGCGCGAGGGCGTGGTCTATGCCCGCGTCTACGACATCCGCGGCCGCACGGTGACGAGTCTGAACGCGGTTCAGCCGTAGTGAGGCTCGTAGGGTGGGCAAAGGCGCGCTCTTCGCGCCGTGCCCACGCAGTAACGATGCCACACGTGGGCACGCTTCGCTTTGCCCACCCTACAAGAAGCTCAACCTTGAGCGAGCGCCGCGAGAATCCG
This sequence comes from uncultured Alphaproteobacteria bacterium, assembly GCA_963793985.1. Taxonomy (GTDB): domain Bacteria; phylum Pseudomonadota; class Alphaproteobacteria; order Rhizobiales; family Xanthobacteraceae; genus JAJPKK01. The sequence continues at coordinate 59,997 of CAWCCG010000025.1, read as the reverse complement.
CGCCCAGCTCCGCGTGCCCTTGTGGAAGCTCGTGAGGTCGTACTTCTCGTTCGGCGAGTGAATGCGATCGTCGTCGAGGCCGAAGCCGATCAGGAGCGTATCGAGATTGAGCAGGCGCTTGAAGTCGCCGACGATCGGGATCGAGCCGCCGGAGCCGATCAGCACCGCCTCCCTGCCCCACTCCGCCGTCAACGCCGCGCGCGCCTCGGCAAGCTGCGGCATGTTCCAGTCGAGCGAGATCGCGGGCGCGGCGTGGTCGCCGCCGACGAACTCGACGTGGCAGTCGGCCGGCAGGCGCTCGCGGACGAAGGCGTGGAACGCCTGGCGGATCTTCGCGGGCTTCTGGTCGCCGACCAGGCGAAACGAGATTTTCGCGGAGGCTTCGGCGGGGATCACCGTCTTCGCGCCCGGGCCGGTGTAGCCGCCCCAGATGCCGTTGACGTCGCAGGTCGGCCGTGACGACACCTGCTCGATGACGAGCCGGCCCTTCTCGCCGGCGGGAACGCTCAAGCCCACCTGGCCGAGGAATTTCTCCGGCGTCAGGCCGAGCCCTTCCCATTCCTTGCGCACGTCCTCGGGCAGTTCCTTGACGCCGTCGTAGAAGCCCGGAATGGTGATGTGGCCGTCCTGATCGTGGATGCGCGGCGATGATCCGCGCGAGCACACGGATCGGATTTTGCGCGGCGCCGCCGAACAGGCCGGAGTGAAGATCACGGTCCGCCGCCTTGATCTTGATCTCCTCGTAGAGCAGGCCGCGCAACGCCGTGGTGATCGCGGGCGTCGCGGGGTCCCACATGCCGGTGTCGCAAACGAGCGCGACGTCGGCGCCGAGATCGGCGCGATGGTCCGCCACCCACTTCGGCAGGTGCTTGGAGCCGCACTCCTCCTCGCCCTCGATGAGGAAGGTCACATCGACGGGCAGCGATCCCGTCACCTCTTTCCAGGCGCGGCACGCCTCGACGAAGGTCATCGACCTGGCCCTTGTCGTCGCAGGCGCCGCGCGCGACGATCGCTTTGCGGCCGTCGGGAAGCGTCGTGATCCGCGGCGCGAACGGCGGCGTCTGCCACAGATCGAGCGGATCGACCGGCTGCACGTCATAGTGCCCGTAGAAGAGCACGCGCGGCCGGTGCCCGTTGCCCTGCGCCGGCGGGCTCTTCGCGAACACGATCGGATGTCCGTCGGTCGGGTGGACCTCGGCGAGAACGTCGAGGTTGGCAAGGTTCGTCGCGAGATGCACGGCCGCCGCCCGGCAGTCCTCGGCATACGCAGGGTCGGTCGAGATCGATTTGATCGAGAGAAACCTGAACAGCCGATCGATGCTCGCATCGAAATCGGCGTCGATACGCTCCAGTACGGAATCGAGCTCGCTCATGCGAATGTTCCTGTTTTCCATTTCGAACCGCGCCACCGGCGCCCGTCAGCGGCCCTTGCCGCCGCCGAGGCTTCCGAGCACACCGCGCACGATGGCGCGGCCGACCTCGTTGCCGACCTTGGTGGCGACCGAGCGCGCCATCGACTTCGCCGCAACCTCGGTGGTCGACATGCGACCGCGCCGGCCCTTCGGCGTCGGGCCGAACAGCTTGGTGATCCAGGCGATGATGGCGGCGAGAAAGCCACCCTCCTCCGCCTCCTCGCCCGCGGCCGCTTCGTCGCCGCCGCCTTCGAGGCGCTTCTGCAGGATCTCGAACGCCGACTCCGGATCGATCGACGTGTCGTATTTACCCTTGAACGGGCTCTTGGCGATGATCGCGTTGCGCTCTTGCGCCGTCACCGGGCCGACCCGCGCCGACGGCGGGCGGATCAGCGCGCGGTCGACCATCGACGGCGTGCCGTTGCCTTCGAGGAAGGACACCAGCGCCTCGCCCTTGCCGAGCTCGGTGATGACCTTCGCGGTGTCGAGCTTGGGGTTCTGGCGGAAGGTCTCCGCCGCCGCCCGCACCGCCTTCTGGTCGCGCGGCGTGAAGGCGCGCAGCGCGTGCTGCACGCGGTTGCCGAGCTGGGCGAGAACCTTGTCGGGAACGTCGAGCGGATTCTGGGTGACGAAATAGACGCCGACTCCCTTGGAGCGGATCAGCCGCACCACCTGCTCGATCTTGTCGAGCAGCGCCTTGGGCGCATCGTTGAAGAGAAGGTGCGCCTCGTCGAAGAAGAAGACGAGCTTCGGCTTGTCGAGGTCGCCGACCTCCGGCAGCCGCTCGAACATCTCCGACAACAGCCACAACAGGAACGTCGCGTAGAGGCGCGGATTGCCCATCAGCTTGTCGGCGGCGAGAATGTTGATGATGCCGCGGCCGTCGCGGTCCTTTTTCATGAAGTCGTCGACGTCGAGCGCCGGCTCGCCGAAGAACTTGGTCGCCCCCTGGTTCTCGAGAACCAGGAGCTGGCGCTGCACGGCGCCCACCGAGGATGCGGACACGTTGCCGTACCGCGATGCGATCGACTTGGCGCGTTCCTTCGCTGCTTCCTTGTCCTCGTCCTTGTTGGAGGACGAGATGTAGGACAGCACCTCGCGCAGGTCCTTGAGATCGACGAGGCCCTTGTTCTGCGCATCGGCCTTGCCGAACTCGTCGTCGGAATAGCGGAACACGATGTTGAGAATGCCTTCCTGCACGTCGTTGAGATCGAGGATGCGCGACAGCAGCAACGGGCCGACCTCGAACACGGTGGCGCGGATGGGATGGCCCTGCTCGCCGAACAGATCCCAGAACACGACCGGGAACTCGTCGGTCTCGTATTCGAAGCCGAGTTCCTTGGCGCGCTTGACGAAGGCTTCCTTGCGCTCGCCGGGCGCCCCGATGCCGGACAGGTCGCCCTTGATGTCGGCGGCGAACACCGGCACGCCGGCGCGAGAGAAGCCTTCGGCCATCGTCTGCAAGGTCACCGTCTTGCCGGTGCCGGTGGCGCCGGTCACGAGACCATGGCGATTGCCGAAGGCAAGGGTGAGCATCTCCGGCTTGTCGCTCTTGCCGACAAAAATTTTGCCGTCCGTATCGAGATTAGACATCACGTGCTCCTGCGGCCACGACGCCAGCGCCTGACCTTCGCGAACGCAGCATCCATCATAGGACCGCTCAGCGCGGCGGGCGAGTGGCTTTGGCGCGTCCCTTCATGTGGCGACCCCGCCAAGGCGACGTGAGCCCGTTGTTGAAACGACAGCGCTTTCTCCGTTCGAGGCCGACCGACTTGTGCCCGCATCACCCTTGTGCCCACATCACCACCGTTGGGCAGCAGCGCCGACAAGCCATCTCCATGCGAACGGACTTCCGTTGGCACGTGCGTTGTGAGTTTGCAACACCTCATGGCGTTCTGGTCTGCACATCTTGTGTTCGGCGATATCTAATGGGCAATATGGGCACGCAAAGCTTGCGGTGATGCAAGCTGAGTGAGGGGCCATGGACGAGCTCGTCAGCCGCATCGTAGACAATGTCGGCATCGAAAGGTCCGTGGCGGCGAAGGCAGTCGGCATCATGCTCGATTTCTTCGCGACGGAAGGTCCGCCGGAGAAGGTACAATCCTTTCTGGCGCATCTTCCCGGCGCGACGGAAGCTATCGAGGCGGCCCGCGCCGAAGGCAGCGGGGGTTTCTTCGGCAGCATGGGGGGTATCATGGGCGTCGGAAGCCGTTTGATGTCGACGGGGCTCGGAATGGGTCAGATCCAAGGGGTCGCCCGTCAGGTCATCGTCTATGCCCGCGAAAAGGCGGGCGACGAGGATATCGACCGGATCATCGATTCAATTCCCGGCGCCCGCACATTTCTTTGAAACGTCCCCGATCACCTTTCGGGAATTGAATCATGTCTTGCCCCATCGCTGATCTCGGTTGCATCGATCCCGCATTGATTCCCCGGCTGAAGTCGCTTGGCATTCGCACGAGCGACAAGCTGCTCGATGCGGCGGGCAGCATGCGCGGTCGCAAGACGATCGCCCAGAAGACCGGCATCGACGAGAAGAGCCTGCTGTGCGTCGCCAACAAGATCGATCGCATGCGGGTCAAGGGCGTCGGCCAGGATTACGCGGAGCTGCTCCACATCGCCGGCGTCGATACGGTGCGCGAATTGAAGTATCGCAATCCCAAACGGCTCGCCGAGGCGATGGCGGAAGCGAACGAGCAGCGCAAACTCGTGCGCGTGCTGCCGTCCGAGCAGACCGTCAAGCGGTGGATCGAGCACGCCAAGAAGCTGCCGATCAAGATCAGCTACTGAAAGCGCCCGGGCGGCCGCAGCGGCTGGCCCGTCGACCTCGCTCGCGCTTGACACCTCCCGCGCAAGCGCACACACAGCGGCCCATGGTCGCCGCGCCCCAAGCCAAAGAAATCACGGCCTCCCCGCTCGATCTGCGCGCGCTGATGGCCCAGCGGCATCCCGTCATCATGGGGGTGCTCAACGTCACCCCGGACTCATTTTCCGACGGCGGCCGGTTCCTCGATCCGCAAGCGGCGATCGCCCATGCCCGGGCGATGATCGATGAGGGCGCCGACATGATCGACGTCGGTGCGGAGTCCTCGCGTCCTTACGACGATCCGGTCGCTGTCGGCGTCGACGAGGAGCTGCGGCGGCTCGCCGAGGTGCTTCCCGCCGTCGTCGGCATCGGCCGCCCGGTTTCGATCGACACCATGAAGGCTGATGTCGCCGACTGGGCGCTGCGCCACGGCGCGAGAATCGTCAACGACGTCTGGGGACTGCAGCGCGACCCCGAGATGGCGCGCTGTCGTCGCCCGCCACGGCGTCCCCGTCATCATCATGCACAACCGCACCACGGCCGATCCCGCGATCGACATTTTCGCCGACATCGATGCGTTCTTCGCGCGCTCGCTCGCGATCGCCGACGCCGCCGGAATCCGGCGCGATGCGATCGTGCTCGATCCCGGGCATCGGCTTCGGCAAGACGCCGGAGCAGAGCATCGGCGTCCTCGCGCAGCTGCAGCGCTTTGCGAAGTTCGGCCGGCCGCTGCTCGTCGGCGCATCGCGCAAGCGCTTCATCCATTGGATCGCGCCGGCGCCGCCGCAGCGCCGGCTCGGCGGCTCGATCGCCGCCCACATCCTCGCGGTCGAGAGCGGCGCCGCCTTCATTCGCACCCATGACGTCGCCGAAACGGTCCAGGCGATGCGCGTCGTGGACGCGATCAGGAGCAGGGCATGAGCGACCACATCTTCGTGACGGGGCTTCTCGTCCATGCCCATCACGGCGTGATGCCGCATGAGGAAGAGGTCGGCCAGCGTTTCGTCATCGACCTCGAGCTCACGGTCGATCTGTCCCGCGCCGGCACGAGCGACAAGCTCGCCGACACCGTGTCCTATTCGTCGATCGTCGATACGGCGACCCGCGCGTTCACCGGCAAGAGCTTCCGGCTGGTCGAGACCGCCGCCGCCATCACCGCCGAGGCACTGCTCGCCGGCTTCCCCAAGGTGTCGGCGGTGCGGGTCACCGTCCACAAGCCGCATGCGCCGATCGCGGCGATCTTCAACGACGTCGGAGTATCGATCCTGCGCCAGCGCCATGGCTGAGGCGTTGCTCGCGCTCGGCGGCAATGTCGGCGACGTGCGCGCGACCTTCGACCGCGCGGTCGCCCTGCTGTGCGACGGCAGCGAGGTGCGCCTAGGTGCGCCTCCTCGCCCGCTCCTCGGATTATCGCACGCCGCCCTGGGGCGTCACCGACCAGCCGGCCTTCGTCAATTGCGGCCTGCGCATCGACACGTCGCTTACTCCGCGTGCGCTGCTTACGCGTGCCCAGAGCGTCGAGACCGCGCTTCGGCCGTAACCGCGCGCAGGAGCGGCGATGGGGGCCGCGCACCATCGACATCGATCTCATCGCCTATGACGATGTCGCACTGCGCAGAGCCCGACCTCACGCTGCCCCATCCGCGCGCGTTCGAGCGGGCCTTCGTACTGGTCCCGCTCGCCGAGATCGCACCGGACTGGGTCATCGACGGGATCACGATCGCCGCCGCGCTCGCGCGGCTCGACCCCAGCGGCATCGAGAAGCTGCCGCCGCGCTGAAGCCGCTGAAGCCGACTGCCTGTGGAACGGGCAGCCTGCATCGAATGTTGCATTGGCCCGCGACCCCCGGCATGGCAATTTCCGGCCATGAGTGATCCCGAACTTTCCCTCGCTGCCGAGTTTCCGCCGGCCGATCGCGACGCGTGGCTCAAGCTCGTCGCGGGCGTCCTCAAGGGCGCGCCGTTCGAGCGCCGGCTCGTCTCCAGGACCTATGACGGCATCGCCATCGAACCGCTGTACGCCCGCGACGAGACGGCGCGGCCGATCGTCGGCCGCACACCGGGCGCGCCGTGGCAGGTGCTTTCGCGCATCGAGCATCCCGATCCCGTCGCCGCCAACGCCCAGGCCTTGGTCGAGCTCGAAAACGGCGCGACCGGGCTGTCGCTGGTGTTCGCCGGATCGATCGGCGCGTTCGGCTTCGGCCTCGACGCCCGCGCCGACGGCGGTCGCGTCGCTGCTGCGCGACATTCATCTCGATGCCGGGATCGCCCTCGATATCGAGGCCGACGGCCAGCCCGAAAACATCGCGTCCGCGGTGACCGCGGCCGTCGCCGCCCGCGGCACCGCACCCGCCGCCGTCGACATCCGCTTCGGGTTCGATCCGATCGGCATCATCGCCACCGGAGGCCACGCGCCGTCATGGTCCGCGGACCACGGGCGGGTCGCCCGGCAGATCCGCGCGCTCGCCGATCAGGGCTATCGCGGCCCGTTCGCGGTGGCCGACGGCCGCGCCATTCACAATGCCGGCGGATCGGAGGCGCAGGAGCTCGCCTTCGTGATCGCGACGGCGCTCGCCTATCTGCGCGCGCTCGAGGAGAGCGGCGCGCCGCTCGCCGCGGCGCGGCGCATGATCTATTTCCGCCTCGCCGCCGACGCCGACCAGTTCCTGACCACGGCAAAATTCCGCGCGCTACGGGCATTGTGGGCGCGGGTCGAAGCGGCGTGCGGACTCGAGCCGCGGCCGGCCTTCGTCGCGGCGCAGACGGCGTGGCGCATGATGACGAAGCGCGACCCGTTCGTGAACATGCTGCGTTCGACCATGGCGGTGGTGGCCGCCGGCCTCGGCGGCGCCGACGCCATCACCGTGCTGCCGCACACCGCAGCCATCGGCCTGCCGGACCGCTTTGCCCGCCGCATCGCGCGCAATACCCAGCTCATCCTTCTCGAGGAATCGAACCTCGCCAAGGTCGCCGATCCCGCCGCCGGCTCCGGCGGGTTCGAGAGCTCTGACCCGCGCGCTCTGCGACGCGGCGTGGACGCTATTCCAGGAGATCGAGAAGGCGGGCGGCATCGACCGCGCCCTCGCGCAGGGCCTCATCCAGGCGAAGGTCGCCGCGGTGCGGACCGAGCGCGAAAAAGCGGTCGCGCGGCGCAAGGACGCGCTGACCGGCACCAGCGAATTTCCCGACATCGCCGAGCCGCCCGCCGTGGTGCTCGAACCCGCGCCCGCCGTCCCACGAACGGCGGGCGGCACGGCGCTCCCCTGCCATCGCCTCGCCGAGCCCTACGAGGCACTGCGCGATGCCGCCGACCGCGCCGCGGCCGCGGGCACGCCGCCGCACGTCTTCCTCGCCAATCTCGGCACGCCCGCCGATTTCACGGCGCGCACCACCTACGCCAAGAATTTCTTCGAGGCCGGCGGCATCGCGGCCGTCACCAATGACGGTTTTGCGAGCCTCGACGACATGGTCGCCGCCTTCAAGGCGAGCGGCGCGGCGCTCGCCTGCCTGTGCTCATCCGACGAGGTCTATGCGCTGCGAAGCCGAAGCCGCGGCGAAAGCGCTGCGCGCGGCCGGCGCGAAGCATATCTACCTGGCCGGGCGCCCCGGCGAGCGAGAGGCCGCTTTCACCGCCGCCGGCATCGGCAGCTTCATCTATGTCGGCTGCGACGTGGTGGCGATGTTGAAGGCCGCGCACGCGGTGCTGGCGATCCCGGAGGCCGCGCCGAGCAGCGGCGAGCGATTTGGACGAGTAACGCCGCTCAGGGGTCGCGCTTGGGATCATAGGCCTGCGGCTTGTTCACCCAGGCGACCATGACGTAGCTGATCGTCATCAACAGCAGCCATGAGCTGAGCTTGGCGAACGGGACCATGACCCAGCCATTCAACTGGTTCGGATAAAGCCAAGTCTTGGTGAAGCGTGCCGAAGTTCTCGGCAAACCAGATGAAGAGCGCCACCAGGAACAGGCCGAGCAGCAGCGGCATCCGCCGGTGGCGATGATGAATCTTGTAGTAGAGCCACGTCCGCCCGAACAGGAACGCCATCGCTCCGAAAAGCGCGATCCGCAAATCGACATGGTAGTGATCGAGGAAGAAATTCGCGTAGATCGCCAGCGACAGCAGAAAGAGCGCCCACAGTGGCGGATGGTTCGTGAAGCGGAAATCAAACAGCCGCCAGCTTCGCGCAATGTAGCTGCCGATCGAGGCGTACATGAAACCGGAAAACAGCGGCACTCCACCGATCCGGAAGATCGCGGTGTCTGGATAAATCCACGAACCGACGGCCGTCTTGAAGATCTCCATGATCGTGCCGACGACGTGGAACAATGCGATGACCTTGGCCTCGTCGACGGTTTCGAGACGCCACGCCAGCATGGCGATTTGAATGACAACGGCGGCGAGGAACAGGAAGTCGTAGCGGCCGAGCGCAGCACCCTTCGGATACCAAAGCGACGTTGCGATGATCAGCCCGACCAGCGCGCCCCCGAACAGGCAGGCCCAAGCCTGCTTGATGCCGAACCGCACGAATTCGTAGACAAAGGTCGTGGCGGGCCGCTTGCCCGCCCACTGTGCGATGCGTTCGTCGGTGGCGATAAAGCGAGCGAGCGGTGCCCAGTTCGCCGCCGCGCTCCGCCGGTTCTGATCTCCACCGTGCATCGTGCCCCCAGCTCAAGACGTCAGGATAGCCGGCTTTTGGCTTTCCTCGCCGGTGTAGTATGGTGATCTTATGGCATCGAAGACACTCAACGAGGCGATGCGGCGGGTAGAATCTTGGCCGGAGGCGGCTCAAGAGGAGCTTGCCGAGATCGCATTGGAAATCGACGCGCGGGTGAAGGGCGGCCGGTATCATGCATCGCCGGACGAGCTTGCCGGGATTGACCGCGGCCTGGAGGCAGCGCGCAAGCGGCCGCTTCGCGACGGATGAGGAAGTGGAAGCGGTATTCCTCAAGCACCGCCGGGCATGAAAGTCGTCTTCACTGACGAAGCGTTACGTGACCTCGACCAGATTTTTGAATTCACCCGAGCCCACTTTCCGGCAAGTGCGGACGCCTTCCAAAGGCGTGTTCGGGCCACCGAGCAGCGTATCGGAAGGTGGCCGAAGAGCGCACCGGAGGTCGAGCAACGTGTCGGCGTCCGCGTAGCTTTTCTCACTCCCTATCCCTACAGACTCTTCTACAGAATCGCCGCTGACCGGATCGAGGTGCTTCACGTCGCCCATGCGCAGCGCCGAGACCCATGGGACCGCGAGGACTGACGAACTGCGTCTAACCGCCGATGGCAATTTGTGCGGCGCAACCTATAATCAATCCTGCCGGTTGTCCTAGCTTGAGCGGTCGTGCCTCGATGTCACGGATCCCCGATTTCACCACCCTCCCCTTCGCCGAGGCTCCGATGCCGCCCGCGGCGTCGGCGGAACCCTGGGTCACCCCGGAAGGCATCCCGGTGAAGCCGGTCTACGGCCGCGCAGGACGTCGCCGGGCTCGATTTCCTCGACACCTATCCCGGCCTCGCGCCCTATCTGCGCGGCCCCTACCCGACCATGTACGTCACCCAGCCGTGGACGATCCGCCAGTATGCGGGCTTCTCGACGGCCGAGGACTCCAACGCCTTCTATCGGCGCAACCTCGCGGCCGGCCAGAAGGGCCTGTCGGTCGCCTTCGATCTCGCGACCCATCGCGGCTACGATTCCGACCATCCGCGCGTCGCCGGCGACGTCGGCATGGCCGGCGTCGCGATCGATTCGATCTACGACATGCGCACGCTGTTCGACGGCATCCCGCTCGACAAGATGAGCGTGTCGATGACCATGAACGGCGCCGTGCTGCCGGTGCTCGCGCTCTACATCGTCGCCGCCGAGGAGCAGGGCGTGCCGCCGGAGAAGCTCTCCGGCACGATCCAGAACGACATCCTCAAGGAGTTCATGGTCCGCAACACCTACATCTATCCGCCGACGCCCTCGATCCGGATCATCTCCGACATCTTCGCCTACACCTCCGAGCGGATGCCGAAGTTCAACTCGATCTCGATCTCCGGCTACCACATGCAGGAAGCCGGCGCGACGCAGGACCTCGAGCTCGCCTACACGCTCGCCGACGGCGTCGAATATGTGCGCGCCGGCCTCGCCGCAGGGCTCGACCATCGACCGCTTCGCGCCGCGCCTGTCGTTCTTCTGGGCGATCGGCATGAACTTCTTCATGGAGATCGCGAAGCTGCGCGCCGCGCGCCTCCTGTGGGCGAAGCTGATGAAGCCGTTCGATCCGAAGGACCCGCGCGTCGCTGTCGCTGCGCACCCATTCGCCAGACCTCGGGCTGGTCGCTCACCGCGCAGGACGTCTTCAACAACGTCGTGCGCACCGCGATCGAGGCGATGGCGGCGACCCAGGGCCACACCCAGTCGCTGCACACCAACGCGCTCGACGAGGCGCTGGCGCTGCCGACCGACTTCTCGGCGCGCATCGCCCGCAACACCCAGCTCTTCCTGCAGCAGGAGAGCGGCACGACCCGCATCGTCGATCCCTGGGGCGGCTCGTACTACGTCGAGCGGCTGACCGCCGAGCTCGCGGCGAAGGCGCGGGCCCATATCGCCGAGGTCGAGGCGCTCGGCGGCATGGCGAAGGCCATCGAGGCCGGCATGCCGAAGCTGCGCATCGAGGAGGCGGCGGCCCGGACCCAGGCGCGCATCGACTCCGGCCGGCAGACCGTGGTCGGCGTCAACAAGTACCGGCCGGAGGAGGAGAGCGCGATCGACGTGCTCAAGGTCGACAACTCCGCGGTGCGCGAGCTGCAGATCGACAAGCTCGACGCGGCTGCAAGCGCGAGCGCGACCCGGCCGCGGTCGGAGCGGCGCTCGCCGCGCTCACCCGCGCGGCCGACGGCGGCAATGCCAATCTGCTGGCGCTCGCCGTCGACGCCGCCCGCGCCAAGGCCACCGTCGGCGAGATTTCGCTCGCGCTGGAGAAGGTCTTCGGCCGCCACCGGGCCGAGATCAAGTCGATCGCCGGGGTCTATCGCAAGGAGGTCGGCACCATGAGCCAGGCGGTCGATCGGGTGCTCGCCCATGTCGCCGCGTTCGAGGCCAACGAGGGCCGCCGGCCGCGCATCCTGGTCGCCAAGATGGGCCAGGACGGCCACGACCGCGGCCAGAAGGTGATCGCCTCCGCCTTCGCCGACCTCGGCTTCGACGTCGACATCGGGCCGCTCTTCGCGACGCCCGCCGAGGCGGCGCGCGCAGGCGGTCGCAGAACGACGTCCACATCGTCGGCGTGTCGCTCGCTCGCCGCCGGCCACCTGACCCTGGTGCCGGAGCTCAAGGCCGCGCTCGCCCAGGAGGGCCGCGACGACATCATGATCGTGGTCGGCGGCGTCATCCCGCCGCAGGACTACGATGCGCTCAAGAAGGCCGGCGCCGAGGCCATCTTCCCGCCCGGCAACCGTGATCGCGGAGGCCGCCGACGCGCTCCTCGATGCGCTCGACCGCCGGCTCGGCCACGGCCAGGAGGCGGCGGAGTAAGGCCCGCGTCAGCAAGTCTTGGCGCAGCGCCCGCGAGGGGTTGCGGGCTTTGGGGCAAGCCACTGAAACGCAACGAGATTTCGCAAAGCTGCGCGAGCCCCTGATCGAGCCCGCTTGGCCACCGAAAAAATTAAGCGTTCGTTGACCAATTTACCGCAATGCGGCGCTTTCCGTTTACGTCCCAGTCACGCCATTATTGTGCCCCGCTGATGCCGATTTGCTACATCAAATCATCAATGGGGACTGGATGGGGGGTGTCGCGCTTGACAATCGATTCTCGCATCGATCGACGACACGCGCTGCTGGGGCTGCTTGCCTCGGCCGGCGCACTTGCAATGCCGAAAGCCGCTTCTGCGCTCGGCGTCGCCACGCCGGAGAAAGTCTACGCGGGCTTCTTCCTTGGACAGGGCGGCTATTGGTTCTCCTGGGGCATGCCGTACCTCGCCTCGCAGGCGCAGGAACTCGGCATGGAAACCGACATTTACGAGTACACCCAGGTCAAGGAAGCCTGGGCCAAGATCAAGCAGAAGAAGAAGGACGGCTACAAGATCGCGCTCGTCGGCTTCTCGCTCGGCAACACCACGATCACCTGGCTGCAGCGCTATCTCGCCGTCGATCTCCTGGTGTCGATCGCGAAATCGTCGCTCGGCGCAAACCATCCGATCAAGCGGTCGAACACCAAGCGCTCCGTGCTGTGGTACGGGCCGGATTTCCTCTCGAACGCCGGGCTGCAGGACGGCTTCGACGAGACGAACTACGTCAACAATTTCCATCTCGGGATGAACGTCGACCCGCGCGTGGTCAGTGGCGTTGTCGGCGAGCTTCGCGACCTCATGGAGCGCAAGTCCACGCCGATCATGACGGCATCGCTCGCGCCGATGACCCGGGTCGCGCGCGCCGACACGACGGCGAACGACGCCGGTCCTACGGGGTCCCTTCCGGACGCGGGATCGTGGAAGGCGATGCAGCTCCCGATCCGGGGCGACATCACGTGCCAGGAGTGCTGGGGCTTCCGCCCGTAATCCGCGGCCGTCCCGTTACGCACACCGAAGGAATTTGGCGGTCGCCGACAAGCGGCCGCCTTTCGTCTTGTTGTCTAGCCCCGACGGGACTTCCGACGTGCCTCATGCCGGCGACGACGGACGCCGCCGGGCCGCGCTCCTCTTGCGCGGCACCTTGGGAGCCGCCTTCGCGGACGCGGCCGCCCGGACCAAAACCTCTTTCGCCTGATCGACCTTGATCGCGAGATAAGGTGACCCGCCATGCGCGGGATCGACCGCCGCGCTGATCCGGCCGTGGGCAGCGACGGATTTCGGCTTCGGTGGCGCCGCGGTCGACGCCGAGAACCGCAGACGCCTCTTCCTCGGACATCGCACCGAGCCCGAAGGTCTCGGCATGGCCGTTGCCGGTCGCGCCACCCTCGCCGCTCACGCCGCCGTCGCTCGAATGGCTGCCGCCGTTCGCTTTGCCGCTGCCGTTCGCTTCGCTGCCGTTGCCCTTGGCCGCTCGCGTTAGTCTTCGCCGTTGGCGCTGCCGTCTTGGCCGGTGAGGTCCGCAATCGCCGGCAGATCGCTGCCAAGCGTCGACTGCGCCGCGGCCGTCCGGCGCAGATAGGCCTCGAGCACCGCCGCTGAATAGCGGACGAGCTCGGCCTCATCGACGAACGACGGTCCGCCCGCACTGGCGGAACTTGCATTGGCGGAGCTTGCAGCCTGCGGGCACGCCGTAGCCCGCAAGCGACGGGATCCCGACCCAGCCCCACAGGCGCCGGCCGAGCAGCGCGGGAACCAGCACCATCGCGGCTGCGAGCGCCGTCGCCGCCGTCCATTGCTCCTTGAAGAGCAGCACCGCCAGCAGCGGAACCGACAGCGCCGCCACGCCCCGGACGCCCCAGCGCGTCACCTGGGCAGCAGCCTTGGGATCGGCATGAAGGAACCAGTCGACCATGCGGACCGCAGATGCGACGACCGACAATCCGAGCGCGATGCAGGCGATGACGAATGGATCACCCATAGCGTGCATTTTTCCGATCGAGGTGGTTCCAGGCTGGCGCTGCGGTCCAGACGTACGTAGTTCCCGTCGCGCCACGGAACCGCAGCCCGCCGTCGATCACAATAAACCGAGGACAACTGACTATCCGACGCGGCGTATTATTGACTTCCAAAAATGCGTCTGGCAACGTTCTTTTCCCGATTTTCCTCCGTTATTCACGCCCTCCGGAGCATAGTATGTCCGAGCAGGTGAAGAAAACCGCCGTTGGAGATCGCGCTGAAAATCCTGCATCTGAAGTGTGGATTTACCGAAAAATCGCGGACAACTTTCAAATCCTGATATCGAAAAATATCTGACGACAAAAGAAAAGGTTTTAGCGAAGGATCGCGCGGATTTTGAAGTTTATTTGAACGAAAAGCGACAAAGCACCGAAACGGCCAGAATAACACAGCCCAAAATCACGCGGTCCAGACCGTCGAGCTCAACCGCCCGTCAAAGCTCGATCGCCGCACCATCCTCAAGGTTGTCACCGGCACCGCGGTGGCCGGAGAAGCGGCGGCGCTCGGCTACGGCTGGGTCAATAGCGGTGCAGGCAACCAGAGCGTCGGCGACCAAAGTACCGGTTCGGCCGTCGTCGGCGGGCCGCAACGCGAGCCGATCGTCCGCGAGCTCGCCAGCACGAAGTCCGACGTCGGCGGACGCAGCCTCGGCAGATGGATCCTGCTGCTGCCGACCAAGCTGGGCGGCGGAACCTATGCGATCGATCTCAACTCCAACCGCGTGCTCGGCTCGATCTGGTATTGGAACTACGGCGACTTCAGCCCGATCTCGCACCACCTGTGCGCGTTCCCGAGCGCCGACCCCTATCACTCCTTCGAGTTCGTCAACAGCACCCAGGGCGGCAAGAATTCGCTGATCTACGGCATCCCGACGCGTATCCAGACGCCGGAGCCGGGCTTCAACATCTATCGCGTGCGCTACGACGGCGCGCAGATGGAACTTCTGGAAAACGTCTCGGAGACCACCGGCCTCGGGCTCGGCGTGCACGTCACCATCAACCCGAAGGACGCGCAGTCCTATTTCGTCACCGACGGGCAGAAGGACATCGCCGCCTGCTTCGATCGCAACACGTCGCGAGTGATCGCCGCGCTCAAGTTCGACTGGGTGTCGAACACGACCAGCATGTCGGAGTGCTGGCAGAAGGGCGGCACCCTCAAGATCGCGAAGATCTATCCCGACGAGGCGACCGGCAAGTACGACTATCTCGGCACCAAAGGCCAGAAGATCGAATGGGAAATGGTGCCGATGGGCGAGCTGTTCGTCGAGGAAGGCACCATTCCCGGCGACGATCCCCATGGCCTGACCGGCGCCGACGGCACCATCTGGCACCCGAGCGGGCGCTGGGCCGCGACCGTGGTCCGCCTGTGCGGCGGCGTCACCATCCTCGACGCCGAGAAGAACTTCGAGCCGGTCGCGTTCGTCCAGTTCAACAAGGATTCGCCGGCCCAGTATCCGGTGAGGAAGATCGACGACGACCATTGGGAAGTCACGTTCGACAAGATCTTCTCGCCGGGGCACGAAATCGGGTTTTCGCCGGACGGCCGGTTTTTGTGCATGATGAACAATCTGCGCGAAAACAATTGCGGCGTGTTCGACAGCAGCGATCCCGATCCGACCAAATGGAAGAAAATCGCCCATATCGAGGACCCGCTGTGGCGCGGAAAATATCCGAACCCGTTCCACATGGTGTTTTCGCTCGACGGCTCGAAACTCTATTTGTCGGTTCTGCATCCCTCCCCGGCGGCGAGCGGAATCATGGTGGTGGATACCACCACCTGGAAGATCAAAAAGGAAATCCAGGGCATCGGGCCGGATTTGCAGACCCTTTCAATCACCTATGACGGAAAGTATATCCTCGCGCCGTTCAGCGGGTTTCAGCGGCTCTCCAGCGGCATCGCCGTCGTCGACGCGACGACCGACGAGCTGATCGGCATTCTGCCGAGCAGCGGCGGGCACCACGACAGCGTCATCATCCCCACCAAGCTCGAGCACATGAAGCACACGCGCTCGTGCACGTTGTAACGCCCGGCGCGCCGGGCAGAGTTCGACGCCATGGCCGACCTTGCCCTGGAAGCGTCGCTACGGCCAACCAGGCCGGCTGAACCGGCGAGCATCCGCTTCCTGCTCACCTCGCCTTGCGCTGCAGAACCTCGGCCGCCGCACCGGGCGCACGGCGCTCCTCGTCATGGCGGTCGCGATCTGCGCCGGCGCGATCCTCACCGGGGTCGTCCTCCTGCGCAGCATCGAAGGCAGCATGACGGTGGGCTTCACCCGCCTCGGCGCCGACATGCTCGTCGTGCCGCAGGGCACGCTTACCAACATCACGGCTGCGCTGCTGACCGCGGAGCCGACCGAGCTGACCTTCGACGACGCCATGCTCGGCCGGCTGTCGAGCCTCAAAGGCATCCGCCGCATCGCCCCGCAGCTCGTGTTTCGCACCGAGGCGTCGGGATATGGCCCGGCGGACGAGCCGGTCGACATCATCGCCTTCGATCCCGCGCGCGACCTCACCGTCCAGCCGTGGCTCGACTCTGCGCCTCGACCGGCCGCTGCGCGCCGGCGACGTCATCATCGGCGGCCGCCGCGAGGAGCCGCTGGGCTCGGAGATCCTCGTCTTCGGCAGGCCGCTGACCGTCTACGGCAAGCTCGGCAAATCCGCGGTCGGCACCCACGAGCGCGGACTTTTCATCGCCTTCGCCACACTCGACGACCTGCGGACCATCATGCAGCAGATCTGCGGGAAGAAGGCGCCGCTCGAGCCGAACAAGCTCTCCGGCGTGCTCGTCGAGCTCGCGCCCGGCACGACCGGCCAGCAGGCCCGCTTCGCAATCCTCGCCAACGTCCCCGACGTCAAGGTCGTCTCGAACGAATTCGATGCTGACCTCGATCCGCCAGGGCCTCGCGGTCCTCCTCGACGGCACGCTCGCTCTCATGCTCGTGATGTTCGCGAGCACGGCGCTGATGGTCGGCGTGCTGTTCTCGGCAATCATCACCGAGCGGCGCCGCGAGCTCGGCCTGCTCAAGGCGATCGGCGCCCGCCGCGCGCAGATCGTCGGCATGCTGCTCTGCGAGGCCGCGCTCGCCACCGCCGTCGGCGGGCTGATCGGCTGCGTGCTCGGAGTCCTTCTGCTGCGCGTCTTCGAGCATTCGCTCGTCTACTATCTCGACAGCGTGGGCGTGCCGTTCGTCTGGCTCGACGCGACGAGCATTCTGCTGATCGCGCTCGCCTGCATCGGCGCGGCCGCGGCCGCCTCGGCGCGGCGGGGGCGTTCTACCCGGCATGGCGCGCGAGCCGCGAGCAGCCGTTCGACCTCATCCGCTCGGAAGGATGACCGATGCTGACCTGCGGCAACGTCGGCAAGACCTATGCGACCGAACGCGGTCCCGTCGTCGCCGTCCGCGGCATCGATCTCGAGGTCCGGCGTGGCGAGTTCGCGGCGATCGTCGGCCGCTCCGGCTCCGGCAAGTCGTCGCTGATGGCGATGATCGGCGGGCTCTCCCGTCCCAGCGAGGAACGGTGCGCATCGACGACGTCGACATCTGGTCGCTCGCCGATGACGAGCTCACCGACTTCAGGAGCCGACGGATCGGCTTCGTGTTCCAGTTCGCGAGCCTGCTGCCGACGCTGCGCATCATCGACAATGTCGCATTGCCGGCGCTGCTCGGCCGCCGCACCGGCGCCGACGCGACCTACGCAACAGGCCGCCGATCTGCTGGCGCGGCTCGGCCTCGCCGCGCACCTCGATGCCTACCCGGCCGAGCTGTCGTCCGGACAGCAGCGGCGCGCGGCCATCGCCCGCGCCCTCGTCAACGAGCCGTCCCTGCTGCTCGCCGACGAGCCGACCTCCGATCTCGACGAAGAGACCGAAGCGGAGATCATGGCGGAGTTCCGCGACCTCAATCGCGATGCGCGGATGACCTTCATCATGGTCACCCACAACCTGCGCCTCGCCGAGCAGGCCGACCGTGATCCTGCACATCGCCGACGGCGCGCTCGTGTCATGAAGAACAGCGATCGTCAGCCGATCCTCGAGACACTCTCCCACGCCGAGAAGGACGATCTCATCCTTCGCCTGTGGGACGATCTCACCGAGGCGCGTACCCGCCTGCAGGCGCTCGAGGCGCAGCCGGCTGACGGCAAGGCGGCCCAGACGGACGCGCAGGCACCCTGCGCGCCGAGCTGCAGAAGCACGGCACCGAGGAACGCCCCGCCGCGCCGCGGCATCGCACATCGAGCCGCGGCTCGGGCGCGGCGTGCTGCGCTCCAAATTCGTGCTCGGTCTTGTCGCGTTCGTTGCGCTCGCCTTTGCCCTCGACGCGGCGGTCGGCTGGTACCAACGGCATCGGCTCGAGCAGAAGCGGCTCGCCGACCGGGCGCTGGAGCACGCCGCCTATTCCGGCCTCTATGTAGACCTCGTCAATGTCGCCTACGAGCCCGACCAGAAATCGTACCGGCTCACCATGCTGATGCGGAATCTCGATCCCGCCCATCCGCTCTATGTGATGCTGAGCCCGGTCCGCGTGTTCGAGCAGGCGGGGCTGGCGTGGCGGGAGATCCCGGCCCGCGCCCCGCGCGGCGCGGCCGCGACCGTGGTGAAGCTTGCCGACACGCAGACCTATGAGACCGTGTTCGAACCCAATCTCAAGGAGTTCACCCAGCTGATCCCCGGATACATGCACATCCGCTTCGAGAGCACGAGCCTCGTGAGCGGGCGCAGCGAACCCGAGGACGACATCGTCGACCGCCGCGACCGCTACTACGTCTACCTGAAGCCGCACGGCGCCGACGACGCCGCGTTGCGCCAGCGCATGAAGTATGCCGGCGACCCGCCGGTCTACATCCCGATGCCGCCGCATTAGGCGCCGGCACATCTGGCGCGCCTCGCTCACAGCCGCGGGTCATCGCCGGGCTTGACCCGGCCATCCCGATTATTGTGGCACGGCGGTGCCTTATTATCGGGATCGCCGGGTCAAGCCCGGCGATGACGTGGGGTAAGTGCACCCCATCAGAACCGAGCCCCGGCTTGACGAACCTCGCCGCCCCGGTCTCTTGATCTGGCGAAGACCATGAGACCGCACGCCCCTCCGATTCGCCCGGCCCTCGACATTGCCCGCCTCGCGCGCGGCATCCGCGGCGGCGAGCGTGCGGTGCTGGCGCGGGCGATCACGCTCATCGAATCGAAGCGGCCGGATCATCAGCGCGAAGCGCGGGAGCTGGTGCAGGAGCTGCTGCCCGATACCGGCAAAGCGGTGCGCGTCGGCATCACCGGCGCGCCCGGGGTCGGCAAGTCGACCACCATCGATGTGCTGGGGACCTGGCTCACCGAACGCGGGCACCGCGTCGCCGTGCTCGCGGTCGATCCGAGCTCGGCCCGCACCGGCGGCTCGATCCTCGGCGACAAGACCCGCATGGCGCGGCTTGCCGCCGACCCTGCCGCCTTCATCCGCCCCTCCCCCGCTGCCGGCACGCTGGGAGGCGTCGCCGCCAAGACCCGGGAGACCATGCTGCTGTGCGAAGCCGCGGGCTTCGACGTGATCCTGGTGGAGACCGTCGGCACCGGGCAGTCCGAGACCGCGGTCGCCGACATGACCGACTTCTTCCTGGCGCTCATGCTGCCCGGCGCCGGCGACGAGCTGCAGGGCATCAAGAAGGGGCTGGTCGAGCTCGCCGACATGATCGCGATCAACAAGGCGGACGGCGACAATCTCAAGCGCGCCACCATCGCGGCCGCCGAATACCGCGCCGCGCTCCACATCCTCACGCCGCAGGTCGCCGAGTGGCGCCCGCCGGTCGTCATCTATTCGGCGCTGACCGGCGCCGGCATCGCCGAAATCTGGGACAATGTCCTCGCCCACCGCGACAAGCTCACCGAGACCGGCGCCCTCGCGGCGCGGCGCCGCGGCCAGCAGGTGAAATGGATGTGGGCGTTGTTCGACGAGCGCTTGCGCAGCCGGCTCGCGTCCGACCCGAAGCTGAAGGCCAAGCTGCCGCAGATCGAGCGTGCGGTCGCCGAAGGCAGCCTGTCGCCGGCGCTCGCCGTCGACGAGATCGCGGAGATGCTGAGCCTGTGAGCGACCTCAAGGTGCTGATCGGCGGCTTCGGCCGCTTTCCCGGTGCGCCGTTCAATCCGAGCGGGCTCGTCGCACTGGCGCTCGCGCGGCGCCGCCGTCCCGCGCTCGCCGGCACACGCCGCCTCGCCCACGTGTTCGCGGTGCGCTACGCCGACGTCGACCGCGAGCTGCCGGCGCTCATCGCGCGCGAGCGGCCCGACATCGTGCTGCTGTTCGGCCTCGCGAACCGCGCGCGGCACATCCGCATCGAGCAAATCGCGCGCAACCGCATGTCGGTGCTGTTCCCCGATGCCGGCGGCTTTCGCCCCACGCGACCCGCGATTGCACCGGGCCGGGCGGCGCTGCGCAATCCGCGCCCCCTCGCCCGCCTCGTCGAGGCCGCACGGGATGTGGGCGTCCGCGCCGCGCCCTCGCGGAATGCCGGGAGCTATCTCTGCAACTACATCTACTGGCGTGCGCTGGAGGCCGCGCAGGTCGCGGGTGGCCCCCGCCTCGTCGCCTTCGTTCACGTGCCGCCGGTCAAGCGCAAGGCGCGGCCTTCGTCGGCGAAACGGCGGCGCCTCTATCGGCTGGACGACCTCGTGCGCGCGTCCGAGGCGATCCTCGTCGCCATGGCGGCATTGGCACGGACGCAGCGGCCTGCCACACTTGCGCCGAAACCTTCCTGAGGGCATCGATGCGCTTCTTCGGCCGCGCCGTCCGGCTGACCTTGCTGATCGTGTTCGTGCTGCCGGTGGCGGCGAAGGCGCTCGTGTGGTCGCTCGAGGACCGCCCGCGCAACTGGTGGGAAGCGCGATGGACGAGCGCCGGCATTCTGCCCGCGCCCGCGGACGATCCCGAGCCGCGCATCTACGTGTTCGCCGCGCGCACCGGCGGCTGGCGCAGCATCTTCGCGGTCCACACCTGGATCGTGGTCAAGCCGGCGCAGGCCGAGGCCTATACGCGCTACGACGTCACCGGGTTCGGCCGCCGTCCGATCCGCGTCAACGGCTACGTGCCGGACTCCTATTGGATCGGCAACCGGCCGGAGATGATCGCCGCCGTCGGCGGCGCGCCGCGCGGCCGCCGCCATTCCGAAGATCGAGCATGCGGTCGCGGAGCTACACCTTATGCGGGCGAAGGCGACTACCGCATGTGGCCCGGCCCGAACAGCAACACCTTCGTCGCCACCATGCTGCGCGCGGCGCCCGAGCTCGAGGTGGCGATGCCGCCCGAAGCGATCGGCAAGGACTTTCGCGCCGACGGCACGGTGTTCGGCCTGACCGAGAGCGGCACCGGCATCGAGATGAACGTCTTCGGGCTCGCTCGGCCTCAAGATCGGCCGGATCGAGGGAATCGAGGTGAATGTCCTGACCCTCGTCGCCGGCCTCGATGCGCGCCGGCCTGCGCTCAAGGTCCCCGCGTTCGGCCGGATCGGCTTCGATCTCCTGCAATCGCCGCCGGCGGCTGCAAGCGCGCCGCTGCGGGCGACTACACCAGCGCACTGAGCTTCGCGATGGCGCCGCCGCTCGACATCACCGTCATCACGCCGACCACCGGCAAGCCATCGCTCGATCGGCTGATCGCGAGCATGGACCGGCAGACGGCTGGCAGCGTCTTTCACCTGCTGCTGTGGGACCAGATGCGCGACGCCGCCGCGAAGCCGCCGGAAACCTACAATTCCGCGCGGCGGCTGAGCGTCGTCCTGCCGCCGGGCCTGGGTCGCAACGGAAATGCACCGGGCTCTGCGCTGCGCGCCGTCGGGCTGATGACGGCGATGACGCCGTGGGTCACCTTTGCCGACGACGACGTACGCTGGGACGGCGGCCACCTCGCCGCGCTCGCCGATGCCGCGCAGGGCCTGCGCTGGGCCTCGACCTTGCGCACGATCTGGACCGCCGCGGGAGACCGGCTCGGTGTCGACCGCTTCGAATCCGTCGGCGACGATCCCGGGCGGCGCGTGCCCTACGAGATGTGCGACAACAACTGCGTGGTGTTCCGCCGCGAGCTCGGAACCGCGGGCGCCGTGCTGTTTCGCGAGACCCGCGACTACAACGACGATCGCCTGATGTACCGTTTCCTGAAGACCTCCGGCGGCAAGCGCGGCACGACGGGCACGCCGACCATTCATCACATCTGCCCGGACAAGCTCATCGAGTTCTTCCGCACGAATTGCTCGGCAACGTAGGAGCGACCGTAGGGCGCAATCCCTTTATTGCGGCGCGGAGTTTGGGAATGGCGCAATGCGCTTCGCTTATTGCGCCCTACGCCATTACCCCACCGAGAGTCCGGTGGTTACAGGATCGCCCGGTCAAGCCGGGCGATGACAATACGGATGTGGTGTCGCGCAGGCGGCGCGGATGGCCGTTAACACGCGATCGGCTCGACGGCAAAGCTCGCGGGCGCCTCGCCGCGCTGCGCCCTCTCCGACATCGCGGTATAGGCGGCCTCGATGTGGCGGGCGAACCGTTCCTGGTTGAAGAGCGCGCAGCTGCTGCGGTTCTCCACCAGCTTCGTCTTGAGCGACGCGAGCAGCGCCGGGTCCTCGGCGAGCTTCAACGCCATCGCCTCGTACTCGCTAAGCGAACCCGCGATCAGCTCAGGCACGCCCGCCGCGCGCAGCAGGCTCGCGGCGACCCGGCCGGGAAATGTCGTGCCGCTCGCACGTGAGCAACGGCAGGCCCGCCCACAGCGCGTCGTTCCCCGTGGTGTGCGCATTGTAAGGCAGCGTGTCGAGGAAGAGATCGGCGAGACGATGCCGCGCGAGGTGCTCCTCCAGCGGGATGCCGGTGGCGAACACCAGCCGCTCCGGCGCGATGCCGCGGCTCTGCGCCTCGCGCCGCAGATTGCGCGGCGTGAGCTCGGTGTGCTGCAGCAGCCACAGCACGCTGCCCTCGACCCGGCCGAGGAGCCGCATCCATACGTCGAACACGTCCGGCGTGATCTTGTAGGTGTTGTTGAAAGCAGCAGAACACGAAGCCGTGCTCCGGCAGATCCGTGCTCCTGGCGCGTCGGCGTACGATCGGCGATCTGCGCGCGTCGTGTCGTTGGCCTGATAGCAGTCGGGCAGCCAGGCGACCTTCTCGGTATAGAACTCGGCCTCGTCCGGCGGGATCACGATCTTGTCGGCGATGATGTAGTCGATGTAGTCGGCGCCGAGCGTGCCGGGAAAGCCGAGATAGTTGACCTGCACCGGAGCCGGCCTCATCGCGAACACGCCGGTCCGCTCCAGCCCGAAATAACCGCTGAGATCGACGAGAACGTCGATCTCGCGCTGCCGGATCGCGGCCGCCGCCGCCGCGTCGCCGAGGCTCGCGATGTCGACGACTTCGTCGCAGGCCCGATTGATGCGCTTGCGCAGCGCGCTGCCGTCGTCCCAGCCGTTGTCGAAGGCATAGATGGCGAACCGGCTCTTGTCATGGCGCTCGAAGAGCTCCGCCATCAGGATCGAGGTCGCCTGGTAGCGGAATTCGCCGGCCACATAGCCGATGCGAAGCTTGTCGTGCGCATACCGCTCGCCGGTCCACACCGGCGTCGCGGCTGCCGGGTAGCGCGCTTGCGAAAATACTTCGGCGCAGCGTTTGAGATCGGCGGGCGAATTCGAGACCGCCTGATAGACGAACGGCTCCGCCGCCTTCGCTCCGATCCGGACGTCCCAGGTGACGGCGTCCGTGAGCTCGGCATAGCGGTCCCAATCACCGCAGAACATCTTGGTGTAGAGCAGCATGCCTTTGAGGAAATCATGGTCCGGCGCGAAGTCGTAGAGCCGCTCGAAGGCCTGGGCCGCCTCCTCCAGCCGGTTCTGCTCGCGCAGCAGATTGCCGTAGGCGTAAAGGCATTCGGCGAAGAACGGCTGCATCGCCAGCGCGGTGTCGAAATCGGCGAGCGCGTCGTCGTAACGCCGCAGCACCTGCAGCACACGACCGCGGCCGTAGTAAGCGTCGGCGAAATCGGGCCGCGCCGCCAGTACCTTGTCGAAGCTCGCGGCGGCCTCGCCAAAGCGCCGCAGCTCCATCATCACGGTGGCGCGGCCGACCCAGGCGTCCGTATTGCCGGGATTGATCGCGAGCGCGCGCTCGAAGCTCTCCGCGGCGAGAGCGAACCGCTTGAGCGCCCTCAGCGCAAGCCCGCGTCCGGTCAGAGAATCGGCACTGTCGCGCTTCACCGCCAGCGCCTTGTCGAAATTGGCGAGGGCCTCGTCGTAGCGCTCCTGCGCCAGCATGACGTTGCCGCGGCCGAGCATCGCTTCGACAAGTCCCGGAGCGAGCGAAAGCGCGCGGGTATAGCTCTCGAGCGCCTCGTCGTGGCGGCCGAGATCGAACAGCGCGTTGCCGCGGTTATTCCACGCCTCGCCGTAGTTCGGCGCGAGCGCGATCGCCTTGTCGCAATGGGAGATCGCGTCTTCCGCGTGCCCGAGCCGGCGCAGAATGATGCCGAAGTTGTTGTGCGCAAGCGGATGGTTGGGATTGAGCGCGAGCGCCTTGCGATAGCTCTCCGCCGCCGCGGCATAATCCTCGAGCACGGCCTGCATGCGGCCGAGATTGATCAAGCCGTCGGCAAAGTCCGGCCGGACCTTCAGCGCCTCGGTGAGAACGCGCGCGCCCTCGCGGAAATCGCCGCGCTGGCCGGCCACGACGCCGAGCATATGCATCGCATCGAACTGGCGGGGATCGTTGGTGAGCACCAGCCGATAAAGCTGCTCCGCGCGAGCGAGATCGCCGGCACGGTGAGCGGCCATCGCCTGGTTGAACGTCGAGATGACGAAGCTGTCGGGAGCGTTACGTTGCTTCGGTGCTTTGGCCATTAGCGGCGCCCGGCCCCCATCCTCGGGTTACCCTCCAATTTCGCCGCGACACTGCCCGTTTTTGCGGCAGCGGACAAGGCGCGATCGGCGGCCCCTGCAGCCGCGCGATCGTCGCCGTTGGCCGTCCTCTTCTTTGCTCGCTTGCTCAGCCGCGCATGGCCATGCCGGGCCACAGTTTCGAGGTGGCGCGCAGATATTGCGGCGGCCGTTTCGTCTCCGCTCCGAGAACCTGGGCGGCATACCAACCCCAATGCGGATTATCGAGCACGGCGCGAGCGAGCGCGACCATGTCGGCCTTGCCCTCGGAGATCACCTCGTCCGCCTGCTTCGGCATCACGATAAGGCCGACCGTCCGGGTGGCGATGCCGGTCGCCCGGCGTACCTCGTCGGCGATCGGCACGTTATAGCCGGGCGTCGTCGGTGTGCGCACCTCGGCAGTGATACCGCCGGAGGATACGTCGACATAGTCGAGCCCGACCTCCTTGAGCGCCTTGGTGAAGGCGATAGCGTCGGCCGGCGTCAGGCCGCCGTCGAACCAGTCGCTGCCGGTGATGCGGGCGCCGAGCGCGATGCTGCGCGGCACCGCCGCGCGCACCGCACGGGCGACCTCGAGGGGAAAGCGCAGGCGGTTCTCGAAGCTGCCGCCATACTCATCGGTGCGCTTGTTCGACAACGGCGACAGGAAGCTGTGGATCAGGTAGCCGTGCGCACCGTGCAGCTCGATCGCATCGAAACCGATACGGACCGCACGCTGCGCAGCCGAAACGAACGCGCCCTGCACCCGTTCGATGTCGGCGAGCGTCATCTCCCGCGGCACATGCCAGCTAGGGCCGAACGGCAGGGCCGATGGTGCTATCGTCTCCCAGGGGTCTTCGCCTGGTTTGAGCGCGCCGCCGCCCTCCCACGGACGCTGCGAGGAGGCCTTGCGCCCGGCATGGGCGAGCTGGATGCCGAACTTGGTGGTGCCGTAGCGCCGGCCGATGTCGATGACATGCTTGAGGGTCGCTTCGCAGTCGTCCGAATAGAGGCCGAGGCAGCCATGGGTAATGCGGCCGTGGCGCTCCACATGGGTCGCCTCGACGACGACGAGACCAGCCCCCGAATTGGCGAGCATGCCGAGATGGGTGATGTGCCAATCGCTGGCGCAGCCGTCATTGGCGCTGTACTGGCACATCGGCGCGACCACGATGCGGTTGGCGAGCTCGACGCCGGCAAGCTTGATGGGAGAGAACAGCGATGCTGCCATGAAAACTCCGTTGACGGCTGCAAATGGGAGTAAAGGTGGACCCGCGACGATAATATTGGGGGCGATTGCGACGCCGCAACACACGCGGCGCGATTGTCTTCCATGCAGGATTTGGCCATCTTCGGCCCATCTGCCGACCGGCGTGTGCTTTGCCGGGCCGGCGTGAGCAAACGGGGCGATAACTGATCAGATTGCGGGCATCCCCGGAACGGACACCGATGAAAGATTCTCCTTCGATGCTGAGGCGGCTGCGCGAACCGCTGCTGATCCTGGTCGCCTTCCTGCTCCTCGTCGGCCTGCCGATAGCGGTATGGCTCGACATGCACGATGTGACGCAGGCGGGACTGCATCGGCAGGCGCGCGACCTCAACGCGATGTTCACGAGCATGCGCGACTACTACGCCAACAAAATCGTGGGCCACGTGCAGGCGTCGCCGGGAACGACCCAGGTCACGCACGACTACCAAGCGATCCCAGGGGCCATTCCGATTCCGTCGACCATGTCGCTCGAACTCGGAAAAGTGGTCGGCGACCAGCAGCAGAACATCAACTACCGGTTCGTCTCGGACCAACCCTTCAAGAACCGCGCGCCCCACGTTCTCGATGACATCGAAAAGAGCGCTCTCGCGGCGTTGCGCGCGCAGCCGCACCAGCAGATCACCCACGTTTCACGGTCCGCCTTCAGCGACCGCGTCCGCCTGATCGCCCCGGTGATCATGGAACAAGCCTGCGTCGACTGCCACAACATGCGCGCGGACAGCTTCAAGCACGACTGGAAGGTCGGCGACGTGCGCGGCATCCAGGAAATCGACATCAGCCAGCCGATCGCGAGCAGCGCGTTCTCGTTCAGATATCTCCTGGCCTATTTCGTTTTCATGGGCGCCGCCGCCTTTGCCTTCATCGCCATCCAGCGCCGCCAATCAGGTACCATCCGAGGCATCAATCGCGAGCTCGAGACCACCAACGAATTTCTTGCTGCGCTGTCGATGAAGATCTCCCGCTACCTGTCCCCGCAGGTCTACAAGAGCATTTTCAGCGGGCAGAAGGACGTCATCATCCACACCGAGCGCAAGAAGCTCACGATCTTCTTCTCCGACATCAAGGATTTCACCGCGACCACCGAACGGCTGCAGCCGGAGCTCATCACCCAGCTGCTCAACGAATACTTCACCGAGATGTCCAACATCGCGCTCGCCCATGGCGGCACCGTCGACAAGTTCATCGGCGACGCGATCCTGATCTTTTTCGGCGATCCCGAGACCAAGGGCGAAGCGGAAGACGCCAAGGCCTGCCTGCGGATGGCGGCCGACATGCAACGCAAGCTCGCCGAGCTCAACGTCAAATGGCGCAGCGCCGGCATCGAGCATCCCTTCCAGTCGCGGATGGGGATCAATACCGGTTTCTGCAATGTCGGAAACTTCGGCAGCGCCGACCGCATGGACTATACGATCATCGGCGCCGAGGCGAACCTCGCCGCGCGCCTGCAATCGATCGCCGAGCCCGGCCACATCGTGATCAGCTACGAAACCTACGCCCTCGTCCGCGACATGGTGGTCGCCCACGCGCTGCCGCCGATCACCATGAAGGGGATCAGCCGAGAGGTCATTCCTTACACCGTCGAGGGAATGCTCGACGCCACGGGCCAAACAAGCAAAGTGTTCAGCGCGCACATGACCGGGCTCGACTTCTACCTCGACCCGCGCATGGTCAATGCGGGCTCGACGGAACGGATTCGCACGGTGCTGCAGCAGGCGATCGCGGCGCTGGAGAAGCCGGCGCCCGGCGTGTAGCCGCGCCGTCGTCCGACGATACGCCGTACCGCAGTCTCGAAGCTCCGCTGAGCCGCTCGGAAAACAGAACCAAAGTCTTGCGGTAGATCACCGACCGGTTCCACTCGCGCATGACCTCGAAATTCGGCGTGCCCTCGCCGAACGGCGCGCCGGCGCGCCAGCCGTTGGTCTTGAGGAGATTGGCGGTCGACGCGAGCACGTCGGGCACGCTGTGCCGAAGATCGACATGCCCGTTGCCGTCGTAATCGACGCCATACTTGATGTAGGACGACGGCAGGAACTGCGTCTGGCCGATTTCGCCGGCAAAGGCGCCGACCAGGTCGCGCTGGGAGAGATCGCCGCGCTGGAGAATTTGCAGCGCGGCGAGAAGCTCGCCCTGAAAGAGATCGGTGCGGCGGCAGTCATGCGCCAGCGTGGCCACGGTGCGGACCACCGGCAGCTTGCCCATGTCGCCCGTGCCGTTGTCGCTCTCCATGGTCCAGATCGCCATGAGCAGCGTCTTCGGGACCCCGAACTCCTGCTCGATGCGGGCGAGCAACGCGCCATTGCGCTGCATCAGCTGCTTGGCGCGGTTGATGCGCGCCGGGATCACGCGGGTCGAGGCGTATTCCTCGAAGGACTTGCGGAAGGTGCCGCGTTGGCGCCGGTCGAAGGCGAGCACGCCGGCGTCCGCGCGTGAGGCCGGCGAAAGCGCTGTCGATCACCGGGCGCGAGACCCCCGCGGCCGTCGCTTCGCGTGCCATGGCGGAGACGAACGTATTGAAATCGCCCCCGCATTGTGCGGCGCGCGCGGGCGCGGCGAATGCGAGCGCAGACATCAGGATCGCAATCGAACGTAACGACGTGGTTTTCTTCGACATCACATCCTCCTCGAGCCGCATGATCGCGAGCGCCAGTGCCTGCGCCCGCGGCAAGATCGAATCGATTTCCAGATATTCGTCGGGCGAATGGGCGCGGCCGCCGACCGGGCCGACGGCGCAGATCGTCGGCGCGCCGGCGCTCGAAGCGAAGCCGGCGTCGGAGCAGCCGCCCGCGAACATCGGCTCGACGGTTTGGCCGAGCGCGGCGGCGCAGGACGGCATAGTGCTCATAGAGGCGCTGCGACGCCTCGCTCGCGACCATCGGGTCGAACTCCCCGGTGATCTCGAGCCGCGCCTTGGTGCCCGGCACGAAGCTCTCCGCAACGATCGCCTCGATCGCCGCCATCGCCCGCGTGCGCTCGGCGGGCCGGATGAAGCGCAGGTCGATCTCGGCGCTCGCGTTCGGAGCGACGGTGTTGACCGTTTGCCCGCCGCTGATCGTGCCGACATTGCAGCTGATGCCATTCGGCAGGTCGGTCAGCGCATGCAGCCGAATGATCTTTTGCGCGATCTCCTCGATGGCGCTGATGCCGTCGGCGTGGTTATTGCCGGAGTGCGCCGCCTTGCCGGTGACGTCGAGACGCATGAACACGCCGCCCTTGCGTCCGGTGACGACGCCGCCTCCGGGCCGGCCGGGCTCGCTGTTGAAGACGGCGCGTGCCGCACGCGCCTCCGTCATGATCAGCTCTTTCGACGACGGCGAGCCGATCTCCTCGTCGGCGGTGAAGAGCGCCGTGACCGGGGCCGGCGCCGCGGCGAACCTCTTGAGTGCGGCGATGACGAAGGCGTTGATGGCGAGCCCCGCCTTCATGTCGGCGCAGCCCGGCCCGGACGCCTTGCCGTCGGCGATGCGGAACGGCCGGCGGATGGCCTCGCCCTGTCCGAATACGGTGTCGCGGTGGCCCATCAGCAGGATCGGCGCATTGCCGCGCGCCCGCGCCGTCGCCGACACCCGCGCGAATGGCGTCGCCGAAGCGTTCATTGGTGAGCACTTCGAAGCCGACGTCGTGGCTCGCGAGAAAGCCGCGCAGTTGCGCGCCGACGGCGTCGACGCCGGCCTTGTCATAGGTGCCGCTGTCGATGTTCACCAGCGCAGCCACGAGACCGATCATGGCCTCGCGCTGGCCGGCGAGCCAGTCGAGCACCGCGGTTTCTTTTTTGGAAAGCGCCGTCATTCGGCTTCCATCTACCTGTAGCCCGCATGAGCGAAGCGACATGCGGGATCACCGCTCATGCAAAGAGATCCCGATCGCGGCCCCGGATATCGCTTCGCTCATCCGGGCTACGGACCTCTATCACAGTTTGATGTGCAAACGCGCGGCGAGCTCGCCGACCACGCCGCGGCGGAACGCCAGCACGCAGACGACGAAGATCGCGCCCTGGATCACCGGCACCCATTCGCCGAAGCTCGCGAAATAGGTCTGCATGGCGACGATGATCGTCGCGCCCACCACCGGGCCGAAGATGGTGCCGAGGCCGCCGACGAGCGTCATCAGCACGACCTCGCCCGACATCGTCCAGTGCACGTCGGTCAGCGATGCGAGCTGGAACACCAGCGCCTTGGTCGCGCCGGCGAGCCCGGCGAACACCGCGGAGAGCACGAAGGCCACGAGCTTGTAGCGGTCGGTCTTGTAGCCGAGCGAGATCGCCCGCGGCTCGTTCTCCCGGATCGCTTTGAGCACTTCGCCGAACGGCGAGTGGACGATGCGATAGATCAGGAGAAACGCGGCGAGGAAAATCACGACGACGAAGACATACATGGTCATGGTGTCGGCGAGGTCGATGAAGCCGAACAGCTTGCCGCGCGGCACGCCCTGGATGCCGTCCTCGCCGCCGGTGAACTTCGCCTGCAGCGCGAAGAAGTACAGCATCTGCGCAAGCGCCAGCGTGATCATCGCGAAGTAGATGCCCTGGCGGCGGATGGCGATGACGCCGACGATGACGCCGAGGATGCCGGCAACCAGCGTACCGCCGAAGATCGCAAGCGCGGGCGATTGCGCCGGCAGCGGGATCGAGAGCCAGTTCCACGTCCCCGCCCAATACGGCAGGCTCACCGTGCCGACCTTGGCGAGATGCGCCGAGACGTAGGATGCCCAGCCGAAGAACATCGCATGGCCGAACGACAGCAGCCCGCCATAGCCGATGAGCAGGTTGAAGGCGCAGGCGAACAGCGCGAAGCACAGCGCCTTCATCAGGAATACCGGATAGACCTCGAATGGCGGCAGCGGCGCCAGCACCAGCACCGCGACCATCACCGCGAAGGCGATCTTCATGCTCGCGGGCACGTCCGACTGCGGCAGGGCGGCGACGTCGACGGCGGCCATGTCAGGCCCCCCGCCCGAACAGGCCGGTCGGCCGGATCAGCAGCACGATCACCATGATGACGAAGATCACCGTGTTGGAGGCCTCCGGGAAGAACACCTTGGTGAGCCCTTCGATGATGCCGAGCGCAAATCCGGTGAGGATCGCGCCGAGGATCGAACCCATGCCGCCGATCACCACCACCGCGAACACGACGATGATGAGGTCCGACCCCATCTGCGGGCTCACATTGTAGATCGGCGCCGCCAGCACGCCGGCGAGCGCGGCGAGCGCGACGCCGAAGCCATAGGTCAGCATGATCATGCGCGGCACGTTGATGCCGAAGGCGCGCACCAGCGCCGGGTTCTCGGTCGCGGCGCGCAGGTAGGAGCCGAGCCGCGTGCGCTCGATCACGAACCAGGTGCCGAAGCACACGACGACGGAGACCGCGATCACCCAGGCGCGGTAGTTCGGCAGGAACATGAATCCGAGATTCTGCCCGCCGGTGAGCGATTCCGGCACCCGATACGGCTGCCCGGACGCGCCGTAGTAACGGCGGAAGATGCCCTCGATGATGAGCGCGAGCCCGAAGGTCAGCAGCAGGCCGTAGAGATGATCGAGCTTGTAGAGCCACTGCAGCAGGAACCGCTCGATCAGGATGCCGATGAAGCCGACGATCAGCGGCGCGAGCACGAGCGCCGGCCAGTAGCCGATGCCGAACTTGTCGAGCAGCAGGAACGCCGCGAAGGCGCCCATCATGTACTGGGCGCCGTGGGCGAAATTGATGATGTTGAGCATGCCGAAGATGACGGCGAGGCCGAGGCTCAGCAGCGCATAGAACGAGCCGTTGATGAGCCCGAGCAGAAGCTGCCCGAACAGCGCCGTCGACGGAATGCCGAAGATCTCGAACATCGCCCACCGATCTCTTATCCCTCCCCGTCTTCGGGGAGGGCAGGGTGGGGTCTCTTCGAGCCCCGTCGCGGGAAGACCCCCACCCTACCCTCCCCCGAAGACGGTGGAGGGATTTAACTCAGCCCTGGACCAGCGGGCAGCCGCCCTCTTTGAGCGGGCGGAAGGCTTCCGCGGCGGGGATGGTGGCGCGGACCTTGTAGAAGTCGCCGGGGTATTTGGACTCGGAGGGCTTCTTCACTTCGAAGAGATAAGCGTCGTGGATCTTGCGGCCGTCGGCGCGCACCACGCCCTTGCCGAACAGCGGATCGTCGGTCGGCAGTTCCTTCATCTTGGCGACCACGGCGCGGCCGTCGCCATCGGCTTTGAGCGCCTCGACCGCCTTGAGGTAATGGATGACCGAGGAGTAGACGCCGGCATGCACCATGGTCGGGATCTTGCCGGGCCGCTCGGCCTGCCAGCGCTTGGTCCAGGCGCGGCTCGCGTCGTTGAGGTCCCAGTACCAGGTCTCGGTGAGCACGAGGCCTTGCGCCGTCGGCAGGCCGAGCGCGGCGACGTCGCTCGCGAACACCAGGAGACCGGCGAGCGTCTGGCCGCCGGCGACGAGGCCGAATTCCGCCGCCTGCTTGATCGAGTTGATGGTGTCGCCGCCGGCATTGGCGAGCCCGATCACCTTTGCGCGCGACGCCTGCGCCTGCAACAGGAACGAGGAGAAGTCGCTGGTGTTGATGGGCACGCGGACCTTGCCGACCACCTTGCCGCCATTCGCCTCGACCACCGCGGAGGTGTCGCGCTCCAGCGCCTGGCCGAACGCGTAGTCGGCGGTGAGGAAGAACCAGGTGTTGCCGCCGGTCTTGACCACCGCCTTGCCGGTGCCGTTGGCGAGGTTCCAGGTGTCGTAGACCCAATGGATCGTGTCGGCGTTGCACTTCGACCCCGGTAAGATCGGAGCTCGCCGCGCCCGATACCAGCACCGGCTTGTTCTTGAGCTTGCCGACTTCGCTCGTCGCGAGCGCCGTGCCGGAATTGACGACGTCGACGATGACGTCGACCTTGTCGACGTCGATCCAGGAGCTGGCGAGGCTCGAGGCGATGTCCGGCTTGTTCTGGTGATCGCCGAAGATGATCTCGACCTTCAGGCCCTTGGCGGCCGGATTGAAGTCGGCGACCGCGAGCTTTGCCGCCGCGACCGAGCCCGCGCCCGCGAGATCGGAATAGAGGCTCGACATATCCGTCAACACGCCGATCTTGACGACGCCGTCGGTGATTTGCGCATAGGCCGAACTGCTCGCCAGTGCGGCAGCGGCAACGATCAGACAGCGCATCGATTTCATACTTCCCTCCGTTTGGCGCCGGTCCGCGGCACCGTCGATGAATTCACACGCCAAGATATTGCTGCAGCTTCTCCCGGTTGGCGTCGAGCTCGCGTTGCGCGAAACCCTCGACCACCCGGCCATGCTCCATGACATAGTACCGGTCCGCGACAGTCGCCGCGAAACGGAAATTCTGCTCGACCAGCACGATGGTGAAGCCCTGCTCCTTGAGGCTGCGGATGGTGCGCCCGATCTGCTGGATGATCACCGGCGCCAGGCCCTCGGTCGGCTCGTCGAGCAGAAGAAGCCGCGCGCCGGTGCGCAGGATGCGCGCGATCGCCAGCATCTGCTGCTCGCCGCCGGAGAGCTTGGTGCCCTGGCTCGAAAGGCGCTCGGCGAGGTTCGGAAACAGTTCGAAAATGCGGTCGCGGGGAAGCCCGCCGGGTTTGACCTGCGGCGGCAGCTCGAGGTTCTCCTCGACGTCGAGGCTCGCGAAGATGCCGCGCTCCTCCGGACAGATGGCGATGCCGGCGCGGGCGATCTGGTTCGATGCGAGCCGCGTGAGCTCGCGGCCCTCGAACTTCACCGAGCCGGTGCGGTTCGCGACCATCCCCATGATCGACTTCAAGGTCGTCGTCTTGCCGGCGCCGTTGCGCCCGAGCAGGGTGACGACCTCGCCGCGCTCGACCGCGAAGGTCACGCCGTGAAGCACGTGGGATTCGCCGTACCAGGCCTCGAGGCCCTCGACCGCGAGCAGCGGAGCGGCGGTGCTCGCCGCGTTGGCGCTGGTCGCGATTGCGCTCGTCGCGGCGGCGCTAGTCATGGCCCACTCCGAGATAGGCCTCGCGCACCTGCGGGCTCGTCGACACCGTCGCGTAGTTGCCTTCGGCGAGGATGCGGCCGCGGGTGAGCACGGTGATGCGGTCGGACAGATTGGCGACGACGCTGAGATTGTGCTCGACCATCAGGATGGTGCGGTTCGCCGCGACCGACTTGATGAGCGCGGCGATGCGGTCGATGTCCTCGTGGCCCATGCCGGCCGTCGGCTCGTCGAGCAGCAGCATCTCCGGATCGAGCGCGAGCGTGGTGGCGAGCTCGAGCGCGCGCTTGCGCCCGTACGGCAATTCCGCCGCCGGCGTCGCCGCGAAGGCAGCGAGGCCGACATCGGTGATGAGCGCCATCGCGCGGCCGTTGAAATCGTCGAGAACGCGGTTCGACCGCCAGAAATCGAACGAGCCGCCGCGCTGTCTCTGCAAGGCGATGCGCACGTTCTCGAGCACGCTCAGATGCGGAAACACCGCGGAGATCTGGAACGAGCGCACGAGACCGTGCCGCGCGACGTCGGCGGGCGGCAATGCGGTGATGTCCGCGCCCTTGTAGAAGATACGTCCGCGCGTGGGTTTGAGAAACTTGGTCAGCAGATTGAAGCAGGTGGTCTTGCCGGCGCCGTTGGGCCCGATCAGCGCGTGAATGGTGCCGCGGGCGACGCGCAGATTGACGCCGGCGACGGCCACGAAGCCGGCGAACTCTTTCGTGAGCTCCTCGGTTTCGAGGATGATGTCCTCACGCATAGCCGTCAGGTTCCCTCGCCCCGGCTTATTGTCGTCGCCGGTTCGGCCCCTCGACTGCAAATGCCGCGGAGCATATGGGTTCCACGCCTATCATCGGCTGGGATGGGTCACAAGGCCGACCAAAGGCGACCCAATGCCGCCGCGGGCCACATGGCCCACAACGCCATCGCCGATTTTTGAGGCAGGTTTAGCCGCGCCGGCGGCCGAAGCCACCGGGCGCGAAGAGATAATTATGCGGCGAAGGGTTTTGAGAGAATTATTCGCTCGGCGCGGCGAAACTGACGATCGACTTGTCCGCCTCGAGCTCCTTCACGGCGCGGGCGAGCTGCTGCCGTGACAGGCTGCCGTGGGCGACCCGCACGCGATAGACGCCGCCGGCCTTGGGCCCGTCGACGATCGCCGCATCACGTGCGTCGAGAAACTTGTTGATGTCGGCGATCGACGCCTGCGGAGCAAAGCGCACGAGCGCATAGGAGTCGATTTCGAGGCCGCGGGTGACGATCGGGGCCGACGCCGTCTCGAAGGTCGGCATATCGTTCGGAATCGCCGCCGCGGCTTGTACCGGCGGCGCGGTGCCCTCATGCTCCTGCATCACGAGGCGCGTGATCACGCCGGCCTGCAACAGGACGATCACCGCCGCAGCCGACGCCGTCCAGGCGAGCATGCGGGGCGAGAAAAACTGCGCGATCCGGTCGCCGAGAGGCGGCGACGCGACGCGGCGCACAACCTTGCGCTCCTGGTCGATGGCGCGGAACAGAGTCTCCATCGCCCGCGCCGACGGCGCGCCGAGAGACTCGTTCAAAAGGATGGTTTCGGTGAGCTCTTCCCGCACCAGCGCGAAGCGGCGGGCAAGCTCGGGGTCGGCGGCGAGCGCACGTTCGACTTCGGCAGCCTCGTCGCTGTCCAGCGTCCCGGCGGCATGCCACGGCAGCAGCTCTTCGAGGTCGCCCAGCGAAAGCCTGTGGTTCGAAGTCATGGCCAACCTCTATCCATTCCTGCTGCCTTGAGCAGCTCTGAGAGTTTCTTGCGCGCGTAGAACATGCGCGTTTTGACGGTTGCTTCCGGTATCCCGACGATCTCGGCCACTTCCTCGACTGACTTCTCGTGGTAGTAGACGAGATCGATCACTTCCCGATGTTCCCGCGACAGTTGCTCCAGACAACCTCGCAGCACCGCACCCTTGTCCTTTTTCTGCAACGAGATCTCCGGATTGTCCGAAGCATCCTCGATGGTCGCCGCCGTTTCCTCGTCCAGTTCCTCGTCGGGCTTGCGCCGCATCGAGGATAGCGCCTTGAACCTCGCGATGGCCAGCAGCCAGGTGCTTGCCGCGCTTCGACCCTCGAACCGATCAGCCTGGCGCCAAACGTCCAGGAAAACCTCGCTGATCAGGTCCTCGGCAGTCGCCTCGTTGCGTACGAGGCGGAGGACGAACCGGTACACCCGCACATGATGGCGTGCGAACAGAACCTGCATCGCGAGCCGGTCGCCTTGGGCGATCCTGCGGATCAGAACTTCGTCAGAGGCTGCGGTGTTCGCGCTCAACGATCGGCTCGTCCGGTTTGTCGCGGCGAAACCACAACCGGTTCAAAGTGGATGGGGGGAATGTCGGGACAGCGCAGCTGACGTGTCGTGCACGTTACCACCCTCCCGCCTCCTTATGGTGGAAAGACCTCTGGACCCGCCCATAATACCTAAAATGCCCCCAATCCTGTCGCTGGGCAAGAAAACCTCTGTTCCACCACAATTTCGGGTGCGCAGGGGCAGGCCCAGGGTGGGAATTCTCCCAGCCTTGGTCTATGCGAAGCGATTCCTGGTTTCCCGGCTCCCCGCGCTCATCACCGGTTCCCGAAATGTTCCAGTTGGACGACCTGAATTCCTGCCCGCCCGACGCCTTTGCCGCCGCGCTCGGCGAAATCTTCGAGCATTCTCCTTGGGTTGCGGAGGCTGCCACGCCCCAGCGCCCGTTTCCGACCGTCGCCGCCCTGCACGACGCCATGATGGCGGTGATCCGGGCGGCGCCCGCCGACCGGAAGCTCGCCTTCCTGCAGGCGCACCCGGAGCTCGGCAGCAAGCTCGGGCGAGCGCCGGTTCTCACCCAGGCCTCCCAGGACGAGCAGGGGAGCCTGGGGCTCGATCGCCTTTCGGATGAAGAGTTCGAGCGATTCAACCGATCTGAATACGCTCTATCGGGAGAAATTCGGCTTCCCGTTCATCATCTGCGTCGGGCGGCACACCCGGGACTCGATCCTGCGGCAGTTCGAACGCCGGGTGCGGAACCAGAGGGACGCCGAGTTCGCCAATGCGATCAACGAGATCGGCCTCATCACCCGGCTGCGGCTGGTGGCGGCGGTCGACGGCCCGGGCAAGCCGAACACCGAGGGGCGCCTCTCGACCCATGTTCTCGACAATGTCCGGGGCGGGCCGGCGGCCGGCATAAAGGTCGCCCTCTACGAGGTCGGCGCGAGCGCGCGCGCCCTGATCGTGACCGTGCTGACCAATGCCGACGGCCGCACCGACGCCCCCCTGCTCGGCGGCGGCCCGCTGCGCTCGGGAACCTATGAACTTCAATTCACTGTCGGCGATTACTTCACCGGCGTCGCCGATCCGCCGTTTCTCGACGTGATACCGATCCGCTTCTCCATCGCCGAACCCGAGGGCCACTACCACGTCCCCCTGCTCGTCACGCCGTGGAGCTATTCGACCTACCGGGGAAGTTGATGAGCACGCGTTTCGACATGATCATCCGCGGCGGCACGATCGCGACGGAGGCCTCGACCTTCGCCTGCGACATCGGCATTCGCGGCGAGAAGATCACGGCGCTCGGCGAGGACCTCGGCGACGCCGCCGAGATCGTCGATGCGACCGGGCACCTGGTGCTGCCCGGCGGCATCGACAGTCATGTCCACGTCGCCCAGCCCTCGGCTCCCGGCATCGTCATGGCCGACGACTTCGAGAGCGGCACGCGGGCCGCGGCGTTCGGCGGCAACACCATGATCCTGCCCTTCGCGCTGCAGGAACGCGGCCAGTCGCTGCGGCAGGTGGTGAAGGACTATCACGCCAAGGCCGACGGCCGCTGCTTCGTCGACGTCTCCTTCCACCTCATCATTTCCGACGTGACCGAGACGGTGCTCGGCCAGGAGCTGCCGGCGCTGGTGAATGACGGCTACACCTCGTTCAAAGTGTTCATGACCTATGAGGGTCTCGCGCTCTCCGATCTCGAGATGCTCAACGTGATGGCGGTTGCGCGCGAGACCGGCGCGCTGGTCATGGTCCATGCGGAGAACTACGACGCCATCCGCTTCCTGACCGACCGGCTGGAGCGTGCCGGCAAGACGGCGCCGCATTTTCACGCGGCGTCGCGGCCGATCCCGGTGGAGCGCGAAGCGACGCACCGCGCGATCTCGCTCGCCGAGCTCGTCGACGTCCCGGTGATGATCGTGCACGTGTCGAGCCGCGAGGCGATGGAGGAAATTCGCCGCGCTCAGCAGAAGGGACTCAAGGTCTATGGCGAGACCTGTCCGCAATATCTCGTGCTCACCGCCAAGGACCTCGAAGGCCTCAACATGGAGGGCGCGAAATACGTCTGCTCGCCGCCGCCGCGTGACGCCGAGAGCCAGAAGGCGTGCTGGGAGGGCTTGCAGCAGAAAGTGTTCTCGCTGTTCTCCTCGGATCATTGCCCGTTCCGCTATGACGACACCCACGGCAAGCTCACCCCGAAGGGACGAACGAGCTTCCGCTGGGTGCCGAACGGGATTCCCGGCGTCGAGACACGGCTGCCGATCCTGTTCTCCGAGGGCGTCAAGGCCGGACGCATCAGCCTCAACGAGTTCGTCGCGCTCACCGCGACCAACCACGCCAAGACCTACGGCCTCTATCCGCGCAAGGGCACGATCGCGGTCGGCAGCGATGCCGACCTCGCGATCTGGGACACCGAGCGGCGCACCATCATCACGCAGAAGCTGATGCATCACGGCACCGACTACACGCCCTATGAGGGGCTGGCGGTCACCGGATGGCCGGTCAGCACCATGGTGCGCGGCCGCTTCGTGGTGCGCGACGGAGTGTTGGTGGGAGAAAAGAGCGGACGCTATCTGAGCCGCGAGAAATCGCCGCTCGCGCTGCCGCGCGGAAACGGCGCCATCTGATTTGCCGAAGGGCGCGCCTCGCTATCAGGCGCGGCCCTCAGTGACCAATCATTAGCGACAGCGGTCGTTGTCCAGCAATGACGGCCGCTGGTCCACCGAAGCCCCGCCGCTGACGGGAGGGCAGTCACCGGGAAGGTCCGGCATTGCGCCGGATCGGTTCGCCATCGCGGCCTCCGCTTCCATCGCGGCTTTAGCCTCCATCGCAGCTTTAACCTTGGCTGCCATCACCATCTTGGCGCGGAGCTGGCGCATCTCGGCCTCCGCGGCGGCGCTCTTCGCGGCGCCCACGGCGGACAAGACTTCGGACCTGATGAGGCCCGCCAGGGATGAGCCGGCGAGCGCCGGACTTGGCGCGGCCAATGCGAGCGCGGAGACAGCGAGGAAAGCGGTCGTCAGAACGGTGTGTTTCATGTTCACGCCCCATGCGATGTGTTCGATGAGGACGGTATTGGATTTGGAACCGCGGGAGCGTGATGTTCGTCACAAAACGGTTGGCCGCCGCGACAATTCCTCCTGCCGCTGCCTTGTCCGCTCGTGCATCGCCTGCCGCCGCTGCTCACGTTCACGACGGTCGATGTATTGGGTTATCGCCACCGGAGCCGTGACACGCTGCGGCAGAGCTACATTGAAGACCTCGTCCTGAGGAGCCCGCGAAAGCGGGCGTCTCGAAGGACGGCCACCGGCCGCAGCTGTGCTGGGGCCATCCTGCTCGAGACGCCTTGCTGCGCTCGCGCTCCTGCAGCATGCGGCTGCTGCCAGCGCTCGAGCACCGATGATTGGTACGCGCGAAATCACGCAGGTCCTGCACTTGTCGGTCGCACCATTGGACTCGCATCGATCGGTCATCGGGTATTCTCGCGGAGTGGCTCCGCTCACGAAATTCCTTTAATCGCGGCGCTTCGCCACGATCAACGCCTCGCTGCGCGACTGTGATTAATCCACGCCGACTTCCCGCAAGGGCGGCGTTTTGCGTGACCAACATCACAACGACGCACGCGGCGCGCGGGCATGGTCTCCGCGGCGAGAGGAATTCTCCTCCGCACCAACGGAGTAAAGACCATGAAGACCAATGCCACCTATGTGTTCGCGGTTCTCGCGGCCCTCACCATCCCGACCTTCGCCCATGCCGGCGTGCTCAAGGACACCGGCCGCCTCATCGGCGATGAAGTTCAGAAGCACGAGGATAAGCAGGACCTGCGTCAGGATCGCCGGGACCGTCGGCAGGACTCCAAGGAGTTCGTCAAAGATCTCACCCACGGCCGGATCGGTGAAGCCGTTCAGGACCTCGGTGACATCCACCAGGACAATCGGGAGATCCACCAGGACAAGCGCGACCTCCGCGAAGATCGCCGCGACATCCGCCAGGACAAGCGTCGCCTCGACAATGACTTCTAAGCTGATCGCCTGATGCCGAGCCCAGGCACAGGGGGTCTCATCCTGACCAAGAGGAAATCCGGGTGCCGTTTCGTGCTCCCGGATTTCAACTAAACCTTCCCCGCCGGCACGATCCGGGCCCGCGGAGCTCCCTCCTCCTCACCATCATCGCCCACTGACGCGATCGGACCGCTACGGCTGCGGTCCGGACAGGTGCAGATCGCGCTCGGCGCGAAACACGTTGCTGTAAAGGCCGGCAATCCACTGACGCCCGCTGGAGGTGACGTTCAGATACCGGATTCCCTCCTGGGTGTGGGGAAAGACGCTGTTCCAATAAAACGTGGGATACTTGTCGAAGAGGTCCGCCGGGGACTCGTAGCCGTATTGCTTGTTGAGCCCGGTCTCCTCGAACTCATAAAACAGCGCATTGGACTTTCGCAGATAATTGGGATCGCCGAGCTGACCGATGAGATCCGCGGCCCGCAGAAGCGCGCCGTCCTCCTCGATCTCGTTCCCTTCGTGAGGCAACCGGTAGGGGAACTGCGTGAATCCGATCGCGCGAACGATCCGGTCGGCGTCGAGCTCTTCGACCCCGCCCCCGCGAGACGGTCCATCACGAACAGCTTCGAGCGCTCGACATGATACGGGGCGAGTGCGGCGTCGGACGCGCCGCGCGGCAGGGAAACTTTGCGGCCGGTGGCATCGACGACATAGCCCGAATCGTCATCGCCTTTGACGATGCCCCTGACATAACCGATGTCATGGAAGAGACAGGCGACGATGAAGTTGCAGTAGTCGGACGGTGTGGACGGCTTCAACAAAGCGCGGCCTTTGAAAATCTCGTGGCCCGCCAAGGTCACGAGCATCGTGTGTTCGACATTGTGATAGAGGGCGTCGCTGTTGCCGATGCACTCCAAGGCCAGACGCGCGGCAAACGGTACGATTTCGGCGAGCCGTGCGTGTGAGGCCCCGAAGCGGCCCTTCACATCCGCGGCGAGGAATGAACCGAGCGCATCAGCAGCCAACTGCGGCAGTGTGATCATGCCTCAAACCTGAATGGCATCGCTGCGTCACGATCGTCGTTGCGATCGACAGCGCACAGCTTTCAGCATCGAGTTTGCCCTGCTCACATATCCCCATGTTCGCTCCGGGTCCATAACCCGCGTGGTCGAAGCGCGGCGGGCGAACGGGAGCGGCATGCCGTTCCAAAAGCAAACTCGCCGCAGCCGGGCCTGGCTGCGGCGAGTTGTAGGACGGTCACCGAAATCGGTGACGATCTCAGCGGGCGAGGATGATGAAATCGGTGTCCTTGCCGGTTTCGCCGCTCATGCCGAGGTCGGACACGATCAGCGAGGCGCCGGGGGTAACCAGCGGAGCGATGCGGTCGAGCGCTTCCTGCGGGATCTGGATGCGATCGAGTGCCTCGGAGGCCGAGGTCGGCGACACCGGAGCGGGCGCCTCGGCCACCACTTCCTGGCGGGCGCCGCGGCGGCCGACGACCTTCTTCGGCGGATCGACGGTCGACTTGCCGCTGGCGACGTTCTGCACCAGCCAGTGCAGCTTTCCGCTGTCGTCCGCCCGACCGGCGGTGAAGAGATAGGTGCCGATCGGCGCCGTCGGGTTGGAGATGGTGACCGGCATGTCGAAGACCGGGTCGTTGCCCTTACGGACATAGAGCTTGCCGAGCTTGCGGCTGACGAACACCGACACCAGGCCGGGCTTCAGCGGCTTCTCGAAGACCGCCGGAGCGGCCGGGACCGGGGCAGCGGGCGCAGCCGACGGCAGGGCCTGAGCCATCGAGGGACGGACGTCGCTGGGCTGCTGGTCGAACGCGACGACCTCGGGGGCCGGCAGCGCGGAGTCGCCCGATGCGTCGATGCCTTCGCCGAGTGCGGCGCGCGGCTGGCCGGGCAGCGTGGGCGCCGACAGCGAGCTGTAGGTCGGCAGCGGCAGCTCGGTCTTTTCCATCGTCGGGGTGGTCGGCGCCGGCGTGGGCGCGGCGACGTCGGGCGTCGCCGGCTTGGTGGCGAGTGCGACGAGGCTCGGATGA
The DNA here is from genome assembly GCA_963793985.1 of uncultured Alphaproteobacteria bacterium. Taxonomy (GTDB): domain Bacteria; phylum Pseudomonadota; class Alphaproteobacteria; order Rhizobiales; family Xanthobacteraceae; genus JAJPKK01. Next base: position 17,804 of record CAWCCG010000025.1, on the reverse strand, counting down.
TCGAATTGCTGGGGCGTCACGCCATCGTTGCGCGGCGTCACGATCACGCGCACGCCCATCTTGGTCATGGTCCACAGCCGCGCCGCGAACTCGTGCGGCAGGCGGATGCAGCCGTGGGACGCCGGATGGCCGGGCACCACGCCCTCATGCATGGCGACACCCGACCAGGTGATGCGCTGCATGTACGGCATCGGCGCGCCGCTGTAGATGTTCGAATGGTGGTAGCGGTCCTTCTGGATCACGCTGAAGATGCCCACCGGCGTGGGGTGCCCGGGCATGCCCGTCGAAACCGGCGTCGTCGCGATCGGCGTCCCGTCGTCATAGACGGTGGCGTGCTGGCTTCCGATCGAAACCACGATGATCAGCGGGCCTGCCGGCGGCTTCGGCACATCTTTCTTGGCTTGGTCCTTGGAGGTGCCGTTGCCGGTGTTCGTGCCGGCGCCGGAGTCGTTGCTGCGCCGGCTGCGCGCGTAGGAGCGGGACGCGACGTTCATTCCCCCACCGTATCCGTAGTAGCGGGATGAGGAGTAGGAGTCGCCGAAAAAGCTGCCGAAAGCATCGGCCGGCTTGGTCGTGCCGGAGAGGCAGACGAGCCCAATGGCCGTCGCCGCCAGCCAACCACTCTTGCCGCGCAGACAGGCAGCCGGCACCACCGCAATTGAAAACGCACCTTTGCTACTCGTCGCCATCGTCTTCGGCCCCATTTTCCGATAACCGCACGCCTCGCGCGAGGCGCGCAAGGACGAAACCCCTTGTGACACGAAAGCTTGACTTCCCGCCTAATTCCGATCCCAAAAAGAAGCGATCTCTCAAACGATTCACTTACCCGATTTGGGACAACCAATAGTTAAGATCAGGCCTCCTGCACGGTCTATGCAAAAACCGACTTCTACGGGTTCGCTTCTTCGAAAGCCGGAACAGTGTGGTGTTTGCGCATCTCGGGTCACAGCCTCTTAGTCTGGATGGCCCGCTCACGGGTTCGAGAGCGACGGCCCGGCGCTCCGAATTTTTCGCGAAGTGTCACCCCTTGACGATTGCGGCGGACCGGACAAGCCTCTCTGCAACGCGGCAGGCGGCCGACCGAACTGTGGCGCGCCGGGAATCAACACAAAGCCGCTGCGGAGTTTGGAGGAATGAAGTCCTATATGGTGGGAAAGGTCGGAGAGCTCGCCGACGGCGAGCGCCGGGTCATTTCCTGCGACGGCACCGAGGTCGGCGTGTTCATGGTCGATGGCGAGCTGGTCGCCTGGTATAACCAGTGCGCGCATCGCGGCGGGCCGGTCTGCCAGGGCCGCATCTACAAGCGGGTCGTCGAACCGGTGGACGAGGAGCGCAAGACGCGCATGCTCCAGCACGATCCCGTCGCCAAGAACATCGTCTGCCCGTGGCACGGGTGGGAGTTCGACCTGCGCACCGGGCATCATCCGGCCGGCGCCAAGTTCGCGTTGCGCAAGGCCAAGCTGGAGGTCGCCGACGGGCACGTCTATGTCGTTGTCTGAGATGCCGTTGTCTGAGCCTGCGCTGCCCAACGATCCCTATGCCTGGATCGACCGCTTCGCTGCGGACCTCCACGTCGCGGCGCGCGACCTCGTGCGCACCAACGAGGCGGCCCGGGTCTCCGACGAGGCGGTCGCCCAGATGCTGACCGCGGCGATCCGGCTTTACGTCGCCAAATCCGACGGCGAGGAACGCACGTTCCGCCCGATCGTTCGCGAGGAGACCGAGCCGCTCACCGCGACCGAGCTCCTGTCCGCCGTGTCCGAGCTGTTGCGCGCGCTGCGGCTCGGCCCGATGGAATTAGCCCTGTGGTATCGACGCCGGCCCGACGAGCCTTGAGGTGCTGCGATGAATGCGCCCACCACCAACGTTCCCCAACTGCTCACGCCGCAGCAGGCCGACGTCTTCACCGACACCCGCGACCTCCTCGCCCATGCGCGGCAGGACTCGATCCGGCGCAAATACCGTGACTGGTTCATCTGCGACATCGACGCCCATCACGTCGAGACGGTGTCGTGGAAGGAGATCATCGAGCACATCGAAGACCCGGTGGTGCGCGAGCAGGCGATCCATTTCCAGAACGAGCGCCTCAACGCGCCGCCCTACGGCCTCAACGGCGATCTCGGCCTGCGCTACCAGAGCGTCGGCGGCCGCATTCCCCATCAGGACGGACAGCGCGAGACGATCACGGAGACCGGCGTCCATCGCGACGTCGTGTTGACGCGCCGCGCCATGGAAGCGCTCGCCATCGATTACATGGTGGTATTCCCGACGCCGATGCTGTTTCTCGGCATGCACCCGCAGCCGGAAATGGAGGCGTGGCTCGGCCGCGCCTATAACCGCTGGCTCACCGAGCGCGTTCTCGCCGCCGACGACCGCATCAAGTCGCTCATCTACCTGCCCTTCAACACGCCGGAGGAGGCGGAGCGCACGGTCGAGGAGTTCGACGACGTGCCCGGCGTGATCGGCTACTGCATCACCAGCACCCGCCACAAGCCGGTGCACCACAATCACTACATGCGGCTCTATGCGATGATCGAGGAGCGCGGCAAGCCGCTCGCGTTCCATGCCGGATACCATTGGCAGGATCCCTCGCTCGCCACCATCAACCGCTTCCTCGGCATGCACGCGCTCGGCTTCGTGTGGTCGAACATGGTGCATGCGACCAACTGGGTGCTCAACGGAATCCCTGAGCGGTTTCCGAAACTCAAGCCGATCTGGGTGGAGAGCGGGCTCGCCTGGGTGCCGTTCCTGATGCAGCGCCTCGACGACCAGTATTTGATGCGGCCGTCCGAAGCGCCGCAGCTCAAGCGGCTGCCGAGCGAATACCTGCGCGACAATTGCTGGTACACGACGCAGCCGATGGAGACGACGAACCGCAAGGCGCTCGAGGTCACCCTCGACATGATCCATGCGGAGACGCAGCTCCTGTTCGCGTCGGACTGGCCGCACTTCGATTTCGACCTGCCCGGCGAGATCATCGACCTGCCGTTCCTTTCCGAGCAGGCCAAGCGCAATATCCTCGGCCTCAATGCGGCGCGGATTTTCAATCTCGAGCCGAAGATCAGAAAAACGCTGTAGCGGAAATCAGCCTTCCCGCGTCTTCGCCGCCCCATACACTTTCGCCGGATCGAATCCGCGCTCGGCATCGCGGAATTCGAGCGCGGCCGCCGCGCCTCCTTGCCCGGGACGACGACGCGGTAGAAGCACGTGCGGCGCCCGGTATGGCAGGCGCCGGCGCCCGCCTGTTCGACCTTGAGGAGCAGCACATCCTGGTCGCAGTCGACGCGCATCTCGACGACGCGCTGGATGTGGCCGGAGCTCTCGCCCTTCTTCCACAAGGCTTGGCGCGAGCGGCTGTAGTACCAGGCCTCGCCGGTCGCGAGCGTCTTCGCCAGCGCCTCCGCGTTCATGTGGGCGACCATCAGGACTTCGCCGGTATCGGCGGCGGTGACCACGCAGGCGATGAGGCCCGCCGCATCGAATTTGGGGGCGAAGGCGAGGCCTTCCTCGATCTCCGCCGCAGAGCCGCGCGGCGTGGACACCGGTCAGCCCTTCACGAGCGTGATGAAGCGCACCTGCCGGGTGGGGTCGTCGCGGAACAGGCCGCTGAACTGGGTCGTCACCGTGGACGAGCCCTGCTTCTCGACGCCGCGCAGCGACATGCAGGTGTGCTCGGCCTCGACCATCACCGCGACGCCGCGGGGCTTGAGCACTTCGTCGATCGCGGTGACGACCTGCGAAGTCAGGTGCTCCTGGGTCTGCAGCCGGCGCGCATAAACGTCGATCAGCCGTGCGAGCTTGGAGAGCCCGACCACCCGCTCCACCGGCAGGTACGCCACATGGGCGCGGCCGTAGAACGGCATCATGTGGTGCTCGCAGTGGGAATGGAACGGAATGTTGCGCACCAGGACGAGGTCGTCATAGGTGCCCATCTCCGCGAAGGTGCGGTCGAGCACTTCCACCGCGTCCTCGCGGTAGCCGCTGTAGAGCTCCTCGTAAGCGGAGATGACGCGCTTCGGCGTATCGCGCAGTCCCTCGCGGTCGGGATCGTCGCCGATATAGGCGAGCAAGGTGCGCACCGCCTGCTCGGCTTCGCTGCGCGAGGGGCGCGGCACCATCGGGTCGGCGGCCGTGCCCAGTTCGGCACGCAATGCGGATACAGACTTCTTAGTGAAGGTGTCCATCGACGATCGCTCCGTTCGACCGGAGCCTCGGCAGTGCCGGACCCCGGGAGTGTCACCCGGACGCGTCGTCCTCAACGCCGTCGCCGGGGGCACCGGCCAGACGGGAACGCCGCATTCCCAAAACGCACGGGCATTCCGCATTTTCCGGAATGCCAGCGCCGACAGGTGGGGGATTCCACCATCGTCGCCGCACCCCTATATAGTGGCGGTCCAGCCGTACGACAATCGAGGCAGGGGAAAGCCCGGCAGCCATGCTCAACGACGTCTATAACCGCAAGATACTCGAGCTTGCCGGCAATATTCCTCGATTGGGGCGGCTCGCCCACCCCGATGCGACCGCGACCGCGCATTCCAAGCTGTGCGGCTCGACCGTCACCATCGACCTCAAGATGGACGGCGACACCGTCACCGACTTCGCCCACGACGTGAAGGCCTGCGCGCTCGGACAGGCCTCATCCTCGATCATGGCGCGCCACATCGTCGGCGCCAAGGCGCAGGAGCTGCGCGAGCTGCGCGAGGACGTGCGGCGCATGCTCAAGGAAAACGCTCCCCCGCCCACTGCCGAACGCTGGGCCGATGTCGCGCTCCTCGAGCCGGTGCGCGACTACAAGGCGCGGCACGCTTCGACCATGCTCACCTTCGATGCAGTGGTGTCGGCGATCGACAAGATCGCGGCCGGCGCGGCGAAGTAGCTGGCTTCGTCAGCCTGCGCGGCGGGGCTGCCTACCCGGTCAGCTTCAGGGCTTGAGCCCCGCGTTCCGCTCCAAGCGCCCCGCGGGGCGATCGGCGCGCGCCCACTGGCCCTGGCATGCCGATTCGAGCCGCGTGAAGCTCTTGGCGAAGCCGACATTGCCGACCCGGATGTTGGTCTGCGGGCTGCCGGCACTCTCGGTCGAGAGCATCATCGAGGCCGGCCCGTCGCCGGCGAAGCGGCGGACCATCCGCGCCGGGACCGCGCCGCTCGCAAACGACTCCAGTTCGCCGCGCTGCATGCGACGCTCCGAAGCGGCGATCTTCAGCTCCTGGGCCTGATCCGCCATGATCAGCTCGACGCGGGCGATGCCGCGCGGCAGATCGCGGTCGCCCGGACCGTAACGGATTTCCTTGTAGGTCAGCGCGTAGCTGCCGGGCGCGTCGGCGCAGGCAAACTCGAGCTCGAAGGTGCCGATCCGCTCGCCCTCGAACGTGAGCGGATGCACCCGCGACAGCACCGGTTGCCCGGCGCGGTCGCCGAACGACCAGCCGCGTTCGGTCGCCGCGGGACGCCGGGTGTCGGCGATCGCCGGCCCGGCCGCGGTCTTGGTGACGACCGGCTTCTCGGCGACCTCTTCGGCGAAGTCGAGATGCGTGCGCTGCAGCTCGTCGCGGGAGAGGACGCGCATCGGCTCCCACGGCGGAGCCTTGAGCGAGAGCTGCACGAGCTCGATGTCGCCGCCCATTTCCATGGTGTACTGGACGATGCTGCCGATATCGCGCTGCACCACCACGAGGTCCTCGGCGGTGTAGCTCGCGGCGACCGCGTCCTCGCGCCGGTCGCCCAGCCAGATCTGGTGGACCAGCACCCGCGCATCCGCCGGCACCGACCGCTTGACGCCGCCGAGCAGCACGAAGGTGCACATCGACTGGCAATCGACTCGCGGATTGATCTCGCCGAGCCGGCCGCCGCCCTTGGTGCGGCGCTCGATCACCCGCCCGACGGTCGTCGCAAATCCGAGCCGGCGGATCGCCCGGCCGAGCTCGAGTGCGCCAAGCACCGAGCCGCCATCGGACTCCAGCACCACGGTGGCATCCGTGCGCCTGGTTCTCCCGCGTGAAGGCGATGAACTGGCGCGGCGTGTCCGCCGTTATCATTCCGGAAGCAGCGATGAGCTGGCGGCACTTGCCGGCGCAGGCATCCGCCGGGCCTTCGGTGATCAGCGTGAAGGCCATGGGGACGACGTGCGCAGTTGTCGGGTGCCCCGGCGGACCCCGCAAAGCCGGTCAGACTGAACTCCTGCCAGAACGACGCCGCCCACCAATGAGCGAATCATTGCGACCCCATAAGCCCCTATTGACGGCCCCCCACGTGAGCGCCGGCTATCTCATGGTTAATTTTTTACGAAGAAGCTTGTCAAATTGCTAGTGTAAAGGAAGCACACGCGGCATAATTTCGACCGGTTCCGCAATCCCTTCGACACCACTCGACACTGCGATGTGCGACGCTCATATCGCCCGCATGAGTCCTACCGAACACACGCCGGGTTGCATCTGCTTCGCGGGGCTCGAGCCCTTCGCGGCGCCCGAGCCCCGCGCAGGTGCTCGCTCGCGCCGCGGTGAAGGGTTACCGGCTCACGCTCTCGCCGCTGATCGGAACGAATTGCCGGCACCTGCCGACCTGCTCGCAATATGCCGACGAGGCGTTCGCGCGCCACGGCTTCTGGGCCGGCGGCTGGATGACGCTCGCCCGGCTGCTGCGCTGCCAGCCGTTCGGGACGTCGGGCCTCGACTTCGTGCCGGACGCCCCGCCCGCGGGAGCGCGATGGTACCTGCCGTGGCGCTATGGATGGTGGCGGGCGACCAACACCGTTCCGCCCGCCGGCTGATTCGCCCGCTCTTCGCCCGGAGAAACGACGCGGCTCACCGCGTCCGCTTGCGCGAGCTGGTCGATGCGGTGCGGCGCTTCCCGCGACCCGAGTTCCGCCGCCTTCTCGTACCAGCTGCGCGCCTGGGCCGCGTCCGCCGCGACGCCGATCACCCCGAGGCTCCTGAGCACGATGGGATCGAAGGTGCCGCCGAGCGCGAGGGCCGCCTGCGCATCGCCGGTTTTGGCGGCGCGGCGAAACACCAGGCGCGCCGAGGCGACGTCGCCGTTGGCAAGATAGGTCTGGCCGCGGGCAATGAGCGCGGCCACCTCCTCGCGATCGGGCCCCGGCGATGCCGACGACGGACCAAGGGACGAACCAAGCGTGAGACGGGCCGGCGCCGCCGGGCGCTGCTACCCGGCGGCCGGCAACGGAACCGCCGTCCCCGTGGTGGGGCTGACGGCGACGGCGCACCGTCGCCTCGCCGGTCCGGCAGCGGCCATGGTGCCGTCGGGAGCCGCTGCGGAAAATCGGTCGGAAACGCCTCTTCCAGTGCGCGCGACGCTCCGTGTTCGGCGTCGAAGGGTGAACCCGGAGGCCGGAAGATCGCCGGGCTCAGACTGCTCCTCACCGGCAGGCACGGGATCGGGCTGATCGGCAAAGGTCCTGGAACCCGGGCGAAGCACTGTCGGCGGCCTGCGGACGCGGCGTCGAAATCCAGACGAAGCCGTAGGCCGCGATCGCTGCCAGCGTGACGAGGCCGGTGAGCCGAAGCATCATCCCGAGCGCGGCGCCGCGCTCCCGGCGCAGTGGCGGCGACGGCGGCAAGATCGGGCGCGAGCGCCATGCGCTGACGCAGTTCCCGGATCGCGACGTCGCCCTCGAACGCGCCGCGTGGCGTCCTGCCTGCCATGGCGGCGGCTCGCGCGGCCGCGTTGGCGGCGACGGTGGTGCGAAGATGGTGGTCGGTGCGAAGATGGTGATGGCGGTCCGACGAAGCTTGTACCGCCCGCAGCGGAACGGGCTCGGCGGAAGGCCGGCGCGGCCGATTGCGCCTCGCCGCCTCCTCGGATTCCACCGTACGCGCCCACTTCGGCGCATAACTCAATGGGCCCGGGTCAGGCTCGCGATCGCGCGTACTCATCTTCACCTCCGAACGCAACGCAACACAAACGCTTACGCTTTCACCAACGCTGACGCACTCGACGCTTACGCAACCAAACGCTCTTCTCGATCCGCGCCGGCTTCCGCCAAGTATTCGCCGCGCCAAAGAGGCACGGGAAGCCATGATCCGATGCTGCAGCGACGACGCGCGACCGACGCGACGCAGGTACATAAGCGCGGCCGACGTAGCCGCCGCAGGCATAAGGCCATGAGGAACCCCCCGTGCCTCAAAGGCGCGGCTGTCCGCACTCACTCACTTGTCTTGTGATGGTCGCCCCGCAGTACACCTGCGCGCACTTCTGTTCGCGTTGCCGCTTATTCCCTGATGCGCTTGGCGTTAACTATTACTCAACGCCTCGTGCGAAGGTTGGGCCGGATTGTGATCTTTTGTCGAAATCGCCGGATCCGCTCCGCCCTATTCGCCAGCGCGCTCGCGCGCCGACTTTGCCAGCGCCGCCCGCGCGTTGCGTCGCACGCCTGCTGGTATATGTCCGGCCCACGCTTACCTGCGTTCGTAGGCAGCGAGTGAGCAAGGAGCTATCACAATGGTCGCGCTGACCTTTCCCGACGGCGCGCGTCGGGACTATCCCAACGGCATCACCGGCATCGACGTAGCGAAGGCGATCTCGCCGTCGCTCGCCAAACGCACCGTCGCGATGGCGCTCGACGGCACGCTCGTCGATCTCTCCGCCCCGATCGAGAACGACGCCAAGATCGAGTTCGTCAACCGCGACGATCCCCGCGCGCTGGAGCTGATCCGCCACGACGCCGCCCATGTGCTCGCGGAAGCCGTGCAGGCGCTGTGGCCGGGAACCCAGGTGACCATCGGCCCGGTGATCGACAACGGCTTCTATTACGATTTCTTCCGCAACCAGCCGTTCACGCCCGAGGATTTCCCGGCGATCGAGAAGAAGATGCGCGAGATCATCGCGCGCGACAAACCCTTCACCAAGGAGGTGTGGTCGCGCGACGATGCAAAGCGCGTGTTCGCCGACAAGGGCGAGATGTTCAAGGTCGAGCTCGTCGACGCGATCCCCGCGGACCAGCCGCTCAACATCTACAAGCAGGGCGAGTGGTTCGACCTCTGCCGCGGCCCGCACATGACCTCGACCGGCAAGATCGGCGACGCCTTCAAGTTGATGAAGGTCGCCGGCGCCTACTGGCGCGGGGATTCCCGCAATCCCATGCTCACCCGCATCTACGGCACCGCGTGGCGCAGCAAGGACGAGCTCGACGCCTATCTGAAGCAGCTCGAGGAGGCCGAGAAGCGCGACCACCGCCGCCTCGGCCGCGAGATGGACCTCTTCCACTTCCAGGAGGAGGCGCCGGGCTCGGTGTTCTGGCACGCCAAGGGCTGGACCCTGTTCAAGGCGCTGGAGGAGTACATCCGCCGCCGCCAGGACGCGAGCGGCTATGTCGAGGTGAACTCGCCGCAGCTCATGGATTCCGAGCTGTGGGTGACCACCGGCCACATGCAGACCTATGGCGACATGATGTTCCTCACGCAGAAGCGCGAGGACGACGAGCGCGTCTACGCCATCAAGCCGATGAACTGCCCGGGCCACGTGCAGATCTTCAAGAACGGCCTGAAGTCCTACCGCGACCTGCCGCTCAAGATCGCCGAGTTCGGCAAGGTGCACCGCTTCGAGCCGTCGGGCGCGCTGCACGGGCTGATGCGGGTGCGCGCCTTCACCCAGGACGACGCGCACATCTTCATCACCGAGCAGCAGATCGCCGAGGAAGTCCTCAAAGTGAACGACATGATCCTGTCGATCTACAAGGATTTCGGCTTTCGCGACGTGCACATCAAGTTCTCCGACCGCCCGGAAAAGCGGATCGGCGACGACGCCGTGTGGGACAAGGCGGAAGCCGCGCTGATGCGCGGCGCTCGAAACCTCGGGCCGTCCCTGGACGCTCAACAAGGGCGAAGGCGCCTTCTACGGGCCGAAGCTCGAATACGTGCTGCGCGACGCCATCGGCCGCGAATGGCAGTGCGGCACCGTGCAGGTCGACCTCAACCTGCCGGGCCGGCTCGGCGCCTTCTACATCGACGAGCACTCGAACAAGGTGACGCCGGTGATGCTGCACCGCGCGATGTTCGGCTCGCTGGAGCGCTTCACCGGCATCCTCATCGAGCACTACGCCGGCCACTTCCCGCTGTGGCTCGCGCCGACCCAGATGGTGATCGCGACCATCGTCTCCGACGCCGACGGCTACGCGCAGGAGGTGGCCGAGCTCGCCCGCCGCGCCGGCCTGCGCGTCGAGCTCGACCTGCGCAACGAGAAGATCAACTACAAGGTGCGCGAGCACTCCCTCGCCAAGGTCCCGCTGCTGCTCGTCGTCGGCAAGAAGGAGGCGGAGACCCGCACGGTGTCGATCCGCCGCCTCGGCGGGCAGGAGCAGAAGGTGATGAAGCTCGACGAGGCGATCGCGGAGTTCGCCGCGGAGGCGGTGCCGCCGGATGTGAAGCGGGCGCAGAGGGGTGAAGGCTCGGACCGGCATGTCACGGGCTTCGATCGTATGGATTCTCGACCCGGCACGTGACATCCGCGCCGGGCTTGACGACCGCGCGATCCTGCGATCGATAAGGCATCGCGCCGTGGCCTTCCGTAAGCGGGATGGCCGGGGTCAGATGCCCGGAGCCGATGACGCATGTCTTCAGCGTAATGCCAACAGCTCGCCGCCTTCTACCGCGCAATCACCTCGATCTCGCCGTCGACCCCCGAGGTCACCTTGAAATTGCGCTCGTACGTCCGCCCGTCGCTGCGCGCGATGGCGCGGTAGTCGCCCTCGGCGAGGATCACGCGGGGAAATGCGCCGTTCGATTCCTTGATGACGTCGCCGCCGAGCGTGAGCACCGACCAGCTCGTGTTGGTGCGCGCTTCGCCGCCCGCTTCGTTGACGAGCTTGAGCATGATGACGGCGGCGTGGTGGTTCACCGTGACGTCGGTGAGCTTGCCGGTCTGGACGCGGATGTCGGAGCGCACCACCGCGTTGGTGTCGCCGTAGTTCGAGACGATGTAGTAGCCGCCCTCCGGCACGACGACGACGTTGCCGCTGGTGACGCCTTGCGCGAGCGGCGCGCGGTCGCCCGGCTCGAACTGGCTGCCGCGGTAGACGTCGAAGGTGACCTGGTTGCCGCGGATCGGCACGTCGCCGACCCGGCCCTCGAGCTTGATGCCGCCGGCGGGCAGCTCGAAGACTTCCCGCGTCGCCTCCTTGAGGTGCACCGCGCGCGCCGTGCTCACCATGCCGAAGCTCACATGCACCACGTAGTCGCCGGGCGGCAGCGCGATCACCGGGTTCGGGCTGCGGTCCTCCTTGGCGATGCGGAACATGCCGAGCGTGTCGGGCTGGGCCGGGAAGACGCGCCAGACGAGGCCCGTGGTGATCTGCGGGCTGTCGCGGCCGCCGAACCGGGCCGCGAGCGAGAGCGAAACCTGGGTTGCCGCACTGGCCGGTCCGGGCATGCCCGGCGGCGGCCGTACGCCGCCGCCCGGGCTCGGCGGCACCATGGCGGAGGGCGCCATCGAGGGCGGAACGATGGTCGGGGCGCCGGAGCGGCAAGCGACGAGCCCGCGCTCGGCGCCAGCTGGCGTGGCGACGGATCGGAGAATGGCAAAGTAAATTGGGCCGCGGCCGTACCCGGCCACCCCACTATCCCCAAAACCAGGGCCCCCAACACCAGGGCCGCGAGCATGCTGCCCGCCCCGTAGCGCCACCCCATCCCGTTCATGGGGCCGGTTTTTGACGCAAATCGCGGCAAATTCAAGCCTGAGGTTCCACATGTTCCAGGAACGGCGCAGGATTTTTGCCGTGCGTTGCTTATCTGCTGTGTGCTAGCGACCCCGCCAGAACCGCCCGTTCCGGAGCCCATTTGGAGCCAAGTGAATGCCCGATCCCATTGATCTCCTGAGGAGACGCCGCTCGCTCAAGCCGAACGAGCTCGGCGCCACCGGGCCCGTCGCCGGCCGAGCTCGAGACGCTGCTCACCATCGCCTCCCGGGTTCCCGACCACGGCAAGCTCGCCCCCTGGCGGTTCGTCGTGTTCGAGGGGGAGGCGCGGGCGAAGGCCGGCGAGGCCATCGCCGCCGCCTTCGTCGCCAAGTATCCCGACGCCAAAGAGGAACAGATCGCGTACGAACGCACGCGGCTCGCCCGCGCGCCTCTCGTGATCGCGGTCGTGAGCCGCGCGGCGCCCCACGTGAAGATCCCGGAATGGGAGCAGGTGCTCTCCTCCGGCGCCGCCGCCATGAACCTGCTCGTCGCCGCCCAGGCGCTGGGGTTCGGCGCCACCTGGATCACCGAATGGTATGCCTATGACCGCCGCGTGCTCGATGCGCTCGGGCTCGCGCCGCACGAGAAGATCGCCGGCTTCGTCCACATCGGCCATCCGACCGTCGCGACCGAAGACCGCGCGCGTCCCGCGCTCGCGGAGATCGTCACCCGCTTTCCGGGATGAGACCATGTTCTACGACGTCCGCAAGAACGACCACGGCCTGCCCCACGATCCCTTCAAGGCGATCGTCGCGCCGCGGCCGATCGGCTGGATCACCTCCATGAGCAAGGCCGGCGAGATCAATCTCGCCCCCTACTCGTGGTTCAACGGCGTTTCGAGCCGGCCGCCGATGGTGATGTTCTCGAGCGAGACCCGCAAGGACTCGCTCGCCTTCGTCGAGGAGACCGGCGAATTCGTCTGCAACTTCACGACCTGGGAGCTGCGCGAGCAGGTCAACCTCACCTCGGCGCCGCTTGCGCGCGGCGTCAACGAGATGGAAGCGGCCGGGCCTGCGGCCGCGCCGTCGCGCCTCGTGCGCCCGCCGCGGGTCGCCGCCTCGCCCTGCGCGCTCGAATGCCTGTGGCTCAAGACGGTGTCGCTCGAGGACAGCGAGGGCCGCCCGACCGACCGCCATGTCGTGTTCGGCCAGGTGATCGGCGTCTACATCGACGAGCGCTTCATCAAGGACGGCCTCCTCGACACCGGCGCGATGCGGCCGATCCAGCGCGCCGGCTACCACGATTATTATACCGTGATGGCGGAGACGAAGTTCTCCATGAAGCGCCCGCCCGGCGGCGGCGCCGGCAGCTGAACGCGATTCGTCCGGCAATCTGCGACGGATTGCGCAAGCTCGCGCAGCCGCCGCGAACGGTTTCGAAAATGCCTTCCCGACCTTACATCGAGGTTCGGCACGCGTTGCGGCCGAAAGCGCCGTGACCGCGACGAGGCGGCGTCGCCGTCCGGTCACGAAGCGCGATTAACGGTTGATTCTCGGGGCTGATTTGCTTGCGTTGCGTGCTGCAGGCGTGATCCGCTCCTCGCAGCAGAGGTCGTGCCTTGGACATCTGGCGACGGCAGATCAACGGCGACATCGACGACGCAGTCACCGCGCCGCGCACGGAGCAGCGCCTCTCGATCGGGCTCGCTCTCGGCGGCGGCGCCGCGCGCGGCTTTGCCCATATCGGCGTGCTGCGCACGCTCAACGCCCATGGCATCTGGCCGGACGTCATCGCCGGCACCTCGATCGGCGCCGTGGTCGGCGGCTACTACGCGGCGGGGCGGCTCGACATCTTCGAGCACTGGGCGCTGCATCTCACCCGCCGCAGCCTGCTCGGCTATCTCGATTTCAAGTTCGGCAGCTCCGGGCTGATCGGCGGCGGCCGGCTCGCCAACCGGCTCGACGACACACTCGGCGACACCACCTTCGCCGACCTGCCGCTGCGGCTCGCGACCATCGCGACCGAGGTCGGCACCGGCCACGAAATCTGGCTGACCCGCGGCCGCCTCGGCGATGCCATGAGCGCGCCTCCTATGCGCTGCCCGGAATTCTTCCCGCCGCGGCGCATCGGCGGCCGCTGGCTGATGGACGGCGCGCTCGTCAATCCGCTGCCGATCTCGGCGGCGCGCGCGCTCGGCGCCCGCCTCGTCATCGCGGTCAACCTCAACGCCGACAATTTCGGCCGCGGCACCATCATCCAGGATCACGGCCCCGACGAAGTGGACGACGCCATCCGGGCGGAGCGCCTGACGGTGCGCAACCGGCGCGGCATCTTCAGGTCCGAGCGCCTGATCCACCGCCAGTTCTTCGGCGTCACCCGGCAGCCCGGCTTGTCCACCGTGATGGTCGAGGCCTTCCAGGTCATGCAGGACCGCATCACGCGGTCGCGCCTCGCCGGCGACCCGCCCGACGTGATGATCAGCCCGCGGGTCGGGCGGATCAATCTGTTCGAGTTTCACCGCGCCCGCGACATCATCGCGCTCGGCGTCGAGGCGGCCGAGAAGTCGATCGACGAGATCCAGGAGTCGATCGCCGCGCTGACGTGAGGTCTTCCACCCGTCTCCGACATCCTTGAGAAATCCTCATCCTGACTCATCCGACCTGAAAGCAGGCATCTCGAAGGATGGCCGCACACGCTGCGGCTGTGGCCATCCTGCGAGACGCCGTCCTGCGCACGGCTCCTCAGGACGAGGTCCGAAAGGGGAAGCGTGCGCGCGAGCTGGCTGGAAGGGCCGATCGGGAGGTATTAGACTGGGGCACGCAGCCGGATTTCTACTTTGCATGGGGTTGTTCCTCAGAAATGAGCTCGGTGCCCAAAAAAATCTCGGAGGCCGTCGCCTCCGGATGGCCGCGATCACTCCCGCACCACGTAGGTGTAGAACCGCACGCTGCCGTCCTTCTCGACTTCGCGATAGACGCCCTGCACCTCGGCCTCGAAGCCCGGGAACAGGTTGGCGCTGCGCTCGAACATGATGAGGTAGTCGAGCATCGGCCGCGCGCGCTCGTCGAGCCGCTCGCCCGGCACGATGGTGGCGATGCCCGGCGGGTAGACGACGAACATCGTGGTGGCGATGCGGCCGAACGCTTCGGCGATCGGCACGTAGTCGACATTGTTGCGGACCATCTCGCGCACCGCCGCGTTGGGCGGCATCGCCGGCGTCGGCAGGTGCTCGGGCGCGAACTGGGCGCGCTGCAGGCGGCTCGTTCCGCTCTTGCGGAAGAAGCCGTGCATCTCGGCGCAGAGATCGCGCAAGCCGCACGCCGGCATAGCGCGACGGGCGCCGGCGCACGAACTCGCCGATGACGTCGTCGAGCTTGGCATTCTCGTCGTGGAGCTTCTTGAAGGCGACGAGCGCGCTGAACAGCGTGCCGGCCTTGCTCGCCTCGACGCCGGGGGTGAGCAGGAAGAGCAGCGAGTTGAGATCGTTCTTCTCCGGCACCACGCGGTTCTCGCGCAGATACTGCGCGACCACCGGCGCGGGGATGCCGTAGTCGAGCATAGGCGCCGGTCTCGCGGTCGAAGCCGGGCGTGAGCAGGATGAGCTTGTTGGGATCGGTGATGGCGTAGCCCGGCGCGACATGGGCGAAGCCGTGCCAGGCGGCGCCGGGCGCGAGCTCCCAGTAGCGGGCGTTGCTGGCGAGATCGTCGGTCGAGACGGTCTCCCAGGCGACCTCGCGGGTGCCGTGCGCGTCGGTGAGGCTGACGCGATCGGGGACGAAGGCCTCGAAGAACCAGCGCCGCGCCGGGTCCTTCTCCTTCTCCTCGAACTCGCGGCGGATCGCCCGCACCTTCTTGCGGAGCTCGATGCCGAGCCGGATGGTGTCGTCCCACAGCACTTCGCCGGAACGGCCCTTCATCATCTGCGCGCCGACGTCGAGCGAGGCGAACAGCGGATAGAACGGCGAGGTCGAGGCGTGCAGCATGAAGAACTCGTTGAAGCGGCGATGCTCGACGCGCCGGCGCTGGCCCTTGATGTGGCGGTCGCGCACGTGGATCTGCGAGGCCTGGGAGAAGCTCGCGAGCTGCTTGTGGGTCGACTGCGTCGCGATGATGCCGGGCGAATTGGCGTCGAGTGCTGGAAGCCCCATGGCGAAGCGGCCGGCATAGAGCGGGTGGAATTTCATGAAGCCCGCCCACGCCTCGTCGAACAGGATGTAGTCGCACAGATGCCCGATCTTCTCGACGATGCCGCTGGCGTCGTAGATCGTGCCGTCATAGGTGCACTGCTCGATCACCGCGACCCGGAACGGCCGCTCGCGCCGCCACGCCTCCTTGTCGGTGATCGAGCGGATGGGTGCGGATCTTCTCGCGGATGCGGTCTTCGTCGAAGGCCTCGGCGTAGATCGGGCCGATCAGGCCATAGGGGTTGCGGTCGGTCTCGAGAAAGACCGGAATGCCGCCGCCGATGAACAGCGCGCCGTGATGCGCCGCCTTGTGGTTGTTGCGGTCGAACAGGACGAGGTCGCCCTCCCCGACCAGCGCCGAGAGCACGATCTTGTTCGACGACGAGGTGCCGTTGAGGACGAAGTAGGTCTTCTCGGCGCCGAAGATCGCGGCGGCCTCCTGCTGCGCCCTGAGCGCCGGGCCCTCGTGGACCAGGAGGTCGCCGAGCTCGAGCACGGAGTTGTCGAGGTCGTCGCGAAACACCGCCTGGCCGAGATGATCGACGAAGATGCGGCCGATCGGGCTCCGGTTGTAGAACACGCCGCCATTGTGCCCCGGGCAGGTCCACAGCTGGTTGCCGCGCTCGCCATAGTCGACGAGCGCGCCGAAGAACGGCGTCTTCAGGGTCTCGGCATATTGCTTGAGCCGGCCCACCAGATTGGTGGCGATGAACTCCGGCGTCTCCTCGGCGAGGAAGACGTAGCCGTCGATGTAGTCGAGCACCTCGACCGGGATGTCCTCGAAGCGCTTGCGGCGCACCAGGAGCACGATCGGCATTTCGAGGCCGCGCCGGCGCATCAGGTTGATCAGCGAGGCGGTCTTGCCCTCGAGGCCCTTCTTGCCCCAGTCGACCACCATGCAGCCGATCGCGGCATCGGTCTGCACCGCGATCTCGGCATCCTCGATGCGCCGCGCCCGCACCACCTGGAAGCCCTGCTTCTCGATGGCGACGATGATCTGCCCGAGCCGGATCCCCTCGAGGTCCTCGGCCTCGAACGCCGGCGCGCAAACGAGAAACGTGAACCGCCTGTGGAAATCCATTTGCTCCGCCTCGGCCTGCGTGAGAGCGCAACCGCCATCCGCCGGTCGCGCCCCAACAGGGGCGGAAAACATGAAGATCAGATGACAGGACCGCGGATCGGCCGCCCTTCGCCGTCGAGCGATCACGGCAGCAGACGCGGAAGCACGACCGCCGTCATCCGGTCGTGCGCCCGTGCTCCCGCGGCGCCGCTGGACGGCATCGGGCATGACGCTATAACATCGCCATCCTTACCCGAGCCCGACGTCTGGTCATTGGCACTCGACTGGGGTCGAGCGACGGAAGACGGGGCGCAACATCAAACACGGAGGAAACAGATGACTCGCCGATCCGCACTCTCCATGGGGCTGCTTCTCGCCGGCTCCGCCATTCTCTGGCACGCCCACGACGCCATCGGACAGACGGCGTGGAAGGTATTGTTCGACGGCTCCAACGCGAACAATTTCGAGCCGATCGGCAACGCCAATTGGCGCATGCTCGAGGGCGGGATCCTGCAGGCCGATGTGGGCAACGGCTTCCTGGTCTCCAAGGAAGAATACGGCGATTTCCAGCTGAAGGCCGAGTTCTGGGTCGATGCCACCGCGAACAGCGGCATCTTCATCCGCGCGACCGATCCCAAGAAGGTCACCGCCGAGAACGCCTATGAGGTGAACATCTTCGATACCCGCCCCGACCCGAGCTACGGCACCGGCGCGATCGTCAACGTGGCCAAGGTGTCGCCGATGCCCCGGGCCGCCGACAAGTGGAACACCTACGACATCACCGCCAAGGGCGGCGAGTTCACCATCATCCTCAACGGCATCAAGACCGTGGACGGCGCCAAGGACGCAAAGCTCGCCAAGGGGCGGATCGCGCTCCAGTACGGCGGCGGCATCGTGCGCTTCCGCCGAGGTCGAGATCAGGCCGCTCTGAGCG
>CAWCCG010000024.1:0-159922 GCA_963793985.1 uncultured Alphaproteobacteria bacterium | reverse complement strand
CGCATTCCCGTACATCGAACGTGCCAGGGTCATGGGCGCCCGTTGCATGCGCTTGTCGCCGATGCTCGATGCTTTAGGCCGCCGCCTCTTCGGCGATCCGAAGGGCACGGCCTCCTTGATCCGCCGGCTCCTCGTCGAATACGGCGGCACGCACTGGCGAGACTACGGCCTGTCGTTCCTATTCATGGCCATCGCAGCCGCGTGCACCGCGCTGCCGGCGCTCCTGCTCGGCAGGGGCATCGACGAAGGCTACGTCGGCCGCAGCTACAGCGGCGTCGCGCTCGTCGCGGCCGCGATGATCGCCGTCTTCGCCCTGAAGGGAATTGCCGGTTACGGCCAAGCGGTGACCATGGCCCGCATCGCCAATCGTGTCGTCGCCGAAAATCAAAAGCGGATGTTCGGCAAACTGCTCTCCCAGAGCGTCGCTTTCTACGCGGACCGTCATTCCTCCGAATTCGCCGCCCAGATCACCTTCGGCGGCGCGGCGGCGGCGCGGGTCCTCGATCTCCTGTTCAACGCATTCGGCCGGGACCTTCTGACGCTGATCGGGCTCGCGGCCGTCATGTTCTTTCAGGCACCGTTCCTGTCGTTGATCATCCTGCTCGTGGCGCCGCCGGCATTTTTCGGCACTCGCCAGCTCATCCGGCAGGCGCGCGCCATCGTCCTCACGCAATTCGGCGGCACCGCCGAATTCCTGCAAGTGATGCAGGAAACGGTCGAGGGATTCCGGATCATCAAGGCCTTCAATCTCGAAGACGTGATGCGGGCCCGCGTCGCCAAGAGCATCGCCTCGGTCGAAGCCGCGGCGAACCGAATGGCCGTGGCGTCGAACAGCGTGACGCCGCTGATGGAGGCGCTGGGCGGAATCGCCGTCGGGGTCATGTTCCTCTACGGCGGCTACCGCGTCCTGGTGCTCGGCGCGACACCCGGCGAGTTCGTGTCGTTCATCGCGGCATTCCTCCTGGCCTACGAACCCACCAAGCGGCTGACGCGATTGAACATCGACCTCCACACCGCCCTCATCGGCGTCCAGGTTCTTGTTCGACGTTCTCGACCTGCCCGACGGCGCGCCGCAGATCGGCAAGCCGGACCTGCGGATCAAAAGCGGCGAGGTCGAATTCGCCGACGTGTCATTTTCCTACCGTGCCGGCCAGCCGGTGCTTCGCCGCATGTCGTTCATCGCCGAACCCGGCAAGGTGACGGCCTTTGTCGGCACCTCGGGCGGCGGCAAGTCCACGATATTCAACCTCGTGCTGGCACTCTATTCCCCGGAGCACGGGGCGATCCGTCTCGACGGCCAGAACTATTCCGACGTCTCGGTGGAATCGATCAGGCGCAGCTTCGCTTACGTCAGCCAGGACGTCTTTTTGTTCAACGGCACCATTTGGCAAAATATTGCGCTCGGACGACCGGCGGCAACCGAAGCTGAAATCCTCGCCGCGGCGCGTGCGGCTCACGCGGACGAGTTCGTGTCGCAGTTTCCGCTCGGCTATCGAACATTGGTCGGCGAGCACGGCGCCCAGCTTTCCACCGGCCAGCGTCAGCGCATTGCGATTGCGCGCGCCCTGATCCGCGATGCGCCGATCATATTGCTGGACGAGCCGACGTCCGCGCTCGACACGGAATCGGAGCACTATGTCCGGGAGTCCATGGAGCGGCTGATCAGGGGCCGCACCACGCTCGTGATCGCGCACCGGCTGCACACCATCACGCGGGCGGACATGATCCACGTGGTCGAAAACGGAGCCATCGTGGAGTCCGGACGACACGAAGCTCTCCTGGCGCAGGGGAATCGCTACGCGCGCTTCTACGAAGCGACATTCGGCAAGCCGGAGGCCGGTTGCCCACAACCCGTCGCGCGCGAAACGCCGGCGCACTGACCTTCTTGATTTTGAGCATCATCTCGTCCGAAAAGTCTGCAACTTTTCGGGATCATGCTCTAGCTTTGAAGCCCCGTATTGAGCTCCGCGACGACGTCGCGGTTGAGCGTCGCTTCGAGGTCGGCCAGCCATCGCGCGGCACGGGCGCCGTCGATCACGCGATGGTCGAAAAAGACATGCAGCTTCATGATCCCGTCGGGCTGAAGCGGCCCGTAAAACAGGCTTATCGCATGCAATGTGAGCGACTGGCTTATCTGCAGGTTTCGGCCTGCGAGCAGGTTGACGCAGAACGTGCCGAAATACCGTGCTCTCAGGCGACCCGACCCTTTGAGCACGAGGCTCCAGAGCAATCTGCGCACCAGGAACGGATAACCAGTGATCCGGACGATCCGGCGGAAGCCGCCGAGCGCCTCGATCGGCGCTCCTTTCATGGTGCGGAGCCTCTCATCGATCTCTCGCAACGAGATGCTCTCGGGAGCTCGGATCTGGTCGCAGAATATGGCCCGCTCGCCCCTCCACTCGCGTTCGAGGACGAGATTTGCGACGCAGCAGGGATGTTCGTAGAGGTGTGGCCACGGCAATGGCATGTAGCATTGCCTCAACTCCGGCCATCTTTCGGCGGTGAGCGCCATCGCTTTGGTGAGGATCGCCGCCCAGCCGATCAGCGGCTGACAATTTCGCCGCGCCGCCGCCACCGATCTCACGCGGATGGAATAGGTTCCGCCTGCCGTCAGGGACTCGCGCGGCAAAATGCACGTAATCGTTCGCCCACAGGCGAGGCAGCGACAATCGCCTACGTCGAGACATCCATCTCATCATGTGCCGGCGTGGGTGCCGTCACTCCCCGGCGTCACCCCAGAGCTTGTCCCAGTCTTCGCCGGTGATGTCGGTGACGCGGCCGTCGCGCTCGAAGAACTTGTTGGGCACCTGGAACATCGCGAGCATCAGCCCGCCCTCGGGGCACCAGGCCGAATGCCGGCTGCCGGCCGGGCGCCAGACGAAATCGCCCTTGGGGACCTCGAGGCCGCTGTCGGGTCCTTCGCGATCGACGAGCTTGCCCTCGAGGACCAGGGTCTGCTCGATCTTGACGTGCTCGTGGTCGGGCAGCACGGCGCCGGGCGCGAACCGCATCAGCGCGGTGACGAGGCCGCTGTCGCGGTCGAACAGCAGGGTCTTCACCTCGCAGCCGGCAAAACGGGTCGGCTTCCACTCGAGCTCGCCGACGCGGACGTGATGGGACCGCAGGTCGTGCGCGGCGGATTTGGGGGTCGGTGCATCCATGGCTGGGCTCCTCGACAGGCACCTGCTCCCTTCCCACAGGAAGGGAGACGTCGCCCGACAATAGCAAAATTCCCGCGCGCGCGGCGCCTCACATCTCGCCGCGGATCGGCGGCTGGAAGGCGAGCCCGGTGTCCCAGGGAAAGAAGATCCAGGTGTCCTGGGACACTTCGGTGACGAAGGTATCGACCAGCGGCCGTCCCATGGGCTTTGCATAGACCGTGGCGAAATGGGCGTTGGGCAGGAGGTCGCGCACCACCTTCGCCGTCTTGCCGGTGTCGACGAGGTCGTCGACGATCAGCACGCCGCGGCCGGTGCCGTTCATGCGCAGGATGTCGTCGGCCACACCTTTGAGGATGCGCAGGTCGCCCTGCCTTGTGTAGTCGTAGCTCGTGACGCAGATCGTCTCGATGACGCGCACGTCGAGCTCGCGCGCGACGATCGCCGCCGGCACGAGGCCGCCACGCGTCACCGTGACGATCGCCTGAAACGGCCCGGCGCCGTTGAGCCGCCAGGCGAGCGCCCTGGCATCGCGATGGAATTGGTCCCAGGAGACCGGAAAGGCCTTATCCGGCATTTTCGACTGCGTCATCGTTTCCTGCCCTGTTGGCGTCTTTGCGATTTATCGTTGCGACTATCGGTGGGGCGAGCGCGACAGCATAGACATGCCCGCGGCCGCCCTGGTTACCAAACCTACTCCTCCTCGGCCTCCTTCTCGGCATCGGCAATCGCCGACTTGGCCGACGCGATGAAGGCCTCGGCGCCTTTCTTCGATTCGCGCACGAGCTGGTCCATTTCGTTGCGCAGGCGGTCGAGATCGATCTTGAGGCCGGCGACCGACGGCTTCTCGGCCTCGATCGCATAGGCGACCATGCGCATGTTGACGGCCATGTGGAGCAGCACCTCGGCGATCAACCCCTCGGGAATTTCGAGGTCGTCCATGTAGTCGGCGACGAGCTGGTAGATCGCCTTGGTGTGCTGCTCGAACTCGTCCGCGAAACCCGCGAAGCCTTCGTCCTCGTCATCTGGACTCATGGAGCCTTCCTTCGCCGCCGCCGGCGCTTACAACGACTTCAGCCACTCGACGACCTGGCCGCGCGCCATCAGCGAGGTGGTGAGATGGGTCGCGAGGACCGAGACATAGCGATTCGCCGGATTCTTGGCCCGCGAAAAGGCGTATTGGGGACCGCGCGAGGAGATGGGGTCGAAATTGCCGACCACCCACAGCAGCGGAATGCCGTTGAGCGCCGCCACGTTCTTGGGGATGACCGCGGGCCCGTTCGGGTCGAACCAGCTGATATAGACCGCCGGCGTCGCCGTGCAGAAGGTTGGAACCCCCTGCACCATGTCCGGCCAACTGCGTTTCTCCTGGTGACCGGAGGCCACGAGCTGCCGCGCCTCGGCAATCGCGCTTTGGGTGCGGGCCCGCATTTCCGCGGTTTCCGGCAGGTGCCCGGGGGCGAGCGCCACCACCGCGACGACCGAATGGCGCTGCGCGGCATAGCCGATCGCGCCATTGGCGCCGAGGCTGTGGCCGATGATGACGATGCGGGTGGCGCCTTTCGCCTTGAGGGTCGCAACCGCGGCATCGATCTCGGCCATCGCCTGGTCGAAGGTCGCGCCGTACATGCGCCGCAGCGACCACGGCATTTCCGGGCTCACGACCTTCGCCCCTTCGGCCTCGAGCGCGGACGGAATGCCGCCGTCGAAGGCGCCCGGCCACACGCCCTTGCCGTGCAGGAAGACGACGCCCATGCCGCGCAGGCTCGCCGCCGCGAGCGGTGAGGCGGCGGCGAGGACCGCGACCAGGCCGAGCGCGAGCACGAGGCGCCGCGCCATCCACGGCACCACCATCCCCATCCTCACGGCACTCCCGATCCTCGGCCCCATCGGCGCCCCCTCATGCGAGCCGCGCACGCACCTCGGTCAGCATCGCTTCCACCGCCGCCTTCGCCGCGGCGAGACGCGCGGGATCGCGGGCCCGCACCACCACATTGGTGTTGGGCCCGCGCTGCTCGTCGACAAAAGGATAGCTCCCGATCATGACCTCGGGGTGAGCCTTGGCGATCTCCCCGAGCTCGGTGCCGATGTCGCCCTCGCGGCAGTCGGCCCGCACGGTTTCCGACAGCATTTTCGCGCCGGTCGCGAGCTTGGGCGCGACCTCGTCGAGCATCGCCTGCATGATCGAGGGAACACCGGCCATGACGATCACGTTGCCGATCCAGAAGCCCGGCGCCGCCGACACCTTGTTCGGCACGAGGTCGGCGCCGTGCGGGATCCGCGTCATCCGCATGCGCGCTTCGTTCATCTCGGTGCCCAGCGCGGCATAGCGCTCCTTCATGATGGCGACGGCCCGCGGATCATAATCGATCGGGACGCCGAACGCCTTGGCGACACATTCGGCGGTGATGTCGTCATGGGTCGGGCCGATGCCCCCCGTGGTGAAGACGTAATCGTTGCGGGAACGCAGCGCGTTGAGCGCCTCGACGATCGCCCCTTCGTCATCCGCGACGACCCGGACCTCGCGCAGGTCGATCCCGATTTTCGTCAGATATTCAGCGATATAGCCGATGTTCTTATCCTTGGTGCGGCCGGAGAGGATTTCGTCCCCGATCACGAGGATGGCTGCCGTCACGATCCTCGATGACGAGCTGGTGTCATTCATGAAGATGTCCGCGCAACTGTCATATGGATAGCGAGGCTCCCCTGGCGTCCCGGAAGCACCGTACATAGACCTATCGCCCTGTGAGGGACAACGGCGGACGATTGTGGCCGCCAATGGGCACGCTCGGGTCGTATCGGGTCCGGGTGGGCCGGCCGGCCCTCCACCGACCAGCCGCTGCCTATTTTTTATTCATAGGCATCCGTTATCTTGGAAGGCCTGCCGCATCGCCGCCGGCTGCGCCCTACTGGCGGGTTCCGAGAGGCGTGCGTCGCGCCATTGTCGCGGTTCGAGTGCTTTTGGCGCGAAGCTTGCTAAGTTTCAATTCGTTCAGGCGGGGCTCGTGGCGCTTCAGCTGCGGGGGAAGGAATGGCCAGTCGCTTTCGACGAAATGACGGAGACGGACGGCCAGATTCGGCCGGTCTATGCCGGCCTCCAGGGCTGGCTGCGCGAGTTGCCACCCGATGTGCTGGAACACCGGCGGCGCGAGGCGGATGTTCTATTCCGGCGCCTCGGCATCACCTTCGCCGTCTATGGCGACGCCGACTCGACCGAGCGCCTGATCCCCTTCGACGTGCTGCCGCGCATCCTGTCGTCGGAGGAATGGGGGCGGCTGCGCCTCGGGCTCGAGCAGCGCGTCAAGGCGCTCAACCTCTACATCAAGGACGTCTACGGCCGGCGCGAGGCGCTCAAGGCCGGCATCGTCCCCGAGGACCTCGTCTTCCAGAACCCGGTGTTCCGGCCGGAGATGAACGGCCTCAAGGTGCCGCACGACATCTACGTCCACATCGCCGGCATCGACATCGTGCGGGTCGACGCCGAGACCTTCTACGTCCTCGAGGACAATGCGCGCACGCCCTCCGGCGTCTCCTACATGCTGGAGAACCGCGAGATCATGATGCGGCTGTTCCCGGAGCTGTTCTCCCGCCACCGCGTCTCGCCGGTGGAGAACTACCCGGACGAGCTGCTGGCGACCCTGAAGTCGGTCGCGCCGCGCACCGCGTCCGCCGACCCGACCGTGGTGCTGCTCACGCCCGGCATCTACAACTCGGCCTATTACGAGCACTCGTTCCTCGCCGACAAGCTCGGCATCGAGCTCGTCGAAGGCCGCGACGTCGTGGTCAAGGGCCAGATCGCCTACATGCGCACCACCGAGGGGCTCAAGCGGATCGACGTCATCTACCGGCGCATCGACGACGACTTCCTCGACCCTCTCGCGTTCCGCCCGGATTCCGCGCTCGGCGTGCCCGGCCTGATGTCGGTCTACCAGGCCGGCAACCTCACGCTTGCCAACGCCGTCGGCACCGGCATCGCCGACGACAAGGCGGTCTACAGCTACATGCCGGAGATCGTGAAATTCTTCCTCGGCGAGGAGCCGATCCTCAAGAACGTGCCGACCTGGCGCTGCCGCGAGCCCGACCACCTCACCTACGTGCTCGAGCACCTCGAGGAGCTGGTGGTCAAGGAGGTCCACGGCTCCGGCGGCTACGGCATGCTGATCGGGCCGAAATCCGACCAGGCGACGATCGCGGCGTTCCGCGCCAAGCTCAAGGCCGATCCGAAGAACTTCATCGCCCAGCCGACGCTCGCGCTCTCGACCTGCCCGACCTGCGTCGAGGAAGGGCGTGGCGCCGCGCCATGTCGACCTGCGGCCCTTCGTGCTGACCGGGCGCGACCGCATCCGCATCGTTCCCGGCGGGCTGACCCGGGTCGCGCTCAAGCGCGGATCGCTGGTCGTCAATTCGAGCCAGGGCGGCGGCACCAAAGACACCTGGGTGCTGGATACATGACCGAGGACAGAAGGGCGGAAGACCTAGATGCTTTCCCGCACGGCCGACAACCTCTACTGGCTCGCCCGCTACGTCGAGCGCGCCGAATATCTCGCCCGGGTTCTCGAAGCGACGCTGCGGCTCACCGCGCTGCCGCTCGCCTATGTCGGCTCGACCAACGAATGGGAGAGCGCGGTCGCGACCGCCGGCTGCCGCAAGGCGTTCTTCGCCCGCTACAACGAAGCGAACGAGGAGAACGTCTCGGAATTCCTCGCGTTCTCGTCGGAAAACCCGTCCTCGATCCGCAACTGCATCGAGATCGCCCGCACCAATGCCCGCGCGGTGCGCACCGCGCT
Source organism: uncultured Alphaproteobacteria bacterium (assembly GCA_963793985.1). Taxonomy (GTDB): domain Bacteria; phylum Pseudomonadota; class Alphaproteobacteria; order Rhizobiales; family Xanthobacteraceae; genus JAJPKK01. The sequence continues at coordinate 151,977 of CAWCCG010000024.1, read as the reverse complement.
CACCACCGAGACCTGGGAGACCATCAACGGCGCCTGGCTCGAGCTCAAGCGGTTCGGCAACGGCCCGACCTCGCGCGAGGAATTCCTGCGCTTCCTGCACTGGGTGCAGGAGACCTCGCTGCGCTTCGACGGCTCGGCCTACCGCACCATGCTGCGCAACGACGTCTACTGGTTCTCGCGGCTCGGCGTCTACATCGAGCGCGCCGACAACACCGCGCGCATCCTCGACGTGAAGTACCACATGCTGCTGCCGGCGGACGAGCATGTCGGCGGCCCGCTCGACTATTACCAATGGGCGGCGATCCTGCGCACGGTCTCGGCGCTCACCGCCTATCACTGGGTGTACCGCGAGAGCCTCAAGCCCTGGCTCGTCGCCGATCTCCTGATCCTCAACGCGCAGATGCCGCGCTCGCTCGCGAGCTGCTACGAGAACCTCGTGCGCTTCGCCGATTCCATCGCCACCACCTATGGCCGCCAGGGGCCGGCCCAGCGCCAGGCCCGCACCATCCGCACGAGGCTCCAGAACAGCCGCATGGAGGAAATCTTCCAGACCGGCCTCCACGAGTTCATCACCGAATTCGTGTCCGACAACACCGCGCTCGGCGCCGCCGTCAGCTCGCAATATTTGATGTAAGCTGCGCGGCACCGGCGAACCGCGTTCGCCGCGGATTCGAGGACTGGCCATGCGCATCTGCGTCGCGCACGAAACGCTCTACCGCTACGAAACGCCGTGTTCGGGCGTGATCCAGACGCTCCGGCTCACGCCGCGCAACCACACCGGCCAGTACGTGGTCGACTGGCGGCTCGAGATCATCCGCGGATTGCCGGCTGGAAGCTCAGGAGGACGCATTCGGCAACGTCACCCACGCCTTCTCCGCGAACGGCCCGATCTCGGAGCTGCGCGTCATGGTCGAGGGCGAGGTCGAGACCCAGGACACCGCCGGCGTCGTGCGCGGCGCGGTGGAGCGGTTTCCGCCGACCCTGTTCCTGCGCGAGACCGCGCTGACCCAGGCCGACCGGGCGCTCGCCGCCTATGCCGCCGAGTTTCCGGTGACCGAGGCCGGCCCGCTCGACATGCTGCACCGCCTGCTCGCCCGCGTGCACGCGGACGTCGCCTGCGACGACGAGCGCGGACGGACGCGACCGCGGCGCAAGGCGTTCGCCGCCCGGCGCGCCAATTGCCGCGACCTCGCCCACATCTTCATTGCGGCGGCGCGGCTCTCGGGCGTGCCGGCCCGCTATGTCGCCGGCTATTTCTGGCGCGAGGACGGCGCGGCCGGCCCGGACCACGCCCATGCCTGGGCGGAGGCCTACTCTCCCGACCTCGGCTGGATCGGCTTCGATCCCGCCCACAAGCTCTGCGTCACCGACCAGCACATCCGCGTCGCCATCGGGCTCGATCATCTGGGCGCTGCACCGATGCGGGGGGCGCATTTCGGCGGCGGCCGCGAGGACCGCGCGGTCAAGCTCGTGGTCGCCCAGGCCGCCTGGCAGACCCAAGGTTGAGTCCAAGCCTGAGCCATTGCCCGCTGCTCCCCTCCCGGTATAAGCGAAGTCGCCAAATCAGGGAGCGGGCGGACCCATGACCTATTGCTGCGGCATACTTGTCCACGAAGGCCTGGTGATGATCGCCGACACCCGCACCAATGCGGGGCTCGACAACATCTCGATCTTCCGCAAGCTGCACACCTTCGCCGAGCCCGGCGAGCGCATCATGGCGATCGCGTCCGCCGGCAACCTGTCGCTCACCCAGACCGTGCTCTCGATGATGCGCGAGGGCTTGGAGAACCCGGCGACCGGCGAGCGCGAGACGCTGATGAATGCCCCGACCATGTTTCAGGCCGCCCAGCGCATCGGCCGCGCCATCCGCAAGGTGCATCAGGAGGAGGACAGCGCGCTCCACTCCTCAGACGTCGGGTTCGACGTGTCGTTCCTGTTCGGCGGCCAGATCAAGGGCGAGCGGCCGCGGCTCTACATGATCTATTCCGCCGGCAACTTCATCGAATGCACCACCGACACGCCGTACCTGCAGATCGGCGAGCACAAATACGGCAAGCCGGTGCTCGACCGCGCCGTCATCTACAACATGGACCTCTACGACGCATTGAAGGTCGGCCTCGTCTCGGTCGATTCCACCATGCGCTCCAACCTGAGCGTCGGCATGCCGATCGACGTGCTGGCGGTGCGGCGCGACGTGTGCGCCGCGGAGCTGACCTACCGCATCGAGCCGGGCGAACCCTATTTCACCGATCTGCGCGAGCGCTGGTCGGCAGCGCTGCGGGCGGCGCACGCCAGCATTCCGCGGGTGCCGTATAAAACCAACATGCCAACTGGGAGGACACTATGAACGGCACAACGAAGGTCGCGATCGTCACCGGCGCAGGCACCGGCGTCGGGCGCGCTGCGGCGCTGGCGCTGATGAAGGCGGGCTACATCGTCGTGCTCGCCGGCCGGCGCAAGGACAAGCTCGACGAGGTGGCGGCGGAAGGTGTCCAGGGCCAGAGCCTCGCGGTGGCGACCGACGTCGCCGACCCCGCTTCGATCAAGGCGCTGTTCGCCGTGGTCAAGGAGAGATACGGCCGCCTCGACGTGCTGTTCAACAATGCCGGCATCGGCGCCCCGGCGATGCCGATCGAGGATTTGCCGCTCGACAAGTGGCAGGCGGTGGTCAACACCAACCTCACCGGGCCTTTCGTTTGCACGCAAGAGGCGTTCCGCATGATGAAGGCGCAGACGCCGCGCGGCGGGCGCATCATCAACAACGGCTCGATCTCGGCGCATACGCCGCGGCCGATGGCCGCCGCCTATACCTCGACCAAGCACGCGATCACCGGGCTCACCAAGCAGAGTGCGCTCGACGGCCGCCCGTTCGACATCTGCTGCGGCCAGATCGACATCGGCAACGCCGCAACCCCGCTCACCGACCGCATGGTGCAGGGCGCCGGCGTCATGCAGCCTGACGGCCGCATGATGCAGGAGGCGCGCATGGACGCCGCCGATGTCGGCAACGCCGTCGTCTACATGGCGGGCCTGCCGCTTTCGACCAACGTGCTGTTCATGACGGTGATGGCGAACCAGATGCCGTTCGTCGGGAGGGGCTGAACCGCTCATGATCCGGCTGGCGGCCGCGGTGCCGAACGCCGGAATGCTCGAAAATCAGCAGGAGGGAGCATGCAGAACGTCCAATCGATCTTCGGCATCTTCGCCCTGCTCGCGATCGCCTTCGCCATCAGCGAGAATCGTCGCGCGGTGGCGTGGCGGCAGGCCGCCATCGGGCTCGCCGTCACCGTCGTGTTTGCGGTGCTCATGCTCAAGATCCCGCAGCTGCAGGCGGCGTTCAATGTGATCGGTGACGCCGTCGACGGGATATCGAAAGCGACCAAGGCCGGGACCTCGTTCGTGTTCGGTTATATTGGCGGCGGCCCCCTGCCCTTCGCGGTCGAGAAACCCGGCGCCGATTTCATCTTCGCGCTGCAAGCCCTGCCGGTCGTGCTGGTGATGAGCGTGCTCACCACGCTGGCGTTCTATTGGGGCATCCTGCCGCCGGTCGTGCGCGGCTTCGCCTTCGTGCTGGAACGGACGATGGGGGTCGGCGGCGCGGTCGGCCTCTCGACTGCGGCCAATATCTTTCTCGGCATGGTCGAGGCGCCGCTGTGCATCAAGCCCTATCTCGGCCGCCTCACCCGCAGCGAGCTGTTCGTGGTGATGACCGGCGGCATGGCCGGCATCGCGGGCACGATGCTGGTGCTCTACGCCACCATATTGAACCCGGTGATCCCCGACGCCGCCGGCCATCTCGTCGTCGCCTCCGTGCTCGGCGCGCCGGCGGCGATCCTGGTGAGCTTCATCATGGTGCCGGAACAGCGCAAAGAGCAGCGCCGACGGCACGCTCGAACCACTCGGCCCGATCGCGTCGAGCACCATGGACGCGGTCGTGCGCGGCACCAGCGCCGGGCTCGAGCTCCTGCTCAACATCTGCGCCATGCTGATCGTGCTGATCGCGCTCGTCCATCTGGTGAACGAGATACTGAGCCTCCTGCCCGCGGTCGCCGGCGCGCCGGTGACGCTCGAGCGCATGCTCGGCATCGTCATGGCGCCGGTGTGCTGGCTGATGGGCGTTCCCTGGCGCGAGGCGACCACCGCCGGCGCGCTGATGGGCTTGAAGACGATCCTCAACGAGTTCGTCGCCTATCTCCAGCTCGCCGCGCTGCCGCCGGACGCGCTCGATCCGCGCTCGCGCCTCATCATGCTCTACGCGATGTGCGGCTTCGCCAACTTCGGCAGCCTCGGCATCATGATCGGCGGCCTCGCCACCATGGCGCCGGAGCGGCGCGACGACGTCGTGTCGCTCGGCTTCAAGTCGATCGTCTCAGGCACGCTCTCGACGTGCCTGATCGGCGCCATCGTCGGCGCGATGACTTGACGTCATCGCGCCCGAGCTCGCCCGGCGTGCGGATCAATGCAGCCGGAACACGCCGTCGATCGCCCGCAGTTCGGCCGGCTTGATCATCTTCGAGTGCGCCACCATCACCGAATGAAGGTCGCCCTCGAGCGACTTGCGCCAGAAATCCAGGAAGCGCTGAAGCTCCGGGAAGTTCGGACACAAGTCGTAGGCCTGCCACACGTAGGTCTGCAGAAGCCAGGGATGATCCGGACGACGGTAAAGGATGTTCGCGGTCGTCAGGCCATAGCCGGCGATCTGCTTCTCGAAGTCTTGTGATGCAACTGTTGCCATTCTGCACCTCCACCCCGACGCTGAATTGTCGATCCGAGGCGCAATGATTGGCAAGGACAAAAGTTGCACAAGCATGCCTAATCAATGGCTTAGCAGCCTCCATGACGGTCTGCTAACAGCCTGAAAAAACTTGAAAAATAAAAGCTTCCGGATCGCAACACCATCGTTACAAAATCGCAACAATTGCTGATAATCGAGGGCGACGAGGCTGCTAGCAGTCCCGCGCTTCGAGTGCTAATTTTTTTGCGTCCCCCTCTTGTGTGCGCGCGCGGCGCGGCCTAAATCGGCCTCGGGCATCGGAGGGAGGTTTATCCTTGCGTTGCTTTTTCCGGAAAAACCCTCAGCCGCAATAACTTAGGAGGACACCATGAAATTCCGTCCGCTTCACGACCGCGTCGTCGTCAAGCGCATCGATGCCGAGGAGAAGAGCGCCGGCGGCATCATCATTCCCGACACCGCCAAAGAGAAGCCCTCCCAGGGCGAAATCACCGCCGTCGGCCCCGGTGGCCGCGACGAGACCGGCAAGCTCACTCCCGCTCGATGTGAAGGCTGGTGACCGGGTGCTGTTCGGCAAGTGGTCGGGCACCGAGGTCAAGATCGATGGTGTCGAATACCTCATCATGAAGGAAAGCGACATCATGGGCATTCTCGAAGAGACCGCCGCCAAGAAGAAGGCCGCGTAAGCCCTTCACGCCTTTTCCACCCGTTCCGACGGCCTGAGCGAGAAAGGGCGGGGAGATGCTCCCGGCCCCTTTGAATTCTTCCAGGTGCGGCGGAACGCAATCCTTTCAGGAGCATGAGACATGGCTGCCAAAGACGTAAAATTCTCCGTCGATGCGCGCGACAGGATGCTGCGCGGCGTCGACATTCTCGCCAATGCGGTGAAAGTGACCCTCGGCCCCAAGGGCCGCAACGTCGTGCTCGACAAGTCGTTCGGCGCGCCGCGGATCACCAAGGACGGCGTCACCGTCGCCAAGGAGATCGAGCTCGAGGACAAGTTCGAGAACATGGGCGCCCAGATGGTGCGCGAAGTGGCCTCGAAGACCTCCGATCTCGCCGGTGACGGCACCACCACCGCCACCGTGCTCGCCCAGGCGATCGTGAAGGAAGGCGCCAAGGCCGTCGCCGCCGGCATGAACCCGATGGATCTGAAGCGTGGTGTCGATCTCGCGGTCGAAGCGATCGTGAAGGACCTCCAGGCCAACTCCAAGAAGGTCACGTCCAACGACGAGATCGCCCAGGTCGGCACCATTTCCGCCAACGGCGACGCCGAGATCGGCCGCTTCCTCGCCGAGGCGATGAAGAAGGTCGGCAACGAGGGCGTGATCACCGTCGAAGAGGCAAAGTCGCTCGAGACCGAGCTCGACGTCGTCGAGGGCATGCAGTTCGATCGCGGCTACATCTCGCCGTACTTCGTCACCAACGCCGACAAGATGCGCGTCGAGATGGATGACGCCTACATCCTCATCAACGAGAAGAAGCTGTCGGGCCTGCAGGAGCTCCTGCCCCTGCTCGAGGCCGTGGTGCAGACCGGCAAGCCGCTCGTCATCATCGCCGAGGACGTCGAAGGCGAAGCGCTCGCCACCCTCGTCGTCAACAAGCTGCGCGGCGGCCTCAAGGTCGCGGCAGTGAAGGCGCCCGGCTTCGGCGATCGCCGCAAGGCCATGCTGCAGGACATCGCCGTCCTGACCGGCGGCCAGGCGATCTCCGAAGACCTCGGCATCAAGCTCGAGAACGTGACGCTCGCCATGCTCGGTCGCGCCAAGAAGGTGATGATCGAGAAGGAGAACACCACGATCGTCAACGGCGCCGGCAAGAAGGCCGACATCGAGGCCCGGATCGCCCAGATCAAGGCGCAGATCGAGGAGACCACCTCCGACTACGACCGCGAGAAGCTCCAGGAGCGCCTCGCGAAGCTCGCCGGCGGCGTCGCGGTGATCCGCGTCGGCGGCGCCACCGAGGTCGAGGTGAAGGAGCGCAAGGATCGCGTCGACGATGCGATGCATGCGACCCGCGCCGCGGTCGAGGAAGGCGTTCTGCCCGGCGGCGGCGTCGCGCTGCTGCGCTCGATCAAGGCGCTCGAGAAGCTGCGCACCGCCAACAGCGATCAGAAGACCGGCATCGACATCGTGCGCAAGGCGCTCTCCTGGCCGGCCCGCCAGATCGCGCTCAACGCCGGTGAGGACGGCTCGGTCGTGGTCGGCAAGATCCTCGACAAGGATCAGTACAACTACGGCTTCGACGCCCAGAGCGGCGAGTACGGCAACCTCGTCACCAAGGGCATCATCGACCCGACCAAGGTCGTGCGCTGCGCCCTCCAGGACGCGGCCTCGATCGCCGGCCTGCTGATCACCACCGAGGCGATGGTCGCCGAGGCCCCGAAGAAGCAGAGCAATGCCCCGCAAATGCCGCCCGGCGGCGGCATGGACTACTAAAGTCACCAGAACAATAAAAGCTGGCAACGAACTCGAAGGCCCGGGAAAACCTCCCGGGCCTTTTTTGTCGCGTGCAACCTGGGCGGCAACACCGCACTATCGATTGCGCCGCCATATCTGGACGTCGTCGATCTGCTTGACGAGATCGTAATCGTCGAGTGCCGCGGCGAGCTGCGGATCGGCGCGGGCCCAAGCGAGCCAATCGAATGACTGGGTCGGCTCGGCCTCGACGAGAAGGATGTCGGGCCGCTTCGAAAGCATGTCGTCGCGCAGCATCGAACGATCGAGCGTCTCGTATCGAGCCATGGCGGCGGCGACGTCCGGCGCCGACACTCAACTGCGTGCGGATTCGGTGCGCGCTCGCCGCCATCCAGCGCGACACCGCTCTCTGCGCCCAGGTGCCCTGTACCAGTCGCGTGATCGGGAAGCCGACCGACATGTCGCCGCCGATCATCGCGATCGTCGGCCGCGGCGCAATTTTCTCGATCGTCTCGACGATAGCCCGGGTGTCGCGGGGATAATTGCACGTTGAACCAGACCAAGCCGGCGCAGAAAATAGCGGCAGCGAACAGGAGATTCAGCGCCCGCTATACCGAGGCCGCTGGATGGGACGGCTTCGTCTGCACGATCGAGCTGGATCACGAGCGCGAGAAAAGCAAAGCTGATCGCGGGATAGCTTTGATAGGGCCAGCCTTTCCCTTGCAGAAGCAACGAAAAATAGCTCACTGCCCGACATGATCAACAGCACGCCGGTCGAGAACATCGCATCGTCGGAACGCTCCTGCCACGGCGATCATCGCGACGATGCACATCCACAGGATGCTCCCGGAGTTGCAAAAGCATCGTCGGGATATCCAGCCGGTTCGGCACATAGACGGCGGTCACCAGCGGCACCGTTTGAGAAAGAAATTCAGGAAATTCGGTCCACAGGATCACGCCGTAGAGCGCCAGCAGGGAAGCGGCGATGCAGTTCTCCAACGTAAAGAGCGCCCGCGCCGTGCGCGTCCGCCACGCGAGGGCGCAGGACAGCACGCCGACAATCAGGATGAAATGCGGTTTGATCATCACGCACAGGCGCGCAGGCCGAGGCCGGCCAACGACGAGCAGCGACGTGTTCGGAATCCGTCCTTCAATCCGCGCGACGACGGCCGCGGCCCAGGGCAAGATCAGCAAGACGCAGAGATGCTCTCGCTCCCCGAAGGTGTAGATCGGCAGCACCAGAAGGATTGCGACGGCGCCCGCCGTCACGACCGGCCTGCTGCGCAGGTCCGCGTGCCTTGGTCCGAGGATCAGCGAGGCCGACACGAGCGAAATGGCAGCCAGGAGGAAGACCACCACGTCGCTGGCCGCTTCAGCGCGAATCCCGAACATCCGCGCGAGCCACACGGCCGGAACGTAAGCGAATATCGCACCGGGCGGGTTGACCTCGATGTAATCGCGGCTGCCGTCCAGGAGCTTTTCTGCCAACGTCAGAAGCCAGGAAACGTCGGCATTCTCGAGGGCGCGAACACGCATCAGGACGGCGGCGACAACGACCGCGGCCGGAAGCAGCCACACCGCCGACGCGGCGGCTCTCGCGAAGAAGCTTCGCCTCGCCGAGCCCGTGTCTGCGGCAACGGACACCCTCACGCCTCTGCGCTGACGAAATACTGAGCGCCGAACGGCAAGCGCCTGAGCCATCTCTCGACGCTGATGGCGAACGGGCGACGGCTCGGCAGTGTCAGGAAAAACTCCGTTCGGATCGCCGATCCGCCGGCCCTCTCGAGGAGAGCCCTGGTCCGGCCTGCCCGCAGCAACACCGCGTCGGCGTCGAAGCTGCAGCGCGACACGGCCAATCGGGTCAACGGATTGAGTGGATTATGCTCGATCACGCAGATCAGCCCGCCCTTGCGGGTGACACGATGCATCTCGCCCATGAATGCATCCCAGTCGCCGGGCGGGACGTGGTGAACGACACACACGGCCAATACCACGTCGAATGTCCCGTCGCGGTAAGGCAGGGATCCGTCGATCACGGAGTAGGCGACTCCCGGATTCGAACGCCTGGCCTGCGCAATGCTGGCGGCGGACGTGTCGGCTGCAACAAGCGTCTCGCACAACGCAGCGAGACGGGAATGCAGCAGACCGATGCCGCAGCCGACATCCAACATGGTTGCGGGCTTCCCGGCCCCGAAATGAGCGCGTAAGACCCGCGCGAGAACGTCGACCTTCGCCTCGAGAAAGAAGTCTTGGCGAAGCCCGGAAAAATCGATCGAGGACTGCACCTCGTCCGAATAGCGTTGCGCACAGTCGTCAAATGTCGTGGTCATGCGGATTGACGCGCCGTGAGAGGACCTGCGCCCCGCTCGTGTCCGGCGAACGCCGGGACGCCCGTCACTCGCTCCACCGCCCTCGTCGCCGTATCGAACCCGTGCGCTTCCGCGACGATGTAGAGCGGCCGGCGCTTCACCTCGGCATGGATGCGAGCGACGTAGAGACCGACAATGCCGGTGAGCAGCATGTTCATGCCGCACAGCACGGTGACGACGACGATAATCGACGCCCAACCGGCAACGAGATGCGCCCCCGCCGCCCAGGTGCCGACGACAAAAAGTCCGTACGCCAAGCCGAGACCCGAGACGACGGCTCCGATCCAGACGGCAAGCAGAAGCGGCGCGTCGGAAAATCCGACGAAGCCGCTCACCGCGAGTCGCGCCATCTTCCAGATCGGGTACTTGGTCTCGCCCGCGGCGCGGGGCGGCCGCTCGAACTCCACGAAGGTATGCCGGAAGCCGAGCCACGCGAACATGCCGCGCACGAAGCGGTCACGTTCCGGCATGGAGCGAAATGCATCGAGCGCGACGCGATCGACGAGGCGGAAATCGCCGACCTCGGTCGGGATCGCAACCGAGGAGAAGCGCGCCAGCAGGCCGTAGAAGAGCTTTGCCGTGAGCCGCTTGAATGCCGTCTCGCCGTCGCGCCGGCTGCGCTTGGCATAGACGATCTCGAAGCCCTCGCGCCAACGCGCGATCATCGTCTCCACGACCTATCGCCGAATCTTGGTGACGGAAGGGATCAGGCGGCAGCTTGAGCTTGCGATCTGACGACCTCGATTCCGTCGGCGAACTTTATACCGAGAATGACTTTCGGCAACTGGTTGTGGCCATCGAGACGACGCCAGCTTTTCTCGGCGGCCTCGGCAAGTTTGAAGATCATGGCGAGCGCGGTCCTGTTCGAAAGACATCCCTTGGAGCGCACCGTGCGGTGCCGGATGGTGGCGAACGAGCTTTCGATCACGTTGCTCGTTCGTAGATGCTTCCAGTGCTCGGCGGGGAAGTCGTAGAAGGCCAGCAGCGCGTCGCGATCCTTGATCAAGCATTCGACCGCCTTGTCGTATTTGACCGCCCAGGTTTCGACGAAGGCGTCGAACGCCGCAAGCGCATCCTTCTTGGTCTCGGCCATCCAGATCTCTTGCAGCGCCCGCTTGGCTTTCGAGTGCTGGCTCTTCGGCAACTTGTTCAAGACGTTGGCGGTCTTGTGGACCCAGCAGCGCTGGCCGCGGGTCTTCGGCCACACCTCCTCGATCGCCTGCCAGAAGCCGAGCGCGCCGTCGGCGACCGCGAGCTCGGGCGCTATCGCAAGCCCGCGCCGCTTCAGGTCGAGGAGCAATTCCCGCCAGGATTGGGCGCTCTCGCGCACGCCGTCGATGAGGCCGACGAGCTCCTTCTTGCCCTCCGGCGTGGCCCCGATGATGACCAGCAGGCACTGGGCATCGTCCTCCAGGCGGGCCTGCACGTGGATGCCGTCGGCCCAGAAGTAGACGTAGCGCTTGGCGGAGAGATCGCGCCGGCTCCAGCGCAGGTGCTCGTCAGACCAGGCGTCCTTGAGCCTTCCGATGGTCGAGGCCGAGAGCCCGCCGGCGTCCTTGCCGAGCAATGCGACGAGCGCTTCCTCGAAGTCGCCGGTGGAGACGCCCTTGAGATAGAGGATCGGGATCAGCACCTCGAGGCTCTTCGAGCGGCGCGCGTAAGGCGGCAAGATTGCCGACGAAAAGCGGATGCGATCGGAGCCTTCGCCCGCGCGGTCGCGCACGCGCGGGCAGCGCACCGCGACCGGACCGATGCCGGTCACGATTTTGCGCTCGGGCAGATGCCCGTGGCGCACCAGCCGCTGGCGGCCATCGTCGGTGAGCTTGTCGGCATGGCAGCTGATCAAGGCGGCAACCTCCGCCTCGACGGCCTGCGTCAGCAGCGCTCTCGCGCCGTTGCGAAGCACCTCGGTCAGCGGATCGGCGAATGTCCCTGGCTGGGAGAGTTGGAAAACATTAGTCTCGGTCACGGCGTATCACTCCTTCGGTGGAGAAGTGGGAGCTTCGAACACCCCCACGATACAAACAAAACTAATTTCGGGTTCCGGCCTCGCGGCCGGAACCCGGAACGACGCTGTGCCGTGCCTCGGACGGCGAAGGTTACTTCACGTTCTTCTGCACCCACTCGTCGATCAGGTGGGCGATGTCGAGATTGTTCTTCTCCAGCATCACCATGTGGCCGTTGCCGTGGATGCCCTTGTCCTGCAGGCGGACCATCTCGGTCTTGACGCCGGCCTGGGCGAGGTACTTCGCGGTGCAGTGGTCGTAGACCTGGTGATAGGAGGCCTCGGCCGACATCACCATGACGGGGATGTTCTTGAGATTGACGAGCTGGCGTGCCGGCGCCTTCTGCATCCAGCACACGAAGAGGTCCGGACCGTCGGCCTTGGCCTCGCGCTCGACGGCGATCTCGCTCGGATCCTTCACCGGCGGATCATAGGCGATCGGGATGTCGGTCGGTCCCCAGGCGCGGCCCTTGCCGGTGGCGTTGATGGTGTTCTCGAACGGCGGTCCGGCCGGCTCGATGGCGACGACCGCCTTGACGAGCGACGGCCGCGCATCGGCGATGAGCCAGCCGAACGAGCCCGACTGGGAGTGCGTGAGCACGATCGCCGGCCCGATCTTGTCGAGCAGCGCGGCGCCGGCATCCTGATTGCGTTTCTGGGTCTCCTCGTTGGAGATGACCGTCTCGACCTGGGTGGCGTAGAAGGCGTCGAAGATCGGATCGCCCTTCTTGCCCTTGTTGGGTCCGTCGCCGGGCCACTGGGTGTGCTTCTTCGCCTGCGGCCAGGTACCCTCGCTCGACTCGCTCGCGGTGAACTGCCACTCCTCGTTCTGCACCGTGAACATCCGGGTCGGACCGTCGGAGGGATGCGGGGCCGAGCGGCCGCGCATCGGCTGGTCGACCATGTAGACGATGTAGCCCTGCTCGACGAAGTAGTCGGCCCAGCCCTTGCGGCCATCGGGCGTGCCCATCCAGTTGGTGGCGGTCTGGGCGGCGCCGTGGATCAGCACCAGCGGATAGGGCCGGCGCACCTCCTTCGGGGCCAGGACCTCGACGAAGATCTGGCCCTGCATGATGTCCTTGCCGGCGTCGCCGACATATTTGCCGCCGACGTAGAAATAGCCGCGCTTGGCGACCGCCGACTGGTCGAAGGCCGGCACCGGCAGCTTGGGCGGCTCGGCGCGCACGGCAGGCGCGACGGCAAGCGCAGGCAACAGCACGGCGACGACGCGCAATGCATTGGTCATGGTTTCCTCCCTGCTGCCGCGCGTTGGCGGCAGACCTCGCATTGTGTGGCGGTGGAGCGTGATGCGGGCCTCGCGGCCTTGTCAATACGCGAGCCGTGGGGCCATTTCCCGCGTTTGCGGCGAGTTCACGCGCGCGACAGTGGGCATCGCCCCACCACGGCGGAACGACACGGATGAAAGGACGCCGGAACGCGATGGAAGCTGGAACGCGATGGAGGGTGCCGGAAAACGGTACGACCACGTTTGAGGGGTGCGCGTACATCCGGCGTCACCGTCTCAAAACCGTGGTCGTGGGTGGGCGCGCCAAGAGGCGACAAGCCCGCCTTGCAGGTTAATATGGGAGGCGAAGTGAAAGGTTCCGCAAGAAAATGTTGAACCATAACCTTATTTGGTGAGGACCTGCGGCAATGGCGCAACACTCTGGAGCGCAGCACTGGGCGCAACACTCGGGGCGCATCTATCTCGGCATCGGCGGCTGGACCTTCGAGCCGTGGCGCGGCGTGTTCTATCCGGAAGACCTGCCGAAGACGCGCGAGCTCGAATACGCCGCGCAGCATCTCACCTCGATCGAGATCAACGGCACGTTCTATCGCACCCAGACGCCGGCGACCTTCCGCAAGTGGGCGAGCGAAGTGCCTGATGGTTTCGTGTTCTCGGTGAAGGCGCCGCGCTACACGACCCATCGCCGCGAGCTCGCCGAGGCCGGCGACTTCGTCCAAGCACTTCCTCAAGTCGGGCGTCACCGAGCTCGGCGACCGCCTCGGGCCGCTGCTGTGGCAGTTCCCGCCGACCAAGAAATTCGAAGAGGCGGATTTTGCCGCGTTCCTCGCGCTGCTGCCGGCGACGCTCGACGGGCACACGCTGCGCCACGTGGTCGAGGTGCGCCACAAGAGCTTCGTCGCGCCGGCCTTCGTTTCGCTGTTGCGCAACGCCGGGATCGCGGTGGTGTTCTCCGAGCACGAGACCTATCCGGCGATCGCCGACATCACCGCCGATTTCGTCTATCTGCGCCTGCAGAAGGGCGAGGACTTCGATCCCGACCGCCTATCCGCCCGACGCGCTCGACGCCTGGGCCGGAGCGGCTGCGCACCTTCGCCGCGGGAGGTGCGCCCGCCGATCTTCCCTGCGTCGAGGCGACGAAGGCCGCCGCAAAGCCGCGCGACGTGTTCGCCTACGTCATCCACGAGGGCAAGATCCGCGCGCCGGCCGCCGCGATGGCGCTGATCGAGCGGCGTGAAGTCGTGACGACGCTCTTCACCATCGGCTACGAGCAGGCGACCGCGAAGGCCTTCTTCGATGCGCTCATGAACGCCGGGGTCGCGACGCTGGTCGACGTGCGCGCCGTCGCCGCCTCGCGCCGCCCGGGCTTCTCCAAGCGCCAGCTCGCCGCCGGGCTCGACGAGCATGGCATGTCCTACGTGCATCTGCAGAAGCTCGGCACGCCCAAGGAGGGCCGGCTCGCCGCGCGCAGCGGCCAGGCCGCGGAGATGCTGCGCATCTACGAGCGGCATCTGGAGAAGCCCGAGGCGCAGCACGAGCTCGAGGAGCTGACCGCGCTCGCGAAGTCAGGCCGGCCGATCTGCCTGTTGTGCTACGAGCGCGACCCCGCCCACTGCCACCGCCAGCGCCTCGCCGAGGAGCTGCAGACGCGGCTCGGCATGAAGGTGGAAAATTTGTTCTGCGCCCCGGTGTGACGCCGCGGGGCGCGTCACATGGGAAACCGTCATTCCGGGGCGCGCGACGCGCGAAACACTTACTCCGTCATCACCGGGCTTGACCCGGTGATCCCGATCATAAGGCACAGTGCAGAAGCGCCGGGTTGAACACGCAGGGCCTTTGATCGGGATCGCCGGGTCAAGCCCGGCGATGACGGCAACGTGAGGCGCGGCCTCGCGACTTCGCCCTACTCCGCCGGCTGCTGCGGCGTGGCGGAAGGCCTGCTCGGCGCCGTTGACGACGAACGCCATGGTGTAGACCGCGGTGAGCATCACGAAGCCGGTGAGCGCGATCGCGCTCAGCACGAGATCGAAGCCGCCGCGCGCGTAGAGCTGGGCGATGAGCTGCACGGCGATGCCCGACGTGATGAAGGTGAGGAAATACCGCACCGAATAGACGCGGCCGCGCCAAGCGTCCGCGGTGTAGCGCGCGATCACGATGTCGCCGACCGTCACCTGGGCATAGATGCCGCCCATCGCCACCGCGAGCGCGGCGATCAGTGCCGGCCCGCTCGCATAGGCCGCGGCGACGATGCCGAGGAACTGCACGGTGACTACGCACACGAACAGGAGATGCGGCGGGTAGCCGCTCGATCAGCCGGCCGACCGCGAGCTGCGCCAGCGCGCCGCACAGGAAGATCGCGGTGGCGAGGCTGCCGATCATGACCAGCGCCATGCCCTGCCCCACCCGCTCGTCGATCAGCTTGGGCAGCGCGATCAGCGCGGTGTTGAAGGTGAGCCCGCCGGCGAGCGAGATCACCACGTAGCAGCCGAACATCATCGCCATCGCGCGCGTGGTGAGCGTCACCTGCGCCGTCGTCTTGCGCTTGCCGGTGTGGTGGCGGTCGTCGGCGACGAGCGCAAGGAAGGCGAAGCCGGCGATGAAGCACAGCACCGCCGGCGCGAAGAACGCGGCGCGCCAGCCGAGCCACGCGGCGAGCGTCGCCGAAATGCCCGCCGCCAGCGCGACGCCGAGATTGCCGCACACGCCGTTGAAGGCGAGCGTGCGCCCGCGCGCATCCGACACGTCGATCAGCATCGCCATGCCGACGGGATGATAGATCGCGGCGAACATGCCGAGCACGAACAGTGCGGCCGCGAGCAGGAACGGCGTCGGCGCGAACGTCGCGGCGGTAAGCGCAACGCCGCAGCCGAAATAGAACAGCGCCATCATGGTGCGCCGGCTCCAGCGGTCGGCGAGCCAGCCGGCGGGGAGCGAGAACAGCCCGAACGCGACGAACATGGCGGTCGAGAGCGCGATCATCTCGGAGTAGGGCCGATGAAACACCACTTCGAGCCCGATCACGATGGTCGGGAAGATCAGCAGCACGAAATGATCGATCGCGTGCGCCAGGTTGAGAAACGTAATGGCGCGCCGCCTGGCGGTGTCTGACAAGGGAGCGAAATGGCTCATGGAACCTTCCGGGGGGAAACCGCGATTCACGGCAGTTATAGCGTGCGGAAGTCGACGCTCGGCTATGCGCTTTGGCACGGGCCTGCGTTGCGCTTCAAATCCCTCCCCGTCTTCGGGGAGGGCAGCGGTGGAGCGTTCGTCGCCTGGCTCGCTCCGCTCGCGGACCCCACCCGACCTCGCTACCGCTCGGCCGCCCTCCCCGAAGCCGGGGAGGGATAGGACCTACGCCCGCCCGATCTCGGCGCGCAGCTCGTCGAGCGCGTCGGGGGTGTCGACGTCGAACAGCGCGCCGCGGCCGGCGACCGGGACTTCGGCGACCGCTTCCGGGTAGGTCGCGATGAGGTGGCGGGCGCCGACATCGCCGCCGAGCTCGCCGAGCTCGGAAAAGAAGCGCCGCGACCACACCACCGGATTGCCGCGCTTGCCGTCCATGACGGGCACCACGACCAGCGCGCCCTTTTCCGGGTCGAAGGCGGCGATGAGGCGGTCGATCAGCTTGGCATCGACCTGCGGCATGTCGCCGAGGCAGACGATCGCGCCGTCGGCCTGCGACGGCACCGCGGCAATGCCGGCCTTCACCGAGGTCGATATGCCCTCGGCATAATCGGGGTTGTGCACGAAGACGACGCCGGAGCCGGCAAGTGCCGCCTCGACCCGTTCGCGCTGGTGGCCGGTGACGACGATCACCGGCCGGGCCGCCGAGGCCAGCGCCTGCTCGACGGCAAGGCGGACCAGCGGCTTGCCGTGGACCTCGGCGAGCAGCTTGTTGGGCCCGCCCATGCGGGTCGAGCGGCCGGCCGCGAGCACGATCGCGGCCACGTTCTTGCCCGGCTTCTCGGCGACGGCGCGCGGCTGCGGCCGCGTCACGATCTCCATCAGGAGACCGCCGACCCCCATGCCGGTGAGATCGCTGCGCCGCACCGGCAGACCGCACAGGAGCCGCACCAGCACCCAGTCGAAGCCGTTCTCCTTGGGGCTACGCGCGCAGCCCGGCGCGCCCAGCACCGGACGGCCGCTGACGGCAGACACCAGCATGAGGTTGCCGGGATCGACCGGCATACCGAAATGCTCGATCGTGCCGCCGACGGCTTCGACGGCGGCCGGGATCACGTCGCGGCGGTCGGCGATCGCCGAGGCGCCGAACACGATGACGAGCTCCGCCCCTTCGCCCAGCACCTCGTCGAGCGCACGGGCGAGCGCCGCGGTCTCGTGTGGCACCCGGCGCTCGGCGACGATCTTCGCGCCGGCCGGGGCGAGCCGGTCCGCGGTGACGCGCAGCGTCTTCTCGATCACCTTGTCGGCGAGGCCCGGCAGCATGGTCGAGATCACGCCGACTTTGCGCACCTGATAGGGCGCGACGCGCACCAGGGGCGTGGCCGCGCGGGCGGCGGCGAGCGCCGCGTCGCGCGCCGCGCGGGTCACCGCGAACGGGATGATCTTCACCGTCGCGATCATCTTGCCCGCGACCACCGGGGCGAACGGCGCAAGCGTCGCGAGCGTGATGTCCTCGTCGACCTCGTTGAAGCGGTCGATACCGCCTTGATCGACGACGACCACGCCGGCACTCTGCGCGAACAGGTTGGCGCGGCCGGTAAAGGCGCGATCGACATGGACGCCGGGGCCGGCCACCGCCGCCGCAAGCTCGGCCGCCGCGACGTCCTCCGAGACGTCGTCGGGCTCGAGCCGCGCCACCGTGATCGTGGCGACGCCGGCCGCTTCGAGCGCCGCGATCTCGGCGTCGCCGACCACGGTGCCCTTGCGCAGGACGAGCGGACCCTTGCGGATCGAATGGACGACGATGCCGCCTTTCGCCTCGCCGGGTGCCACCGCGCCGAACTTCATTTCGCCTTCTCCGCGGCGAGCCGGAGCGATGCGGTGATCTCGGCCATGATCGCGACCGCGATCTCGGGCGGCGACACCGCGCCGATGGGTAGCCCGATCGGCGCATGGATGCGCGCCAGCGCCGCCTCGGGAATGCCGCCGGCCTTGAGCCGGTCGAGGCGCCGCGCATGGGTCTTCTTCGAGCCGAGCGCACCGATGTAGAAGCAGTCCCGCGACAGCGCATGGGCGAGCGCGGGATCGTCGATCTTGGGATCGTGGGTGAGCGCGACGAAGGCGGTGTAGCGGTCGACACCGAGCGGCGGCAGCGCGACGTCCGGCCACTCCGCGATCACCTTGACGTCGGGAAAACGCTCCGGGCTCGCGAAAGCGGTCCGCGGATCGACGACGGTCACGTCATAGCCGAGCAATTGCGCGACCGGCGCCAACGCCTGGCTGATGTGCACGGCGCCAGTGACAATCGAGCCGTGCCGACGGCACGTGGACGGTGAGAAACACCCGGCCCTGCGCCGTCTCCTCCATCCCGCTCTTGCCACTGCGCAGATGCGCTTCGAGGATCTCGCGCATGGGATCGGCGGCGACATCGGCCGCGGCGACGAAGCGCTGCTCACCGGTCGCGACGTCGGTGACGACGATCGCCGCGCGGCGGGCGGCGCGTTCGGTATTGAGCGCATGGAGGATGTCGAGACGCATTCACGAAGTCCTGTCGATCAACTCACTGCCCCGCGAACAGGGAGTAGCTCGGGGAAGCGACCGCCGGGGGAGGCGAATTGTCTTATCAGTCATTCCGGGGCGCCGCGCAGCGGCGAACCCGGAATCCAGCAGGCTTACCACGCGGCGTCTCCGTTCTGGATTCCGGGTTCGCGCGAAGATGCGCGCCCCGGGATGACGGTTACTCCACCTTCTCCACATAGACCCGGATGGTGCCGCCGCAGGAGAGGCCGACCTTCCAGGCGGTCTCGTCGGCGACGCCGAACTCCAGCATCCGCGGCTTGCCGCTGTCGATCACGTCCATCGCCTCGGTCACCACCGCGCCCTCGACGCAGCCGCCCGACACCGAGCCGAGGAAGTTGCCGTCGTTGTCGATCACGAGATTGGAGCCGACCGGCCGCGGCGCCGAGCCCCAGGTCTCGACCACGGTGGCGAGCGCAACGCCGCGCCCTTCGCGCCGCCAGTCCTCCGCCGCTTTGAGAATGTCTTCGTCGCGCGCAAGCATCGCTGTCTCCTTACGATCCGGGCTGACCGATCGAATATGGTGGTTTCAGCAGGCTTTAGGCCAGTGCCGCCGCAGTAACGCGGTAATGTCTCCCGACTCGGGGGCTCTGGATTCGGTCGGCTACGCCCCGACGCGCCCATGACCCTGCACCAATGCTGGATGCGATCCTCCTGCTTCTCGTCGGTTCATCTTCTTTGCCTTCCGCCAGGCGAGAGGTGAGGCCATCCGCGAGACCCGACGGACTCGCTCCCGCCCGCGACAGATCAGCCCCTCGCGCAGCTCACGCCACCTTCCGCAGCCACCCCCTCGGATCCCCCTGCCCCGCCCCCTTGCCGGACAGCGCGCGGCACAGGTCCTCCATGCTGGAGAGATTGTGGACCGGGCGGAATTCGTCGACATGGGGCAGCATCGCCTGCACGCCGCGGGCCTTCGGCGAGAAGCCGTCGAAGCGCAGCAGCGGGTTGAGCCAGATCAGGCGGCGGCAGGAGCGGTGCAGCCGGTCCATCTCGAAGGCCAGGCGGTCGTCGGGGTCGCGCTCGAGGCCGTCGGTGATCAGGAGCACGATCGCGCCCTGGGTGAGCACGCGGCGCGCCCACTGCTTGTTGAACGCATGGAGCGAGGTCGCGATGCGGGTGCCGCCCGACCAGTCGACGACACTCGCCGACACCGCGGCGAGTGCCTCGTCGGGGTCCTTTGCCTTGAGCGCGCGGGTGATGTTGGTGAGCCTGGTGCCGAACAGGAAGGAATGCACGCGCTTTCGCGCATCGGTCACCGCATGCAGGAAGTGCAGGAACAGGCGCGTGTATTCGCCCATCGAGCCGGAGATGTCGAGCAACGCGACGATCGGCGGCTGCCGCGTCTTCCGGCCGCGGTAGCGCAGGTCGATCAGTGCGCCGCCCGCCTTCATGCTGGCGCGCAAGGTGCGGCGCATGTCGAGCACGTGGCCACGGCGATCGGGCGCGAGACGGCGCGTCTTCACCGCGTCGATCGAGAGCACCATGCGCCGGATCGACTCTTTGGCGCGCGCAATCTCGTCGGCGGACATCTGGGCGAAGTCTTTGGTCTGCAGCAGCTCGCGGTCCGACACGGTGAGGCGGGAATCGACCTCGATCTCGCGCTCCTGCGGCTTGTCCTTCAATCCGGAGAACAGCGCCTCCTGGATGCGCGCGGAGCCGGCCTGCGGCTTCTGCGGCGCACCTTCGACCTGCGGCAGCAGCATCGCCATCAGCTGGTCGAGATAGCCGCGCTTGCGAAAGAATATTTTGAACGCCTGGTCGAACAGCAGCGTGTGCTCGTGCTTCTTCACGAACACCGCATGCAGCGTCCAGTAGAAATCCTCGCGGTTGCCGACCCCCGCCGCGGCGACCGCTTCGAGCGCGTCGCGCACCGCGCCCGGCCCGACCGGGATGCCGGCGGCATGCAGGGCGCGGGCGAAATAGACGATGTTCTCGGCGAGCCGGCCTTCGCGCGCCTCGCCGGCGGTAGGCGCGGTCACTCCGCCGCCCGCAGTTCGGCGCGCAGGCCGTCGATGAGCTCCTTCGCCTTGGTGCCCTCGATGCGCGCGATGTCGTCCTGGTACTTGAGGAGCACGCCGAGCGTGTCCGACACCGTCGCCGGATCGAGCGCGACGGCGTCGAGCTCGGTGAGCGCGGTCGCCCAGTCGAGCGTCTCGGCGACGCCCGGCGACTTGAAGAGGTCCTGCTGCCGCAACGCCTGCACGAAATGCACGATCTCCTGCGACAGGCGCTTGGCGATGCCCGGCACCTTGGCGCGCACGATCGCGAGCTCGCGCTCGGCATCGGGATAGCCGACCCAGTGGTAGAGGCAGCGCCGCTTGAGCGCGTCGTGGATCTCGCGGGTGCGGTTCGAGGTGATGACGACGATCGGCGGATGGGCCGCCTTCACGGTGCCGAGCTCGGGGACCGTGACCTGGTAGTCGGCCAGCACCTCGAGGAGAAACGCCTCGAAGGCCTCGTCGGTGCGATCGAGCTCGTCGATCAGCAGCACCGGGGCGCCGTCGGGATCGGGCTCGAGCGCCTGCAGCAGCGGCCGCTTGATGAGGAAGTTCTCCGAGAACACGTCGTGGGAAAGCCGGTCGCGGTCGACATGGCCCTCGGCCTCGGCGAGCCGGATCGCGATCATCTGCGCGGCGTAGTTCCATTCATAGACGGCGGCCGCGACGTCGAGGCCCTCGTAGCACTGCAGCCGGATCAGCCGCCGGCCGAGCGTCGCCGAGAGCACCTTGGCGATCTCGGTCTTGCCGACGCCCGCCTCGCCCTCGAGAAACAGCGGCCGCCCCATGCGCAGCGCGAGAAACAGCACCGTCGCCAGCGACCGGTCGGCGAGGTATTCCGCGGATGCGAGCAGCGCCAGCGTTGCGTCGATCGAGGTGGGAACGGGGGACTTGGGAACGGTCACGAAGCGGCCTTTCGACACGACATATCTGGTCGATCGGCGGCAAAAAGGAAAGGCCCAGCCATGCAGTCATTCCGGGGCACCGCGCAGCGGTGAACCCGGAATCCAGGCTGCGTCGCGTGCCATTTTGAAGGCCGCCTGGATTCCGGGTTCGCGCTGACGCGCGCCCCGGAATGACGGGCTCGTCCCTATCTCGGGAGCGTGGGGTCTTAGCGCATGGCCCGGTGGGAAGCAAGAGCCCCACCCTGCCCTCCCCGAAGACGGGGAGGGAAAGAACCGCGCCTTACGCCAGGGCGGCCGCGACCGCGCGCCTTGCGAGGACGCCCACCAGGTGGGCGCGGTATTCGGCGCTGCCGTGGATGTCGCTCGAAAGCCCGTCGGCGGGGATCGACATCCCCTCGAGCGATTTCGGCGAGAACCGCTTCTTGAGCGCCGTCTCGAACTCGGTCACCCGGAACACGCCGGAGGCGCCGGCGCCGGTCACCGCGACTCGCACTTCGGAGGGTCGCTTGGCCACGAACACGCCGACGAGGGCGAAGCGCGACGCCGGGTTGCGGAACTTCTGGTAGGCCGCCTTCTTCGGGATCGGGAAGCTCACCTTGGTGACGATCTCGTCGGGCTCGAGCGCCGTTTCGAAGAGACCCTTGAAGAACTCGTCGGCGACGATCTTGCGCTTGGTCGTGGTGATCGTCGCGCCGAGCGCGAGGCAGGCCGCGGGATAGTCGGCATTGGGGTCGTTGTTGGCGATCGAGCCGCCGATGGTGCCGCGGTGGCGCACGGCGGGGTCGCCGATCATGCCGGCGAGCTCGGCGAGCGCCGGGATCGCCTGCTTCACCACCGGCGAGTTCGCGACGTCGGCATGCCGGGCCAAGGCGCCGATCACGATGTTGCGGCCCTTCATCTCGATGTCGGAGATGCCTTCGATCTTGTTGAGATCGATGATGTGGGAGGGCGAGGCGAGCCGCAGCTTCATGGTCGGCAGCAGGGTCTGGCCGCCGGCGAGGAGCTTCGCCTCCTCGAACTTGCCGAGCATGTTGGTCGCCTGGCGCAGCCCGCTGGCGCGGTGATAGGTGAAATTGTACATCGCTGTCGTCCTCGTTACTTCGCCGAATGCGCGGCGTTCGTCTTGCGGATCGCCGCCCACACCGCCTGGGGCGTCGCCGGCATTGCTATGTCTTCCGAACCGATGGCATCGGTGATCGCGTTCATCACCGCAGCCGGCGCGGCGATCGCGCCGGCTTCGCCGCAGCCCTTGATGCCGAGCGGATTGGACGGGCATCTCGTCACCGTCGTCTCGACGGTGAAGGACGGCAGGTTGTCGGCCCGCGGCATGGTGTAGTCCATCAGCGATCCGGTGACGAGCTGGCCGCTGCCGTCATAGACCGTGTGCTCCAGCAGCGCCTGGCCGACGCCCTGGGCGATGCCGCCATGCACCTGGCCCTCGACGATCATCGGATTGACGATGATGCCGAAGTCGTCGACCGCCACCCACTTCTCGATGCGGGTGACGCCGGTCTCGGGATCGATCTCGACCTCGCAGATATGGCAGCCCGCCGGAAACGTGAAATTGGTGGGGTCGTAGAACGCGCCCTCCTTGAGGCCCGGCTCGAGCTCCGCGCCCGACGAACTTGTGGGCGACATAGGCCTGCAGCGTGACGTCGCCCCACGCCGCCGACTTGTCGGTGCCGGCGACGGTGAACTTGCCGTCCTTGAAGACGATGTCGGCTTCGGCCGCTTCGAGGAGGTGCGAGGCGACCTTCTTCGCCTTGGCCTCGACCTTGTCGAGCGCCTTCACGACGGCCGACATGCCGACCGCGCCGGAGCGCGAGCCGTAGGTGCCCATGCCGAACTGCACCTTGTCGGTGTCGCCGTGGACGACCGACACGTTCTCGATCGGAATGCCGAGCCGCTCGGCGACGAGTTGCGCGAAGGTCGTCTCGTGGCCCTGGCCGTGGCTGTGGGTGCCGGTCAAAACCTCGACGCTGCCGGTCGGGTTGACCCGCACCTCCGCGGATTCCCACAAGCCCACCCCGCAGCCGAGCGAGCCGACCGCCTGGCTCGGCGCGATGCCGCAGGCCTCGATGTAGGTCGAGAAGCCGAGGCCGCGCAGCTTGCCGTGGCGCTCGGAGTCGCGCTTGCGCTTGGCAAAATGCGCGACGTCGGCGAGCTCGAGCGCCTTCTTGAGCGAGGCGTCGTAGTCGCCGGCGTCGTAATTCATGATCACCGGCGTCTGGTGCGGGAATTTCCCGATGAAGTTCTTGCGCCGCAGCTCCGCCGGCGACGTGCCGAGCTGGCGGGCGCTCACTTCGAGCAGGCGCTCGATCACGAAGGTCGCTTCGGGACGCCCGGCGCCACGATAGGCGTCGACCGGCACGGTGTTGGTGTAGACCGCATCGACCTCGCAATAGATGTGCGGGATGTCGTACTGGCCCGACAGCAGCGTCGCGTAGAGATAGGTCGGCACCGAGGAGGAGAACGTCGACATGTAGGCGCCGAGATTGGCGACGGTCTTGACGCGCAGCGCGGTGATCCGGCCGCCGGCGTCGAGCGCCATCTCGGCATGGGTGACGTGATCGCGCCCATGGGCGTCGGCGATGAAGGATTCGCTGCGCTCCGCCACCCACTTGACCGGGCGGCCGACCTTCTTCGCCGCCCACAGGCACACGACTTCTTCCGGGTAGATGAAGATCTTCGAGCCGAAGCCGCCGCCGACGTCCGGCGCGATGACGCGCAGCTTGTGCTCCGGCGCCATCCCGATGAAGGCCGAGATGACGAGGCGCGCGACGTGCGGATTCTGGGTGGTGTTCCACAGCGTGAAGCTCGAGGTGCCGGCGTCGTAATCGCCGATCGCGGCGCGCGGCTCCATCGCATTCGGCACCAGCCGGTTGTTGACGAGATCGAGCTTCGTCACATGGGCGGCGGACTTGAAGGCCTGCTCGACCGCCTTGGCGTCGCCGAGATGCCACTGGTAGATCGTGTTGTGCGGCGCGACCTCGTGGATCTGGATCGCGCTCGCCGCGGTCGCGGGATCGGCCACCGCCGGCAGCACCTCGTAATCGACCTCGATCTTCTCCGCGGCATCGCGAGCCGCTTGGAGCGTCTCGGCGACCACCACCGCGACGGGATCGCCGACGTAGCAGGCCTTGGCATTCGCGATCGCCGGATGCGGCGCCATCTTCATCGGCGAGCCGTCCTTGGAATGGATCATCCAGCCGCAGATGAGGCCGCCGATCTTGTCGGCGGCGAGGTCGGCGCCGGTGAGGACGGCGAGCACGCCGGGCATCGCCGCAGCGGCCTTGGTGTCGATCGACCTGATCTTCGCATGCGCATGGGGCGAGCGCAGGAAATGGATGTGGGACTGACCGGGACGATTGATGTCGTCGGTGTATTGCCCCTTGCCGGTGACGAAGCGGAAATCCTCCTTGCGACGCACCGCGGCGCCGATTCCGGTGGCACTCATGAGACGCCTCCCTCAGTCGCGAGGTATTTGCGTCGGCAGCTCTACTCGGCCGCCTGTTGCGTCGGCCGACGCCATGGCCTTGGCGCCCGCCGCGATCGCTTTGACGATGTTGTGGTAGCCGGTGCAGCGGCAGATGTTGCCCTCGAGCTCCTCGCGAATCGTCTTCTCTTCGAGCTCGTGGCCGAGGCGGTTGACCATGTCGACCGCCGTCATGATCATTCCGGGCGTACAGAAGCCGCATTGCAGGCCGTGATTCTCGCGGAATGCCTCCTGCATCGGATGCAGCGTCTCGCCGTCGGCAAGGCCCTCGATGGTGAGCACGTTGGTGCCGTCGGCCTGCACCGCCAGCATGGTGCAGGACTTGAGCGCCTTGCCATCGACATGGACCACGCAGCAGCCGCACTGGGAGGTGTCGCAGCCGACATGGGTCCCGGTCAGCCGCAGGATTTCCCGCAACAGCTGGACCAGCAGGGTGCGCGGCTCGACGGTGGCGCTGACGGCTTTGCCGTTCACCGTCAATGAAACGGCAGGCATGGCATCCTCCTCATGTCCGGATCGGGCAAACGAGCGGCGATCAACGGCGCAGTCTCGTAGGGGCCGGAATTTGCCCCGGCACGGTGTTCCCGGTCAAGTCAGGCCAAAGAACGATGTCCCGAATATAGGGTTGGCGCCGACGACCCGCAGCCGGCCAACTTGGCCGCGGCAAAAGGGCCGGTGTCAGCGCCTCCAGCCGGGCGGATCAGCCCGTCACCGCCGCGGCGAACTTGTTGAAGAAATCGTCGGCGAGCTTCTTCGCGGTGCCCTGCACCAGCCGCTGTCCGAGTTGGGCGAGCTTGCCGCCGATCTGAGACTCGACGTCGTAGCGTCAGGAGCGTGCCGCCATCCTTGTCGGTGAGCTTGACCACAGCGCCGCCCTTGGCGAAGCCGGCGACGCCGCCCTCTCCTTCGCCCGAGATCTTGTAGCCGTTGGGCGGGTCCATGTCGGAGAGCTGCACGCGGCCTTTGAACCGCGCCTTGACCGGGCCGATCTTGATGGTGGCGACGGCGCTGAACCCTGTGTCCGAGGTCTTGTTGAGCTCCTCGCATCCGGGGATGCACTGCTTGAGCACCTCGGCATCGTTGAGCTTCGCCCACACGACCTCGCGCGGCGCTGCGAGTTGGACCTCGCCGTTCATCGTCATTGCCATCGCGTGATCTCCCGTAGCGACAGTGACACCGATGCGCCGTCACGGTCGACGCGATAGGACTTATAGGCTCGCGAGGATCATGGAAAGACCGGAGCCCTCCGGTCATTGCATGACAGGCTCCGTGGGAGAGGAAACGATGCACGAGGACGAACGCTACGCGAAGGGAATGGCGGTGCGCCGCAAGGTGCTCGGCAACGCCTGGGTCGACCGCGCCGAGGCCGGCAAGACCGGCTTCAACGCGGAATTCCAGGCGATGATCAACCGCTCGCCCTGGGGCGAAATCTGGACCCGGCCGCACTTCGACGAGCGGACCCGGCGCATCCTCGTCATCGGCACCATGATGGCGCTCGGCTGCTGGGACGAGTTTTCGCTCCACGTGCGCGCGGCGCTGACCGAGGGCGGATTCTCGCCGGACGACATCAAGGAAATCATCCTCCAGCAGACCGCCTATTGCGGCGCCCCTGCCGGCAATCACGCCTTCAAGGAGGCCGGCGCCATCGTTGCCGTCGATGGCCAAAACCGGGTGAGCGCAGACGGCAGAAAAGCACACGCAAATTCAGTTGGTTAGAACGGCCTTCGGGAGGCGCCGAAGCGCCCGCCGTAGTACCGCTCCGCAGCTCCGGTCGCGCCGCGGAATCCACGCGACAAGACGCCCGGGTTGCTGCTATAATCGGCACAGCGCTTCGGGGAGGTCTTTCGAAGGGTGGGACCCAGCCTGTTCACGCGCTCCGGGGTCATCACTGTCCGCCGCCGTTCACGGCGGAGCGGTGCTGCTTGTCGTGCTGTTCACCGGCGCGAACCCGTTCGACTCCGAGGCGACCGAGGCGATCTCCGTCGACATCGTCTCGCCGAGCGAGGCGCCGCCGGCACCGGACACGTCCGTTCGCCATAACGGACGAACCCATCGAAGGCCGCCCAAGCCGCAATTCGACGTGGCGGCGTTGACGCCGACGCCGCCGCCCATGCCGACCCCGCCGCAGCCGCAACCGGAGGCGAAGCCGGCGGAGAAGACCACGAAGGCGCAGCGGGAGGCGCGGCGAAGCGACACGCCGGCCTCGTCGCCAGTCAAGGGCCAGGAATTCGGCAAGGCTCCGCCCGCGCCGCCACAGAGCGCCCGCCGCCGCAAATGAAGGGGGCCGCAACCGACGGCGGCATGGGAGGCGATCAGGGGCACGCGAAGAAGACGAGCGTCGCCGACATGTTCAGCATGCCGCTCGCGCTCCCCGATGGGCGGCTCGGCGGCGCCTTCGACGCGCCGGCGACCGAGACCGCCAAGATCGAGCGCAGCAGCGTCGATGCATTCCGCGACCGCATCAAATCGTGCGCAATGCTGCCCGCCGGTGTCTCGCCCTCGGATCGCGTTTCCCTGGTGATCCGCATCGCGTTGAAGCGCGACGGCATGCTCGCCGGACAGCCGACCCTGATCGAGGCGAGCGCATCGCCGAAAGGCCCGGCGGTGCTGCAAAGCCTGTTCGCCGGATTGGCGAAATGCCAGCCCTTCAACATGCTGCCGGCCGACAAGTACCAGGAATGGCAGACCCTCGACATCCGCTTCACCCCACAGGATTTGGGACAGGGGTAAGGACTCGATGCTTCATATCCGGGGCGCGCGCCAGCGTGAACCCGGCGATCCAGTAGCCACCGATTCTCCGTCGAGAACGTCATCAGTTCGAGTGACAGGCACTGGGATTTCGGGTTCGCCGCTGGTCGGCGCCCGGCAATGACGTCTCCATCAGTAGCCACAACGAAAATGGCCGGGACGAATGCCCGGCCATTTCCTTCCATTCGTATGACGAAGCGCTGTCGGATCGCGCCTCAGGCGCCGCGCGCCGGCCGCCGGCGCTCGTGGAACCAGGCGCGGTACTCCGACATCTTGGCGCGCTGGCCCTGGGGCGCATGGCGCCTGCAGGTCGCGGCTTCCTGGCTGCCGTCCTTGGCACCCCACCGCAACTCGACGCAGTCGTTGACGTTGTAGGCCATCTCGAGATCGGCCGCGCGGTCGTTGACGTCCTTGAGCGACAGCGTCCATTGCGAGCCGTCGGTGCGCGGATAGGAGAACTTGCGCGAGGCAAGCTCGGTGGCGAGCACGCTTTCCAGCTCCGCCTTCACCTGGGCGACGCTCTTGTCCTTCGGCATGGCGTAGCGGTCGGCGCGCCGTGCAACGCGATCCGGGAAGGTGCGCACCACGTCGATCGCGATCAGCAGCCGCAGATCGCGCGCCGGCGTGGCGAAATCTTCCCAGGCGCCGTTGGTCTCGAAGATCGTCCAACCATTCGGCATCTCGGCGTCGCCCTTGCCGCTGATCTGGTACTTGCGGCCGTTCTCGACCGAGGTGACCCGCGCCTTGACCTGCTCCTCGAGCGAGGCGATCGCCTCCTTCATCGCGCGCACCGGTTCGAGCGGTTGCGGCGACATCACGTCATCCATACGGTCGTACCAGTCCTCGACCGACATGTGTCCCTGATCGACCGAGAAATCGCCGTAGTCTGCATCTTTTGCGATCTCGGCATTGGTGAGCCGGCGCAGCGTGCCGTTCTTCTCACGTACGATCGGCCGGAAGCGCTTGAAGCCGGGGCCGCCGAGCGCGGGATTCTGCGCGAACAGGAAGTTGCCGCGCCAGAAGCGCTTGCGTGCGACCGTGCCGTCGGGCTGGGCGTCGACCGCGAGGATGATGCCCGCGTCATCGCCGGTCTGGGCGATACGCTTCGCGATCATCAGGATGTGCCCATACGGATCGGCGTAGACCGTGCCCGGACGCAGCGTGTCCTCGGTGAGCGGCACCGGATAGTAGTCGGTGTTGTTGTCGTTCAACGCCGTCCGCGCGGAGCCCGAATGGACGCCATCGGCGAGGATCGGGATGTAGCGGGCGAACGCCTGCAGGAGGCCCACAGACCGCGCCGTGGGCGGCGCGACGGGTGCGGGCGCCGCGGGCGGAGCCGCGACCGGCCGGCCGAACATGTCGACCGCCGCGGTGCGCGTCACCGCCGGCGCTTCGGCGCGCGGCGCCTCGGGATTGAGAACGTTGAGCCACTGGAAGCACCTGGGCGCATCGCCGTCGCCGCGCGAACACTTCGAGTAGCCGTACGGCAGGCCCATCTTCCAGGCGAAATAGGCGCGCAGGAAGTACGGCAGGTCGGCACAGTCCGGACGGATGATGATGTTGGACTGGTCTTCCTTCAGGCCCAGATGGTTGAACAGGAAATTGCGCGACTGGTCGCGCAGCACCTCGTGCAGCGCCTTGTACGACAGCGTGGCATCGATCGGCGCGTCGAACAGCTTCTCGATCCAGGCCGAGTACAGGTTCTCGGTGTCGCGATTCCAGTTGTTGCGCATGCCCCAGACGCCGCCCGACGCATCGGAGAGGCGCGGCGGCGGATCCTTGGCGACAACGATGTCCTGGTTGATGGTGCTGCATTCAGCCGGCGCGCCCTCGCGCACGAGCTTTGCATGCCAGGTGCCAGCGAGCCGGCGTCGCGACCTCGGCGAACCAGAAGTACGGCGGTCCGCCATGCCGGTCATGCGAAGCGGCCACGACACTGCCGTCGGGCGCGACCAGCGAAAGCTCGCCCTGCAGCGGCTTTTCCGCCGCGAAGACGACGCGCAGCGGCGCCCCCTTCCACGGTGCGAGCGGCGACGGCAGCACGACGAGCTGGGCTGCGTCCTCGCAGCTGCCGCCGGGCGCCTGCGCGCGTGAATTTTCTCCGGAGAGAACGATAAAAGCGCCCGCGACCAGCAACGATGCCGTCCAGGCGATAGTGAACCCACGTGTCATCATGTACTGAGCCCCCCTTCCCGCAAGTGGCTCCCCTGAAGCGGGTGTTAACCACGCGCTTTGGCTGAATCATGGCAAAAACGCCGCATCAGGTGGAATGCGAGGGTGACCTTCAATTATGAGCGTTGCCTTAATAGAGCGGCGGTTCCCTACCCGCCCCCCTTCTCCCGGAACGCCTGGGGCGTGGTGCCGGTCTGCTTGCGGAAAAAACGGGCGAAATGGGAGGGGTCGGCGAAGGTGAGGTCGTAGGCGATCTCGTGGATCGGCTGGTTGGTGAACACGAGCTGGCGCTTCGCCTCGGTGAGCACGCGCTGCCGGATCATGTGCCCGGCGGTGACGCCGGCGGCGCGCTTGACGTGATCGTTGAGCCGATCGGGCGTCATCGCGAGCTTGCCGGCATAGAAGGCGAGCTGGCGTTCGCGGCGGAAATGCTCCTCCACGAGGTAGCGCAGCGCATCGACGGTCGGATCGGCGGGCATGAGCGTCGCCGCGCCCGTGCGTGCCCGGCTCGCCGCGAGCCGCACCACCGCGATCGCGAGGAGCGCGAGATAGCCGCGCATCGCGAGCCGGTACCCCTGGCGGGCGAGGAAGCGCTCCTCGTGTAGATCGGCGCACAGCGCGCCGAGCCGCGCTGTCTCGGCCTCGCCCGGCAGCGGCACCACCGGGTCCGCGGCAAGCGCGCGCAGCGCCGCCAGCGCCTCGCCGGAGCGCTCGCCGAGGCTGTGGGCGACGTCCTCGGTGAAGGTGAGCACCCAGCCTTCGGTGGCGTCGGCGCGGAAACGGAAGCCGTGGGCGGTGGTCGCGGGGATGACGATCGCGACCGGCGCGTCGAATGCGATCGTGCGCGCCTCGAACGACATCTCGCCGCCGCCGCGCACGATCACCAGGATCTGAAACAGGTTGCGATGGCGGTGGGCGCGAATCGTCCAGTCGTGGATCGAGGAGCGCGACGAGATCGTCTCGATGTGAACGAAATCGAACGCCTGGTCGTCCGGCGGATCGCCGTAGAGGTGAAACAGCGGCAGGACGGAGCTGCGTGCCATCCCGGGAATCTAGTCCAAATCGCGCAAAAATTGCAGACGATTCGGGCGCTTATCCCGCGTCACAGCGCGCCGCGGGTTCCGTTCCTTGCGGTGCCGAGACGGCTAACCGAAACGAACGAAGCCCCGCCTTTCGGCGGGGCTTCGCGAAATCAATGGTTCAGGCGTCAGCGACGCTCGTCGTGCTGACCGCCGCCGGGCTTCTGGCCGGGGTTCTGCGTCTGCTGGCCGGGCTTCTGGCCGCCGCCCTGCTGATGCTGGCCGTGCGCCCCTTGATTCTGGCCGCCCTGCTGCTGGTCGCCCTTGGTGCTGACCGCCGCCCTGCTGGCCGGGATTGTTGTTCTGGGGGTTCTGATTCATCACGTACTCTCCTGTTGTCCTTGCCCCACAATGAAGAAGATTGCGAAGCAAAGGTTCCAATCATGACAGTATCAACACCCACGACGTAGGTACAGTTCACGACCTCGGTGCAATGCGACGATCTCGCCGGAACCGTCACAGATAGTTGAGATGGAACCACGAGCTGGGCCGCAATATTGTCGCAATCGTGATGCGCGCCATCGAACACCCAAATCAGGGCAGCTATCGCATTGCAACGAATAATTGCGAACCTTCAGTTATACCAGCTTATACGCTCGCTGGTGATAGAGCAGCGCGGGTCCGGCAGGACCGATCCTGATGTCGACGACGGCGCCGAAGATCACGTTGTGGCTCGCGACCGCCTTGATCTCGACGACCCGGCAATCGAACCCGACCACTGCGGAAGCGAGCAGCGGCGACCCGGTCGTCATCGTCGTCCACGCCCCGGTGAGGAAGCGGTCGCTCATGACCGCGCCGGTGCGGCCGGCGAAGATGTCGGCCACCGCCTCGCATTCGGCGCCCAGCGTGTTGACGCAGAACACTTTGTTTTCGCGCAGGATCGGCCCGGTGTGGTTGCGCCGGTGCAGGCACACGAGGAGGGTCGGCGGCGCGTCCGACACCGAGCACACGGCGGTTGCGGTAAAGCCGGTCTTGCCGGCGGGCCCTGCCGTCGTCACCACATGGACGGCGGCGCCGAGCCGGCTCATCGCCTCGCGAAATTGCGGCACCGGCACGGTCGCGACCGGGTCCGGCCCGATCGCATCGAAAGCGCCGGCCATGGCATCGTCCGGCCGCTGGTCATTCCAGTTCATGAGCCGTATGTAGACGATCGCCGTACCGTTCGGGAGGTGCGAATTGCAGCACCCGGCGTCGCAGCCTTACTCCGCCGCCCGCGCACCCGTCGCGGGACCGGAGGCATCGCCCGGATTGAGCCAGGTCGAGCCGGTCCAGCCGTTCTCGTCGTAATCGGCCATGCAGGTTTCGGCGAGCGCCATCATCGCATCGAGCGCGCCGGAGCCGCGGGCATTCCACATCGCCTGGATGCGGATGTCCTCGTGGTTGCCGGCGTAGTTCATCTCATAGAGCTCATGGCGGCCGCCGAATTCGGTGCCGACCGCGTCCCACAACAGCTTCATGATCTTGATGCGCTCGCGGTAGCCGATGCCGTGGGAGCCGCGCACGTATTTCGCGAGGTACTTGTCGATCTCCGGATTGTCGAAATCCTTCGCCGAGGACGGCAGGTAGATCAGCGCCGAGGCGACGATCTTTTGAACGATCTCCTTGATGCGGCCATAGGCGTCGCCGGCGAACACGCGGTAGCTCGCGCCGGACTGCGCATTGGGCAGCACGGTGTCGCCGACCCACGGCACCGGATTCATCGCCATGGCGTCGGAGATCGCCCAGAACAGGTTGCGCCACGCGATCACCTCGCCGAGCATCGCCTGGTTGCCGCGAAACTCCTCGGCGCCGGTCGCGCGCAGCGCCTTGGCGATGATGCCGACCATGAAATCGAGCTTCACCGCGAGCCGCGTGCAGCCCTGGAACTGGTAGCCGTTGAGGAAGCCCGACCGCGGATAGAAGACCTTGATCTTCTCGATGTCGCGGTGGAGCAGCACGTCCTCCCACGGGATCAGCACGTTGTCGAACACGAAGATGGCGTCGTTCTCGTCGAAGCGCGAGGAGAGCGGATAGTCGAACGGCGTGCCCATCACGCTCGCCATCAGCTCATAGGAGGCGCGGCAGAACAGCTTGACGCCCGGCGCGTTCATCGGCGCGATGAACATCACCGCGAGATCGGAATCGTTGATCGGCATCGCCGCGTTCTGGCCGAGGAAGTTGTAGTGGGTGAGCGCGGACGACGTCGCCACCACCTTGGCGCCGGACACGTAGATGCCGGCGTCGGTCTCCTTCTGGATGGTGATGAAGACGTCCTTGACCTGGTCCGCCGCCTTGGCGCGGTCGACCGGCGGATTGACGATCGCGTGGTTCATGAACAGCACGTGGTCCTGCGCACGGCGGTGCCAGTTCTTCGCGTTCGCCGCGAACTTGTCGTAGAACGCGGCGTTGGCGCCGAGCGTATTCATCAGCGACGCCTTGTAGTCGGGCGTGCGGCCCATCCAGCCGTAGGACATCCGCGCCCAGGCAGCGATCGCCTCGCGCTGGGCGATCAGGTCGTCGCGCGACTTGGCGACGCGAAAGAACTTGTGGGTGTAGCCGCCATTGCCGGTGTCGGTCGGACAGGTCAGCGTCGCCTTGGTCGCGGGATCGTGGAGCGAATCATAGAGCTTGGCGATGGTGCGCGCGGCGTTGCGGAACGCCGGATGGGTGGTGACGTCGTCGACCCGCTCTCCGTAGATGTAGATCTCGCGGCCGTCGCGCAGGCTTTCGAGGTATTCGCGGCCCGTGAACGGGCGGTCGGGCGCGGTGAAATCCTCGGCCTTCATCCGAGTCATGGGCGTCTCCTCTTCTCCTTCTCCGTGTCGGTCTTCTCTCTCCCTGCCGTTTCGGGGAGGGCTGGGGTCGGGGTCTGCCGCGCGCCCTCGAAAAGAACCACCCTTTCCCTCCCCGAAGACGGGGAGGGAAAGGGACAGGCACCCGCGCGCGAGGCAGCCGCCCGCGGGGCCCGATCGACACAGCCGAAAAATGGCCGCACCCGACCGCTTACGAAAGGCACGAAAGCGGGGATTGCTGGAACAAATCGGCCCGCGGGGGCCGCCGGGCGGCTTGACGCCGCACGGGAGAGAGGGTTCCTGTTAGCCATGCCGCCGGGTCGGCATGAACCGCCGGGGAACGGGGGCCGCATGGAAGTCTTCATCCAGCAACTGATCAACGGCATTACGCTCGGTTCGATCTACGGCCTGATCGCCATCGGCTACACCATGGTGTTCGGCATCATCGGCATGGTGAACTTCGCCCACGGCGACGTCTTCATGGTGTCGGCCTTCATCGCGCTCATCACCTTCCTCGTCGTCACCACCTGGCTCGGCATCTCCTCGGTCGCGATCGCGCTGGTGGTCATGCTCATCGTCGCGATGCTGCTCACCTCGCTCGTCAACTGGACGATCGAGCGGCTCGCCTATCGGCCGTTGCGCGGGTCGTTCCGCCTCGCGCCGCTGATCTCGGCGATCGGCATGTCGATCTTCCTCGCGAACTTCGTCCAGGTCGCGCAGGGGCCGCGCAACAAGTCGATCCCGCCGCTGCTGCAGGGCGAGTTCGTGGTGATGTCGCACGAGGGCTACCAGGTCACGCTGTCGTACCGGCAATTGCTGATCTGGGTGGTGACCGCGGCGATGCTCGCGGTGTTCTGGTACGTGGTGACTCGCACCGCGCTCGGCCGCGCCCAGCGCGCCTGCGAGCAGGACCAGAAGATGGCGGCGCTGCTCGGGGTCGACGTCGACCGCACCATCTCGATCACCTTCGTGATCGGCGCCGCGCTCGCCGCCGTCGCCGGCACGATGTACCTCATGTATTATGGCGTGGTGAACTTCAACGACGGCTTCACGCCGGGCGTGAAGGCATTCACCGCCGCCGTGCTCGGCGGCATCGGCTCGCTGCCGGGCGCCGTCGTCGGCGGCCTCCTGATCGGCCTCGTCGAGACCATGTGGTCGGCCTACTTCTCGATCGACTACAAGGACGTCGCCGCCTTCTCGATTCTCGCCATCACCCTGATCTTCCTGCCCCAGGGCCTGCTCGGCCGCCCGGACGTGGAGAAGGTGTGAGATGACCGCCCGCGGCGTCGAAGCGCCGCCGTCGGCGCTTCCCACCACCAAAACCGACATCGCGCACGCGCTCAAGGACGCGGGCGTCGCGGGGTTGATCGCGTTCGGGATGTTCCTGCCGCTGATCGGCTTTCATGCCGTGCAGGACATCCACAACGACCTCGTGCTGGAGACGCGATGGCCGCTGCTCGCGGTGTTCGTGATCCTCGCGATGGCGGGCCGGCTGTTCGGCAGCCTCGTCGTCACGCCGTGGCGGGCGCGGCGTGCGGTGGCGCCGCGCAAGGCCGTGGCGCCGGAGAAAGCGACGGCGCTCAAAGCCATCGCGGTGCCGCTCGCCGCGGGATTCGTCGTCGTCTATCCGCTCATCGTGGTGTGGATCACCGGCCTCGCCGGTGCGGTGAAATGGGTCGACAATTTCGGCATCCAGATTCTGATCTACGTGATGCTCGGGCTCGGCCTCAACATCGTCGTCGGGCTCGCCGGCCTGCTCGATCTCGGCTACGTCGCCTTCTATGCGGTCGGCGCCTATTCCTACGCGCTGCTGTCGCAGACCTTCGGGCTGTCGTTCTTCATGCTGCTGCCGCTCGCCGGCATCCTCGCCGCGTTCTGGGGCATCATGCTCGGCTTTCCGGTGCTGCGGCTGCGCGGCGACTATCTCGCCATCGTCACCCTCGCCTTCGGCGAGATCATCAGGCTGGTGCTGATCAACTGGGTCCCGGTCACCAACGGCTATGCCGGCATCACCGGCGTTCCGCGCCCGACCTTCTTCGGCATTCCCTTCAACGCCACCGACGAAGGCTTCGC
This sequence comes from uncultured Alphaproteobacteria bacterium, assembly GCA_963793985.1. Taxonomy (GTDB): domain Bacteria; phylum Pseudomonadota; class Alphaproteobacteria; order Rhizobiales; family Xanthobacteraceae; genus JAJPKK01. The sequence goes on along the minus strand of CAWCCG010000024.1, from coordinate 116,267 downwards.
CGCGACCTTCGGCCTCGAATTCAGCCCGATCTACCGGACGATCTTCCTCTACTACGTGATCCTCGCGCTCGTCGCGCTGACCGCCTTCGTCACCGTGCGGCTGCGCCGGCTGCCGGTCGGGCGCGCCTGGGAGGCGCTGCGCGAAGACGAGATCGCCTGCCGCTCGCTCGGCATCAACACCACGACGACGAAGCTCACCGCGTTCGCGATCGGCGCCGGCTTCGGCGGCTTCGCCGGCTCGTTCTTCGCCGCGCGGCAGGGCTTCATCTCGCCGGAATCCTTCACCTTCATGGAATCGGCGACGATCCTCGCCATCGTCGTGCTCGGCGGCATGGGCAGCCAGCTCGGCGTCGCCATCGCCGCCATCATCATGATCGGCGGCACCGAGGCGTTGCGCGAGCTCGACGTGCTCAAGGAGGTGTTCGGCAGCGACTTCGATCCCGACCCAGTACCGCATGCTGCTGTTCGGCCTCGCCATGGTGGTGATCATGGTGGTGCGGCCGCGCGGGCTGATCTCGACGCGCCACGCCTCGGTGCATCTCGTCGAGCGCAAGGCGATCGCGGCGAGCCTCGTCAAGGAGGGACGCGGGTGAGCGAGGCGCTCCTGCGGGTCGAGCATCTGACCATGCGGTTCGGCGGCCTCGTCGCCGTCAACGGCCTCTCGTTCACCGTCGGGCGCGGCGACATCACCGCGCTGATCGGGCCGAACGGCGCCGGCAAGACCACCGTGTTCAACTGCATCACCGGCTTCTACAAGCCGAGCGAAGGGCGGATCGCGCTCGCCCACGGCGATGCCGCCATATGGGACGAGCTCGACGCGCTCACCTTCCGCGATGCGCGCAGCCTGTCGCGCGGCGACGGCGCGCTGTTCCTGCTCGAGCGCATGCCCGACTATCTCGTCGCCCGCCGCGCCCGGGTCGCCCGCACGTTCCAGAACATCCGCCTGTTTCCGGGCATGACGGTGCTCGAGAATCTGCTGGTCGCCCAGCACAACCCGCTGATGCGCGCCTCGGGCTACACGGTGCTCGGCATGTTCGGGCTCGCCCATTATGGCCGCGCCGAGCGCGGTGCGATCGAGAAGGCGCGGCATTGGCTCGCGCTCACCGGCCTCATCGCCCGCGCCGACGATCCCGCCGGCGCGCTGCCCTACGGCGCGCAGCGCCGGCTCGAGATCGCGCGCGCGATGTGCACCGATCCGGTGCTGCTCTGCCTCGACGAGCCCGCCGCCGGCCTCAATCCGCGCGAAAGCGCCGAGCTCAACACGCTGATCCTGACGATCCGCGCCGACCACAAGGTCTCGGTGCTCCTGATCGAGCACGACATGAGCGTGGTGATGAGCATCTCCGACCACATCGTCGTGCTCGACTACGGCGTCAAGATCGCCGACGGCGCGCCGGCCGCGATCCGCACCGACCCCAAAGTCATCGCCGCCTATCTCGGCGTCGAGGACGAAGAGGTCGAAAAGGTCGAAGCGGAGGTCGGGCTGTGACCGCGCTTCTCTCGCGTGCGTGGCGTGAAGGCCTATTACGGCAACATCATCGCGCTCAAGGGCATCGACCTCGAGGTCGGCGACGGCGAGATCGTCACGCTGATCGGCGCGAACGGCGCCGGCAAGTCGACCCTGATGATGACGGTGTGCGGCAATCCGCGCGCCCGCGAGGGCAGCGTCGTCTTCGCCGGACGCGACATCACGCGGCTGCCGACCCACGAGATCGCGCGGCTCCACATCGCCCAATCGCCGGAAGGACGGCGGATCTTCCCGCGGATGACCGTGCTCGAGAACCTGCAGATGGGCGCGCTCGCGGCCGGCGTCGCGGCAGAGTCCGGCGACCTCGACCGCGTGCTCGAGCTGTTCCCGCGGCTGCGCGAGCGGCTTGCCCAGCGCGGCGGCACGCTGTCGGGCGGCGAGCAGCAGATGCTCGCCATCGCCCGCGCGCTGATGGGCCGGCCGCGCCTGCTGCTTCTCGACGAGCCTTCGCTCGGTTTGGCGCCGCTGATCGCACGCCAGATCTTCGACATCATCGGCAAGCTCAACGCGCGCGACGGGCTCACGGTATTTCTCGTCGAGCAGAACGCCTATCACGCGCTGAAGCTCGCCCATCGCGGCTACGTGATGGTCAACGGCGAGATCGCGCTCTCCGGCACCGGCCGCGAGCTCCTCAACCGGCCCGAGGTGCGGGCCGCCTATCTCGAAGGCGGGGCACATGCCGCCGCGCCGCCGGCGCAAGGCTGAGCCCATGCTCGACTTCTCGTTCGATCCCGGCCCCTTCCTCCTCGTCACCGTGTTCCTCGGCGGCGGGGCCGCGTTCATCGCCGGCCGCGCCATCGCCCAGACCTGGCGGCCGTGGCGGCAGGGCGTCCTCTACATGCTCATTCTCGCCGCCGCGGTGCGCTTCATCCACTTTGCGCTGTTCGACGGCGTGCTCGTCTCGATCCCCGCCTATCTCCTGGACACCGCCGTGGTGACCGCCTTTTTTGCGGCGGGATTTCGCACTATGCGGGCCCGGCAGATGGCGCGGCAGTACGGGTTTCTGCGCCGCGCCGGCTGAAAGGGTGGAACGCGTCACGGCGCCGCATACGGCCCGTCTTCAATCGGCGTAGGTTGGACTTAAACCTGTCCTTTGTTGCACGGCGCGAGCGCCGTTCGGGGAGACATCAGCCATGACATTGAGGATTTCACATTTCGCAACGGGTCCGGCATTCGCCCTGGCCCTCGGCCTTGCGCTCACCCCGGGCGGGGCGCTGGCGGACGTCAAGATCGCGGTCGGCGGTCCCATGACCGGCGGCAGCGCCGCCTTCGGCGCCCAGCTCAAGCAGGGCGTCGAGCAGGCGGTCGAGGACATCAACGCCAAGGGCGGCATTCTCGGCCAGAAGATCGTGCTGAGCGTCGGCGACGACCGCGCCGATCCCAAGGAAGGCGTGTCGACGGCCAACAAGTTCGCCGCCGACGGGGTGAAATACGTCATCGGCCACTTCAACTCCGGCGTCACCATCCCGGGCTCCGACGTCTACATGGAGAACGGCATGCTGGTGATCACGCCGGCCGCGACCAACCCCAAGGTCACCGACCGCAACATGTGGAACGTGTTCCGGGTGTGCGGCCGCGACGACCAGCAGGGAACCGCCGCCGGTGCCATCATCGGTCAGCAGTTCAAGGGCAAGCGCGTCGCCGTCATCCACGACAAGACGACCTACGGGCAGGGCCTCGCCGAGGAGACCCGCAAGGCGATGAACGCCAAGGGCGTCAAGGAGGTGATGTTCGAGGGCGTCAACAAGGACGACAAGGACTTCACCGCCGTCGTCTCCAAGCTCAAGGCCGCCAATCCCGACCTCATCTATTGGGGCGGCCTGCACGACACCGCCGGCCTCATCGTGCGGCAGATGCGCGACCAGGGCGTGAAGGCGCCATTGATGGGCGGCGACGGCATGGCCGACGACGAGTTCGCGGCGATCGCCGGCCCCGGCGCCGACGGCACGCTGATGACGTTCTCGCCGGACCCGCGCACCAACCCGAAGAACAAGGACATCGTCGAGCTGTTCCGCAAGAAGCGCGGCTTCGAGCCGCAGGCCTACACGCTCTACAGCTACGCCGCGGTGCAGATCATCAAGCAGGCGGCCGAGCAGGCGAAGTCGCTCGATCCCAAGAAGGTCGCCGAGGTGATGCACTCCGGCAAGGCGTTCGACACCGTGCTCGGCGAAGTCTCGTTCGACAAGAAGGGCGACATCAACGGCTACACGGTCGCCGGCAAGCCGAAGGACCGCTACGTGCTCTACACCTGGAAGAAGGGCCCGGACGGCAAGCTGAGCTATTTCGAGAACCAGTAACGGTTCCCTCGCGCAGCCTCTCGCGTGCGCGAGGCCACGACATATTGAACCGTCATTCCGGGGCCGGCCTCAGGCCGGAACCCGGAATCCAGACCTTACCGCCGAAAGGCCTGGATTCCGGGTTCGCGCTCACGCGCGCCCCGGAATGACGCGTTTAGACGGCATGGGATTTCCCAAACGCGCTGCTAAGCATGATTGCCGAATTCTGAAGACTCCCCAGTCGGACCGTGGTCAAAATCGGCGGTCGTCATCGCACTTCAAATTGGCGAATGGCGACACGCGGCACCCACACCGGGCCGCGACCGGCAATCATCGTCTGCACAACGCGGGGGCCGCCATGCAGATCATCTTCGCCGATCCCATCAACCGTCGCGCTCGATCCCGCGCCCATCCCTCCGGGCTGGATCGTCGACGGCACGCCGCAGGCGCGCGCCCGCGAGCTGGCGCGCAGCGCCGACGGCACCACGGTCGTCGTCGCATGGTCGTGCACGGCCGGCCGTTTCAACTGGCATTACGGCGTCGACGAGATGGTGCACGTGATCTCGGGCGAGGTGTTCGTCACCGACGAGAGCGGCACGGAGCGCCGGCTCGGGCCCGGCGACATGGCGTTCTTTCCCGCCGGCAGTCGAAGCCTGTGGCGGGTGCCGGTCGCGGTACGCAAGCTCGCGGTCTGCCGGCATGCGCTGCCGAAACCGCTGGGTTTCGCGATCCGCGCCTGGCACAAAGTGATCGCGCTCGCGACCGGCGAGGCCGGCGGGATCGCGGTCGCCCCGGACAAGCGGGCCATCCCGACGCCGACGTGAGGCGATGAGGAGCTTCGCGTAGCCCGGATGAGCGCAGCGATATCCGGGACGAGCAGTCGCGTCGATCTCAGCGCAATCCCGCATGTCGCTCCGCTCATGCGGGCTACGTGGCGTCGGCGCCTACCCGATGCGGCCGAGCGCCGGGAACAGCTCCAGCAGATAGTTGCTCGCCTCGCCGACGAAGCCGGTGAGGAAGGCGATGCCGGTGAGCACGAGGAGCGCGCCCATGGCCTTCTCGATCGGTCTCGAGATGGCGCTTGAAGCGGGCGATCAAGGCGGCACAGGGCTCGATGGCAAAGGCCGCGAGCAGAAACGGAATGCCGAGCCCGGCCGAATAGACCGCGAGCAGCATCGCGCCCTTGGCGACGGTCTCGCGCGACGCCGCGACCGCGAGGATCGCCGCGAGGATCGGCCCGATGCACGGCGTCCAGCCGAAGGCGAAGGCGAGCCCCATCGCATAGGCGCCCCAAAGTCCGACCGGGCGCGACATCGGCGCCCGCTTCTCGAACATGAGGAAGGCGAAACGGGTGATGCCGAGGAAATGCAAACCCATCACGATGATCGCGATGCCGGCGACGATCGCGAGCTCGCGCGACCATGCCTGCGACGAGCGCGCCGATCGCACTTGCGCTCGCGCCGAAGGCGACGAACACGGTCGAGAAGCCGGCGACGAACAACAGCGCCGCGAACACCGTCTCGCGCTTGACCTGCCGCTCGGGCTCGGCATCGGCGAAGCGCTCGAGCGAAGCGCCGGCGAGATAGACGAGATAGGGCGGCACCAGCGGCAGCACGCAGGGCGACAGGAAGCTCAACAGCCCGGCGAAGAACGCGGCAGCAAAGGTGATGTCGGCACTCATGGGCGCTTTGATGCGCCATCGGACGAGCCGGCGCAACCCGGCCGCGCACGCGCACGCGGCATCGTGAACGGCATGTGATGCCGGCGGCGCAGCGGCCGATTGACCACGCCTTCGAAATCGTCTCCGCTTCCCGCGCTCGCATCCGATCGCCCCAACGCGGAGCATCCCGTGACGCCAGGTCCGCGCAATCTTCTGACCGACATCGCCGGCATCCGGGTCGGCCACGCCAGCGATGCCCGCATCGCCACCGGCACGACGGCCATCATTTTCGACGAGCCGACCGTGGTCTCGGTGGACATCGGCGGCGGCGGGCCGGGCACCCGCGAGACCGATCTCCTCGATCCCTCCCGCACCGTCGATCGCATCGATGCCATCACGCTCTCCGGCGGCTCGGCGTTCGGGCTCGATGCCGCGGGCGGAGTGCAGGCCTATCTGCGCAGCATCGGCCGCGGCTATGCGGTCGGAAACGCGCGGGTGCCGTTGGTGCCGGCGGCGATCCTGTTCGATCTCCTCAACGGCGGCGACAAGGAGTGGGGCCGCTACCCGCCCTATCGCGAGCTCGGCTTTGCCGCGGCCGAGGCGGCGCGCGCCGACTTCGCGCTCGGCAGCGTCGGCGCCGGGCTCGGTGCGACCACGGTCAACTTCAAGGGCGGCATCGGCTCGGCCTCGGTGAAGATCGACGGCGGCTTCACCGTCGCCGCGCTCGCCGCGGTCAATGCCGCCGGCGGCGTGGTGGTCGGCGACGGACCATCCTTCTGGGCGGCCCCCTTCGAGCTCGGCGCCGAATTCGGCGGCCGCGGCTTCCCGGGCCATGTGCCGCCGGCCGCCCTGCTGCCGCGCACCAAGGGCGCGCCGCGCATGAACACCACCCTTGTCGTGGTGGCGACCGACGCAGCGCTCACCAAGGCGCAAGCGCGCCATCTCGCGGTGATGGCCCAGGACGGCTTCGCCCTTGCCATCCACCCCGTGCACACGCCGCTCGACGGCGACATCGTATTCGCGGCGGCGACCGGCCGGGTCGTGCTTCCGAATCCCGTGTTCGACCTGATGGCGATCGGCAGCGCTGCCGCCCAGGTTGTGGCCCGGGCGATTGCGCGTGGCGTTTTCGAGGCGGAAGCGCTGAAGTTCCCGGGTGCGGTGCCGTCCTACCGGGGAAAATTTTCGGGCCGCCGCCTAAAACACGCCTAAAAGAAGTGAAAGTTCATTCTTCTGTAACGGTTTCGTCCGGCTGCAATAGCTTCGGACGGGGCGGTTTGGTATCCTAGAACCCGGTGGGGCTTCGCGACGACAGATTGAGATGGTCGGAACGACGACGACCTCACTGCTGCCGACCGGGGTCTGAAGCTTCGGCGGCATAGAGGAGTTGATCTGATGCGCGCGGCTATTGTGGGCGGCATAATCGCAATCATTACCTTGGCGGCATACGGCATCGTGCAGGCGGGACGTTGGGCTCCCGGCGGCATTGCAAGCCCGTGTCGAGACGCCGGCTCCCGTGGCCGTGGAACCTGCGCCGGCGGTTGCCAGCGAGGCGGCTTCGGTCGCACCGGCCGAGCCGGCCGAAACGGCGGCCGCAGACACCGCTGATGCGCCCGTCGAGATGGCCGCCAATGCTCCGGATACGGCCGAGGCTGCTCGCGGCGCCGGATGGCGACACTGTCGCCGACGCCGCGCTTCCCGCCGTTGATTCACCGCCGGTCGCGCCCGCTGCTGCCCCGCCCGTTGTTGCTCGCCGGCCGCCCGTCGCGCCGCGGGCCGCGTTCCGGCCCGGCCGCTGCCCGCTGCGCCCGCCCCGGCGTCGAAGCCGATGGTGGTCGCCCAATATCAGCCGGCGCCGATCGCGCCGACCATCCGGCCTGCCGGAGCGGCCCCGACGGCGGCTGCGGCTCCCGCGCCGGCCGCGGCTCCCGTTGCTGCGCCTGCGCCCGTCGCGGCCCCCGCGCCTGCGCCGGCACCGCTCAAGGCGCCGGACATCGTCTGCAACAACCCGAACGCCATGAAGGTCTCGCGCGTCGTCGAGATCGACACCACCGGCGGTCCGGGCTTCGGTTCGCAGCACTTCAAGACGATGGACTTCCTGCGCGACCACGAAATCGTGCTGACCTTCGACGACGGTCCGTGGCTTGGTCACACGCACCGCCGTCCTGAAGGCGCTCGCCGACGAGTGCCTGCGCGCGACGTTCTTCAACATCGGCAAGCACGCGACCTACTATCCTGAGATCCTCAAGCAGGTTCTCGCCGCCGGCCACACCGTCGGCACCCACACCTGGTCGCATGCGGACCTGTCGAAGGCGAAGACGCCCGACGAGGCCAAGGAAGAGATCGAGAAGGGCTTCAGCGCGGTGAACTACTATGCGCAGGGCGCCCCGATCGCTCCGTTCTTCCGCTTCCCGGCGCTGCGCCATCCGCCGGAGATGCTGACCTATCTCGGCGAGCGCAACATCGCGAGCTTCTCGACCGACATCGACTCCTTCGACTTCAAGATCCACAAGCCCGATCAGCTGATCAAGAGCCTGATCGCGAAGGTCAACAAGCAGGGCAAGGGCATCATCCTGATGCACGACTTCCAGAAGGGCACATCGATCGCGCTGCCCGAGATTCTCGCGCAGCTCAAGGCCGGCGGCTTCAAGGTCGTCCACATGGTGCCGAAGGAGAGGGTGAAGACGCTTCCGCAATACGACGAGGCGATGCTGAAGGACCAGAAGCTGCCGACGGTGAGCCAGCGCCCGACCTCGAGCGTGGTGAAAACGATCAGCGAGGTCCCCGGCGACGCCAAGCAGTAAGCTTCGTCTCGATCTGCTGAAATGGAAATGGCCGGGCTCGTCCCGGCCATTTTCGTTTTGCGCGATCGACAGCGAGCAGCCGCTACCCGAATCGCTCCGCCCGGTACGGCGCCGGGTCGCAGAACGGCGTCGCGCCGGTCATCATCTCCGCCACGAGTCGCCCGGTCACCGGCCCGAGCGTGAGGCCGGAATGGCCGTGGCCGTAGGCGAGCCACAGGCCCGGCCGGCCCGGCGCCTTGCCGATCACCGGGCGCGAATCGGCAAAGCACGGCCGCGCGCCCAGCCAGGGCTGCGCCTCGACCGCGTCGCCGAGCGGGAACAGCTCGTTCGCCCGCGGCAGCACCCGGGCGAACTGCACCGGCGTCGGCGCGGCGTCGCGCGCGGCGAATTCGGCGCCGGTGGTGATGCGGATGCCCTGCTCCATCGGCACGATGCAATAGCCGTTCTCGGCATCGAGGATCGGCCGCGCGAGCCCCGCATTGCCGCGCGGGCGAAAGTGGCGGTGATAGCCGCGCTTGACCGCGAGCGGCAGCTTGATGCCGAGGGGGTTGAGCAGGTCCGGCGCCCACGGCCCGAGCGTCACCACCGCGGCCTGCGCATCGATCGGCCCTTCCGCGGTGTCGACGCGCCAGCGGCCGGCGGTCTGGTGGAGACGCATGGCGTCGCCCTTCACGGTGACGCCGCCGAGCGCCTTGAACCGGGCGACATAGGCCTGCGTCACCGCGAGCGGATTGGAGACGCTCGCCGCGTGCTCCCAGAACACGGCATGACGGAACACCGGCGCGAGCGACGGCTCGAGGGCGCGCGCCGCCTCGGCGTCGAGCACGCGCAGCGGCATGCCGAGCTCGGTCGCGATGGCGCGCTCGCGCGCGGTGCCGGCAAGGCCCTTGTCGCTGCGGTAGAGCTTGAGCCAGCCGGTGTGGCGCATGTAGCGCTCGGCGCCCGACTCCGCCATCAGCGCTTCGTGCTCGCTGACCGCGCGGGAGAACAGCGGCCGCATCGCCTGCATGGTCTCGACGAGGCGCTCCGGCGAGGAATAGTGGCGGAAGGCGAACGAGCCAGGGCGCGACCTTGGCGAGAAATCCGACGTGGTAGTCCGCTTCCGGCGCCTGCTTGAGCGCGATGCGGACGAGCGCGGAGAGGCTTCCCGGGAAGCTCGCCGGGAACAGCGTGTTGGCCTCGATGATGCCGGCGTTGCCATAAGACGTGCCCTGCCCCGGTTCGCCGCGGTCCACCAGCGCGACGGCGAGGCCGCGCTTGGCGAGATGCAAGGCCACCGAGACGCCGACGATACCGGCGCCGAGCACGATCGCGTCGGTGCGAGCCATATGATCTTTCCCGTGAAAGGCGCCGGAAGCCGGCTTCGGTGGGAACGGAACGAGGGAGATATAGGGGAAATCGCCGCCGCCGCCACCACCGACCTTGGTATTTGCGACCTTGGTATTTGGACCCTGGTATTCAGACCTTCGTATTTGCGCCGTTCCGGCAATGCGTGTTAGGCGGGCAGGGTTGCCGGAGACGCCGATGCATCGCCCGCTCACCATCGCCCCATCGATCCTGTCCGCCGACTTCGCCAAGCTCGGCGAGGAGGTGCGCGCGATCGATACCGCGGGCGCCGACTGGGTCCATGTCGACGTCATGGACGGCCATTTCGTGCCCAACATCACCATCGGTCCCGACATCGTGAAGGCGCTGCGGCCGCACACGACGAAGCCGTTCGACGTCCACCTGATGATCGCGCCGTGCGACCCCTATCTCGAGGCCTTCGCCAAGGCCGGCGCCGACGTCATCACCGTGCACGTCGAATCCGGGCCGCATGTCCACCGTTCGCTGCAGGCGATCCGCGCGCTCGGGAAAAAGGACCGGCGTGACGCTCAATCCCGGCACCCCCGACATCATGATCGAGCCGGTCATCGACCTCGTCGATCTCATCCTGGTGATGTCGGTCAATCCCGGCTTCGGCGGCCAGAAGTTCATCCCTGCCGCGCTGGAAAAGATCGCCCGGCTGCGGGCGATGGCGGCCGGGCGGCCGATCGACATCGAGGTCGACGGCGGCGTGACGCCCGACAACGCAGCCGAGATCGTGCGCGCCGGCGCCAACGTGCTGGTCGCTGGCTCCGCGGCGTTCAAGGGCGGGCCGGCCCACTACCGCAGCAACATCGCCGCGATCCGCGCGGCCGCGGCGCAGGCCCGCGGCGAAGCGGCGTGAGGCGGCGAAGGCGCCGTCAGGCCAAGCCCGCGATCTTCTCGCTCTCCCGCCACAGCCGCGCGGCGACCGCATCGTCCTGCGCCGCCGGGCTCGGCGCGATCTCGCGGGAGTTATAGAAGTAACGGCCGCTGACGCCTTCGACCTCGGGCGAGCTCGCGAGATGGACGATGGTGTCGGCGCCGGGCTCGGGGCGCGCGGCGAACAGCATCGCAAGGCGCATGCCCCATCCGAACAAGCCGGCATCGCGCTGCCCGAAATTCGTCGCGACGAAGCCGGGATGCAGGCAGTTCGCGGTGACGCCGGTGCCGGCGAGCCGGCGGGCAAGCTCGCGGGTGAACAGGACGTTGCACAGCTTGGAGCGGCGCATAGGCGAGCGTCGGCACGTAGCCGTTCTTCGTCTGCAGGTCGCCGAAATCGAGCGTCGCCCGCAGATGCGCGTTGGAGGCCGTGTTGACGATGCGTCCGCCGCCGCAACGAGGCTTTCGCGCAGACAGTGCGTGAGCACGAAATAGCTCATGTGATTGAGCGCGAAGGTCCGCTCGAGTCCTTCTGCGGTGAGCAAGCGACGCCCGAACATGCTGCCGGCATTGTTGACGAGGACATCGATGCGCGGCTCGGCCGCGGCGATCTCGGCCCCGACCTTCTTCACCTCGGCGATGAGCGACAGGTCGGCATAATGGACGCGATGCGCCGCGCCGGGGCCGAGCTGCGCGCAGTCGCGCCAGCGTCTCCTCCGCCCGGGCGCGGTCGCGGGCGACCATGACGATGCGGGCGCCCTGCCCGGCGAGCCTTTCCGCCGCGATCCGGCCGATGCCCGACGTCGCGCCGGTGATGACGACGACTTTGTCTCGGATGGGACCCCTCCCTGAATACTGCCGAGGATCGCACCTTACCCGCAAAATCGATCCGCCACGCCGTTGTGATTGCCGCCTTGGCGCCACTCTGATAGAGCCGCCGCATGATCCCCCGCTACACCCGGCCGGAAATGGCCGCGATCTGGGACCCGCAGACGCGCTTCCGGATCTGGTTCGAGATCGAGGCCCACGCGACCGACGCGCTCGCCGCGCTCGGCGTCGTGCCGAAGGAGGCCGCGGCCGCGCTCTGGGCCAAGGGCAAGGACGCCGTGTTCGACGTCGCGCGGATCGACGAGATCGAGCGCGAGGTCAAGCACGACGTCATCGCGTTCCTGACCCACCTCGCCGAGATCGTCGGGCCGGAGGCACGCTTCGTCCACCAGGGCATGACCTCGTCGGACGTGCTCGACACCTGCCTCAACGTGCAGCTCGTGCGCGCCGCCGACCTTCTGATCGCAGGCGTCGACAAGGTGCTCGCCGCGCTCAAGCGCCGCGCCTTCGAATACAAGATGACGCCGACGGTCGGCCGCTCCCACGGCATCCACGCCGAGCCGACGACCTTCGGCCTCAAGCTCGCCTATGCCTATGCCGAGTTCTCCCGCGCCCGCGCGCGCCTCGAGGCGGCGCGCAAGGAGGTCGCGACCTGCGCGATCTCCGGCGCGGTCGGCACCTTCGCCCAGATCGATCCGGCGGTCGAAGCCCATGTGGCGAAGGCGATGGGCCTCACCGTCGAGCCGGTCTCGACCCAGGTGATCCCGCGCGACCGCCACGCCATGTATTTCGCGACGCTCGGCGTCGTCGCCTCCTCGATCGAGCGGCTGGCGACCGAGATCCGCCACCTGCAGCGCACCGAGGTGCTGGAGGCGGAGGAGTATTTCTCGCCGGGCCAGAAGGGCTCCTCGGCGATGCCGCACAAGCGCAACCCGGTGCTGTCGGAGAATCTGACCGGGCTCGCGCGCATGGTGCGGGCCTATGTGATGCCGGCGCTGGAGGATGTCGCGCTGTGGCACGAGCGCGATATCTCGCACTCCTCGGTCGAGCGGATGATCGGCCCCGACGCCACGGTGACGCTCGACTTCGCGCTCAACCGCCTCGCCGGGCTGATCGAGCGGCTCGTCGTCTATCCCGAGAACATGCAGAAGAACCTCGACCGCCTGGGCGGGCTCATCCACTCCCAGCGCGTCCTTCTGGCGCTCACCCAGAAAGGCGCGCCGCGCGAGGACGCCTATCGCCTCGTCCAGCGCAACGCCATGAAGGTGTGGCAGGGCGGCAGCGATTTTCTCAGCCTGCTCAAGGCCGATCCGGAGGTGCGGAAATACCTGTCGGAGGCGGAGCTCGCGGCCAATTTCGACCTCGGCTACCACCTCAAGGGGGTCGACACGATCTTCAAGCGGGTGTTCGGGGAGAGCTGAAAGCGGCCCTCCAGGCCCGGCCGAATCCGCTATGCTGGCCGTAGCCTCGATCTCGCCCTCGATTGATCCCATCCTGCCGCACCATGCGCATCCTCGTATTCGATTCCGGCCTCGGCGGCCTCACCGTGTTCCGCGAAGTGGTGAAGGCGCGGCCCGACGCCGATTACCTCTACGTCGCCGACGACGCCTTCTTTCCCTACGGCAAGCACAGTGAGGAAGCGCTGGTCGCGCGGGTCGTGCCGCTGATGGCGGAGCTGATCGAGGCGCACGCGCCCGACATCATCGTGATCGCCTGCAACACCGCGTCGACCATCGTGCTGCCGAGCCTGCGGGCGCGGTTCACCGTACCCTTCGTCGGCACCGTGCCGGCGATCAAGCCGGCCTGCAGCGCGTCGCGCTCAAAGCGCGTCTCGGTGCTCGGCACTGAAGCCACGGTGAAACGCGAATACACCCGCGCCCTGATCCGGGACTTCGGCCAGGGCTGCGACGTTATGCTGGTCGGCTCGGCGCATCTCGCCGCGATCGCGGAAGCCGCGCTGCACGGCACACCACCCGACGAAGCCGATATCGCCCGCGAGCTTGCCCCCTGCTTCGTCGACGGCGACGGGCGGCGCACCGACACTGTCGTGCTCGCCTGCACCCATTATCCGCTGGTGCTCGACAGCTTCGCGCGGCTCGCGCCATGGCCGGTCGACTGGATCGACCCCGCGCCCGCGATCGCCCGCCGCGTCACCGACCTCATCGGCAAGCCCAAGGACGACGCAACCGGCGCGGCGCGGGCGATCTTCACGTCCGGGGCGCGTCCCTCCGGGGCGTTGGCCGGCGCGTTGGCAGGATTCGGCCTCAAGGACGCAATGGAGGCGGCGGGGTGACAGCTGCCGGCCGACGCCCTCCGGGCGCCACCCGATCCATTTGACACCCCTCCCGTTTCCCCCTACATACGCCGGGCTCCGCGGGCCTTTGGGCCCGCGCGGCGTTTCGCGACCCGCGGTCCCGCTTCGCTTGAGGCACGGACCTGTCGGTTCCGGCCGTGCCGGGACAGAGGAGGGCGCGATCCTCAACTTGAAACAGTGCGAGCCGGCCGCCTCGAGGGCGCCGCGCCGCCATGAGGACGCGACATGACCAAGCGCTTAGAGGCGAAGCACAAGCTCGATCGCCGCATGGGCCAGAACATCTGGGGCCGCCCGAAGAGCCCCGTCAACCGCCGCGAATACGGCCCCGGCCAGCACGGCCAGCGCCGCAAGGGCAAGCTCTCCGACTTCGGCGTGCAGCTGCGCGCCAAGCAGAAGCTCAAGGGCTATTACGCCAACATCTCGGAAAAGCAGTTCCGCGGCATCTATGCCGAGGCGATCCGCATGAAGGGCGACTCCGGCCAGCACCTGATCGGCCTCCTGGAGCGCCGGCTCGACGCGGTGGTGTACCGCGCGAAGTTCGTGCCGACGATGTTCGCCTCGCGCCAGTTCATCAACCACGGCCACATCAAGGTGAACGGCCGCCGGGTCAACATCCCGAGCTACCGCCTCAAGCCGAACGACGTCATCGAGGTCAAGGACAAGTCGAAGCAGCTCGCGATGGTGCTCGAGGCGACCGGCCTCGCCGAGCGCGACGTGCCCGACTACATCGAGGTCGACCACAACAAGCTCACCGCGAAGCTCGCCCGCGTGCCCCAGATCACCGAGGTGCCCTACCCGGTCCAGATGGAGCCGCATCTGGTGGTGGAATACTACTCGCGCTGAGCGGCTGTCCCGCAATCAGGTGTGGCCATCGCGGTCGCCCGGTGGAATCCTGTGTGCACAGGATTCGGCCGCGGCGACCTGAACCATGGACCTGAGCATCGACAGCCTCGCAGGCCTCGAAAGCACGATCAGCCTCACGATCCGGCTGGTCGGCACCGCCATCGAGACGTTCGGCGTCTTCATCATCGTCGCCGGGCATCGCCTGGTCGACGCTGCACAGCGCCTTCTCGCGCCTGAGCGCAGGCGCCTATGACCGGTACAAGACCAGCATCGGCCGCTCGCTGCTGCTCGGCCTCGAAGTCCTGGTGGCGGCCGACATCGTCAAGACCGATCGCCCTCGACCTCACCTTCACGAGCCTCGGCCTGCTGGCCGGGCTCGTCGTGGTGCGCACCTTCCTGAGCTGGTCGCTGTTCCTCGAAATCGAGGGCCGCTGGCCGTGGCAGCGGGCGGTTCTGCCGATGCAGTTGCCGCGCGAGCCGTCGGGCGTAGCGCCCGGCGGCTGAGGGCGCGGTCGGGCTTTCCAGGTTCCGCCGACAGCGGACCCCGCCGACACTCCCGGCTTACAGCGGGATCGCGAGCAGCGTGTCGACCTGGCGGCTGTCGAGGATCACCGTCTTCGCGGCAAAATGCGTCGCGTCGCCGTCGATCACCACGCGGTCCTCGTAGCAGCCGGTGGCGAACAGCATCGTGTCGCCGGTGTGCATCACCCGCGCCACCATGAACGGCGTGCGCGCCGCGACCTGCGCGCCCTCGACCGCGGTGATGCGCGGCGCGCCGAGCACGTGGCGATAGCGCTGGCTTTCATAGATGTTCGCTTCGCGCAGCGCCCGCACGCGGTCGCGCAACATGGCGCGCGAGGTCGCGTACATCAGGCTCAGCGGCAGCCCCGCCGCGACGTTCTCCGCCGTGGTGATGCGGTAGCGTCCGTCGTCGGCGAAGAAATCCGGCCACGCTTCGAGGCGGTCGTCGTCGATCGCCTCGACGTAGCGCGCATTGATGTCCTGCAGACGGTAGACCTGCTCGATGCTCATGACCCGCGTCACATCCCCATGTGGCGGCGGTAGTCCTTCCAGAAGCCGCGCACCGCCGCCTCGCTCACCCGGCTCTCTTCCGAGGCGGTGCCGCTGCCGCCCATCTCGACGACCGATTTCCCGTCGTCGGCGCCGCGGGTGCCGCGCTGGACGAAGCCGGTCGCGGCGCCGTCCTCGAGCGAGATGAAGCCGGCGGGGCCGACGAGGTTCGCCTGGCGCAGCCGCCGCTCGGTCATCGCCTCGTCGTCGGTGGTGAAGCCGAAGCAGGTCCACACCAGCTCGGTCTGGTCGAGGCCGCGCGGCACGATCCGGCGCACCGCCAGCGCATTGCGGATCTGCTGGAGCAGGAAGCCCGGGAATACGGTGAGAATCTGCAGGCCGATGCCGTCGCCGAACTCGTCGATGTTCTCGAGAAGCTCCGGCGCCTCGAGCTGGTAGCCGTCATGGGCGGTGCGCATGCCGGCCTGCTCGTACTCCTTGCCGGCAATGTCCTGGCGCATCGAATAGCTCACATGATTGCCGCCGCTCTCGCTCACCACCAAGCCGCCTTTCTGCGAGAGCCGGTTGAGGCGGAAGGTGGTGAAGAACATGTGCAGCAGGCTCGCATGATAGCTGTCGCGGGTGTTCTCGACATAGAGCTTCCAGTTGCTCGGGATGATCTGGGTGTAGCCGCCGAGAAGCTTCACCGGCGCCCGCATCACCCGCGCGATGCGGGCGGCGATCTCGTGCCCGAGATAGTCCTCGAGCGGCGGCGTCTCGCTGCCGAGCGTCCCCCACACCAGGCCGGCGAAGCATTCGATGCGCAGCTGCCGGGGCGCGTTCTCCTCGGGCTTGCAGTCGGCCGGCATGCCGCCCTTGCCGGCGATGCCGCGGCGAAATGCGACGCCGGTGAGCTTGCCGGTGAGGTCGTAGGTCCAGTTGTGATAGACGCAGACAATCTCCCTCGCCTCGCCGCGGTCCTTGAGGCAGAGCAGCGAGCCGCGGTGGGCGCAGCGGTTCTCGAAGGCGTGGATCGCGCCGTCCTTGTCGCGGGTGACGACCACCGGCATGTCGCCGAGATTGGAGAGCCGGAACGAATTGGGCGTCGGCAGCTCCGCCTCGAGGCACAGGAACGTCCAGGTGTTGCCGCGGAAGATTCGCTCCTGCTCCTGCGCATAGAGGTCGCGGTCGGTGTAGAGCCAATACGGCACCCGGGTGAGGCCCTCCGCCGGCCAACGCCGTTCGTGGATGCTCCGGCCCGCATCGATGTTCATGGCGACGCTCCGTCCCTCATTCCATTTTCACTCCGGCGGCGCGGATCACGCCGGCCCAGCGTTCGGCCTCCTCGCGCATGAAGCGCGCGGCGGCTTCGGGGCTCGAGCCGACCGGCTCGGCCGACAGTTCGACGAAGCGCTGCGCGACCTCGGGTGAGCGGATCGCCGCGGCGATATCGGCGGAGAGCCGTTCGACGATGGCGCGCGGCGTCTTCGGCGGCGCCACTACGGCGAACCACGCCGAGGAGGCGAAGCCCGGCAGCGTCTCGGCGATGGTGGGGACGTCCGGCAGCGTCGCCATGCGCGTCTCGGTGCCCACCGCCATCAGGCGAAGCTGTCCGCTCTTCACCAGCGCAAGCGATACGCCGAGATTGTCGAACATGAGATCGCAGTCGCCGGCGAGCATGCCTTGCAGCGCCGGCGCCGAGCCGCGATAGGGCACGTTCACGAACTTCACCTTCGCCATCATCTGGAACATTTCCGAGGTGAGGTGCGAAGTCGAGCCGTTGCCCTGGGTTGCCGCGGTCAGTTTGCCGGGATGAGCGCGCGCGTCGGCGATGAGATCGGCGACACTCGCCGCCGTCACCTTGCCCGGGTTGACCACGAGCGCACTCGGCACGATGCCCATCACCGACACCGGCACGAAGGCTGACGGGTCGAAGCCGAGCTTCGGATAAAGGCTTTGGTTGACGACGAGCGGCGGCGGCGGTGACGCCAGCAGCGTGTAGCCGTCGGGCTCGGCGTTGAAGGCCGCCTCGGCCCCGATATTGCCGGCGGCGCCCGGCTTGTTCTCGATCACCACCGCCTGCTTCCACTTGCGCGACAGCCAGTCGCCGACGACGCGCGGCATCAGGTCGGCGGTGCCGCCGGCGGGAAACGGGACGATGATCTTCACCGCGCGCGCTGGGATAATCCTCGGCGGCGGCCGTACCGACGGCGACGCCAGCGGCCGCCGCCAAGCACGCGGCGAGGCCCGCGCCGGCGACGAGACGGCGGAGCAAAGCCGATGAACGAGCCGGCGATCGGCGTGCGGTGATCCATGATTGCCGATTATCACGGCGGCGCCGAAGGTGCCACAGCGGTCTTCCCCGGGGTGCAGGCGGCGGCGGCCGGCGCGTGCGCGCTCGCGTCGAAGCTGATCCATCCTCGTCATCGCCGGGCTCGACCCGGCGATCCCGATACGGCACGGCCGTGCCTCCGTAAGCGGGATGGCCGGGTCAAGCCCGGCCATGACGAATCCAGAGAGTTTCGCGTTAAATCGGCATATTCGGATAACGGGCATACGCTGTCCGTTATTGCTTTTGGTTTTCCGACATTGCGCCGGAATGATCGCCCGCGCGCCGACTGCCGGAATTCCGTCTTGAGAAGGCCGCGCCTCCTCTTACCTACGTCGTGGGTAGTCACTCGATCAGGAGGCTTTCATGCGACTTCTCATCATGGCGGCTGTCGCGACCGCACTCACCGCGGCGGCGATGTCGCTTCCGGCGCAGGCCGCGCAGCGGCACAACCGGCACACCGGCGCCTCCGGCGCCCCGGCGACGGTCTATCAGCAGCAGTTGCCTTACGGCGGCTACGGCTGGGGCACCGATCCCGATCCGAACGTTCGCGCCGAAATGCTGCGCGATCCGCCGAACGATCGCTGACCGAAGCGACGCCGCGTCAAAAAAAGCACGGCCATCCGGCCGTGCTTTTTTGTTGGGGGCAGCCGTGCCGATTTGTGCTATGGCGCGCGGTCCCTTCGAAAGCAGGCCGAGACCGATGCACGAGACGACAGGCGGCGCGTTCTTCGTTCCTCACGACATCGCAGCGCCGGTCGCGGGAAGCGGCGACGGCCCGCTCGCCGGGCTCAACGCCGCGGTCAAGGACATGTACGACATCGCCGGCTTTCCGACCGGCGCGGGCAATCCGACCTGGCTCGCGACCCATGGGCCGGCGAAAACCCACGCGGCGGCGGTTGCAAAAATCCTGCGAGCCGGCGCGACCGTCATCGGCAAGACGATCTGCGACGAGCTGTTCTTCAGCGTCACCGGCATCAACGTGCATTACGGCGCGCCCGCCAATCTGCGCGCACCCGGACGGATTCCCGGCGGCTCGTCGAGCGGATCGGCCGCGGCCACCGGCGCGGGCGCCTGCGACTTTGCGCTCGGCAGCGACACCGGCGGCTCGGTCCGCGTGCCCGCCGCGCTGTGCGGTGTCTACGGCCTGCGGCCGACCCACGGCCGCGTCGATCTTACCGGCGCCGTGCTGATGGCGCCTTCGTTCGACACCTGCGGATGGTTCGCCCCCTCCCCCGGCGTGCTGCGCCGCGTCGGCGGCGTGCTGCTCGACGGCGCGCGCGTCGATGCACCGGTCGACGCGATGATCATTGTCAGCGAGGCCTTCCCCGAGGTCGATCCCGCGATCGCCACCGCGGTGAAGAGTTTTCTCGCGCGCGCCGCGCACGTGCTGCCACGCGCCGCAGGAGAAGAGCGTCGCGCCCGACGGCCTCGATCCCTGGCGCGAAGCCTTCCGCATCATCCAGGCGCGCGAAGCGTGGGAGAGCTATGCCGATTTCGTGCGCACGGAAAAACCGCAGCTCGGGCCCGGCATCAAGGAGCGCGTGGCGTTCGCGTCGACGGTCACGGTCGAACAGGCCGATGCGGCGCGGCGCGTCATGGCGGCAGCGCGCACGCATCTGCGCGCGCTCGTTTCGCCCGGCACAGTGATGGCGCTGCCGACGTCGCCGTCGATCGCGCCGAAGCTCGACCTCGACGAGAAGGGCCTCGACGCCTTCCGCACCCGGGTGCAGCGGCTCACCTCGATGGCGGGACTTGCGGGCCTGCCGCAGATCAATATTCCGGCCGGCACCGTCGCCGGTTGTCCGGCCGGCGTGTCTTTCATCGGCTGGGCGGGCGGCGACGAAGCGCTGCTCGACCTCGCCTGCCGGCTGTCGCGATACTGCGGCGTCGTCGTGGCGTAGAAGGCCGCCCCTCGCCCGCTACCTCATCGCCGGCCCCCTACTCCGGCTTGAGGTTCGCCGTGTGGATCACCTTCGCCCATTTTTCGGTTTCGTCGGCAAGGAGCTTGCCGAACTCCGCGGATGTCATCGACACCGGATCGTTGCCGAGGATCGCGAGCCGCGCCTTCATTCCGGGATCGGCAAGGGCGATGTTGACTTCCCGGTTGATCCTCTCGACGACGTCGGTGGGCGTGTTGCGCGGCGCCGAGAGCCCGCTCAGCAGCGTCGCCTCATAGCCCGGCAGGAAGTCGGCGACGGTCGGCAGGTCCGGCAATGCGTCGGACCGCGTCGCCGAGGTCACCGCGAGGGCGCGCAGCTTGCCGGCCCTGATGTTTTCGATCGCGGGCGGCATGGTGGCGAAGATCGTCTTCACCTGGCCGCCGAGCAGGTCGGTCACCGCCGGTGCAAGGCCGCGATACGGCACATGCACCAGCTTCGTCCCGGTCATCGCCATGTAGAGCTCGCCGGCCATGTGGGACACGCTGCCGACGCCGGCGGACGCGAAGTCGACCCTGCCGGGATTGGCCTTGGTGTAGGCGACGAATTCCGAAAACGTCTTCGCCGGAAACGAGGGATGCACGACGAGAACGTTCGGCCCGCGGGAAATCGCCGCGATCGGCGTGGTGTCGCGGAGGAAATTGAAGCTGAGCTTGTCGTAGAGCGTCGCGTTGATCGCATCCGGCGAGCCGCAGATGAGGAGCGTGTAGCCGTCAGGCGCCGAGCGCACGACCGCCTCGGTGCCGAGATTGCCGCCGGCGCCGCCGCGATTCTCCACGACGAACGACTGGCCGACCCTCTCGGTGAGCCACTGCGCGATCAATCGCGCGATCGTGTCCATCGCGCTGCCGGAGCTGAAGCCGGCGACGATGCGCACCGGCTTCGACGGATAGGCTTGTGCCTGCGCGATGCGCGGCATCGCCGGTGCAACCGACATAGCCGCCGCCAGCCGCAGAAATCGTCGACGCGGAAGATGCATGACCTGCTCCCGGCAATTGGGACGGTATCGTGTGGTTGGCTGCGCTGCGCCAGCCGGGCCGCAAATCACTTCAGCGACACCCCCGCCGATTGGGCATTTCTTGCTGCCGGCATAACCGCGGGATTTCGGCAATCGTCCCTGGCAGCTTGGCCCAAGGCTAATTCATCCGGCCGGCGATGGGAACGCGGCGAATTGCGCCGCGCCGTCAACGGATCGATGCATCTGCCCTTCGCGACCCGCGTGCTCAGCGCTGGGCGGCGGCCTGGCGCGGCGCCGGATTGACGACGCCGTAGTGGTCGGCCGCGAAATTGCCGGTCTGCAGGTAGTTTGCCGGCCGCGGCCGCTCCTCCAGCATGGTGCCGTTCCATGCCTCCCAATCGCCTTTGAGCCGATCGAATACGTCCTTGCGCCGATCCCTCAAGTTTCCGCGCTCGCGCGGGTCCTGGGCGACGTCGAACAGGAATTCATTGCCGGCGATGCGCAGGTACTTGAAGTCGCCGTCGCGGATCGCGCGCTGCGATCCCGCCTTGTAGCGCCAGTAGAACTTGCGCGGATGCGCGGGCGCGCCGGAAAGGGCCGGCGCCAAATCCTCGCCGTCGGACGGATAGGCCGGATCGGGCCGGGTGCCGGCGGCGGCGACGAGCGTCGGCAGCCAGTCCATGGTGATGATCGGCTGATCGGACACCGATCCCGCCGCGACGCGGCCGGGCCAGCGCACGATCGCGGGGATGCGCACGCCGCCTTCGAGCAGCTCGCCCTTCATGCCGGTGAACGGCCAGATCTTCGAGAACCGCTCGCCGCCATTGTCGCTCGTGAACACCACGATGGTGTTCGCCGAAAGCCCGTGCGTGTCGAGCGCCTGCAGCACGCGGCCGACATTGGCATCGAGGCTCTGCACCATCTTGCCGTAGGTCTTCTGCGTGCCGCCGTCGCGATGACGGATGCTCGCGGATGCGCTTCGACTCCGCCTCGTCGTCGGGCGCCTTCCCACGGCCAATGCGGCGCGGTGAAGTGCAGGCTCATCAGAAACGGCTGCCGCGACTTCGCGTAGCCGTCGATCGTCTCGATCGCGCGGTCGCCGAGCAGGTTGGTCATGTAGCCGTGGCGGTCGACCGGCACTTCCTCTTCGTAGAGCTGGTAGGCCTCGGCGCCGCTGCGCGCGTGATCGGGCCCGTGATTGAAGTAATCGGCGGCGCCGCCGAAGATGCCGAAGAAGTGGTCGTAGCCGCTCTTGATCGGGCTGAAATCCGGCAGGAAGCCGAGATGCCACTTGCCGACCAGCGTCGTGCCGTAGCCGGCGGCACGCAGCAGCGACGGCAAGGTCGGGTGACTTGGCGGCAATCCGATGCCCTTGGGCGTCTCCGCGCTGATCGGCTCCTCGAGGCCGACGGTCAGCCGGTACTGATAGCGCCCGGTGATCAGCGCCGTCCGCGTCGCCGAACAGACGGCCGAGTTGGCGTAGGCCTGGGTGAATTTCAGCCCCTCGAGCGCGAGCCGGTCGATGTTCGGCGTCGTGTAGTCCTGCTGGCCGTAGCAGCTCACGTCGGCATAGCCGAGGTCGTCGGCGAGGATGAAGATGATGTTCGGCTTGGCGGGCTGCGCAGCGGCCCGGCGCAGCCCCGGCGCGGTCGCCGCGAGCGTACCGGCCGCGCCGGCAATGAGGTCACGACGCGACAGGCTCGTTCGATCCGGCATCACGGTCTCCCCTCGAGGAGGAATGGCGGGTGGGGCAGTTCAGGGCCGGACGTTACGCCAAGTTCCCGCGGTTTCCAAAGGGCCGTAGGGTGGGCAAAGGCGCGCAGCGCCGTGCCCACGTCCGGCTCTTTCGCGCGGGAAAAGATGCACGTAGCAGGCGGAGCCTTGTCATCGGGCCAGCTGGAGGCCGGACCCGTTGGCTCTGCCCGCCCTACAGTTCTGCGGTGTGGTACGCCTTCGAGGACCCTGAACCTACGGCTGGCAGCCGCATCCGGCATAGGCCGGCCCGGCGGCCACCGAGGCCGCAACCACCGCACCGGTCATCAGCGTGAAGGCGAGCATCGCCGAAAGGATGAACTTCTTCATGGCCCGTGCTTCCCGTGTTCAGCGAAAAGACGAACTATCAGACGCTGTTTTCGTTCCATTTTCGTCGGTCGCGAAAACGATTTCGTCGCACCGCCGGCATGTTTCATATTTCACCGGACGATGAAACAATTCCCGCCTCTCACCTCCAGGGGGAAGCTCTCGCCGGCCCCTGATCGACCGCGCTCGACCGAGGAGAACCATGCACTTCGACCGTCGTCATTTCCTGCGTGTCGCCGCGGCGTCCGCCCTTCCGGTCGTTCCGCGTGTCGCGCGGGCGCAGACCTACCCGACGCGGCAGATCACCCTCGTCGTCCCGTTCGCGGCCGGCGGCATCGCCGATGCGGTGGCGCGTCTCACGGCGCCCAAGTTGAGCGAGCGGCTGGGACAGGCCGTGATCGTGGAGAACCGGGCCGGCGCGGGTGGAAATCTCGGCGCGCGGATGGTCGCGGGCAGCGCGGCCGACGGCTATACCCTGCTCGCCACGACCTCGGCGCTCGCGGTCAACGACAGCGCCTCCCGCAACAAGGGCTATGCCACCGAGGATTTACGCGCGGTCGCGATCGTGGCGGATAGCCCGGACATTCTCGCGGTGCATCCGCGCAATCCGGCAAAATCGCTTCCCGAGTTCATCGCCGCCGCAAGAGAGAAAAGCTTCACCTTTGCGAGCGCCGGCACCGGGACCGGTCCGCACATCGGCGCGGAATATTTCTTCCGCGAGATCGCGAAGGTGAAGGCGCTGCACGTGCCGTTCGGCGGCGGTGCGCCCGCGGTGACGGCCGCGGTCGGCAATCACGTCGATGCCGTCTGGATCGTCCTGCCGACCGTGACGCCGCACGTGGCGCAAGGCAGTTTGCGCGGGCTCGGCCTCGCAAGCCGCACACGCAATCCCGCCGTCCCTGACGTGCCGACCCTCGCGCGAGATGGGCTTCCCCGACTTCTACACCGGGTCGTGGGTCGGCTTCTTCGCGCCGGCGCGAACGCCCGATGCGGTGGTGACCGCGCTCAACACCGAGATCAACGCCATCCTGGGCCAAGCCGAGGCGCAGGAACGGTTCAGGACGCTGGGCTTCGACCCCGTCATCGAGGATGTCCCCACCGCCGCGGCACGATTCCACCGCGACCTTGCCGACTGGGGCAGGATGGTCCGCGCCGTCGGTATCACCGCGGATTGATGCAGGCCGCTTGCGCACGCGGCTGCCGATCGCAGCATCCCCGCGCCGGCGGACCGCCCGCAAATTGACTCCGCCGGCCCGCCGGCGCTAGTTTCGGCGCCGGTCGAGCAGGCGACCGACGGACCGCGTAAAGGGTTCAACCCGCCTCCAGCGCTACGCTGAACATTCTCCTTCTTTCTTGCCCGAGAGCCGCGGTCGCCGGGCGCAAAGAAAGAAGGTACGTCATGCCCAAGGCTGTGCCTGCCAAGCCTCTGCCTGCCAAGCCGAATCTCGAATGGTTGCGGAAAGCCGCGAAGCACCGGCTCGTCGCGTTGCGCGCGCACGACCCCGCAGCGAAGCTCACCGCAGCCCAGCGCGACATTGCTGGCGAATACGGATTCGCGAGCTGGCGCGCGCTCAAAGCCCATATCGATGCGAGTAGCGGTGCGCCCGCGCGGCACGATCGTGCGGCCGTTTTCGCCGCGGCGCGCGGCCGGTGATGTCGAAACGGTGCGCCATGCGATCGCGGCAGGGTTCGACCCTAATGCCGCCGACGACGACGGTCGCACCATTCACCAGATCGCCAAAGCGAACCGATTCGAAGCGATCGAGCTGATTGCCCGCAATGCGCAGGCCGAGACCCGACCGCCCGACGTGGTCGAGGCCGTCAGCGGCATTCTCGATGCGGCGTGGCGGGGCGAGGTCGAGGCGCTGCGGCAGCGTCTCGACGCCCATCCGGAGCTCATCGATGCGCTGGGAACGGGCTTCGTGAAGCAATCGGCGCTGCACCGCGCCGCCTGCCAGAGCCGGCACGCCGTGCCTCCGCCTTCTCATTGAACGCGGCGCCGATGTCGACGTGCGTGATTTTCCCGACAACGCCTATCCGCTGCATGTCGCTGCCGCGGTCGGCGATCTCGAGACGGTCGGCATCCTCGTCGAGGCAGGCGCGGACGTGATCGGCGAGGCGGACGACTACGAGGTCGGCGTCCTCGGCTGGGCGACCTGCTTCCGCACCGTGCGGGAGGACGTCGCGGCCTATCTCCTCGATCACGGGGCGCGGCTCAATCTGTGGACGGCGATTGCGCTCGATCGCGTCGACGCCGTGCGCAGCATGATCGCGGGTGACGCGGCGCTTCTCGGCGCGCGGATGACCCGCAACCAGCACCGCCGCACCGCACTGCACCACGCCGCGGCGAAGAACCGCCCGCGCATTGTGCGCCTGCTCATCGATCTCGGCGCTGCTCCCGACGCGACCGACGCCACCGGCGCGACCCCGCTCACCGCCGCCTCCCAGGAAGGCGCCGACCCGGCGATCGTCGACATGCTGATCGCCGCCGGCGCGACGCTCGACTTCCTGACCGCAGTGAACCTCAAGCGTTACGACCTCGCCGAGGCGATGCTCGCCGACGAGCCCGCGCGCCTCGGTCCTGGCGGCCGCGACGCGGTGGCGCTTCATCTTGCGGTAGCCAAGAAGAACCACGACGCGGTGCGCTGCCTGATCGCTCATGGTGTCGACGTGAACGCAAAGCGACTAATGTGGGACTGCAACCACACGGCGCTCCACATGACGATCGAGAACGGCGACATCGTGCTTGCGCAGATGCTGCTCGATGCCGGCGCCGATCCCAACATCCGCGACGACAAATACCGCGCCACCGCGCTCGGCTGGGCCCACTTCTTCGACCGCGAGGATTTTGCCAAACTCCTGCGCGAACGCGGCGCCAACAAATGAAAGAGACACCTGGATGATGCGAGCACGGCCAGCGCGGCGTCTTTGTGGGGGCGCCGCATCATGATCGACATCGAAAGCGGCGATCCCGCCGTCGACCGCTATCTCAGCGAGAGCTACGAGCGGGTGCGCGGCATGTCCTCGCGCTTCGCCGCCGCTATCTGCGGCTACCTGATGTGCCGGCAGACGTCGCTGGGCGTCACCGGCGACGTCGTCGAGATCGGCACCTTCGAGGGCCGCTTCTTCATCGCCATGGCGCTCGGCCTTGCGCCCGCAGAGCGGGCGATCGGCATCGACCGCTTCGATTGGCCCGACGCAAAGATCGAGGCGCGGTTTCTCGCGAACTGCGCGGCCCACGGCGTCATGGCGGAGCGCTTCGTGTCATGGAAGGCCGACAGCCGCGAGATCACGCCGGCCATGCTGCGGGAAAGGCTCGGCGGGCGCGCGGTGCGGTTCGCCCACATCGACAGCCATCACGCGCGCGAGTGCCTGACCAACGATCTCGAGCTCATCCATGCGGTGATGCATCCGGACGGCATCATCTGCCTCGACGACATGCTCCATCCCGCCTACCCGATGCTGACCGCGGCGGCGTTCGACTATCTCGCCCGCCATGCCGAGATGCGGTTGCTTGTGCGTCATCGACCGCGAGGACATCGTCGCCGCGCCGAAATTCCTGATCTGCCGCGAGGCCCTGCGCGGGCTCTACGAGCACGACCTGATGGAGGCCTTCTCGCGCTTCCACTTCCCGCTCAATGCCGACATGGAGAGCTATTACGCGCTCGCGCTCACCCCGTGGCCGCGGCTCGCCGAGGTGTGACAAGCGCAGTTCTCGCCGCGTGCGGGGACGGGGACGGGGACGCGCGCCATTCCACGAAACGTCGACCAACCTGACCGCCTCGCCTTGCATGGCGGTCAGAGGCGGGGCCTTGACTGTCTTTTGTGCGGCATTATACTTAAAGTTGCAACTTTATAAATTAAACGCATCTTAGAGGTGTGTCATGAATAGAATTACATCAATAGTAGTATGCGCTATCTCGCTACTGGCATCCACGTCACTTCCAAGCAACGCCCAAGTCTCAATCAAGTATTTCAACTGCTCCTTCAACGTGAAATTCTCGGACGGTACATCGCTCACGAACTCTTCGGTCTTCTTCAACGGCGCTGCATTATTCACCTACAATATCACATCGACGAACGGATCGATTCCGGGATTCAATTATAATCCGACGGATACCAAATGGAGCGTATCCACAGGTTCGTACCTTTATTATGTAGTTTCGTCTCCCAAAGATCGGGGAAGCATAAACCGTGCCTTCACATTTGCCATTTCCAATCAGGGTCCCTTCCAAGGGCAGAATACCATTTACGAAGGGTACGAAACCAAACAAACTCCGCCCACGGGTTATCGTTCGATTTCAGGTGGGTCGAGCTTGAATTGTCTTCCATTTGAGGGTCCATCTCTCGCATCGCCGCCGAAATAACTGTAGGGCGCAATCGTTTCATGGGTCGCTGAACCTACGGATGGTGCGACGCGCTTCACT
This sequence comes from uncultured Alphaproteobacteria bacterium, assembly GCA_963793985.1. Classification (GTDB taxonomy): domain Bacteria; phylum Pseudomonadota; class Alphaproteobacteria; order Rhizobiales; family Xanthobacteraceae; genus JAJPKK01. Next base: position 89,047 of record CAWCCG010000024.1, on the reverse strand, counting down.
TATTGCACCATCTACGCGCTGTTCTTTAATTCAGCCAAACGCTTGCGGGCTTCGGCGACGCGCCGCTTCGCGTCCACCGCACGCATCTTCCCGTTTCGCAGTTGGTCCCTGACCCAAAGCAGATACTCGTGAAGCGTGCCGGTGTCGGTGACCTGCTCGATCGATGTAATGGGCATAGCGCACCGCCTCGACTTGTGAAAAACGGCGAATGGCGTCTACGTGACGAAATAGTTTCGCACGCGGAGGCTCGCAAGATGGCGACGACGGCGACGAGAGCGGCGGCGATGCGGCGCCGCCACTCCCGATCCGGACAGCGAGAGTGCGCCTAACCCGAAGCGCGGACGTTTTTTAGAAGAACAGGGTGCTGCGAACGGTGAACACGGCGACGGTTCCCGATTGCTGCGTCGGGCCACCGCCGAAGGTGGAACCGAAGAATAGCTGCACGTCGGGCGTCACCTGCAGCCCCTTGAAAACCGAGAAACGGTAGAAGATTTCCGTCCCCCACTCGGCCCCGCGGATCACAGGGTGGAGCGGGTCTGCGACGCCGAACGCCTCGTCCGGCGGCAGCAGGGCGGCGGCGCCCATGTTGGTCTTGTCCCAGAAGAAGCCGATCCCGGCCTCATCCTCCTTGCCGCGCTGGAACAGGTTGTTGCGGATGAGGCCGACGCCGATCGAAGACGCAATGGTGTTGTCGGTCCCGCTCGCCTGGTTGGCGCGCAGGAAGACGTTCCAGTCGGCGCCGATATCCTGCGCCGCATTGATCGAAACTCCCTCCGATCGGCTCGGGAACTCCGGCACCGCGGGCTGGGTGTACCAGAGAAGGCCGAAGCGACTACCGGGCATGAAGGACGGCGCCCATTGGGCGCTCGCAAAATACGCGTACTTCCCGGTGCGGAAGCCGCGGTTCGTCACGGTGTCGCCAAGCACGTCGGTGGCGCCCTGGAAGCCGGTCGCGAGGATGAGTTGCTTGTCCGCGAGTCGCGCCTCGGCATAGGCGCCGAGCCCGGCATTGGCATAGGTCTGCGACGCGTTCTGGGTCAGCGCATCGTTCACGAAATAGAGCTGGGCGTCAGTGCCGTACTTGTTGGCGTCGAAGCCGCCGAAGGTGTACTGGCCGAACGAGACGCTGAGCCAATCGCCGGGAAGGCGGTGGGTGTAGGTGAACTGGCCGTACTCGTGGCCGTTGGAATTCCAGTCGCTCGACGGCGTATTGATGCCGAGCCGGGTGGACTGGGCATCGGTGTCCTGGGCGGTCCAGAACTGGTACTTCAACAGCGAGATGTTGAACGAGCCGGTCCCGATGCCCGGGTCGGCAAAGGCTTGCCACGCCACGTTGGGCGAGGTGATGAAATTGACGACGCCGGGGCCGCCCTTGGGCGAGCCCCATTGCGGCAGCGCGGTCATCACCACCGAATATTGGAATTTGATCTCGTCCTTGAGCTGCCGCTTGAAGGCGAGATAGGCGCCATAGGGATCGTCCGGCGCGGTGGCCGCACCGGTATCGGTCGTATCGTCGGGCTCGAGGGGATCGAGCGTTTCGTCGGCATGATGCCCGGAAGCATGGCCGAGCGACCTCGCCCACGCCTGGGCGCCGGCCATGGCGAGGGCCAAGGCTGCAATCGACGCCAGCCGCACCGATCGACGAAAGGTCGAACGCGCCGCGGCATCACGCGAATGGCGGAACGGTAGCCCCATAATGATTTCGCCGCGGACCAGACGGTGGGCCGCGACAGCACCCCCCCTCCCTCGCTGACGAATCACCCCTAAGCGAGGCTCAGATGACAACTATGCCACACCTGTGCAACACCTGTTACGCCGGTATTCTTCAGCGCTTTTGACCTCTATAAGGTCGCGCCATGACCGCGATTCTCCATCCCGACGGGCGCTATCGCTGCCCGTGGCCCAAAGAACGACCCGCTCTATGTCGCCTATCACGACGAGGAGTGGGGCGTGCCGGAGCGCGACGACCGCGCGCTCTTCGAAAAGCTCCTGCTCGACGGCTTCCAGGCCGGGCTGTCCTGGATCACGATCCTGCGCAAGCGCGACAATTTCCGCCGCGCCTTCGACGGCTTCGAGCCCGCGACCATCGCCGGCTACGGCAAGCGCAAGACCACTGCGCTGATGAACGACGCCGGCATCGTGCGCAACCGCGCCAAGATCGAGGGCGCCATTCTCTCGGCGCGCGGCTATCTCGACATCATGGAGAAGGGCCCGGGATTCTCGAAGCTGCTGTGGAATTTCGTCGACGGCGAGCCGGTGGTGAACCACCGCCGGGGCATCGGGGAGATACCGGCGGACACGCCGGTGTCCCGCGCCATGTCCAAGGAGCTCGCGTCACGCGGCTTCAAGTTCGTCGGGCCGACCATCGTCTACGCCTTCATGCAGGCGGTCGGCATGGTCAACGACCATCTGGTGAAGTGCTACTGCCACCCGGACAAGGCGAAGTAGCCGCTCTCCCTCCCCGTCTTCGGGGAGGGCGGGTGGGGTTCGCGAGCGCAGCGCGCCAGAAGAACCCCACCCTGCCCTCCCCGAAGTCGGGGAGGGATATCGAGTGCAGCGCCACCGCTGAAAATTGCTCGAAGGCTGATCGCTGGCGCGCGGTGCATCCGCACGATAGAGTCCGCATCGAGAGCATACGATTTCCGCCGGGAGGAAAAAATGATCCGCAGGGCCGCCATTCTCGCCGCTTGCCTATTCGTCGCCGCGCCGGCGTTGGCGCAGCAGACGCACGCCGCCGAAGCTCACGGTCCTGGTCAAGGATGCGGCGGTGACGGGAGCGCCCGACAAGGTCTTCGTCATGGCCACCGCGGAGTGGGTCCCGGGCGCGGCCACCGGCCGGCACACCCATCCGGGCGACGAGTACGGCACCGTGGTCGATGGCACCGTGATGACGCGCCAGGGCGAGGGGGAGTGGCGAACGGTCGAAGCCGGACAGAACTACTATGTCCCGGCCGGCATCATTCACGAAACCAAGAACGCCGACCGACAAGCCGGCGCGAACCTACAACGCCTGGATCGCCGAAAAGGGCAAGCCGCTCGCGACGCCGGCACCTTGAGGCCTCGCCGCGGCGCCTCACGCGCAACCCACGACTGTCATCGCCCGGCTTGACCGGGCGATCCAGTAACCACCGGACTCTCGATGAGGCGAAGCTCGGCCACATCGATAGTTCAGGGGTTACTGGATTGTCCGGTCAAGCCGGACAATGACAGCGAAGTGTGGTGAGCTTGGAGGCCAGCGCCCGGCCCTCACACCTCGCCGCATCCGCCTGCTGCCAACGCGCCCGCGCGGCCGCGATCACCTCGGGGATGGCCGCGGCATTGCCGGGCGCCATCACGTGGACGCCGGCGACGCCCGGGATCGTTGCGAGCTCCGCGATCAGCTCGACGCAGATGCGCCGGCCCTCGGCGGCGGGATCGGCCGCGGCTTCCATGCGTGCGACCATCGCGTCGGGAATGATGGTGCCGAAGAGATGCCGGCGCATCCACGCCGCCGACTTCGCCGAGCGCAGCGGATTGACGCCGATGAGGATCGACACGCGGCCGAGCCCGGCCTCGGCGAGCCGCGCCACGTAGCGGCGCACGATGGCTGCATCCATGCAGAACTGGGTCTGCACGAATTGCGCCCCGGCCGCGACCTTGGCGGCAAGCGCGTCGGGCCGCCAGCCCGGCGGCGGATCGATCGGCATGTCGGCGGCGCCGATGAAGAATGCCGGCCGGCCGGCGACCGCGGCACCGTGGGGCAGCTTCCCCTCGTCGCGCATCATCTGCGCAGTCTCGGCGAGCGCGCGCGAATCGAGATCGAACACGGGCTTCGCCTCCGGCTGATCGCCGGCCGTGGGGTCGTCGCCGCGCAGCAGCAGCAGATTGCGAATGCCCAGCGCGGCAGCGCCCATCAGTTCGCTTTGGAGCGCGATGCGGTTGCGGTCGCGGCAGGTGAGCTGAAGGATCGGCTCGATGCCGGCCTGGAGGAGAATCGCCGCGGCGGCCGTCGCCGCCATGTGGGCGCGGGCGCCGGCCCCGTCGGTCACGTTGACCGCGTCGGCGACGCCCTTGAGCGGCAACGCCCGCGCGAGGAGGTCTTCCGCCTCGCACGACACCGGCGGCACGATCTCGGCCGTCATCACGAAATGGCCGGCGGCGAGGCGCCGGGCGAGCGCCGAGGTGGGAACGGGCGTCACAGTGGTGTGCATTTAAGGTCGGCGGAGCTTTTGACCAGGGCGGCGGCAGGGCGTCGCCGGCACCGAGGATCGTTCAGCCGTCGCTCCCAAAGCGCATTTCTGGACACCCTCGCGGTGCATCGCTACAAGGTCCTGCGTGGAATTTGCAAGCAAAACCGCCGCTTAAAGCGCGCCGCCGGACCGGAATCGGAGCGAACGGCGCAGCTGGCGCCCCTCGAGGGGTCGTAACGCTGGTCACGGAAAGTCCGGTGGCTTTCCGGGAGCTTGCTGCGGCCCCACATAAGGGGGCGAAGCGGATGAAAAGTGGGTCGAGATGAGCGGCGTCAACGAAATCAGGGCGGCTTTCCTCAATTACTTCGCGGCCAACGGTCACGAAATCGTGTCGTCGTCCCCGCTCGTCCCGCGAAACGATCCCACCCTGATGTTCACTAATGCGGGGATGGTGCAGTTCAAGAACGTCTTCACCGGCCTCGAGAAGCGCCCCTATCAGCGCGCCGTCACCGCCCAGAAGTGCGTGCGCGCCGGCGGCAAGCACAACGACCTCGACAATGTCGGCTACACCGCGCGGCATCACACGTTCTTCGAGATGCTCGGCAATTTCTCGTTCGGCGACTACTTCAAGGACCGCGCCATCGAGCTCGCCTGGAACCTGATCACCAAAGAGTTCGAGATTCCGGCGGAGCGGCTCACCATCACCGTCTATGCCGAGGACGATCAGGCCTTCGACCTGTGGAAGAAGATCGCCGGCCTGCCGGAGCGGCGGATCATCCGCATCGCGACCTCCGACAATTTCTGGGCGATGGGCGACACCGGCCCCTGCGGGCCGTGCTCGGAAATCTTCTACGACCACGGCGAGCACATTCCCGGCGGCCCGCCCGGCTCGCCCGACGCCGACGGCGACCGCTTCATCGAGATCTGGAACCTCGTGTTCATGCAATACGAGCAGCAGCCCGGCGGCGCGCGGGTCGAGCTGCCGAAACCCTCGATCGACACCGGCATGGGGCTCGAGCGCATCGCCGCGGTGCTCCAGGGCACCCACGACAATTACGCGATCGACCTGTTCGGCGCCCTCATCCAGGCGGTGACCGACCGCACCGGGGTCGATGCGGACGGCCCGCACAAGGCCTCGCACCGGGTCATCGCCGACCACCTGCGCGCGACCTCGTTCCTCATCGCCGACGGCGTGCTGCCTTCGAACGAAGGCCGCGGCTACGTGCTCCGCCGCATCATGCGCCGCGCCATGCGTCACGCCGAGCTGCTCGGCGCCAAGGATCCCCTGATGTATCGGCTGGTGCCGACGCTGATGCGCGAGATGGGCCAGGCCTATCCGGAGCTGGTGCGCGCCGAGCCGCTGATCACCGAGACGCTCAAGCTCGAAGAGACGCGCTTTCGCAAGACCCTGGAACGCGGACTTGCGATCCTCGACGAGGAGACCGCATCGCTCAAGCACGGCGACAGCCTCAAGGGCGAAGTGGCTTTCACGCTCTACGATACTTTCGGCTTCCCGCTCGACCTGACCCAGGACGCGCTGAGGCCCCGGGGTATTGCCGTCGACACCGACGCCTTCAACGCCGCGATGGAGCGCCAGCGCGAAAAGGCGCGGGCGTCATGGGCGGGCTCGGGCGAAGCGGCGACCGAGACCGTGTGGTTCGGCCTGCGCGAGAAGGTCGGCGCCACCGAGTTCCTCGGCTACGAGACGGAGACCGCGGAAGGCGTCGTCGCCGCGCTGGTGCGTGACGGCAAGGAAGTCGACACGCTCGGCAAGGGCGAGACTGGCGCCGTCCTCGTCAACCAGACGCCGTTCTACGGCGAATCCGGCGGCCAGGTCGGCGACATCGGCGTGATGAGCGCAGACGGCGTGCGCTTTCGCGTGACCGAGACCCAGAAGAAGGGCGGCGACCTCTTCGTCCACATCGGTGTGGTCGAGGAAGGCAGGCTCAAGCCGGGCCTTGCGCTGACTCTCGAGGTCGACCATGGGCGGCGCGGCGCGATCCGCGCCAACCATTCGGCGACCCACCTGCTGCACGAAGCGCTGCGCCAGGTGTTGGGCGATCACGTCGCCCAGAAGGGCTCGCTCGTCGCGCCGGAGCGGCTGCGGTTCGACTTCTCGCACCCCAAGCCGATGAGCGCCGAAGAGCTCGAGCGGGTCGAGGACATCGCGAACGACATCGTGCTGCAGAACGCCGAGGTGACGACGCGACTGATGGCGGTCGATGACGCGATCGCGTCGGGTGCCCGCGCCCTGTTCGGCGAGAAGTACGGCGACGAGGTGCGGGTGGTCGCAATGGGCGAGACCAGCCCCGGCGCCAATGCCATGGGCTGGTCGGTGGAGCTCTGCGGCGGCACCCATGTGCGGCGCACCGGCGACATCGGCATCGTCTCGGTGGTCGGCGAAAGCGCGGTCGGCGCCGGCGTGCGCCGCCTCGAGGCATTGACCGGCCGTGCCGCGCGCAAGGCGGCGAACCACACTTCGCAAGGTCGCCAAGGCCGCGGCGTCGGAGCTTCGCGTGTCGGTCGACGAGGTGCCCGAGCGCGTCACCGCGCTGCTCGACGACCGCAAGCGGCTGGAGCGCGAATTGTCCGACGCCCGGCGCAAGCTCGCCATGGGCGGCGGCACCCGCTCCGGCGAAGACGGCGTCCGCCAAATCGGCGATATCAAGCTGCTGGCCCGCGCGGTGTCCGGCATCGAGATCAAGGACCTCAAGAGCCTCGCCGACGACGGCAAGAAGCAGGTCGGCTCCGGCGTCGTCGCCATCGTCGGCGTGACCGACGAAGGCAAGGCCGGGCCTCGTGGTCGGGGTCACGCCCGACCTCACCAAGCGCTTCAACGCGGTCGAGCTGGTGCGCCTGGGCGCCGAGGCGCTCGGCGGCAAGGGCGGCGGCGGCCGCCCCGACATGGCCCAGGCCGGCGGTCCGGACGGCGGCAAGGCGGAAGCCGCCCTCGACGCCATCGCCGCAGCGCTGGACGGGGCGTGAGAGGCCGCCGACAGTCCAGGGATCGTAGCCCGGATTGAGCGCAGCGAAATCCGGGACCGCCCACCCTGCATGTCCGCTTCGCTCCCATGCGGGCGACGTCCGCAGCCCGCAGCGCGCGGCACTACATGCGGGCGCTGCAGCTTGACGGCCCATCCGATGAACGCCCCGCAGAAATCCAAGCACCTGACCTGGCGCCACCGCGTCTACGAGGTCCTCGACCACGGCCCGGTCGGCGACCGGCGCGAGCAGTTCGTAAGCTGGTTCCTGATCGTGCTCGTGCTCGTCAATGTCGGCGCCATCGTCTTCGAATCGGTGCCGCGCTACGAGGCGGCGCACCAGGCCCTCTTCATCGGCATCGAGATTTTTTCGCTCGTCGTCTTCACCGCGGAATATGCGCTGCGCATCTGGGTGGCGGCCGAGCATGCGCCCTACCGCCACCTGACGCCGATGCGGGCGCGGCTCAACTACATGCTCTCCGTCAACGGCGTGATCGACCTCGTCTCGATCCTGCCGTTCTGGCTCGCCTTCATGGTGCCGGCGGAGTTTCGCGTCATCCTGCTCCTGCGGATCGTGCGCTTCCTCAAGCTCGCCCGCTATTCGCCGGCGATGCGCTCGCTGCTCGATGCGCTCTATGCCGAGCGACGCGCGCTCGTCGGCTGCCTGTTCATCCTGTTCGGGGCGACGCTCGTCACGGCCACTTTCATGCATCTCGCCGAGCGCCACGCCCAGCCCGACAAGTTCGGCACCATCCCCGACGCCATGTGGTGGGCGATCGTGACGCTCGGCACCATCGGCTACGGCGACGTCGTGCCGATCACGCCGATCGGCAAGATGATCGCCGCGGCGACGATCATCTGCGGCCTCATCATGATCGCGCTGCCGGTCGGCATCATCGCCACCGCCTTCTCCAACGAGATTCACCGCCGCGACTTCGTCGTGACCTGGAGCATGGTGGCGCGGGTGCCGCTGTTCCACGGCCTCGACGCCACCGCGATCGCCCAGATCATGCGGCTGTTGCGGGCGCAGACGGCCAATGCCGGCGACATCGTCGTCCGCCGCGGCGATGCCGCGCAGTCGATGTATTTCATCGCCACCGGCGAGGTCGCGATCGAGATCGACGGCCGGCAGCACACGACGCTGGGCGTCGGCCATTTCTTCGGCGAGATGGCGATCCTGCGCCGGGCGCGCCGCTCTGCGACCGTGCGGGCGGTGACGCGGACCAATCTCCTGGTGCTCGACGCCACCGATTTCCACGACCTGATGGAGCAGGAGCCGCGCATCTCCGAGCGCGTCCACACCGTGGTGCGCGACCGGCTCGGCCGCGAGATGCTGACGCCGCGCGGCGACATGGTGACCGAAGAGCTCGACCACGCCGGGCGAGTCCTGACGCGCGTCCGGGCGCCCTCGCAGGCCGCGCTGGTCGAGGCAGCAGCTCGAGACTGCAGCTATGGATTACAGGTCTTCAAGGTGATGTAGACGACGAATTCGGTCGCCCGCCGGGCCGGCCCGGCCTCCTGTTGCCGCGCGGCGAGTGCCGGCGACATGACGAGCGCAAGCTCGATGACGCGAAGCGGTCCATGCTTTTCGTTCTGCGCCCGCAACCTGACGCGGGGCAGCGGAAGCCATCCGGTGAAAGAGAGGGCCGCGGCGAGTGCAAGCGCAGAAACCGCGGTGATCGGCAGCGTGAATTCGATTGGCATGGGTTACTCCGCACAACTGTGACGCCAGAGGCTTTCAGGAGGTGCGGACGATCGAACGGTCGGGACCCTGGCGCTGCGCCGGACCGGGGGCCGGTCAGGCGGCCCAAATGGACCGCCTGACCCGCCCTTCCCCACGGCCCACCCGAGCCCCGTTGTCACCGCATCCCTCCACATCCCCTGTAATCTAAGATTACATACCCGCGTAATTCTGTCAAATATGGTTTCAGAAAATTAACCATGTTTGTGAATTAACCCTGATTCGGCGGCGGCCGGCTCTACTCTTGCCCCTTCCTTCCGCTTGTGTAATTTTAGATATCATTAAGGATGCCGCCGACGGACGGGCGGCGAACCCGTGCGTAATCTCGCGGAGAGGTCGATGACCGTGTTGCCTGACGCGGTGCGGGCCTATGAGCAGGAGTTGCTGCAGAAGGCCGACATGCTGGCAATGGGCCTGCGAGGGCTCAAATCGGCCGCCCCCGACCGCGCCGCCGAGCTCCTTGCCGAGATTTCCTCCCGCCTCTCCCGCGCCGTGGGCGCCGAGCCCGGCCTCGTGGCGCCGGATCGCGGTCCGGACGCGCGCCGGGTGGCGCCGGTGGTCGTCGCCGCCCGCGGCGGCGGCGCCGACGACATCGAGGATTTCATCCTCGACATCCTCGCGGAAAATCCGCCCGGCCTCTCGGTGCAGGACATCGTCGACAATCTCGACGAGGCGCAGCTCGAGATCAAACGCAAGACCCTGGTCGTGCGCCTCCACCGCATGGTCCAGGCCGGCCGCCTGTCGTCCCAGGCCCACGGCCACTACACCCTGAGCGAAGCCGAGCGCAGCAGGCGGCGGGCGTGACGTCGTTCCCCCATTCGTCATGGCCGGGCTTGTCCCGGCCACCCCGTAACAGGCACGGCGTCGCGACAGATGCGGGTTTCTACGCAGTGCCTGGTGATCGGGGTCGCCGGGACAGCCCGGCGATGACGAGTGACGCGAGACTTTCGCGGAACGACCGCCGCCCCTCACCCCAAATTCAGCTCCTTGAAGAAGTCGTTGCCCTTGTCGTCGATGACGATGAAGGCGGGGAAATTCTCGACCTCGATGCGCCAGATCGCCTCCATGCCGAGCTCGGGATATTCCACCACCTCGACCTTCTTGATGCAGTGCTCGGCGAGGTTCGCGGCGGTGCCGCCGATCGAGGCGAGATAGAAGCCGCCGTGCTTCTTGCAGGCGTCGCGCACCTGCGACGAGCGGTTGCCCTTGGCGACCGAGATCATCGAGCCGCCGGCCGCCTGGAAGTCGTCGACGAAGGAATCCATGCGCCCCGCGGTGGTCGGGCCGAAGGCGCCGGAGGCGTAGCCTTCCGGGGTCTTGGCGGGGCCGGCGTAATAGACCGGATGGTCCTTGAAATAGTCCGGCAGCGCCTCGCCGTTTTCGAGCCGCGCGCGCAGCTTGGCATGGGCGATGTCGCGCGCCACCACCATCGGGCCGGAGAGCGAGAGCCGCGTCTTGATCGGGTATTTCGACAGCGTCGCGAGAATTTCCTTCATCGGCCGGTTGAGATCGACCTCGACCACCTCGCCGCCGAGCTTCTCGCCGTCGACGTCGGGCAGGTACTGCGCCGGGTTGTGCTCGAGCTCCTCGAGGAAGACGCCGTCGCGGGTGATCTTGCCGAGCGCCTGACGGTCGGCCGAGCACGACACGCCGAGCCCGATCGGCAGCGAGGCGCCGTGGCGCGGCAGGCGGATCACCCGCACGTCGTGGCAGAAATACTTGCCGCCGAACTGCGCACCGACCCCGAGCGACTGGGTCATCTTGAGGATTTCCTGCTCCATGGCGAGATCGCGGAAGGCGTGGCCGTCCTCCGATCCCGCCGTGGGCAGGCCGTCGAGATACTTCGTCGAGGCGAGCTTCACCGTCTTCATGGTGAGCTCGGCCGAAGTGCCGCCGATCACGATCGCGAGGTGATAGGGCGGGCACGCCGCGGTGCCGAGCGTGAGCACCTTTTCCTTGAGGAACGCCAGCATGCGGTCATGGGTGAGGATCGACGGCGTCGCCTGGAACAGGAACGACTTGTTGGCGGAGCCGCCGCCCTTGGCGATGAACAGGAACTTGTAGGCATCTTCGCCTTCCGCGTAGATCTCGACCTGCGCCGGCATGTTGTTGCGGGTGTTCGTCTCCTCGAACATCGAAATCGGCGCGAGCTGCGAATAGCGCAAATTGCGCTTGAGGTAGGCGTCGCGGGCACCCTCGGCGAGCGCCGCCTCGTCCTCGCCCTCGGTGAAGACGAGCCGGCCTTTCTTGCCCATGATGATGGCGGTGCCGGTGTCCTGGCACATCGGCAGCACGCCGCCCGCCGCGATGTTGGCGTTCTTCAAGAAATCGAAGGCGACGAACTTGTCGTTGTCGGAGGCTGCGGGGTCGTCGAGGATCGAGCGCAGCTGCTTGAGATGCGCCGGGCGCAGCAGATGATTGATGTCGGTGAACGCGGCCTCCGCGAGCGCGCGCATCGCTTCGCCCGAGATCACCACGACATCCTTGCCCATGATCTTCTCGATGCGCACGCCCTCGCTCGTGATCTTGCGATAGGGCGTCGTGTCCTTGCCGGCGGGAAACAGCGGCGTGTGCTTGTAGGCGGGGATGGCGACGGGAGCGTTCATGGGCTGGATCCTGTGGAGTGAGCCGGCGTTGCCTCAGATATAGGACCTTTGCGGGCCGTGGTGGAGGCTTAGGAGGCGACGGTCCCGCCGCCCCCACGTCCCCCGATGACACAGCGATTTCCCCACGCTAACATTCCTCCCCGATCGCGCTGGTGCGCGACTTCGGCTCGCGCGACCCGCGCCGCGCCTCTCCCACTCCTTTGAAGGTGATGGCATGTCCAAAATTTCGCTTGCTCTCCTGACGGCGGCCGCTTCGGTCACCGTCATGCTCTCGGCCCACGCCCAGGTGGTCCAGCCGACCGCGGGCGTGCCCGGGGATTACGTGCTCCCCGACGGCGATGCCAAGGCGCTGGTCCAGGAGCACTGCACGATCTGCCACAACTTGCGCAACGTCGTGAACTCCAACAAGTCGGCGGACGACTGGCAGAATACCGTCAACATGATGCGGTCCGCGGGCGCGCCCATCGACGATGCGCAGGCCGAGAAGATCAAGGCCTACCTGATCTCGAACTTCCCGGAGAAGCCGCGTCCGCTTCCCGCCAAGCTCCCCGGCCCAGTGCAGGTCAAATTCCAGATCTGGCCGGTGCCGACCGCGGGCTCGCGTCCGCACGATCCGCTGGCGACGCCGGACGGCGCGCTGTGGTGGTCCGGACAGTTCGCCAACCGGCTCGGCCGGCTCGATCCCGAAGACCGGCGAGATGAAGGAATACCCGATCCCGGTGCTGGGCGGCCCGCACGGCCTCATCAACGACAAGGACGGCAACATTTGGTACGGCGGCAACTGGGGCGGCCACGTCGGCAAGCTCGACGTCAAGACCGGCGAGTACACGTACTACAAGATGCCCGACCCGAAGGCGCGTGACCCGCACACGCCGCTGTTCGACAAGAACGGCATCCTCTGGTTCAGCGTACAGAACGGCGGCTTCATGGGCCGGCTCGATCCGGCGACCGGCGACATCAAGCTGTTCACGCCGAACGGCCCGCCCGGGCAGCAGCCCTACGCGCTGCGCTTCCTCTCGGACGGCGTGCGGCCCTATTTCAGCTACTGGGGCTCGAACAAGATCGCCACCATCGATCCCGTCACGTTCGAGCTCAAGGAATACATCCTGCCGGATTCGCGCACCCGCATCCGCCGCATGGGCGTGACCTCCGACGACATGCTCTGGTACGGCGACTGGGGCACCGGCCGGCTCGCGCGCCTCGATCCCAAGACCGGCGCCGTCACCGAATGGGAAGGACCGAGCGGTCCGCAGTCGCAGCCCTACGGGATGACGGTGATCGACGACAAGATCTGGTACGTCGAGTCGAACACGCGGCCGAACAACCTCGTGCGCTTCGATCCCAAGACCGAGAAGTTTCAAACCTTCCCGATCCCCGGCGGCGGCGGCATCGTGCGCCACATGATGCCGACGACGGACGGCAAGATCGCGATGGCGATGAGCGGCAACAACACGGTCGGAATCGTCGAGATCCTGCCGAGTTCGTCGAACTGACGGGGGCCAACTGACAGGGCCTGCCCTCGAGCGATGCCGTTCGAGGGCGCCATGCGCGGGACGCGCGCCTCCCTGCTCACTCATGCGGGGAGTGCGTGCGTCCAAACTTCGTCCTGGAACACCAACGTGCGGGGGATTCCCACCAGGCAGGAGCCCAACGCATGAAAAGCATTCCGGGACCGGTCGCCGCTGCGGCCATTGCGGCCGCCCTTTTGAGTTTCACCGCACCCGCCGCCGAGGCACGTACCGTTCAGCACGGCGGACACGGCGGCATGTCGATCCCCTACATCGGATCGATGCGTCATCTCGGGTCGATCCCCTATCTGGGCTCGCTCCGCCACGGATCCATCCCCAACCTTGCCGCGCTGCGCAACGGGTCGATCCCCCATTTGGGCTCGCTCCGGCGTCTCGGCTCGATCCGCGATCTTGGCTCGCTGCGCAGCCGCCTGGGGTCGCTTGGATCGCTCAGCTCGATGGGTTCGCTCGGCTCGATGGGCTCGCTCGGCGGTTTGAGCGGGCTCGGCGGCCTCGGCGGTTTCAGCCGCTGGTTCGGCGGGGGCGGCCGCGATCCCGGTGCCGCCTACGACTGATCGGCGCCCTCCCTCTCCCCGCACGCTGCGGTGAAAGCCTCACTTTCCGTCTTCGTCTTCGGGGAGGGCGGTGTCCGCGAGCGAAGCGAGCAGGGAAGCAAGAGCCCCACCTTCCCTCCCCGAAGCCGGGGAGGGATAACCCCCTGCGTCATCCGCGACATCGGAACAAATCACCCCTATGGCGCCGCTCAGTCCCGCCGAGTCCCTGTTCCTGCTCAAGCCGAACCGCACGCCCGCGCGGGAGACCGTGAAGGTGACCCTGCTGTCGCTGCTCGCCCAAGGTGCCGTGCGGATGGAGGAGCAGCAGACCCGGCGCTTCTTCGGAACGAAGAAAACCGTCTATGTGCGCCCGACGGCCAAGCGCGCCGCGCTGCCGCCGCACGCCGCCGCCCTCCTCGACCTCGTCCATGTGGCGCAGGGCTATTCCGGCTCGATGGCGGACCTCGTGACGCGCGCCCAGAAGGCGTATGGAACGAACCTCAATGGCTTCAACCGCGATTTCATCGTTCCGGCGCTGTTGTCGCGCGGGCTTATCGAAGAGGGCCGCATTCTTCTCTTCAAGACCTACAAGCGCACGGCGGCGGGCGACGCCGAGGAAAGCCGGATCGCGAACGACATCGCCCGCGCCCGCACCATCCCCGAGCTCATCCGCAGCAATCCTGCCGAAGCCGCGGCGATCATCCTCGCCGTCGGCGGCACCATCCTGCTGGTGAGCGAGCTGCGTCCCTACTACCGGCAGATTTCGGACGTGATGCGGGCGCAGACCGCCTCGACCGACGGTTCGGATTCGGGAGGCGACGGGTTACCGATCTGGACGTCGTCGGACACCCACCCCGCCCAGCCTGGAGACCAGCAGCTCGACGCCGCGGGGTCGGCGCGTTCGATTCCGGCACCTTCGACCACAATGGCTTCGACCTGAGCGCCTTCGATGCCGGCGCGTTCGACGCGCTCGACACCGGCATGGCCTCCTTCGATGCCGGCTTCGACGCGTCGGTAAGCGACGCAGGCGGCGGCGATGGAGGGGGTGGAGACGGCGGCGGAGGCGGTGGCGACTGACCCCTTTTGCGACAGGCGTGTGACGCCCGCCGTGGCGCTGTCAAGCCGCGCCGCCGCCGGGCGCATCGCTCCCATGTTCGCCGATGCCGTCGAAGTTCGCGCCGGGGGCCGGTAGATTGCCGGCGTGGACGATACCCCTGCAGCGCTGAAAGCCCCGGTTCGCGTGGAGCGGATTCCGCTTGGGATCGCCTACATGCTCGCGGCGACGGTGCTGTTCGCGGGCTCCAGCGCCGTCTCGAAATGGCTGGTCGCAACCTATCCGATCGGCGAGGTGCTGTTCACGCGCTCGGCGACGTCGCTCATCGGCGTAAGCCTCGCCATCCTCCCGTTCACCGGCCTTGCGGTGTTCCGCACCACGCGCCTGCGCGACCATGCGATGCGCGGCGTGTCGCAGGCGAGCTCCCAGGTGTTCCTGCTGATCGCGTTCAGTTTGATGCCGCTCGCGAGCGCGGTCGCGATCAATTTCTCCGCGCCGCTGTTCGCAACCGTCGCTGCCGTGTTCTTCCTGAAAGAACCGGTCGGTGCGGTGCGCTGGGGCGCCCTGATCATCGGCTTCCTCGGCGTGCTCCTGGTGACGAGCCCAGGGGCGGACACATTCCAGAGCGGCTCGCTGTTTGCGCTCTGCAACGCGGTACTGTTCGGCACGGTGACGGTCGGGGTGCGCGGCATGACCGCGACGGAGTCCGCCGAGACGCTCACCATGTATCAGATGGTGTTCCTCACCGCGGTGTTCGCGGTGAGCCTCCCGTTCGACTTCGTCATGCCGACCCCCGGCATCCTGCTCGCGATGGTCCTCAACGGCCTCGCCAACGCGCTCGGGCAATATTGGTGGACCCGCGCGCTCCACCTCGCGCCGACCTCGGCGGTGGTGCCGTTCAACTACTTCTCGCTGGTGTGGGCGATCGTCCTCGGCTTCCTGGTGTGGGGCGACGTGCCGTCAGTGCACCTGCTCATCGGCTCCGCGATCGTCGTCAGCTCGGGCATGTTCCTGTTGTGGACCGAGGCGCGGCGGCGCCGGTGACCTCCCTACGACCTCATCCTGAGGAGTGCCCGCAGGGCACGTCTCGAAGGATGGCCCCACACGCTGCGGCCCGCGGCCGTCCTTCGAGACGCCTGCTTCGCAGGCTGCCGGTCAGGACGAGGTCGCAAGGCTCAGTGCGCGAGGCTCGCGTCGGCCTTCTTGCGGTAGAGCGAGCGCAGGCTCGACGCATCCCACTTGATGTCGGCGATGCGCCAGTCCTTGCCGTTGCGGAGCAGCTCGACCACGACCTTCTCCGACTTGCCGGCATTGCTGAAGGTCACGGTTCCGATCGCCTTGGCGGCGGCGGGGCTGTCCTTCACATCGATGGCGAGATTGGAAATGTCCCAGTCCTGGTGACCGACGAAGGGATCGCCGTCGAGCGCCGGCGGCTCGCCCTTCTTCGCCGAGATCGCCCGGTCTTCGAGAATGAGGCCGGCCAGACCGACGGTAAAATAGCCGCGCACGTCCTTGGCGCCGGCGAGCGCGATGCCCTTGGCCGGGCCGGACGAGCTGCCGACGTAGTTCTGATAGATCTGGGTGAGGAAGGTCTTGGCGGACATGTCGCCCGCCGCGACCGCCGGCAGCACCGGATGCACCGCAAACGCCACGAGCCCGACGAGGAGAGTACGCCGCGACCAAGCAGCGGGTGAACGGGTGACTGAGGTCATGACAAGTGTCTCGCTGGGCAAAAACCGGGAAGAGTGGAAGCCGAGGAAAATCGGAAGCATCATGCGCCGCAGCGCAAAGCTCACCGCGGGTCGAGCGACCTCAGGTCGCGACCTTGGCGAGTGGCAGCGCAGAAATACCGATGCATGGTGACCCCCCAACTGCTTCCGCGACACGCGCCAGCTAGCGCAGGACTCGCGCGCTGGCGCCCCAATGAACCCGCCAGTCACGCCCGCGCGATCCTCGACGACTTCGGTGAATCTTTGTTGAACGAAAGGGCCTAAAGGTTCATGCCCACGCGCCCTTTTTTTCACGACCCCCTCGACTCGCTGCCTAAAGATACCTGACTTCAGGTAGGGTCGCGTGCGATGCCGCGGAAGTGTCGCGGCGATGCCACACCTCCGGGCACGATCGGCGCAGCGGGCTTGAATTGGCGGCCGCGATGGCGGACTCTATGCCTCACGTTTCTGACGGGGAGTGGGTTCATGCGCTGGGCGCTCGCAGCGGCCGTCGTTTGCTTCGCGCACGCGGCACAGGCCGACATGGTCGACACCGTGCCGCCGGGGGTGACCGGCAACGACACCGGCGGTATCATCATGTGGACGCCGGACGCCGGCAAAGTCTACCGCGACCTCGCCTATCTGCATTGCGCCCAGTACAACAAGGTCGCCGTGATCACGCAGCGTGCACCGCCGCTACGGCGACTATGCCGGCTTCCGCTGCTACTTCCAGCGCGACTACGACCCCCGCAAGGCATACCTCTACAACGGGTTCTGAGCGCGGTTGTTCGGAACAGCCGCAGTCGCGCCGGACTGAAATCGGCGGGCGGGCATTTTTGCGAAGAACAACCCCATGCAAAGCTAGATTTCCGCCTGGCGGGCGGCGCCCTCACCGGGATCGCGGCGCGATCGAACCTCCGCCCGCATGCGGGGAGAGGCGATGCGCATGCGCCGTGCACGGCCTCAGCGCGGCGGCGGCACCGGATTGGCGATCGGCGTGCAGTTGCTGCGGCCCGATGCCATGCATTCGTCGGCCTTGCGGGCATCGAGCATCGCGTTGCCGAGCCACACGGCGCAGCCGATGACGGCGGCAATGATCCCCAGCAGGATCAGGTTGGTGGTCCGGCGCTCGCTTTCGGTTTCCGGAGCGTCGTCACGGCGGCGTTCGTCGTTCATTGCAGTGCACCTGTGCGGCTGCCGGTCGTCTCCTTCACCTTCTCCACCAGCTGCTTGAGGGTGAAGGGCTTGGCGAGGAACGCGTAGGTCCCCTCGTCCGGCAGGTTCTTCTCGAAGGCCTCCTCGGCATAGCCCGAGACGAAGATGACTTTCACCGCGGGATCGCGGCGGCGCAGCTCCTTGAGCAGCGTCGGCCCGTCCATCTCCGGCATCACCACGTCGGACACCACGAGATCGACCTTGCCGCCATGGGCGCCGAGCACCTCGATCGCCTCGACGCCGTTGGCGGCCTGCAGCACCGTATAGCCGCGCGATGCAAGCCCGCGCGCATTGAGGCCGCGCAGGCCCTCCTCGTCCTCGACCAGGAGGATGGTGCCGTGGCCGGTATCATCGGCCGGAACCGGCTTTGCCGCCTCCTTCACCTTGGCCGCGAGGCGGCGCCATCTCCTCGGCGGTCGGCACGTAGCGCGGCAGGAAGATGTGGAAGGTCGTGCCGCGGCCGACCTCCGATTCCGGATAGATGAAGCCGCCGGTCTGCTTGATGATGCCGTAGACGGTGGAGAGCCCGAGGCCGGTGCCCTTGTTCACCTCCTTGGTGGTGAAGAACGGCTCGAAGATGCGGTCGATGATGTCGGGCGGGATGCCGGTGCCGGTGTCGGAGACATCGACGCGGACATATTCGCCCTTCGGCATCCCCTTGAGCGCCATCGAATTCGCTCTCCGCAGCGGAGACGTTGGCGGTGCGCAGCACCAGCCGGCCGCCGTTCGGCATGGCGTCGCGGGCATTGACCGCGAGATTGACGATGACCTGCTCGAACTGCGAGATGTCCGCCTTGACCGGCCACAGATCGGCCGTGCGGGGCGCATCGAGCGTCACCCGCTCGCCGATCAGGCGACGCAGCAGCATCGATAGGTCGAACAGCGCCTCGCCGAGATCGAGCACCTGCGGGCGCAGCGTCTGGCGGCGCGAGAAGGCGAGCAGCTGCCGCACCAGGCTCGCCGCCCGGTTGGCATTCTGCTTGATCTGCATGATGTCCTGGAACGACGGGTCGCTCGGCTTCGACGCGTTGAGCAGGAAGTCGGTCGCCATCATGATGGCGGACAGCACGTTGTTGAAGTCGTGGGCGATGCCGCCGGCGAGCTTGCCGACCACTTCCATCTTCTGCGACTGGTCGAACTGGCGCTGCAGCACCCGCTGGTCGGTGGTCTCGATCGCGTAGACGATCGCCGTCTCCGCATCGTTCTCCGCCTCCTCGACCGGGGTGACGTAGAACCGCGCCCAGCGCTCGCCCTCCCCGGTGAGCGCGGCATCGACCGGCGCCACGTCGGCGCGGCCGCCGGCAGCCTTGGCGAGCGCCTCCTCGATCATCAGGCGGTCGCGCTCGGCGACGACGCCGAGGATGGAGCGGCCCTGGCGGCGCCGCCGGCTCGGCCTTGAGCACGCTCTGGACCAGCTGGGCGAACGGCGCATTGGTGCGGGCGATGCGGCCGCGCCGGTCGACGGTCGCGATCGCCATCGGCGTGTTGTGGAAGAAGCGCATGAAGCGCACTTCCGCCGTGCGCTGGGGATCGCTGCCGTCGTCGGCGGCGCGGTTGAGAACGAGGGTCCGCGACGCGCCGGGCGTCGCGTCGGAGGCGAACGCGACCTTGTGGTGGAGGCGCACCGGCAGCGTGCGGCCGTCGCGGCGGCGCAGGTCGAGGTCGAGCACCTCGGTTTTGACTTCGCCGGGATGAGCCGAAAGCGTGGTGAGCAGCGCCGCGCTGTCGCCGGGCAGGATGTCGGACAGCCGCAAGCCGCCCGAGCCGACCTGGGCGAGATCGTAGTCGAGCCAACCGGCGAGCGTCGCGTTGAGATAGACGATGTCGCCACGTCCATCGACCGAGAAGAAGCCGGCCGGCGCGTGGTCGAGGTAGTCGATTGCGTGCTGGAGCTCCTGGAAGACGTTCTCCTGCCGCTCGCGGTCGCGGGTGACGTCGGCGACGGTCCACACCGAAGCGCCGGCCTCGCTCGCGTCGCCGAGCGGCCGCACCCGCAGTCGCAGCCACCGCGCCGGCTCGCCCGCGCGGCCCGGCGATCCGCACCTCTTCCTGGAGGCGGCGGCCTTCCTGCGCCGCCTTGCGCAAGCGGTACACCGCCTCCGACACATCAGGGTCGCCGACGAAGACGCGCTCGACCGGGCGCACCTCGTCCTCGCCGACCGCGTCGGCGAACAGACGGTAGGCGGCGTTGGCGAACAGCACCCGCCCGGCGCTGTCGGTGACGACGATGCCGTCATTGGCGTTGTCGATGATCCGCTTGAGCATCGGGCCGCCCGATTCACGGGCAGAGACGCGCAGCACGCCGGCGGCGAGCGCGAACAGGGCGAACACCCCGATCACCGCGAGAACCGCGAGGAAGATCGTCACATAGGGCCCGGCGGCGTGGCGGCCGACCACCATCAGCCCCGCAGCGGCGGCAACCAGCAGAACCGCCACCAGCAGGACCAGCGCGATGCTGCCGCGGCGTTCGCTCCGCGGGATGATCATCGTGCCAAGGCCCTGCGTCGCCATGTTGCGCCGAATCCACCCGTTGCAAGAATCCCAACGAACCCAACCTGGACTCCTGAGTGCCCCAGCGGCCGGTGCTTCGCAAGGGGATGCCTTATCGGCGCTGTGCGCACCGACATTCTGGTGGCGAAGCAACGATTTCGCGGCTCGGTTCCGGCGGTGGCAGGGTGGGTTATGCCATCATTTCGCCATCAAACCCGTATTCCGAGAAACTAACGGTTTTCCAGAGACTTGTACAAAGGGGCGATCGGCAGTACCGATCCCCGATTGGACCTGAGGAATCATTCGGCCGGCACGGGCGGGCGAAATTGTCGGACGACCCTTTGCCTGAGACCAGGACGGGCGCGTCCGCTGATCAGTGTGGTGGCGTAGCGTACGGAGCTCTAGAGAATCGCTCCTTGCGTGGGGCCAGGGCGAAAGGGTGCGTCGATGGAATCGTTCTTCACAACGATGTCGGTCCCGGCAAAGTTTCTGCTCGCGTTCATCGTCGTGCTCGCGGTGCTCGGCATCGGCGGCTACCTGATGCGGCGGCTGACCGGAGGCACTATGAGCATTTCCGGCCCGCGCGGCCGGCAGCCGCGCCTCGCGGTGATCGATGCCGCGAGCGTCGATGGACGTCGGCGCCTGGTGCTGATCCGGCGCGACAATGTCGAGCATCTGCTGCTGATCGGGGGCCCGACCGACATCGTCGTCGAACCCAATATCGACAAGGCCGCGGTCGCAGCAGCGGCGACGGTGTCTGCGTCGCCGGCGCTGCGTGACATCAGGGCGAGCGCTTCGCTCGAATCCTTGCCGCGCTCGTCGCCGACCTACGAACCTCTGTCTCGCGAGCCGCTCTCTCGCGAACCTCTCTCCCGCGAACCCATCTCTCGCGAATCCATGCCGTACGAACCGATCTCTCGCGAACCAATGCCTCGCGAGCTGATGCCTCGTGAGGCATTGCCTCGCGAACCCGCAGCTCGTCCGGCGGCGGCATGGGAAGCGGCACCGCACGCGGCAACGGCATTCGAGTCCGCACCGCGTCCAGCACCGGTGCTCGAGGAAACCCGCTGGCCGGCACCGGAACCGATCGCCGCGGCCGCGCCCATCGAGTCGCCGCACGTGTCACCGCACGTGTCCTGGCCCGCACCCGAGCCTGTCGCAGCGGCGGCGGCGGAGCCATTGCACGTTTCACCGCAGATCTCGTCACCCAGATCTCTTGGCCGGCGCCCGAACCCGCAGCGCCTGTGCCCGCCGAGCCCGCATGGCCGGCGCCCGAACCAGTCGCGACTGCGCCAGTCGAATCCCCGCACGTGTCGCCACATGCATCATGGCCGGAGCCCGAACCGATGGTGGCCGAGCCGCTCGAGCGGCTAGAGCCAGCGCGAACGCTGCGCGAGGCGGCCGCGTGGCCGTTCGACGAAGAAGCCGTCGCACCGCCGCTGACGCCGACGCCGGTCGAACCGGAGCCGGTCGTCCCGCCCCCACCGCCACCGCCAGCCTTCGAGCCAGTATTCTCGATTCCTGAGACGCGGCGGATGCCGATGGCACCGCCGCTGCCGCCTCGCAACGGACAGAGCGACGCCTCGAACCTCACCGAGATGGCGCAGCGCCTCGAGGCTGCGCTGCGGCGCCCGATCAGGCCGGTCGAGCGGGCAGCACCGCCCACGCCGCACATCGCCATCGAGGTGCCGCCGCCCGAGCCGGCACCGCCTCCCGCACCACCACCGCTGCCCGAAGTGAGCGTGGTGCCGCAACCGGTCGCCGCATCGGAGCCGATCGCACCGCACCCGCCAATCCCGGCACCGCCGCCGGTGGTCCCCAGCCCGCGTCCCGCCCCGGTGTTCACCAGCATCGAGGAGGAAATGGCGAGCCTGCTCGGGCGTGCGCCAGGACGGCCGTGACGGCACAAGCCGCGGCGCAGCCGGGGCTCATCACATGAAGTCCGCCCGATCGTCAGGTCGGGCGCAAAGCCGAGCTGCCGCGGCGCCACGCGCCTGGCAGCGGATGCTCTCGGGGCGCCGGCTCGACCTCCTCGACCCCTCGCCGCTCGACATCGAGATCGAGGACATCGCCCACGGCCTTGCCCGTGTCGCACGCTGGAACGGGCAGACGCTCGGCGACCATATTTTCTCGGTCGCCCAGCATACGCTGCTGGTCGGCGAGATCGCGCGGCGGCAGAACGGCGACGTCGACCGCCGGCTCGCCCTTGCGCTGCTGCTGCACGATGCCCCTGAATACGTGATCGGCGACATGATCTCGCCGTTCAAGGCGATCATCGGCGGCTCCTACAAGGCGGTGGAGCACCGGCTGCTCTCCGCGATCCACCTGCGATTCGGTTTGCCGCCGGCACTTCCCGCCGACATCGTCGCGATCATCAAGACCGCCGACCACGGCGCGGCCTTCCTCGAAGCCACCGTGCTTGCCGGCTTCGGCGTCACCGAAGCGCGACGTTTTTTCGGACCGCGACCGGCCTTGCCGGCCACGGTCGAGAAGGATTATCTCACCCCGTGGCCGGCGGAGACCGCCAAGCGTCGCTTTCTCGAGCGCTTCGCGACGCTCGCCGAAGCCTGATCTGTCCGGGTTCCGCAACTTCAGGATGATGCGATGATCCATGTGTGCTCGCTGTTGCGACTGCACGACACCGTGGCGGCGACCGGTGCGCGCCACGTCGTCTCGCTGCTCGGGAACGAGGACAACCTGATGCTGCCGCCGGGCGTCGCGCGCAGCGATCATCTGTGGCTGCAGTTCCACGACATCGTCGAGCCGCGCGACGGCCACATCCACCCGGCGGGCGAGCACGTCGAACGGCTCGTCGGCTTCGTCAAGCGCTGGCAGCGAACGACGCCGATGGTGATCCATTGCTATGCCGGCATCAGCCGCTCGACGGCGGCGGCATTCGTCGCCGTCTGCACGCTCAACCCGGCAGGCACCGAGGCCGCCATTGCGCAGGCGCTCCGCCGCGCCTCCCCGACCGCGACGCCGAACATCCGCATCGTCGCCCTCGCCGACGACATGCTCGGCCGCCGCGGGCGCATGGTCGAGGCCGTCACGGCGATCGGCCAGGGCATGCTCGCGGAGGCCGCCCCGTTCCGGCTGGAGCTGCAGGGGCATTGACCTCGGCGACTGGCATTAACGCCACGTCAAGGTTGATCCGGCATTAGCCGCCGGCTCGGCCACATTGGGCCTCAATCCTGCCGCGCTCACATTGACAATGAGCGTGGGGATTTGGATTGGGGCGGGGGGTTTGTGACGTTCTTCAGACGTGACGAACGCGATTCGCGCGTGCGGTTGCGGCCGGCGAGCATCGCCACCGGAGCTGCCTGGTTCGTGATGGCGTCGCTTCCGGCGCCGATCGGCTATCAGGATTTTGCCGCCTTCATCGCCCGCCAGCCGGCGGTCGGCGAGCACCTGCGCAAGCATCTGATCGCTTCGCCGTTCGGCACCATCCATGCCGCGACCTTCAGCCTGCCGCAGCCGGTCGGCACCGGCGTTCCCGCAACGGGCGCCGTGCGCCTCGTGAATTTCGATCCGACGGATATCACCGGGACGATTTCGCCCCGCGATGCGTCGCTGAGCGCCGACGGCGAGGTCCGCGGCTTGGTGAGGCTCGCCTATCCGGGCGTCAACCGCAGTCTCAAGGGCGACCGCCTGGCGCCAGCCCAGCCCGGCGCGCCGATCGCCCAGGTGGTGCCGCGACCCGGCGCGAATCCGCCGCTGGCCGCACACGACACCGCCAACCGCCCAGCGCAGATCGCCCGGGCACAAGACGAACCGGACGAGGATCTCGACCTCCGCGACGCCGAGGAGAACGCTCCGATGGCACAGGAGGTGGCGCGCCTCGCCCCGCCATCTCAGCCGAGCGATGTCGATCCGTCCGAAGGCCGCGGCGTTCCGCTCGCGGAGGAGGCACCGGCGATCCGCGCCGCCCGCGTCTATTTCGGGAGAGATCCGCTCGGCGGCACGCTCTCCGCCATCGAGCCCTGGGGGCCGGACGAGAAGCCGGTGTTCGAGCCGGACGACGACCAGATCGCCACGGCGCGCCCGGATGGCCCGAACGAAACCATCGCCCGCAAGGGCGAGGTCAACGGCGACACCAATGCGATGCTCAGCCCCGCCGAGCGGCTCGGCCTCAACGCCGATCTCGACGACCGGGCGAAGCACGAGAAATGCCTCGCCGATGCGATCTACTTCGAGGCCCGCGGTGAGCCGGTGCGCGGCCAGATCGCCGTCGCCCAGGTGGTGATGAACCGGGTGTTCTCGCGCTACTACCCGAACTCGGTGTGCGGCGTCGTCTACCAGAACTCGAACCGCCGGGCCTGCCAGTTCAGCTTCGCCTGCGACCGCATTCCCAACGACCGCGTCAACGAGCCGGCGGCGATGGATCGCGCCAAGCAGATCGCCCACGACACCCTCGACGGCAAGTATTGGCTGACCGACGTGGGCAAGGCGACCCATTACCACGCCCGCTGGGTGCACCCGCACTGGGTCCGCGAGATGCAGCGGCTCGACCGCATCGGCGTCCACACCTTCTATCGCCCGCGCAGCTGGGGCGACGGCGCCGATTCGCCGATCTGGGGCGATCCTGCGGTCACCGAGGAGGCCGAGAGGAACCTGTGAGGCCGCCGCCGACGCGGTCGTGAGGGGATATCGAGCGATAGATTCTACGCGTTTTTGTTGAGCGTCAGCGGGACTGCCGGCCGCCGGAGGGGCTCATCCAAATGATTTTGATGGCAATGCTCGTGGCCGCCATGTGCGTGATGTTGATCGCGCCGTGGCCGGTGTCGAAGGCCGACTAGCCCGCCGCTGCGTGGCGAACGGTGAACCGTCCGTTCCGGGCAAGACCCGATGTTGAGTTCACAAGCAGATCGCTTGTGAACTCAATTAAAGTCCGCACCATTGCGGCCATGAGCTGCTGCGATCGATTTCAGGTTGAATCCGCATCGTACTTGCACTCGACCTCCTGCATGATCTTGTTGCTGCAACTCTTCGCATCGCACTCTGAACTCCTTGATTTTGAGCATGATCTTGTCCGAAAAGCTGCAACTTTTCAAGATCATGCTCTGCCCGCCGATCACATCTCGATGTCGAGGCCGACGTCGAGATTGGGCGCGGAATGGGTGATCGCTCCCGACGAGAGATAATCGACCCCGGTCGCCGCGATCGCCGCCGCGGTCGCGTGGGTGATGCCGCCGGACGCCTCGGTGACGACGCGGCCGGCCGCCATGGCGACGGCGGCTTTCAGCGTGGATAAGTCCATGTTGTCGAGCAGCACGACGTCGGCCATCCCGGTGTCGAGCACCTCGCGCAATTGCTCGAGGGTGTCGACCTCGATCTCGATCTTGACGAGGTGGCCGGCGACCGCCCGCGCGCGGGCGAGCACGGCGCGAATGCCGCCCGCCACCGCGATGTGGTTGTCCTTGATGAGAATCGCGTCGTCGAGCCCGAAGCGGTGGTTGAAGCCGCCGCCGCAGCGCACGGCGTATTTCTCGAGCGCGCGCAGGCCCGGCGTCGTCTTGCGGGTGCAGCACACCCGCGCATTGGTGCCGGCGATCAGGCGGACGAAGGCCGCGGTCGCCGTGGCGATGCCGGAGAGATGGCCGAGGAAATTGAGCGCGACGCGCTCCGCGCCGAGCACCGCGCGGGCGTCGCCGGCGACGGCGAGAAGCGCGGCCCCGGCCTCGACCGCATCGCCGTCGCGCGCCTGCGCCGTGAGGCTGACGGCAGGGTCGAGCTTACGCAGCGCCGCTTCGACGAGCGGCAGTCCGCTGATCACCCCCGGCCGCGCGCGCCGCGACCACCGCGCGGGCGCGCGTGCCGGCCGGCACGGTGGCGGTCGAGGTGACGTCGCCGGCGCGGCCGAGGTCTTCTTCGAGCGCATGGGTGACGGCGGCATCGATGACGAGGGGCGACAGGAAGGCGTCGGGATAGAGCGTCGCGGTCATGGCGGGATGCTTAGCCGAAGTCGCGCTCGACGCGAAACCGCTTCCGCGTCATTCCGGGACGCGCGTCAGCGCGAACCCGGCAATCCAGAACCTTGCGCACTGCCGCCTGGATTCCGGGTTCCGCCTTGCAGCGGCCCCGGAATCGACGGGGAAGTTGGCACTTCGCCCGGTCAAGCCGGGCGATGACGAGGTGGCACGCCGCCCCGCCCTGGAAATGGCACGGCGAGGCTGATAGAGCCGCACCATGGCTCTCTCCGCCGCGCAGGGCGCGCCCGATATCTCCGTCGTGCTCGCGACTTACAATCGCCGCCGCACGCTGCCGCGGGCGATTGCGAGCGTGCTGGCGCAAGAAGGCGCCGCGTTCGAGCTGATCATCGTCGACGACGCCTCGCGCGACGACACCGCGGCCTATCTCGCGACGCTCGACGATCCGCGCATCCGCGTCATCGTCTGCCCGAGCAATGGCGGCCCGAGCGCGGCGCGCAACCGCGGACTGGCGGCGGCCCGCGCCGACATCGTCGCCTTTCTCGATTCCGACGATGCCTACCGGCCGCGCCGCCTCGCCGCGCCGCTTGCGGCCTTCGCCGCGGACCGCAGCCTCGTCGCCACCCTGAGCTCGGCGGTGAAGCACGATCGCGACGGCCCCCGTGACGCCGTCATCCCGGCGGTGAAGCTCGCGGCGCCCGCCTTCGAATGGGCGCTGATCTGCGACCTCGTGCCGGTCGAGGCGACGAGCATTACCGTGCGGCGCGCCGCGGCGCTCGGCGCCGGCGGCTTCTGCGAGCGGCTGCGCCTCACCGAAGACCGCGAATTCCTGATCCGGCTCGCCCGCCACGGCGGCGGCGAGCTCCTGCCCGAATTGCTGTGGGAGAAATTCTCCGGCGACGACAATCTCTCGAACGACTGGGCCAAGGCCGGGCAAGGGCTTGCGGCCTATGTGCGCGAGCGCCCCGAATATGCCGGACGGTTCCGCAAGGTCGGGAGCTACCTCGCGACCAAGGTGCTCGTCGCCGACCTGCGGCTCGGCCTGTGGAGCGCGTTCCGGCGCGACCTCATCGCGCTGCGCGCCGCCGGCCTGATCGGCGCCGACCCGCTGCGCCTCATCCGCGACCATCGGGAGGTTCGCCGCTACCGCCGCGCCATGTCGGGCCGGGACGGCCTTGCGAGCCTCTCCGGGCCGCCGGCATCCTGGCAGTGAGTCCGCAAAGACACACTTGCCGGCTGTAAGTCCTGTCCGCCGCTCGTTTTTCGCAGATTTCAGAAAAAATTTACCACGATATCGAACCCTGTCCGGGCTCAGCCTGACTAACGAGGTGTCAGGGGTGACGGTAGAGGGGTTGGTTGGTCGTGGGGACATTCAAGGCCATAGTCGTCGATAAGACCGACAGCGGCCAGTCCGTCGCGCTCACCGACTTCGACGAAGCCGGCCTGATGGAGGGCAATGTCGTCCTCCGGCCGGAGTGGTCGACCGTCAACTACAAGGACGGCCTCGCCGTCACCGACAAGGCGCCTGTGGTGCGCCGGTTCCCCATGATCGCCGGCGTCGATGGCGCCGGCACGGTGGAAACCTCCACCCATCCGGACTGGAAGTCCGGCGACAAGGTCATTCTCAACGGCTGGGGCTGCGGCGAGACCCATCTCGGCCTCTATGCGCAGAAGGCACGCGTCAACGGCGACTGGCTGATCTCGCTGCCGGCGAAGTTCTCCGCCCGTGACGCGATGGCGATCGGAACCGCCGGCGTTACCGCGATGCTCGCCGTCATGGCGCTCGAGCGCGCCGGCATCACGCCCGGACGCGGGCCGATCGTCGTCACCGGCGCGGCCGGCGGCGTCGGCTCGACCGCCGTCGCCCTGCTCGCGAAGCTCGGCTACCAAGTTACCGCCTCCACCGGGCGTCCGGAGGAGGAAGCCTATCTCAAGGGCCTCGGCGCATCCGAGGTGATCGCGCGGAGCGAGCTGACCGGTCCGGTGCGCCCGCTCGCCAAGGAGCGCTGGGCCGGCGGCATCGACAGCGTCGGATCGACGACGCTCGCCAACGTGCTGTCGATGATTCGCTACGGCGGCGCGGTCGCGGCGTGCGGTCTCGCCGGAGGTATCGACCTGCCGACGACGGTCGCGCCGTTCATCCTGCGCGGCGTCTCGCTCGTAGGAATTGAATTCGGTCTACGCCTCGAAGCTCGTTCGCAAAGAAGCCTGGACCACGGCTGGAAAAGGACATCGACATGCAACAAGTTGCCAGAGATGACAGCTGAAATCGGCCTCGCCGATACGATAGAAGCTGGAAAAGAAATAGTGAACGGCCGCGTACGCGGTCGACTTGTGGTGAAAATCGGGTAAATTTGTTCAGGATTTGTCGACCAAATCCGAGCATAATTTGCTTCGATCTCCATGGTACTTCTGGGGAAGAGATCGACACACATTGGGGTTGGGGGTCGTCGTCATGTTCGCGCGTAGTTTGCTTGTCGTTGCAGGGTCTCTTGGCCAACCTGCCGGCTCATGCCGGTGAGCTCAGGCCCGAGGAGGCGAAGCGCTTCGTCGCCGGCAAGTATTTCGCCTACACCTGTTTCGAGGGAACCAAGGGCATCGGCCGCATCCAGGCGGACGGCTCGGTCGCACGGCACCATTCAGATGCGCGGTTCCGGCCCGGTGCGATTGATGGCGCTGCCGGCCGGCACGGTGAGGGTCCAGCCGGATTCGATCTGCGCCTCGGTGCGCGGGGTGCCGTTCAGCCCCTGCTTCACGTCAACCAGATCGACTCGAAGCAGCTTCCGCGGCTCGATCAGCGGGCTCGGCTTCGCCTACTGCGATTTCGTGCGCCGCAACCCGCGCGTCGATGTCGCCGAACGTCGACCGGCGCCGACGGGCCACGAGCTCCGTCGACCACGCGCGGCGACGACCAGCGAAGATGCGCAGCTCGCCCGTCACGGCCGCAGATCGAGCCGCCTGACATCAGGTCGGTCCCAAATCAGGCGCCGGCATCGCGCTGCCCTGCGCCGGCCGGCCGCGGCGGGAACAGCAGGCGCTGGTAGAGGTAGCCGATACCGACCAGCACCAATCCGAGCCCGATGAAGGACAGTGCGCGCCAGATCCCGGTGAGGCCGGACATGTCGACCAGGAACACCTTGGCGATGGTGAGCGTGATCACGACGCCCGACGCCAGCCGCGCCGGCTTGGAGTTGAGCAGCAGCCCGACCAGCAGCAGCACCACGCCGAAGCCGAGCCATACGGCGGAGAACGTGTATTGCTCGGGATCGGTCGTCTCGCCGGCGGTCAGCACCGGCCCGTGATAGAGCCGCACCACCTGCAGCGTGAGATAGGCGAGCGCGAGCGCCACCGAGACCGCCGCTGAAACCGCCCGGTAGGCCATCGGGCGGGTCCGGCGCGCGACCAGCGCGAGCACGATCGCCAGCACCGCCGGCAGCCCGTAACCGAGCAGGATCAGGTTGAGGAACGGCCCGCCGACCGGCTCGCCGGTCACCAGCGGGTTCTCGACGATGCCGAGCCCGATGACGATCGCGGCGAGCGTGATCGCGGCGACGACGAGCGCGCCGACATCGTAGACGATGCTGCCGGTGCGTCCGCGCAGCCATTCGAGCCCGATGGCGATGGCGAGACCGGCCGAGACCTGCAGCGCGAGCTCGGCAAGGCCGCCGCTCGAGGCGTAGATGTCGCCGCCGTTCATGGCGTGGCGGATCTCGAAGAACACCAGCAGCACGGTGAACAGGATCGCCGCCGCCTCGACGATGCGCGCCGGCAGCGTCGTCGCCGCGCCGGCGCAGCAGATGGCCGGCGATCCAGAACGACAAGCGCCGGGACGCCGTAGCCGTAGAGCAGCCAGTTGAAGATCGGCGTCGTGCCGAGATCGTCTCCGGCGATGCGCGGTTCCCAGACGATCCGCGCCAGCACCAGCACGGCGGCGGCCGCCGCGAGCCAGCGCAGCAGCGGCAGCGGACGCTTCTCGGCGACCCAGGCGATGCCCGGCGCCATGAGCGCGAGGCCGACCGTCAGCCAGCCCTTTTCCAGCGCAAAGGTGAGGGTGAGCGCCAGCGCCGCCGCCGCGCCCGCGGCATGCAGCGCCGCCGCCGACGCGACCCCGGGTCGGGCCGGACGCTGGTCAACTGCTCGGCGGCGACCGCGAACCACGCGGCGAGCAGCAGCGCAAGCCCGGCAAACGGGATCGAGCGGTCGAGACCGGCGATGCGGTAGTAAAGCGCGACCAGGATCGCGAACGGCGCCAGCACGCCCGTCGCCGCCCACAGGACGCGGCACGGTCGCATGCTCGCGGCGGCCCTGGATCAGGTACCCGGAGCCGGCGAACAGCACCGCAAACAGCATGCCGAGCACGAAATGCCAGGCGATGCTGGCAGAGGACGGCTCCGGGCCGCCGCCGGGGCCGGACGCGACGAGATGGGAGGTCACCGGATCGACCGCCCAGGCGATGACGACGAGCGCCGCCAGCGCCGCCGCGACCGGCAGCGCGCCGGCTGCAGCATCGGTGCGCCAGGCGATCGCGACCGTCGCCGCCGTCAGCACGGCAAAGACAACCGTCGCGGCGGCGTAATGGTCCTGCGCCACCACGACGAGGGCCGCCGCCACGAGATAGACGGCAATCGCGCCCGACGACACCGCGTCGATCCGGCCGGGGACCGCAGCGCGGTCCGAACCACAGGCCGGCGACGATCAGCAGCGCGGCGAGGACGAAGCCCGCCACCGCGTGGAAGAGATGCGGCGCCGCGGCGCCGGCGACCGCGATATCCGGCAGCGCCCAGAACAGGCCGAACGCGAGTGCGGTGATCGCGAGCCATCGCCACAGCCGCAGGCGGGCGAGCGCGAACGCCGCCGCCGTCACGATCGCGAGATAGATGTAGAGCGCCCAATAGTCCGGCTTCTCGGAGGCGACGAGCAGCGGCGTGACCTCGGCGCCGACGAGGCCGAGCGCCGCCAGCGCCGGCCCGTGCAGCAGCGCGGCGGCGAGCGTGACGAGCGCGACGATGCCGAGCAGGAGGAAGGCGGCCCCCGGCGCGAGAAAGCCGTAGAGCGCATAGGCGGCCCACACCGTCGCGTAGGCGACCGTCGTGCCGGCGGCGGTGAGAATGCTCGGAATGTTCGCGATGGAAGCCGGCCGCATCCGGAGCCGGCTCGCGCCGCCGCAACCACTCGCCGGCGCCGACGAGAGCCGCCGCAAGGAGCGCGCCGAGCGCGACCCGCACGCCGGGCCCGATCCAGCCCTGCTCGATCGAATAGCGCACCATGAAGATGCCGCCGAGCGCGAGCGCGAGTCCGCCGACCCAGACCACCCAGCGGGTACCGAACCGCTCCTCGAGACTGGGCCGCTCCGGCGCCGGTGCGGCGGGCGCATGCGGTACGGATGGGGGTGGCGCGGCGGTGGCGGAGGAGGAGGTGGTGGCGGCAGTTCAACTGCCGGCTCCCCTAGTCGTGCGGGATGCGCAAGGGCCGGCGGCGTCTCGGCCACGACAGCGAGGAGAAGTGACCGGAGGTGCGAGTGGCGCCTCACCGCGCCGCACGCTTTCCAGCCGGTCGAAGCGCGCTTCCAGCGCAGCGACGCGTGCGGCGAGCGTCGAAGCCGACGCTGGTTGGTCTGCAATCCGGGATTCGAGAACGCTTACGCGCCGGCGCAGGCCGATGCTCACAACGGCGCCGACGACACCGGCAACCGGTATGAGCAGGACCGTGACAACCACGAGGACCCAGAACAGCTCTTCCAAGGCCGTGATCCCCGCTCAAAGATGTCCGCGCCGCTCGAATCGCCGGTGCCGCGTCCGCCGATGATAGCTCAATTGGCCGCGCATGCCCGCTCCGCCGCGCGGGCGGGACTCCGCTCCAGGATGTATTTCGTACGCGGGAGAGGAAGCTGAGCGGGCTACCGGGCCGCCGGCAGCAACGCCACGCCGAACCAGACGCCGAGGAGATAGGCGCCCGCCCCGACCACCACGCCGGCAATGAGCGCGCGGTCGGAGACCAGCGGACGATCGCCGGCAAAGCGCAGGATCAGCAGCGCCACCACGCCGAGCACGGAGAAGATGAACAGCGGATGCTTGATGAGGCCGTCGCCGAACGGACGCTGGGCGGCGTACATGCCGAACACCATGCCGCCGAGCGCCATGCCGCCGAGCCACCAGGACAACGCGCGCAGTGCCGCCTCGGGCGACCACGCCTGCGGTTGGGGCGTGAGCGGCCGGCGCCTGAGCGGCTGGCGCAGCATTTGCGGGCGCAGTTGCGGCCGGATCGGGCTTGGTCGGCTCTGTCACCTCGGCACCTGTTCCTCGCCGCAAGCGGCGAAGCCTTTCCATTCGTTTCTATTGCATTGCAGCAACGGGCAGCCGGCAAAGCGGTGCCCGCCTCGGATGGTGGCGCAAATTATCACCTCCGCTTGCCCGCGCAATCGGCGCCGCCGCGATCGTCCCCTGTCGCAGAGCGCTGCGGTGAACCTTCCCGGTGGCCGGGATACCAAGAAAAAGTGGACGGCTGCGAGAGGATCGAGATGAGCAACTTCGATGCCGACGACGTGAAGGTCTACAAAGGCTGGCTACGCCGCACGCTCGCCGTCTATGCCGGCATGCTCCTGTTGGGAGCCGCCACGATCGCGGCCTTCGCCCTCACCGAGGGGCCGAACTCGGCGCGCATTCTCGCCACGGCGCTCAGCCTGTCCGCACCCTGATCTCCGCCGGCCGCTGAGGCCGGACTCGCCGTTTCCACCAGTGCCGCTCGCCGTTACGCCGTGCTCGCCGCCTTCTTGCCGAGCGCCGCCTGCGCCGCCGCGAGCCGCGCGATCGGCACGCGGAACGGCGAGCAGGAGACGTAGTCGAGACCAATCTCGTGGCAGAACGCGACCGAGGCGGGGTCGCCGCCATGCTCGCCGCAGATGCCGAGCTTGAGCTTCGGGCGCACCTTGCGGCCGCGCTCGGTCGCGATCCGCACCAGCTCGCCGACGCCGTCGCGGTCGATCGAGACGAACGGATCGATCGGCAGGATGCCTTTGCCGGTGTAGATGCCGAGGAAGCTCGCCGCATCGTCGCGGCTGATGCCGAACGTCGTCTGGGTGAGGTCGTTGGTGCCGTAGGAGAAGAACTCCGCGGTCTCGGCGATCTCGCCGGCCATCAGCGCGGCGCGCGGCAGTTCGATCATGGTGCCGACCTGATAGTCGATCTCCGTCGCGTGCTCCTTGCCGACCGCCTTTGCGGTGTCGTCGATCCGCGCCTTGACGAGATCGAACTCCGCACGCGTCGCGATCAGCGGCACCATCACCTCCGGCACCACCGGCTTGCCGGTGCGTTTGCCCGCCTCGACCGCCGCCTCGAAGATGGCGCGGGCCTGCATCTCGGCGATCTCCGGATAGGCGATCGCCAGGCGGCAGCCGCGGAAGCCGAGCATCGGGTTGAACTCGGCGAGCTCGCGGGCGCGGTCGGCAAGCTTGCGAGGATCGGCGTTCATCGCCGCGGCGACCTCGGCGATCTCTTCCTCGGTGTGCGGCAGGAACTCGTGCAGCGGCGGATCGAGCAGCCGGATCGTCACCGGCAGGCCGCCCATGATCTCGAACAGCTCGATGAAGTCGTCGCGCTGCATCGGCAGCAGCTTGGCGAGCGCGGTGCGGCGGGTCTTCTCGTCGTCGGCGAGGATCATCTCGCGCACGGCGCGGATGCGGTCCTCGTCGAAGAACATGTGCTCGGTGCGGCAGAGGCCGATGCCTTCGGCGCCGAACCGCACGGCGACGCGGGCGTCGTTCGGCGTGTCGGCGTTGGCGCGCACCTTGAGCTTGCGCACCGCGTCGGCCCAGCCCATCAGCGTCGCGAACTCGCCGGACAACGCCGGCTCCAGCATCGCGACCTTGCCGGCCAGCACCTGGCCGGTCGAGCCGTCGATGGTGATGACGTCGCCCTTCTTGCAGCGTGACGCCGCCGGCGGTGAACGCGTTCGCGGCATAGTCGACGCGGATCGCGCCGGCGCCGGAGACGCAGGGCTTGCCCATGCCGCGCGCCACCACCGCGGCATGGGAGGTCATGCCGCCGCGGGTGGTGAGGATGCCCTCGGCGGCGTGCATGCCGTGGATGTCCTCGGGGCTCGTCTCGACGCGCACCAGGATCACCTTGCGCCCTTGCGACTTCAGCAGCTCGGCTTCGTCGGAGGAGAACACGACCTCGCCGGACGCGGCGCCGGGCGAGGCCGGCAGGCCGGTGGCGATCACCTTGCGCGCGGCCGACGGATCGATGGTCGGATGGAGGAGCTGGTCGAGCGAGCCGGGATCGACCCGGGTGACCGCCTCCTCGCGCGTGATCAGGCCTTCGTTCGCGAGCTCGACCGCGATGCGCAGCGCCGCCTTGCCGGTGCGCTTGCCGGAGCGGGTCTGCAGCATCCACAGCTTGCCCTGCTCGACCGTGAATTCGAGGTCCTGCATGTCGCGGTAATGCATTTCGAGGAGCCCGTAGATGCGGGTGAGCTCGGCGAACGCCTTCGGCATCGCGCGCTCGAGCGACGGCTTGTCCGAGCCCGACTCCTGGCGCGCGATCTCGGTGATCTCCTGCGGCGTGCGGATGCCGGCGACGACGTCCTCGCCCTGGGCGTTGATGAGGAATTCGCCGTAGAGCCGCTTCTCGCCGGTCGAGGGATTGCGGGTGAAGGCGACGCCGGTCGCCGACGTCTCGCCCATGTTGCCGAACACCATCGCCTGCACGTTGACGGCGGTGCCCCAGCTTTCGGGAATGCCGTGAAGGCGCCGATAGGTGATGGCGCGCTGGTTCATCCACGAGCCGAACACCGCGCCGATCGCGCCCCACAGCTGGTCGTGCGGACCTTGCGGAAACGGCGCGCCGGACTCCTCCTCGACCTTCGCCTTGTAGAGCTTGACGAGCTCCGCCCAGTCGTCGGCGTCGAGCTCGGTGTCGAGCATGTAGCCGTGCTGGTCCTTGTGCTCGTCGAGGAGCTCCTCGAACAGGTGGTGATCGAGGCCGAGCACCACGTTGGAATACATGGTGATGAAGCGGCGGTAGGAATCGTAGGCGAAGCGCCGGTCGCCGGAATTCCTGGCGACCGCCTCGACGGTCTCGTCGTTGAGGCCGAGGTTGAGCACGGTGTCCATCATGCCCGGCATCGAGGCGCGGGCGCCGGAGCGCACCGAGACGAGCAGCGGGTTCTCGCGATCGCCGAACCTGCGCCCGGTCAGCCGGCCGACCTCCGCGAGCGCCGCCTCGACCTGGGCCTTGAGCTCCTTCGGATAGGTTTTGCCGTTCTGGTAGAAGTAGGTGCAGACCTCGGTGGTGATGGTGAAGCCGGGCGGCACCGGCAGGCCGAGATTGGCCATCTCGGCGAGGTTCGCGCCCTTGCCGCCGAGGAGATCGCGCAGGCTGGACGCCCCTCGGCCTTGCCGTCGCCGAAGGCGTAGACCCATTTGCCGGGCTTGCGCTGGGCCTTGGGCGCGGCCTGTGACGGCTTCTGCGACCGCCTTCGCCGGCTTCGATTTCGCCGGCTTTGATTTCGGCGCCGGCTTTGCCGCGGTCTTGCGGGACGCGGCGGGGGCCTTGGTCCGGGGCGCTTTCGGCGCCGGCTTCGCCGCAGCCGACCTCGAAGCAGATTTGGCCGGCGCAGATTTGGCCTTTGCGACCTTGGCCGGGCGACGGGAACGCAGCGATCTCTTCGATTTCACCATGACGGGCTCTGCCTTTTTGAGCGGCCACAAAGCATGCGCGCCGCCGACCGGCAACCCCGCCTTCCGTGGGGTGTCAATGGATCAGGCCGAGCCCGGTGATGCCGACCACGATCAGGTAGATGGCGACGATGTAGTTGAGGAGCTGCGGCATGATGAGGATCAGGATTCCGGCGACCAGCGACACGATCGGCTGAATGTGAGCAACGGTGAGCATCAGGGGATCTCCTCCTCCAAGGATTTCGTGAACCCAACGGTATGGGAGTAACACCCTACGCGAAATTGGTCGGCGTGCCATGCTGAATTCCCGTTCGGAGCGAGCGATAACGGGAGAGCGTCGCCGGGGTTCCCGGATTGAGCCTTTTCAAAAACAACCGCGTGCAAAGTAGGAACCGTAGCCCGGATGAGCGCAGCGATATCCGGGAGCAGCGCATGTGATCCGAACGTCAGAAGTCCCGCATGTCGCTGCGCTCATGCGGGCTACGGCCGAGGTCCCACCGAAGGCAATCCAACTGCCGCGCTACGCGCCGCCCGTCAGATAGCGCTTCGCCAGCACCTTGCCCTCCTCGACCGCCGGCTGGTCGAAGGCGTCGACGCCGAGGAGGTGTGCGGCGATGATCGTCTCCAGCATGAAGTGCATGAGAAGCTCGCCGAGGCTCGCCTCGTCGACGCGGGCGAGCTTGATGGTGCGGACCGGGCAGCCGTTCTTCGCCAGTGTCTCGGCGGTGGCGCGGCCCTGCGCGGCGACGAGATCGCCGATGGTCTTGCCCCCGAACCCGGGCTCGCCGGCCGCGGCCGAGAGGCCGGCATCGAGGCGCGGCCCCTCTCCGGCGCAGGCGACGGTGATCACCGTGAAGAGCTTGTCGCGCGGGCCGGCGATGAAGAGCTGGAGCTGGCTGTGCTGATCGACCGGCCCGAGCGCCGCGATCGGCGTCGTGCCCTTGCCCTCCTTGCCGAGGCTCTCCGCCCACAGCTGCACGTACCAGCGGGTGAAGCGCTCCAGGCGATCGGCATAGGCCATCATCACCGCGATCGGCTTGGCGCAGGTCGTGGCGAGCGCAACATTGAGCGCGGCACCGACGGCGGCGGGGACTTCGCCCGGCGCCCTATCGGCGAGGATCGGAGCAAGCGCCGCGGCGGCACCGCGGCGAAGCGCGGCGATGTCGAGGCCGGCCACCGCGGCCGGCAGCAGGCCGACATTGGTGAGGACCGAGAACCGGCCCCCTACCCCGGTATCGTGATCGAGCATGGCGACGCCATGCCCGCCGAGGAGAT
The DNA here is from genome assembly GCA_963793985.1 of uncultured Alphaproteobacteria bacterium. Lineage (GTDB taxonomy): Bacteria > Pseudomonadota > Alphaproteobacteria > Rhizobiales > Xanthobacteraceae > JAJPKK01. The sequence continues at coordinate 52,145 of CAWCCG010000024.1, read as the reverse complement.
CGCGCAGCCCGTTGCGGCGGCCGGCGACCGCGGGCTCGGTGATGCCGAGAAAGAGCTCCGGCACGCGCTGCGCAAGCCCGGCGGCACGCACCGCGGCGAGCGCCGCGATCGTCTGCATCAGCGTCTCGCCGGTGCCGCCCGATTTCGACACCGCGACGAAGCGCGTCGACGCGAGCGGCAGCTGCGCGAGCAGCGCGGCGTAGGTCCCGGGGTCGAGATTGTCCATGAAATGCAGGCGCGGGCCGGGGCGCAGCGCGCCGAGGCCGGGGACGCCGCAGCCGGCGAGTTGCACCACCGTCTGGCCGCCGAGGCTCGATCCGCCGGTGCCGAGAAAGACGATGTCCTGCGCGCCGGCGACGAGCCGCTGTCGCGGCCGCTTCGATACCGGCGAGGTCGTCGGTCTTCTCCGGGAGCCGCAACAGCGGCAGCTTGCCGTCGGCGTGGCGGGCGCGGATGAAGGCCAGCGCCTCGGCGGTCCGCGCGAACGCGTCGGCAAACGCCGGCGCCGTCACGCCGTGACGGCCGATGCGTTCCTCGCGGGCATCATCGATCGATTGCGACAGCGCCATCGACGTTACGTGAACTGCAGCGCGTCAACCACCCTTGGCCGGCGTGACCGACGGCTTGCCGACCACCGTCACCAGCATGTTGGCGTCGAGCATGCGCCGCGCCGCCCGCTTCACGTCTTCCATGGTCACCGCCTGCACCAGACCGTTGCGCTTGTCGATGTAATCGATGCCGAGATCCTCGAGCTGGATCAGCACCAGCTGCGCGGCGATCTTGCCGGAGGTGTCGAAGCGCAACGCATAGGACCCGGTGAGGAACGACTTCGCCTTGGTGAGCTCCTCCTCGGTGGGACCGGTTTCGGCGAGGTGCCGAATTTCCGATTCCAGGACTTCGAGGGTCTGGCCGGTGCGGTCGGCGCGGGTGGCGGTGCCGGTCATGAACAGCGCCGTGTGATCGAGCGGGATCAGGGCGCTGAACACCGAATAGGCGAGGCCGCGGGCCTCGCGCACCTCGCGGTAAAGCCGCGACGAAAACGAGCCGCCGCCGAGCACGTGGTTGACGACGAAGGCCGGCACGAAGTCCGGGTCGTCGCGCGCGATGCCGACGCCGCCGACGAGCAGCACCGACTGCGGAACGTCGAGGTCGACCGAGATCTTCTGCCCGAGCCCCTGCGGGCTCGTCTTGGCGACGGGGATGAGGGTGCTCTTCGCCGGCAGTCCGCCGAACACCTTGTCGACCAGCCTGCCCGCCGCGACGGGATCGATGTCGCCGACGATCGCGATCTTGAGGGTGTCGCGGGCGAACACCCGCCGGACGTAACCCTTGAGATCGGCCGCAGTGATGGTGGGGACCGATTCGAGCGTGCCGCGGACGGGCCGGCCATAGGGATGGCCCGCGAAGGCGGTCGCCCACCAGCGCTGGGTCGCCATCTCGTTGGGGCTCGTGGTCTCGCGGCGCAGCCCCGACATGATCTGCTCGCGAATGCGGTCGATGTCGACCGTATCGAAATGCGCTTCGGTCAGCGCGAGCCGCAGCAGCTCGGCGGCCTCGTCGAGATGAGCGGAGAGCGTGCGCACCCCGCCCGAGGTCTGGTCGCGATTGGCCGAGAAGCTGAGCTCGATCGCCTTCGCCGCGAGCCGCTCATGGAACGCCTTGGAATTGAGGTCGCCGGCGCCTTCGTCGATGCAGCGACGTCGCCATGTTGGCGACGCCCGGCTTGTCCGCGGGATCCTGGCTGGCGCCGCCGCGAAACGCGAAGTCGAGCGCGACCAGCGGCACCGTGTGCTCCTGGACGAGCCATGCCTCGATGCCGCCCGGACTGACGACGCGTTCGATGGTGGTGGCGTCGGCGGCGGGCGCCAGCAGCAGCGCGGCCGCGATCGACACGGCAAACGACATGGTGGCGGCGAGGACGCGGCGCGAATGACGCGGCCGACGGCCGTTGCGGGAGCTTGCCTTCACGAGCGCTTCTCCGGGGCAGGCAGTTCCTTGACGAGATAGCCGGTGACCGAGCGGGTCTTGTCGAGCCAGGCGCGCGCGGCCTCGCGCACCTCGTCGGCCGTGATGACGCTGACGCGCTTCGGCCACGAGGCGACCTGCTCTACCGTCGCGCCCGTGGTGAGCGCTGCCCCGTACCAGCGCGCCATGGTCGCCTGATTGTCCTGCGCATACACCGTGTCGGCGAGGAGCCGCGTCTTCGCGCGGTCGAGCTCGTCTTCGCCGATGCCGTGGGCGCCGATGTCGGCGATCACCGCGTCGAGCGCGGCTTCGAGCGTCGCGAAGGAGACACCCGGCAACGGGCTCGCATAGACGCCGAACCGGGTGTCGTCGAGCGACGTGCCCTGGTACCAGGCGCCGGCATTGGTGGCGAGGTGCTGGTCGATGACGAGGGCGCGGTAGAGCCGGCTGGTCTCGCCGCTGCCGAGCACCTGGGCGAGCACTTCGAGCGCTTCGGACTTGCCCTCCTTGCGCCGTCGTCGAGGAGGGCACGAGATAGCTGCGCTGCATGCTCGGCTGCGCGACGCGGGCATCGGCGAGCGTGACCTGGCGGACCGCGACCGGCGGCGGCTCCTGGGGCCGTTTGCGCGGACCGATCTCGGCGCGCTTGGCCACCTTGCCGTAAGTCTTCTCGACGAGCGGCCTGACCTCCTCGGCGGTGACGTCGCCGGCGATCACCACCACCGCGTTGTTGGGCGTGTAGAAGCGCCGGTAGAACGCGAGCGCATCCTCGCGGTTGAGCTTCTCGATCTCCGGGCGCCAGCCGATCACCGGGCGTCCATAGGGATGATTGAGATAGAGCGCCGCGGTGACCTGCTCGCCGAGCCGCGCCTCCGGGCTGTTGGCGACGCGCATGTTGTATTCTTCCAGCACCACGTCGCGCTCGGGCAGCACTTTGTCGTCGGTCAGCACGAGGCCGGTCATGCGGTCGGCCTCGGACTCCATCACGGTCGGCAGATATTCGCGGGCGATGCGCTGGAAATATCCGGTGTAGTCGGCGGTGGTGAAGGCATTCTCCTGGCCGCCGACGGTGGCGAGGACCTGCGAGAAGCGCCCCTGCGGTTCTTCTCGGTGCCCTTGAACATCAGGTGCTCGAGGAAATGGGCGAGCCCGGTCTTGCCCGCGTCTTCATCCGCCGACCCGACCTTGTACCAGACCATGTGGGTCACGACCGGCGTGCGGTGGTCCGGGATGACCACGACCTCGAGCCCATTATCGAGGGTGAAATGGGAGATGTTTGCGCCCGCCAGCGCGGCCCGGCCGCCGACGAGAAAGAGCGCCATCGCGACGACGCGGCGGCACAAACGAAAGCCGCCGAGCGGAGCCCGCCGGCGGCTTTGAAACCCTTATCGAAGCGAAACGAAATCGAAGGAGAACCGCTGGTTCGCCGCCCGAATGGATGTGTCGTTATCGAGCCCCCCCGGCGCAGCGAACCGTAATTCATCACCTCTCCACTCCTAGCGTCCTGTCGTCTGGTGGTCTTCAACCACCGCCTTGGACTTGCCGCCGTCTTTGTAGTTGAGGCCGTAAGGCTGCTCCGGCGACGGCGTGAGATAGCCCGATCGGCGGCGCGGTCAGCGACGCACGCGGCGGCTCGCGCAGGAACTTGGCGCCTTCCGCCGACTTCTCCTTGTTGAAGGTTTCGCCGATGCCCAGCATTTTAGACCACATAGTATCGCCCTTGTAGCCGAGCTCGTCCGGCCGCAGCTGGGTCGAGGTCTCGACGGTCTGGCCGGGCTTGATGCCGGTTTCGTTCGGCAGCGCGTCGGTCTTGCCGGCCTTCATTTCGTTCGGCCGCATCGTATCGCCCCAAGTGGTCACGTCGGTCCACTTGCGCTCGCCCACGGCCCTCTTGGCGGCCTTCTTCTTGTTCTCGTCCGGGTCGGACGGCCAAGCGGGATCGCGCTGATTGATCGAGCCCGTCGTGTCCGGCTGCGGAAGTTCACGGTTCGGCGGTACCACCAGAGGCGGCCTTTCCTTGTACTCGATCGAGCCTTCCCGGCCGTTGCGCAGGCCGATGCCGCGCAGGATGTTGCGGAGCGCCCTCTGGTCCCAGAATCCCTCGTCGTCGTCATCGGCGGCGAAGGCTGGACCGTTGTTGCCCGCAAGAACGAGAAAAACTCCGAACAGCGCTACCAGCACAGCGCTGGCGCGGCTGCGTTGCATAAGATCACGAGGCATGGCTTTTCCCCATAAAGCTTGCCGAAAGTTGCGGCTTTAAGTGGCGGAGGACATTCACTATTTCCCCTACCACTCCCCCTAGATGCCTTTCAGGGCGCTTTTGCGGCGTCCCCGGCGAACAACGATTCATACAGTAGACCGATAACCCCGGCAACGATCGCCACGTCAGCCAGGTTGAAAACGTACCAGTTGAAGCTCCAGGAGGCGGTGGTGACGTGAAAGAGCACGAAATCCATCACCGCGCCGTGGATCGCCCGGTCGAGCGCATTGCCGATGGCGCCGCCGATGATGAGGCCGAGCGCGACTGCCGAGAGGCGCGATCCCGTGCGCGCCAGCCATACCGCAAGTAGCACAACGGCAAGCATTTTCAGCGCGAACAGGGCCCATTGGCCGAGCGGGCCGGTCTGCGCGAACAGGCCGTAGCTGATGCCGGTATTCCAGGCGAGCACGAGGTCGAGAAAGGGGGTGAGCACCACCCGCCCCCGCCCCGGCAAATCGAAGCTGTCGAGCAGCCAGAACTTCACCGCCTGGTCGATGGCGGCGGTGACGAGCGCCACCATGACGCCGAGGCGAAAGGCCGCGCTGCGCCAGGCCGACGCACAGCGCGATGTCAGGCCCTGCGCATGCGCGGCGTCCCATTCGCGCAGCGCCTCGGCGTCGCGCGGCGTGACGTCCGGATAATCGGGATCGCTGCCGACGCTCGGCAGGATTTTCCACGACCGCGCGCACTTCTTGCCCTGTGCCAACCGGACCTCGACCGCGACACCCGGCACGTCCTCGAGCCGGAACGCATCGGGAGGCCCCTCCCCGGCCACGACCGTGAGCTCCGAGGTGATGGCGACCTCGGCGAGCCCGACCTCGCCGTGATCGCCCGCAAGCTCGCCGGCGACGAGCCGCAGCAGGTCAGGATCGGCGATGTGCACCACCGGCGCCGCCTCGAGGCTCGATCCGATCCGCTTGTTGGCGCGCTCGATCTCGAGCGCGCCCGGTCACCACGCGGCGGACCCGCCGGATCTCGCTCCACACCTTGGCGAGCGCGTCGTCGCGCCAGGTCTGCGGGATCGCCGGGAAACGGCTCGAGATGGACCGAGCCTGACCCCGGATAGCGCGCCTGCCAGGCTTCCTCGGCGGTGAAGCAGAGCATCGGCGCGAGCCAGGTCACGATGGCGCGGAACACGTGGTCGAGCACGGTGAGGCAGGCCTTGCGCTTTTGCGACGAGATCGGGTCGCAGTAGAGCGTGTCCTTGCGGATATCGAAATAGAACGCCGACAGATCGACGGTCATGAACTGGTTGAGGCCGGCGAAGATGCGCTTGTAGTCGAACTCGGCGTAGCTCGCGCGCACCAGGGCGTCGAGCTCGGCGAGCCGATGCAGCAGGTACTTCTCGAGCCCCGGCATGTCCTCATAGGCGACCGCGTCGCCGGGATGGAAATGCACGAGGTTGCCGAGCAGCCAGCGGATGGTGTTGCGCAGCTTGCGGTAGGTCTCGACCGTGGTCTTGAGGATTTCCGGCCCGATCCGCAGGTCGTCGGCATAGTCCGACGCGCACACCCACATGCGCAGGATGTCGGCGCCGGACGACTTGATCACGTCCTGCGGCGCCACCGTGTTGCCGAGCGACTTCGACATCTTGCGCCCGTGCTCGTCGAGCGTGAAGCCGTGGGTCAGCACGACGTCGAACGGCGCGACGCCGCGGGTGCCGCCGCTTTCGAGCAGCGAGGAGTGAAACCAGCCGCGGTGCTGGTCGGAGCCCTCGAGATACATCACGGTGTCGTCGCCGCCGTCCTTCCTGCGGCGGATGCCGGCGAGGGCCGGAAAGCGCTGCGGGTCCTCCAGCGTGAAGGCGTGGGTCGAGCCGGAGTCGAACCAGACGTCGAGGATGTCGTCGACCTTCTGCCAGTCCTCGCTCGGCGCGCTCGCCGAGAAAGCGCTCGCGGGCGCCGACCGCGTACCAGGCGTCGGCGCCCTCGTCGGCGAAGGCCTCGACGATGCGCTGATCGACGCGCTCGTCCTGCAGGATTTCGACGCTGCCGTCGCCCTTCTCGCGCACGAACACGGCGATCGGCACGCCCCAGGCGCGCTGGCGCGAGATCACCCAGTCGGGCCGGCCCTCGATCATGCCGCGAATGCGGTTCTCGCCCTGCGGCGGCACCCAGCGGGTGACGGCGATCGCTTCGAGCGCGCGGTGGCGCAGCGTATCGCCAGGTTTGGCGCGGCCATTCGCATCGAGCTCGGCTGGTCCATGGCGATGAACCATTGCGGCGTGTTGCGGAAGATCACCGGCTTCTTGGAGCGCCAGGAATGCGGATACTGGTGCTTGAGCCGGCCGCGCGCGATCAGCATGCCGGCCTCGATCAGCGCCTTGATCACGGCCTCGTTGGCGTCGCCCTTCTCGCCCTTGTCGGTGATGACGCGCTTGCCGGTGAAGCCCGGCGCGGCTTCGGTGAAGCGGCCGTCGGCATCGACGGTGTAGGGGATCGCGGTGACGATGCCTGCCGCCTCGAGCTGCGCCTTGTTCGCCATCCAGATGTCGAAGTCCTCGCGGCCGTGGCCGGGCGCGGTGTGGACGAAGCCGGTGCCGGTGTCGTCGGTGACATGCTCGCCGTCGAGCAGCGGCACCGGAAATTCGTAGCCGCGACGCCTTTGAGCGGATGGTCGCAGACGAGGGTCTCGACGAGCCGTGCGGGAAGACGCGGCGACCTTCTCGTAGCCCGTCACGCGCGCCTGCTTGAATACCTCGCCCGCGAGCTTCTCCGCGAGGACGAAAAGGTCGCCGAATTTCGCCCAATTGTCCGGCGCGGCATCGGTGACCCGATAGAGCGCGTAGGCGATCTTGCCGAAAAGCTGATGGCGCGATTGCCGGGCAGCGTCCACGGCGTCGTGGTCCAGATCACGACCGATGCGCCGTGGCAGCAGTTTCGCGAGCATCGTGGTCGCCATCGTCGAGCACGTGCGCGCCCCAGCCCGCATGCCGACGACCGGAAACTTCACCCACACCGTGTCGCTGGTGAAGTCCTCGTACTCGACCTCCGCTTCGGCGAGCGCGGTCTTCTCCACCACCGACCACATCACCGGCTTCGAGCCGCGGTAGAGCAAACCGTTGTCGCGGAACTTCATCAGCTCGCGGGCGATCTGCGCCTCGGCGGCGAAGTCCATGGTGGTGTAGGGATGCGTCCAGTCGCCGACGACGCCGAGGCGCTTGAACTCCTCGCGCTGCACGGCGAGCCAGTGCTCGGCATAGGCGCGGCATTCCCGGCGAAACGCGATCATCGCCGCGGGATCGGAGAAGTCGGGCTTCGGCTTGCCCTTGGAGCGGTAGTTCTCCTCCTCGATCTTCCATTCGATCGGCAGGCCGTGGCAGTCCCAGCCCGGCACGTAGGGAGAGTCGAAGCCGAGCATCTGCTGGGAGCGCGTCACCACGTCCTTGAGGATCTTGTTGAGCGCGTGGCCGATATGGATGTTGCCGTTGGCGTAGGGCGGCCCGTCATGCAGCACGAATTTCGGCCGGCCCTCGCCCGCGCGGCGCAGCCGTCGGTAGAGGTCGATCTTCTCCCAATGCTTGAGGATTTCCGGCTCCTTCTGCGGGAGGCCGGCGCGCATGGGAAAGTCGGTCTTGGGCAGAAACAGCGTCTCGCTGTAATCGCGGACGGGATCGGACATGTCGGCTTGAACCTGGCGGCTTGAACCTGAGCGTGAGGATGGCGGATGGGCTCGACGATCCCGGTCTTCCGCCGACCAGCCGGTCAGGCGAAAGCCGGGCCGCTAATGGAGGCCGACCCCAATATGTGAGCGATCGTGACGCGCGCCATCATGGCCGCGGTCGTAACACATCGATCCCGCGCCGGAAAGGGCTTGCGCCCGCGCGCGCCGCAACCCGAATCAGACCTCGTCCTGAGGTAGCGACGCGCAGGACGCCGTCTCGAACCAGGCGAGCGGTGGCGCCGGACCCTGCGAGGCGACGTGCTCGGACGGCTCCGGTCGAGCACGAGGTACGTCGATATGCTTCGGCAAGCCGCTCCTCAGGATGAGGTTCGAGGGGGTCAACCCGCAAGCTCGCCGAGCGGCGGAAACACGTCGCCGGCGCGCCGCAGCGCGTTGAGGGCGAGGCGGCAGTCCTCGTCCATGCGGCGCACGAGATCGGCGACGGTGTCGAACATCATCTCCGGCCTGATCCAGGCGATGAAGGCGACGTCGATGGTGCGGCCGTAGAGGTCGCCGGAAAAATCGAACAGGAAGACTTCGAGCAGCACGATGCCGCTGTCGAACATCGGGCGGCGGCCGAAATTGGCGACGCCGTCATAGCGCTTGCCGTCGACCGCGACGCGCACCGCATAGATGCCGTGGCGCAGCCCGCAGCCGGGATCGAGCCGCAGGTTCGCGGTCGGATAGCCGAGCTCGCGCCCGCGCCGGTCGCCATGGACGACCTCGCCGGTGACGAACCAGGGATAGCCGAGAAGCTCCGCGGCTTCGTCGACATGGCCCGCCGCCAAAGCTTCGCGGATCGCGCCGGAGGAGACGCGGCGGCCCTCGTCGGAAAGCTCCGTCACGACGTCGACGGCGAAGCCGAGCCGCGCGCCCTCCTCGCGCAGATAGGCCGGCGTGCCGGCGCGCTTGTGGCCGAAATGGAAGTCGTAGCCGACCACCGCGCCGCCGATCCCGTAGCGATCGATGAGCACGCGCGAGATGAAGTCGGCGGGTTCGAGGGCGGCGAGCGCGCTGTCGAACTTCATCGTGATGGCGCCGTCGAGCGCGGTGGTCGCGAGGAGCCGGAGCTTGGCGTCGCCATCGCTGAGCCGGAACAGCGGCTTGTCCGGCGCGAAGAAGGCGCGCGGATGCGGCTCGAAGGTGAGCACCGCCGCCGGGCGGCCGAGCCCGCGCGCGCGGGCAACGGCAGTGCCGATCACCGCGCGATGGCCGCGATGCACGCCCTCGAAATTGCCGATCGCCACCACCGCGCCCCTGAGCGCGCCGGGATGCGGCGGCAACTCGAGCGCGTCCTTGATCACGACGAACGGTGGAGCGAGATGACATCGTTACCTGCGTCGTTGGATAACACTCGGCAGGCCGCACTCCTCAATCAACTCGGCATGACCGCGGCGCAACTCGCCGCGCTCCTGACCCGCCTCACCACAGCGCGAGAGCGGCCTCACCACACGAGGCGCTCCATCACCGCCTTTGGGGTGACGCCGGCGGCGGCGAACATTTCGGAGAGCGCCGCGGTGCGGCCCTTGCCGTCGAGCTCCTCGGCGTGGATGCCGGCGATGACGAACATGCCGTCGAAGCCCATGGCGATGGCGCCGGTGATGTCGGTGCGCAGCGAATCGCCGATCGCGAGCGTGCGCGACGGCAGCGCCGCGACACCGCGCGCGCGGGCCGCCGCGGCGAGCGCCGCCTCGTAGATCGGCCGGTGCGGCTTGCCGGCATAGAGCACCTCGCCGCCCTGCTCGCGGTAGAGATCGGCGATCGATCCCGCGCAATAGAGCAAGGTGTCGCCGCGTTTGACGACGAGATCGGGATTGGCGCACACCATGAAGAGCTCGCGCTCGCGCATCGTCGCGATCATGTCGCGGTAGTCGTCAGGCGTCTCGGTCTCGTCGTCGAACAGGCCGGAGCAGACGACGTAATCGGCGACGTCGACGGTGGCGAAGCGCAGGCCCAGCCCGGTGAAGATCGTGAGGTCGCGCTCCGGGCCGATGTGGAACACCGCGCCGCGGCGCGCCGCGACCTCGGCCCGCGTCACGTCGCCCGAGGAGGCGACGCCGTCATAGGCGTCGGCGGGAACGCGCAGCTTGTCGAGCTGCCGCGCCACCCATTCCGACGGCCGCGGCGCATTGGTGACGAGAATGACGGTGCCGCCGTCGCGGCGAAACCGCGCCAGCGCATCGCAGGCCTCGGCGAAGGCCGTGACGCCGTCATGCACCACGCCCCAGATGTCGCACAGCACGACGTCGTAGCGCGGCGCGAGGGTGCGGAAGTTTTCGGCGAATTGAAAGGAGTTGGTCACTGTCAGAACGCGCGAACACGGCCCGTGGAGCGAGGGTGAAATAGCGCGCGAGTGTTACAGTGATTGCATCGCGCCCGGCAAGGGCCGCAAGCGTCCCCCTCCTCGGTTCGTCATGGCCGGGCTTGTCCCGGCCACCCCGATAACCATGGCACAGGGCTGGTTTCTCTGTGCGCGGAGGCACCGCAGTGCCCGATGATCGGGGTCGCCGGGACAAGCCCGGCGATGACGGGCGTGGGTTACCCGTTGCCGCTCACATCCGCCGCACCCACACCAGCAGCCCGCAGGTGAAGCCGAAGATCACCAGCGCGGAGAGCGCGAGCGACCAGTGGATGCCGATCACGCTTCCCAACAATCCGACCGACACCCCGCTAAACGCGCGCAAGCCGAGGCTCGCCATGTTGTAGAGGCCGAGCACGCGACCGCGCATGTCGATCGGCGCGTTGAGCTGGACGAGCGTCTGCGCCATGGCGTTGAACGCGAGCTCGAAGAAGCCGGCGGTGAACAGCAGCGCCAGCGCCAGCGGGTAGGCTGTTACGAGCGAAAATCCGACCAGCGAGGAGCACCACAGCATCGCGAGCACGATCGCCGAGCGCGGGTTCGAGGGGAGCAGATTGCGGCCCTCGAGCACCACGCCGGCGAGCATGGCGCCGGCGGCGTCTGCCGCGAGCAGCATGCTGTAGGACACGCCGGGGTCGCCGTGGCCGAGGTCCTGGGCGAAGCCCGGCATCTGCGCGTTGTAGGCATTGCCGACGAAGAACGAGGTCACGCCGGCGAGCAGGATCATCGACACGATGACATGCTGCCCTGAGAGGCCGCGCGCGGTCTGCACGATGTCGGCGAAGCCGCGCACGGCGCGCCGGGGCGGCGGCGTTCCCTTGCGGAAGCGCGGGCCGTAGGGCGCATTCACGAGCCACAGCACCAGCGGCAGGTAGAACACCGTGTTGACCAGGATGCCGAGGGAGGGCCCGAGCGCGAGCAGCATCGCGCCGCCCACGGCCGGACCGACCAGCACGCCGAGATAGCGCGCGGTGGCGTTGAGCCGCACCGCGCTCGACAGGTTCGCCGGGCCGACGATGTCGTAGAGCAGCATCTGGTTCGGGGTCTGCCACAGCACGCCGGCGCAGCCGTGGATCACGAGCAGCACCATGGCGTGCCACATCTGCAGGGTGTCGGTGATGAAGAAGTAGCCCCAGCCGAGCGAGGCGATGATGAACAGGCCCATGCCGCACTGAATGAGCCGGCGCGGGTCGAAGCGGTCGGCGAGCGCACCGGCGACCACCGAGAACAGCAGGAACGGCAGCCAGTGCGACACCACCGCGAAGCCGGCGAGCGCGGGCGACTGGAATTTCTGGAACACCATCCAGTAGCTGATCACGTGCTCGATGTTGTCGGCCATCATCGCGAGCGCGTAGGTCAGGAACTGGGCGCGGAAACCCGGATGGTGCAGCGCCGCAAAAGATTGCGGAGCCGGGGCCGGGGCTTTGGGCATTTCGTTCAAGGGGTGGCTTTCACCGGAAGGTTGGGGCGATGTGTGAAGCGCGTTCGGATGAGGTGAGCCTGCCCACCCTGGTCATCGCCGGGCTTGTCCCGGCGACCCCGATAACCAAGCACCGCCGTGCCTCAACAATCGGGGTGGCCGGGACAAGCCCGGCCATGACGCTCATATTTTCATATCGAACGATCTATCTTACGATACACGAACCGTCAAGCGTGCATCGCAGCAAAGGTACCGTCTTCTCGACGCCGCAGCCATGCGCCGAGGCGCGGGGCCGCCGCGACCTATTTCACCGCCTCGATGACGCCGGCGACCTTGCCGAAGATTTCCGCGATGTCGCTCTCGGTCGCGATCAGCGGCGGGGTGAGCGCGATGGTGTCGCCGGTGACCCGCATCACCAGGCCCTCCTCGTGGAAGGCCTTCTCCATCGCCGCTATAGGCCCGCTTGCCGAACCCGTCGGGCTTCGAGGCGAGGTCGATGCCGGCGACGAGGCCGACGGTGCGGATGTCGAGCACATTGGGGAGCCCGCGCAGGCTCATGGCGGCGTCGGCGAATGTCGGCTCCAGCGCCTTCGCGCGCTCGAACAGCCCCTCCTCGCGGTAGAGGTCGAGGGTGGCGAGGCCGGCCGCGCAGGCGAGCGGATGGGCCGAATAGGTGTAGCCGTGGAACAGCTCGGGGACGTGCTCCGGCCCCTTCATGAAGGCATCGTAGATCGGCTCGCGCACGATGGTGCCGGCCATCGGCACCGTTCCCGAGGTCACCCCCTTGGCGAAGGTGATCATGTCCGGCACGACGCCGTAGCGCTCGGCGGCAAAGGCATAGCCGAGCCGGCCGAAGCCGGTGATGACCTCGTCGAAGATCAGGAGGATGCCGTACTTGTCGCAGATCGCGCGGAGCCGCGGCAGATAGCCCTTCGGCGCCGGCAGCACGCCTGTCGAGCCCGCCATCGGCTCGACGATCACCGCGGCGATGGTCGAGGGATCGTGCAGCGTCGCGATCCGCTCCAGCTCGTCGGCGAGATGGGCGCCCCACTCCGGCTCGCCCTTGGTGAAGGCCTGCATCTCGCGGTTATACGTGTGCGGCAGATGGTCGACGCCGGCGAGCATCGACCCGAAATGCTTGCGGTTGTTGACGATGCCGCCGACCGAGATGCCGCCGAAGCCGACGCCGTGATAGCCGCGCTCGCGGCCGATCAGGCGGGTGCGGGCGCCCTCGCCGCGCACATTGTGGTAGGCGAGCGCGATCTTGAGCGCAGTGTCGACCGCCTCGGAGCCCGAGTTGCAGAAGAACACGTGGTCGAGGTCGGCGGGCGCGAGCGCCGCCACCCGGCTCGCGAGCTCGAAGGCCTTGGGATGGGAGAACTGGAACGCCGGCGCGTAGTCGAGCTCCGCCGCCTGGCGCTGGATCGCCGCGACGATGGGGTCGCGGTTGTGGCCGGCATTGCAGCACCACATGCCGGCGGCGGCGTCGATCACGGCGCGGCCGTCGTCGGTGTAGTAGTGCATGTCCTTCGCCCGGGTGATCAGCCGCGGCGCCTTCTTGAAGGCGCGGTTGGGCGTGAACGGGATCCAGAACGCTTCGAGGTCGTTCGGCCTTGTGTCGGCGGCAAGACGGGCTTGGGACATCTGGAACCTCCGGGGGCAGGCACAGTGCGCATCACAGCCGTACCCGGCAACCCGCCGCCTGCCAACGGCGGATTATGCGACACTCGTCCGCGCCGAGCGCGCGTCCCGCCCGCGGCCGCGCTGTTGTGCTGTCGCCGCGATATGGTACCACCCGCCGTTTCAACGATGGAAGCTCGATGATGGCGCAGAAGAACGATCCCAAGCCGGATCAAAAGCAGGACGCCCGGTCGAACCGGCCGAAGGCGCGGCTGCCGCGCGGGCTCGGCGACCGCGGCCCGGCCGAGATCGCGGCGACGCGCGCCATGCTCGAGACCATCCGCAAGGTCTACGAGCTCTACGGCTTCGAGCCGGTGGAGACGCCGGCGTTCGAGTACACCGACGCGCTCGGCAAGTTTTTGCCCGACCAGGACCGGCCCAACGAAGGCGTGTTCTCGTTCCAGGACGACGACGAGCAGTGGCTCTCGCTGCGCTACGACCTCACCGCGCCGCTCGCCCGCTATGTCGCGGAGAATTTCGACCACCTGCCGAAGCCCTACCGCAGCTACCGCGCCGGCTGGGTGTTTCGCAACGAGAAGCCGGGGCCGGGACGGTTCCGGCAATTCATGCAGTTCGACGCGGACACGGTCGGGTCGGCATCGATGGCGGCGGATGCCGAGATCTGCATGATGGCGGCGGATACGATGGAGGCGTTGGGAATTCCGCGCGGCAGCTATGTGGTGAAGGTGAATAACCGCAAGGTGCTGGATGGGGTGCTGGAGGAGATTGGACTCGGCGGCGAACAGCACGCTTCGACGCGCCTGACGGTCCTTCGCGCAATCGACAAACTGGACCGGCTCGGAGAAGAGAGCGTTTGTCTGCTACTCGGCAAACGCGGCAGAAAAGACGAAAGCGGCGACGTCACCAAAGGAGCCGGTCTCTCGGACGAACATGATCGAAACATCGTGATTGCTCTGAGTCAAAGACTGCCGTTTTCGAAGATCTTCGGCAATACCGAATGCGCTGCAACGCGATGTCGTGAGATCAGCTGACGCGTCACTACGCTTTGGCAGGACGGTGTCTCCAGAATTGGAGCAGATCGCCGAACTCTGAGTGTCGCGAATGGCGGATACGACGAAACTCGCATCCGCATCGACCCCTCCGTCGTCCGCGGCCTCGAGTATTACACCGGCCCCGTCTACGAGGTCGAACTCACCTTCCCCACCACCGGCGACGACGGCAAGCCGGTGCGCTTCGGCTCGGTCGGCGGCGGCGGGCGCTACGACGGCCTCGTCGCGCGCTTCCGCGGCGAGCCGGTGCCGGCGACCGGCTTCTCGATCGGCGTGTCGCGCCTCCTCGCCGCGCTCACCCATCTCGGCAAGGTCGCGATCGAAGCCCGAGCCCGGGCCGGTGATCGTCACCGTGTTCGACAAGGATCGCATCGCCGACTACCAGCGCATGGCCTCGACGCTGCGCCAGGCCGGCATCCGCGCCGAGCTTTATCTCGGCTCGGGAAAATTCGGCCCGCAGATGAAATACGCCGACCGCCGCGGCAGCCCCTGCGTCGTCATCCAGGGCTCCGACGAAAAGGCCAAGGGCGAGGTGCAGATCAAGGATTTGATCCTCGGCGCCGAGCTCGCGGGCCTCTCCAAGGAGCGCGACGACTACCTGCAGAAACAGGCCGCCGCCCAGTTCGCCGTCCCGGAGGCCGACCTCGTCGCCAAGGTGCGCGAGGTGCTGGCGCGACATGAGGTGAAGTGGGGGTAAGTGCACCGCGCGTCGCTGCGGGTCAGGAACTGACGCAGCAGTGCAGCCCCGTCACACCCGCCCGCCGTCATCGCCGGGCTTGTCCCGGCCACCCCGATAACCAGGGCACTGCCGAGCAACGCGCATGTGCCGCGACGCTGTGCCTTGTTAATCGGGGTGGCCGGGACAAGCCCGGCCATGAGCAAGAGAATGGCGCTACGCGCGCCCAGGAATGACGCGCCCTACCGCGGCATCGGCGGCGCGCCGCCCGGCGTGGGCAAGCTCTTCCCCATGTCCTTCAGGTTGATCTTCATCCCGTTGGGCAGGATCAAATCACCGGGCCGCTGGCCGGCCTCGCAGGGGCCGAGCCACTTACCGGTGACCGTCAGGTTGATCCCGCCGGCGTCGCTCTTCGACGACACCGTCATCGTGTAATTGCTGTCGAACGAGCCTTTGACGACGGCGTGGGACGTCGCTTCCTTGCCGGCGACGCTGCACACCGAATCGATCGTGATGGTATCGCCCGACTTCACGATGTCGCGCTTCGAGCAGTTCTGGCTGCCGATGTTGGTCGCGCTCGACTGCATGATGGCGTCGGTCTCGGGATCGATGCACTGCTGGATCGCCTGGGTTCCCGGACGGCCCTCGAAGTTCATCTTGATTTCCCACAGCCCCGCCTTGCGCGGAGGCAAGTCCGCGGCGAGCGCCGCACCCGGCACCGCCGCGCCCGAAACCAACGCGATCAGCACCGCCGCTCCAAATCTACGCATGTGAGCCCCCTGGTGTGAGACCGGGTTCCGGGCAAAGCCGCCGAAGCCGCCCTGCCCGCGCGTCCCTTTATCAGCCGCTGTCCTTGTTGGCCATGATCAAGGCCCAGAACACCTTGTATTTCGATTGCGGCGAATAAACCGCGGCGATGCCGAGCCGGTTGGCGCCGGCGTTGAGCATGTTGGCGCGGTGCGGCGGCGAATCGCGCCAGCCCGAGAATGCCTCGGCGAGCGTGTGGTAACCGGCGCTGATGTTCTCCACCGACTGCTTGGGGTTGAAGCCGGCTGCGGCGAGGCTCTTGCTGAACTCCCGGCTCGTCCCCTTGTCGAGCTTGTCCTTCGCCGCCATGGCACTGGCGCGCTCATAGGCGAGCCGCATCAGCTCGGGGTCGACCTCGACCGCGCCGAGCCCGTTGTTGTGGCGGTATCCGGTGATCATCGACGCCGCCGTCGGCCCGTCGACCTTCGCCTCGGCACTCGCCATGCTGCGATAGAACGTCGGCTGTTCCGTCGGCAGGGGATCGCCCGCACAGGCGGCGAGGCCGATGAGCGCTGCGAGCGCGGCCAAGCGGGCGCCCAAGTGGAGGTATTTCGACACGATCATGTCCCGCCTTGCATGGTCCCGCCTTGCCCGACGAACCGGGCGCGATCATGGCGAAATGGGGTGAAGAAACCGTGCAAATCCGCCGGTTCCCGGCAGACCGCGCGGCCGACAGCAGCGAGAGCGCGTCGAAGAGGAGCCGCGCTACCCGCCAAAATGTACCGTTGGCGAGAGCCTTGCGATGCGGGGAACAACGGGGCTATGGGAGTGCCACATGCCGGCGCCGCCCGCTCGCAAACAGCCGGGCGGACGCATCACGTGCGTCGTTCAGGGAGGCCGTTTTGACGCAACAGATTCGCGGGGTGACCTTCGAGGAGAACCTCGACAACGCGATGGGGCTCGAGTTCTACAACCTGTCCCACCGCTTCGGCTACCAGTCGCCGAACTGGCCCTATTTCGAGGACGTCAAGGTCGAGCGCATCCACTACATGGCGAAGTCCGGCGTGCTCTCCCAGCGCATCACCACGAGCATGCACAACACGACCCACATCGACGCACCGGCGCACGTCATTCAGGGCACGCCGTTCATCGATGAGGTGCCGCTGCCGCACTTCTTCGGCTCCGGCATCGTGGTGTCGATCCCGAAGAAGAAATGGGAGCAGATCACCTACGACGATCTCGAGAAGGCGGCTGGCAAGGTGGTGCGGCCGCGCGACGTGGTCATCGTCAACACCGGCTGGCACAAGCTCTACGAGGACAGCGAGGATTATTTCTGCCGCTCGCCAGGCTTCGTGCCGTCCGCCGGCGAGTGGTTCGTCGAGAAGAAGGTCAAGGTGGTCGGCCACGACACCCAGGCGAACGACCATCCGCTCGCGACCGCGATCGGCCCGCAGCGCAACGGGCCGCTGCATCCCCATCTCGCCGAAGAGTACAAGCAGTGGTCCGGCGGCCGCGACTGGAAGGACGATTTTCCGGAATGGGAGCCGGTCCACCGCATCCTGTTCAAGAACGGCATCCTCGGCATCGAGAATGTCGGCGGCGATATCGACAAGGTGACGGGAAAACGCTGCACCTTCGCGTTCTTCCCGTGGAACTGGGACCGCGGCGACGGCTGCATCATCCGCCTCGTCGCCATCGTCGATCCGAAGGGCTCATATCGCATCGAGAAGGGGGAGACGTTCTGATGGAGGTCAAGCGCTTTGCCGACGCCAAGCAATACGAGGTGCCGAACCACCGCGCCTACACCTCGGTGCGCCTGTTCGGCGCCGAGGCCGGCGGCCCGAAGGAATTCGTGGTCGGTCTCTCGCACTTTCTCCCCGGCGGCGGCGCCGGCCCGGATTTCCTCGCCGACCGAGAAGGTCTACTTCATCCTCGCCGGCGAGCTCACCGTGATCGCCGGCGGCAAGGAGACCGTGCTCCGCCTGAACGACAGCTGCTTCATCGGCCCGAACGAAGTGCGCGAGGTGATCAACCGCACGAACGACGTCGTGACCATGCTGGTCGCGATCTCGGCCCCGCCGAAGTAGGGACTGCACCCGCCGCTTTATGCGGCGTCATTCCGGAGCGCGCGCAGCGCGAACCCGGAATCCAGGCGGGACGCTCGGCAAGATACTGCACTCCGGGTTCCGGCCTGCGGCCGGCCCCGGAATGACGGGAGAGAAGAGAGCACCCCATGTCCGACGAATTCCTCAAGAACCCGCTCGCGCTGTTCGACGTCCGCGGCAAGACGGCGGTGATCACCGGCGCGACCGGGGCGTTCGGCTCGCTCGCGGCGAAAGTGCTGGCGGGCGCCGGCGCCAACACGGTGCTCGCGGCGGGCCGGGCCGAGGAATTGAAGAAGGTCGCCGCCGAGTGCGAGGCGCTCGGTGGCAAGACTGAAGTCGTGGCGCGGCGTCCGCGCAGCGATGAGGACTGCGAGGCCATCGTCGCCGCCGCCGTGGCAAAGTTCGGCCGCGTCGACATTCTCGTCGTCGCCTCCGGCCTCAACAAGGTGGCGAAGATCATCGACCAGAAACCTGAGGACTTCCTCGAGGTGATGGACGCGAACGTCACCCAGTCTTGGCTGATGGCGCGCGCCGCCGGCCGGCAGATGCTCAAGCAGGGCGGCGGCGGCAAGGTGATTCTCACCTCGTCGGCGCGCGGCCTGCTCGGGCATCCCGCGGGCTATACCGCCTATTGCGCCTCGAAATCGGCGGTCGACGGCATCACCAAGGCGCTCGGGTGCGAATGGGGCGACACCGGGATCACCGTGAATGCACTCGGCCCCACCGTGTTCCGCTCGCCGCTCACCGCCTGGATGTACGAGGACACCGAGCGGGCGCGGGAGGTACGCAAGGGCTTCCTCGCCCGCGTGCCCAAGGGCCGGCTCGGCGAACCTGCCGATCTCGCCGGGCCGCTGCTGTTCCTCGCCTCGCGCGCGTCGGACTTCTACACCGGCCACATCCTCTATGCCGACGGCGGCTACACCGCCGGCTGATCCATGAGCAAGGCACGCATCGCCGTCGTCGGCGCCGGCCTGATGGGCCACGGCATCGCGCAAGTGTTCGCGCTCGCCGGCCACGACGTGACGCTCACCGACGCGCACACACCGACGCTCGCTACCGCCAAGGACCGTATCCTCGCGAACTTGCGCGATCTCGGCGACGACACGGCGGCGCTCGAACGCGTGCGCATCGTGCCAGGCCTCGCCGACTGCGTGCGCGAGGCGGATTTTGTGGTCGAGGCGGTGCGCGAAGACCTCGCGGCCAAGCAAACACTGTTCGCCGAGATCGAAGCCGCGGCACGGCCCGACGCGATCCTCGCCAGCAACACCTCGGTGATCCCGATCACCGCCATCATGGGAAATCTCGCGCGCCGCGAGCGCGCGCTCGGCACCCATTGGTGGAATCCGCCCTACCTCGTGCCGCTGGTCGAGGTGATCGGCACGGAATGGACTTCGCCCGAAGCAATCGCCTTCACGATGGAGCTGCACACGGCCGTCGGCAAGACGCCGGTCCACGTGAAGAAGGACGTGCCCGGTTTCGTCGGCAACCGGCTGCAGCACGCGCTGTGGCGCGAGGCGGTCTCGCTTGTCGAGCACGGCATCTGCGACGCCGAGACCGTCGACACCGTCATCAAGGCCGCGTTCGGACGCCGTCTCGCCGTGCTCGGCCCGCTGGAGAACGCCGACCTCGTCGGCACCGACCTCACCCTCGCGATCCACAAGACCGTGCTGCCGGCAATCGAGTCACGGCTCGGGGCCCTCGCCCTATCTCGAAAAGCTCGTCGCCGACGGCAAGCTCGGCATGAAGTCCGGCGAGGGATTTCGCACGTGGACGCCCGCGCAGCAGGCGGAGTTGCGGGCGCGGGTGTTGAGGCATCTCAAGGCGGCGCGCGACCAGTAGCGACCCGTAGCCCGGATAAGCGAAGCGATATCCGGGGCCACACGTTCGGGCCAGCGCCGCTCCCGCATATCGCTCCGCTCATGCGGGCTACGCGCCGACACGGGTGTGCTCATCGCCGACCGCTTCGGCCTGCAGATCTTCCCCTTGCAACGTCGCCTCGCTTTGGCCGACGATCCCAAAAAGCCGGGAGGACCGAATGAACGTCCAGATGAACAGCGGTGAGAAGCCGCGGCGGTGGCCCTGCGCCATCGACATGCACGCCCATCTCATGATCCCGCAGATGTACGCGGTGACCGCGGCGCACAGCATGTTCGTGAAATCGAACGCCGATCCCGGCATGAGCGATGCGGCCCGCAAGGTGGTGCGCGAACGCGAGGCCTTCATCGAGGCGCGCATGTCCGACGTGACCGAGCGCATCGCGCGGATGGATGCCATGGGCGTCGACGTGCAGGTGCTCTCCTCGAGCCTCGTGCATCAATGCACCTACTGGGCCGAGCCGCAGGAGAGCCTCGAGCTCGAACGCATGCTCAACGACCGCATGGCGGAGGTGGTCGCCGCCAATCCGCGTCGCCTGATCGGACTCGGCGGCGTGCCGCTCCACGCGCCGGCCCTCGCCGCCGCGGAGCTTACCCGCTGCATGACCGAGCTACGGCTCGCCGGCATCGGCATCTCGACGACCGCCGGCGACATGGAGATCGGCGACGCGCGGCTGCGACCGTTCTGGGAAGCGGCCGAAGCGCACGGCGCAGTCGATCTACATCCATCCCGCCGGCAACACCGGCGCGCGCTTCGAGAAATGGTACCTGTGGAACAGCATCGGCCAGGCCTTCGAGGAAGCGATGGCGATCGCCTCGCTGTTCTACGAGGGCATTCTCGACGCCTATCCGAAGCTCAAGATCTGCGTCTCCCACGGCGGCGGCTACATGCCCTATTACATGGGCCGTATCGCGCGGAACTACCTCGAAAAGCCGGCGACGCGCGTGAACATGTCGAAGAGCCCGGCCGAATATCTGCGCATGCTCTATTTCGACAGCTGCGTCTACGAGACCGAGGTGCTCGAAGCGCTGGTCAAGCGCGTCGGCGCCGACCGCGTGCTGCTCGGCTCGGACTACCCGGTCGGCGAGCCGAAGCCGATCGAGTTCATCGAGTTCTGCGCGCTGTCGCGCAGGAGAAGGCGGACATCATCGGCGGCAACGCCGCGCGCCTGTTCGGCGTCAAGGTCGCGGCGTGAGGTTTATGGCGAAGGCGATGGCGCGAAAACATTTTTCGCGAGGCGACTCCATTTTTCGCGAAACAACCCCATGCAAAGTACTTTTCCGTCTTGGCAGACGGGGTGTGCGTGCTAGGATTTTATTCTGAAATGCTTGGCGCGCGATCGAGGTGCGTAGCCCGGATTGAGCGGCAGCGAAATCCGGGACCGACAGAGACAAATCACCGCAAGGCCGTCCCGGATTTCACTTCGTTCAATCCGGGCTACGTGCGGCTGCGAGGGAGGAGACCCATGAGGCTCATCGGCGCACTGCTGGCGCTCGTCGCCGCATTGGCAGCCCAACCGGCGTCGGCACAGATGTCGGCACAGACTTGGCCGACCAAGCCGGTGCGGATCATCGTCTCGCTCGCCGCCGGCGGGACGCCGGACATCATCTGCCGCCTGCTCGCGGACAAACTCTCGATGGCGCTCGGCCAGCAGGTCGTGGTGGAGAACCGCCCCGGCGGCGGCAACATCGTCGGCGCCCAGCTCGCGGCCCATGCGGCACCCGACGGCTACACGCTCTACTTCGCGACGGCCGCGGCGCTCGTCACCAATCCCTTCACCTTCAAGACGCTGCCCTACGATCCGCTCAAAGATTTCGTACCGGTCGCGATGATCGCCAAGAACCCGTTCCTCGTCCTCGCCAATCCGGGCGTGCCGGTGAAGGACCTCGCCGAGCTCGCGGCCTTCGACAAGGCGAACCCCGGCAAGCTTACCTTCGCGACCGACGGACCGCGCAACCTCTCCGGCATGCTGGCGGCCTGGCTCAACAAGCTCGGCGGCAGCAACATCCTGCAGGTGCCCTATGCGACGATGCCGCAGGGCGTGCAGGACACGCTTGCCGGCCGCGTGCAGCTCGTCGTGCTCGCCGTGCCGTCCGCCGCCCAGCACATCGCGAGCGGCACGCTGCGCCCGCTCGCGACGAGCTCGGCCGAGCGGCTTTCGAACTATCCGCAGGTGCCGACGATCGCGGAGACCTTTCCGGGCGTCGAATACATCGGCTGGTTCATGCTGGTGGCGCCCGCCGGCACGCCGGACGACATCGTCACCCGCCTCAACCGCGAGATGGACACGATCCTCAAAAACCCCGAGGTGTCCGGCAAGCTCGCCGACCTCGGCTTCTTCACCACCGGCGCCGACACCCCGCAGGCGCTCTCCGCCTACCTGCGCGCCCAGTTCGACCTGTGGCGCCGCCTCACCCGCGACATCGGCCTACAGCCGGAGTGAGGCGACGGTCGGGCGCCGTAGCTCCCTCCCCCTGAAAGGGGGAGGGCTGGGGTGGGGGTCTGCTGACTCCGCACGGACGCTGACGCTGCATCGTGCCGCCCGCGACCCCCTCCCCGACCCTCCCCCTTTCAGGGGGAGGGAGCCATACGCTGCGGCGTCTTTGCTGAGCGCCGATTTCCAGCTATAAGAGCGCGGACATTTGTCGACCCGCCGCATTGCAGCGTGCAATGCCGGGCGACGACGCCGGCGTGAAGCACAGGGGTACGAGGCTAACTCATGGCGGATCAGGTGAAGGTGGTCAGCATCTGCGGATCGCTGCGCAAGGGATCGTTCAACGCCGCGCTGGCGCGGCTCGCGCCGAAGCTCGCGCCGCCCGGCATGGCGGTCACGGCGGCGCCGCCGATCGACACGTTTCCGCTCTACAATCACGACGTCCAGGACGCCTCGGGATTTCCGGCCGCGGCCAACGATCTCGCCGCCGCGATCCGCGCCGCCGACGGCGTGCTGATCTGCTCGCCGGAATACAACTGGTCGATCCCCGGCGTGCTCAAGAACGCGATCGACTGGGTGTCGCGCATGAAGGACCAGCCGTTCGCCATGAAGCCGGTGGCGATCCAGTCGGCGGCGACCGGCCTGCTCGGCGGCTCGCGCATGCAGTATCACCTGCGCCAGTCGCTGACCTCGATCGACGCCGTGCTGTTCGGCCGCCCCGAGGTGATCGTCACCTTCGCCGGCCAGAAGTTCGACGACAAGCTCGAGCTGAAGGACCAGCCGACCATCGACCTCATCAAGCAGCAGCTCGCGGGCTTCGAGAAGCTGATCCGCAAGGTGACGGGGAAGTAAGTTCTTCGTCCTCTCCCCGTCTGTCGCGTGACCGGCTGGACCGGGCAATCCAGTTGCCCCACGCAGACGAACGTGCCGACAAGAGTCGGTTCCTGGATCCCCGGTCCGCCGCCGATGACGGGTGAGCGGAATGGCCGCTTACTTCTCATCCTCGATCGGGTTGCGCAGCACGCCGACGCCTTCGATCTCGATTTCGCAGACGTCGCCGTCGCGCATCCAGGCCGGGGGCTTGCGGGCGTGGGCGACGCCGGACGGCGTGCCGGTGAGGAGCAGGTCGCCGGGCTCGAGCGTGATGCCCTGGGTCGCGTAGACGATGGTCTCGGCGACCGGGAACATCATGTTCGACGTATTGTCGGACTGCATCACCTTGCCGTTGACCCGGCTCTCGATCTTGAGGCCCTTGCCGCCCGGCGGCAGCTCGTCGGCGGAGACGAACCACGGGCCGAGGCCGCCGCTGCGGTCGAAGTTCTTGCCCATGTGCCACTGCGTGGTGTGGCGCTGGAATTCGCGGATCGAGCCCTCGTTGGCGCAGGTCCAGCCGGCGATGCAGGAATAGCGCGTTGTCGAGGCTCATGTGCTTCGCGCGCTTGCCGATGACGGCGACGAGCTCGGCCTCGTAGTCGAAGGTCTCGGAGACCTTCGGCCGGATCAGCGGCGCGAGATGCGGCGAAAACGAGTTGATCCCGCGCGAGAACAGGGTCGGGAATTTCGGCAGATTGTCGGCGTAGCGGCCTTCCTTGACGTGCTCGAGATAATTGAGCCCGAGGCAGATGATCTTGCCCGGCCGCGCCACCGGCAGCGCGTATGTGATCCCTGCGAGCGGACGCCGCGCCGACGCCGGCGCGCCCTTGGCGAGCTTCGCGAGCGGGGCGAGATCGCCGTTGTTCTTCGCGAGCACGGCGGCGAGATCGTTGGGGAGGCTCGGGTCGACCGCCTGCAGGTCGACGACCTCCGTGCCCTCGATCACGCCGAGGCGCAGCCCGGCCTCCGTTTCGAATCCGACAATCTTCATGGCGTTTTCCCCTTGGCCCGCAGCGAACGCGCGGAATCGCGGGCGCCTTACTCGACTATTTTGCCGGAGCGGGCAAGAGGTGCGGCGGGACCGCAACTAGCTCCCTGATGACGCCGGCTGCGAGGCGCGCGGCGGACGGGCACAGCGCTTGGGGCCGTCCTCGGCGCGTGGCGCCGCGCTGCGGGTTGTAGCCGATCACCGCGAGCGCAAAGAACACGATGGTCGAGCCGACGACGACCGCGGCCGACACCGCCTCGAACTCGCCATAGAGCGCGAAACGGATGAGCTCCACCGCATGGGTGAAGGGATTGGCGAGGGCGACGTAGTAGAGCACCTCGGAGCCGCCCTCGCGCAGCTTCCACAAGGGGTAGAGCGCGGAGGAGAAGAAGAACATCGGGAACATCACGAAGTTCATCGCGCCGGCGAAATTCTCGAGCTGCTTGATGTGCACCGAGAGAAACAGCCACAGCGAGCCCAGCATCAGCCCGGAGACGATCAGCGCCGGCAGCACGGTGAGCCAGCCCATCGGCTCGAAGGTGACGTCGAACAGGATGCAGATGGCGAGGAAGACGTAGCAGGTGAGCACCGAGAGCACCGTTCCCGCCATCAGCTTGCAAACGAGCAGCACCCAGCGCGGCAGCGGCGCGGTCAGCAGGAGCCGCATCACCCCCATCTCGCGGTCATAGACCATGGAGAGCGAGGACTGCATGCCGTGGAACAGGAGGATGATGCCGAGCAGGCCCGGCACGATGTAGACCTGATAGGTGATGTAGGTCTTGTAGGGCGGAATGATCGAGACGCCGAACACGTTGTAGAAGCCGGCGGCGAACACCGCGAGCCACATCAGCGGGCGCACCAGCGCGGAGAGCAACCGCCCGCGCT
The DNA here is from genome assembly GCA_963793985.1 of uncultured Alphaproteobacteria bacterium. Lineage (GTDB taxonomy): Bacteria > Pseudomonadota > Alphaproteobacteria > Rhizobiales > Xanthobacteraceae > JAJPKK01. The sequence goes on along the minus strand of CAWCCG010000024.1, from coordinate 27,205 downwards.
GCTGGGTGAACTTGATCATTTCGCGCGTCGTGACGGCGATGAACGCGCGGCCGGCGTGGGCAAGCTGCATGGCTATTTATTGAGATGGCAGGAGGTTTCCGGCTCGTCGTCGCCGATGGTGTCGAGGTCGTTGGTGCGGTGGAGAAAGCCTTCGACGGGCGCGCTCGCCACCACCATGTAGGGCGCGGCGAGCAGCACCGCCTGGCGCAGCTGATGATCCCACGGGCGCACGCCGACGGGCAGACCCTTGTCGCCGTCGAAGCCGGTGTCGCCGAAGATGAAGTCGCGCTGCTTTGCGAAGTCCGTCGAGCGCGTGCGCAGCGCCGACTGCACGATCATCTTCACCGCGATCCAGGCCGCCCAGTCGGGGCTGTCCATGCGGCGCCCGCCGGACTTCTTGTCGAAGCGGGAGTTCACCTGCGGCGCGCCGTTGTGCTCCCAGGTCCAGTGCCAGGCGACCGGCTCGAGATCGATGCTGCCGACCACCGGGCGCGCCCGCACGGTGTGATAGGGCACGGTGCGCACGAAGTCGAAGGCGTCGTCGGCGACGAACACCACGTCGTAGTCGCGGTTGCCGGCGGTGAGCAGCGCCGGATTGTTCTGCTCGCGCTCGCGCGGATCGGTGCCGGCCTTGAACTTCTGGCGGGCGACGATGCGGCCGCCGAATTTCTGCACCGAGCGCGCGAAGGCGTCGGTGCGCTGGGTGTCGACCGGCAGCGGCCCCTCGAGCACCAGCACGTCGCGCCATTTCTTCGACATGAGATACTGCACCAGCGCGTCCATGCTCATCGCAAGGCTCGGGATGGTGTGGACCATCTCGCGCGCGCAGAGTTCGCGGCGCAGCCAGTCGTCCGGCGCCGACACGTTGAACAGCAGCGCCTCGCGGCCCTTCACGGCGGCGGCGAGCGGCTTGTAGGCTTCCGCCGGCGCATCGATCAGGAAGAATTTGATGCCGCGCTCGGTCATCGCCTTGGTGACGGCGCCGGCGACCTCTTCCGGCGCCTTCACGGTGATGCGTTCGAGCACGAAATCGGTGTTGAGCACCCGCGCCAGCGCCGCCGCCTCGTCGATCCCGATCTGAGCGCCCGGGAAGGGATGATCGCGGGTCTTGAGGACGAGGCGCTCATAGGCGCGCACCGGCTCGTAGCGTGGGTCGCCCTCGATGTCGACGAAGCCGATGGTGACGCGCTGGCGCGGCGCCTGCGCCTGGGCCGGCTGCGACGGCGCGGGCTGCGATGCCGGCTGCGCCGCAGCAATCGTCCGAGGCCCCCGAGCATCAAATCGACAAAGCGCGACGCCTTTCGTCGACCCGTAGGGTGGGCAAGGCGCGCAGCGCCGTGCCCACGCGGAGCGCCGACGTGGGCACGGCGCAAGAGCGCCTTTGCCCACCCTACGAGCACGAGCGCTAAGGCGCCCGCGATCGCAAGGTCGGCTAGTCATCGATCACCACGCCCCAGGGGATGCGGCCGACGGGGATCGAGATCACCGCCTTGCGGGTGGCGAGGTCGATCACCGTCACGTCGTCGCCGAAGCCGTTGGCGACGTAGAGCGTCTTTTCGTCACGCGACATGCCGAGCCCCCAGGCGCGCTTGCCGACCAGGATGTAGCCCTGGACCTTGCGGGTGGCGACGTCGACCACCGCGACATGGGCGGCGTGGCCGAGCGTGACGTAGGCGGTCTTGCCGTCCTTGGTGATGCGCAGGTCGACCGGCGTCACGTCGGTCTTGCGCATGCCCGGCGGCAGAAAATCGAGCTTGCCTTCGACGGCGAATTTCTCGCGGTTGATGATGTAGACCTCGCCGGACAACTCGGCGGAGACCCAGAGCTCCTTGCCGTCGGGGGTCGCGGCGAACCGCCGTGGGCGGGTTCCCACCACGACGTCCTGCACCACGTTGCCGCTGTCGGCGTCGACCAGGTGGACGAGGTCGCCGACCTCGGACGTCACGTAGACGAAATGCCCGCTCCTCGGCGACGAACACGCCTTCCGGCTCGGCCCCGGTCGGCACCTCGTGGATGATGATGTTCTGGTCCATGTCGATGACCGACAGCGACGAGCCTTCCTCGTTCGACACGTAGATGCGGCGGCGCTTCTCGTCGATGCCGAAGGTCTCGGGGCTCGATCCGGTGGTGAGCTTGCCCACCACCTGGAGCTTGGCGACGTCGATGATGTCGATGACGTCGTCGTCGCCGCAGGCGACGTAGAGCTTGGTGTGGTCGGCGGAAAAATGCATGTCGCGCGGCCGGCGCGAGGTCCGCAGATCCTTCACGACCTTGTTGGTCTTGGGATCGATGACGATGATGTTGTTGGTCTTCTCGTTACTGACGAAAACGAGGCCGGTGTCCTTGGCGGATGCAGGGCACGGGCCGGCCATGGACGCGGCGACGAGGCCGAAGGCCAGGAGCGGACGGAGGGGCACGAAGGGTTCTCTTCACTTGCGCTTGCCGAGACGGTGATCGCCAGCGTACGACTTATCGAAGTGCCGGGGCAAGGCGTGCCCCAACGCCGGGCCGCGGCGATGTGCCCCGCGCGGGAGGAAACATTGCTGATGGACGAACGCTCGCGCCGGGCCGCGACAACCCCTGCCCTGCTGCTCGCCGATGTCGTCAAGACCTACGGGCCGGTGCGCGCCGTCGACGGCGTGAGCTTTTCCGCGCAGCCCGGCGAGTTCATCGCGCTGCTCGGCCCCAACGGGGCCGGCAAATCGACGCTGTTTCAGCTGCTTTCCGGCCTGTTCGTCCCCGATTCCGGGCGCATCGAGGTGATGGGCAACGACATGACGCGCAAGCCCGTGCCGGCGCTCGCGCGGCTCGGCATCGTGTTCCAGCAGCCGACCCTCGACCTCGAATTGTCGGTCACCTCGAACCTCCTGTTCCATGCCGGCCTGCACGGGATTCCCCGCGCCGTCGCCAAGGCGCGGATCGAGAAGGAGCTGGCGCGGCTCGGGCTCGCCGATCGCGCCCATGACAAAACCGCAACGCTGAGCGGCGGAAATCGCCGCCGGGTCGAGCTCGCGCGCGCGCTGCTCCACGAGCCGCGCGTGCTGCTGATGGACGAAGCGACCGTCGGCCTCGATCCGGCGAGCCGCAGCGAGCTGCTCCGCTCGCTGCTCGCCTTGCGCAGCGAGCGCGGCGTCGCCGTGCTGTGGGCGACGCACCTGTGCGACGAGGTCGTCGACGCCGACCGGGTGATCGTGATGCACCGCGGCAAAGTGCTGACCGACACGACGCCGGCCGAGCTGCTGATCGCGACCGGCACCGACACCGTCGAGCAGGCCTTCCTCGCGATGACCGGTGCGCCGGAGCGGGTGTGAGTCGGCGACGTCGCCACACCTCGACGGCGTGTCATTGCCCGGCTTGACCGGGCAATCCAGGAACCCCTGTGCTGTCGATGTGTCTGAGACTTTGCCCGCACGCAGAGTCCGGTGGTTACTGGATCGCCCGGTCAAGCCGGGCGATGACAGTTCCGTGGGATCCTAGACGAGGCTGTGTGGCGAAGGTCTCGGCGCGGCGCTACTTCGCCGGCAGGACCGGGCCGGACAGCGGCCTGAACTCGACCTGCTGGGCCTGCTTGACCAGCAGGTCGATGTCGATGTTGCCCATGCCGAGATCGTTGCGGTTGGGGCCGTTCATCTGCTCGGCCTGCTTCTCGGTCTTGAGGTTCGACTCCTCGGCTTCCATGTCGCTCGCGGTCCCTTCCTGGGGATTGCCGGACATGATCTCGTCGCGCGCCTTGAGCGAGCGTTCGGCGAGCGGCGGCGTGTAGCGGATGCGATAGGAGCGCGGCGTTCCGCTCGGCACGTTGTTCTCGTCGAGCTCCTCGACCCAGAGATAGATCGCGCCGGGATCATGCGACCTTCGGGTCGGGCTCGACGACGCGGGTCCACAACAGCTGGAAGCGCGGCGGCAGCTGGCCGGTTCCCGGCCAGCCGAGCAGGCCCTTGGTGGCGAAGAACACCTCGATGAAGAACCCGCAGGTCACCACGATGACCAGCGCCTTCACCCACCACGCGAAGCGCGACGCGAGGCCCATGTTGAGGAGCAGCACGCCTAAGACGACATAGGCGAGCGCTATGGCGAGAATAATCCCGGTCATCACCCCTGCTTTCGCGTAACTCCCGGCGCGTCACTTGGCCGAATTCGAGCGGCGGACGCTGCGCGTCAATTGAATGAGAGACTTGTCGCGGTGACTGACGTCGAGGATATCGCCGTTGGCGGCGATCTTGAAGCGCGCCGCCGTCTTCTCCTGCCCCATGTGATCGAGCATCACCGTGTCGTAGGAAACGACCTCGACATGAGGATTGACCTTCTCGATCTTCACCGTCACCGGCACCGGGGCCGCCTGGGTGGCGAGATAGTAGTTCACGTTGACGGTGTATTCGCCGGCCAGGATCCCGCGGATGCTGATGGTCTCCTGGCGGATCGGATTGGCGATCTTGCGGCCGTTCACGGTGATCGAGTTGTTGAGGCCGCCGCGGTCGTCGCGGTCGAGCACCATGAAGCCGGCCTCGCGCTCGTGATACCAGACGATGTTGCCGAGCGGATCCTCGGCATAGAGGTCGATGTCGTCGGGGTGGCTGTCGGGCCAGGTCAGCGTGATGATGTACTCCGCCTTGGTGTCGATCTTGCCCTGCTTGGTCTCCGGGTTCATCGCGAGCAGGGCGATGAAGAACAGGAAGGCGACGACCTGCAGCGCCTTGAACAGCATTACGCTGAAAGGATCGAACGGCTTCTCGAGCGGATAGTTACCGAACGTTTCCATTCGGCCCTCGCTCGAGGACGGAGACCACGAACACCTCCGTCAGGTTGGTGGCGAGGCCGAACAGCTGGGCGGTCGCCTTGTCGAGCATGTAGTACTGGGTCTGCACCAGGATCGAGCCGATCAGGCCGGTCAGCGTCGTGTACATCGCGACCGCCATGCCGTCGCTCATCAGGCCCATCGAGCTCTTGACCGAGGCGTGGTCGGCGGCATCGAGGCCGGCGATCGGCGCCGAGCATCATGATGAAGCCGATGATGGTGCCGAGCAGGCCGAGCTTCATCAGCGAATCGCTGGCGTAGCCGCCGAGCTGGTTCGGCCCGCGCAAGGCGTCGGCGAGCCCCCGCAGCAGCAGCGTCTGGTCGAGCCGGTGCGTCGTCGCCCTGCAGCTTGTCCTTCATGATGAGGTTGCGGATGTGGGTCGTGACCTCGCCGCGCGGCAGCATCGCCCCTTCGCCGTTGACGACATCCTCGCCGACGACCTTGTATTCGTGCGTGCCGCCGCGGACCAGCGCCAGGATGCGCATCGCCTTGGAGAGCTCGCGGGAGATGGTCACCGTCCGCACCAGGCAGTGCACCGAGGCGGCGGCGTAGAGGATCAGGATGATGACCGAGATGTAGGTCTTGTCGCTGGACAGCATCATCCGGATCAGGCCGAAGTGCCACGCCAGCACGAAGCCGAACAGGCAAACTCCGGTGAAGATCATCCAGCGTAGCAGCGGCAGATAGTCGGACGGGAGGCGCGTTTCGGCTCTGAAGTCGCCTTGGGCTGCAGTTACGGCCATTGGGCTCACTTTTTCTAATGGACGACACACGATAGTGCCGGTGGCGCGCCCGGTGTCAAGTTTGCCCACCATTATTTCCGAGCCGGCACGGCACGTCCGCCGGGAGGCCGGACGGCCGTTCGCGAACGCCGGCGACAGCCGCAGGAACCGGATGCCGGCTTCCGCCGCGCCCGCCGGCCGGCTAGGGTCGCGGGAAACGCAAGGGAGAGAACATGAGAACGCCCGCCACCGCTTTCCTCCTGCTGGCCGCCACGATCGCGAGCGCAGGAGCCGCCGACCGGCCGATCCGGTTCTGGAACCTGACGCTCTTCACCATCTCGGATTTCCGCCTGGCGCCCGCCGGCACGACCAAGTGGAGCGACAACCAGTGCAAGAACGACAAGGACGGCACCGTCGATTCCGACGAGCGCCTGCGGATCACCGGGATCGACCCCGGCGTCTACGATGCAAGCCTCAAGGACACCACGGGGCGGACTTGCCTCGTGCGCAACATCAAGATCGAAGCGGGCGAAATCTTCTCGATCGAGGAGAAGGACCTGACGTCCTGCCAGAAGTAGGCGCGACCTTCGGATTCGCGCGATGGCCGTAACGCCGCGCGCCATCGGGCGACGCCCGATCCTGCCCACAGTCTGCCCACTTCGGCACTGACGGTGCAGTCGGTGAATCGTCTTTTGACAAACGCATAGCGGCCCGCGCGCACCACATGGCGGTGTCGTATTGACCCCCTTCCGACCCCCGCCTAGGGTGCCGCAAACGCGTCGTTTTGCCGGTTCAGCAGCAGCCAGCGTGCACGCATACTCAACGCCCGAAACATCACCGGGCGCAAAGGGAGAAACACCATGAAAATCGCCTCCATCGTCGGCGCGCTGAGCAGCTGCTTGCTGCTGGCAACTGCTCTTACGCCGCTGCAGGCCGCCGACATGACGAACGAGCGCGCGCTCAATCCGCAGCGCGAGCCGCAGAACTGGATCCTCCATCACGGCAACTACCAGGGCCACCGCTTCTCCGCGCTCAAGGAGATCAACGCCGACAACGTCAAGAACCTCAAGCCGGCGTTCACCGTGGGGCTCAGCGGCCTCCAGAGCGGCGGGCGTTACGCCCACGGCAACCTCGAGGCGACGCCGATCGTCGAGGACGGCATCATGTACGTGCCGGACGGCTGGGGCTCGGTCTATGCGATCGACCTCACCAGCGGCAAGAAGGGCACCATCAAGTGGAAGATGGACCCCGGCACCGACCGCGCCTGGGCCGGCGATGTCACCTGCTGCGGCGTCAACAACCGCGGCGTCGCCCTGTGGAAGGACAAGGTCATCTCCATCTCGCTCGACGGCCGATTGTTCGCCATCAACAAGGCGACCGGCGAAGTGGTGTGGGAGCGCAAGATCGCCGACCCCGCGATCGCGGAGGTGCTCACGATCGCGCCGCTGGTTATCCGTGACCTCGCCATTGTCGGCATCGCCGGCGGCGAATTCGGCGTCCGCGGCTTCATCGAGGCGACCGACCTCAACACCGGCAAGGCCGCCTGGCGCACCTACACCATTCCCGGCACCGGCGAACCCGGCAACGAGACCTGGAAGGACGGCAAGGACCGCTGGAAGCACGGCGGCGGCTCGATCTGGGAGACCGCGACCTACGACCCGGAGACCGACACCTTCTATCAGGGCGTCGGCAATGCCGGCCCGGACTGGGATGCCGAGTACCGCCCGGGCGACAACAAGTGGGCGGCGAGCGTGATCGCCATCAGCCCGAACGACGGCAAGATCAAATGGGGTTTTCAGTACACCCCGAACGATCCCTATGATTTCGACGAAATCTCCGAGCACCCGATCATCAACGCCAAGGTGAACGGCGAGGACCGCAAGCTCGTGGTGCACGCCGCGCGCAACGGCTTCTTCTACACCCTCGACCGCACCAACGGCTCGTTCATCGCCGGCAAGCAGTACGTCGACCAGTTGAACTGGACGCCCGGTCTCGATCCCAAGACCGGGCGGCCGCTCAACTACGATCCGGCCGGCGGCTTCCAGATCTACAACGTCGGCAGCCACGGCACCCGCGCCCAGCCGAACGGCAACAAGCTGTGCCCGGCGCATTTCGGCGGCAAGAACTGGGAGCCCACTGCCTACAGCCCGGAGACCGGCCTGCTCTACATCCCCTCGATCGAAGGCTGCAACTTCATCGAGACCGCCGTGCAGAAGGACATGGATGACCAGGGCGGCTCGGTGAAGTGGCGCGAGCGCTTCACCGGCGGTGGCATCAAGACGCCGGAGCGTCTCTACGGCAGCATCAAAGCCATCGACCCCGTGACCGGCGAGATCAAGGCGTCGCAGCGGCTCGACTACCCGAATGTCGGCGGCGCTTTGGCGACGGCCGGAAATCTCGTGTTCTTCGGCCTGCCGGACGGCACCTTCTCGGCCTATGACGCCAAGACGCTCAAGGAGCTGTGGAGCTTCAACGTCGGCACCGGCATCAATGCGCCGCCGATCACCTATTCGGTGAACGGCAAGCAGTACATCGCGGTGCTGGTCGGCTCGCGCCAGGCGCCGAACATCATCCCGCTGTCGCCCGAGCTCAAGAACACGTCGACGGCGTCGATGCTGTTCGTGTTCAGCTCTGTAACCGGCAAGATACCGATTCCCGCCGGCGCGACTGCTGCCGGCGGACGCGACGACGAACTGAAGAACCGACGAATTCGCAACGAAGAACGACGAAGCAGAACGACAAAGAAGAACTGCAGGTGAGGAACGAACCAGCCGGCCGCCAGAGCCGGCACACAGGGAGGAGAAATCATGAACACGAAGTCTCTCGGCGGCGCCTTCCTCGCCTCGTTGCTGGTCGCGACCGCACTGACGCCGGCCCGTGCGGCCGACATGACGAACGACCGCGCGCTCAATCCGCAGCGCGAGCCGCAGAACTGGATCCTGCATCACGGCAACTATCAGGGCCACCGGTTCTCGACGCTCAACGAGATCAACACCGACACGGTGAAGAACCTCAAGCCCGTGTTCACGGTGGCGCTCAGCGGCTTCCAGAGCGGCGGCCGCTACGCCTTCGGCAACCTCGAGGCGACGCCGCTCGTCGAGGACGGCGTGATGTACGTGCCGGACGGCTGGGGCTCGGTCTATGCGATCGACCTCACCGCGGGCAAGAAGGGCAGCATCAAGTGGAAGATGGACCCCGGCACCGACCGCGCCTGGGCCGGTGACGTCGCCTGCTGCGGCGTCAACAACCGCGGCGTCGGCCTTGTGGAAGGACAAGGTGATCTCGATCTCGCTCGACGGGCGCATGTTCGCGATCAACAAGGCGACCGGCGAAGTGGTGTGGGAGCGCAAGATCGCCGATCCCGCGATCGGCGAGACGCTGACCATCGCCCCGCTGATCGTCCGCGACCTCGCCATCGTCGGCACCGCCGGCGGCGAGTTCGGCATCCGCGGCTTCATCGAGGCGACCGACCTCAACACCGGCAAGGCCGCGTGGCGCACCTACACGATCCCCGGCGCCGGCGAACCCGGCAACGAGACCTGGAAGGGCGGCGGCGACCGCTGGAAGCACGGCGGCGCCTCGATCTGGGAGACCGCGACCTACGATCCCGAGACCGACACCTTCTACCAGGGCGTCGGCAATGCCGGCCCGGACTGGGACACGGAATACCGCCCGGGCGACAACAAGTGGGCGGCGAGCGTGCTCGCCATCACGGCGGCCGACGGCAAGATCAAGTGGGGCTACCAGTACACGCCCAACGATCCCTACGACTACGACGAGATCTCCGAGCACCCGATCATCAACGCCAAGGTGAACGGCGAGGACCGCAAGCTCGTCGTGCACGCCGCGCGCAACGGCTTCTTCTACACGCTCGACCGCATCAACGGCTCGTTCATCTCCGGCAAGCAGTACGTCGACGAGCTGAACTGGACGCCCGGCCTCGATCCCAAGACCGGCCGTCCGCTCAACTACGATCCCGCCGGCAACGTCCAGACCTACAACGCCGGCAGCCACGGCACCCGGGCCAATCCGCTGAGCAACCGGCTCTGCCCGTCGCATCCAGGGCGGCAAGAACTGGGAGCCCTCCGCCTACAATCCGCAGACCGGACTGCTCTACGTTCCCTCGATCGAAGGCTGCGCCAAGGCGCGGACCGTCGAGCAGAAGGACATGGAGGACCAGGGCGGCGCGGCGAAATTCCGCGAGCGCTTCACCGGCGGCGGCGCGGAATGGCCGGAACGCACCTACGGCAGCCTCAAGGCCATCGACCCCGTGACCGGCGAGACCAAGGTGGTCACGAAGCTCACCTACCCGAATCTCGCTGGGGCGCTCGCGACGGCCGGCAACCTCGTGTTCGTCGGCCACCTCGACGGCACGTTCTCGGCCTATGACGCGAAGACCCTGCAGGAAGTGTGGAGCTTCAACACCGGCACCGGCATCAACGCGCCGGCGATCACCTATTCGGTCAACGGCAAGCAGTACATCGCCGTGCTGGTCGGCGCCCGCCAGCCCGCCAACCTCATGCAGACGATGCCTGAGCTCAAGAACACCACGACGGCCTCGATGCTGTTCGTGTTCAGCCTCTAACGCATCCCGAAAAGTTGCAGACCGTTCGGACGAGATGATGCGCAGAGAACGCGCATGAGGACGAAAGGTCGCGGATTTTTTCCGCGAGGTTCGTGCTCTTAATCGGCGGCTTTCGGGGGCGCCGTTCGAGTCGAACGGCGCTCTCGTCGCGTGGACTTCACCCGAGCCACGCAAGAGTGAACAGCCGGGCCCGATCGGCCCGAAACGAAGGAGACGCTGTATGAGGACCAAATCTCTCGTCGGGGCGGGCGCGCTGCTGCTCGCGACGGCACTCACGCCGGCGAACGCCGCCGACATGACGAACGATCGCATGCTCAACCCGCAGCGTGAGCCGCAGAACTGGCTCCTGCATCACGGCAACTACCAGGGCCACCGCTTCTCCGCCCTGAAGGAGATCAACACCGACACGGTGAAGAACCTCAGGCCGGCGTTCACCGTCGCGCTCGGCGGCTTCCAGAGCGGCGGCCGCTACGCGTCCGGCGCGCTCGAGGCGACGCCGCTCGTCGAGGACGGCATCATGTACGTGCCGGACGGCTGGGGCTCGGTCTATGCGATCGACCTGACCGCCGGCAAGAAGGGCACCATCAAGTGGAAGATGGACCCCGGCACCGACCGCGCCTGGGCCGGCGACGTCGCCTGCTGCGGCGTCAACAACCGCGGCGTCGCCTTGTGGAAGGACAAGGTGATCTCGATCGCGCTCGACGGGCGCATGTTCGCGATCAACAAGGCGACCGGCGAGGTCGTGTGGGAGCGCAAGATCGCCGAGCCGGCGCTCGGCGAGACGCTCACCATCGCCCCGCTCGATCGTGCGCGACCTCGCGATCGTCGGCGCGGCCGGCGGCGAATTCGGCATCCGCGGCTACATCGAGGCGACCGACCTCAACACCGGCAAGCAGGCGTGGCGGACCTACACCATCCCCGGCACCGGCGAGCCCGGCAACGAGACCTGGAAGGACGGCAAGGACCGCTGGAAGCACGGCGGCGGCTCGATCTGGGAGACCGCGACCTACGATCCGGAGACCGACACCTTCTACCAGGGCATCGGCAACGCCGGACCGGACTACGACATCCAGTATCGCCCCGGCGACAACAAGTGGGCGGCGAGCGTGCTCGCGCATCAGCCCCAACGACGGCAAGATCAAGTGGGGCTTCCAGTACACCCCGCAGGACCCCTACGACTACGACGAAATCTCCGAGCACCCGATCATCAACGCCAAGGTGAACGGCGAGGACCGCAAGCTCGTGGTGCACGCCGCGCGCAACGGCTTCTTCTACGCGCTCGATCGCACCAACGGCTCGTTCATCGCCGGCAAGCAGTATGTGGACGAATTGAACTGGACGCCCGGCCTCGACCCCAAGACCGGCCGCCCGCTCAACTACGATCCCAACAACGACATCCAGATCTACGCGCCGGGATCGCACGGCATGCGCGGCCAGCCTTCGGTCCGCACCTGCCCGTCGAACGTCGGCGGCAAGAACTGGGAGCCGTCGGCCTACAATCCGGAGCTCGGGCTGCTGTTCATGCCCTCGATCGAGGGCTGCAACACCATCGAGACGCTCGAGCAGAAGGACATGGAGGACCAGGACGGTCCGTCGAAGTGGCGTGAGCGCTTCACCGGCGGCAGCGCCAAGACGGTCCAGCGCCTCTACGGCAGCCTCAAGGCCATCGATCCCGTGACGGGAGAGACCAAGGCCAACCTGAAGATGGACTATCCGAACTACGGCGGCGCGCTCGCCACCGCCGGCAACCTCGTCTTCCTCGGCGAGGCGGACGGCACCTTCGGGGCCTACGACGCCAAGACCTTGAAGCAGCTCTGGAGCTTCAACGTCGGCACCGGCATCAACGCGCCGCCGATCACCTATTCGGTGAACGGCAAGCAGTACGTCGCCGTGCTCGCGGGCTCGCGCCAGAACGTCAACATCTACGGCCTGGCGCCCGAGATCAAGAACATGTCGACCGCGTCGATGCTCTACGTGTTCGCGCTGTAACCAGCGCTCCGACGCCGCGCCGCCTGACAGGCGGCGCGGCGACTTTCTCCGGTCTGGAAGTATTGCAGCCCTGCTCCGAAGGAGATTCCGATGACGACCGTGTCCCTGCCCCGCCTGGCGACGGGCGCCCTGTTGATGGCGACGGCGCTCACCCCGACCTGACGGCCCTTGCCGCCGACATGACCATGGAGCGCGCGCTCAATCCGCAGCGCGAGCCGCAGAACTGGATTCTCCATCACGGCAACTACCAGGGCCACCGCTTCTCCTCGCTCAAGGAGATCAACGCCGACACCGTCAAGAATTTGCGGCTCGCCTACACGGTGGCGCTCGGCGGCTTCCAGAGCGGCGGGCGCTACGCCTTCGGCGACCTCGAGGCGACGCCCATCGTCGAGGACGGCATGATGTACGTGCCGGACGGCTGGGGCTCGGTCTACGCGATCGACCTCACCAACGGCCGCAAAGGCCTCCATCAAGTGGAAGATGGACCCCGGCACCGACCGCAACTGGGCGGGCGACGTCGCCTGCTGCGGCGTCAACAATCGCGGCGTCGCGCTGTGGAAGGACAAGATCATCTCGATCTCGCTCGACGGGCGCATGTTCTCGATCAACAAGGCGACCGGCGAAGTCGTGTGGGAGCGCAAGATCGCCGAGCCGGCGCTGGGCGAGACGCTGACCGTCGCGCCGCTCGTCATCAAGGACATCGCGATCGTCGGCACCGCCGGCGGCGAGTTCGGCATCCGCGGCTTCGTCGAGGCGACCGACCTCAACACCGGCAAGGCCGCGTGGCGCACCTACACCATTCCGGGCACCGGCGAGCCCGGCAACGAGACCTGGAAGGACGGCAAGGATCGCTGGAAGCACGGCGGCGGCTCGATCTGGGAAACCGCGACCTACGATCCGGACACCGACACCTTCTACCAGGGCGTCGGCAATGCCGGCCCGGACTACGACATCGCCTATCGCCCCGGCGACAACAAATGGGCGGCGAGCGTGCTCGCCATCAATGCGAGCGACGGCAAGATCAAGTGGGGCTTCCAGTACACGCCGCAGGACCCCTACGACTACGACGAGATTTCCGAGCACCCGATCATCAATGCCAAGGTGAACGGCGAGGACCGCAAGCTCGTGGTGCATGCGGCGCGCAACGGCTTCTTCTATGCGCTCGACCGCACCAACGGCTCGTTCGTCGCCGGCAAGCAATATGTCGACCAGCTGACCTGGACGACCGGCCTCGATCCCAAGACCGGGAAGCCGCTCAACTACGATCCGAACTCGGACATCCAGATCTACTCGCCGGGCAGCCACGGCATGCGCGGCCAGGCCGCGGGGCGCACCTGCCCGACCAACAGCGGCGGCAAGAACTGGGAGCCGACCGCCTACAATCCCGAGCTCGGCCTGCTCTACATCCCGTCGATCGAAGGCTGCAACCTGATCGAGACGGTCGAGCAGAAGGACTTCGCCGACCAGGGCGGCACCGTGAAGCCGCGCGAGCGCTTCACCGGCGGCAGCACCAAGAACGCCGAGCGCCGCTACGGCAGCCTCAAGGCCGTGGACCCGACGACCGGCGAGATGAAGGCGAACCTCCGGCTCACCTATCCGAACTATTCGGGGGCGCTGGCGACCGCCGGGAACCTCGTCTTCCTCGGCCACTACGACGGCACCATCTCGGCGCACGACGCCAAGACCCTTGCCGAGGTGTGGAGCTTCAACATCGGCACCGGCATCAACGCGCCGCTGATCACCTTCGCGGTCAACGGCAAGCAGTACCTTGCGGTTCTCGCCGGGTCTGCCATGCGTGAGCAGGTGCTGGGCACCGCACCGGAGCTGCGGAATAATGCGACGGCGTCGATGCTGTACGTATTTACGCTGTAGTGCGATGACTTCGACCGCTGCCATCGTCGCCGGCCGGGCCCTGCGCCGGGCCGGCCGCATTTCAACCCGCTCACGCAGTCATGTGTTCTTGGAAACGCGGCTCTCGGAAAAGAAGAAGATGAAAGCTCGCAACACCCTCGTTCACTGCTGCCCTCCTGGCCTCGCGGCGCTCGCTCGTCGCGGCGCCGGCCCGCGCCCAGAACCCCGCAGCCCAGGCCGCGGAAGAGGCCCGCTTCATCGAGTTCGGCAAGGAGATCTTCAAGAGCAAGGCGGTCTGCCAGTACTGCCACAAATGGGACGCGTCGGGCGATCAGGGCTACGGCGGCAACGCGCTGTCGCTGCGGACGACGCAGCTCACGCCCGAGCAGATGACGGAAGTCGTGAAATGCGGCCGCCCGGCGACCGGCATGCCCTATCACGACCGCTTCGCCTACACCGACAAGCGCTGCTACGGCTACACCCGTGAGCAGATGGGCAACGACATGCCGCCGGCCGGCAACGACTTCCTCTCCAATCGCGAGGTCGACGCCGTGGTGAAGTACCTCTTCGCCAAGGACGTCGGAAAGGGCCCGGCGACCTATCAGGACTGCGTCGATTTCTGGGGCAGCGACACCAAGCAATGCGATCCGCTGAAGAAATGATCCGGCCCCGGCGGGCCGCTGATCGCGTGGGCGGTGCTGGCCGCGGTGCTCGGCGCCGTGTCCGGCAGTGCTCGGTCGACGCGCTTGCCCAGCCGAAACAGCCCGATCCCGGCGAAATCCACGGCCTCAAGCTCGGCCTGAAGGCCGCGGAGATGTCGGCCGACACTTTCGGCGACCTCGCCTGCGGCAGCAACGGCGGAACGCCGCGCCAGGCGATCGGCGGCTGGACCGAGTTCCGCAAATGCCGGCCCGAGGCGAGCGGGCTCTACGAGGTCTATGCCCCCTTCGACGACCAGCAGGACTATGTCGGCCGCGCGATCGACGATCCGATGTACGCGCAAGGGAAGGTCGGCACCCGCGTCGCCGGACATCCCGTGCTGCTCTCCGTGCTGTTCGATTCCGACGGCCTGCTGCGCGGCATCCGCATGGTCAGCGATCCCCGCGGCGCGCCGCTGGAGCGGCGCATGGCGCACATGCTCCGCCTCGCCATCATCAACCGCTACGAGCCCGACGGCTGGACCTGCACCGACTTCCCGCCCGCGCCGGGAGAAACGCCGGTCGGCGGCGGCGTCTTCGTCAAGCAGCGCTGCGAGAAGGCGATGCCGGGCAAGACCCTCACGGTCGAGGCCCGTTTCCTGCGCAAGCCCGGGCAGGCCGGGGTCGATTCCAACACCGGCGAAGCGACCCAGGGCCAGTTCGAGAGCTGGACCCGCTTCGAGATCATGGACCCGACCTACCGCAAGTCGTGACCGTCGCCCGACGCGGCAGTCGCGGTCGAGGTATCGGATTCGCCTGAGCGTCATGGCCGGGCTTGTCCCGGCCACCCCGATTAACAAGGCGCGGCCGTGCCACATGATCGGGGTCGCCGGGACAAGCCCGGCGATGACCAAGGAGTAACTTCACCTCATCCAGACGTGTTGTAACTTTCTCGAGCTTTCAGGATGCGCGCCATGAACAGACACTTGCTCGCCGCCGGTTTCGCCATCGCCGTCGACGGCCTTCGCGTCGCCGGCGCTCGCCACCTGCTCGTCCTGCAACATCCAGACGAAGACGCCGTCGGCGACGGCGCCCGGCAAGTTCGACTATCGCGTGAGCTGCATCATCGACGAGAGCGGCGACGAGGTGAACAGCGTCGTCACCGCCGCGACCGACGAGGAAGCGATCGAGCTCACCAAGCGCAAGGGCTGCTGAGCCTGAGCTCTCCCGCTGCGGGGAGGGTCGGGGTGGGGGCCTACGTTGAGCGTTCGAGTTGTCCTCCAAGCTCTGCGGCGAGGCCCCCTCACCTGACGCGACCGACCTCTCCCCGCACGCGGGGGAAGGGGCCGCGACCGCTTACGAAAATCGGCGGATCAGCGATCGCTCAGTGCACGTTGCCGAGCCGGTCGCGCAGCTCGCGAGCATGCGCAGGTCTCGTCGGCGGTGATCGACTGCAGCGCGCGTCGCGGCACATCTGCGCTTCGGCCTGGCCGTTGTCCTGGGCGAGCTCGCACCAGGCATAGGCGCGCGGATAGCTCTGCGGCACGCCCTTGCCGAAGAAATAGAGGCTGCCCAGCATGAACTGGCCCTCGGCCTGGCCCTGCTCCGCCGCCTTGCGCAGCCAGATCGACGGCCTGCTCGTCGTCGATCTTCACCCCGAGCCCGCGGTGATACATGAAGCCGATGCCGGCCTGGGAGCGCGCATCGTTCGCCTCCGCGAGCGGCCGCCACGTCCGCATCGCCGCGGCGTAATCGCCGCTGTTGAACGCGGACAGCCCGGCGCGGAACTCCTCCTCCGGCGACCCCGCGCCGGCCGGCTGAACGGCCGCAACGAGCGCGGCGGCAAGGAGGAGAAAGGCGAGCTTCACGGGGGCTCCGTCGTGGTGGGACCAGCGCAGGATAACGCAGCGAGCGGCGATTTCGTCCCCTGCAAAGGCGCACGCGAATGCCTTCACTGTCCGCCTGGATTCCGGGTTCGACCGCTGACGCGGCGCCCCGGAATGACGAAGAGGCGGAGTGGTCGCACGGACCCTTCTCGTCATTCCGGGGCGGCCGAAGGCCGAACCCGCTTTCCGGGGCATGACAGTGAAATGGCAGTGCCAGAGCGCGCGCTCACAGCGACGGAGCCGCCCACCTCCGCCCGCGTCCCGTCGGGCCGCGTGAGGATCGCCCGGTAGCCGGGGCAGGCCGCGAGCAGCGCCGCGGCGCGCGCCTCGCCGGCGACGCAGAGCGCGGTGGAGAGCCCGTTGGCGATCGTCGCCCGCGGGCCGATCACGGCGGCATCGATCAGGGCGCGGGCGCTGTCGCCCGTCGTCGGATCGAAGATGTGGTGGTAGCGGCCGGACGGCTCGAAGGTGGTGCCGTAGCCGCCGGACACCGCCATGGCGGCATCCGCGAGCTCGACCGCCGGCGCCGGGCGCTTCCGCTGCGGCACCCGCGCTCCGCCGCGCCCGCCGGCGCAGAGCCGCGGCCGGCCGTCGCGGATGCCGACCCGCCACGCCCGCCCGTCGGGGTGACGGCCGAGCGCGCGGATTTCGCCGAGATCGACGAAGGCGGTCTCGAACCCCTCGTTGCGCAGGAGGTCGGCGGCGGCGTCCGTGATGAAGCCCTGGGCGAGGCTGTTGAGCGTCACCGCCATGCCGGGGCGGGCGAACGCGATGCGCCCTGCCCCGATCTCGATTTCGCGGTAATCGACCAGCGCCTGCGCGACGTCGTGGGCGCGGGCGAGGATGTCGTCGGCGCCGGCCTCGTCGGCATTGCTACGGCCCGACCAGAAATGCGCCTCGTAAAGCCGCCACAGCGGCTGCACCGACACGTCGAACGCGCCGGCGCTGAGCACGGAGAACCGCCGGCCCTCCTCCAGCAGCGCGCGCAACTCCGTCGACGGCCGCGCGAGCGATCCGGCGGCGTTGAGCCGCGAGATTTCGCTCTCCGCCCGAGCCAGGCTGAAGATCGCCTCGTAGCGCGCGATCTCGGCCTCGACCTTGCGCATGGCGCGGCGCGCCGCCGCCTCGTCGGTGTGCCACAGCGAGAGCTCGGCGAGCCCGCCCAGCACCTCGCCCTGCCAGGTGAACAACTGGCCGGCGGGAACGGTGGCGCGCAGGCCTGCGATCATCAGCGGCAGGCCGGCGGCGGCCGCGACGATGCCGAAACGCGCGCCGGCGCGTCACACCGCGCAGCGCCGACGAAACTCCGGATGTCGAGACCTCAGACATGTTTCACCATTGCCGCCACCGGAACCGCCGCCCGCTGCCGGCGCTGCCGCGGCGCTTTGCGGCCTGCACCAGCGGCGGACAGCGCTTGTCGTCATAATACTCGACCTGGCAGTCCAGGCACTGGAAGCATTCCGCCGTGATGATCTTGCCAGACTTCTCGATCGCCCGCACCGGGCAGGCGCGCTCGCACAGCCGGCACGGGCTGCCGCATTCCGGGCGGCGCTTGAGGAGGTCGATCAAGTGCAGCCGGTCGAGCACGGCGAGCACGCCGCCGAGCGGGCACAGGAACCGGCAATAGGCCCGTTCCGAGAACAGCCCGATGGCGAGCAGCACCCCGGCATAGAGCACGTAGGGCCAGGCGCGGGTGAACTTCGAGGTGATCGCGGTCTTGAACGGCTCGATCTCGGTCGTCGCGCCGGACGGTATCGATCCCGGTCAGCACCAGAACCGAGCACCACGGCGGCGGCGATGTACTTGCCGAGCCACAGGCGCTTCTCCAGCGCCTCCGACGGGATCCATTGCGGCAGTCCCGAGCGCGCGCGAGACCTGGGCGAGCAGCTCCTGCAGGGCGCCGAACGGACACAGCCAGCCGCAGAACACGCCGCGCCCGATCAGCACCACCGAGATGAGCGTGTAGACCGCGATGATCACCATCAGCGGCTCGGCGAGATAGAAGTCCGGATCGAAGCCGCGGAACGGCGCCTCGAGGTAATTGATGACGTTGACGATGGAGAGCTGGACGCTCACCGTCCAGCCGAGCCAGACCAGCACGAACAGCAGGACGGCGTTGCGCACCAGGCGATGGGCGCGGCGCGACCGCGACAGCGGCGCCTGGAACACGAACACCCCCGTCACCACGGCGAGCAGCACGGCGAGGATCGCGATATTCCAGCGGGCGTCGTGCCACGCCTCGACCCAGGCCGGGACCGGCGGCTCCTCCGGCATCAGCACGAAGGCCGGCGGCAGCCGGAACTCGACCGGCATCGCGACGCTCACGGGCTGTGCGTCGGTGCCCGCGCCGGCGGCTGCCGTTGACCAGGAGCTCCAGCCGCCACGGCTTGAGCGGGTCGAACTTCGCATTGGCCGGCAGCGCGAACAGCCCGGCATATTGCTGCGCCCGGATGCCGTCGGCGGAGCCGGTGCCGAGCCGCTGGTAGTTGTCGTTGGTGAAGGAGAACGTCTCGTCGCCCTGCACCACGCGGATGCGGTCGAACCGGTAGCCTTCGGACTGGCGAAAATGCTTGGTGCCGATGAAGTCGTAGGGCCCGTTGGAGGCGATGAAAATCGCCGGCGCCCCGCGCGGCAGCCGCGCGCGGTAGTCCTCGAAATTGCGCAGGCCGAGCAGGTTGCCGCCGACCGCGGCCGGCGTCAGCAGGCCGGTGAAGAGCTCGATATAGGGTTCGTCGGGCTTGCCGAGCGGCACATCGAGGGCGGCGCCGCTCGCGCCCGCCGCGGCGAGCGCCGTCGCCACCTCGCCCGACGTGATGCGGCGCTGCGCCACCGCGCCGGCGGCGTTGAGGTCCTTCCACGACATCAGGCGAAAGCCGTCGACATCGAGCGTCGGCACCGTGACCACCGGGCGCGAAATCCGCGCCCGCGCCACGAGCCGCGCCGAATCGAGGATGGCGGCGCGCATGGCGCGGGCGCTGATGGTGGCGCCCTTGACGAAATCCGGCGGCAGCGTCGCCGCACCGCCCTGCAGCAGCGTCCCCGCCTGCCGCGCGAGGTAGGTGTCGAGCAACGGCTGGCGCACCGCGTCGTGATAGATGTAGGGCTCGACGTGGAAGATCACCTTGGCGCCGGTGATCCGGCCGCTGGTGTCGACCCCGGCGATGACGTCGAACGGCGTCGTCGCGTAGCCCGGCGCGGCGACGATATCGAGGGTCGAGAAGATGTAGGCGGCGACCTTGCCGTCCTTGTAGGCGGGAATCGCCGGCGGCGTCCCCTCCTCCGGCCCGAGCTTCTCGGCGCCGGGGAACACCACCGCCATCACCTCGGGCGTGAGGCGCTCGCGCAGCTTGCCCTTTTCGGCGAGCGCCGGTGGCGCGGCGAACAGCGTCACCGCGAGCAACGTCACCGCCAACAAAGGTCACCGCGACCACCGCAAGGCGCGCACGCCAGGATGTGCGCCGGCAAGAAGGCCGCGCGGAGGATTGCCGAACGAACAGTTCATTCGTTGCGCTTTCCGTCCGGCATGATGGCGGCGTCGAAATTCGCCCCCTCGGTCTGCGCGTCGGTGAGGATCGCGTTCTTGAGGTTGGCGCCCTCGAAGGTCACGCCGCGCAGATCGGCGCCGTGGAAATTGGCACCGAACAGATCGACCCCGGCGAACTTGGAACCGCGCAGGTCGGCGCCGTAGAAATCGGCCTCGACCATGTCGGAGAGCGTGAAGTCGACGTCGCGCAAATCCATCTCGCGCAGCTTCTGGCCGTCGAGCTTGGCGCTGCGGAAATTGGCGCCGGCGAGCTTGGCGCCGGCGAGCCGCGCGCCGCGCATGTCGGTGCCGGCGAGGATCGCGCCTTCGAGGTTCGCCTGGTTGAGCCGCGCCAGGCCGAGCCGGGCGTTGATCAGGTTGGCGCCGGCGAGATTGGCGCTCGAGAGATCGGCCTCGTAGAGCAGCGCCTTCGACATGTCGGCGCCGCGGAAGTCCGCCCATTTGGCGTCGATCCGGTTGAGGTCCGCCTCGACGAGCTTGGCGCCGGAGAGATCGGCGCGCTGCAGCGAGCTGCGGAACAGCGAGGCCGCGGTGAGGTCGGCATTGCGCAGGATGACGCGCTCGAGCCTGGCCCGCTTGAACTCGCGGTCGCGCAGATCGTGTCCGGCAAGATCGCAGGCGACGCAGGACTTGCGTATCGCCGGCGAGAAACGCCGCGACGTCGTCGGCAGCGACTGCACCAGCGTCGCGGCGGCGAGCGTTGCGGCCGCGAGCATGCCCGCGGCGATCAAGCCCACCTTGCTGGCCATCGCTGCACTCCCTGACCGGCCCTCACCCTGTCGGCGGGCTTTCGACCGGCTCCAAGTTCTGATTTTGGTCCGACGCCGCCGCGGACGCAAGGCCCGGCAGCGCCTCGAGCCATTTGATGACGGCGGTGTGATCGGCGCCGTAGCCGATCGCGTTCTCGGCGTCGGTCCAGGCGGCGAGGGTCGCCTCGATGAGCGGCGAGCGGGTGTCGGTCGCCGCCGCGAGCCGGGCGGCGAGCGCGATGTTGCGGCGGAGCAGGCCGAGCTGGCGCCCGGACTTGAAGGTCCGGGTGACGAGGTCGCGCCGCACCGTCTCGCCGACATCGCCGCCGAGTTCGTCGCCGAGCGAGATCACCGCGGCCGGGTCGAAGCCGTAGCGCTGGCCGAGGCGGATCGCCTCGGCGGCGGCGAGCAGGCGGGCGCCGCGCAGGAAATCGGCAATGGCGCCGGCCGCCTGCGCCGCCTCGGCGGCGCCCGGCGGTCAGCACCCGGGTCGCGAGCGTGTCGAGCACCGGACGGCAGCGCGCGACCGCGGCTTCGGCGCCGCCGACCACCAGCGTCAGCTTGCCCTCCTTGGCCTCGGCCGGCGTGCCGAAGGCGGGGGCGGCGACGAGGTCGATGCCGCGGGCCGCCAGCTCCTTGGCGAGCTCGGCGGTCGCCACCGGATCGGTGGTGCCGAGATCGAGCACGATGCCGCCCTTGGCAAAGCCCTCGGCGACGCCTTCCCAGCCGAAGCAGACCTCGCGCAACTCGGCGGCGGACGGCAGCACGGTGATCACGATATCCGAGGTCTGCGCCATCATCTTCGGCGAGCCGAGCGCCATGCCGCCGTAGTCGTTGGTGAACAGGCGGGTGGCGACGTCGGCGACGTCGTAGATCGACAGCGTGTGATAGCCGGACCACAACAGCCGCAGCGCCACCCGCGCGCCGAAGGCGCCGATGCCGATCACGCCGAGCCTGAGTTGCGACATGGCGGTCCTCCCTGATTGCGCGTGCCTATCGCTCTAGTGGTCATGGCCGGGCTTGTCCCGGCCACCCCGATTATTTTTGCACGGCCGTGCCACATCGATCGGGGTCGCCGGGACAAGCCCGGCGATGACGGCGGAATGTGTGTCAGCCGCGCGAAACAACCGCCGCTAAACACCGCTGATCTTGAGCGCCTCGTCAAGCAGGAACAGGTCGGTCAAAAGCGCGCGCAGATGGATCGAGGCATTGAGATTGTCGACCATCTGCGAGCCGATGGTGCGGCGCGCGAGCACGAAGCGCATCGCGGCGCGGGCGCGCGCGGCGTCGGCGCGGACGATGTCGAGAAAGGCCTCGTCGGCGGCATCGCCGGGCACGCTGCCGGCGGCCTGCGTCGTCGCGGCGGCGATCACGCCGAGCGCCGCTTCCGCCCGCTTGAGGTAGTCGCGGATGCTGTCGTCGTCATCGCCGCCCGAGCGTCCCTGCGCCGCATAGGCGAGCATGTACTCGTAGGTCTCCTCGACGACGTCGATCGCCTTGGCGAGTTCCTCGTCCCGGATGCCATCACCTTGCCTGCCCCGCCCGCTGCTGTTCGGCATTGCCGTCATTCCCGGCGAACCGGTTCGGCTCGCGCCCGCTACCGCGCTCACGCATCGTCGGCCTGCCAGCGCGCGCGGTCGCAATGGGCGTCGTATTCGCGCCGCGTGATCCAGCCGCGAAACATCGCGCGGCTGGCCCACCACTCGTCCGGACGGATCGCGAAGTAGATGTGGATCATCACCATGGTGACGAGCGCCATGGCGGCGAAGTCGTGGAGCACGTAGATCGAGCCCCCAGGTGTCGTCGGCGAGCAGATAGGGATTGCGCCGCCACCACGGCGTATCGATCTTGAGCAGCATCAGCAGGCCGGTCGCGACGAGCGCCAGCACCAGCACCGCCGCGCCGGCGTGATAGAGCTTCTGCGCCGCGTTGTACTTTCCCTGCTTGCCCGGCGCCGCAGCGGCGCCGAACAGCGCGCATGAAGCTGCGCCAGCCGTTCCTGATGTCGGCCGTGTCGATCATCATGCGGCTCAGATGCTGCCAGATGGTGGCGCGCACGATGTGGAACAGCACGAGGGCGGTGAGCACGAGCCCGGCCGTCCAGTGAATGGTGAGCCACTCGAACTTGATCCCGACGATCGGCAGGAACGCCGTTCCCATCAGGATCAGCACGCAGGCGGCCATCGCCCAGTGGTAGAGCCGGTCGACCAGGCGATGCCGCCTGACCCGCTCGGGTACGGCCTGCGCCGGCGCGGACGCCCTTACCGATGTCACGCTCATGGCTGCTTCCGTCCGCTGTCCGCTGAGCCGTCAGCGCGCCATCGGCGTGCCGCCGTCCGAAGATCGCCATGAGCGACCGCGTGGACGATGATGAAGGCGACACCGGCGCCGACGAACCACGGCAGCAGGTCCCACGACGCGCCGATCAGCGCGTCGCTCCCGCCATAGATCGACTTCGAGTAACGGAACAACTCCATGCCGCGTCGAACTCCGGGCAACTCTCGCGGAGCCGCTCACCGCTCCGCCTGATGAACAAGAGCGCGATCAGCTCCCGCTCGAAGGGATCGCGCTCTTTTTTCGTCTCATCGTTCGCAGGCGGCCCGCGGACTGCCCGCGGGCCAGCATCACGCCTTCCCGATCAACCGCCCCGATCAGGCCCTGGCGTCGCGAACCGCGCGGGTGACGAGGTTCGCCATCAGCGGGATCTTGAACTGGTTGTAGTTCAAGGGCGTGCGCCGCGCATCGCCGACTGCCCGGCGAGCTTGGCGATGTCCGCATTCAGCGGCTTGCCCTTGATGATGCCCTCGACGACGACGAGCCGCCGCGGCACCGCGCTGACCCCGCCGCAGGCGATGCGGCAGTTCTCGATCATCCCGTTGTTCACCGTCATCGCCGCGGCGACGTTGACCAGCGCGAAGTCCCAGGCGTTCCGGTCGGCGACCTTCTCGAAGTAGAAGTGGGCGCCGGCCCAGGTCTTGGGGATGCGGATCGCGGTCAGAATCTCCTGCGGCGCGAGCGAGGTCATCTGGGTGATGTCGATCTTCGGCCCGATGAAGAAGTCCTCGGCGCCGACGACGCGCTCGCCCTTGCTGCTCCTGATGACGAACTTGGCATCGAGCGCGACCAGCGCCGGCGCGGTGTCCGACGGGGTCACCGCGACGCAGCGGTCGCTGTCGAACAGCGCATGCTCGCGGTTCACGCCCTCCGGCGTGTCGGCGAAGCAGGTGTTGCCGCCGGCGCGGTAGCACGGCAGGCCGTAGCGGTAGTACAAGCAGCGCGCATCCTGCGACACGTTGCCGCCGATCGTGCCGGTGTTGCGGATCTGCGGGCTCGCGACCCTGCCCGCCGCATCGGCCAGCACGCGGTACTTCGCGCGGATCAGCGGATTGCGCTCGACCTCGGTGAGCGTGGTCAGCGCGCCGATCTCGATGCCGTCAGGCGTCTCGCGAATGCCCTTCAGCTCGGCGATGCCGCTGATATCGATCACCGCCTTGGGGCGCTTGATGCGCTCCTTGAACCACCTCAGGCTGTCGTTGCCGCCGGCCAGCTTCCAGCCATCCTTGCCGTAGCGGTCCAGCAATGCGAGGGCGTCCGTGAGCTGCGTCGGCTGGTACAGCTCGAAGCTGGGCATCATGTCCTTGACGATCATGGCGATGCTCCCTCAGACCGAGTTGACCTGGAGCGGCTTGTGCGCCTGCGGCCGCTTCGAGAGGTGATTCAGGATCATGTCGACCGACACCGGCGTGCGGTTGAACAGGTGGCCGCCGAGCGCGTCCGAGATCGCCGTGGTGATCGCGGCAGCGCCCGAGCCTTGCGGCGGTTCGCCGACGCCCTTCACGCCGATCGGGTTCTGCGGATCGGGCTTGTCCACCGCGCCCCAGCCGATCTCCGCGGGCACGTCGAGATAGCTCGGCAGCTTCGCCTGATAGAGCAGAACGGTGGTCGGCATGCCGAGCTTCGGATCGTAGACGTGCCGTTCGAGCATCGCCAAGCCGATGCCCATCACGTTGCCGCCGCGGATCTGGTGCGCCAGACCCTGCGGATGCAGCACGGTGCCGCAGTCGGCGACGCACAGCATGTCCAGGATCGTGACCTTGCCGGTCTCGGTGTCGAGCTCGATCTCGGCGAAGCTCACGGTCAGGCCCGGCGTGACGCCGACGCGCGGCAGGTTGTCCTTGGCGACGCCGACGAGGCCGGTCCCGGCGATCATCGCGACGCCGTCCTTGGTGACCGGGTTGATGTCGCTCGGCACCTCCTTGCCGCTGTACTTGCCGCCGAGTTCGATCGCCTTCTGCGCGGCCTGCGCGTAGCTGATCGACTTCGACGCATCGGCCTTGCTCACCACCTTCTCAGCGCCGAGGTCGTAGTCGCCGGCCGCGCCGCCCAGCATCTGCGCGGCGATGTCGAGCAGCTTCTCCTTGAGGTCCATCGCCGCGACATAGATGGTGCGCGACTCGGTCGATGCGGTGAGGCTGCCGGCCTGGTTGCTGTTCCACGGCAGGCCGAGCCGGCTGTCGCCGCGCTCGATGATCACGTTCTCCCACGCGACGTTCAGCAGATCCGCCGCCACCCGCGCGGTCGCCGAATGCGAGTAGGTGCCGAGATTGCCGACGCCGGTGTGGACGTGCAGCTTGCCGTCCGGCGTGATGCGCATCAGGCCGTCGAAGCCGTTGCTGCCGGCGGAGTGATAGCCCTGGCCGATGCCGATGCCGATCACCTTGGTGCCGTTCTTCTGGCCGGACTGTTTCTTCTTCTCCTCCCAGTTGAACATCGCGGCGCCCTTGTCGAGCGCCTCCTTCAGGAAGGCGCTGGTGACCGGGACCCTGGTCGGCGCCGATCTTGCCGACGAGTCCGGCGCGTTGATCTTGCGGATCTGCACCCGGTCGACGCCCAGTTGGCGCGCCGCCTTGTCGATCATCGGCTCGATCGCCGGCACCAACTGGTTCTCGCCGGGCCCGCGCTGCGGTCCGCGCAGCGGCGTGTTGGTGAGCACCGGGATCGCGCGGAAGCGCATCGCGTCGGGCTGATAGACGAACGACAGCGCGTTGCCGGCGGAGCGGAAGTCGCCGCCGCCGATGTGCGGGCCGTTCTCCTGCACGACGTAGAGATCGGCGGCGAGCAGCTTGCCGTCCTCGCGGAAGCCCAGCTTGGCGTGGCCCTGGAAGGTCGGGCGCGCGGTGCCGATGCCGTACTCCTCGATGCGCGTGATGCGCATCATCACCGGCCGGTTGAGCTTCTTCGACAGCAGCGCGGCGATCGCCATGATCGGATAGCCGGGGATCTTGCTGCCGAAGCCGCCGCCGCAGTACTCGGCGATGAACACCAGGTCCTTCGGCTCGATGCCGATGTAGCGGGCGATGTTCGGCACCGCCGCGGTGTGGCTCTGGTTCGAGCCGTACAGGAAGCACTTGCCGCCCTGCCAATAGGCCATGGCGGTGCGCGGTCTCCATGCTGTGATGCGAATAGCCGGCGGTGACGAAGCTCTCCTCGATCACCAGCTTCGATGCCTTGAAGCCGGCGTCGAGATCGCCGTAGGCTCCACTTCTCGGCCGGCTTGCCCATCGGCAGTCTTGTCGTCGCCGCCGAAGTCGCCGGCCTGCCACTTCACCGTCTGCAGGTTGATCTGCGCCGCCGCGACGTTGCCGTTGGAGCGCGCATTGGGTCCGCCGGGAAACAGGCTGTCGAGCGGATCGATCACGTGCGGCAGCTGCTCGAAGTCGATCTTGATCTTCTCCAGCGCGTCCGCGGCGGTCTCCTCGACTCGGCGGCCAGCGCCAGGATCGGATCGCCGACATAGAACACCTCGTCCTTGTCCAGGATCGGCGGCTGCGGCGGCGGGAACTGCGGCACGTCGTCGGCGGTGAGAATGCCGAGCACGCCCGGCATCTTCAGCGCGTCCGACGCATCGATGTTGCGGATCCTGGCGTGCGGCATCGGGCTGGTCAGCATCTTGCAGAACACCATGCCTTCGGCGCGGAAATCCTCGGCGTATTTCGCCCGGCCGGTGACCTTGGCCACCACGTCATGCGGCTCGAAGTTCTGGCCGATCAGTTTGTATGCCATCTCACGCCTCCCGGGCCGCGCGCATGACGCCTTTGAGGTAGTGGTCGTACGCGCCGCACCGGCAGAGATTGCCGGACATCGCGAGGCGCGCCTCTTCCACGGTGGGATTCGGATTGTGCTCGAGCAGCGCGACAGCGGCCATCACCTGGCCGCTGGTACAGAAGCCGCATTGCGGTCCGAGTTCCGCGACGAACGCCGCCTGCACCTTGTGCAGCTTGCCGTTCGGTCCCTCGATGCCCTCGATCGTGGTGATCTTGCGCCCGCGCACGCTGTGCGTCAGCGTCGAGCAGGAATAGATCGTGACGCCGTCGATGATGACGGTGCAGGCGCCGCATTCGCCGTGATCGCAGCCGAGCTTCGTGCCGGTGAGGCCGAGCTTGTA
>CAWCCG010000023.1:0-106318 GCA_963793985.1 uncultured Alphaproteobacteria bacterium | reverse complement strand
CACTCCCTCCGGCGAGACGCGCGGCAGCACCGCCGCCGCGCCGGCCGCGAAGATCACCTCGATCGCCGCCGCCGGCCCGTCGGCCCGCGCCCACACCGAGGGCGCAACCGCGCTCAAGCCCGAGCGCGCCCCCTCCCCCACCGAGGCGCTGGAAAACCTGCCGTGGTCCCGCACCGACGCCCGCGCCGAAGCGCGGGCCTTCGCCGCCGAGAAACGCGCCGAGGCGAAGGCGCAGGGCTTCGAGGGCGAAGCCTGCGGGGAGTGCGGGAATTTCACCCTGGTGCGGAATGGGACGTGTTTGAAGTGCAACACGTGCGGGAGCACGACGGGGTGTAGTTGATATTTATGGAGATCACACATGTCCGAAAAATCGTGCCACACCGGACTAGACGACAGATGCCGTGACTCCAATGGTGAGATTCGGCACAAGAATGGGAACACGCGCATCGATACGCTACGGAAGACTTATGGCGACGATTTCGGAGCTGAGTTTCGAGGAGATATGAAGCTCAGCACCTTACTTGATCGCGCTGGAGCCACGTCTCTTACCGAGTACTTGAAGCAGCGGCGGTAACGTTCACTGGCAAAAGATTTTGCTTTTCATATTGGAGTAGATCGATGACGAGCGCCCTCTCCCGATTTGGGCAGCACTGCCGAAACTTAAGAATGAGTTGTACGTTAACAATGGGAGAACAAGCTGACGCTCTTGCCTGCACTATTCCACATATTTCTGCTGTTGAAACAGGACGATTGGCGCCATCGGAGGAATACGTCAACAAACTCTCCGATTGGCTCCAGCTGGATTCTGGAGAGCGCCGCATACTGTTAAGTCGTACCAACAGCAACGTAACTCCCTTACCTAAATTCATCACGAAGAACAGCGCATCAATGCGACTTTTTCGAAAAATAAGCAAAATGGCCCCGTCCGACATTCGTGAATTCAGCAAGCATAATCGCGAGGTCAGGGATGATTGACGACTATAAGGTCACGCCGCGCTCTGCCAAGGACATCGAGGCGGTGGCGTTGGCATGGCGCGATGCCCTCGGTGTACCCAACGAATGGGCACCGGATATGGTGCGAATTGTGGAATGTCAACTTCCACGATTGATTCCGACCTTCGCATTAATTGTTCGTGCAGACCTGGAGATGGGCGACGCCGAGGCATATGCTGAATTCGATCCACCTCACGTTGCCGTTCGAGATTCCGTCTATCGTCTCGCATCGCGGCACGACGGACGGAGCCGCATGACGTTCGCGCACGAGCTCGGCCATTTGGTAATGCATCCTGGTGCAGCAAAGCTCCGGACCGAAGGTGGCCACGCGATCCGCGAACTTAAGGCGTACGAAAGCGCTGAGTGGCAGGCAAAGAAGTTTGCTTCGTTGTTCCTGATGCCGCGACACATTGCTATTGAATTCAATTCAGCACGCCAATTGTCAGAATGTTGCAAAGTTAGTGTTCAAGCAGCCGAGATCAGGTTTGGCGAGGTTGTAGCACTGAAACGAGCGAAACCCCTGGCGTCGTGCGTGACCTCAGCAATCGCTGACCTAGTAAAGTAACTCGTCGGCAGCTTCGAACGCCTGCCAAAAGCGTCGTTGCCCCTTGCTCTCGCGATTTTGATCAGCTGCGATTGAGCTATAGTGCGCTGACATTTGCACCGCGACTCAGACCTCCTCCGCTCGAAACCGATCGAAAATCTCCAGCACCGCCCCCGCCTGAAACAGCCGGTCACGCCGCGCCCCGTTGCTGACCGTCAGCACGCCCGCCTCGACGAGCCGCGTCGCCGCCGTGTTCACGCTGGCGAACGTGCCGCCCACCGCATCGAGCGCATCGCGCACCGTGAACACCGGCCGCGTCAGCGCGAAGGGGACGAGCGCGTGCACCATGCTGTCGGCGCGGAAGCCCGCGGCGATGCGGCGCCATTCGGCGTCGATGGCGGCGAGGCGGGTGAGGCGCGAAAGGTTTGCCGCAGCGGTGCGGTCGAGGAAGGAGAGCATGAGGCGCGTCCACGGGCCCATGTCGCCCGTCGCCCGCGCGGCGCGGAGCGCCTCGACATAGAGCGCCTTCTCCTCGTGCACCGCCTCGCCGAAGAAGGCGCAGGCCGCGTGCGTCGCGCCCTTCTGGCGGAGCATCAGCGGCACCAGGAGCCGGCCGATGCGGCCGTTGCCGTCGGCGACGGGATGGATGTGCTCGAACATCCAGTGCGACAGCACCTGGCGGACGATCTCGGGCGTGCGCGGATCGCTCGCGAGCGTGAACGTGCGCCAATCCTCGAGCGCCGCCGCCACCGAGGCAGGCTGCGTGTAGTAGAAGAAGCCGCCGGGCGCGTCGGGGTCGGCGGTGCCGTTCGCCCGCAGCTTGAGGCGGCCCGCGGTCTCCGCGACCATCGGATCGCGGGCGCTGCGCGAACAGCCGGCGGTGGATCGCGAGCGTCGCCGCGACGGGATCGACGTCGCGCGGCTCCTCCTCGATCGCCTCGGCGCAGGCCGCGACCGCCGCCGCGTCGGCGGGATCGGGCGCGCGGCGCAGCGAGGTCTGGTACTCCATGAGCTCGCTGAACGTCGTGGTCGAGCCTTCGGCGCCCGAGGAATGCACGGCGTCGAGGCGGGCGAACAGCCGCCCGACGAGGCCCGGCCGTTCCCAGGCCGACAGCGCGCGGTCGAACTCGCGGATGGCGGCCGTGGCCGGTTCGAGCACGTCGAGGATGTCCTCGATCGCGGGAAAACGGGGGACCGCCGGGCGGAAGCACCGCCGGCCCTGGGGATCGAGTTCGTAGACGCCGGTGTCCAAGGGGACGAAGCTCTATTATGGATTACAGTATATAGTCTATAATAAGAGCCTTCCGTGTTAAAGATTAGACCTTTCGTGGGTCCGCGAACCAATTCCCACGCGCCGTCATCGCCGGGCTTGTCCCGGCGACCCCGATAAACGGGGCACGGCCGTGCCTTATGATCGGGGTGGCCGGGACGAGCCCGGCCATGACCCAGCGGATTGATCAACCGCGCCCGCACCTCCGGTCGCCGTCTCCCGAAACCGGTCGAAGATATCCAGCACCGCGGGCGCCTCGAACAGCGGATCGGGCGCGGCGGCGTCGGCGGTCGTCAGCACGCCCGCCTCGACGAGGCGCAGCGCCGCCGTGCTCATTGCAGCGGCCGTGCCGCCGATTGTCTCGAGCGCGTCGCGGCGGGTGAAGGCCGGGCGGGTCAGCGCAAAGGGAACGAGCTTGTGCACCATGCTGCCCGGTCGCGAGTTCGGCGGTGACGCGGCGCCACGCCTGTGCGAGGGCGGCGAGGCGGTCGAGGCGGGCGAGGTTTGCGGTGGCCGTGCGTTCGAGGAACATCAGCATGAGCCGCGTCCAGGCGGTCATGTCGCCCGACAGGCGCGCCGCCCGCAGCCCGTCGACATAGACCTTTCGGCCGCGGTGGACGGCTTCGCCGAAGAAGGCGCAGGCCGTGCGTGTTGCACCTTTGCTGCGCAGCATGAGCGGCACCAGCAGCCGGCCGATGCGGCTGTTGCCGTCGGGGAAGGGATGGATGTGCTCGAACATCCAGTACGACAGCACCTGCCGCACGAGATCGGGCGCGTCGAGATCGAAGCCGAGGGTGAAGCTGCGCCAGTCCTCGAGCGCCGCGGCGACCGAGGCGGGCCGCGTGTAATAGAGGAGGCTGCCGGTGGCATCGCGGTCGAGGGTGCCGTTGGGGTTGAGCTTCAGGCCGTCCTGCGCGGGATCGCGCCCCGACATGAACTGCCGCCGGTGAATGCGCAATGCGGCCGCCACGGGATCGATCTTGATCGGCTCGGCTCCGGGGATGTCGGCGTAAGCCGCGACGGCCGCAGCTTCGCCGGTGTCGCGCGCCAGCCGCAGCGAGGTCTGGTAGGCCATCAGCTCACTGAAGGTGAGCGCCGAGCCGTCGGCGCCGCAGGAATGCACGGCATCGAGCGCGGCGAACAGGCGGCCCACGAGATCGGGCCGCGGCCAGCCCGCGAGCGCGCGGTCGAACTTGCGCAGCGCGGTGGCCGCGGGCTCGAGCCGATCGATGACATCGTCGATTTCGGGAAAAGCGGGCGTGTCCGGCCGAAAACATCGCCGGCCCTGGGAGTTCAACTCGAATACGCCGAGCTCCAAGGCACCACCCCCGCATCACGCGCGAATCATGGCCTTAGCGCACAAGGAGCGACTTTCCGGTTAACGGCGCCTTCTCCCTCCCCGACTTCGGTGATGGCCGGGCTGGGGTCCGCGAGCGCAGCGGGCGGGGCTAGGATGAGCCCCACCCTGCCCTCCCCGAAGCCGGGAGGGAAAGGAGACCCCTACTCCACCCAGTCCGCGCACTTCTCGATGGTGTCGCCGGCGCCCCACGGCATCACCGGCACCGTCGAGGTCGAGTTCTTCGGCGAGCCTTCGATGATCTTGTCGGAATAGACCATGTAGACGAGCACGTTGCGCTTCACGTCGCAGCCGCGCACGATCTGCATCTTCTTGAAGAACAGCGAGCGGCGCGCGCGGAAGACGTCCTCGCCCTGGGCGAACTTCTTCTTGAAGCGAATCGGGCCGATCTGGCGGCAGGCGAGCGAGATGTCGGAGACCTCCTCGGCAACGCCGATCCAGCCCTTCAAGCCGCCCTTCTCCGGCACCGTGAAATGGCAGGCGACGCCGTCGACCTCCGGGTCGTCGAGGCCGTAGGTCGCGAGCTTGTCGTTGGGCGTGAGCCACTTGAACACGGTCGAGCGCTTGAAGATGACGTCGGGCTCGTCGGCGGCCCCGGCAGGTGAAATGGCAAGGCTTGAAACGGCGAGGCCGGCGATCGTGCCGGCCAGCACGAACGCGGCGGCGAACCTCGCCGCGCGCGCCAATCTGCGAATTGTCATAGGCAAAAGGACCTCCGGCTTTTCGTCCCGGATGTAGGCACTGCGGGCGAAAGCGGAAGCTATTTCATCGTCCGCAGCGCGGCCGGTCGCCGCGAGATCTTGCGCTCGACGACCACGGTGCGCAGCGCGCCCGGCCTTCCGGCGGTGACGCCTATCGTCTTGATGTCCTTGCGCTGCCCGCCGGATTTTAGGAGCTCCGCCCGCACCTGCTCGACCGGCAGCTCCATCAGGGAGGCCGCGATCTCCACCTGCGCGTGGAGGTCGTCGGTCAGCCCCCGGGCCGCGGCGATCGCTTCCTGGAGGGTCGGGGGATCACGCCTCACCCGGCGCGTTCCGTATTTCGTCTTCCAAACTTCGCTCATCGTTTCCTTCGCTGCATCGTCGGATGACGCTGGTATACCACAGACAGTATTGCACCGCAGCAGGAAGAATGGTGCGACGCACGCTATCGGAATGGCTGCCCTGCAGCGCCCGAAGATGAAGGGCGCCCGACGCTGGCGAAATAACAACGAATTTGCGCCCGCAACAGGCGGGGCGCTCACCACTGACGCTGCGACGTTGTGCCTTACGCCACGCCTACAGGAAATTCCGACGCTGCGGGTCGATCATCGGCAGCGGAGTTGGCGGCGGCGCTGCGGCAGGCGCCGCGCTCCCCTGCGCTCCGTTTCCGGCCGCCGTTGCATTTCCGGGGCCCGGTGCGTTTCCGGACGCAGCGGTCGAGTCCTTTCCGGTCAGCAGCTTGCCGCCGGCCGAAATCGCCTTGCCCGGCAGATCGATCACCCAATTCACGGTGTTGCCGGTGATGTTGGCGGCGCCACCGGCGATGGTCGAAACGCCTGAGAAGATATTGCCGACGATGCCGCGCTGCTGCGGCTGGGTCGACGAGTTCGCCCCCTGGCGCATTCGGTGAAGCACTGGCCGGAGCATTGACGGTGACCTGCGGAAGCGGGGTCGGAGCCGACGGCGGCGGAACGGCACCGGGCGCCACCACCACTGGAGGCGGCAACGCGGCGGTGACGGTCGGGGCCGCCGGTGTAGCAACAACCGGAGCACCGGCAGGCGGGAGTGCGGGAGTTGCCGCAGCCTCGGTCTTGGCGCGAGGCGCCGGCGGACGGGGCAGCGGAGTTGTCGGGGGCGGCGCGATCGTCGCGACCGCCGACGGACGCGGCTCGCCACGCGGCCTTGCCTCGGTCTCGGTGTGGAGCTTCGTCTCGGCGGAGGCCGGCGGTGCGGCACCGTGATCGTGATGCAGATCGGCGGTCTCGGAAGGCAGCGAGGCCGGGCCGCAACGAGGGAACGGGCCTCACCTCGGCGGGCTCTTCGGGGTTCTCGCGCCGCTCCTTGAGCATCTGGCGCGTGAGCTCGCGCCGCTCGTCGGCCGACAGCCCGTCGTTCTGGACCGCGCTCACGCTCTGTGACGGCGTCGTCGCAGGCTCGGCGCCGAGATGCAGCATGCTCAGGAGATAGGCCGCGAACACGCTGACCAGCGCGCCCGGAATGATCTCCAGGACCAGCTTCGACAGGAATCGCCCGAAATAGGGAACAGCCTGTTTCATCCCGCATCCACCCGCATCTACCCCGGAGAAGTTTCCACCATTCGTTTCGGGCAAATTGGTGTCAGGGCGCGGACTTTTGCCCGACAGCCGTGCCCAACTTGTCGGCGCTTTCGGGGGCTGCGTGCGCAAATTGCGGACGCGGCAATCCGGCGGCGCCAACGGGCACCGTCACCCGGCGTGAAAAACTTTGCAACTGCAGTGGCTTAGCCGTCGATCCGCAGACCGTCGCAGGCGACCCACCAGGAGCGGGCGGCCTGCGCCGCCACGCCGGTCGCCGAGCCCGTATTTCTCGCAGTCCCGCGTCGATAAATCCCGACCCAATCGACACGCGACGCTATGGACGCGTAGCGCCGGCGCGACGTCGCGATTCGTGGACTCCGGTTACTCCGCCGGCGCGGTGCGCTCGGGGGGACGGCGCTTCAAGGCGAGCGTGCTGACGATCGCGATCACGGCGATCACGATCTGGGTGCCGATCGCCTCCCAGGTCGGATTGACGCCGAGTTGCTCCAGCCAATGCGGGACCGGTGCGGCGGTGTAGGGCACCACGGTCCGCTCCTGCAGTTCCTGGATGGCGCCGCCGATGAAGCGCAGCCCCATCAGGAACAGGAACGCCGAGGTGACGAGAAACACCGGACGCAGCGGCAGCATCACGGCGAGCTTCTCGATCACATAGAAGATGGCGACAAGGCACGCCGCGGCGACGACGAGGCCCGCGATCAGGCCGAGGGTCCAGCCGCCGCTGCTCTGGGCCAGCGCATGGAGGAACAGCACGGTCTCGCCGCCCTCGCGGAACACCGCGAGAAAGGCGATGAGGCCGAGGGAGATCGTGGTGCCGGAGTCGAGCGCGCGCTGGGCGGAGCGCTTCAAGTCGCTCATCCAGGCCTTGGGGTCCTGTTTGAGGTAGAGCCAGCCGCTCATGTAGAGCATCAGCGCCGCCGCCACCACCATGACGCCCGCTTCGACGAAATCGTTGTGCTGGCCCTCGAAGAAAAGCTCGAACACCACCGCGGCGCCCAAGCTCGCGAGGATCGCGAGGCCCGCGCCGGCGTAGAGCGCGCGCACCTTTTCAGGAAACCCGGCCCGGTTGAGAAACGCGGCCAGAGCGGCGATGACGAGGAGAGCTTCCAAGCCCTCCCGCAGGAGGATCGTGCCCGATTGCAGGGCTTCCGAGAGGGCGTTCATGGGCGCACTCGAATGCTGTTGGTTTGCTTAAGGTAGATAACCGATCGGCCGATTGTCGCAATCCTGAAATAGCACGCTATTTCTGGAAACGCTCTAATGAGATAGCCCGATCGCGACAGGTCGCGACGGCCGTTCGCGCAAGCTTGGCGGAACGGCCGTGCGGGAATCCTCGTCAGCTCTTCGGCGGCC
The DNA here is from genome assembly GCA_963793985.1 of uncultured Alphaproteobacteria bacterium. GTDB lineage: Bacteria > Pseudomonadota > Alphaproteobacteria > Rhizobiales > Xanthobacteraceae > JAJPKK01. Next base: position 98,526 of record CAWCCG010000023.1, on the reverse strand, counting down.
CCATGTCGCTGAACAGCACGCCGCCCTTCGCTTTGTCCTCCTTGGAGGATTCGACGATGGTGATGGTCACGGCGCTGGCATCGACCTTGTAGTTCTTCACCACGGCGTCGGTGAAATCCTTGATCAGCGCGCGCTTCTGCTCGACCGAGCGGCCGCCCAGCGCATAGAACACGACTTCCGGCATTACATCCTCCTCAGTTGGCGCTGGCGCCATGCTAGCGCATGACGGCGCGTTGCACAGCCGCCCGTCGATGACGGCGCAATGACCCGGCAGCCGCGAATGCGCATGGGCGCGCAGCGCTTTTTTGCTGCGGCGGGGCTAAGCGATCTGGGATAGTCTGCCGCCACACTGCGGCGCAGCGGGGGCCACCGCGCCGTGGGTACCAAAGTCGCAGCTATCAAACTTGGGAGGTTTGCAATGAACGTGCAGTCGAGGATGTCCGACATTCAAGGCCTGACGAAAGTCGCGCCGGTCTCGCGCCGGCTCTTCATGACCGCGTCGGCGGCGACCGCCGCGGGCTATACGCTGGCCGCCGGGCCGGTGCGCGCCGATGCCGTCAAGACCGACACCACCGGCCTCGTCACCGGCGAAGCGAAGGTCGCGGTGCCGGGCGGCGAGATGCCGGTCTACTACGCAAAGCCCGCGAACGTCGCCAATCCGCCGGTGATCCTGGTGGCGATGGAGATCTTCGGGCTCCACGAATACATCAAGGACGTGACGCGCCGCCTCGCCAAGCTCGGCGCCTTCGCGGTCGCGCCGGACTACTACTTCCGCAAGGGCGACCTCACCAAGGTCACCGAGATGCCGGCGCTGTTTCCGATCGTGAATGCCAAGACGGACACCGAGCTGTTCGCCGATCTCGACGCCACGGTCGCCTGGGCGAAGTCGCAGGGCGGCAACACCGACAAGCTCGGCATCATGGGCTTCTGCCGCGGCGGACGGACGGTGTGGCGCTACTCGACCCACAATCCGAGCCTCAAGGCAGGCGTCGCCTTCTATGGCAGCCTCGCCGACCAGCACTCCGAAGCGATGCCGCAGAATGCTCTCGACACCGCAGCGCAGGTGAAGGAGCCGGTGCTCGGCCTCTACGGCGCCGAGGACCAGGGCATCCCGGTCGAGCAGGTCAACCAGATGAAGGACGCGCTGGCAAAGGCCGGCAAGACCGCCGAGTTCAAGATCTATCCCGGCGCGCCGCACGGCTTCCACGCCGACTACCGTCCGAGCTACCGCAAGGAAGCGGCAGATGACGCCTGGAAGCAGATGACCGACTGGTTCAAGAAGAACAACGTGCTGTCGTAACGGCTCGCCACTCGCGACCACGCAAGTACCCAAATGCAGGAACGGCGCGGGACCCAGTCCCGCGCCGTTCGCATCAGGAAACTCGAAGCGCCAAATATTCGTCCGGAAGGTGTTCGCCCAAAGTGCTCATCCGGCGACGGATCGCCGGATGCGATCAGGTCAGCGGATGCCGAAGAAGGAGAAGCCGCCGCCACCCCAGCCGCCGCCGCCCCATTGCGCATAAGCGCCGGAGTAGCGCGAGCGACGCTCGACGTGCACCACCCGCTGCCTCTTCACCACCGGCGCCCTGCCGGCGTAGACCGGCCGCGCGGCAGCCGCCGGCGCAGCGGCGGGAGCAGCTGCGCGGGATCGGCGGGCGGATCGGCCTTGGCCTGGGCGTCCGGAATGTCGGCGATGGCGAGCGCGGCATCCGGATTGGCCGCCGGCTGTTCGGCGACGGCGCCGACCGACGGACGCATCTCCGACGTGGCCGGCGGGGAAGCCGGGGCCGGTGCTGCCGGTGCAGGCGCCGCAGCCACACGCGCCGGCGCAGCGGCCGGAGCGGGCGCGGTAGCGGCACGCACAGGCGCCGGCGTCACTGCCGGTGCAGGCGCTGCCGGCGTCGGCGTAGCTGCCGGTACGGGTGCGACGCCCTCGCCGGTGGTCGCCGGCATACGCCGCGGCGGCAACGGAATCTCCGCAACGATGCCGGAGCGCCGTGTCGTCGGCGTCGGCTCGGACTGAGCGACGCGTTGCGAATGGGTGCTCGGTCCCTGCACCCATTCGGAGTCGATGATCTGCGGATAGATGCCGCTGATGCCGATCACGCCGGCGACGACGACGACGGCGGCAACCAGAATCTTCGGCCCGATCGAGGATCGGGTGCTTCGGCGGGACGGCGTTCTCCAGTGCTTATGACGTGGAGCCCCGTAGTCCGACCACATTGCGATTTTCGGGCGCATCGATACTCCTGACGCCCCACCCCAGAGCAACACAACACACGAAAAAGAGGCCCGGCGGCTCCCGGTTCCCTCGCGGTCTATATGCATCATTATCGGTATAATTTTCCACTAAAAAAACGTCGCGCTCGCAAAATCGCAGCGGCAACGTGATCTCAATCACTAATAAACACTCAATGCGCGGTCCGTTTGAACCTTCGGCCCGCGGCCTGACACTAAAGTCATTTTTGCCGAGCGCTCATTCGTTGCATTCGTATGAAAAATCGAGTGCCGGGTTGCCCTGCGGCGTGAACAATTCGAGACCGCCGAGCTCGGCGTCACACGCCGCCCATTTGATTTTCGAGCCGCCCCACAGCTTCACCTCGTAGGGTGTGCGTGGCTCCATCTCCAGGGTGAGGAACGTCGGGCGCTTGGCGTTCGGCATCGCGACCCGCCTGTTGCCGGTGATGATCCGACGGCAGGGCGCAACGTCGGTCTTCTCCGGATCGATGACGCAGTAGTAGAATATCACCGTCCGGTTGCAGTCGTTGCGGTAGGTGAGGATGTCGTCGGCGTCGGTCTCCTCCATTGCGATGCAGTCCTTGGCCGTGCCGGCGACCGCTGTGCCGGCCGAATGCCACAGTCCCAAGCACACCGTCACCGCGAAGACGATCCTGATCACCGGAGGGGCCCCTTTGGCGCTGCCGTTGCCGGATTGTGGGCCAACACGAGCAAAACTCGACCACAATCACAATTTCTTAGCTGCGCCGTCACAATCTCACAAGTGGAAGCGGTGCGGCATCCCGGCTATAGTCGGGGCGCTGAAAATGGAGGCACCGCATGCACGAAGATCGTCGCACTTTCCTCAGCGTCCTGTTCGGCGCGATGGCAGCGCCGGCCCTCCTGCCGAAGGAGGCGTCGGCACAGGGTCAGGGGATGAGCCGGGTGACCGCTTTCGCCTTTCATTTCGCAGGCCTTTCCGGCGGCGACATCCAGCTCGCCGAATACGCCGGCAAGCCGATTCTCGTCGTCAACACCGCCTCGCAATGCGGCTACACACCGCAATATGCGGGGCTCCAGGAGCTGTGGAAACGCTACCGCGACCGCGGCCTGCTGATCGTCGGCGTGCCCTCGAACGACTTCGGCGGACAGGAGCCGGGCTCGGCCGCCGACATCGCCGAGACCGCGCAGCACCATTACGGCGCGACCTTCCCGATCACCGCGAAGGCCGACGTGCGCGGGCCGAACTCCCACCCGTTCTACAAATGGGCGATCGGCCAGCGCCCGCTCGATCCGCCGCGGTGGAATTTCCACAAGTATCTGATCGGACGCGACGGCCTCATCGCCGCGAGCTTCCCCTCCGATGTCGAGCCGACCGACCCGCGCGTCATCGCGGCAATCGAAAAGCAGCTCGGTTAGGCGCGAGTTATACCAAAGTATCGCGTATACCAACGTTCGCGCGGGCCTATACCAACGTATCGTCGTCGGCCAGGGAGAATGAAAATGTGGGGTATCGTCTATATCGTCGTCGTCGGCTTCATCGCCGGCATCATCGCCAAGTGGCTGTCGCCGGGTCCGAACAATCCGTCCGGTTTCATCCTGACCACCGTGCTCGGGATCATCGGCGCCGCGATCGCCACCTTCATCGGCCAGTGGATCGGCCACTACAGTCCCGACCAGGGCGCCGGATTCATCACCGCGACGATCGGCGCGGTCCTGGTGCTGTTCATCTGGAATTGGCTGGTGGCGGCGGGAATCCTCGGCGGGCGCTCGTAACGTTCCCGCCCTGACGCGCGCGGTGACGTCCGGGCCGATGATCGCGGACTAAAGCGCTCCGCTTGCCGCGTCGCCGCGGCAAGCCTCCCGCGACGGCCTCACACCGTCGCGACGCCCTCACACCGTCACCGGCTTGCCCTTCTCCGGCACGACGACGCTTGTCGCGTGCCCCTTCATCTCCGCGACGAACGCGTCCGCATTCGGCTCGATGATCGGGAACGAGCCGTAATGACACGGGATGACCTTATCGAGCTTGAAGAACCGCTTCACCGCGAGCGCCGCCGTCTTCGGGTTCATGGTGAAGCGATCGCCGATCGGCACCATGGCGACCTTGGGCGCATGGATCTCCGCGATCAGGCCCATGTCGGAGAAGATGTCGGTGTCGCCCATGTGATAGACGGTCGGCTCGCCCGGCGCCTTGATGATCGCGCCGCAGGGATTGCCGAGATAGATCGGCATGCCGTTCGCGATGTCGCCCGAGGAGTGATCGGCGCGCACCAGGGTCACCGTGAAGCCGCCCTGGTCGGTGGTGCCGCCGGTGTTCATCGGATCGAACTTCTTCAGTCCCTTGCCGGCGAGCCACATGCACAGATCGTAGTTCGTGATGACCGGCGCACCGGTCTTCTCCGCGATGTCGAGGGCATCGCCGACGTGGTCGCCGTGGCCGTGGGTGAGCACGATGTGGGTCACCCCCTTGATCGCCGCCGCCTTGTCCGAGACGAAGGCGGGATTGCCGGTGAAGAACGGATCGATCAGCACGGCCTTCCCCGCGAAATCGAGCCGGAACGCGGAATGGCCGAACCAGGTGATCTGCATGACGGCAACCTCATGTCTTGGCGAAATGTCTTGGCGAAGGAGCGCGAACATAGCTCGCGGCGAACGGAGATCAACGAACGATCGACGCCGTTTGGCGCGAGGCGCGGCCGTGATAGGCACGCCGCCATGCCCGCCGCGATCGTACCCGTCTCCGAGTTGTCTGCGCTCCTGCCCGTCCGCGGTGCGCTGATCGGGCTCGACCTCGGCACCAAGACGATCGGCGTCGCGGCGAGCGATCCGGACCGGCGCGTCGCGACCGGCGTCGAGACGGTGGCGCGCACGCGCTTTTCCGCCGATGCCGCGCGGCTTCTCGAACTCGCCACCGAGCGCAAGGCGGCCGGCTTCGTTCTCGGGCTTCCCATCAACATGGACGGCAGCGAGGGGCCGCGGGCGCAATCGACCCGCGCCTTCGCCCGCAACATGGCGAAGCTCACGGAGCTTCCGATCGCGCTGTGGGACGAGCGCCTCTCTACCGCCGCGGTCGAGCGCGAGCTCATCGCCGCCGATGCGAGCCGCGCCAAGCGCAAGGCGGTGATCGACCAGCACGCCGCGCTCTTCATCCTGCAGGGCGCGCTCGACCGCCTGCGGCGCGACACGGTGTGACGCACGCACGGCGCGCGCCGAGGCCGCAATGCCGCGCCATGCGGTTCATGCTAGAACCGTATTGGATCGGAGAGGCATGAGATGAAACTCGAAGCGCTCGGCTATGTCGGCATCCGCACCGGCCATCTCGAGGATTGGAGCGCCTATGCGGCGCGTTTCCTCGGCATGCAAGAGGTCGACCGCAGCGCGACCTCGGCGGCGTTCCGCATGGACGATCGCAGGCAGCGCCTGCTGGTCACGCAAGACCCCGGCGAGGGGCCGGCCTTCTACGGCTGGGAAGCGGCCGATGCCGCCGCGATGGAGCGCATCGCCGGCCGATCTCGAACGCGCCGGCGTGCCGGTCGCGCGGGGCTCCGCCGCGCTCGCCGCCGAGCGCCACGTCACCGATCTCATCGTGTTCGCCGACCCCGTCGGCAACCGGCTCGAGGTGTTCCACGGGCCGGAGATCGCGACCGATCCCTTCATGCCCGGCCGCGCCATCTCGGGCTTCCGCACCGGGCCGCTCGGCATGGGCCACGCCGTGCTCACCACAGAGCGCCTCGACGAGGTGGTCCCGTTCTACACCGACGTGCTCGGCTTTGCGCTGAGCGACTACATCTCAAAGCCGTTCGGCGCCTATTTCTTCCACACCAATCCGCGCCACCACAGCCTCGCCTTCATCGACACCGGCAAGAACGGCATCCATCATCTGATGATCGAGACCTGCTTTCTCGACGACGTCGGCCAGGCCTACGACCTCGCGCTGCGCACGCCCGAGATGATCGGCACCACGCTCGGCCGCCACGTCAACGACGAGGTGACGTCGTTCTATTCGTGGTCGCCGTCGAAATTCCTGTTCGAATACGGCTGGGGCGGCCGCACCATCGATCCCGCCGGCTGGACGCCGCACGAGCGCACCGAAGGGCCGAGCCTGTGGGGCCACGACCGCCAATGGCTCGCCAAGGAGGCGTTCGAACAGGCACGCGATCTGCGCATCTCGACCGCCGCCGCCGGCACCCGCATGCCGCTCAACGTGATGGACGGCACCTACAAGGTCGCCGCCGATGTCTGCCCGTGGTGGAACGCCGTCACGACGCGACGCGCGGGGTGACGCCTGCAGGCGGCGCCGCCCTCTCTCAATCTCGTCCCGAGGAGGCGCGGAGCGCTGGTAGGATGGGTTGAGCCCTTGCGAAACCCATCACCTCGCGGCTCCACCAGATGACCGCGTTCGGCGGAAAACGATGGGTTTCGCAAGGGCTCAACCCATCCTACGAGCTCGTGGTCAACCTCGTCTCGAAGGACGGCCACAAGCCGCAGCGTGTGGGGCCGTCCTTCGAGACGTGCCCTGCGGGCACTCCTCAGGATGAGGTCTGTAGAAGAGCGCCTTCTCGCTCAATTCTCCTGCTTCTTCTCGGGCGCCCCCTCTTGGCGCAGGCAGAGCAGCGGCTGCGGCTGGCAGGCGATGCCGATGTTGGAGCAGGCGACGACGCCTGAATCGCGCTGGCAGATGACGCAGCGATCGGTCCACACCGCACAGCCTGCCATGCCGGATTGGGTCGAGCCGCCGGCGGCGGGCTGAGTCCGCGGGGCGGGCCCGTCGAGCTCGGTCGCAGAGCGTGGCGCCCCGTCGGGCGATGTCGTGGGGGAAGGCGTCGCGGATGGCGCAGCGGCAGGCGGCGCCCCGGATGGTGGCGCTTCGGCCGATGACGGCGCGCCGGGTCCGTGATGCAGCCGGTGGTGATGCAGCAGGCGGCGGTGCAGCGGACGGCGACGTGGACGAGGTCGGCGCGTTGGGCGTATCGGCGGCGGCCGCCACCCCAGCCGCCCCGAGCGCGAGCGCGACGGCAAGGGCCGCCATCATGCGCGGTGCCCGGGTCCATGAACCGCCCAGCATCGTGTTTCTCCCGGAGGGGCCCGCCGGCCGGTGCGGACGCCCATGTCGACGGTAATCGGGCGCGACAAAGACGCAAGTCCGGGTGAGAAACAAGGCCGGCGCGACCCGTGTCACGCGATCCCGTTCAAGCGGCGATCCCGTTCAAGCGATCGAGCGCACCACGCCGCCATCGACCCGCAGCGCCGCGCCGGTGGTCGCGGACGCCTCGCGCGAGCAGACATAGACCACCATGTTCGCGACCTCCTCGACGGTCGCGATCCGCTTCAAGAGCGAGGTCGGGCGATTGGTGGTGACGAACCGCTTCTCGAGCTCCTCGGTCGACACTCCCTGCTCTTTCGCGAGCTTGGCGAAGAAATCGGCGACGCCCTCGGAGCGGGTCGGCCCCGGCAGCACCGCGTTCACGGTGACGCCGGTGCCGGCGACGGTCTCGGCGAGGCCGCGCGAGATCGCGAGTTGCGCCGTCTTGGTCGTGCCGTAGTGGATCATCTCGGTCGGGATGTGCAGGCCGGATTCGCTCGAGATGAAGACCACCCTGCCCCAGCCCTTCGCCACCATCCCCGGCAGGTAGTGGCGCGACATCCGCACGCCGCTCATGACGTTGGTCTCGAAGAAGCGCAGCCAGTCGGCGTCCGAAATCTCGCCGAACGGCTTCGGCTCGAAGATGCCGAGGTTGTTGACGAGGATGTCGGCCGCGGGAACCTGCGCCACGAAGGTGGCGGCGCCGTCCGCCGTCGCGAGATCGGCGGTGACCCCTTCGACCTTCGCCTGCGGCAGCTCCTTGGCGAGCCGCGCCAGCGCGGCATCGACGTTCTTCTGGCTGCGGCCATTGATGACCACCGCCGCCCCCGAGCCGGCGAGCCCGCGCGCGATCGCAAAGCCGATGCCGGAGGTCGATCCGGTCACCACCGCCCGCAGGCCGGTGAGGTCGATGATCATGTGAGTTGCCCCTTGTGCGCCGAATGTCGTGCGCCGAACGCGCCGCCACCGGCGCCCTCCCCCGACCTAGTGGCTCGCCGGCCGGCCGCCAGAGGGCGCCGCCGGGACGCTGCCTTGCTCGGGAGACCCAGCCCGGCTCAAGGGCGCCAGCGCAGCCTTCTCAAGGCCGCCGGGCGCAATCGGTCTTGGCAGCGCGGCGGCGATGCCCTAAATGGTAGCCCGCGCCGGGAGACGCAGACATTCGGGGCAGACGGCGCCGCCGTCCCGCCTCACGCGCTCTCAAGCGGCTGAAATCCCAAGGCTTTGGGGGATAGTTCAACGGTAGAACAGCGGACTCTGACTCCGTTAATCTTGGTTCGAATCCAGGTCCCCCAGCCAATTCCGCGAATAGGCCAAATTAGCCCCGCGGCCATCCTGACATCGTCGATCATACCCCGGCCGTTCCTTTTGATCACCCTGCCGCGAAGCGTGCGCAGACCGTGCTGGCCGAGCTTGCGCACAAGGCTCTCGTCGGCGGTGACGAACTGACAGCCGTTCTCGACCGCTACCGCGATGTCGAGGCAGTCATACGCCGGATGATCGAGCTCGATCGCGATGCGCGTTGCCGTTTCGAGCAACGATCGCGTCGGCAGCAGTTCGATGTCTGCGGTTTGCAGCAGGCGGGCGGCGAAAACCGCTTCGTCTCTCGAAAGCTCGCGTTTCCGGGCCTTTTTCCGAGTATGTTCGCACACTCGGAGACCAGAAGTTCGGGCGCGATCAATTTCGCTCGCCCACGAAGCGCCAGGGCTTGCGGCGTCCCGTCCTCTTCGACCACCCATTTGATGGCGAGCTCGCGTCGATGACGAACGTGGTCAACGCTCGACGCGCCCCTCACGGAAAGAATTCGGAGGGGTCTGCTTTCGGCTCCTCGTCAGTTTGCGTAGATCGGCGCGAGCTTTTCGAAGGAAGGCTCATCCTCGCCAGCGAGGGCCTGGCGAAGGATTTCCCGGTGCTCTGCCTCGGTCGACGGCCGTGGCGAGCGCGCGCCGTTTGAGCTTGGCAATCAGCTCATCGTCCAGGTTCCGCACGTGCAGGTTTCCCGCCATCTTTCTGGCTCTCATTTTGAGATCATTGAGATCGATGGTCTCAAATCCCGGGGATGCGGTCATGAGACCAGGCTGGACGCGGGATCGGGCGAGAGCGAGCGGCGTGACCGTTTAGCATCGGCGTTCCCAATTATCCGGCAACCGCCTCCAAAGGACGGCCGGCCGATTGGGCTGCCCTTTTGTCCTCGGTGTGAAGTTGTCGACGGATGTTTCATTCGTCTAGCCCAACTCAACATCGAAGGCCGACCTGGGAAATGTCCTCAATGCAAAGCCGACTACGGTCGTCCAACCGCCTATCTCTATCCCGGTGAAAATTAGAAGGAGGCTCCCCGATCGGCGGGGTGGGGGATGGGGGTGCGCGATCGGAGAGCCTCGGGTTGCGGTCAGGGTTCTAACCGCGATCCAGGGTCCTGGGGGAAGGACCAAGCAGGACCATTCACCCTAAGCACGCGAAAACCGTCTCGTATGTGAACTGTTTCACACACGGACGCGACCGGTTGCCGCGATACGCTTAAACGGAAAAGCCGAGATGGCCCGCTTCGACCTGCGCAAGCCGCCCGGCGACTTGGTGCATTGCCGCCGCAAGCCTCCACCGGATCCCGGCCGCTCGCCCTCCCGAGTCCTCACGGACGAACGCGGATGATCGTCTTCCCCGCGCGCCGCTCGGTCGAGTTGAAGGCGGCGACAGCTTCGTCGAGGGTCGAGACGGTGCCGATGTTCGTCCGCAGTCGTCCGTCACGTGCCCGCCGGACAATCTCACTCAGTTGGGCGCGATCGGGTACGACGATGAAGTCGACCGTCCGGCCGTCGGCGGGCCGTGCCTCGGTCGGGCCGGTGATGGTCACCAGCGTTCCCCCGGCTCGAATCATGCGCGCGGACCGCTTCGCGATGTCGCCGCCGAGGACATCGAACACCAGATCGACTCCGCCGACATCTTCCAGAGTGTCGTTTTCGAGGTCCACAAACTCCTGCGCGCCGAAGTCGAGCGCCGTCTGACGGCCGGCAGCGCGCCCGGTACCGATGACGTACGCCCCGGCCTCACGTGCGAGCTGGCTTGCCATCGAACCGACTACGCCGGCCGCACCGTGCACAAGGACGCTCTGCCCCGCCTGAAGGCGGCCGTGCTCGAACAGCCCCTGCCACGCGTCAGGCCCGGCATCACGAGGGCCGCGCCCACCGTGAAGTCAACGTCCCCCGGCAGCGGCGCGAGGTTGCGTGCCTCGACGGCTACGTACTCCGCCAGCGTCCCGTCGCGAGTCCAGTCCGTGAGGCCGAACACCCGCTGTCCCACCGACAGCCCCGTCGTTCCATAGCTCAGCGCGGTGACCACTCCGGCCAGCTCGTGGCCGGGGATCGAAGGCGTCCGGTCACGGCCGAGGCGATCGATCCAGGTCGAAGGCCACGCCAGCTCATCGCCAGTGAATCCCGACGCATGAACCTGGACAATGACATCGCCGTAATTCGCGCCCGAGAGGTTGGCGAGGGCCGCCCCCTGCGGCGCGGGCCGCTCTACCAGCTTCATCCCGGCCGTTCCTGCAGCCCGGTCCGTCACCACGATCGCCTTCATGGGTGTCTCCTCGGTCATTTGTCTCTTTGGTGGAAATGTTGCGGGGATGGAACGCCCGCTGCGTCCTATCCGCCCCGCCGAGGGCAACCTGGGAAACGATCCATGGCCCCTGGCATTAGATGTCGAACGGTGCGGGTCCAGGTCTCAGGAAGGAACTCGTCAGACCGGAGAGGCTGACGACGCTTCAATCCGGGAACGCCGCCCATCGTTCCGGCTGCTCACACAATGAAAAGCCCCGCCGGTGTGGGCGGGGCAAGTCAGGGCAAGAAAGCGATAGTCGCGCATGAAGGCCTGTCGCGCAGCGCAGCCTAACGTCGCGACTGACCGATGGGTATGCGCCGGCGATTAGCAGGCTTCTAAAGACAGGCCTGGAACCGCGATACGCGTCGCCGCTTCGAGCAACGATCGCGTCGGCAGCAACTGGGTTTCTGCGGCCTGAAGCGCCGAGGCTCGCGGCGTCCCGTCCTCTTCGACCACCCGTTCGACGGCGATGCCGCGCGTCGATGACAACGAGGTCAACGCTCGTCGCGCCCCTCACGGAGAAGAACCTCCGAAGGGGTCTGCTTTCGCCGATCGAACAATTTCCGCAGGCTCCGGAACGATGCAATCAGCAGTGCGATTGCTGTCGCGCTCCAGGCGGCCAGCGCGATCCAGGCGACGGCCCAGGACCAGGACTGCAGCGCCGGGACGTCGGCGACATGCGACAGGCGGAAGGTCGCCACACCGTACATGCCGACGGGGAAGACGATACTCCACAGCTTCGGGCTGTAGACGATCGGCACGCGATGGATTCCGTGCTTCCAAACGCCGAGGAGGATCAACAGCGGGATCCACCATGTCGCCCAGGCCCACAGGCCGAGCGTCATCCCATCGACGAAGGGCTGCATCGAACGCAAAAACGGCATCGTCGCGCCGTCGGCAGCGAGTGCCGAGCCCGCATTGGCGGAGATCGCAGCGGCGCCCATCACGATCCACAAGGGCGGAGTGACGTCGGCCGGTTTCACATCGAAGAAGAAGATGCGGTTGCAAAGCAGCGCGATATAGATTCCGTACAGTCCGAGCCCGACGGTCCACAGCATGTGGATCATCAGCCAGCCGGCGGGACCGGCGTCGGCTGCCGGCAACACGACCTCCACACCGAGGATCACCAGGGACTGAGTTGCGACGATGGCGTTGAGCCAAGCTCCGTCGACGACATCCGCGCCGCCGGCTGCATTGAAAAACGTGAGCACGCCGAAAGCGAGATACACGAGGATGACCCAGATCGCCGCCGCCCCTAGCCACATCGTGAGCGCAATGGTCGGGAAGCCGCGCACGCCGATCGCAATGCCCAGCACGTCGGTTGCAGCCACGAAGGTGAAGAACAAAAAGACCGTGCGGGGGCTCAGGAGATCGGCCTTCAAGGCCGCGCCGAAGAGAGCGGCGCGCAAGGCCGTGAGCAAGGCGAGCCAAGCATAGGCCGCAACGCCTATTGCCAAGAGTGCGTCCGAGAGCGACCGCTGCCCCTGCAGATAGAACCCATTCGACACGATCCCGGTCGCCATGACGACGGCAAAGTAGCCGGGATCGAGTGCCGATATTTCGCGGGTGATCGACGCGGAACGGGACCGGCGCGCGTCGAGACGCTCCTGTTGCGTGCCGTTTGACGCCTTCATCGCCAAGTCTCCCGCATCGTCGAGATTTCCCGCATCGCCAAGTCTCCCGCAACGCAAGTCTCACCCGGACAAAAGTAATACGCTCGGCCCGTCGGCAGTCACATGATGGGCTTGCCGAGCTTCGGTGACCCATCGAGTGACAATTCCGCGACACCGTGGCACTTCCCGACTGTCGCATTTCCCGCTTTCTGATGCGTACGCGTCCGCCAAATGGGCGGCGGCGCCGCCGGTGCGGGCCGGTGCCGCATTGGGATCCGAGCAGGCGTGACGTAAGGCTGCTCGTATGTCGAAGCTCGGTGATCGCGCTACGTATCAAAGGCCGGCAGTCCGCCGGAGGGCTGAGGCCGGTGATTAGGTCGAGCGCATCACGGCTCTGGTACCGGCACCCCACCGTGTTGTGGGTGACGGCGAGCTTCCTTGTCGCGGCCGCGTTGACCGCAATCGTATTCGGCTTTGTCGACGCGCAGGATCGTGCCGGGGTGGCGCTGCGCGTAACCGCCAGATGGTCGTTTGTCCTGTTCTGGCTCGCCTATGCGGGTGGCGCGATGGCGACATTGTGGGGCCAGCCGTTCGACGGTTTGGCCCGTCACGGCCGCGAATTTGGCCTCGCCTTTGCGTCCGCGCAGCTGGTGCATGTCGGACTCATCCTGGCGGACGGAGCCGGCGCCGGAATGGCGTTCTTTTGGGTCGGGATCGTGTTCACGTATCTGCTTGCGCTCATTTCCCTGCCGCGACTTCGTGATGCCGTCGGGCCGCGCTTGTGGCGGATTACCCTGGTGATCGCTCTCAATTACATCGCCCTTGTCTTCGCCGCCGATTTCATCGAGGGGCCGCTGAAGAGAGGCGGGATCGCAAACTATCCACTGAGCTATTTGCCCTTTGCCCTGATGCTCATCGTTGGCGTTGGCCTGCGCGTCGCCGCGTTCCTCTATCGGAAGCGGCGGGATTGGCAGCATCGCGCAGTGGGCGCGAGCGGCTAAAAGGCTGCGTTCGGAGGCCCTCCCGCCGGCACCCAACCGGTTCAAGGACTTCCGGGATCCGGCCGTGGGCTCCTACTCCAACCAAAGGGCGGGATCACCCGCCCCGCCACCGCCGCCGCTGCCAAGCGAAATGCCATCGCCAGCACGTCGGCCGCGTCGTAGTTGCGGGTGCCGCTGCTGCGGGAGGCGTGCTGGATGAGGGGATCGGGCGAGACCGGGCCGAATTCGGCGATCTCCCGCGCGCCGATGAAGCGGGCGAAGGTGTAGAGGCTTCTCGTCGGCCAGAAGCGCACCGCGATCGTTTTCTCGAAGACCTCGACCTCGAAATCGCTCTCGACCGGTTGCCGGCGCATCACCATCATCGCGAAGGGGGAACGGCCGCACTCTGCCCGCTCCCCCTCGCCGGCACGAAGGTCTATTTTTCTATAGGGCTATAGCGCCTTGGAATAGCGGGGCGGACGCGCGGCCGGGTAGTGTCGCGTCGGCCGATGGTCATCGCGCCCCTTGGAAGCCGAAGGCAGCGTCGTCGGCGTTCACCAATCCCCTCGCAACCTCTGGAAGAACGCCGGGCGCAATGGTAAGGAATTGCATTGCGGCGAGCCTGCAGGTCCCCCAGCCTGCCGGCGCCGCAAGGCCCAGCTCTTTTCGACCGCGCTTTCTATGGACGCGCTTCTCATCGACGCTCATTGCCGCCTCGTATCGGGTGCAAGGACCGTGCGTATTCCCGCCGAAGCTCTCAAGAAGGCGCTCCTGTTCACGATCCTCGTGACGGCGGCCCCTCCCGTGCTCGCCGAAGACGGCGCCCCGGCACCGCAGGCGGCCGAGCCTCGCGCCGAGACCAACGGCACGGCGGTCGCCGTGCCCTCGCCTCCCGCCGCGCCGGAGACCATGTGCGATACCCTCGCCGCGGTGGCGGCGCGCCACGAGCTGCCGGCCGATTTCTTCATCCGGCTGATCTGGCAGGAGAGCCGCTTCAACCCCAATGCCGTGAGCTTCAAGGGGGCGCAGGGCGTCGCGCAGTTCATGCCGGGAACGGCACGGCATGCGCGGCCTCGAGGATCCGTTCGACCCCGCCCAGGCCATCCCCAAATCGGCCGAGCTCCTGCGCGACCTCAATCGCGAGTTCGGCAATCTCGGCCTTGCCGCCGCGGCCTACAACGCCGGGTCCGGGCGGGTGCGCGACTGGCTCGACGGCCGCAAGCCGCTTCCCGGCGAGACGATCGCCTATGTGCGCCTCGTCACCGGCCGCTCGGCCGACGAATGGGCGGGAAAGCAGAAGCCCCCGGGCGAGGCGTCCGGCGCGGTGCGCGTGCCGTGCACCCAGGCCGGGCTGACGATCCCCGATCAGGCGGGCACCGTTCCCCTGCCCCGCAGGCCGGTGCCGACCTGGGGCGCCGAGGTCGCCGGCGGTCCGACCCAGGCCAAGGCGCTCGCGCGCTATCGCGAGGTGCAGGCGAAGTACCCGGCGATCCTCGGCAGTCGCGAGCCGCACTTCGTCGTCCGCGGCATCGTCGGCGACATGGGCGCCGTGCGCGCCCGCGCCGCCACCGAGACCCGCGCCGATGCCGACAAGGTGTGCACATTGCTCCGCGCCGCCGCCTGGACCTGCGACGTGATGCACAACTGAGCGTGCACGAGACTGTAGGGTGCAATAGCGTATCGCATCGCGTACTCTTGCCTCGCCGGTTGAGCTTCTTCCCGCACGGCCGGCGGAATACGCTGCGCTATTCGCCCTACGCCGGACGCGGTGACACCGCTTTTCGCGCCCCTCCGGCGTCGTTCCCTGAGCGTTTTCAAGGCACAAACCGCCGTGCGTGCGCCAAGGTGCGACCCCACTTAGGACACATTCGCCCTATTTCAATTGTGACAGGTGGGAGAGTTATTCGAAACATCTGAGGTACTGGGGCATGCCGGGCTCTACCCGGCGCGAGGGGGGTCCATGAAATCTCCGAATTTCGCCGGCCTTTGCGGCCGGCTCGACGTCGAAATATCGAACACGAACGTCCCGAACACCGGCATCGAGAAGAGGAGCCTGCGGCGCGCGCGCGTGCTGCTGCTCGCGTCAGCGGTGTTCGCACTCGGCGCCGGCGACGCGCTCGCCGCGCATCACAAGCCCGCCGCTTCGCACGGCAAGAAGTCGAGCGAAAAGGGCGACGGCGAGCACAGCAAACACGAGGGCAAGCACGACAAGAAGAACGCCGAGAAGAAGGGCGGCGGCGAGCACAAGCACGTCGTCGCGCAGCCGGCCGACGAGCAAGGCACGCCGCTGTCGCCGACGCTCGCCGCGGTCAAGGAAGCCGCCGAGCTGCTGCGCCACGGCAAGGGCAAGGACGCACTCGCGCTCGCTGCTGCGACCGGCGATCCCGTGGCGGCGAAGGTCATCGAATGGGCCTGGCTGCGCCACGCCGACAACGAAGCCGGCTTCGAACGCTACGCCTCGTTCATTCGCAACAATCCGGATTGGCCGGTGTCGTCGATCCGCCGCCGCGCCGAAGGACGGCTGTGGCAGGAGCGGCGCGACGGCGCCACCGTTCATGCCTTCACCGGCGACAGGCCGACGAGCGCCGCCGGCCGGCTCGCGCTCGCCCGCGTCGAGATCGCGGAAGGCAACCGCACCCACGCCGAGGGCGAGGTGCGCGCGGTGTGGCAGTCCGAGCCGCTGACCGCCGAAATGGAGACCGCGGTGCTCGCCGCATTCCCCGAGATGCTCACCCGCGCCGACCACGTGGCGCGGATGGACAAGCGGATCGGCGCCAAGGATTTCGGCGCGGCGACCCGCGCCGCAAAGCTCGCCGGCGAGGATCATGTCGCGATCGTCAAGGCGTGCAGCGGTGCCGAGAGCAAAAAGGGCGGCTCGCCCGAGGTCCATGCCGACCTGCACGGCGACCTCGCCTACGGCCTGTGCAAGCTGCATCATCTCCTGCGCAACGACGCGCCGGGCAACAACATGAAGGGCAAGGTCGTCACGCCCAAGGGGGACTACGAGGCTGCGGTGAAGCTCGTGCTCTCCGCCTCGCCGGAGGACCTCAAGCGGCAGGATACCGACGAGTGGTGGCGCGAGCGCCGCTCGCTCGCCCGCAAGCTGCTCGACATCGGCGCCGCGCGCACCGCCTACGAGGTGGCGCGCACCGCGGCGCCACCGACCAATCCCTACTACCGCGCCGAAACGCACTTCATGGCGGGGTGGATCGCGCTGCGCTTCCTCAACGATCCGGCGACGGCGCTCACGCACTTCGCCCATGTCGACGACGGCGCGGTCGATCCGCTCACCATCGCGCGCGCCCAGTATTGGCGTGGCCGCGCCCTCGAGGCGGCCGGCCAGGCCGAGGACATGCGCAAGGAATACGAGGGCGCGGCGGCCTATCCCACGACCTATTACGGCCAGCTCGCCCGCGCCCGGCTCGGTCACGACGACGTCGTCGAGGTGCGCCAGCCGCCGGAGCCGCCGGACAGCAGCACCAGCGAGGTGCTGCGTGCCGCGGAGATGCTCTACAAGACCGGCGAAGGCAATCTCGCCATGGCCTTCGCCACGGACGTCGGCCAGGACACCAACGATCCCGCCGTGATCTCGGGCGTCGGCAAGGTCACCGCGCGCTACAAGGACGCGCAGGCGATGCTGCAGCTCGGCAAGGGCGCGCTCGGCCGCGGCATGGCGATGGACCACTACGCGTTCCCGGACATCGGCGTGCCGAACTATACCTCGGTCGCTCCGCCGCTCGACCGCTGCGTGGTCTACGCAATCACCCGCACCGAGAGCGGCTTCGACCCCGGCGACAAGTCGGCGGCTCAGGCGGTCGGGCTCATGCAGGTCACGCCCAGCGCCGGACGCGACACGGCCAAGCGGTACGGCGTGAGCTACAGCTGGGATCGGCTGCGTCAACAACTCCGTCTACAACACGCAGATGGGCGCCGCCGAGCTCTCCGGCCTGCTCAAGGACTATCGCGGCTCCTACATCCTGACCTTCGCCGGCTACAATGCCGGCCGCGGCCGGGTCGAGCAGTGGATGGCGCTCCACGGCGATCCGCGCGATCCCAAGGTCGACGCGGTCGACTGGGTCGAGCGCATCCCGTTCTCGGAGACGCGCAACTACGTCCAGCGCGTGATGGAGAACATGCAGGTCTATCGCAAGCGCTTCGGCGAAAGCGCCGCGACCATCGAGCCCAACCTCCATCGCGCGGCGATGATCGGCGGGCAGGCGCAGGCCGGCAAGCTCACGCCGACGGTCGAGCTCACGCCGCCGAACAATTGACGCGGGCTTCCACGAATTGATTGCACGAATTGATGATGGCCGGGCTCGTCCCGGCCATTTTCTTTTGCGCGCCGCCGACGTAACGATCGCCGCCACCTGGCGACCATCGATATGGACGCACCTGAACGTGAGCGCCGTCCGGCTGCAACTCGTCGCTCACCGCGTCGTGCGCTCGAACTGGCGCAGCAACTCGTTGCCGCGCGCCACGGCGGCGGCGAGCGCGGCCTTGGCGGATTTCTTGCCGGCCAGCGCCTGCTCCATCTCTTCCTCGATGACGTCGCGGATCAGGACGAACGAGCCGAGCCGCAGGCCGCGCGAATTGTCGGTCGGCGCATGGAGCTTGATCTGCTCGATACTGATCGCCGCACCCGGCGCGCGCTCATAGAAGCGCTGGGCGCGGGAGAGCTCGTAGGCCGCGCCGGTGATCGGCAGGTAGCCGGTGTTCTGGTGCCACGACGCCTGGATCTGCGGCTGCGAGAGATAGGCGAAGAACCGCGCGACCGCGGCGTATTCCTCCTCCGGCCGGCCGCGCAGCACCCACAGCGTCGCCCCGCCGATGATCGAGTTCTGCGGCGCCCCCGCGACGTCCGGCCAGTACGGCAGCATCCCGTAGCCGACCGCGAACTTGGACTTCGCCAGGATGTCGGCGCGCTGTGCCGACGAGCCGATGAACATCCCGCACTCGCCCGCCGGGAATCGCGGCTCGGCGGCAGAGGCGCGGCCGCTGTAATCGTAGAGCTTGGTCTTCTGCCATTCCACGAGCGCCTCGAGGTGGCGCACCATCACCGGATTGTCGATCGTGAGCTCGGCGCCGAAGCCGGCGAGGCCGTTCGCATGGGTCGCGATCGGCACGTTGTGCCAGGCGGAAAAATTCTCGACGTTGACCCATGACGGCCAGTGGGTGGTGAAGCCGCAGGGGACGTTGGATTGCCGGAGCTTCCGCGCGGCGGCCTCGACCTCGGGCCAGGTGCGCGGCGGCGCATTCTCGTCGAGCCCCGCGGCGCGGAATTGATCCTTGTTGTAGTAGAGAATCGGCGTCGACGCGTTGAAGGGAAACGACAACAGGTTGCCGGCGAGATCGGAATAGTAGCCGGACACGGCCGGGAGATACGCCGCCTGGTCGAACGCGACACCCTGCGCGCGCATGAGCTCGAAGGCCGGATAGATCGCGCCTTTCGCGGCCATCATGGTGGCGGTCGCGATCTCGTTGACCTGCACGATCGCGGGCTGCTTCTTGGTGCGGACCGCGAAGATCGCGGCGGTGACCGTCTCGGTGTAATTGCCCTTGTACTCGGGCACGACGCGGTGCTCGGATTGCGAGGCGTTGAAGCCCGCGGCGAGCTGCCCGAGCTGGCGCCCGAGCTCGCCGTTCATCGCGTGCCACAGCTCGATGGTCGCGGCCGGCGCCAGGGGCCGCCACGACGAGCGCGAGCGGCAGCATCATCGCCGCGAGGACGGCGCCGCCGCGGCGCCTGCGGCCGATGGCAGCCGCGGTCTGAAAATCCATGGTAAACACCGGATGTGACGGGTAACATGCGAAGGCAGGGAACGCCACCGCCAGCCGAGTTTATCCGACGATGAAAGGTTCGCGAACCCCGTCCATCTGCGCCGCGCTGTCCGCATTGTCCGTGATCGCGCCGGCTTTCGTCCTCGCCGTCTGCGTCCTCGCGGGCGGCTGCGTCCTTGCGGGCAACGCCATTGTGGGCCACGCCTTTGTAAGCGTCGCCATGGCGCGCGAATTTCGCGCCGCCGACACCCAGGCGGCCGACTACCCGACGGTGCGGGCGCTCGAATACATGGGCCGCCTGATCGAGCAGCGCACCGACGGGCGCCACCGGGTCCGGGTCTTCCATTCGCGCCAGCTCGGCGAGGAGAAGGAGACCATCGAGCAGACGCGCGCCGGCGCGATCGACATCAACCGCACCAATGTGGGGCCGCTCGGCTCGCTCGTTCCCGCCGCGAACACGCTCGCCCTGCCCTTCCTGTTCCGCTCGATCGAACACCTGCATGCCGTGATGGACGGCCCGGTGGGCGAAGAGATCCTCGCGAGCTTCGAGCCTTACGGGTTCATCGGGCTGACGTTCTACGATTCGGGCGCCCGCTCGATCTACAACAGCAAGCGGCCGGTCTACACCATCGCGGACCTCAAGGGGCTGCGCATCCGCATCCAGCAGTCCGAGCTGATGGCGGAGATGATTCGCGCACTCGGCGCGCAGCCGGTCGAGCTGCCCTACGGCCAGGTCGAGACCGGCCTTGCGACCGGCCTCGTCGACGGCGCCGAGAACAACTGGCCCTCTTTCGTGACCACCGGCCACTACAAGTACGCCCGCAACTACACGCTGACCGAGCACACCATGAGTCCGGAGGTGCTGATCATGTCGCTGCGGGCGTGGCAGAGCCTCAGCGACCCCGACAAGGCGATCTTCCGCGACGCGGCGCGGGAGTCGAACCGCTTCATGCGCGCTCAATGGATGGCGCTGGAGACGCAATCGGCACGGCAGGCGCGCCAGGCCGGCGTGACGATCGTGTCCGACTTCGATCGCAAGCCGTTCGAGGCGGCGATGTCGAAGATTTATGCCAAAGCCGCCGCCGATCCCGTCATCGCCCCGATGATCGACCGCATCCGCCAGGTGCAGTGAGCATTCCTTGATCGCGCTGGACCACCAGGCATCGTTGGGGGGCCTTTCGGAGCGCAGCGGTGCCGAGGCGACCGGCGGCGTCGAGCGGCTGGTCCGCTCGGTGCCGATCCGCTGGCGCATCCTTTCGATCGCGGTGCTCAACTGCATCGCCGTCGTGATCCTCGCCGCACTGCTGGCGAGCGGCGCGGGGATTCTCTCCTCGGCCTGGACCGACGTTCGCCAGGTCCGCCAGTCCGACATGCTGCTCTCGCTGCTCGGCACCGAGTCCGGCCGGCTGCAAAGCCTCATCCATCAGTACATCAACGAGCCGCGCCCCGAGACCTTCGCCGAGATCCTGCTGTTGCGCGAGGCGGTGCTCGGCACGTTGAAGACGCGCGGCGCGGCCGACCCGATGCTGGCACCCGCGGTGCCGGAGCTCACCGTCCTCACCGAGCGCTTCCTCGACGCGTTCGGCGACCTGCGCGCCCTGCAGACCGCGATTACCGAGAGCTACGAGAACGAGGTGCTGGCGCCGGCGAAGCAGATGGCGGGGCTCTACGCCATCATCGAAAGCGCGACCGCGACGAAGGATGCGCTCATCGGTCCGGCGCTCGGCAAATCGCGCGAGACCTTCACCGCCATGCTGGTCGCGGCCAACGCCTATTACCTCTCGCTCGCCGCCGAGGCCGCACAGGAAGCCCATATCGACATCCAGCGCATCGAGGACGCCATTCCCGTGCTCGGCGACCTCGCCGACAACGACCTGCAGCGCTCCGCGATCGATGCGCTCAAGCAGCAGGCGGTCGCGCTGCGGCGCGGCCTCGAGCATCTCGGCGAGCTGTTCATGAAGCGCGCCGCATTGCTGCGCAGCGCAATCGACGCCAACCAGGCCGCCATGATCACCGCGATCGACAATCTGTCGGCGCAGATGAATAAGCACGAGCAGGATGCCCAGGAGAAGTTCGACCAAAGCCTGCTCAACATCTACCGCCTGGTGGCGCTGGTGGCGCTGGTGTTCCTCACCGCCATGGTGGTGAGCGCGATCGTCATCTCGCAGAGCATCCGCGGACCGCTGCAGCGGCTGATGACGGCGATGAGCGACATCACCTTCGGCCACTATGACCGGCCGGTCCGCGGCACCAGGGCGCGCGACGAGATCGGCGACATGGCGCGCGCCGTCGAGGTGTTCCGCGACAACGCGATCGCCAAGCGCAAGGCCGAGGAGGAGCTGCGATCCGCCAAGGATCGCGCCGAGCACGCGCTTGCCGAGCTGCGCGAGACCCAGCAGGACCTCATCGAGGCGGAGAAGCTCGCCGCGCTCGGCGGGCTCGTCGCCGGCATCGCCCACGAGGTCAACAATCCCGTCGGCATCAGTCTCACCGTCGCGTCGAGCTTCGCGCGGCGCTGCGAATCATTCGCCGCCGAGCTCAAGCAGCCGCCGCTGCGCCGCTCGCGGCTCGACGAATTCGTCTCGGCTTGCCACGCGGCGGCCGGCCAGCTCGTCGCCAACCTGCAGCGCGCCGGCGAGCTGATCCAGTCGTTCAAGCAGGTCGCGGTCGACCGCAGCCACGCCGACCGGCGCCAGTTCGATCTCGCCGAGGCCACCGACCAGATCATCGCGAGCCTGCGCCCGGCGCTCAAGACCACGGCGATCCTGCTGCGGGTCGACATCCCGCCCGGCATCGCGATGGACAGCTATCCCGGCTCCTACGGCCAGGTGCTGACCAACCTCTTCCTCAACGCCGTCGTCCACGCCTTTCCCGACGGACGCACCGGCACCCTGTCGTTCTCGGCGCGGACCGTCGGGGCGAACGACGTCGAGATCACCGTCGCCGACGACGGCGTCGGCATGGACGAGGCGACGAAGGCCCATGCCTTCGATCCCTTCTTCACCACCCGCCGCAACCGCGGCGGCACCGGGCTCGGGCTGCACATCATCCACAGCCTCATCACCCAGAGCCTCGGCGGACGCATTACGATGGAATCGGCGCCGAGCCGCGGCACCGTATTCCGCATCGTCATTCCACGGACAGCGCGCGAAACCGCGCCTGTCGCAGCCACGGACCGATGACAGTGGGCGAACAGGACGACTTCCTTCAGATCATCGACGACGACGGCCAGGCGCCGGAAACCGGACCGCAATGGAAGGTCGCGGTGATCGACGACGACCTCGCCGTCCACGACGGCACGCGCTTCGCGCTCGGCGACTACCAGCTCAATGGGCACCGGCTCGAAATCCTCTCCGCCTTCTCGGCGAAGGAGGGCCGCGAGCTGATGCAGGCCCATCCGGACACCGCGGCGGTGCTGCTCGACGTCATCATGGAGACCGACGAGGCCGGGCTCGACCTCGTGCAGTACATCCGCAACACCCTCAAGAACGAGACCGTGCGCATCATCCTGCGCACCGGTCAGCCCGGCCAGGCCCCGGAACGGCGCGTCATCGTCGATTACGACATCAACGACTACAAGGCGAAGACCGAGCTCACCGCCGACAAGCTGTTCACCTCGCTCACCGCGGCGCTGCGCAGCTATCAGCAATTGCAGCGCATGGTGGAGACGCGGCGCGGCCTCGAGATCATCATCGATGCCGCCTCGACGCTCTACGACTTCAGGTCGATGCAGCGCCTCGCCGAGGGCGTGCTCACCCAGATCGCCTCGCTGCTCAACGTCGACTGCGCCGGCATCCTGGTGCTGCGCGATGCCGCCGAGGCCGAGGACAGCTTCTCGGTGCTGGCGGGCTCGGGCTGCTACAGCCGCTTCATCGGCATGCCCGGCATCAACGCGCTCGACGACGAGCTGCGCGGCGTCGTCAAGGAAGCGTTCCGCCGCCGCGATCACCAGTTCCTGGCGCGGCGCTCGGTGCTCTACATCCGCACCGGCAGCGGACGCGAGCTGGTCGTGCTCCTCGAAGCCTCGAAGCGGCTCTCCGACACCGACCGGGCGCTGATCCAGATCTTCTCGAGCCGGCTTTCGGTCGCATTCGACAACGTCATCCTCTACGAGCAGCTGCAGCAGGCCAACACCAGCCTCGAGGAGCGCGTGCGCCAGCGCACCCGCGAGCTCACCCAGGCCAATGCGCGGCTCTCCGCGCAATGGACGCGGCTGCAGCGGGCGAACGCCTTCAAGAGCGAGGTTCTCGGCACCGTCGCCCACGACCTGCGCAATCCGCTCGCCGTCATTCTCGGCCGCACCGAGATGCTGACCGAAATGGTCGGCACCGCCGCGCTGTCGCCGGAGAGCATCAATGGCCAGATCGGCCACATCAGGAGCGCGGCCAACCGCGTCACCGAGATCGTCAACACCCTGATCCGCGATGCGATGGCGGACGCCCACGACATCACGATCCGGCCGGAGACGATCGACATGGTCGCCCTCGCCAAGGACATCGTCGAGGCGAGCCAGCCGCTCGCCGGGCGCAAGGACCAGACGATCGACGTCGCCGCGCCGCAGACGCTCGCCACGGTGTGCGATCCCGACCGCATGCGCGAGGCGATCGACAATCTCCTGAGCAACGCCATCAAATACAGCCCGCCCGGCAGCCGCATCGAGGTCGGCGTCGCCGAGGAGGACGGCCGCACCGTGATCCGCGTCTCCGACCAGGGTCCCGGGCTCGCGCCGGAGGACATGGCGCGGCTGTTCGAGCGCTTCCAGCGCCTGTCCGCACGGCCGACCGGCGGCGAGCCGTCGACCGGCCTCGGCCTGTCGATCGTCAAGCGCATCGTCGACCTCCACAATGGCGTCGTCAGCGTGCAGGAGACCGGTCCCGCCGGCTCGACCTTCACCATCACGATCCCGTCGAAATGACCGAGAGCCCGCACATCATCGTCGTCGACGACGAGGCCGCCGCCCGCGAGATGGTCGGCGACTACCTGCGCATGCACGGCTTCACGGTGACGCTGTGCGACGGCGCCCCGGGCCTGCGCGCGGAGATGGCGAAGCAACCCGCCGACCTCATCGTCCTCGACCTCAACATGCCGCAGGAGGACGGCCTGTCGGTGATCCGCAAGCTCAAGCAGAGCTCGACCGTGCCGGTCATCATGCTCACCGCGACCGCGAGCTCGATCGACCGGGTGGTCGGCCTCGAGCTCGGGGCGGACGACTACGTCGCCAAGCCCTGCGAGCTGCGCGAGCTCGTCGCGCGCATCCGCTCGGTGCTGCGCCGCGCCGGCCCGGCCGCTCCTGCCCTTGCCCCGGCCCCGGCTGCGCCCGCCGCCGTCGCCGAAGCCAAACGCGTGCGGTTCGGCACCAAATGGCTCGACCACGACGCCCAGGCGCTGCGCGACGAAGAGGGCAACGAGCATCCGCTGACGTCGTCCGAATACGGGCTGTTGAAGGCCTTCGCCGCCAACCCCAAGCGCGTGCTCTCCCGCGAGCGCCTGCTCGAGCTCGCCAACGCCCGCAATGCCGAGGCCTTCGACCGCGCGATCGACATCCGGATCATGCGGCTGCGCCGCAAGATCGAGCCCGATCCCGCCCATCCCACGGTGATCCGCACGATTCGCGGCGGCGGGTATCTTTTTACGCCGACCGGCGAGGCAACGTAGCCGACGTAGCCTGGGTTGAGCGACAAGCGAAACCCGGGGGCGGCGTTGCCTCTCGCACCGTCCTGGGTTGTCGCGTATCGCTCAACCCAGGCTACGGTGCACTCAATCCGGGCTACGAGCCGAATCTGTCATCCGGGCCGGAACTAGGATAATATTCCTCTTAACCGCTGATTATTTCTTCGCTGCAACGCAAGACGAAACAATTCGATCACCAACGAAACCATTTTTTCCTTGAAAAGAAGAACGAACGAAACCTCGGCTTGGTAGTTATGACCCCACGAGACCACGCAATTCGTGGGGAGGGGATCATGCACAACAATACCGCTCGTGCATCTGCACCGACCGCCGAGATCTTTGCATTCGACGGCCAGTCCGACGCGAGCCTGATCAAGGCCATCGCCTCCGGCAACCGTAGCGCCATGCGCACGCTCTATCTCCGGCACAACGTCCGCGTGTTCCGCTTCATCTCGCGCATCGTCGCCGACAGCGCGCTCGCCGAAGACCTCGTGAGCGATGTCTTCATCGACGTCTGGAGCAAGGCGGGAAGCTTACGAGGGCCGCTCGCAGGTGTCGACCTGGCTGCTCGCGATCGCGCGCTTCAAGGCGCTCTCGGCGATCCATCGCCACCGCGAGGTGCTCGGCGACGAGCCGGCCATGGAGCTCGTCGAAGACACCGCCGACACGCCGGAAGAGACCGTGCTGAAGGATGACCGCACCGCGCAGCTGCGCCGCTGCCTTGCCCAGATGTCGCGGGAGCACCGCGAGGTGATCGACCTCGTCTACTACCACGAGAAGTCCGTCGAGGAGGTCGCCGAGATCACCCAGCTGCCGAAGAACACCGTGAAGACGCGGATGTTCTATGCCCGCAAGCGGCTCGCGCAGCTCCTCGCCTCGCACCAGGATTTTGACCACCTCGCTACGCCCCAAGCGGCGTAACGTTTCCGCGTAAGGCTTCGGCACAACCTTTCAGGACCGGTCCCCCCACCCACGAAATCGACCGGCCCCGGCCGTCCGGCTCTTGCCCCCCACCCACCCCAGGAGCCGGACGGTCTCCCCTTTTTTTGGTGCGACCATTCCTATGAGCGTCATCGCCGGCTTGTCCCGGCGCGTCCCGGCCTGACCGATCGATGGAACCAGTAGGGCGCAATCGCTTCTATTGCGCCGTTTCCATGACTCACCGATGGTGCAATCGCGCTTTCGCTTACTGCGATCGCCCGTACGCGCTGGGCGCTCGACTTGTCTCGCGGCAACATCCGATTCCGGTCGCGTTTTCGCAGCGGCGTCGCGCATTCGGTGGCATACTGACGGCGTCAGACTGGAAGGGGCATCGCCATGCTCATCGTCCTGCTCAACATTGCGATCATCATCGTCGTCGGAGCGATCCTGTTCTACGCGATCGACAAGTACGTGCGCGACAATCGGCTCGCGGGTCTCCTGAAGATTCTGGTCGGGCTCATCTGCCTCGTCGCGATCCTGCAGCGGCTGCTGCCCGCGCTCGGCGTCGGGTTTTGAGATCAAGCCGCGCAATGTAGCCCGCATGAGCGAAGCGCGCTTTTCCGACCCCGGCTGTCATTGCCCGACATGCGGGCGGGCTTCGCCGCTCCGTGTTCAGTTGCCGTTCCCGGATGGTTGCCGTTCCCGGATGTCGCTGCGCTCATCCGGGCTACTGCTTTGCCCCACCGAAGTCCGGTGGTTACTGGATCGCCCGGTCAAGCCGGGCGATGACAGCCGGGCTCACGACGGTGGGGAAGTAAGGACCCCACCCTGCCCTCCCCGAAGACGGAGGAAAGGCTCACGACGGCAAGTTCAGCCTGATGTGCAGCTCGCGCAGCTGCTTCGGCGTGACCTCGGAGGGCGCGCCCATCAGGAGGTCTTCGGCGCGCTGGTTCATCGGGAACAGCACGACCTCGCGCAAGTTTTCTTCCCCGCACAGCAGCATGACGATGCGGTCGACGCCGGGCGCGATGCCGCCGTGCGGCGGGGCGCCGAGCGAGAGCGCATGCAGCATGCCGCCGAACTTCTGCTCCAGCACGCTCTCGTCATAGCCGGCGATGGCGAACGCCTTCTTCATCACGTCGGGGCGGTGATTGCGGATCGCGCCGGATGAGAGCTCGATGCCGTTGCAGACGATGTCGTACTGGATCGCCTTGAGCGCGAGGATTTTCTCGGCATCGTTCGGATCGAGCGCGAGGAATTCTTCCGGCGTCGACGTTCGGCATCGAGAACGGATTGTGGGAGAAGTCGATCTTCTTCTCCTCCTCGTTCCACTCGTACATCGGAAAGTCGACGATCCAGCAGAACTCGAAGCGGTCGCGCGCGACGAGGCCGAGATCGGCGCCGACCTTGTTGCGCGCCGCGCCCGCGAACTTGATGAAGTCCTTCGGCCGGCCGGCGACGAAGAACACGGCATCGCCGACGCCGAGCCCGAGTTGGGCGCGCATCGCCGTGGTCCGCTCGACGCCGAGGTTACGGGCGAGCGGGCCGGCACCGCCCTCCTCGCCTTCGCGCCAGAAGATGTAGCCGAGGCCCGGCAGCCCCTCGCCCTTCGCCCAGCTGTCCATGCGGTCGCAGAAGGCGCGGTTGCCGCCCTTCGGCGCGGGGATCGCCCACACCTCGACGGTCGGGTCCGCCGCGATCATGCCGGCGAACACCTTGAAGCCGGAGTCGCGGAAATGGGCGGTGACGTCCGCCATCTTGATGGGATTGCGCAGGTCCGGCTTGTCGGTGCCGTACTGGTGCAGCGCCTGGGCATAGGGGATGAGCGGAAACTTCGGCGTCACCGGCTTGCCGTCGGCGAACTCCTCGAACACGCCGCGCAGCACCGGCTCGACGGCCGTGAACACATCGTCCTGGGTGACGAAGCTCATCTCGATGTCGAGCTGGTAGAACTCGCCGGGCGAGCGGTCGGCGCGCGCGTCCTCGTCGCGAAAGCACGGCGCGATCTGGAAGTAGCGGTCGAAGCCCGAGATCATGGTGAGCTGCTTGAACTGCTGCGGCGCCTGCGGCAGCGCGTAGAACTTGCCGGGATGGAGCCGCGACGGCACCAGGAAGTCGCGCGCGCCTTCCGGGCTCGACGCCGTGAGGATCGGGGTCTGGAACTCGAAGAAGCCCTGCTCCTTCATGCGCCGGCGCAGCGAGTCGATGATGGCGCCGCGCTTCATGATGTTCCTGTGCAGCCGCTCGCGCCGCAGGTCGAGGAACCGGTACTTCAGGCGGATTTCTTCCGGATATTCCTGGTCGCCGAACACCGGCATCGGCAGCTCGGCGGCCGGGCCCAGCACCTCGATGTCGGTCGCGAACACCTCGATCTCGCCGGTCGGCAGGTCCGGGTTCTCGGTGCCGCCGGGACGCCGGCGCACCCTGCCGTCGACCCGGACCACCCATTCCGAGCGCAGCTTTTCCGCGGTCTTGAAGGCCGGCGAATCCGGATCGGCCACCACCTGGGTGAGCCCGTAATGGTCGCGCAGGTCGATGAACAGCAAGCCGCCATGGTCGCGGATGCGGTGGCACCAGCCCGAGAGCCGCACGGTGGAGTCGATCTCAGCGGCGCGCAGCGCGCCGCAGGTGTGGGTACGATACCGGTGCATCAAGCCCTCATGCGCGCGGGTGGCGCGGTCCGCCGCGCCCCTGGCGGGGAGCGGCGGGCAGGGTTTAGCCGACGCGGCGCGGGATGGGAACACCCTCGACAGTCCGGGCCCGATCTGCACAAGAAGCAGGTCCCTGGGCGGATCGGAGTTGCAAGGCCAGCATGACGGAGACGATGACGACGGCGGAGGCGACCGTGGCCTCGCTCGCCGCCCACGGGATCGATACCCTCTACGCGCTCCCCGGCGTCCACAACGACCACCTGTTCGACGCGCTCTACAAGGCCTCGGACCGGATCAAGGTCGTGCATCCCCGCCACGAGCAGGGCACCGCCTACATGGCGCTCGGCGCCGCGCTCGCGACCGCCCGCCCCCAGGCCTATGCCGTGGTGCCCGGCCCCGGCCTGCTCAACACCGGCGCCGCGCTGCTCACCGCCTATGCCATGAACGCGCCGGTGCTCGGGCTGATCGGGCAGATTCCCGATGCCGACATCGGGCGCGGCATCGGTCATCTCCACGAGATCCGCGACCAGGCCGGGATCATCAGCCGGCTGGTCGATTTTTCCGCGCGCATCCGCGGGCCGGATGCGGCGTCGGCGCTGGTCGCCAAGGCGCTGGCGGCGATGGGGACGCGGCGGCGCGGACCGGCCGTGCTCGAATGCGCGATCGACGTGTGGGGCCGCAGCGGGCCGGCGCCGCTCGTCGCTCCGCTCGCGCCGCCGGAACCGGAGATCGACGAGGACGCGATCGCGGCGGCGGCCGCGGCGCTCGGCGCGGCGAAAGCGGCCCTTCATCCTGTGCGGCGGCGGCGCCCAGGGCGCGTCCGCGCGAAGTGACCGCGCTCGCCCACATGCTGCAGGCGCCGGTGCTCGGCTATCGGCGCGGCCGCGGCGTGCTCGACAGCCGCGATCCCCTGAGCGTGACCTTGCCGCTCGGCCGCGACCTCTGGGCGGAGGCCGACGTCGTGCTCGCCGTCGGCACGCGCATGTACTACCCGTTCACGCAGTGGGGCATCGACGACGACATCAAGATCATCCGCATCGATTCCGATCCCGAGGAGCCGGCGCGAGTCCACAAGCCCGCGGTGGCGCTGATCGGCGACGCGCAGCCGATCCTGCGCCGGCTCGTCGATGCGGTCGCGACCCGCAACATCCGCCGGTCGTCGCGCGCCGACGAGATGCGCGAACGCCACGCGCGCTGGGACGAGAAGTTCGCCAAAGCTCGCGCCGCAGCGCGGCTTCCTCGACGCGATCCGCGCCGAGTTGCCGGAGGACGGCATCTTCGTCGACGAGGTCACCCAGATGGGCTTCGTCGCCCGCCTCGCCTTCCCCGTCTACAAGCCGCGGACGTTTCTATCGCCGGGCTATCAGGACAATCTCGGCTGGGGCTTCGCCACCGCGCTCGGCGCCCAGAATGCGCGGCGCGACGTGCCGGTGGTCGCGATCAGCGGCGACGGCGGCTTCATGTTCACCGCGAACGAGCTTTCGACCGCCGTGCGCCACCGCATTCCGCTGGTCGCGGTGGTGTTCTCGGACGGCGCATTCGGCAATGTCCGCCGCATCCAGGAGGAGCGCTACGGCAACCGCGTGATCGCCTCCGACCTCGCCAATCCTGATTTCATCCGCTTCGCCGAGAGCTTCGGCGCGGCCGCCGAGCGCGCCGCGCGATCCCGACGCGCTGCGCGCCGCACTGCGCCGTGGCTTTGCCCGCCGCGACGGGCCGACGCTCGATCGAGGTGCCGGTCGGCCCGATGCCGTCGCCGTGGGAGTTCATCCACATGCCGAAGGCGCGGGGCAGCGGCCTGCAGCTTCGCCTCTCGTCGACAGCGTCATTGCCCGGCCGAATCCAGTAACCCCCGCGCCATCGGTGTCGTCGACCTTGCCCCTTGAGAGGCCGGTGGTTACTGGATCGTCCGGTCAAGCCGGACGATGATAGTCTGATGAGGTGCCGGCCGTCGCACGGCCCCAATTCTCCGAATTCGCTTTCGTACATCTGGATTTCACGGCGTTTCGCGAACATGCTGCCGGCCCGCGATGGCCCGTTGACCCATCATGTGTTGAGGAGACCTGTGATGAACCGTTTCGTTTTCGCCCTGGCGCTGTTTGCGACCGCAGTCCCCGCCTGCGCGCAGAACGCCGTTCCCGATCTCAAGGGGACCTGGACGGGCAAGGGCAAATCGATCGTGTTCGGCGCCAATCCGCCATCATCCGGGCTCGCAGACGACGATGGACCCGCCGCGCGTGCGCGACATCGAGGCGACCTACGTGGTCGAGGGACAGGACGGCCGCCTGATGTGGGGCCACTCGGTCTCCAGCGCCGCACCCACCAACGAGCCGTTCGGCTGGGCGCTCTCGAGCGACAACAAGACGATCTACGGCGCCGACATCGACGGCTATCTTCCACATCACGCTGGTTTCGCCCGACCGCATGGAGAAGTGCTACACTCAGAACACCGGCGCCGGCCGGGCGATCGTCGCGACCTGCCACTTCATGGATCGGGTGAAGCGGTAAGCCCGCTCCAGCTCACTGCGGCGGCAGGGCGATCAGCTCGTCGAGCTGCGCCTTGCCGAGCGGCGCGGCGATGTACTTCATCTCGACCGCGTCGCGCATCAGCGCATCGAGCCCGACGACGGTGTCGGGGTCGAGCGCGGCCCAGGGGAAGAACTCGTCGCGGGTGCGCCGCGCCTTGGCGAGGCTCATGCCGAGCCAGTCGGCATAGACCTGCAACGCCGCGTCGTCGGAATAGAGCCAGCGCGCGGTCTCGCGATAGGCCCGCATGAAGCGGGTCACGACGTCGCGCCGCGCCGCGATGGTTTGCGCCGTCGTCACCAGCACGCGCACCGTCTGGTCCTTGAAGATCGAGGCGGCGTTGCCGTTGGTGATGATGCGGATCTCGCCGCGGTCGAGCTGGTCGAGGCCGTCGGGCGGCGCCGCCCAGCCGACGTCGACCTGGCCCGACATCACCTGGGTCAACGTCGCGACCGGGCTCCCGGTGGCGACGAGCCGCGCCTTGAGGCCGTGCTGGCGGACCATCGCCGTCATCACGGCCTGGGTCGACGAGCCGCTGGTCGAATAGGCGACCGTATGGCCGGAGAAATCCTGGAGGGTCCGGATCGGCAAATCGGCGCGCACGTACCAGTAGAGGTCCGAGGCGCCGGTGGTCTCGGCGCCGATGATCCGCACCGGCGCGCCCTTGGCATAGGCGCCGAGCGCCCCCATCACGCCGACCGCGACCCCGATGTCGGCGCCGCCCGCGAGCACCGCCTGCTGGGTCTCGCCGCTGCCCTGGGTGTAGAGCAATTGCAGCTCGAGGCCGTGGCGGCGAAACACGCCGCCGCGCTGCCCGACTTCGGCGACCGACGTCGCCCAGTTGCCGTATTGCCCGACCGCAAGCTTGAGCCGGTCCTGCGCGCTGGCGCCGCTCGGAAGCGCCGCGGCGAGGAGAAGCGCGAACGTGAGGATGCGGAAGCGCTTCATGGGACATCCGCGATGCGTGATGCGACCCGCTGGAGCATGTCTCGGGCAAAAAGCGGTCATCGCCGGGCTTGTCCCGGCCACCCCGATCGTATGGCACGGCCGTGCCCCATTGATCGGGGTCGCCGGGACAAGCCCGGCGATGACGGCTCATGAATTGCACCTCATCGAAAGCTGGTCTATCACGCGGCAAGAGGCCGAGAAGCGACACGCCCGTTGACATCGGCCACGCGCTGCTTTCCTCGTTGCGTCCCGGCTTTCGCACGAGTGAAGGACCGCGCCATGCTCGTGATCACAGGTGGATTGGTGCATTCCGTCGCGTCGCCCCATGGCGAGCCGCGCGACATCGTCGTCGAGGGCGACACCATCGTCGACATCGTGCCGCGCGGCGCAGTGCGCGACGCCAATGCCGAGGTGATCGATGCCAGCCGGCGGCTGATCATTCCCGGGCTGATCAACGGCCACACCCACAGCCATGGCGGCCTCTCCAAGGGCGTCGGCGATCTCTGGGAGCTCGACCTCCTGCTCAACGCGGCGCCGTGGATCGGCGGGCATCGCAGCCACGACGACAAGCATCTCGCCGCGCTGATCACCGCGGTGGAGATGGTCGAGAAAGGCGCGACCGCCTGCTACGACCTGTTCTTCGAATTCCCGGCCCCGACCATCGAGGGCATGGAGGCGGTCGCCAGCGCCTACGCCAAGGTCGGGCTGCGCGCGGTGATCGCGCCGATGGTCGCCGACCTCACCTTCTACCAGGCGGTGCCGGGCCTGATCGACGCGCTGCCCGACGATGCCCGCGACCGCGCCGCGAAGCTGCGCATGGGCGGCGCCGATACCATCATCGCGGCGCTGCGCCGGCTCGCCGAGACGTGGTCGCATCCGCGCGACCGGCTCCGCCTCGGCATCGCGCCGACCATTCCGCACCACTGCACCCGCGAGTTCATGATCGCCTGCCGCGACGTCGCGCGGTCCCACGACCTGCCGATGCAGACCCATGTGAGCGAGGCGAAGTACCAATCGGCGTCCAACTTCAAGACGTTCGGCATGTCGACCGTCGAGATCATGGACGCCTGCGGCCTCATCGGCCCGTGGCTGTCGGCGGCGCACGCGATCTGGATCAGCGACAGCGACATGGAGTTGCTCGCCAAGAAGGGCGTCACGGTCTCCCACAATGCCGCCGCCAATCTGCGCCTCGGCTCGGGGATGGCCGCAGCACGCCACTACATGAACCACGGCGTCACCGTCGGCATCGGCACCGACGGCTCGGCGTCCTCCGACAACCAGAACATGTTCGAGGCGATCCGCGCCGCGGCCTTCGTGTCGCGGGTGCGCGGCGTGCCGCCTGCCGAGTGGATTTCGACTGCCGATGCCTTCACCATGGCAACCCAAGGGTCGGCGCACGTGCTCGGCATGCAGGATTTCATCGGCAAGATCGCCCGCGGCTACAAGGCCGATCTCGTGCTGCTCGACCTCGACCACATCAATTTCGTGCCGCTCAACAACGCGACCAACCAGATCGTGTTCACCGAGAACGGCGGCGCGGTGGACCGCGTGCTGATCGGCGGCAAGCTGGTGGTCGCGGGCGGCCGCGCCGTCGGCATCGACCGCGCGGCGCTCGCCCGAGAGGCCGGTGCCGCGGTGGAGCGCCTCAACGCGCTCAACGCCGACGCCCGCCGCTTCGCCGAGCGGCTCGAGCCGATCGTATCGAACTTCTGCCGCGGCCTCGGCGACGACCCGCGCAATCACCGCCTGCGCCGCGACCTCGGCCCCGCCACGTAGCCGCGTAGGGTGGGCAAAGGCGCTCTTGCGCCGTGCCCACGCGGGTCTTGAGGCAGACAGCGTGGGCACGCTTCGCTTTGCCCCCTACGAGCTGCGGCAAGCCTCGCGTAAATTCCAAGCCGTCATCGCCGGGCTTGTCCCGGCGACCCCGATAACGGGGCACGGCCGTGCCTTATGATCGGGGTGGCCGGGACAAGCCCGGCCATACCACTTCAAAGCCACTTCAACGAAAACCCGCGGAAACGCGAACGCTACGGCTTCGCCGCCTTCTGCTCGGCGAGGGTGGCGTTGAACATCGCCTCCTGGACGTCGGCCTCGAGGGTGCAGCTGGCGGGATCGATGAACGGGTTGGGCTGACCTTCCTTGAGCTTGGCGAACTTCTCCAGCATGCCGTACTGGGCGCCGTGGTCGCCGAGCTGCACGTCGCAGGGCAGCGCCCGCACGGCCTTGAAGGAGCGCTCGAACTCCGCCGCGACCTCCGGCGTGATCACCGCGGGGGAGCGCAGGCTGCAGCCGAACATCACGTTGTAGGTCTTGCCGTTCTCCTGCGCCGTCGTGGTGAAGGTGGTGCAGCCGCGGGTGTGGCCGGGGGTGAGATGGGCGACGAGCGTCGTGCCGCCGAGCGTCACCTTGTCGCCGTCGTGCAGTACACGATCGATCGGGTGCTCCTTGCCGCCGGGCTTCATCGCCTGCAGCGCCGGCACGTCCTCGGCCATCGCCGCCACCTGCGCGCCGGTCTTCTGCTTGACGAGCGCGTCGCCCTCCTGATGGTCGCCATGGGCGTGGTTGCCGAGCAGAACCTTGACGTCGGAAAACTTGAAACCGAGATCTGCGACCGATTTCTCGATCACCGGGACGTTCCGCTCATAGGTCGAGTCGATGAGGATGTTGCCTTCCGGCGTCACGACGAGGAAGGAGCTGAGCGTCTTCGTCCCCACGTAATAGATGTTGCCGATGATCCGGTGCGGCGTGAACGCGGTTGTCTGGTCTTCGGGAGTGCCCATGTTGCGCGCCAGGATCGAACGCGGCGTATAGGTTTGGCCGCGCACGGTGACCGCGGGATGATCCGCCGGCGGTTGCGGCGCCTGCGCCAGGCTCGTACCCGCTTGAAGCAACAGGGCGAGCGCGCCGGGGGCAATCGTGAATGACGCCGACCTGACATCGAGTTTCATTGCATCCTCCCGATTTGATTTGCGGTCGAGACACGCGCATGGCGCGCCGAGCGAACGCAACTTACCGCATCTCCCCGCATGCGTGGAGAGGGAGCGCGGCTGGTGCAAGCGCTAAATTAGAGCATCTCGTCCCAGATCGCGGGTTCCTGCGGAACGCGCTTCATTTCGACCTGCAGCGACAGGTCGCCGGCGACCTCGACATCGGTCGGCGCGCCCTCGAAACCGGATTTCCACACCGCGAGGCTGAAGCGGCCGGCGGGAACGTCGAGGCGCGCCGTACCCATCGCGTCGGTCGCCGCGCGGTAGGGTCCGAGCGCAAGCTCGACGCCGGCGAGTGGCGCCGCCCCTTCGGCATCGGTGACCCTGACGGTGAGCCGGTGCTCCGGCGGCGGGACCACGGCGAACCCGAACGCCGCGCTGCTCGCATCATGGGCGAGCCTCGGCTCCTGCGCCGGAAACGCAGCGCGCCACGAATGCGTGCCGGTGCGCTCCGGCGCGGCAAGGCTGATCTCGGCCCAATAGAGTCCCGTGCCCGGCCACGGCGCATCGTTGAGCCTGCCGCGGCCGACCACCGCGCCGGCCTCATCGATGATCTCGACCGCGGCACCTTTCAGTTCGCATCCCCCTGCGCTCTTGACCCCGACCGTCACCGCGAGCCGGCCGCCGGTCTCGACCGGCGAGGCGACGCCCCACACGGCGACGCTCGTCTTGTGGGGCACCGTCGCGAACGTGATCGGCAGCTCGCATTCCTCGAACACGTCGCGGCCGACCTGCTGGCGCGGAAACACGATCACGAGACCATAAGTGCCGAGCGTCGACGGCGCGCGGACGGCAATTGTCGCGGTCTCGGTGAAGCCGTCGCCATGTTCGGCGAGCGCGGGCGTCGCGACGAGGTATTCCGACGCGACGACTTCGACGCGGGCGCCGCGCAGGTCGGCGTCGGTGCCGGAAACGCGCACCTTGAAGCTGACGCTCGTTCCGACCGGCAGCTCGGCGGGCACCGGCGGCACCACCTCGAGACTCACGCGATGAGGTCGCGTGGCAGTCGCGCCGCCGCGCTGCGCCGTTGCATCGTCTGCCGCCTTGGTTGCCATGTGCCCCTCGAAGCGCCTCGCCTCCGGCCCGGCCGTCATCCCGGCCGTTATCCGACTTGGGCGGCGGCGTGGTAGCCGGCGAGGCGCCCGAACGTGGCGGCGCGGCAGATGCCGTGCTGGCCGAAGCCGCCCGAGGAATCGCCGCAGGCATAGAGCCCCGCGATCACCTTGCCGTGGAGATCGATCGCCTCGCCGTGCGCGCTGATCCTGATGCCGGTGTAGCTGTCGTGGATCGCCGGCGTATGCCAGGCCGCATAGAATGGGGGCTTCGCGATCTTGAACATCGGCCGCGGCTTCTTGAAGTCGGTGTCGGCGCCGGCATCGACGAAGCCGTTGTAGCGCTCGACCGTCTGCCGCAGCACCTGCGGCGGCATCGCCCGCCACTGGTACTCGTTCTTGATCCGCGCAGCGAGCTCCTCGAGCGTATCGGCGACGAAGAAGTAGCCGTCGGGATCGACGTGGGGCGGCTTCACGTCCCATTTCTCGCGCGCCACCGCGTCGGCATCGAAGACCGCCCAGATCGGGCCGCCGCCGTTGAACTTCTTGGGATCGCCGGTCCACGCCAGCGCGGCCGCGTAGTATTCGTAGTCGCGGGTCGGCACCGTCTCGTCATAGAAGCGCAGGCCGTTCTCCTTCACCAGGATCACGTTCTGATAGTCCTTGACGACGAGGCCGAGCGCCTTGGCGCGGAAGAAGTGCCGGCTGGTCGGATAGAGCTCGGTGATGGTGCCGTTGCTCTTCTTGCCCATCCGCCCCTTGGTAATGAGGTTATCGTCCTGGGTGGTCTGGCAGGCGGTGGCGCCGAGTGCCGCACCGATCTCCATCGCGGCGATCTCGCCGTCGCCGGTCCGCTCGGTCCACTCGGCGTTCTCCGCCTGGTACTCCTCAGTGAGCCGCACGTCGAACATGGTGCGGAACACCGGATTGCCGGCGCAGCCGCCGGTCGCAATGATCACGCCCTTGCGGGCGCGGATGTTCATCGTCTTGGTCTTCTGCCGATAGGCGTCGTCGACCTCGATGACGCTGATGCCGATCGCCCGTCCGGCGAACGGCGCCTCCCGGTGGATCTTTGTCATCTGCTGCTGGAGCAGGATGTCGATGCCCATCTCCCGCGCGGTCTTTTCGAGGGGACGCACGAAGCCGGAGCCCCGCGCCGGCGTGGTCGGCTCGTTCGGCCAGTGCACGACATTGAGCCGGGTGCGGCGGTTGCGGTCGAGCCGGTCGGGCGCGCCGCGGTATCCCTCCCATTTGATGCCCTGCTTCTCCAGCCAATCGAACAGCTCGAGATTGTTGTCGGCCCACACCCGCACCAGCTCGCGGTCGCTGAAGCGCCCCATCGGCTTCTCCGGCCGCGACCAGTCGGCGAAGGCGAGATCGGGTGTGTCCTCGACGCCCTTGGCCTTCTGCAGCCGATTGCCGCCGCCGATATAGAGGCCGCCATAGCTCATCATGGCGCGGCCGCCGATGTCGAAGTTCTTCTCGACGACGACGACCGAGGCGCCCTTCTCGCGCGCCGCGATGGCGGCGACGAGCCCGCCCGCCCCGGCACCGATCACGACGACGTCGGCCTCGCGGTCCCAGGCGATCGCGTCCGCCGCCGCAGCCTGTGCCGGCAGCGCCGCGACGGCACCCACCGCGGCACCCGTCGTCAAGAAGCTGCGGCGATCGAGGCTATGGCCGTCCGGTTTCTCCGGGGCGTCGGTTGCCGACATCTCGTTCCTCCCTGATCGACCGCGCGCGCCGCTGGTGCGCTAACGGCGAGGTCGAGTTGCTCCGACACTAACGCAACTTCGGCGGCGTTCGATAGAGGCGCCGATGCCGCGAGCGATGCCTGGCGAGGTCGCGCGAGCGGTGGGCAACCTCTCCCCGCGTGCGGGGAGAGGTCGGATCGCGAAGCGAGACGGGTGAGGGGGCCTCGCCGCGAAGTCTGAGCGCCGGAAGTTATCTTCGGAGGCTCAGAATCGCGGCACCGCCCCCTCACCCCGACCCTCTCCCCGCACGCGGGGAGAGGGAGCTCGCCGCCGCTGCTGGGTGAGCCCAAGCACCGATCGTCAGGCCAGTACACCGGGGCGCCCCTCCCCGGCCCTGCCCACAAGTTGTGCGCGGCCGGATTTGAACTATGATGAAGCTCAATTTTTCTCGTCGACACTTCGATTTATCGCCGGTAGCGGCCGTTTTTTCGGGAGGGCCATCATGAAAAGTCCGGCTTCCGCCACCTATGGCGCGCGCTACGAGCAGGGCATCGTGCTGCGGCGCAAGACGCCGCGCGAGGCACAGGCCGAGCTGAAAGACTATGCCGGCCGCAACCCCGTGGCGTTGCTCGCCGAAGGCGACGATGCCCGCGTGCAGGAGCTCGTCCCCGAGCGCTACAAGCGGATGCTGGTGAGCCCGTTCACCTTCCTGCGCGGCGCCGCGACGGTGATGGCGCAGGACCTCGCGCACGCGCCGCGCGCCGGCATCAATGTCCAGGCCTGCGGCGACTGCCACCTGATGAACTTCGGCGCCTTCGCCACGCCCGAAGACATCATCCTGTTCGACATCAACGATTTCGACGAAACGCTGCCGGGCGTCGACTTCACCGTCGACCTCAAGCGCCTCGCCGCGAGCGTCGCCGTGGCCGGGCTCGATGCCAAATTCACGCCCAGGCGCGCGCGGGCCGCCGCGGCCGCGACCGTCGAGGCCTATCGGCTGCGCATGCGCACGCTTGCCAAGCTCACGCCGCTCGAAATCTGGCACAGCCGCATCGAGCTTCCGCGCGAGATCAGGCACCTCGACGACCCCGTGCTCAAACGCCGGCTGGAGGCGATCCTCCACAAGGCGGGCCGCTCGCTCGAGCGAGACGACAACTTTCCGCACCTCGTCAAGGGCGACAAGATCGCCGACAAGCGGCCGACCATCTATCACTTCAACCGCAAGACCGATCCGCGCGAACGGGTCGATCCGCAGGAGGTGTTCGCGTCCTACCGTAAGCGCCTGACGCCGGCGCTGCTGTGCCTCCTCGACCGCTACGCGCTCAAGGACACCGCATTCAAGGCGGTCGGGGTCGGCAGCGTCGGCACGTTCTGCGCGGTGAGCCTGTTCACGAGCGGCGATGGAGCGCCGCTGTTCCTTCAATTCAAGGAAGCGCGGAAATCCGCGCTCGAATGCCTCGGGCCGAAATATACCGGACACCCCGGCCGCCGCGTCGTCGAGGGCCAGCGGACCATGCAGGCCGCGAGCGACATCTTTCTGGGCTGGACCGAGGACGCCGATCTCGGGCCGGCACTTCTATGTGCGCCAATTGAAGAACCGGCGGCTCGGATCGATCGGCGAACTCGTCGAGGAGCAGGCGCTTATCAATTACGCACGTCTGTGCGGGCGCACGCTCGCCCGCGCCCATGCGCGCTCGGGCGATGCGGCGATGATCGCCGGCTACATGGGCAAGAGCGGCGCCATGGCCGATGCGCTGGCGTCGTTCGCGATGGCCTACGCCAAGCGCACCAAGCAGGACTACGACCTGCTCGCCAAGGCAAAAGGGCAGCCGCCCGCGGCGAAAGCCTGATCCGTTTGGCCGCAGAAACGGCAGCAGGCATTCGAAGACGTGTTGCGCGCGGCGCCGGCGGTGCCATAGAGCGCCGCCGGATTGTCCTGAGCGCGATCAATTCGGGTTAATCGGATCGCACTCTGAACTCCTGATTTTGAGCATGATCTGATCCGAAAAGTCTGCAACTTTTCGGATCAGGCCTTGGAAACAACGATGCCCCTGCCCTCCGGCGGCGACCGCCGTCCCATCCTGATCCGCAATGGCTACGTCGTGCCCGGTGCGAACCGGCCGCATCTCGACGGCGCCGACGTCTTCATCGACAACGGCCGGATCGCCGCGATCGGCCCCGGCCTCGCCCAGACGGAGGCGGTCGCCCGCCGCAACCCGCGCGTGATCGATGCCGGCAAGCGCATCGTCATCCCCGGCTTCATCAACGCCCACACGCATTCGAACGAAAGCTTCTGCCAGGGCTTCTGGGACGCGCTCCCCCTCGAAGTGTGGATTCTCCACGCCTATCCGCCGTTCTCGCTCACGCCGCTGCCGGAGCGCACCCACTATCTGCGCACCATGCTGCTCGCGATCGAAAGCGTGCGCTCGGGCGTCACCACGGTGCAGGACGACCTGATCAACCGGCTCGGCGAAACCGCGGCGTTCGACGGCTCCGCGGCCGCCTATCGCGACATCGGGCTGCGCGCCGCGATCACCACCTCGATGTCGGATCGACCGTTCCTCGAGCCGCTGCCGTGGGTCGACGAGCTGATGGCGCCCGCCATCAAGGCCGAGCTCGCAACGTTGCCGACCGCCACCTGCAACGACCAGATGGCGATGTTCGAGCGCAACTTCGCGACGTGGCACGGCGCCGCGAACGGCCGCATCCGCGCCATTCTCGGACCCGTCGGCCCGCAATGGTGCACCGACGATCTCCTGCAGGCGGCGACCGAGATTTCGCGCGCACGCGGCCTTCCCGTGCACACCCATACGCTGGAGTCGAAGCTGCAGGCGGTGCAGGGCGAGCTGATGTACGGCCGGCCGATCGTCGAGCATCTCGACAGCCTCGGCGTGCTCACGGAGCACTTCACGCTCAACCACGCGATCTGGCTCACCGACAAGGAGATCGAGATCGTCGGCGCGCGCGGCGCCTCGATCAGCCACAATCCGCTGTCGAACCTCAAGCTCGGGTCGGGGATCGCGCGCGTGCGCGACCTCAAGAACGCCGGCGTCAACGTCGCGCTCGGCACCGACGGCACCTCGACCTCCGACCGCGCCGACATGCTGCGCTCGCTCGGCATGGCGGCGCTGATCCACCGCGTCGGCGACATGGACTACGAGACCTGGGTCACCGCCGAAGAAGCCTTCGAGATGGCGACGGAAGGCTCCGCCCGCTCCTGCGGGCTCGGCACGGAGATCGGCGTGATCGAGGTCGGCAGGAAGGCCGACCTCGTGCTCATCGACCGCGAGGACTACGGCTTCATCCCGCTCTACAAGCCGGTCGCCCAGCTCGCCTATGCCGTCAATTCCGACGCCGTGCGCACGGTCGTCGTCGACGGCGAGGTGGTGATGGACGAGCGCGTGCTCACCAAGATCGACGAGGCGGCGATCAAGGCCGAGATGATCGAGGTCGCGACCGCCTTCGTGCGCGATCACATGCCGCTGATGGAGCGCATGGCGGCGCGGTTCCTGCCCTACTATCGCGCCGCCCACATGCGCGCCGCGTCAACCGACGTGCCGGCCTCCCGCGCGCCGGTGCGCCTGCCCTGCGGCTGCCACGCCGGCTTCCGCCACACGCGCGGCCGCGGGTAGGCGGAGCAGAGGCCTCGGCAGGTTACGGCTTTGGGCTGATGTGAAGGGCGGCGGCTGGAATGTTCACGGTTTCCCCCAACTCTGGAGGTCCGAACTGAACTGCCGGATCCGACGCCCCCATGTTACCGCAGAGCGCCCGCAGAATGCCTTTAATCCCAGGCGGTCGCGCCCTGAAAAGGGCACAGAAAAATGATTCTTGTTAACCATCTTAAGGGGGTGCGCTGGCCGCGAATTCATTGAGGGCCTTGGCGCAGTTTATAACGGAGGGGTGGAATCAACGTGACAGCGCGCCTCATCCCAGCAAAGTTCGCGATCGGGCTTGCTCTCGGCTGCCTGGCGATATCGACCTCGTACGCCGCCCCGTGCGGCAGCGGATTCGATGGGTGGCTCGCCGATTTCCGGACTGACGCTGCAGCGGAGGGCGTGTCGCCGAAGACCATCAGCGTCGCGCTCGATGGCCTGACAGAGGACCCTGCGACGCTTCAGCGAGACCGCGCCCAGCACGTCTTCAGCCAGACCTTCGAGCAGTTTTCCGGGCGCATGATCTCGCCCGACCGCATGAAGAAGGGTCCCGCGCTGATCGTGAAATACGCCAGCGTGTTCGACCGGATCGAAAAGGAATACGGCGTTCCCGCTCCGATCATTGTCGCGATCTGGGGCCTCGAAACCGACTTCGGCGTCAACCAGGGCAAGTTCCAGGTCGTCCGCTCGGTCGCGACGCTCGCCCATGACTGTCG
This sequence comes from uncultured Alphaproteobacteria bacterium, assembly GCA_963793985.1. Lineage (GTDB taxonomy): Bacteria > Pseudomonadota > Alphaproteobacteria > Rhizobiales > Xanthobacteraceae > JAJPKK01. Next base: position 56,443 of record CAWCCG010000023.1, on the reverse strand, counting down.
GCGCAGCGACAAGTTCCGCACCGAGCTGATGGCGACGCTGCGCATCATCGATCGCGGCGACATGACGCCGGCCGACCTCAAGGGCCTGTGGGCCGGCGAGATCGGGCAGACCCAGTTCCTGCCGTCGTCCTATCTCGAATACGCCGTCGACTTCGACGGCAACGGCAAGCGCGACCTCATCCGCAGCGTTCCCGATGTGCTCGCTTCGACGGCGAATTATCTCAAGGGCAAGGGGTGGCGGCGCGGCGAGCCGTGGGACGAAGGCACGGCCAACTTCAACGTCATCCTCGAGTGGAACAGGGCGAAGATCTACGCGAGGACGATCGCGTTGTTCGCCCAGCGCCTCGACGCCACGGCATCGGCGGTACCGACGCGCTGAACCCGCGCACCGCGGGTTCGTTTCCGCAACCGCCCCGACGCACTGTCATCGCCCGGCTCGACCAGGCGATCCAGTAACCATCGAACTCATCGGTGGGGCAATGGCGTAGGCCCAATAAGCGAAGCGCATTGCGCCACCCTCGATCGCTAGTCCGCTCGTAGATATCAGGAGCGCGCTTGCCGGCACACTGATAACGCACGAAAACGCCGCCATCGTGAGAAGGGCTACGTACATCATCGCCGGAGCGTCGTTCATCATCCCGACCGTCGCGGAGGCCCGGTGGGCGCGGTCTTAGCCAGGATGATCGCTACGGCAACGATCAACAACGGCAGCGGTCGCGGCACAAGCGAGGATTGCAAGCAGTCGGCTTCGGCGGGCTACGCGGCGGCCGAACAAAAATGTTGCGAGCGCGGTAAGGCCGAAAACGACAAGCGAAGCGACCAATAGAAACAGCACCTGACCCCATATCGGCATCGGTACCTCCAGACGTGGTCAGCAAAAACTGACACGAACTGCGGATGTCTACAATTGGGCGCAAGCCAACGCGCGCTGGCGGCCTCCCGCGCATCATGGCGCAGGGTGGCGGGTGCGTGCATCAGCGCGAAATCCGGAATCCAGCACAGCCCGAAGATGGGTTTCGGCCTACGGCCGGTCCCGGAATGACGGCTGTCTTTACGCGTCCCCAGCGTCGCCCGGTAGTGCGATTCACGCCGTCGGCGCGACGGCCTCCTTCCGGGGAACGTGCGCCCCCGCGATCGACACCTGCATCGCGCTGTCGAGCGCGGCCGCGATGGCTTCGCTGTCGTCGACGACGATGGCACGGACGCGCTCGATGCCGATGCGCGCGACAAAGCTGTCGCTGCGCTCCGCGTCCCTCGCGTGCTCGCGATAGAACTGGGTGAAGCGGCCGGCATAGAGCAGCACGTCGTCCTCGTTGTCGACGATACAGAGCACGTCGCCCTTGCGCGGGAGTGAGCCGCCGGCGCCGCCGACATAGATCTCCCATTTGCCGTCGCCGATCGCCATCGCGCCGACGTCCGCGATCAGCGCCTCCGAGCAATTGCGCGGACAGCCGGCGGTCGCGAGCTCGAGCTTGCCGGGGGTTTCGACGCCGTGGAACAGGCGCTCGATCTTGACCGCAAGCCCGATGCTGTCGCCGAGGGCGAACCGGCAGTAGTCGACACCGATGCAGCTCTTGCAGGGGCGATGATCCGCTCCCCGGGCGTAGCCTGGCGGCTTGCCAAGGCCGCTCCAGACAGCGGGCAAGACACCGGGCAGGTCGGCCTTCGGCAGGCCGGCGAAGACGCGGCCGTCGACGAAGCGCGCGTTGCGCGCATCCTCGCTTTCGCCCGCCCAGATGGTCGTCACCGGCGCTGGCAGCGCCGGCCTGTTGGCGGCGTCCTCGACGCCGCCCGTATCGTGCACCGACGGGTCTTCTCTCGACCCGGCGCTGCACCATGTCACGACCTCGGCGACGAGGCTCTTGCAGGAGCCGCAGCCCTTGCCGGCGCGGGTCGCGTTCATCACGCCCGCCGCGCTGCGCACGCCGCCCGCGACGCAGGCCGCGATCGTCGCCTTGGAGACGCCGTTGCAGTTGCACACCTGCATCTCGGCCGGCATCTCGGCGATGGTGACCTTCTGGCTCGGCGTGCCGAGGTCGAACAGCAACGACAGCCGCTCGTCCGGCAACGGCGCGTCGCGGTCGAAGCATTGCATCAGATAGGCGGCCTTGCTGATGTCCCCCATCAGGATGCCGCCGACGAGCCGGCCGTCGCGCACGATCAGCTTCTTGTAGGTGCCCTTCTTCGGCTCGGTGAACTGGATGATCTCGTCGCGATCCTCGGCGGGCTCGGTGATGCCCATGGAGGCGAGCTCGACGCCCATGACCTTGAGCTTGGTGGCGAGCTTCGAGCCGTGATACGCGGCCTCCGGCTTCGCCCCGGTGATGTGGTCGGCGAATACCTTGGCCTGCTCCCACAACGGCGCCACCAGCCCGTAGACGCGGCCGCGATGCTGGGCGCATTCGCCGACCACGTAGACGTTGGGATCGCTCACCGAGCGCATGTGGTTGTCGACCACGATCGCGCGCTCGACGCTGAGCCCGCAGCGCAGGCCGATCTCCGCATTCGGCTTGATGCCGGCGGACACCACCACCATGTCGCAATCGAGCGTGGTGCCGTCCTTGAAGGCGAGGCCGGTGACGCGGTCCTCGCCCAGCACCTCGGTCGTCATCTTCTGGAGATGGACGTTCACCCCCATCGCCTGCATGCTGGAGCGCAGGATCGAGCCGCCGGTCGGTATCGAGCTGCATCTCCATGAGGTGCCCGGCAAGGTGCACGACATGGACCTCGCAGCCGTGATTGAGGAGCCCGCGCGCCGCCTCGAGGCCGAGCAGCCCGCCCCCGATCACCGCGGCGCGGCGGCTCTCCTTCGCCTTGAGAACGATGGCGTTGCAGTCGTCGATGGTGCGGAATCCGAACACCCCACGCTTGAGCTTGCCGTCGGGTCCGTTGATGCCGGCCATCGGCGGGATGAAGGCGCGGCTGCCGGTCGCGATCAGGAGCTTGTCGTAGCGTTCGCGGACCCCGTTCTCGGACAGCACGACCTTCGCGGCGCGGTCGATCTCATGGACCAGGGCGCCGGAATGGAGCTTGATGCCGTTCTCCTCGTACCAGGCGAGCGGGTTGATGAAGATTTCGCTCACGTCCTGGGCGCCGCTGAGGATGTTCGACAACAGAATGCGGTTGTAATTGCCGTAGGGCTCGGCGCCGAACATCACGATGTCGAACCGGCCTTTGTCGCGCGCGAGCACCTCCTCCACCGCGCGCGCGCCGGCCATTCCGTTTCCGATCACAACGAGTTTCTGTTTCATCGTGTTCCTCGGGAAGCGGCTAGATTTCCAGGAGTCCGATATCGATCACGAGATCGCCGGACGCGCCCGGCGGCGCGGCGAGCAGCACGTCGAGCTTGGTGTCGGGAAAGATGTCCTCGGTGACGACGAGCGCGACGTGGGCGCCCGACTTGGCGCCGATCGGGAAGTACCGCATCGGCTTGCCGTCGCGCGTCAGCAGGAGATAGACGAGCTCCGCGCTCGAGTTGCCGGCGCGCAGATAGATGAGCTGCGCGCGCTTGTCCGGCGGGACGGTGTAGGCGAGCTTGCCGTCGAGCGGCACCGGCTTGTCGAGCCCGCCGCCCTTGAAGGGGTAGACACCTTGCAGAAACCGCGGCGCTGCTTCCATGGTTCTTGCTCGCTACAGGGTTGAAGCCGGCATCTCGGCCCGCGCGGCGGCGCGCACCGCGACCTTCTCGATGCGGACCGCACAGACCTTGAACTCGGGAATGCGCGAGATCGGATCGATCGCCGAAACGGTGAGCGAGTTGGCGCAGGCGCCGCCGCCCCAGTGGAACGGTGCGAACACCGTGTCGAGCCGGATGTCGCGGGTGAGCCGCGCCTTCATCACCGCGCGCCCGCGCCGCGTCGTCAGCCTGATCTTGTCGCCTGAGGAAATCCCCAGGGTCTCGGCGGTGTCGGGGTGGATTTCGGCGAACGGCTCCGGCTCGGCCTTGGCGAGCTCGGGAACGCGGCGCGTCTGCGTGCCGGACTGATACTGGGCGAGCACGCGGCCGGTGGTCAGGAAATACGGATACTCCTCGTCGGGAACCTCGGCCGGCGGCCGGTGCTCGATCGCGTGGAAGCGGGCACGGCCGTCCTCGGTGCCGAACCGATCGAGAAACATGCGCCGCGTACCGGAATGGCCCTCGCCCGGGCACGGCCAGAACACGCCGTCTTCGGCGGCGATCCGCTCATAGGTGACACCGGAGTAGTCGGCGACCCCGCCCGCAGTGGCGCGACGGAATTCGGCGAAGATCGCGCGGTTGTCGGCGGTGAAGTAGGCCCCGGCGCCGAGGCGGTCGGCGAGCGCCTTGAGGACTTGCGCATCGGTCCACACGCCTTCGGGCGGCGCCTTGACCCGGCGGCGCAGCAGCACGCGACCCTCGAGATTGGTCATGGTGCCCTCCTCTTCCGCCCATTGCGCGACGGGGAGCACCACGTCGGCATGCGCCGCGGTCTCGGAGAGGAAGAGATCCGCCACCACCAGGAGATCGAGCGCATCGAGCCGGGTGGCCAGTTGATCGGCGGCCGGCGCCGAGATCGCAATGTTGGACGCGAACACCAGAAGGCCGCGGATCGACGTGCCGAGCGCGCCGAGAAGCTCGACGGCGGAGAGGCCGGGGCCCGGCAGGTCGTCGGCCGCGATGCCCCAGATCGCGGCGATCTCGGCGCGATGCCGGGGATTGTCGATTTTGCGATAGCCCGGAAGCTGATCGGCCTTCTGGCCGTGCTCGCGGCCGCCCTGGCCGTTGCCCTGCCCGGTCAGCGAACCGTAGCCGCAGAACGGCTTGCCGGCTTTGCCCAGCGCCAGCACCAGGTTGACGAAGGCGAGCACGTTGTCGACGCCGTGGCTCTGCTGCTCGGGGCCGCGGCCGGTGAGCACCATCGCGGTCGCCGCCTCCGCCATGACGTGCGCCGCCTCCTCGATCTTGCGCGCCGGCACGCCGGTGATGCGCTCGACCCGGTCGGGCCAGTAGGACGCGACGAGCCGGCGCGCCGCGTCGAACCCGCTGGTCCGCGCCGCGATGAAGTCGACGTCGATCAGCTTGCGACTGATCGCGACGTTGAGGAGGCCGTTGCCGAGCGCGCCGTCGGTTCCGGGCGTGAGCTGCAGGTGCAGCGATGCCGCCTTCGCGGTCGCGGACGCGCGCGGATCGACGACGATGAACTTGCCGCCGCGGCGCCGCTGCTCGTCGAAATACTGCATCAGCGGCGGCATGGTGTCGGCGGGATTGCCGCCGACGAGAAGGATCGCCTCGGCGCCGGGGATGTCTTCGAGCGGGAACGGCAGGCCGCGGTCGATGCCGAACGCGCGCAGGCCCGCCGCGGCGGCCGAGGCCATGCAGAAGCGGCCGTTGTAGTCGATGTTCTTCGTCCGCAGCGCGACGCGCGCGAACTTGCCGAGCATGTAGGCCTTCTCGTTGGTGAGCCCGCCGCCGCCGAACACGCCGACCGCATCGCGTCCCGCCGCCGCCTGGATGTCGCGCAGGCCGCGCGGCGATGTGGTCGAGCGCCTCGTCCCAGCTCGTGGGAAGGAGCGCGCCGCCCTTGCGCGCGCGCACCAGCGGCTCGGTCAGGCGATCGCGCGCATCGAGCAACGCGGCCGCGGTGAAACCCTTGCGGCACAGCCCGCCTTTGTTGGTCGGGAAATCGCGCGGCGCGACGACGTAGCGGCCCTGCTCCGACGTCAGGCTCATGCCGCATTGCAGGGCGCAATAGGGGCAGTGCGTGTCGCCGCCGCGAAGGTCGATGTCGCGAGCTTCGATGTCGCGAGCTTCGATATCCTTCATGGCCTCATTGCGCCTAGATTCGCGCGACTGCCAGCTTGGCTCCCCATGTCGTTCGCCAACGGGTCTTGACGCTGGTCAGCCCGACCAGCGCCAACACCGCCAATGCGGCGAACACGAGCAGGCCCGCCTGATAGCTTCCGGTGAACTGCTTGGAGTAGCCGAGGCTCGAGGCGAGATAGAACCCGCCGAGCCCTCCGGTCATGCCGACGAGCCCGGTCATGACGCCGATCTCGGAGCGGAATCGCTGCGGCACCAGCTGGAACACCGAGCCGTTGCCCATTCCGAGCGCCAGCATGCCGACGACGAACGCGGTCAGCGCCATCCACGCCTGCGGCAGATGAAAGCTCACCACCGTGATCGCGATCGCCGCGATGATGTACATGAGGGTGAGCGCACGAATGCCGCCGATGCGATCGGCAATTGCCCCGCCGATCGGCCGCACCAGCGATCCCGCGAACACGCAGGCCGCGGTGAAATAGCCGGCGGTCACGGGATTGAGGCCGTAATCGACGTTGAAATAGATGGTGAGCGAGGAGGCAAGGCCGACGAAGCCGCCGAAGGTGACGGCGTAGAAGAACATGAACCACCAGGCATCGCCGATGCGCAGGACCGCGAGATACTCCATCCACCCCTTCGGCGGCGGCGCGGCGGGACTGTCCTTGGCGTAGATGATGTAGACGATGAAGGCGACGAACAGCGGGATGAGCGCGAGGCCGAACACGTTGATCCAGCCGAAGGCCACGGCGAGGCTCGGCGCGAACAGCGCGGCGAGCACCGTCCCCGAATTGCCGGCGCCGGCGATGCCGAGCGCGGTGCCCTGGTGCTCGGGCGGATACCATCGCGACGCCAGCGGCAGCGCCACCGCGAACGATGCGCCGGCGACGCCGAGGACGAGGCCGGCGGTGAGCACGCCGCCGAAGCTGTGGATGCCGACCAGCCAGACGAGGAGAAGACCGGCGAGCACGATCACCTGGGCGATCAGCCCGGTGCGCCGCGGCTTGATGTGATCGACCATCACGCCGAGGATGACCCGGAACACCGCACCGGCGAGCACCGGCACCGCGACCATCAGGCCCTTCTGCGCATTGTCGAGATGAAGGTCGGTCGCGATCAGGGGCCCGAGCGGTCCGAGCATCACCCAGACCATGAAGGACATGTCGAAGTAGAAGAAGGCGGCAAGCAGGGTTGGTGTATTACCGGACTGAAAAAACGCCTTATCGACCATCGTCGCCCGGTCCCACATTCTACTCGAAGCTGATTTGATCAAAATGAATGCAGTGCACCCTGAAATGCAATCGCAGCGCTGATGTACTTTTTGGCACGCGTCCGACGGGAAAATTCGGCCAGAATCGCAGAAAACTGCGGCAGCGCTGGCGGAAATCGCAAATCCCGCCGGTGCCCTGTTCAGTGTCAGTGCCGCGCAAATTTTGTGCGCTGCGAAAAATCGGGGCTTGATCGCCTCCGCGAACGCGAGACGCTCCTTCGATGAAGCACGCCGAAGGTCCATCCGGTCATGCGACGAGGCTCGAGCTTCGCCTCGGCATCGCGACCGATACCGGTCCGCGCGAAGCGAACGAGGACTACGCCGCGTTCTACGTGGGCGACCACGACGAGCAGGCGCGTCTCGGCGCCGTCGCGGTGATTGCCGACGGCGTCGGCGGCGCGCAGGGCGGACGGGTGGCGGCGGAGCTCGCGGTGCGCTCCTTCGTCGATGGCCATCTCGGGCAGAACGCGACGCTCGGCATCCAGCGCAACAGCGCCCGCACCATCGAGGCCTTCAATTCCTGGGCGCATGCGGTGGGCGCACGCGACAGCGCGCTTGCCAGCATGGCGACGACGCTGACCGCCCTCGTCCTGCGCGGCCGGCGCGTGCACGTCATCCATGTCGGCGACACCCGGGCCTATCGCTGGCGGGACGGCGCGCTCGACCGCTTGACCACCGACCATGCGATGGCGGGCGCCGGCCTGCGGCACATCCTCACCCGCGCGATCGGTGCCGACGAGAGCATCCGCATCGACTATGCGAGCGATACCGTCCGCCTCTACGACCGCTATCTCCTGTGCAGCGACGGCATCCATGGCGGCGTATCGGATGCCACGCTCGCCGCGATCCTCGCGCAGCGCAACGCGCCCGACGAGGCCGCGCGCGAGCTCGTCGCCGCCGGCCTCGCGGCGCGCACCGGCGACAATGCCACGGCGCTGGTGATCGACGTCATCGGCCTGCCGCCCGCCGACCACGCCGATCTCGCCTTCGCCGCCGCCGGCCTCGCGCTGCTGCCGGTGCCGAAGACGGGCGCGACCATCGACGGATTCCATCTGCGCACCATGCTGGCGGACGGCCGCTATACGCGGGTCTTCGCGGCCGACGACACGATCGAGAAGCGGCGCGTCGTTCTGAAATTTCCGAAGGCGATCACCGGTGCCGAGGGCGTGCTGCGCGACGCCTTCCTGCGCGAGGCCTGGATCGCGGCGCGCATCCGCAATCCCTGGATCGGCGAGACGATCGAGCTGCCGCCGGAGCGCCAGACCGGGCTCTACACCGCGATGCCGTTCTACGAGGGCGAGACGCTCGAACGCCGGCTGTCGCGCCCGCCCCGCCTGTCGCTGACCGCGGGCCTCGACTATGCGATCAAGCTCGCCGGCGGGGTCGCAGCGCTCCACCGCGCCGGCGTCATCCATCGCGACATCAAGCCGGACAACGTGATCCTCGAGGCGATCCGCGACCACCAGGTCCCCGGCCTGCGGCTGATCGACCTCGGCGTCGCGCGGCTGCCGCACATGGAGGACATCCCCGCGCCTTACGCGCCGGGAACGCCGAGCTACATGGCGCCGGAGCTGTTCGGAGGCGCGGTCGGCGACGAGCGCTCCGACCAGTACGCGCTCGGGGTGACGATCTACCGGATGTTCACCGGGGAATATCCCTATGGCGAGATCGAGGCGTTCTCGCATCCGCGGTTCAAGCGGGCGACGCCGCTCACCAAGCACCGCCCCGACCTGCCGGCCTGGCTCGACGAGGCGCTGGCGCGTGCCACCGCCGTCGACCCCGGAGAGCGTTTCGGCGACGTCTTCGAATTCATCTTCGCCCTCGAGCACGGCGCGATCCGCGCCGCGCCCTCCTCCCCGCGCCGCCTGCCGCTCTACGAGCGCAACCCGCTGCTGGTCTGGAAGATCGTGGCCGCGCTCCTGGCGCTCGCGCTCGGCGTCTCGCTCGCGCTCAACCCCGCGATCCGGCACGGGGCGCCGGAGAAGCCCGCCGCCACGCAGAGGTGAAGTTGATCGTCATTCCGGGGCGCGCGTCAGCGCGAACCCGGAATCCAGGCTGTTCATCGGCTTCATCATCAAAGTTCACTGTCATCGCCCGGCTTGACCGGGCGATCCAGTAACCACCGGACTCCCGGTGGGGCAAAGTCTCGGCAACATCGATGGCTCAGGGGTTACTGGATTGCCCGGTCAAGCCAGGCAATGACAGTTGTGGGGGCGGCGCTTGAGCCCGCAACACGCTCAGCCTGGATTCCGGGTTCGCGCTTCCGCGCGCCCCGGAATGACCAATCACCTAGGTGAGCGTCACTTCGCCGGTACCGCGACCGCCTCCGGCTTCGCCAACTGGCCGGCTTGCACCGGCTGCGCCGCCTTGGCGGCCTCCGCGAGCGCGGCGAGGCGCTTCGGGGCGTCGCCGGCGCCGGGCTGGATGAGGCCGGCGGACATGATGAGCTTCGCCGCGGCCTCGACGGGGATGTCGAGCTCGACCACGGCGCTGCGCGCGACGTAGAAGAAGAAGCCGGTGGTCGGGTTCGGCGTGCACGGCATGAACACCGACACGTGCTCTTCCTTGTTCGGCAGCACCGAGGTGATCTCCGTCGACGGCGGCTGCGACATGAACACCAGCGACCACATGCCGGGCGAGGGAAACTCGACGAGGCCGACCTTGCGGAAGCTCGAGCCGGACTGCGAGAACAGCGTCTCGAACACCTGCTTGAGGCCCTTGTAGATCGAGCGCACCAGCGGCATCCGGTCGAGAATGCGCTCGCCGGCCTCGACCAGCGTGCGGCCGACGAGGTTCGCGGTGAGGAATCCGAGGAGCGTGAGCGCGACCAACGCGATGATCAGGCCGGTGCCGGGAATCTTGCCCGGCATGTAGCTTTCCGGCCGATAGGCGACCGGAATGAACGGGCGCACGAGGTTGTCGACCCAATTGACGAAGGACCAGGTCAGCCAAATGGTGATGGCGACCGGCCCGGCGACCACCAGCCCGGTGAGGAAGTAGTTGCGGATGCGGCTGCCGAAGCCGTGGTGATGCGCGGGCGGTTTGTCGGACCCGCCGGGCGCAGATTGCGGCACGCTAGAGTCATTCATCGAGGTCATAACCCCAACTCTATGAGTTCATGCCTGCATGCGCCATGCCGGTTCGCGGGCTTGGAGCCTGCATCCGACGCCGGCGCGACTTTCGGCCGCTGCTACTCGACCGTCACCGACTTGGCGAGGTTGCGCGGCTGATCAACATCGGTCCCCATGATAACGGCCGTGTGATAGGCGATCAATTGCACGGGGATAGCGTAGACGAGCGGCGTTACCGTCGACGGCATTTCCGGCAAGGTCAGGGTCACCAGCGACTGCACGGTCGCCTCCTTGGCGCCCTTGGGATCGGTGACGAGGATGATTCGCCCGCCGCGGGCGGCGACCTCCTGCATGTTCGAGACGGTCTTGTCGAACACCCGGTCATGGGGCGCGATCACCACCACCGGCATGGTCTCGTCGATCAGCGCGATCGGCCCGTGCTTGAGCTCGCCGGCGGCATAGCCCTCGGCATGGATGTAGGAGATTTCCTTGAGCTTGAGCGCGCCTTCGAGCGCCAGGGGGTAGCTGGTGCCGCGGCCGAGATAGAGCACGTCACGGCACTTGGCGAGGTCGCGGGCGAGCTTTTCGATCTGCGGCTCGAGCGCGAGCGCCGCGGCCATGTGGCGCGGTATCCCGGTGAGCGCCTTGACGAGCTCGACCTCCTCTTCCTCGTCGATGACACCGCGGGCGCGGCCGGCGGCAATCGCAAGGCAGGCCAGCACGGTGAGCTGGCAGGTGAAAGCTTTGGTGGAGGCGACGCCGATCTCCGGACCGGCGAGCGTCGGCATCACCGCGTCGCTCTCGCGGGCGATGGTCGAGGTCGCCACGTTGACGATCGAGACGATGTGCTGCTTCTGCTCGCGCGCATAGCGCAGCGTCGCGAGCGTGTCGGCGGTCTCGCCGGATTGCGACACGAACAGTGCGAGATTGCCCGGCTTGAATGGCGCTTCGCGGTATCGAAACTCGGAGGCGATATCGATTTCGACCGGCAGCCGGGCGAAGCGCTCGAACCAGTATTTGCCGATCAATCCGGCATAGTAAGCGGTGCCGCAGGCCGACATCGAGAGCCGGTCGATGGCTACGGAAATCGAACGGCAGCTTGCCCGGCAGCTTGATCCGGTTCGCGGCGAAGTCGACGTAATGCGCGAGCGTGTGGCCGACCACCTCGGGCTGCTCGTGGATCTCCTTCGCCATGAAGTGGCGGTGGTTGCCCTTGTCGACCAGGAACGCCGAGGCGTTGGAGCGGATCACCGGCCGTGTCACGACCCTGCCGGTCACGTCCTTGATGGCCGCGCCGTCGCGGGTGAGCACGACGAAGTCGCCGTCCTCGAGGTAGCTGATCTCGCTGGTGAACGGCGCGAGCGCGATGGCGTCGGAGCCGAGATACATCTCGCCGTCGCCGTAGCCGATCGCGAGCGGCGAGCCTTTGCGCGCCCCGATCAGGAGGTCTTCCTCGCCGGAAAACAGGAAGGCGAGCGCGAAGGCGCCCTTGAGCCGCGGCAGCGACAGGGCGACGGCGGTGATCGGCCCGGCGCCCTTCGCCATCTCGTCGGTGACGAGATGGGCGACCACCTCGGTGTCGGTCTCGGTCATGAACTTGGCGCCGCGGGCCTCGAGCTCGGCGCGCAGCTCGGCGAAGTTCTCGATGATGCCGTTGTGGACCACCGCGACCCGGTCGGTCGCGTGGGGATGGGCATTGATCTCGTTCGGGCGGCCGTGGGTCGCCCAGCGGGTGTGGCCGATGCCGATGGTGCCCGACAGCGGCTCCTTCGAGAGCCGTACCTCGAGATTGCGGAGCTTACCCTCGGCGCGGCGGCGGGTGAGGCTGCCGCCTTCGAGCGTCGCCACACCTGCCGAGTTGTAGCCGCGGTATTCCAGGCGCTTCAGAGCATCGACGATGCTCGTCGCGACCGGCGCCTGACCGAGGATTCCGATGATTCCGCACATGAAGCCAACCCCAGTTTCAAACCCTGTTCGTCGCGGCGGTCCGCGTGCCGGCTCTTGCCGGTCCATGGTCGCCGTCCTGCCCGCTCGCGCGTTGTGAGATTGCGCGTTGTGAGACGCCTCCCCTTGTCCCAGAAAAACACGAAAAAACAGTTAGAAATTCGCGGCTTATTGCCTCGTCTTCGATCATCTTAGCGGACCCCGAAGCGGCCCGCCAATGGCGCGTGCGTCAAGCCTCGTCATTTGCGGCCGGCCCCGACTAGGCTGCGCAGGCGTGCCGCCCAGCCCTCCTTGATCACCTGCCGGCCGCGGCCGAGCGCGAGCGCATCCGCCGGCACGTCGTCGGTGATCACCGACCCGCTGCCGATATAGGCGCCGTCGCCGATCTTCACCGGGGCGACAAGCGAGGAGTTCGTGCCGATGAAGGCGCGGCTGCCGATCTCGGTGCGGTGCTTGTGGGTGCCGTCGTAATTGCAGGTGATGGTGCCGGCGCCGATATTGGTGCCCTCGCCCACCGAGGCGTCGCCGATATAGGAGAGGTGGTTGGCCTTGGCGCCGGCGCCGAGCCGCGCCTCCTTCACCTCGACGAAATTGCCGACATGCACATCGGCCTCGAGCCGCGCGCCGGGGCGCAGCCGCGCGTACGGCCCGACCTTGGCGCCGCGGCCGACGGTGGCGCCTTCGAGATGGGAGAACGAGCGGATCAGGGCACCGTCCTCGACCGTCACGCCGGGGCCGAACACCACATAGGGCTCGATGACGACGTCGCGGCCGAGCTTGGTGTCGGCGGAGAAGTAGACGGTATCAGGCGCGGTCATGGCGACGCCCGCCTCATGGGCGGCGGCGCGCAGCCGGCGTTGCAGCACGTCCTCCGCCTCGGCAAGCTGGCCTTGCGTGTTGACGCCGCGCACCTCGTCCTCCTCGGTTTCGAGCGCCACCGTGGGCAAACCCATCTTGCGGGCGATCTCGACCGCATCGGTCAGATAGAACTCGCGCTTGGCGTTGTCATCCCCGATGCGCTCGAGAATTGCGAGGGCAGCGATCGCCGCGCAGCGCCATCAGCCCGGCGTTGCACAGGCGAATGGCGCGCTCCTCGGCGCTCGCGTCCTTCTCCTCGCGGATCGCAACGAGGGCGCCGTCGGGTGCGACGACCAGGCGCCCGTAGCCCGTGGGATCGGCCGGGCGGAAGCCGAGCACCGCCACCGCCGCCCCTTTCGCCAGCGCGCCGCGCAGTCCTGTAAAGGTCGCTGGCGTGATCAGCGGGGTATCGGCGAATGCAATGAGGACGTCGTCGTAGCCCCGCGCCAGCGCCGCCTTGGCGGCAAGCACCGCATGGGCGGTGCCGCGCCGCTCCGCCTGCACGAACATCTCCGCGGACGGCAGCACCGCCTTCACCGCGGCAGCGACCGCGTCTTGCGCCGGACCGATCACCACGGCCTGGGTGCCGCCGGCGGCACCGGCTGCCGCGAGCACATGGGCGATCAACGGACGGCCACCGATCGCATGCAGCACCTTGGGCCGCGACGCCCGCATGCGGGTGCCTTCCCCGGCGGCAAGAACGATGGTGAGACAGGTCCGCTCGTTCATGAATTCCACCCCTCCCCGGCCGCAGCCGGCAGGACTCACGTCATAACGCGATGCGCCCGGTCGGGGAAAGCGGCACGTGTCCCTCGGGTTTTTGCGAGACGCAGGGGTGCAATAGCACCGTCACCGGCGCCAAAAGTACTTTGCATGGGGTTGTTCCTCCGAAAACACCCGCGAAAAAACACCCGGTAGCCCGCATGAGCGGAGCGACATGCGGGACCGCCCTCGTGGCGACACGACCGCCCTCCCCGGATATCGCTCCGCTCATCCGGGCTACGGAAGGCTACAGCCGCTACTCCGCGAGCGGGCGCATCAGGGCGTAGAGCGCGGCCTGGCCCTCGAAGCCGATGCCGGGGCGGTCGGACAGCGGCGAGGAAGCCGTCCTCCACCGTGGCGTCGTCGGCGAAGCCGCCGAAGGCGCCGAACACGCCGGGATAGGATTCCGCGCCGCCGAGTCCAAAGCCGGCGGCGATGGCGAGCGACATCTGGTTACCGCCGTGGGGAAACAGCTGTTCGCGGCTCCAGCCCCGGCCCTCCAGCATCGCGACCGTCTCGCCGTATTGCGCGATGCCGTAGGCCTGGGGCGGATCGACCTGGATGAAATCGCGCCCCGCAGTGCAGGCCGCCGAAGCGCACGAGGTTTTCGACATCCTGCGTCGAATAGAGGTTCTCGCCGGTCGCGAGCGGCGCGTCATAGGCCGCGGCGATCTCGGCATAGAGCGCGTAGTCCAGCGGATGGCAGGGCTCCTCGAACCATTTGAGCCCGAACGGCCGCAATGCCCTGGCGTAGGCGAGCGCCTCGTCGCGCGCGAACTTGCCGTTGGCATCGACGGCGAGCCGCGCCTCGTTGCCCAGCACCTGCGAGCACCGCCTCGATGCGCCGGCAGTCCTCGGCGACCGGCATGCCGCCGACCTTCATCTTCACCATGGTGTAGCCGGCATCGAGATGGCCGCGCATCTCGTCCTGCAGATCGGCGACGGTCTGCCCGGGCCGGTACCAGCCGCCGCCGACATAGCAGAACACTTTCTCGAGGATCCGGCCGCCGCTGTAGCGGTCGGCGAGCAGGCGGTGGAGCGGCACATCCGCGATCTTCGCCACCGCGTCCCACACCGCGACCTCGATGCGTGCCGATCGCAATCGAGCGCTCGGCATCGCCGCCGATCTTCTCGCGCCGGCACATCGCGGCGAGCACGCGGGCGGGATCGATGTTACCGGCGTCGTCGAGGAGCGAGGCCGGGTCGGCACGCAGAATGCGCGGGATGAAGCGCTCGCGCATCTGGGCGCCGCAGGCATAGCGCCCGGTCGAGTTGAAGGCGAAGCCCGTGACCGGTTTGCCGTCGCGCACCACGTCGGTGATGACGGCGACGATCGACGTCGTCATCTCCGTGAAGTCGAAGCTCGAATTGGTGAGGTCCGATTTGAGCGGGATCGCGGTTTCGCGGATGTCGAGGATGCGCATGCGGGTACTTCTAGCGCAATGCGTTGGTCACACGCCGAAGATTTTCGCGCGCGTCGACGTTTGTGAAATTTATAGACCTCGTCCTGAGGAGCGGCCAAAGGCCGCGTCTCGAAGGACGGCCACAGGCCGCAGCGGATGGGGCCATCCTTCGAGACGCCATGCTGCGCAGGGCTCCTCAGGATGAGGTCGTTGAATGTATCTCCATGCTCCGCGCTGCCGAACGGCTCACTCCATCTTGATGTTGGCGCCGCGGATCACCTTGCCCCACTTCGCGATCTCGGTCTTGATCTGCGCGGAAAACTCCTCCGGCGTGTTGGCGATGGCATCGAGGCCGAGCGTCTCGAAGCGCTCCTTGATGTCGGGCAGCGCGACGATCGCCTTGATCTCGCGGTAGAGCAGGTCGACGATCGGCTGCGGCGTTCCGGCCGGCACCAGCACCGCCTGCATGGTGTCGGCCTCCTGGTCGGGCAGGCCCGGCCTCGCCGAGCGTCGGCACGTTGGGGAGCGCCGTCGCGCGCTTTGCGGCGCTGACCGCGAGCGGGCGAATCTTGCCCTCGTTGATCAGCGGGATCGCCGGCGGCAGCGAGGTGAACGCCATCGGCGTGTGATCGCCGGCGAGTGCCTGGATCGCCGGGCCGGCGCCGCTGAACGGCACGTGGACGATGTCGAGCTTGAGGGTGAGCCGGAACAGCTCGCCGGAGAGATGCGGCGTGGTGCCGGTGCCGGCGGAGCCGTAGGAGACCTTGCCGGGGTTCTTCCTGATGTAGTCGATGAGCTCCGCGACGGTCTTCGCCGGCACGGTCGGATTGACCAGGAGCGCGTTCGGCGCGTCGCCGGCGACGGTGATCGGCGCGAAGTCCTTGAAGGGATCGTAGGGAATTTTCGGATAGAGGCTCGGATTGACGACGAAGCTCGAGGACACGAACAGGATCGTGTAACCGTCCGCCGGCGCACGCGCCGCCTGCCCCATTCCGTTGTTGCCGCCGGCACCGACGATGTTGTCGATGTAGAACTGCTTGCCGAGTCGCTCCGAGAGCTTCTGCGCGATGAGCCGCGCGACGACGTCGGTCGGGCCGGCCGGCGCGAACGGCACGATGATGCGCACCGGCTTCTCGGGGTAGTTGCCGGCGTTCTGCGCCTGCACGATGGCGCGGCGCCATCGATATCGCTGCGGCCGCCAGGATGCCGAAAGCCCAGCCAAATCGCGCATTACTCATCATGTGTCTCCGCTGTTCAACTTGCGCCGTGTCCCTCCCCGTCTTCGGGGAGGGTGGGGTGGGGTCCGCGAGCGCAGCGAGCGAAGAAGGAACCCCACCCTGCCCTCCCCGAAGACGGGGAGGGAGAAGCAACTACTCGATCCGGATATTCGCGGCACGCACCACTTTGTCCCACTTGGCGATCTCGCTTTTGATGCGGGCGCCGAATCCGGCCGGCGTCGAGGATGCCGGCTCGAAGCCGAGTGCGACCGAGGCGCTCCTTCACGTCGGGCGAGGCCAGCGCAGCGATGGTGTCGCGGTTGATGCGCGCCACGATATCGTCAGGCGTTCCCGCCGGCGCGAGGAGCCCGTTGATCGTCTCCGCCTCCTGGTCCGCAATACCCGCCTCGGCCATGGTCGGCACATCGGGCAGCGCAGCCGAGCGCTTCGCCGCCGTCACCGCGAGGCCGCGCAAATTGCCTTCCCTGATGTTGGCGATCGCCGGCGGCAGCGCCGTGAACGCGATCGGAGTATGGCCGGCGAGTGTCGAGTTCACCGCGAGCGAAGCGCCGTTGAACGGCACGGTGACGAGATCGAGCCCGTATTGCAGCTTGAGAAGCTCGCCGGAGAGATGCGGCGTCGATCCCGTCGAGGGCTGCGCGTAGCTGTACTTGCCCGGGCTCGACTTGATCAGCGCGATGAGCTCCTTGACGCTCTTCGCCGGCACGCTCGGGTAAACGAACAGGACGTTGGGCGAAGTGGCCGCGAGCGTCACCGGCACGAAATCCTTGATCGGATCGTAGCCCACGCTCTTGGCATAAAGGCTCGGGTTCACCATGAAGCCGGTGCTCATCATGTAGAGCGTATAGCCATCGGGCGCCGCCCGCGCCGCAGTCACGGTGCCGGTGTTGCCGCCGGCGCCGGCGTGGTTTTCGACATAGACCTGCTGGCCCCAGCGTTCGGAGAGCTTCTGCCCGATGAGGCGCGCGATCACGTCGGGCGGCCCGCCTGGGGCGAACGGCACGATGATACGGACGGGATGATTGGGAAAGTCCTGCGCCCGCGCCTCGACCGAAAGCAGCGCGACCGCAAGCAGGAGCGCGCAAACGGCGGCGAGGCCGCGGAGCATCCCGTGCATGGCGTTCTCCTCCGTCCGGACTGTGACGCCCGGTTCGGCGGTGATGCTACCACCGCAGCATGCCACTCGATACCGGGACGATGCGTCGCAACGCGGGCTATAGGCGGGGCTGACGCGTTCGCGACGAGGCGCTATAGGAAGGCGCCCGGCGCGCCCGCCTCCCCTGCCGGGCGTTTCTCATCGCCTGAAAAAGGACGCCCCATGGCTCAGCGCAAGTTCACCCGCCAGGACCTTCGCGATGCGGCGGAGAAGTACAAGAACTGGGGGAAGTGGGGCCCGGAGGATGAGATCGGCACGCTCAATTACACGAGCGCCGAGGACATCATCGCCGCGGCACAGCTCGTCAAGAAGGGCAAGGTGATCTCGCTCGCGCTCAACTTCGACCAGTTCGGTCCGCAGGGCGGCAAGACCAATTATCCGCCGATGGGGCGCATCAATCCGCTACATCTGATGCTGCGCACCGGCACCGACGCCTACTCCGGCGTGCTCGACAAGCGCGGCATCCGCGCATCCGACGACGTCGTGGTGATGCCGCTGCAGTCCGGCACGCAGTGGGACGGGCTCGGCCACATCTTCTACGAGAACTACATGTGGAACGGCTACGACTGCCGCGAGGTGACGACTGCCGGCGCGCAGAAGTGCGGCATCGAGAAGACCAAGAACAAGATGGTCGGCCGCGGCGTCTTCCTCGACGTGCCGCGCGCGCTCGGCAAGGAGGAGCTCGAAGACGGCTACGCCATCACCTCGGCCGATCTCGAAAAGACTGCGAAGGCGGAAGGCGTCACCATCAAGCGCGGCGACTTCGTCATCGTGCGCACCGGCCAGATGGAGCGCTGCCTGCGCGTCGGCAGCTGGGACGGCTATCCCGGCGGCGACGCGCCCGGCTTTTCCTTCGAGACGCTGGAATGGGTCCACAAGACCGAGATCGCGGCGATCGCCAGCGACACCTGGGGCTGCGAGGTCCGCCCCAACGAGTTGGAGGCCGGCATCAACCAGCCCTGGCACTGGATCACCATTCCGATCATGGGCATCACCATGGGCGAAATCTTCAACGTCGCCGAGCTCGCCAAGGACTGCATGGACGACAAGACCTACGAGTTCATGTTCGTCGCCCCGGCGATCCCGATCACCGGCGCCGTCGGCTCGCCGGTCAACCCGCTCGCGATCAAATAATCCGCGATCGTCATCGCCGGGCTTGTCCCGGCGACCCCGCTTAGGGGAGCACGGCCGTGCCTTACTTATCGGGGTGGCCGGGACAAGCCCGGCCATGACGTTTGAAATTCCTGGAACGGAGTGCCCCATGGACCTCAGCATCAATCCGCTCATCGCACTCGGTGTCGCCGCCTCGACCGCCATCACCGATGCGGCCTATGTGTTCTTCACCTCGGCCGTGCTCCATCGCCACCGCTTTCGCGCGGCGAACTGGAGCGCGACCTGGTACCTGCTCTCCGCCTTCGCGGTGATCAGCTACACCAGCAATCCGATCTATGTGGCGTTTGCGGCGCTCGGCTCATGGGTCGGCGCCTTCGCCTCCGTCACCTTCATGCACCGCCGGGAGACCGCGCTGCGGCACGATCCGCCCTGACTCCGCACGCGCACACCCATTTCGACGAAGCTCAAGGACAACACATGCTTGGACATAATCGCAGGAAGATGCTCGGCGCCGAGTGTATGGCCGACATGCTCCGGGACTACGGCGTCACCCACGTGTTTCACGTGCCCGCCGTGCTGCGCCGCAGCTTCGTCGAGATGGAGCGCCGCTCCGACATCAAGCGCCTCCATGTCCACGGCGAGAAATCCGCGGCCTACATGGCCGACGGCTATGCGCGGGCCTCCGGCAAGCCGGGCATCTGCATGGCCCAGGTGATCGGCGCGCTCAATCTCGCCGCCGGCCTGCGCGATGCCTGGCTCGCGCACTCGCCCGTCATCGCCATGACCGGCGGACGCGAGCCG
The DNA here is from genome assembly GCA_963793985.1 of uncultured Alphaproteobacteria bacterium. Taxonomy (GTDB): domain Bacteria; phylum Pseudomonadota; class Alphaproteobacteria; order Rhizobiales; family Xanthobacteraceae; genus JAJPKK01. The sequence goes on along the minus strand of CAWCCG010000023.1, from coordinate 37,051 downwards.
CGCACCAAGTTCCGCAAGGTCTACCAGGAGATCGACGACATGCCGGCGTTCGAGCCGGTGACCAAGTTCAACGCCACCGTCGACGACGTGACGCGATTTCCCGACATGCTGCGCCAGGCGTTCCGCGTCGCGGTCTCCGGCACGCCGGGGCCGGTGCATCTGCAGTTTCGCGGCAACGAGGGCCAGGTCGACGCCGAGGAGGCGGAGATGGAGCCGTTGTGCGAGCCGCAGTTCTCGCACGTGCCGCCGTTCCGGCCGGAGCCGGACCAGGCGAGCGTGCTCGCCGCGCTCGCGATTCTGCAGGCGGCGGAACGGCCGGTGATCGTCGCCGGCGGCGGCGTGCGTGCTTCGGGTGCCCAGGCCGAAGTCGTCGCGCTCGCCGAGGCGCTGCAGATTCCGGTCGCGACCTCGCTCAACGGCAAGGACACCATTCCCGGCAGCCATCCGCTCTCGGTCGGCGTCGTCGGCACCTATTCGCGCGAGAGCGCGAACCGCGTCGTCAACCGCGCCGACCTCGTCTTCTTCATCGGCTCCGAGACCGGCGGCATGACCACCCATTTCTGGGCGGTGCCGCCGATCGGCACGCCGGCGATCCAGGTCGACATCAATCCCGAGGCGCTCGGCCGCAACTATCCGCTGCTCGCCGCGGTCAACGGCGACGTGAAGGTGACGCTCGCCCGCATGATCGCCGCCGCAGATCGTGCAAGCGCCGGCAAGCGCAAGCCGTGGATCGCGGAAGCCACGAAAATCTGCAGCGAGTGGCAGGACAAGTACCGCGCCGCGCTGACCTCCGATGCGGTGCCGATCCGTCCCGAGCGCATCTGCCACGAACTGTCGCTGCATGTGCCTGACGATGCCATCGTCGTCGTCGACACCGGGCATGCCGGCATGTGGATGGGCGGCATGTACGATCTCAAAAGCCCGCGCCAGAGCTATATGCGCAGCGCCGGGCATCTCGGCTGGGCGTTTCCCGCCGGCCTCGGCGCGAAATGCGGTGCACCGGATCGGCCGGTGGTGACGTTCACCGGCGACGCCGGCTTCTGGTATCACATCGGCGAGCTCGAGACGGCGGTGCGCTGGAACATCAACGCCGTCACCGTCGTCAACAACAATGGCGGCGGCAATCAGTCGAAGCGCGGCTTCGATCGCGTCTACGGCGGCACCCAGACCGACAGGCGGCCGCTCGCTGTGGACCTTCAACAAGATGAACTTCGCCCGCATCGCCGAGGACATGGGCGCGCTCGGCATTCGCGTCGAGCACGCCGCAGGTTTCCCGGCGGCACTCGCGCAGGCGCTCGCCGCAGACCGTCCCGCGGTGATCGATGTCGTGACCGACATCGACGCGCTGGCGCCGACTGCGGTGGCGTGAACGCAGAATCGCCATGGCCGGGCTTGACCCGGCCATCCCGCTTATCGAGGCACAGCCGTGCCATATTATCGGGATCGCCGGGTCAAGCCCGGCGATGACGGCGGGTAAATTCCACTTCCCCTCTCCCGCTTGCGCGTTAAGGCGGAGGAGACGTTAGCGGAAGCGCTCCACTCACATCTTCAGGAACAACTCCTCCGGCGTGACCACGCGCGGGGCGAGGCCCTGCTCGAAGAGGTAGCGGCCCATCGCCTCGAAGGCGGGGCGGTTCGGCTCGATCCCGTAGTCCCAATAGTGCTTGCCGAAGATGCGCCAGGTTTCCTCGACGTGGTCGAGCAGGAACGGCAGCGCGACGTGGAGCGCGTCGCTGTCGGGCAGTGCTTCGAGCGCGTGGTCACGCGCCTCGCCGAAGGCCCGGTAGATGCTCGCGGCGACTTGCGGATGCGCGCGGTGCACGTCTTCGCGGATGACGACGAGATGCATCACCGGGAAGATGCCGGTGCGCCGGAAATAGTCGGTCTCGACCTCCTTGAAGTTCGGCCACAGCCGCGCGATCGACGGCGAGCCGTTGCGGAAGATCGTCGGGATGTAGACGGAGTAGAGCGCATCGAGCGCGCCCTTCTCCATCATCCCCTCGAGCGTCTCGTCGGCCGCGAGGTAATCGAGCCGGACGTCCGCCGGCAGTTTCAGCGGCACCTTCGGCGGCGCCACCGGCGCGTTCGAGGCCGCCCATGAACCAGTGCGAGTCGCCGGGCATCAGGCCGTAGTCGTGCTGCATCATGCCGCGCATGTAGACGATGGCGCTCGCGGCGTATTGCGAGACCCCGATCCGCTTGCCCTTGAGGTCGGCCGGCTTCGTGATGCCGGCGCCGGGCCGCACATAGATGCAGGAGTGGCGGAAGATCTTCGACAGCGCGATCGGCAGGCCGACGAACGGACACTCGCCGCGCGCCTTGAGAGTCGCAAACGACGCGAAGGACAGCTCGGAGATATCGAACTCCCGGCGATCGAGCATGCGCGGGAAAATTTCGCGCGGCCGCATCACCTTGAAGTCGAGATCGATGCCCTCGGCCTTGACCCGGCCGTCGAACAGCGGCCGGGTGCGGTCGTAGTCCCAGCAGGCAAGCGTCAGGGAAAGATTCGACATGGGCTCGAGTCTCGCAGGTTCAGGATCACGCCACCGATTTGAGCCGCTCCAGCGCCTCGTTGATCTTGCCCTGGCGCGCCACCGCGTCCTCGCGCTTCTCGCGCTCGCCTTCGACGACCTCGTCCGGCGCGCGCGCGACGAAGTCGGCGTTGCCGAGCTTGGCGTCGACCCGGGCGATGTCGGCCGCGACCTTGGTGAGCTCTTTCTCCAGGCGCGACTTCTCGGCGCCGATGTCGATGACGCCCTTGAGCGGCAGCGCCGCGATGTCGCCGCGCACCAGGAGCTGGACGGCGCCCTGCGGCGGCGCATCGGCAAAGGAGATGTCGGCGATGCGCGCGAGGCGTTTGATCATGTCGGCCCAGCGCGTCGCCCGCGCCCGCGTCTTCTCCGCCGTCGTCGCGAGCACGAGCGGAATCTGCAGCGCCGGCGGAATGTTCATCTCCGCGCGCACCGAGCGGATCGCGTTGACGAGGTCGATGACCCAGCCGATCTCGGCCTCCGCCTCCTCGTCATCGAGCCCGGTGAGCAGCGGCCAGGGACTCAGCGCCAGGAGGTCCTCGCGGGCGACGCCGCCTTCGGCGGTGACCTTCCACAATTCCTCGGTGATGAACGGCATGAAGGGATGGAGCAGCGCGCAGAATCTGGTCGAGCGCCCAGGCGACCGTCGCGCAGGTCTCGGCCTTCGCCGGCGACGTCCGGGCCGAGCAGCACGGGCTTGGCGAGCTCGAGGTACCAGTCGCAATAGATGTTCCAGACGAAGTGGTAGACCGCGCTCGCCGCCTCGTTGAACTTGTAGGCCTCGATCGCCGGCGGTCGACCTCGTCGACGGTGCGCGCTGTCTCGTGCGCGATCCAGCGGTTGAGCACCTCCGTCGACGTCGTCCGGCTCGAAGCCCGGCAGCGTGGCGCAGCCGTTCATCTCGGCGAAGCGGCAGGCGTTCCAGAGCTTGGTCGCGAAGTTGCGGTAGCCCTCGACGCGCTGCCTTCGCGAGCTTGATGTCGCGGCCCTGTGCCGCCATCGCGGCCAGGGTGAAGCGCAGCGCGTCGGCGCCGTACTCGTCGATCAGCTCGAGGGGATCGATGACGTTGCCCTTCGACTTCGACATCTTGGCGCCCTTCTCGTCGCGGACGAGGGCGTGGATGTAGACGTGTCGAACGGCACCTCCTTCATGAAGTGCAGCCCCATCATCATCATCCGCGCGACCCAGAAGAAGATGATGTCGAAGCCGGTGACGAGGGTGTCGGTCGGATAGTAGCGCGCAAGCTCCGGCGTCTTGTCGGGCCAGCCGAGCGTCGAGAACGGCCACAGCGCCGACGAGAACCAGGTGTCGAGCACGTCCTCGTCGCGCAGCAGGAAAGGCTCGCGGCTCTCCGGATCGAGCGCCATGTCGTGCGCCTGCATCGGCGTGATCGCCTCGGTCTCGGCGTAATAGGCGAGCGCGCGCGAGACCGCCTCCTCCTCGGTCTCGGCGACGAACACCTTGCCGTCCGGCCCGTACCAGGCCGGGAATCTGGTGGCCCCACCAGAGCTGGCGCGAGATGCACCACGGCTGGATGTTGTCCATCCACTCGAAGTAGGTCTTCTCCCAGTTCTTCGGCACGAATGCGGTGCGGCCGTCGCGCACCGCGGCGATCGCCGGCTCGCGCGAGCGTCTTGGCGTCCACGTACCACTGGTCGGTGAGGAACGGCTCGATCACCGCATTCGAGCGGTCGCCATGCGGCACCATGTGCGTGTTGGGCTCGATCTTGTCGAGGAGCCCCATTGCCTCGAGCCGCGCCACGATCCGCTTGCGCGCCTCGAAGCGGTCGAGGCCGTGCAGCGCGAGGGTCTCGTCGAGCTCAGCGGAAGCCGGCAGGCCTTCCAAGAACTCGATGTTGCCGTCGAGGTCGAGCTGCGCCTCGATGTCGAGCACGTTGATCATCGCGAGATGGTGGCGCTTGCCGACCTCGAAGTCGTTGAAGTCGTGGGCCGGCGTGATCTTCACGGCGCCGGTGCCCTTCTCCGGATCGGCATAGTCGTCGGCGACGATCGGGATGCGGCGCCCGACCAGCGGCAGCACCACCGTTTTGCCGATGAGGTGCTTGTAGCGCTCGTCTTCGGGATGCACCGCGACCGCGGTGTCGCCCAGCATGGTCTCCGGCCGCGTCGTCGCGACGATGATGAACTCAGTCCGATCCCTCGATCGGATACTTGATGTGCCAGAGGCTGCCCTTGACCTCGATCTGCTGCACCTCGAGATCGGAGATCGCGGTCTGCAGCTTCGGATCCCAGTTGACCAGCCGCTTGTCCTTGTAGATCAGCCCGGCGTCGATAGAGCTCGACGAACACCTTGAGGACGGCCTTCGACAGGCCTTCGTCCATGGTGAAGCGCTCGCGCGACCAGTCGCACGACGCGCCGAGCCGCTTGAGCTGGTTGACGATGATGCCGCCGGATTCGGCCTTCCACTGCCCAGACGCGTTCGACGAACTTCTCGCGGCCCATGGCGCGGCGCCCGGGCTCCTGGCGTTCCATCAGCTGGCGCTCGACCACCATCTGGGTGGCGATGCCGGCGTGATCGGTGCCCGGCTGCCACAGCACGTCGCGGCCGCGCATGCGCTCGAAGCGGCACAGCACGTCCTGGAGCGTGTTGTTGAGCGCATGGCCCATATGCAGCGAGCCCGTCACGTTGGGCGGCGGGATGATGATGCAATAGGGCTTGGCGTGCTTGCGCTCGGGGCGGCCCGCGCGAAAGGCCTCCGCCTCCTCCCAGGCGGCCCACATGCGGCGCTCGATTTCTGCAGGTTGATAGGTCTTTTCAATCATCGCGGGTACCCGGCATTGGCAAGCCGCAACAAGCCCGGCGAGGCCTGCCCTGTCAACGGTTCCGCGTCGGGATCGTACCGGCGAAGCCGGGCGCCTGCAGGAACACACGCCGGATCGGCGCGGCGAAGGGCCCAGAAGCCGGGCGTTCGACATGCAGGGGCTTCGGTCGCGGCGCGGGAAGCTACGTCTTCAGCTGCGGCCGCGCGATACCCGTTCGATCTCGGCGCGGATCAACCGCTCGACGAGGCCCGGCAGATTGTCGTCGAGCCACGCCTTGAGCATCGGCTTGAGCATTTCGCGCACGAGGTCTTCGAGCGTGCGGGAGTTCTGCACCAGCACGGTCTGCGCGAGCGTGTTGAAGGCGAGATCGACCGCAGCCGTCGTGTGCGGCGACAGCAGGCCATCGTCGAAAGCGCGCAGCGCAGGAGGCGGGGCTGCAGCGGGTGCCCTCGCTGACTCCGCTCGCGTCGGCTCCGGTCTCATTGGATCTGGTCTTGGCGGCTCAGGCCTTATCGACTCAGGTCTGATTGGCTCCTGGGTTTCTGGCCGCGGTGATTCCCACCTTGCCGTGTCACGTCGCGGCAATTCGAATCTCGGCATCTTGGCGAGTTCCGCCATCGCGGCCTCGGACCTGAAAGGCTCGAGCCGCGGCGGTGGCTCGCGGGAAGGCTGATCCCGCACCGGCTCCGGCGGCGCCGGGTCTGGTTTGGCGAATCTCAGGGCTTCGAGCGCTGCGAAGGGGTTCGGCGGATCGTGATCGATGTCCGGCGCGGCGGGCTCATGCGCCTCCTCCGCCGTGCCGTCGATGTCCGCAAGCTCGCCCGGCCGCCAGGGCGATTCCCGCTGCTCGAACGTATCGTTCGCGGCAACGCTCGAGACCTGCGGATCGTCGAATCCTTCGACGAAGTCCTCGCGCGGCGCCGCTTGTGCGCCTGCGGGCGTCGCTACCGGCTCTGGAGGGGCCGGATTGGCAGGTGCGGGATTGGAAAGTGTGGGATCGGCAGGTGCCGGATCGGCAGGGGGCGGAGGCGGCGGCCGAAGATCGTCTTCAGCGATGATCCGACGAATCGACGCGAGGATTTCCTCCATCGTCGGCTCTGGCATCTTGGCCGGCTGAGACATCAAAATATTCCCATGGCGATCCGCGCAACGGGATACGGCTGCGAATCGCGCCTCGCGGGTCGTCTTTATCAGATTCGCAAGTATTGCAGTCGAACGGCGGAACGCAAGCAACGCGCAGAGATCACCCGCGGGCTCGTCGTCGCCCGCGGCGAATCGAAGACCGCTTACCGTCCGTCGGGATTGCGCACGCCCGCCCAGGCGTCGCGCACCTGCTGATAATGAACCACCGGATCGTAGAGCGGGATGTTCAGTCCGAGCTTCGGCAGGTTGAGCTCGCCGACGCCGGCGAGCGTCGCGTAGGAGGCGACGACCCGGTCGTGCTGGGCCGTGACGAGCGCGGTGCGCGCATTGACGAGCGCGATGATCGCGTTCAACACGTCGAGGGTGGTGCGCTGGCCGACGCGCGCTTCCTCGCGCACGCCGTTGAGGGCAATCTCGGCGCTCGCCACCTGGGTCTGGGTCGCGTAGATCGAAGCTTTCGAGGCTTCGAGCTGCGCCCACACGGTGATCACGTTGGCCTGTGCGGCGTCACGTGCGGTGTCGAGGTCGATGCGCTTCTGCCCGACCGTCTCCTTGGCCTGTCGGATCAGCGAATACTCCTGGCCGCCCTGGTAGATCGGCACGCTGAGCTGGCCGAGCACGAAGGCGTTGAACTGTTGCAGCGCCTGTCTGGTGAGGTCGGTTTCCCACTGCTGCTGCACGGTGCCCACGAGGGTCGCGGTCGGGTAGAGCGAACCCTCGTTGATCTTGACCTGGAGTGCTGCGAAATCGATGCCGAACATGGCGACGCCGACGCTGGGGTGCCGCGCGCGGGCGATCTGCACCGCAGCCGGCAGCTTGGGAGGCAGCAGGCGATCGACCGGGGCGCCCGGAGCGAGCGTGCCCGCGTCCACACAGACGACTTGACGATACGTCGCCTTCGATCGCGCCAAATTCGCCTCGGCGACGAGCACCTGCGCGCGGCCGGCCGCAAGATTGGTCTCGGCCTGGGCGACGTCGGTGCGGGTCACTTCGCCGACGATGAAGCGGTCGCGGGTCTGCCGCAACTGCTCCTGCAGCACCTCGACGTTGCGCCGCTGCAGCTCGAGCAGCGCGGTGTCGCGCAGCAGAATCCATGTAGACGGTGGCGGCATTGAGCAGGATCGTCTGCTCGGTCACCCGCAGGGTTTCGCGGGCGATCGAGGTGTTCGATTCGGCCTGCCGCGTGCGATTCGCCGTCTGCATGCCGTTGTAGACGGTCTGGTTGACGGTCACGCCCACGCTGCTCGGCGTGTAGCCGGCGCCGACGCGCGGGTAATTGAGCGCCCCGACCAGCGGTGAGCCGGTGCCGACCTGGGTCGCGGAGAACGTCGTCCTCGACACGCCCGTCGTGTACTGCTGGCCGGTCGACGCGGTCGCCGTGATGCGCGGCTTATAGCCCGACAGCGCCTGCGGAACGCCCTCATCGGTGGCACGCACCACCGCACGCTGCGAATTGAGCTGCGGATTGCAGGTGTAAGTCTGGATCAGCGCGCCCGGCAACGTATCCGCATGCGCGCCAGACGCGCCGGTATGGCTGGTCGCCAATGCGACGACCGCGCCGTAAGCCACCCACCGCCGTAGAACCCCGGCACCCAAAGGCATTCCCCACTCTACGTCGGCGCGGGACTGCGCCTTGCCTCGCACTGATTACGCCACCCAAGAGGCAACATAGACAACCGTCGCCGCGCGCAAAACAGGGTTCCTGTGTTGGGGGATCGAAAAAAGCCGACTGGCGCACGACGGCAACACCGCCATACCGGCGAAATATTGCTCCGCACAGCCTTTTTTGCGGCGGTGCGAAGCGCTTCGCGGCCTTTTTCCGGCGTTTAGAAGACGAAAGCGCGGGCCTTGGCGAAACCGGGCAGCAACGGCGCCGAGGCGTCGAACAGGGCGCGGCCGCCGACCTCCCCCCTCACGTCCCGATAGAGGGTCGCCTTCCCGACTTTGCCGTCGACCGGACCGGCCGAATCGCCGCTGCCTTCGTAGACCACGGTGATCAGCCGCCCCGCTGCCGCCAGCTCGTCGAACAGCGCCTGCGGAACGGTCTCGACACCGCCTTCGACCAGGATGACGTCGTACGGAGCCGCGGCGGGCCACCCGGCCGACAGCGAGCCGCTCGCCACCGTGACGTTGCCGACACCGAGGTGTTGCAAATTCGCCCGGGCCATCTCAGCGAGGCCGGGGTCCTCCTCGAGCGCTGTCACCGCGGCCGCGAGCCGGCCCATGATCGCGGCCGAATAGCCGGTAGCGGCGCCCACCACCAGCACGCGATCCTGAGCCGTCACGTCCGCAGCCTGGATCAGCTTGGCCGTCACCTCGGGCTTGATGAGATAGCGCGGCGTTCCGCTGCGTGACGGCAGGGGAAGATCGCGATCGAGATAGGCCACGGCCGCCTGCCGCTCCGGCACGAAGGCTTCCCGCGGGACATCCAGCATTGCGCCGATGAGCTCGAGATCGATCACACCGTTGGTGCGGATCTGACCATCGACCATGGCCCGCCGGGCCGCGCGAAAATCGACCATGCTCCTGCCCCTCGCTCGCGGATCTCGCGGATGGTTCTGGGCCACGGTCCGCGAAAAGGCAAGGCGGAACGCGCACCGCTTGCAGCGTGTCGCGCGCACCTTTCCGGCCCTAGCCATCCGGTCAGTTGTGCGCGGCTCCCAGGGCGCCCACCTTCCCCCAACATGGAGGAACCAATGGCAAACGCCCTCACCCAATTCTCGCGCGATCTCGCGGCGACCATCGACGCAACATCCCCGGCGATCGTCGCCGTCCACGGTCGCGGGCGCTTTCCGTCGAGCGGCATCGTCTGGGAGCCCGGTCTTGTCGTCACCGCCGAGGAAACCGTCGCGCGCGACGCCGATCTCGCGCTCACGCTTGCCGACGGGCGCCGCGTCGAGGCAACGCTCGCCGGACGCGATCCCTCGACCGATATCGCCGTGCTGCGCTTTGCCGGCGAGGCGCGGCCGATCGCCCACACGGCCGCATCGGAGCTGCGGCCCGGTCATCTCGCCGTCGCGGTCGGGCGTGCTGATGCCGACGTCATCGCTGCGTTCGGGATCGTCGCGCTGGCCGGCGGCCCCTGGCACAGCTCCCACGGCGGCAAGATCGATGTGAGGCTGCGCTTCGATCTGCGCCTTGCGATGACCGCCGAGGGTGGCGCGCTCGTCACCCCTGACGGCGAACTGATCGGCATGGCCGTCCACGGGCCGCGCCGCCGCGTGCTCGCCATTCCCACAGCGACGATCGCTCGGGTGGTCGCGACCATCAAGGAAAAGGGCCATGTGGCGCGCGGCTATCTCGGCGTTTCGCTGCAATCGGTGCCGATCCGGGAAGGCGAGCACCACCGCCGCGGCGCGATGGTGGTCACCGTCGATCCGGCCGGACCGGCGCATGCCGGCGGGCTCAAGCAGGGCGACGTCATCGTCGCCTTGGATGGCGAGCCGGTGACCGGCGTGCGCGGCGTCTATCAGCGCCTCGGTCCCGAAAGCGTCGGACGCCGCGCGGCGATCGATCTGCTGCGTGCGGGCGCACCGACGAAGCTCGAGGTCACCGTCGCGGCGCGGCCTCACGGCTGATCGGTGGCCGCCCCCCTGCCCCGGCAACGCACCCGGCAGCGCGAGGGACGCGCCGCGGTGCGCGTCGCAATTCGCATCGCGGACCCGATTCTGCGCGAGCGCATCACGCTGGCGCTCGGAGCGGCGGGGGATTTCGCAGCGGATGAAAGCGGCGTCGCCGACGTGACGATTGCCGACCACGCGATCGAGCGTCGCCGGACCGATGATCGCGCTGGCGTCGGCCGAGGAAGCGGGGGCATGGCGGAGCGACATCCGCGCGGTCCTGCCGCCGGATGTCGCTCCGATGCTGCTCGGCGCCGCGATCACCGTGATTGCCGCGGGCTTCACCATCGCACCGGCCCGCGGCACGACCGATCAGGCCGCAACCGGCCGGTGGGCTGAGGGATTCGATCCCGACAGCGCCGAGGACGACGAAGCGGACCACACGGCAAGCGTCGCCCTCACGGCGCGCGAGCGCGAGGTGCTGGCGCTGCTCGCCGCGGGGGCCTCCAACAAGGCGATTGCGCGGGCGCTCGATGTCTCCGTGCACACCGCGAAATTCCACGTCGCATCATTGGCCGAGAAGCTCGGCGCCAGTACACGCCTCGAAGCCGTCGCCATCGCTTTGCGGACCGGCCTCGTCATGGTGTGAGACCTTCCCCAACCGAGTCGCATCTTCCAAATGCCGCGCGCCCTCTTACATATGCTTCATGCTCAACACCCATCATGACTTTTCCGAAGCGGACGTGCCCGCCGGCGGCGACCGCGTGGACGAGCGTCCGCAAGACGCGGCGATCGCCGTGCTCGACAGCCTCTCTCAGGGGATCGCGGCGGTCGTCGACAAGATCGGCCCCGCGGTGGTGCGGGTCGAGACGCGTGGCCAGGGACGCAATTCCGGCGGCCTCGGCTCCGGCGTCATCATCTCGCCCGACGGGCTCGTTCTCACCAACAGCCATGTGGTCAACGGCCATCGCGAGGTTCGCCTGACCGACAGCGAGGGCCGGGTCATGGAGGCGCGGCTTCTCGGCGAGGACCGCGACACCGACCTCGCGCTGCTGCGCGCCGACGCCGTGCGCCAGCTCCTCTCGGCGGCGCTCGGCAATTCCAAGCGCTTGCGCCGCGGCCAGCTGGTGATCGCGATCGGCAATCCGCTCGGCTTCGAATTCACCGTGACCTCCGGCGTGGTGTCCGCGCTCGGCCGCTCGCTGCGCGGATCGAACGGACGGCTGATCGAAGACGTCGTGCAGACCGACGCCGCGCTCAATCCCGGCAATTCCGGTGGCCCCCTCGTCTCGACCCGCGGCGAGGTGGTGGGGATCAACACCGCCGTGATCGCCGGCGCCCAGGGCATCTGCTTTGCGGTCGCAAGCAACACCGCGCAATTCGTGCTCGGCGAGCTCATCCGCCATGGGCGGGTGCGGCGCGCCTATATCGGGGTCACCGCACAGACCGTGCCGGTGCCGCGCCGCTACGCGGCCGAAGCCGGCCTCGCCAATCGGCTCGGCGTCCTCGTCACCGGGATCGAGGCAGGGAGCCCGGCCGCCGCGGCGGAGCTCGAGACCCAGGACATCATCATCGGCCTCGGCACCGACCAGATCGCCGGGATCGACGATTTGATTCGTCTGCTCGACGGCACGCGGATCGACCAGACCGTTGCGATCAAGGTGCTGCGCTTCGGCAAGATGATCGATCTCGCGATCCATCCGCTCGAACGCCGCGCCCCGCGCGCCGGCGGAAGCTGACGGGAACCAAATCGCGCTGAGTTCATTTTCGGCGCACGAAACTTGGCGCAGCCGACAATTCGCGCACCGAACAAGGAGTTCTACATGATCAAGACCGTGGCGGGCGCAGCTCTCGCTTCCCTTGTGCTTTTCGCTCCGTCCGTGTCCGAGGCCAAAGGGTGCATCAAGGGCGCGCTGATCGGCGGCGTCGCCGGCCATTACGCCGGCCATCACGGCCTACTCGGTGCTGCCCCCGGTTGCCTCGTCGGACGCCACCAGGCGCATGCGGCGCAGAGGCAGCAGCCGGCCCCGACCACGCGCTAAGACTTGTTGCGGCGGGATCGTTTGCAATCGCTTTGAATTGTTGGTGCGGGGCCGCTAGGTTGCCATCCTGTTCGAAGTTCAGGAGGTTGCAAATGAAGTGGTCTCGCGGGTTGGCATCGTCGGTGATGATTCTTGTGCTCGGCGCGGGCGTGGCGCTGGCCCAGGCTCCTGCGGACACGAAACCGGCGACGGGTTCCAAGCCCGTCGCGGCGCCGTCGGCACCTGTTGCGGGCGACAAGACCGACAAAAAGGCGGTTTCGAAAGCCTGCTCCGATCAGGCGACAGCGAAGGGCTTGCACGGCAAGGAGCGCAAGACCTTCCGCGCCGAATGCAAGAAGAACGGCGGCAAGCCGGCCTGAACGAGTTCAGGACCGCGGGCAAGCGAGGCTCGCTCGCGGTCGGCTGGCACGGCTATTCCGCCACCTGCTCGGTCTGCGGCTTGTCCTTGTCGGTGATGTTGAGCTCGATCGAACGTGCCGGCATGCCCGACATGTTCTGATTGCGGTGAACGGTGCCGCGCGGCACGTAGACAAACTCGCCGGCCTTGAGGACGCGCGGCGTCTGGCCCTTGATGGTGTAGGTGACTTCGCCCTCCTGCACCGCCCACCATTGATCCCCCGGATGGCGGTGGAACTGGTTGCCGGCGCCGGCTGGAATCACGACCGATTGCAGCCGCACGACGCGTGACGGATCGTTCTCGAGCGGCATCTGGAAATAGGGCTTCGGCTCGAACCTGGGCCCCTGTTGCGGCGCCTGCGACCACGCGGCTCCGGCCATAAATCCGGCTGCCGTGGCGATCGCCGTCATTGTCAGCTTGTTCATTCGAGTCCTCCCTGGTTTTGGCGGCACTGGAAGAATGCCGCTTTGAGCCGGAGAGGTCGAGAGCAATGGACATCGGCGGGCCAAACGGCCCGCCACCGGGACGATCAGTAGAAATTCCAGAGCCGGTAGTTCAATCCGAGCCTCACCACACTTTCATGCAGATTGAAGCTGACCACGTTGTTGGTCGTGGCACCGGCGACGTTCGTTACCCCGCAGGCGACGTCGCAGCTGATGCCGCTGCTGTCGATGTAGAGATATTCGATCTTGGCGCTCCAGCGGTCCCACAGCATGTATTCGACGCCGACGCCGACGACCCAGCTCAGGTTGATCTTCGATTGGGTGCCGAACGGAAGGCCGCCGAGGTCGGTCGACAGCTGGGCGAACGACAGGCCGCCCGTCACATAAGGAAGGAACGGATCGAGCGCGACGCCGAAGCGCAGGCGCGCCGTTCCCACCCAGTCGCTCCGGAAGTTGCACCCGGGTGCGCACGCGGGCGTCGACGAGATGGTGCTCTTGAACCGCGAGACGTCGAGGTCAACCTCTTCGCCGAACACGAACGGCGCGAGCGTCATCGAATTGTAGCCGATCGTACCGCCGATCAACCCGCTGGTCGCGTTATAGGCCCCGCCCGCCGTGTCGACCGCGTCGTACCAGTTGGGATTGCCGAAGGCCCCGCCTGCGTTGGCCCCGACATAGAGCCCGGTCCAGTTGTAATACGGGACCGGACTGAAGGCTGACGGATACGCCGGAGCGGCGGAAAAGATGTCGGCCGCACTGGCAGCGCCTGACACGAACATCGCGGCAAGCGCCAGTCCCCAAGTCGATATTCTCTTCATGGCACGTCCCACCTTGTGCTCCCACTCGTGCGTCGATGCGGCTGCGAGCGCCGCGTTCGCATTCCCCCTCATGGCCGTGCCCCATAGGGCACGATCTGCGCCGTCACCACGTCGAGCTTCATTTCCGGCGGCGGTCCCTCGCGATTCCACCAGCCTCCACCGAGCGCCATGTACAAGGCGGCGGTATCGCTCAGGCGGTTACCCTGGGCCTGAACCCGCGTCGAGAATGGCGTTCTGGTAGACGATCTGGGCATTGAGCAGATAGAGGAAGTTGGCGTTGCCGCGACGCCATCTGCTGCTGCGCGAGATCGAGGCTCGTCTTCGCTGCGCGCTCGAAGTCCACGGCCGCTTTGAGCGCGTCGGCGTCGTTCTGGATGGCGCGCAAGGCGTCGGCCACGTTCTGGAACGCGGTGACCACTGTCGTGCGGTAGTTCCACGCCGCCTCATCATAGAGGGCGTCGGCCGCCCGGCGCTGGTGGAGCAAGCGAGAATCCGTCGAGCACCGTGTGTGTTGCATTCGCACCCAGCAGCCAGAATACGTTTTGTGGGGCGATCAGCGGCGCGAGCCAGGGCGCCTGATAGCCGCCGGTGGCGCTAAGGCTGACGTTCGGCAGCATGTTCGCCGTGGCGACGCCGATCTGGGCGCTCGCCGAGTGCAGGAGCTCCGTGGCGGACCGCACGTCCGGGCGCTGCTCGACAAGTTGGGACGGCAGGCTCACCGGCAATTCGGTCGGCAGGGTCAACGACGCGAGGTTGAAGGTCTCCTTCGGCTCGTCCGCCGGGAGCCGGCCGCTGAGTGCCGCGAGGAGATTGCGCTGCTGCGCTAATGCCTTGCGCAGCGGCGGCAGAAGAATCTTCGTCTGGGCGAGCTGCGCCTCCTGCAGCGCGACGTCATTGCGGTTGGCATAGCCTTCCATGAACTGGCGGCGCAGCAACTCCAGCATCTTGCTGTTGACGGCGATGAGCTGGTTGGTCGCGTCGATCTGGCCGCGCAGCGTGGCCTCCTGGATGGCGGCGACGACGATATTCGTGGTGAGCGTGATGTAGGCCGCCTCCACCAGGAAGCGCTGCGCGTCCTCCTGCGCTTGCAGCGACTCGATGGTCCGGCGCTCACCGCCCCAAATGTCCAAGCTGTAGGACACCAGAACCTGCGCGGTGTAGAGGTCGAACCGCTGGGCGCCGTTGTTCAGGGTCGGGGCGACCGAGGACGCGAGCTGCTGGCGGGTCGGATTGAAGTTCGTCTGCGCGGTCGGAAAGAACTTGCCCTGCTCGGCATAGGTCAGTTCCTTGGCGACCCGCACGGCAGCAATGGCCGACTGCAGGTTGGGATTGCCTTCCAACGCCCTGCCGACCACCGCGTTGAGCCCGGGCGAATGGTAGAGCGTCCACCAGTCGCCGCGAAGGTCGCGCCCGTTGATGAAGTGCTGGGATTGTCCGTCGCGCACCGGCGCCGAGCTCGTGCTCGGGGCCAGCGGCTCCTTGGTGTAGCGCGACGCTTCCGGGACAGCCGGGGCCGCAAAGTTCGGGCCCACTGCGCAGCTGGAGACCAGCGTCGCAGCTCCGATCAAAGCGACGATGACCGGCGCTTGCTTCCAGAACATTAACCCACCCACCCCGCTCAGTGAGCCGTCCCAACCCGGCTCACGAAACTTAACGCATTATTAACGGTACGATCGGAAAGGCCAGATGAGGAACTGTAATTTCTGCCACCCGGCGAGGGAATCTTACCCCCTGCATCCTTTTGGACACACTGAAGAAAAGGGGCGGGGGGTATCAAATGTACCAAAACGAGCCAACCGCCCAAAACTTCAGCCGGCAGGACCGAACGAAGGACTAAGACCCTGACATCGAGGGGCTAACCGGTGACACGCATGGGCCCACGCGGTCCTCGCGCCTTGCTCGCCAGAGTCGGCTTAAGCATTTGATCAAGAGAGATAAATCGCCCATGAGTGGCGGAACCGCAACATCCTTGCAAGTTCCTGATATTTGTCACAGTAGACCTGCTATTATTACCAATGCAGGGTCCGAGTTCTGAGGGCCGCCTTACCCTCCCCATCGCGCACGGTCCATCATGAGTAATCGCAAACGCACCATGACGATAGGCGCGGCCGTCGGGCTTGCCGTATTGAGCTTCGCGGCCGGGGTCTACGTCGCGGTCTACTACGGCGGCGCGCCAAAGTTGGAGGGCGGCGTCGCCAACGCGGTTGAGTCTGCAGAGCCGAACAAGGGTCGCGCCGGCCCTCCTCCCAGACCCGACAGCGTCGAGCTGTCCGAGAGTCAGCTCAAATACGTGAAGGTCGAGGCGGTCGGGGAGCGTGAATTTCCCGTCGAAAAGACGGCCGTCGGAAGCATCGACTTCAACGAAGAGTTGCTGACGCAGGTATTCACCCAGTATCCGGGTCGAATCAACGGGCTGTTCGCCAAGGTCGGGGACGAGGTCAAGAAAGGCCAAGTCCTTTTCACCATCGACAGCCCGGACCTGCTGCAGGCGAGCTCGACCCTCATCTCGGCCGCCGGCGTCCTCCAGCTCACCACGAAGAACCTGGCGCGCCTGAAGAATCTCTTCGACACAAGGGCGATTTCCCAGAAGGACCTGGAACAGGCGATCTCGGACCAGCAGAGCGCCGAGGGCGCCCTGCGCGCCGCCCGCGACGCGGTTCGCATCTTCGGCAAGACCGACGCCGAGATGGACCGCATGGTCGTCCGAACGCCGCGTCGACCCGACGCTCGTGGTCGTGAGCCCGATCGCCGGCCGGGTCACCGCGCGCAATGCCGCCCCCGGCCTGTTCGTGCAGCCCGGCAATACGCCGGCGCCGTTCACGGTGGCCGACATCTCGACCATGTGGATGCTCGCCAACGTCACCGAGGGCGACAGCCCGGCCTTCAAGGTCGGCCAGGAGGTGAGCGTCCACGTATTGGCGTTCCCCAACCGGGTATTCCAGGGGCACATCACCACCATCGCATCCGCGGTCGACCCGAACACGCGTCGCCTCCTGGTGCGGTCCGAAATCGCCGACCCCAACCATGAGCTGCGGGCCGGCCTGTTCGCCAACTACGTCATTCGCACCGGCGCCCCGATGGTCTCGGTTGCGATTCCGCTCGACGGCGTGGTGCGCGAGGGCGACGGCACCATGACGGTGTGGGTCACCGCCGACCGCCGCCGCTTCACCAAGCGGGCGGTTCAAGTCGGCATGGTGCGCGACGGCTACAATCAGATCCTCGAAGGAATTCAGGCGGGCGAGCTCGCGGCCACCGAGGGCGCCATCTTCCTGAGCAACGCAGTGATCATCGCCGCGCAATGAGGCCGCTCGGAGCCGATTGCGCCGCCGCGCCCGTCCGGGCGCAATCGGAGACATACCCGTGATCAAAGGACTGCTCACGTTCGGGCTGACGCGGCGTCCGATCGTCCTTTTGATTCTGATGATGTTCGCGGGCGGCGGCGCCATCGCCTTCCTCAGGCTGAACATCGAGGCCTATCCGAACCCGGCGCCGGTGATTCTGGAAATCACCGCGCAGACAGCGGGCCTCTCCGCCGAAGAGATGGAGCGCTACTACACGATACCGATGGAGGTCGGACTTGCCGCAACACCCGGTGTCGAGAACATCCGCTCGACGTCGTTCTACGGCCTCTCCTTCGTCCGCGTGACCTTCTATTACGGCGTCGAATACTATTTCGCCCTCACCCAGGCTGCGATCAATCTCCAGCAGAACGTCAGCCTGCCGAACAACGTCACCCCGCAAATTCTGGGATCGAGCCTCGTCGGCGAAATCTATCGCTACCAACTCTCCGGGCCGCCCCATTTCGGGCTGACCAACCTGCGCACCGTGCAGGACTGGATCCTGCAGCGGCGGTTCCTCTCGGTGCCGGGCGTGGTGCAGGTCAACACGTGGGGCGGAACCACGAAGGAGTACCAGGTCGAGGTCGACCTCCATAAGCTCGACGCCTACAACGTCACCCTGCCCCAGGTCGTCAGCGCCGTCTCGAATGCCAACGTCAATGTCGGCGGCCGCACGGTCAATATCGGCCAGCAATCCGTCAACATCCGCGGCGTCGGCCTGATGGACAGCGGCGGCGCCCAGGACCTGACGCAGGGCTATCACGTCGCCGACATCGAGAACATCGTGCTCGCCCAGTTCAACGGCGTTCCCGTGCAGGTGAAGGACGTCGCCACGGTCTATATCGGATATGCCCCGCGGCTCGGCAAAGCGGGACGGGACAGCGAGGACGACGTGGTGGCGGCGATCCTGGTGATGAACCGCACTCTTCACACCAACGACGTCGCAGCACGCATCAAGGCGGAAGTCGAGAAGATCAATTCCGACGGAACCCTGCCGCCCGGCGTGAAGATCGTACCGTTCTACGAGCGCACCACCCTCGTCGCCGTGACCACGAAGACGGTCATGCACAACCTCCTGTTCGGATTCATTCTGATCTTCGTGGTGCAGTGGCTGTTCCTCGGCGATCTGCGCAGCGCCATCATCGTCGGCATCAACATTCCGTTCGCGCTGTTCTTCAGCATCATCATCCTGGTGCTGCGCAACGAAGACGCCAATCTCCTCTCGGTCGGCGCCGTGGACTTCGGCATCATCGTCGACGCGGCGGTGATCCTCGTCGAAAACATCTATCGGAATTTCCAGGAGCCCCCCGAAAAACGGCAGCTGCTGCTCCAGGAGCTCGCCGAAGGCAAATGGGGCACCGATCCGACGGGCTCGTTGAGCCCCGGAACCACGGGGGGCTGGACCGACCGCCTCCGCCTGATTTTCATCAGCGCGCTACAGATCGACAAGGCGGTGTTCTTCTCCACCGCCATCATCGTGGCGGCCTTCATCCCGCTCTTCACCATGCAGGGCGTCGAGGGCCAGATCTTCAGCCCGATGGCCCGCACCTACGCCTATGCGCTCATCGGAGCGCTGATCGCGACGTTCACCGTCACGCCGTGCCTCGCGTCGCTGCTGCTGCCCGAGCACATCCACGAGGCGGAGACCTTCGTGGTGCGGATGTTGCGCGCGGTCTACACGCCGGTGCTGAACTGGGGGCTGAGCCATCGCGTGGTGATATCGGTGGCCGGCGCGATCTTCCTCGTCATCAGCGGCTTCATCGGCTCCCGCCTGGGCGGCGAATTCCTGCCGGCGCTGGAGGAAGGCAATCTGTGGATCCGCGCGACGATGCCGCCGACCATTTCGCTCGAGGCGGGCATGCCGATCGTCAATCGGATCCGCGAGCTCATCATGCAGTACCCCGAGGTCATCACCGTGGTGTCGCAGCACGGGCGACCGGACAACGGCAGCGACGCCGCGGGGTTCTTCAATGCCGAGTTCTTCGTCCCGCTCAAGCCGTTCGACGAGTGGCGCTCGGACATGAACAAGGACAAGATGGTCGAAGAGCTCCAGGCCCAGTTCGCCAAGGAGTTCACCGGGATCGGCTTCAATTTCTCCCAGTACATCCAGGACAACGTGGAGGAAGGCCTGTCGGGCGTGCGCGGCGCCAATTCGGCGAAGATCATCGGTCCCGACCTGGTGACGCTCGAAAGGCTCGCGGCGCTGATGATGCACGAGATGGCGCAGGTGAAAGGCATCACCGATCTCGGAATATTCTGGGTGCTCGGCCAGCCCAATCTGAATATTTCGATCGACCGTGTGAAGGCCGCCCGCTACGGGCTCAACGTTTCCGACATCAACACCGTCGTCCAGGCCGCGACCGGCGGCGCGGTGTCGACGACGCTGCTCGAGGCCGACCGGCAGTTCAACGTCACGGTGCGCGCGAAGGCCGAATACCGCAACAGCATCGAGGCCATCCGCAACATCAAGGTCGGCTATCAGACCCCGGCGGGGAACGCCTACATCCCCTTGAGCGAGCTCGCCAGCATCACCCTCGATACCGGATCGTCGTACATCTATCACGAACGAAACCAGCGTTACGTGCCGATCAAATTCAGCGTGCGCGGACGCGACCTCGCGGGCGCGGTCGCCGAGGCGCAGCAACGGATCGCGCAGAACGTGACGCTTCCCGTCGGATATCGCATCCAGTGGGCCGGCGAGTTCGAGGGAATGCAGCAGGCGCAGAAACGGCTCGCCCTGATCGTCCCGGTGGCGCTGGTCCTCATCCTGGTGCTCCTCTACAGCCTGTTCAACTCGCTGCGCGACTCGCTGATGGCGTTGTTGGGTATTCCCTTCTCGGTCGCCGGCGGCCTCATCGCGCTCTACGTGTCGGATCTCAATTTCAGCATTTCCGCCGCGATCGGCTTCGTGTCGCTGTTCGGCGTCTCGGTGATGAGCGGCATCCTCATCATCTCCGCGTATCATCGGGTCTACTCGCACACGATGAGCTCGGTCGACGCGATGTTCGAGGCGGCCAGTCAGCAGATGCGCCCGATCATGATGATGGCGCTCTCGGCCTGCATCGGTCTGTTTCCCGCCGCCATATCGACCGGGATCGGCAGCCAGGTTCAGCGCCCGCTCGCGACCGTGGTCGTCGGCGGCATGCTGGTCGGTCCGATCCTGCTGCTCATTATCGTTCCGGCGGTGATGAGCATGATCCTCGACTGGAGGCGGGAGCCGCGGCCCCTTGTGAGCGAAGGCGGACAGGACCTCGCTTCGACTTAAGCCGGCGCGGCCGCACGGCCGCCATTGTGGAGAGCGACTTGAACACATTCCGATTGACGGCAGGTGCGATCGCCATCCTCGCAGCGGCGACGAGCACGGGCCTTGCTCAGCAGACATCCCGCGGCGGCGAAGGCAAAGCCCTTTGTCGCTCCGCAATCCCCGGCAACTGGTCGCGCACCCGCCGGCCGCTTCGCACGTCTGCCGTCGTGGCGCCGGCTCGGAATGCGATCGGCCTGCCGGCTGCGGGCACCGCTGCCAATACGATCGGGGCGCCGCATGGTCCCGGCCAGGGCGGACCCAATATCAATGCGGCGAAACCGCCGACGCCAGGCGCACCCAGCTTGCATTCGGTCGCTCCGCACGCTGCGGCGGCCCCGCTCACGGCCAAAGGTACGCTGAGCGGCACGCAGATGGGGCGTCCGACGACCGGCGCAGCCATGCTCGGCGGGAGCGCCACGCATGCGCCGGCCGCAGTGATCGGCCACAATGCTTCAGCAAAACACTGATCGGGACGCTTTCCGATGACCGGAGCACCCACGCGAGGTGATCAGGACGTTTCGATCGACCGACGACTGTTATTTATCTCAGCGGCCGCTGCCACAGGTGACAGTTTACGCACTTTTACTTCTTCACTACACGAGCGGGCACCTCCGGTTGCAGAGGGAATCGCAGCGAATTCGGGCCGTGGAACCTAAGAAAATCCTCTGCATCGAAGATGACCGCGAGACTGCGGCTCTGATAGTGGAAGAACTCGCTGACCGCGACTTCACCGCGTTCGCGACTTACAATGGGCACGAAGGCTTCGTCGCCATTCTCAAGGAGACGCCCGACCTCGTCCTCTGCGACATCAACATGCCGGTGATGACAGGCTTCGAGGTGCTGGAGCGTTTGACCGAGCTTGCACCACGGCTCGGACGAATACCCTTCATATTTCTGACGGCAATGAGCGCGCGGGAAGACGAGTTGCGCGGCCGTCGCCTGGGCGCGGACGATTACATCACCAAGCCGATCGACTTCGAACGTCTCCACATGATCATCAATGCGCGACTCGCCGGCGTCGCCCGTAACGAGGTATGGCCGAAACTCGTCATGCTCAACGATCGGGAAATCGATACGCTGACCTGGGTGGCGCGCGGCAAGACGTCCGCTCAGATCGCCGAAATTCTCGAGCTGTCGAAACGAACGATCGATTTCCATCTCGACAACGCCCGCGTCAAGCTCGGGGCCGCCACGCGCACTCAGGCTGCGATCAAGGCAGCCGTCGGCCGACTAATTGAGCCGTAGCTCGACATTTGAGCAGCGGCCGCGGCGCAGTGTGATCAATCACAGTAGGCACCGTCATCAGTATCAGTAGAACAGCTTCCGGGCGCATGTCATCTCATGCAGTCGGGAAAAGCGAGTGCAGCGCGTCGATTCATGAGAAATCCTCGGCGTACCATGACCATAGGCGCGGCATCGCCGCGCTCAGCTTCGCCGCCGGCGCCTATTTCGCCGTCAGATACGGCAGCGCTCCCAAGCTGGAAGGGGGCGTCGCCAACGCTGTCGAATCGACGGAATCACCGAGCAAGCGCGCGCCGACAACCTGCCGTCCGACAGCATCGAGCTTTCCGAGTCCCAGCTCAAAGGCGTCAGGGTCGAAACCATCGAGATGCATCAGTTTCCGATCGAGAAGCGCGCGGTCGGCAGCATCGATTTCAATGAGGATCTGCTCACCCAGGTCTTTACGCCCTATGCCGGCCGGATCATCGGATTGTTCGCCAAGATCGGCGATGAAGTGAAGAAGGGGCAGCTCCTTTTCACCATCGACAGCCCCGACCTCCTCCAGGCGAGCTCGACCCTGATCTCGGCGGCGGCGGTTCTGCAGCTCACCACCAAGAACCTGACGCGCCTGAAGACTCTCTACGAGACGCGGGCGATCTCCCAGAAGGACCTGGAGCAGGCGGTCTCCGACCAGCAGACCGCCGAGGGCGCGCTGCGCGCCGCCCGCGATTCCGTCCGCATCTTCGGCAAGACCGACGCCGAGATGGACCGCATGATCGCGGAGCGCAAGGTCGATCCGACGCTCGTCGTCCCGAGCCCGATCTCCGGTCGAATCACCGCTCGCAACGCTTCTCCAGGGCTTTACGTGCAGACCGGCAATCCGCCGGCGCCCTTCACGGTCGCCGACGTCTCGACCATGTGGATGCTCGCCAACGTCACCGAGAGCGACGCTCCTGCCTTCCAGGTCGGCCAGGAAGTCCGAGTAAGCGTACTCTCCTTTCCGAACCGGACGTTCCGCGGTCACATCACCACCATCTCGTCGATGGTCGATCCCACTACCCGGCGCATGCTGGTGCGTTCCGAGATCGAGGATCCGAAGCACGAGTTGCGGTCAGGCATGTTCGCGAACTACGTGATCACCACCGGCGCGCCGGAAAACTCGCTCGCCATTCCGCTTGACGGCGTGGTGCGCGAGGGCGACGGCACCATGACCGTATGGGTCACGGCCGACCGCCGCCGCTTCACCAAGCGCGTCGTCAAGATCGGCCTTCAGCACGAAGGCTACATGCAGCTTCTCTCGGGTGTCCAAGCCGGAGAGCTGGTCGCGACCGAAGGCGCCCTTTTCCTGAGCAATGCGCTTGCGATCGCCTCGCGCTGACGGCGCGGATCGTTCGGCCCGGCGCGCGATGATCCGAGGTTAGCGGTGCTCAAAAGCCTGATCGCATTCGGACTGACGCGCCGTCCGATCATTCTGCTCGGCGTGCTGGTCTTCGTCGGCGCCGGGCTCATCGCCTTCACCAAGCTCAACATCGAAGCCTATCCGAATCCAGCGCCGGTGATCATCGAGATCACGGCGCAGGCCGCGGGCCAATCCGCCGAGGAGATGGAGCGCTATTACACGATCCCGATGGAGGTGGGCCTTTCGCCCACGCCCGGGGTCGACATCATCCGCTCCACGTCGTTCTACGCCCTGTCGTTCGTGCGCGTCACCTTCAGGTACGGCGTCGACTACTATTTCGCGGTCACCCAGGCCGCGCTGTCGCTGCAGCAGAACGTCAGCCTTCCGAACAACATATCCCCGCAGATCCAGGCATCGAGCCTGGTCGGCGAAATCTACCGCTACCAGGTGGTCGGCCCCCCGAACTTCGGGCTGACCAATCTGCGCACCGTCCAGGACTGGATCCTGCAGCGCCGCTTTCTGACGGTGCCGGGTGTCGTCCAGGTCAACACCTGGGGCGGAACCACCAAGCAGTACGAGGTCGAGGTCGACCTCAACAAGCTCGATGCCTACAACGTCACCCTGCCCCAGGTGATCGCGGCGATCGGAAACGCCAACGTCAATGTCGGCGGCCGCACCATCAATTTCGGCCAGCAATCGGTCAATGTCCGCGGCATCGGCCTGATCGACAGCGGAGGCAGCACCGACCTCACGCAGGGCTACAAGGTCAACGACATCGAGAACGTCTCGCTCGCCCAGTCGAACGGCGTGCCGATCCAGGTCAAGGACGTGGCGAAGGTCTCCATCGGCTACGTGCCGCGGCTCGGCAAGGCCGGCCGCGACAAAGAGGACGACGTGGTCGAAGCGATCCTGGTCATGAACCGGACGCTGCACACCAATGACGTGATTCCTCGGATCGTGCGCGAGGTCGAGAAGATCAACAGCGACGGCTCGCTGCCGCCGGGGGTGAAGGTCGTTCCGTTCTACGACCGCACGTCGCTCGTCAACGTCACCACGCACACCGTCCTGCACAACCTGATCTTCGGCTGCGTCTCTGGTTTTCTTGATCCAGTGGGTGTTCCTCGGCGACCTGCGCAGCGCCATCATCGTCGGTGTCAACATTCCGTTCGCGCTGTTCTTCAGCATCATCATCCTCGTGCTGATGAACGAGGACGCCAACCTGTTGTCGGTCGGCGCCGTCGACTTCGGAATCATCGTCGACTCCGCGGTCATCCTGGTGGAGAACGTGTTCCGCAATTTCCAAGCGAGACCGGAGCAACGCCAGGCGCTGCTGCAGAATCTCGCCGAGGAGCGCTGGGGCCCCGACCCGAGCAAGACCGGCGCCTCCGGCGGCAGCCACGCCAGCGCCTGGACCGACCGGATGCGGCTGATCCTGATCAGCGCGATGGAGGTCGATACCGCCGTGTTCTTCTCGGCGGCGATCACCGTCGCCGCCTTCGTGCCGCTGTTCACCATGCAGGGCGTCGAAGGGCAGATCTTCAACCCGATGGCCCGCACCTACGGCTTTGCGCTCGCCGGCGCGCTGTTTGCGACCTTCACCATCACCCCGGTGCTCGCCTCGATACTGCTTCCCGAGCACATCGAGGAGACCGAGACGATCGTGGTGCGGGCGCTGCGCCGGATCTACTCCCCTGCCCTGCACTTCTCGCTCACCCATCGCAAGCTGATGGTCGGGTTCGGGATCGGCTTCCTCATCTTCACCGCCCTGCTGGCGCCGCGGCTCGGAACGGAGTTCCTGCCGGCGCTCGAGGAAGGCAATCTGTGGATCCGGGCGTCGATGCCGCCGACCATCTCGCTCGACGCGGCGATGCCGTCGGTCACCAGGATGCGCGAGATCCTGATGTCGCATCCCGAGATCATCACCGTGGTCTCGCAGCATGGCCGCCCGGACAACGGCAGCGACGCGTCCGGCTTCAACAACGCCGAGTTCTTCGTTCCCCTGAAGCCGTTCGACGATTGGCCGGCGGGTCAGACCAAGGACAAGCTCGTCGACGAGGTGCAGAAGCAGTTCGCCGCCGAATTCCCCGGCGTCGACCTTCAACTTCTCGCAATACATCCAGGACAACATCGAAGAAGGCCTGTCCGGCGTCAAAGGCGCGAACTCGATCAAGATCGTCGGTCCCGACCTCGCCAAGCTCGAGGAGATCGCGAACAAGGTGCTGCCCGAGATGGACCAGGTGAGGGGCGTCGCCGATCTCGGCGTCTTCCGCGTGCTCGGCCAGCCCAACCTCAACATCAAGGTCGACCGCGAGAAGGCGGCGCGCTACGGCCTCAATTCGGGCGACGTCAACGCCGTGGTGCAGGCGGCGCTCGGCGGCACCGTCGCCACCACCCAGCTCGAGGCCGAACGCCAGTTCAACGTGACGGTGCGGCTTGCGCCGGAATACCGCGGCGATTTCACGTCGGTCGGCAACATCAAGGTCGGCTATACGACACCGAACGGGACCAACGCCTACATTCCCCTGCGCGAGCTTGCCGCCATCTCGCTCGACACCGGCGCCTCCTACATCTTTCACGAACGCAACGCCCGCTTCATCCCGATCAAGTTTTCCGTACGCGGCCGCGACCTCGGCAGCACTGTCGCCGAGGCGCAGGAGCGCATCGCCAAGAACATCTCCTTGCCGAACGGCTACCGCATCGAATGGGCGGGAGAGTTCGAGGAGCTGCAGCAGGCGAAGGCGCGCCTCGAGATCGTGGTGCCGATCGCCCTCCTGCTCATCCTCGTCCTGCTCTACGGCCTGTTCAATTCGATCCGTGACGCCCTGCTGGCGCTTGCCGGCATCCCGTTCTCGATCGCCGGCGGCATCTTCGCACTGCTCATCACCGGCCTCGATTTCTCGATCTCGAGCGCGATCGGCTTCGTCTCGCTGTTCGGGGTGTCGGTGATGAACGGCATCCTGATCATCACCTATTTCAACCAGGTCCGCGCCAGCAGCGGCATGAGCACGATCGAGGCGATGTATCACGCCTCCGAGCAGCGGATGCGGCCGATGCTGATGACCGCGCTCTCGGCCTGCATCGGCCTGTTGCCGGCGGCGATCTCGGACGGCATCGGCAGCCAGGTGCAGAAGCCGCTCGCGACCGTCGTCGTCGGCGGCATGCTGGTCGGCCCGGTGATCATGCTCGTCGTGGTGCCGGCGCTGCAGACCCTGTTCCTGGGCAGCGGCGACGAGCCGATGCCGACGGTGCACGAGGATGAGGCCGATCTGGCCGAAGTCTGAGGAACTTGCGCGTGCTCGGCGGAGCGATCACGTGAGCGCGATGACGATGGGTGCAATGACAACGGGAGTGCTGTCATGAGTTGCCTGGGGAAGTCCGCACCAGACATGAACTGGCGAATCGTCGCCGCCCTGGCGTTGTGGCGATGCTCGCCGCAAGCCCCGGCCTCGCCGCCTCTCGCCACGCCCCGCACGCGCAGCAGCCTGCAGGGCAAGGCGGCGGGCCGGGCGGGAATGCGCCAGCGCCGGCGGCTCCCACCAAGCCGAATGCCGGCGATGCATCAGGTGCGATCGATACGAGCGCGTCGAAAGCGACCGCCGACAGGGGCCGGTCGACCGCGGCGGCAAGACGACCGACAGCAAATCCGTCGGTCCAATCGACCTCACGCGGCCCGACGACGGCTACGGCAATCTGCGCCGCCGCGCGATACGGCCTTCGCTCGTCGCCGCCGCAGAAGAAGCTGCAGACGGTAGCGCCGGCCACCATCGCTCCGCACCCTCCGGCGTCCGCGACGGCGGAGCATCCGAGAAATGCGACTGGCGCGGCGGTCCCGGCGGTGCCGACTGCAGCCTGGGTTCGGTGCGGCAAGACCCGAGCCGGTTCACACCGAGCCGACCCCCGCTTTCGGCGCCGCCAAGAACAATCTTGGCCTGAGCCCGACCGGAGTGCACCCGGTCCCGGTTCATGTCGCGACGACCCCCACGCCGCCCAAGGCACCAGTCGTCGGGATCAATGGCACCAGCCTGCACCCGGCGAACGCCGGTATCGGGGGACCGGCGAAGGACCGCTCCGCCATCGCCGGCTCGTCATATCGGCACAAATAATGAAGGCACCGACGGCACGGTGATACCGCCGGCGCCACGGACCTGATCGCCAAGCGTGCGACTCAGGGCTCGATCAACCGCACCGTCGCCGCCTTGATGGCGGCCTCGACCCGGGTCGCGGCCCCGAGCTTCACCCGGGCGTTGTCGATGTGAAAATCCACCGTCCGCTTGGTGAGATTGAGAATTTGGGCGATTTCAGCCGAGGTCTTGCCGCGCGCCGCCCATGTCAGGGTCTCGATTTCCCGGTCGTTGAGTTCGATCTGCTTCGGCCATATCTCCAGGCGAGCGACCCGGGCGAGCCGCGCATGGATGATGGCGTCCAGCACGTCGAAATCGATCGGCTTCGTCACGTAGTCGTCGGCACCGAGCTGGCGGCCTTTGAGCTCGTTGTCGCGATCGGTCAGGGCGGTGAGGAACACGAATGGCATATTGCCGAATCGGGGGCCGAGCGCGGTCAATCGCTCCAGCACCTCGAATCCGGTCATGACGGGCATGCTGATATCGGATAGCACGAGGTCTGGCATCGTCTTGAGAATGGCCGCAAATCCTTCACGACCATCGTACGCGACGTGGACGTCGTACCCGCGATCCCGGAGTTCCTCGGAAATCAGTCCGGCCGTCTCGCGATCGTCCTCGATCACCAGGATTTTCTTCGCCGCTTCTTCGGTCATGCGTCACGCCAGGAGAGTTCAGGTGGGAAGACCAGATGTTAGCGCAGGTATATATGGCGAACGAACGTAAAACTGCTAAAATTTCGAGAGACCGGCCGTCGCGGCGGGCCACCCGGCAACCGTACCCCTGGAGCATGGCCTTCTAGAGATGATTCAACCAAGTTCAATCCGATTCCACCTTTCGGCGGTATTCATCTTCTTCTTCCTGCTGATCATCGTGCTCGGAATGTTCAGCATTTCCCGTCTGCGCGACTTCAACAACGTCTCCGCGAGCATCGCCGACCTCTGGCTTCCGACCACCCGGGTGCTGGGCGACCTCAACAACTTCACCTCCGACTTCCGCGCCGCGGAGGGCAGCGACCTTTTGTCCTCCAACGGGAGCGAGCTCGCCGCCATCGAGATGGAGATGGCCGAGCTCGACCGCTCGATCTCGCAGGCGCAGTACAGCTACGAACACCTGCGCCACGAGTCCGACGAGAGCGACCTCTACGCCCGGTTCAGGGCGAGCTGGCATGACTACCGCGAGATCGTCAATCGCGTGCTGGAGCTGTCGCGCCGCGACCGCAAGGCAGACGCGGTCAATCTCTACATGACCAATTCGCGATGGGCCTATACCGAGGCGAGCGACGCGCTCGGGCAACTGACCAAGCAGTCGGTCGGCAAGGCCCAGGAGGCGAGCGCACGGGTCGCCGTCGCCTACCAGCAGGCCTCGCTCCTGATCAACATCGCGATGGGTATAGGCGGCGTGCTGGTGGTCGCGGCGCTGCTCTATGTCGGCCGCTCGATTTCCAATCCGCTGCTGCACCTCGCGGGCAGCATGCACCGGCTCGCCGCGAACGACACCGACATCATCATCAAGGGCACCGAACGCGGCGACGAGATCGGCGAGATGGCGCGCGCCGCCGTGGTGTTCCGCAACAACGCGATCGAGCTCATGGTCTCCCAGCGCGGGCTCGCCCAGCAGGCCTCGATGCTCGAGGAAAAGCTCACCGCCGAGCGGCATCTGACCCAGATGCAGCGCAACTTCGTGTCGATGGCTTCCCACGAGTTCCGCACCCCGCTGACGATCATCGACGGCCACGCCCAGCGGCTGATCAGGACCGGCTACCGGCTGCGGACCGACGAGATCAACGCGCGGGCTACAAAGGTCCGCGCCGCCGTGCTGCGGATGACCCATCTCATCGACAACCTGCTCAACTCGTCCCGCCTGATCGAAGGCGGGGCAGCGCTCTATTTCCATCCGCAGGAGTTCGACCTGCGCGAGCTGCTGCACGAGATCTGCCAGCTCCACCACGAGATCGCGCCCGGATACCAGATCGTCGAGAACTACGGGGCATCTCGCCTGCCGATGACCGGCGACCCCAAGCTGTTGTCGCAGGTGTTCAACAATCTGCTCTCCAATGCCGTGAAGTATTCGCCGGGCGACAGCGTGATCACGGTGAGCGCCGCCATCGAGGGCGCACGGGCGGTCGTGTCCGTCGAGGACACGGGCCTCGGCATCCCCGCCGCAGACGTCGATCGTCTGTTCGAGCGGTATTACCGCGGCAGCAATGTCTCGGGCATCGTCGGAACGGGGGTGGGTCTCAACCTCGTGAAGATGGTGGTCGACCTCCACGGCGGCGACATCGTGGTGGAAAGCGCGGAGAACAAGGGCTCGAAGTTCACCGTGCGCCTCCCGACCGCCCCTCCCCCCGCCGAGGACGTCGCCCCGAGCGATGTCCAGGCGGCACCGGAGACGACCGAAGAGCGGAACGAGGCGCGGCGCGACGACCCCGACCCGTCTCGCGCAGCGCCCGCCGACCCGCTGGGGGCGTGACCCGGCGCGTGACCGTCGCCGCTTCGGCGGCAGAACCGTGAAGATTGCCGAGCCCGGCTAATCCAGCGGCGCCCAGAAAGCGCCGAACGCGTCGCGCGGCCGCGGCTCGCGCCCGGGCGGCCCCGGCGGCCAACCGCCGCCCAGCGCCTGGAACAGGCTGACGACGGCCAGCATGTGATTGAACCGATCGACGGCGAGCACGTCTTCGGCGGTGAACAGCGTCTCTTCGGTCTGAATCAGCGTCACGAGATTGATCGTGCCCGCCTTGAGCTGCTGTTCCGACAGATCGAAAGCGCGGCGGGAGCTGCGCACCACTTTCTCCTGGATCGTCTCCGCTTCGGTCGTCTGCTGCACGGCGATCAAGGACTGTTCGACGTTGGAGAAGGCCGTGAGCACCGTCTTGCGATAGGTCTGGAGAAATTGGTCCTGCAGGCCCTTCTGCTGCTCGAGCTGGCCCATCAGCACGCCGCCGTCGAAGATCGGCTGGGTGAGGCCCGCCGCCGCGGTATAGGCCCAGGCTCCCGGCCCGAGCAGCGTGCGCAACGCCGCGCTCTGGTAGCCGAGAGTGCCGGTGAGCTGGATCGTCGGGAAGAAGGCGGCGCGCGCCGACTCGACGCTGTAGGTCGACGATCGCAGCTGATATTCGACCTGCCGGATGTCCGGCCGCTGGAACAGGATCGAGGAAGGCAGACCGGGCGTTATCCGCGGCGTCGTGATGGCGGTGAGCGAGCTGCCCTTCAGCGAGAAGCGCTCCGGGGTGCGTCCGACCAGCACGGCGAGCGCCACGATGCTCTGCAGCCGCAGCTGCTCGAAGATCGGAATGGTGGCGCGCACCTGCTCGACGAGGCTTTCCTGCTGCGCGACGTTGAGGTCCGAGGAGGTGCCGGCGGCGAACTGCTGCTTGATGAGGTCGAGGATGCGCGTCGCATCGGTGAGATTTCGTCGCGCGATGCGCAGCCGGTCCTGCGCCTCCAGAACGCTGAAGTAGGTGTTGGCGACCGAAGCGAGCGCGGTGAGCGCCACCACCTCCTTGTTGAACCGGCTGGCCTCTGCGGTTTCGACCGTCGCCTTGAGGGCCGCCTGGTTCTTGCCCCAGAAATCGACGATGTAGCTCGCACTCAACGAGGTCGTGTAGAGCCGCGAATAAGGCGACACCCCGCCGGCGCCGCCGCGTGTGGTGCCGGACCCGGTGCCGAGCTGCTGCGACGTCTTGGTGGCCTGATCGCTACCGTTGAAGTCGATGAGCGGCAGCAGGCCGGCCCCGGTGATCCGCACCTGGGCGTCGGCCTGCAGGATCTGGGAGATCGCGATCGCAATGTCGAGGTTCGCGGTCTGGGCTTCCCGCATGAGCTGGGTGAGTTCCGCGGAACGGAACCCCTCCCACCAGTCGAGCGAGGGAAGCGCGGCCTCGGGATCCTTGGACGTGGTGAACTTGTAGTCCTTCGGGACGTCGATCGCGATGTCCGGCTTGTCGGTATCAAGCACACAGCCGGATAACGTCGTCATCAGCGCAACGGCACTGGCGGCGCGCACCGCGCAACGCCACAACCCCACGCAGCCGAAGTCGGCCATAAGCCGGTACGGACGCATCGTACCCCCACCCACCTACTCGAACCTCCCGGACAACCAAGTTCCGGCCTACCCCCACTTCATCGCGCCCGGCCGAACATAGTCGATCGATGGCGCGACGTCACACCCAGAATTAACCGAATGTTCATTCTCCTGGAACCAGTGCCCCGCCGGAAACAGGCGTCGCCGGCCGATGCCGAGCGCTCGCCACGCAACCACAGGCTGAATCGGTCGAGATAGAGATAGATGACCGGGGTTGTATAGAGCGTCAGGACCTGGCTCACGATCAGGCCGCCGACGATGGCGATGCCGAGCGGTTGGCGCAGTTCCGAGCCGTCGCTCATCCCGAAGGCCAGGGGGAGCGCGCCGAACAGCGCCGCGCTGGTCGTCATCATGATCGGCCGGAACCGCAGCAGGCAGGCCTCGTAGATCGCCTGTTGTGACGAAAGTCCTTTGGTCCGCTCGGCGTCGAGGGCGAAGTCGATCATCATGATCGCGTTCTTTTTCACGAGCCCGATCAATAGGATGATCCCGATCAGGGCCATGATGCTGAACTCGGTGTTGAACAACATCAGCGCCGACACGGCGCCGACCCCGGCCGACGGCAGGGTCGAGAGGATGGTGATCGGGTGGATGAAGCTCTCATAGAGCATCCCGAGCACGATGTAGATCGCGACCAGCGCGGCGAGGATCAGCCAGGGCTGGTTGGAAAGCGATTGCTCGAACGCCCGCGCCGTGCCCGCGAACGTACCGTGAATGGAAGCCGGCACGCCGATCCGGATCATCGCCGCGTTGATCTCCCGGATCGCATCGCTGAGCGCGATACCGCGGCGGCAGATTGAACGAGATGGTGGACGCGACAAAAAGCCCCTGATGATTGACCGCGAGCGGGATGTTGCCGGTCGTGAAATGGGCGACCGCGCTCAGCGGCACCATGGTTTCGGCGTTGGTGCTCACCGCCGCTCCGGTCGACGCCGTGCCCTTTCCGGTATTGCCGATCGAGTTGAGAGCGAGATTGCGGGCCGCATCCGCGGCGATGGTCGCGGCAGTCGACGCGGCCGCAGCCGATGACTTTCCGCTGACCGTCCCGGCGACGGCGTTGGTCGCCTGCACTCCGCCCACCGAGCCGCCGGAGGTGCTGATATAGACGTCCTTGAGCGTCTCCGCGTTCTGCCAGTACTTCGGCGCGACCTCCATCACCACGTGATACTGGTTGCGCGCATTGTAGATCGTCGAGACTTGGCGCTGGCCGAACGCGTCGTAGAGCGTGTTGTCGATCTGGGCGACGGTAATGCCGAGCCGGGCCGCGGTGTCGCGGTCGATGGTGATGTCGGTCTCGAGCCCGCGGTTCTGCTGGTCGCTGTTGACGTCGGCGAGTTGCGGCACCCGCTGCAGCTCGGCGAGGATCTTCGGTGCCCAGGTATAGAGCTCGTCGACGGTGTCGGCCTGGAGTGTGAACTGATACTGGGCGTTGGCGGCGCGTCCGCCGACCCGGATGTCCTGCACCGCCTGCAGGAACAGCGAGGCGCCGGGCACCTGCGCGAGTTGCCCACGCAGCCGCCGGATCACCTGGTCGGCCGAAATCTTGCGCTCCTGAAGCGGCTTGAGCGACATGAAGACGAAGCCGCCGTTGGTCTGGCCGCCGCCGGTGAAGCCGACGACGAAGTCCACCGCCGGGTCGCGCCTGATGATGTCGACGAACTGCGCGAGCTTCTGCTGCATCAGCTGGAACGAAATGCTCTGGTCCGCCTGGATGGCGCCGTTGATGCGGCCGGTGTCCTGCTGCGGGAAGAACCCCTTCGGAATGGCCGAATAGAGATAGAAATTGGTGACGATGGTCGCCAGCAGGACCGTCAGGATGAGGCGCGGATGGTCGAGCGCCCAGGAGAGCGTGCGGTCGTAGCCGCGCAGCATGAAGGCGAACACCCGCTCGGTCGCGCGGTGAAAGCGGCTCTCCTGCCCGCGCGGCGTCTTTCCGCAGCAGCAGCGCGCACATCATCGGCGTCGTCGTCAGCGATACCGCGAGCGAGATCATGATCGAGATCGACAGCACCATCGCGAACTCGCGGAACAGGCGGCCGACGATGCCGCCCATCAGCAGGATCGGGATGAACACCGCGATCAGCGAAATGCTCATCGACATGACGGTGAAGGCGACCTCGCCGGAGCCGCGGATCGCGGCCTCCATCCGCGACATGCCCGCCTCGATGTAACGCGAGATGTTCTCCAGCACGACGATGGCGTCGTCGACCACGAAGCCGGTGGCGACGGTGAGCGCCATCAGCGACAGGTTGTCGAGGCTGTAGTCCATCAGATACATCGCCGCGAAGGTCCCGATCAGCGAGACCGGCACGGCGACGCTCGGCACCAGCGTCGCCCGTCCGCTGCGCAGGAACACGAACACCACCAGCACGACGAGGACCACCGACAGCAACAGCGTGCGCTCGACCTCCGCCAGCGACGAGCGGATCGTCGTCGAGCGGTCGACCGCCGGCTGGAGGTCGATCGCGGGCGAGATCGCCGCGCGCAGTTCCGGCAACAGTGCATAGATGCGATCGACGGTGGCGATGATGTTGGCGCCCGGCGAGCGATAGATGATCACGAGCACCGAGGGCTTGCCGTTGGCGAGGCCGGCGTTGCGCAGGTTCTCGACGCCGTCGACGACCTCGCCGACCTCGGTCAGGCGGACCGGGGCGCCGTTGCGGTAGGCGATGATCAGCGGCTTGTATTCCTCCGACGTCGTGGCCTGGTCGTTGTTGTAGATCTGGTAATGGCGATCGCCGACCTCGATGGCGCCCTTCGGGCTGTGCGCGTTCGCGGAGGCGAGTGCCGCTCGCACGTCCTCGAGCCCGATCTTGTACTTGTAGAGCGCGTCCGGGTTGAGCTCGACCCGCACCGCCGGCAGGGTGCTGCCGCCGACCACCACTTCGCCGACGCCGTCGATCTGCGACAGCTTCTGCGACAGCACGGTCGAGGCGGCGTCGTAGAGCTCGCCCCGTCGCAGGGTGTCGGAGGTCAACGCCAGGATCAGGATCGGCGCATCGGCCGGATTGACCTTCTTGTAGGTCGGATTGGAACGCAGGCTCGTCGGCAAGTCGGCACGAGAGGCGTTGATCGCCGCCTGGACGTCGCGCGCCGCTCCGTTGATGTCGCGGTTGAGGCCGAACTGGAGGTTGATGCGCACCGAGCCGACGGTCGACGACGACGTCATCTCGGTGACGTCGGCGATCTGGCCGAGATGGCGCTCGAGCGGCGTCGCGACCGTCGTGGCGACGACTTCCGGGCTTCCGCCGGGCAGCTGCGCCTGCACCGAGATGGTGGGAAAATCGACCTGTGGAAGCGGCGACACCGGAAGCTGGAAGAACGCGACGGCGCCCGAGGCCGCGATCCCGAAAGTGAGCAGGATGGTCGCGACCGGCCGTCGGATGAACGGGGTCGAGATGCTCATTCCGCCGGGCTCCCCTGCTCGGCGTCGCGCACCGCACCTTCCATGTTGAAGTAGCGCTGCTGCAGGCGATCGAACCAGAGATAGATCACCGGCGTGGTGAACAGGGTCAGCACCTGGCTGAGCAGCAATCCGCCGACGATCGAGACGCCCAGCGGATGGCGAAGCTCCGACCCGACGCCGGTTCCGATCATCAGCGGCAGCGCGCCGAGCACCGCCGCCATGGTGGTCATCAGGATCGGCCGGAAGCGCAGCAGGCAAGCCTGGTAGATCGCCTCGCGCGGCGGCTTCCCCTCGTTGCGCTGAGCATCGAGCGCGAAGTCGATCATCATGATCGCGTTCTTCTTGACGATGCCGATCAGGAGGACGATGCCGATGATGGCGATCACGGTAAGGTCCTCACCCGCCAGCATCAGCGCCAGCAGGGCGCCGATGCCCGCCGACGGCAGGGTCGAGAGAATGGTGACGGGGTGCACGAAGCTCTCGTAGAGCACGCCGAGCACGATGTAGACGGTGACGATCGCGGCGAGAATCAGCAACAGCTCGTTCGACAGCGATTTCTGGAACGCCAGCGCCGCACCTTGCAGCCGGATGTTGGCGCTGATCGGCAGCCCGATCTCCTGGCGCGCCTGCTTGATCGCATCGACGGCTTCGCCGAGCGAGTAGCCGGGTCCCAAGTTGAAGGAGATGGCGGTCGACGGGAATTGACCGAGGTGGTCGATGCGCAGCGGTGCGGTGCCCTCGCGCACGGTTGCGACCGCTGTCAGCGGCACCTGGCCGGGAACGTTGCTGCTGCTCGTCGAGGTCGGGATGTAGATCGAGGAAAGCGAGTCCAACGAAGCCTGCAGCTTCGGGTCGGTCTCCAGAATCACGCGTTTCTGGTTGGAGTTGGTGAAGATCGTCGACACGATGCGCTGGCCGAACGAATTGTAGAGCGCGTTGTCGATGGTTGCCGGCGTGATGCCGAAGCGGCCGGCGGTATCGCGGTCGATGTCGATGTAAGCGGTCAGGCCGTAGGCCGAGATGTCGCTCGAGACTTGGGAGAACTGCGGCATCGAGTTGAGCTTGTCGACGAGCCGCGGTGCCCACACCGCGAGCTCCTGCGGGTTCGCATCCTCGAGCGAGAACTGATATTGCGTGCGGCTCACCGCGGAATCGATGGTGAGGTCCTGCACCGGCAGCATATAGAGCGAGATGCCGGGGACGTCCTGGGTCGCCTGGGTGATCCGCTGGATGATCTGCGTCACATCGGCGGTCCGCACGTCGTGCGGCTTGAGGTTGATGAGGAAGCGGCCGCTGTTGAGCGTGATGTTGGTGCCGTCGACGCCGATGAAGGACGACAGGCTCTCGACGTCGGGATCTTTGAGAATGACCGCGCCCAGCGCCTGCTGACGCTCGGCCATGGCGGCGAACGAGATCGACTGCGGCGCTTCGGAAATCCCCTGGATCAGCCCGGTGTCCTGCACGGGGAAGAAGCCCTTGGGAATGATGATGTAGAGCCAGACGGTCAGCGCGAGCGTCGCGACGGCGACGAGCAGCGTCGCGGTCTGGCGGTCGAGCACCCAGCGCAGCATCACCGCGTAGCCGTCGATCAGGCGGTCGAATGCTTCGCGGGTCAGGCGCTGGAACACGTTCTCGCGGACTTCCGTCGCCGGCTTGAGCAGCTTCGCGCAGGCCATCGGCACGAGGGTGAGCGACACCACCGCCGAGATCAGGATGGTCACGGCGAGCGTGATGGCGAACTCGCGGAACAGCCGGCCCACCACGTCGCCCATGAAGAGCAGCGGGATCAGCACGGCGATCAGCGAGATCGTCAGCGAGATGATGGTGAAGCCGATCTGCTCGGAACCCTTGAGCGCCGCCTCGAGCGGCGTCTCGCCCTCCTCGATGTAGCGCGAGATATTTTCAATGACGACGATCGCGTCGTCGACGACGAAGCCCGACGAGATCGTCAGCGCCATCAGCGTCAGGTTGTTGAGGCTGAAGCCCATGAGATACATCACGCCGAACGTGCCGACCAGCGACAGCGGCACCGACAGGCTCGGAATGATGGTCGCCCGCGCGCTGCGCAGGAACACGAAGATCACCAGCACCACCAGCACCACGGCGAGCATCAGCTCGAACTCGACATCCTCGACGGAGGCGCGAATGGTCACGGTGCGGTCGCTGAGCACCGAGACGTCCACCGCGGCGGGGAGCGAGGCCTGCAGTTGCGGCAGCAGCGCCTTGATGTTGTCGACCACCTCGATGACGTTGGCGCCCGGCTGGCGCTGGACGTTGACGATGACCGCCGGCGACGTGTTCATCCACGCCGCGAGCTTGTCGTTCTGTGCACCATCGACCGCGTTCGCGACGTCGCTCAGCCGCACCGGCGAGCCGTTGCGGTAGGCGATGACGAGATTCCGGTAGCCCGCCGCACTCATCAGCTGGTCGTTGGCGTTGATGGTCGAGGCGCGCATCGCGCC
>CAWCCG010000022.1:0-47761 GCA_963793985.1 uncultured Alphaproteobacteria bacterium | reverse complement strand
GGACGCTCTTTCTCGCGACCGCCGGACCGCCGCTCGGCACCGCGAAGGCATTCGTCGACTTCTGCCTGTCGCCCAACGGGCAGGCGCTGTTTCAGCGCGCCGGCTACGTCTCGATGAAGTCGGCGGCGCGATGACGACATTTGCGCGTGGCAAGTCCTTCGCCCCGGTTGCGCGGCGCATGCTCCTCATCATGCTTGCGCTGTGGATACCGACGACAACCTCGCTCGCGCAGGCGCCGGAGAGCAAGCTGCCCGCGAAGATCGTCGTCGGCACCATGCGTGTGCCACCTTTTGTCGTGCGCAGCGACGACGGGCAGATGGAATGGGCTCAGCATCGAGCTGTGGAAAGCGATCGCTGCGGAGCTCAAGGTCCCCCTACGAGTTTCGCGAATACGACTACGATCTTTCCGGACTTCTCGATGCCGTCGAACAGGGCAAGATCGATGCGGCGATCGGCGCCATTCCGATCACGCTCGAAGGCAAGTCGCGGTTCGACTTCACCCATCCCTATTTTCGCGGGCCGGCCTCGGCATCGCGTGCGCACGGACCCGCAGGCCGGCGTGTTCGGAACGCTACGGCCAGTGCTTTCACCCCGCAGGTGCTCCTGTCCATCGGAGCGCTGCTCGGTCTTTTGCTGCTCGTCGGGACCCTGATCTGGCTCCTGGAACGGCGTCAGTGCCCACTTCGACACACGTCCCTCGCGCGGCATTCCCGACGGCGTATGGTTCGCGGTGGTGACGATGACGACCACCGGCTACGGCGACAAGGTGCCGGTCACGCCGTGGGGCCGGGTCGTCGCCATGACGTGGATGTTCGCCAGCATTTTCCTGGTGGCGCTGTTCTCGGCGTCGCTCGCCTCGTCGTTCGTCGTGCATCGGCTCACGACCGTCGTCGCCTCGCCGAACGATCTCGCGCGCGTGCGGGTCGCCGGCGTTTCCGGCACAGCGGGCGAGCTGTGGCTCAATGCGCAGAGGATTTCGCGCGCGCAGCTATCCGTACGTGATCCAGGCGATGAAGGCGCTGCGCCGCGGCGACGTGCAGGCATTGGTCTACGAGAAACCGATCCTCGGCCACATGATCACGGAGTACGGTGGCGCGAGCTGCAGGTACTACCGCACACGCTTGCGGTGCGGGATTATGCGATCGCGCTGCCGACCGATAGTCCGCTCAAAGAGCCGATCAACCGCGCGCTCCTCAAGGTCTGTTCAAGGGCCGGACTGGAAGGATCTCGTCCGGCGCTATGTCGGCGCGACCGACCAGGTGGCGCTGACGGAAAGTCCGTGAACTTGTGCGGCTGTCACAGACTGGTCATGGCCGAGCTTGTCCCGGCCACCCCGCTTAACGGTGGCACGGCTGTGCCCCATGATCGGGGTCGCCGGGACAAGCCCGGCGATGACGGCGAGAGGGTCAGCGCGTCGCGCGGCTTTTGCGTCGCGCTGCGCGACGGCCGGTCGCCATAGGTGCGGTAGAACTCGCCGAAATCGGCGGCGAGCTCGTAGCAGATGCCGAGCTTGCGGACCCGCGGGAGCCACTGGGCGCTCGGATAGCCGCAGCTCTCCATGGCGATGGTGAAGGGCGCGGGCCACACATAGGTGTCGGAGAGCTGCGCGGCGACCGCCTCGAAAATCCCCATCGAGCGAAATGCCTGGGCGATCGGCTCGACCTTGCCCTTGGCGTCAGACGGACCGTAAACGACGTCGATCTTGGTCTTGGGCTGGTCGGGGCTGCGCAGGCGGGCTTTGAGCGCCTCGTCCCAGGTCTTCGCCGCGGTCTCGTACTCGGCGCCGCAGCCGTCCCGGCGCTCTTGCGGCAGCTTGGTCTCGGCAGCGAGCCGCGGGAATTTGCCAGCCCCGGCGCCGACCATCAGGCAGGCGATCCGTTCCGCGCGCTCGCGGTCGATGCCGTGGTCGTCGAAATAGGGCACGGTGTTCCCGTTGTCCTGGGTGCGCTGGTCGGACACGTACCAGCCCTTCGCCGCCTGCTCGATCACGCGATCGGACACGGCGGGAGCGAGCTTGGCGAGCTGCATGACCGCGAACGCGTCGGCAGCATCCTCCTTGCGGTCGAGGGCGGCGAGCTGCATCTGCGAGGTCACCGCGTGGGACAGCTCGTGGAGCGCCACGAACAGGGTGTTCCCGGCCATGAACTCGGCGATCAGCTCGCGGTGCTCCGGCGAGAGGCCCTTGAAGCGCGGATAGCGGTCGAGCGCCGACGCCGCGGCGTCGAGCTTCGGCTGGAACGCGCCCTGCTGGGCGGCAGCGGGCCCGGCGAACAGCGGCACGATGAGCGCAGCGAGGAGCCCTGCGCAGCAAGGATCGCGGTAGATAGCGTGCTGCGCGGAAAGCGCCCAGTTTCCGCTCATCGTCTCGCCCATGGCTTAACTCCTGTCCCCAGAGGGAATCGCACTATAGACCATAGACCGGCGCGTGTGTTGATCCCCCCTTACGCGCCGATCCCGTGGCCTTTCAGCGCGCCGGCAATCTCGTCGAGGATCACGGGATCGTCGATGGTCGCCGGCATCGTCCAGGGATCGCCGTCGGCGATCTTCTTGATGGTGCCGCGCAAGATCTTGCCGGACCGGGTCTTCGGCAGCCGCGCCACGGTGATCGCGATCTTGAAGGCCGCCACCGGGCCGATCTTCTCGCGCACCAGCGCGATGATCTCCTTCTCGATCTCGGTCGGCGGCCGGTCGACGCCGGCCTTGAGCACGATGAAGCCGCAGGGCACCTCGCCCTTGAGCTCGTCCTTGATGCCGAGCACAGCGCATTCGGCGACCGCGGGATGCGACGCCAGCACCTCCTCGATGCCGCCGGTCGAAAGGCGGTGGCCGGCGACGTTGATGATGTCGTCGGTGCGCCCCATGATGTAGAGGTAGTCGTCCTCGTCCTTGAAGCCGGCGTCGGCGGTTTTGTAGTAGCCGGGGAATTCCGCGAGATAGCTCTCGCGCATGCGCTCGTCCTGCTGCCACAGGCTCGGCAGGCAGCCCGGCGGCAGCGGCAGCTTCACCACGATCGAGCCCATCTTGTTGCGCGCGACCTCGTGGGCGGCCTCGTCGACGATGCGCACGTCGTAGCCGGGCATCGCCACCGTCGGCGAGCCGTGCTTGACCGGCAGGCGGCCGAGGCCGATCGGATTGCCGGCGATCGCCCAGCCGGTCTCGGTCTGCCACCAGTGATCGATGACCGGCACCTTGAGGATGTCCTCCGCCCATTTCACCGTGTCGGGATCGGCGCGCTCGCCGGCGAGGAACAGCGCGCGGAAGTTCGGCATCGGATGCTGCGCGAGGAGTTTTGCCTGCGGGTCCTCCTTCTTGATCGCGCGGAACGCGGTCGGCGCCGTGAACATCGCGACCGCGCCGTGCTCGGCGATCACCCGCCAGAACGCGCCGGCATCCGGCGTGCCGACCGGCTTGCCCTCGTAGAGGATCGTGGTGCAGCCGTGAAACAGCGGCGCGTAGACGATGTAGCTGTGGCCGACCACCCAGCCGACGTCGGAGGCCGACCACCACACCTCGCCGGGATCGACGCCGTAGAGGTTCTGCATCGACCAGGCGAGCGCAACCATGTGGCCGCCATTGTCGCGCACCACGCCCTTGGGTCTCCCGGTCGTGCCCGAGGTGTAGAGGATGTAGAGCGGATCGGTCGCGGCAACGGGCACGCAATCGGCGGTGCGGCCGGCCGTGATCGCGGCTTCGCGCAGGCTCGCCCAATCGTGGTCGCGCCCGGCGACGAGGCTCGCTTCGGCCTGCGGGCGCTGCAGGATCAAGCAAGCCTGCGGCTTCGCCGACGACAGCGCGATCGCCTCGTCGAGCAGCGGCTTGTACTTCACGACGCGGCCGGGCTCGATGCCGCAGCTCGCCGACAGCACGACCTTCGGCTTGGCATCGTCGAGGCGGGTGGCGAGCTCCTTTGCCGCGAAGCCGCCGAACACCACGGAATGAATGGCGCCGATACGGGCGCAGGCGAGCATCGCGACGAGCGCCTCGGGCACCATGGGCATGTAGAGAATGACGCGGTCGCCGCGGGAGACCCCGAGGTCGGCGAGCACGCCGGCGAGCGTCTTCACCTCGGCGAGCAGTTCGCGCATAGGTGAGCGTGCGCTTCGCTCCCGTCACCGGCGAATCGTAGATGACCGCCGCCTGGTCGCCGCGGCCGCGCAGGACATGGCGATCGACGGCGTTGAAACAGGTGTTGCAGACGGCGCCGACATACCAGCGGCCGTAGACGCCCGCCGTCGGATCGAACACCTTCGCCGGCTTCTCGTACCAGTCGATGGCCGCGGCCGCCTCGCCCCAGAATGCGATCGGATCGCGCAGCGCGCGCTGATAGACGTCGTGATAGCGGGACACGCCGACGCGCGGCGCAGAGCGCGGAGCTTCGCTCAAGCGGACCTCCCTTGTTTCTCTCGCTCGCGTCGATCATCCGATCGACGACGGCGCATTTTCAGGCGCGCAAGACACAGGCACGGAAAGCGTCGATTTCACGCCGACATCCCGGCCATGCGCCCGTCAGCACTGGCGCCGGGGCCGACATTCGGCTTTGATCTCGATCACTTTCAAGACCTCCCTTCGTATCATTGATCCCCGGACGTGATCACCGACCCCCTGTTCTATCTCGTCGTCATTCCAGCGGTGACCTTTCTCGGGCTTGGAAAGGGCGGCTTTGCCGGGGTCGGGATGGTGGCGACGCCGCTGCTCGCCCTCTACATGCCGCCGCTGCAGGCGGCCGCGCTCCTGCTCCCCATCCTGTTCGTGCAGGACGCGATCTCGGTGTGGACCTATCGCCACCATTGGGACGCCTGGAACGTCAAGGTCATGCTCAGCGGTGCCGCCATCGGCGTCGCGATCGCCTGGGCGCTCGCATCTTATGTCGCGGACGCGGCGGTGCGCCTCCTGGTCGGTGCGATCGGCGTCGTGTTCGTGCTCAATGTCTGGTTCGGCGGCCGGCCGATCACCGCCAAGCGACCTTCCGCCGCGGCCGGCGTGTTCTGGGGCGGCGCTGCCGGCTTCACCTCGGCCCTGGCGCAGGCGGGCGCGCCGCCGTTCCAGGTGTTCGTGCTGCCGCAGCAACTCCCCAAGTTCACCCTGGTCGGCACCAACGTGGTGCTGTTCGCAGCGATCAACGTGCTCAAGCTCGGGCCCTACATCGCGCTCGGGCAATTCTCGGCCAAGGGTCTCGCCACCTCCGCGGTGCTCGTTCCGCTCGCCGTCGCTACCAATTTCTTAGGGATCTGGCTGGTGCGGATAACGCCGACCCGGCTGTTCTATCGGATTGCCTATGTGCTGGTGTTTCTGATCTCATTGGCGCTGATCTGGCTGGGCGCGGCGGATTACTGGCCGGCCTGAGGCGGCACCAACCGGCATGAGCACGAACCGGCATGACGTTGGCGGGAGCAGGCGCGCAAGCTCAAGCAGGACGTGGTCGCGATCGCGCTCGCGACGCGTGACCCGCGCGTGCCCTGGTATGCCAAGGCGCTGGGCGCCT
The DNA here is from genome assembly GCA_963793985.1 of uncultured Alphaproteobacteria bacterium. GTDB lineage: Bacteria > Pseudomonadota > Alphaproteobacteria > Rhizobiales > Xanthobacteraceae > JAJPKK01. Next base: position 42,279 of record CAWCCG010000022.1, on the reverse strand, counting down.
GCATCATCGCCTACGCGCTCTCGCCCATCGACCTCATCCCCGATTTCGTCCCAGTCGTGGGCTATCTCGACGACCTCGTGCTCGTGCCGCTCGGGCTGCTCCTGATGCTCCGCCTCATCCCGGCGCCGGTGATGGCCGAGCACCGCGCGGCGGCGGCAGAGCTCGCACAGCGGCCGGTGAGCTATGCCGGTGCCGCCGCGATCATCGTCATCTGGCTCGCGGTGCTTGCCGTTGCCGCTTACGCGACGGCGCGACGCTTCGCCGACTGAACGTGCATTTGCGAAAAGTCATCGAATTTTCGGATAAGATCGGATCGACAAATCCGTAGGGTGGGCAAAGCGAAGCGTGCCCACGCGGTGATGCCGCCTATCGCGGCGACGCTCAGCGTGGGCACGGCGCGAAGAGTGCGCCTTTGCCCACCCTACGGATCACAGCGACTCGCCGGGATTTGCCATGAGCAAGATTTACGACATTGACCTCGATCGCAACGCCGCGAACTTTCAGCCGCTCACGCCGCTGACTTTCCTCGAACGCGCGGCGGGCGTGTTTCCCGACCGTCCCGCGGTGATCCACGGGGCGCAGCGCTTCACTTATGCCGAACTCTACGCGCGGGCCCGCCGCCTCGCCTCCGCGCTTGCCGACAAGGGGATCGGGCGCGGCGACACGGTCTCGGTGATGCTCGCCAACACACCGGCGATGATCGAGGCGCACTACGGCGTGCCGATGACCGGCGCCGTGCTCAACACGCTCAACACCAGGCTCGACGCCGCGATCCTCGCCTTCACCCTCGACCATGCCGAAGCGAAGGTGCTGATCACCGACCGCGAATACTCCAAGGTGATCAAGGAGGCGCTGGCACTCGCCAAGGTGAAGCCGCTCGTCATCGACTATGACGACCCCGAGTATTCCGGCCCCGGCGAGCGGCTCGGCACCATCGATTACGAAGCATTCCTCAAAGACGGCGATCCCGCCTTCGCCTGGAAGATGCCCGACGACGAATGGGACGCGATCTGCCTCAACTACACCTCCGGCACCACCGGCGATCCCAAGGGCGTCGTCTATCATCATCGTGGCGCGTACCTGCTCGCGGTCGGCAACGTGCTCACCTGCGACATGGGCAAGCATCCCGTCTATCTGTGGACGCTGCCGATGTTTCACTGCAACGGCTGGTGCTTCCCGTGGACGGTCTCGGTGGTCGCCGGCACCCATGTGTGCCTGCGCCAGGTGCGCGCGGCGCCGATCTTCGACGCCATGGCACGGTACAAGGTCACGCATCTCTGCGGTGCGCCGATCGTGATGTCGACATTGCTCAACGCGCTCGACACCGAGAAGAAGCCGCTGCCCCACACTGTGGAGTTCGTCACCGCCGCGGCGCCGCCGCCCGAGGCGGTGCTCGAGGCAATGCGTGAGGCGGGCTTCAACGTCACCCATGTCTACGGCCTCACCGAGACCTACGGGCCGGCTTCGGTCAACGAATGGCACACCGAGTGGAACGACCTTCCCGCCGGCGACCAGGCGGCGAAGAAGGCGCGCCAGGGCGTCGCCTATCCGGTGCTGCAAGGCCTCGACGTCATCGATCCCGACACGATGCAGCCGGTGCCTCCCGACGGGCACACGCTCGGTGAGGTGATGTTCCGCGGTAACGTGGTGATGCGCGGTTATCTCAAGAACAAGTCGGCGACCGACACGGCGTTCGCCGGCGGCTGGTTCCATTCCGGCGATCTCGGCGTCAAGCATCCCGACGGCTATATCCAGCTCAAGGACCGCTCCAAGGACATCATCATCTCCGGCGGCGAGAACATCTCCTCGATCGAGGTCGAGGATGCGCTCTACAAGCACCCCGCTGTGCAGGCCGTCGCGGTGGTGGCGAAGCCCGACGACAAATGGGGCGAGACGCCCTGCGCCTTCGTCGAGCTCAAGCCCGGCGCGACCGCGAGCACGACCGAGCTGCTCGCCTGGTGCCGCGAGCACCTCGCGTCCTACAAATGCCCGCGCCACCTCGTCTTCGCCGAGCTGCCGAAGACGTCGACCGGGAAGATCCAGAAATTCAAGCTGCGGGAGATGGCGAAGGAGGCGTGAGGGGTGATGGCAGAGGACGAGAGCCCGTACCGCCTGAGCGTCGCGGAGCGTGAGGGCATCGAGCGAGGCTTGAGAGAGCTACGCGAACGACGCTTCGCGAGCGATGAGGCCGTAGCCGAAGTCTTTCGGCGCGCGCGCAATCCTGGTCACTCGCCCCCTGGCTGGCGGAGTGATACCCTCCCCTCATGAACAGTCTCGCCGTCAAGCGCATGAGCGTGGCGGAATTCCTCGTCTGGACGGAGGGCCAGGACAAGGGCCGCTTCGAACTGATCGACGGGCAGCCCGTGGCCATGGCGCCTGAGCGCGCCGAACATGTCGAGGCGAAGCTAAACGCTGCGAACGCCCTGACTGCCGCCATCGGGCGGGCTGGCATTCCCTGCAAAGCTTATGTTGAAGGCCTCGCAGTGGTGGTCGACGGATCGACAAGCTATCTGCCCGACGCGCTGGTCAATTGCGGTGAGCCGGTCCCAAGGGACGCCATGATCGCGCCTCATCCTGTGATCGTGGTCGAGGTTCTCTCGCCGTCGACGCGGGGCATCGACACCACCGTCAAGCTCGCCGGGTACTTTCGCGTTGCGTCGCTCGCGCACTACCTCATCGTCGATCTGGGGCAGCGGCACATCGTGCATTACCAAAGGCAGGCCGACGGCACCGTTACGGTCGCGGTGATCGCGGATGGCGATATCGCGTTGGACCCGCCCGGAATTTCCGTCGCGGTGTCGAGCCTTCTCGGTTGACCGGACCTCAATCCACCCGCAGTCCGAGCTTCTTGATGAGGGCCGACCACTTCGGCTCCTCCTTGGCGATGTCGGCGGCGTATTCCTGCGGCGTCGATGCCAAAGTGTCGCCACCGTCGGCAACGATGCGTGCCTTGACCTCGGGGTCTTCGAGCGTCGCCCGCAGCGCCGCATTGAACCGGGCGATGATCGGAGCCGGCGTGCCTGCGGGCGCCATCAGGCCGTAGTGGAGCACCGCCTCGAATCCGGGCAGGCCTGATTCGGTGATGGTCGGCAGGTCGGGAAACTGGGGGAGCCGCGTCGGCCCGGCGGTGGCGATGGCGCGCAGCGTCCCTGCCTGCAGATTGCCCATGGCCGGCGCCAGCACGTTGAACGCGATTGGAATGTGGCCGCCGAGGAGATCGTTGGTCAGCGGTCCCGTGCCTTTGTAGGTCACGATGGTGAAATCGACGCCTGCGGCCACCTTGAAGAGCTCGGCCGACAGGTACCCTCCGGTTCCCGGCGGCGGCGTGCCGACGTCGAGCTTGCCGGGCTCTCGGCGCGCCAGCGCGATCAGGTCGGCGATGGAGTGGATCGGAGAGGCGGCGTTGGTCATCAGCACGATCGGCGTCGTCGCGATGAGGCCGATCGGAGCGAAATCCTTCCTCGGGTCATATCCCGGATTGGCATAGAGGGTCGGATTGATCGAGGTGATGCCGGTATGGGTCATCACGATGGTGGTGCCGTCGGGCGCCGACTTGGCGGCGACACGCATGCCGATCACGCCGGCGACGCCGCCGCGGTTGTCGATGATCACCTGCTGGCCGAGATGCGCCGACATCCGTTCGGCGACAATTCGCGCCACCGCATCGACCCCGCCGCCGGCGGGAAACGGGACGATCAGGGTCACCGGCCGCCCCGGGGCGGGCTGAGCCTCGACGCTCGCCGGCGCGAAGACGGCCATCGCCGCGGCAGCGGCCGCAGTCAGGAAAAATCGGGTGGGACGCCGGGTCAGTCCGCGCATCATCTCGCTCCGCACACCCCCGAATACAAAACCGCCGGCCTCGGAGGCGAGAGCCGGCGGATTCGAACGGAAAAAACAGCCCGGTCAGTGTACGCTGTCGTACTCCGAATGCGCCAACCGCGCCATTTCATCTTTCAATTGCAACTTGCGACGCTTGAGTTCCGCCAAAGTGAAATCGTCCGTGGACGGATGCTGAAGGGCTTCAGACAGCTCGTCCTCGAGCATCCGATGCCGCTGTGCGAGTTCGGCAAGGTGCGTAGATGTCGCCATGGATCCTCCTGGGGGGGTCAGATTTACAGCCTGACGACAAAAGTTTGACACGAGGTTGACGAGGAGTCGATATTCGATCGATTGTGCGCCGCACAATCCGGTTGATCGAGGTTCGCAAACGCTTGCCAAAAAAGCGGAATCGGCACGATCTTCCCCGGTGTCGCAGGCCCCCGAACCACGCTGCGCGAAGGCGCGGGAGGCGCTCCGGCGAGGTTCGTGGTATTTTGGTCCCGAAGACCTTGCGGGCCAGCAGGCGGCCGGTGCGGGCGAAGGCTTATCGGCAGCGGCAATGACCGAGCAGGAAGAGAGCGAGCTGCGGGCTCAACTCGCGCGGCTGCGGCAGGAGCATCGCGACCTCGATGCCGCGATCGAGGCCCTCCAGGCCGTGCCCGGCACCGACATCCTGCAGATCCAGCGCCTCAAGAAGCGCAAGCTCGTGCTGCGCGACCGCATGACCTTCATCGAGGACCAACTCACCCCCGACATCATCGCGTGACGCGCCCAAGGCCACAGATCGTAGGGTGGGCAAAGCGAAGCGTGCCCACGCGGAAGGTCCAGCGTGGGCACGGCGGACCCGCGCCCTGCCATCAGCCAAAGCGTCGCGGCAGCCTTTGCCCACCCTACACCACGCCGGCGGATATTCTGGTGCCCGCGCCTTGCGGGCACAGGGCCGCTATCTATAATCCGCGCCTTCTTTTTCCGGCCGCCTCCATCGGCGCCTTGGCAGGGAGCACTGCGTGGCCGAGAAGCCCGTCGCGATCATCATGGGCAGCCAGTCCGATTGGGCGACGATGAAGCATGCTGCCGAAACCCTCGACGCCCTCGGCATCGGCTACGAGGCCCGAATCGTGTCCGCACACCGCACCCCGGACCGGCTCTACGCCTTTGCCAAGGGGGCGAAGGCGGCGGGGTTCCGGGTGATCATCGCCGGCGCCGGGGGCGCCGCACACCTGCCCGGCATGACGGCGTCGATGACCATCCTGCCGGTGTTCGGGGTTCCCGTGGAATCGAAGGCGCTGTCCGGCCTCGACTCGCTCTATTCGATCGTCCAGATGCCGCCGGGGGTGCCGGTCGGCACGCTCGCCATCGGCCGCCCCGGCGCGGTCAACGCCGCCCTCCTTGCCGCCAGCGTTCTGGCGCTTACCGATCCCGCCCTTGCCGCCCGGCTCGAAGCCTGGCGCAAGCGGCAGACCGAGACGGTGGCCGAAACACCCACCGACGAGGGCGGCGCGTGAGCGCGCCGTTCGTGCGCGCCGAGCCGGACGCGACCATCGGCATACTCGGCGGCGGCCAGCTCGGCCGCATGCTGGCGCTCGCGGCCGCGCGGCTCGGCTTCAAATGCCACGTGCTGTGCCCCGAGCGCGGCTCGCCCGCCTTCGACGTGGTGCGCCGCGTGACCGAGGCCGACTACGGCGACAAGGCCGCGCTCGACCGCTTCGCCGATGACGTCGACGTCATCACCTACGAGTTCGAGAACGTCCCCGCCGAGACCGCGGCCTTTCTCGCCGCCCGCAAGCCGGTGCTGCCCGACCCGCAAGTGCTCGCCATTACCCAGGACCGGCTGGTGGAGAAGGACTTCATCGTCTCTCTCGAGATCGCGACCGCGCCCTATGCGGGGGTGGCCGCCGAAGGCGAGCTTGCCGCGGCGCTTTTGTCTGTCGGACTGCCGGCCGTCCTCAAGACGCGGCGGTTCGGCTACGACGGCAAGGGCCAGGCGACGCTGCGCACGGGCGACAACCCGGCCGCGGCCTGGCGCGCCGTCGGCGGCCAGCCGTCGATCGTCGAGGCGTTCATCGGCTTCGAGCGTGAGATCTCGGTCGTCGCGGCGCGCAGCCATGACGGTCGGATCGCCTGTTTCGACGTGACCGAGAACGAGCACCGCGATCATATCCTGAAGATTTCGCGAGCGCCGGCGCAGGTGAGCCCCGCCGTGGCGGCGGAGGCGCGCCGTATCGCCGAACGCATCGCGGAAGCCTTTGGTTATGTCGGCGTGCTTGCGGTCGAGATGTTCGTGGTGCGCGACGGCACGGGCCACACCGTGCTCGTCAACGAGATCGCGCCGCGGGTCCACAACTCCGGCCACTGGACCATCGACGGCTGCTCGGTGTCGCAGTTCGAGCAGCACATCCGCGCCGTGGTCGGCTGGCCGCTCGCGGTGCCGGTCTGCTACGGCCGCGCTGAGATGATCAACCTGATCGGCGACGAGGTCGCAAGCTATGCCAAGTGGCTCGAGACGCCGGGCGCCTGCGTGCATCTCTACGGCAAGCAGGCGGTTCGCGCCGGCCGCAAGATGGGCCACGTGACCCGCGTGTTTCCCCGCGAGTGATCATCGCGTCGCCCTACGCACATCGCCGCAGTAGTGGGCGCGCCCGTTTTACACAGCGGTACTGCCGTATAGGATACCGGCGGAATGGGAGGAAGCATCATGCCGAACGAATTCGATCAAGCCGCCAACCGGCGCCGGTTTCTGCAGTTCATCGCCGCGAGTACGGCGCTCACCTACGCCGACAAGCTCGCCTTCGCCGAGACGCTGCTGCCGAAGTCGAAGCTGCCCGACCCGCTGGCATGGGCGCCGCTCGACGCGACGAACCTCATCAAGTCGCCGAAGGACGCGATCAACGTATTCGACTTCGAGCCGGTGATGCGCCAGAACGTTCCACCCGCGCATTTCGGCTACATGGCCTCGGGCATCGACGACGAGGTGACGCTGCGCGCCAACCGCGAAGGCTTCCTCAAATTCCAGCTGCGGCCGCGCCGTCTCGTCGACGTGAGCAAGGTCGACATGTCGACCAATATTCTCGGCACGAAGTATTCCTCGCCGATCATGATCGCGCCGACCGGCGGGCACATGGCCTATCACCTCGACGGCGAAGGCGGCGTGGCGCGTGCCGCCAAGGCCGGCGACCATCTGATGATCCTGTCGACCCAGACTTCGACTGGGGTGGAGGACGTGATCAAGGCGCGCGGCGGGCCGATCTGGATGCAGCTCTACGCGACCAACAAGTTCGAGGTCGCGGCGCATCACGTCAAGCGGGCCGAGAATGCCGGCTGCACCGCGGTCGCCGTCACCGTCGACCGCTCCGGCGGCCGCAACCAGGAGACCTTGTTCCGGCTGCGCCGCACCGACAACCGCCAATGCAACGAGTGCCACGACCGCACCAACATCGCGACCGACCAGGGCAACAAGCCGATGTACGAGGGCGTCGACCTCTCGGGGCTGCGCAACATCCAGTCCTCGGCGATGACCTGGGACTACCTCAAGCGGTTGCGCGACATCACCAAGATGAAGGTGGTCATCAAGGGCCTGCTTGCCTGGGAGGACGCCAAGATGGCGGCCGATGCCGGCTACGACGCCATCATCGTGTCGAACCACGGCGCGCGCAGCGAGGACTCCGGCCGCTCCACCATCGACGCGCTTCCCGAGATCGTCGAGGCCGTGAACGGTCGCATGCCGATCCTGATCAACTCCGGATTCCGCCGCGGCACCGACATCTGCAAGGCGCTGTGCATGGGCGCGACCGGCGTCGCCGTCGGCCGGCCCTATCTGTGGGCGCTCGGCGCCTTCGGCGAGCAGGGCGTGGAGCGCGCGCTCGAACTCCTGCGCCTCGAGCTGCTCGGCATCATGCAGCAGGTCGGTGCACCGTCGATCAAGCATCTCACCCCGGCGATGGTGCGGCGGGAGTAGCGGAGGCCATGCTACCTCTCCCCGCGTGCGGGGAGAGGTATGTGGCACCCCTTTCGGCTGCGGGGCCGTGTGCTATGTTCGAAATCCTGGAAGCGGGAGAACGCACCATGCAGTTCGCCGTCGGCTTTAAGATTCACGGCAAGACCGGCCACGTCGTCGTCGACGGGGAAGACGCGCTGATCGCCGCGCTCAAGGTCAAGATGGAGCGGCCCGACGCGCGCATCACTTATGTGCGCCACCCCAACAAGCGGGGCGATTCGCGCCACCCGATGAATGGCCTCGCCGAGGCGGAGGCCTGATTCGAGAGGCTCCGGTGAGGCGGGCAACCCGCCGTCACCGGGCGGAGAGGCGGCCGTTCCAGCGGTAGCCGACGACGCCCTTATCGGCATCGAACAGGTAATCGAACCCGTTCAACAAATGGACGCCGGTGTTGACGAACGTCGGCCGGTCGCCGCGGCCGACCAGCGTCACGCGGGTCGGCGCGAGCGGATTCGACACGTCGCCGATACGAAAGCTGTAGATCGCGACACCTTGCACGGAAGTTTCCGGCACCGTGTTTCCTGGCGCAGCGTTTCCTGGCGCCACGTTTCCTGGCGCCAACGAGATCGTGACCTTGGTGCCCGGAAGCAGGCTCCGGTCCGTTCGGCGCGAGCCGGCGCGGGGCTCCTCCTCGCTCGCGGGGAGGGAGAGAAACATCCCGTTCACGCCGGTGTCCGGTAGCACCGTCCCGCACGCGGGTGTCCGATCGTCGATCGTGATGCAGGCCGGCGGGGTCGACCAGTCTTGCAGCGCATCGTCCCGGGACAGTTGCACAGTCACGTATCCGTCGCCCGGATCTGAGCGGGTTCGTGTAGGTCAGCGTGCCCGGCCCGCGGTTCGGCAGCCGGTCGATGTTCGGTATCGCCGTGGCGGAAACGACAATGCCGGTCGATCCCGTGTCCATGACGGCACCGAGCTGTCTCCCGCCCAACGAGAAGTCCGAGATGCGGAGGATTTTGCAGATAGCCGCCGGTTTCGCGGCGATTGAGAAAGCGCAGAAAGACGCTCTGGCCGTCCGCCTTATCGCGGGGCTGCGCGACGCCGGACGAGGTGATGACGCTCGCGGCCAGGAGCGCCGGAACGCCAACGCCAATCAATCGCCGCATCGACGATCCGGACATCGCCACCCTCATTCGTCGGCGCCGAGGTTATCCTCAAGGCGCCGAATCGATCGCCCCGATTTGACCTCTACTTGCGCCGATAATCCAGCGGCGGCTTCGCAAACTCCGGGATCACCGACTGATACGTCGCCCCGTTGAGCTGCTTGCGGAAGTCGGCCTTGGCGTCCGCGATGAGTTGCGCGTCGGCAAACAAATCGGCGCCGGTGACGGCGAGCGCCTTCGCCGCGATCACCATGCCCTTCTGGCCGATGCTCATGCCGGAGGTCGCCGCCGCCTGCCAGGTGTGGGCGACGACGCCGGGCACGAAGGTCGCGGCGCGGAAGCCGATGGTCGGGACGTTCCAGCTCACGTCGCCGGCATCGGTCGACGCCTGGCCGGTGCGCGCGCCGAGCGGCAGCACTGCGGCCGTCGATTCGAGCTTCTTGCCCTCGCCCTGCGGCAAGCTCTTCTGCACTTCCTCGGCGAACTGCTTCTCTTCGGGAGTATAGGCGAAGCCGCCGACCTCCTCGAGGTTCCGCTGCGCCACCTTGGCGAGCACGTCGTTCGGCACCACATTGGTGTCGCCGCCGATGTCCTTCACGTCGAGCGTGGTTTCGGTCATCAGCGCCGCGCCCTGCGCCACCTTGAGAATGCGGCCCCATACGTTGTTGAGCACAACCGACGACGGGTTGCGCGCGTAGAGATACATCTCGGCGCTTTCCGGCACGATGTTCGGCGCGGCGCCGCCGTTGGAGATGACGTAGTGCACGCGGCTGTTGCTCGGGATGTGCTCGCGCATGAACTCGAGGCCGTTGCCCATCAGCATGACGGCATCGAGCGCGGAGCGGCCGCGCTCCGGCCCGGCCGCCGCGTGCGCGGCGATGCCGTGGAACTGGAAGCGCGCGCTGTTGATCGCGAGCATGCCGCCGTTGAAGACGTAGTTCTCGTCGCCGGGATGCCAATGCAGGATGACGTCGACGTCGCGGAACAGGCCGGCGCGGATCATAAAGACCTTGCCGTCGCCGCCCTCCTCGGCCGGCGTGCCGTAATAGCGCAGCGTGCCGGCGACGCGATTTCGCTCCATGTATTCTTTCAGCGCGACCGCTGCGAGCGCGGCTCCGGCGCCGAGCAGGTTGTGGCCGCAGGCATGACCAGGCCCATCGGCGACGAGCGGGCTGCGGGCAGGCGTCGCGGCCTGCGACAGCCCGGGCAGCGCGTCGAACTCGCCCATGATGCCGATGACGGGCTGGCCCTGGCCATACGTCGCGACGAACCCGGTCGGCTGGCCGGCGACGCCCGCCTGGACGCGAAAGCCGGCAGAGGCCAGTTCGCGCTGCAGCAGCGCCGAACTCTTCTCTTCCTGGTAGCCGAGTTCCGGGTGGTCCCAGATCGCCTTCGACGTCGCCGAAAAATGCGCGGCGCGCTGGTCGACGAGCTGGAGGATTTCCTGGTGCCGCGGCGGCTCGGCTACGGCCGCGCAGGGGAGCAGCAGCACGGGCAACGCGACGGCGAGGTTCCTGACGTCCGTGATCGGTCTCATGATGCGGGCTCCCACTCGGCACAAGGCGCTGTTCTCAATGCAGGCGTTGAGGGGAGGCTATCGCGATTGCACTGCCCCACAAAGAGGCGTTCCGCCAAAGCGCCTTGCCCGGCCCGGCGGCTTCCGCTACATCGGTCCCTGACACCCGGGCGCCGTTTTCGCGCCGCCCGGCCAGTCGCGGGTCATGCGTGACACGCTGGTCACGCGGGCCTGTCGATAAGCCGCAATAGCTCAGTCGGTAGAGCACATCATTCGTAATGATGGGGTCGGGGGTTCGAATCCCTCTTGCGGCACCACTAAATTCAAAGCGCCTGATGCGAGCGGGTGAGCCCGGCTCAACAAAAACCAGAAGGCCTCGAGCCGCGTACGCTTGCAAGCGCGCTCATCGCTTTGGAGGTCGAGGGCTCCATTTTGCGCGGACAATTCGTCGCCGGTCTCAATGACGAACAATGGTGCGACCGGCGGCTGCTTGCGCGCATTCACCCCTACACGGTTGCGCGCCTGCGGTCTGAGATCGAACCTGTCGCGCCGCGCGGCTTCCTCTCCTGTGTAGGTCTCCGGCTCCGTCGGTCGCGCCATGGCGAACTCCATTGTCTCCGCGGAGTTGAGGTCTCCGTCGGCCAAACAACTGCACCGTTATGTTCGGTGCCATACGCCCCCCAACGATGGTGAAATGGCTTCGTTCCAGGTTCGATTTCACTGTATTTCCCGCCGGCCGCAGGTTATGGAAGCCACTCAACTTTGGAGGCCATCTATGGCACGCGGTACGGTGAAGTGGTTCAATTCGCAAAAGGGATACGGGTTCATCCAGCCGCAGGCCGGCGGAAAAGATGTATTCGTGCACATCTCTGCGGTTGAGAAGGCTGGTCTGACTGGTCTGAATGAAGGTCAGACGATCGAATACGAAGAAGTTTCGAATCGAGGAAAGACATCAGCGGAAAATCTCAAGGTTCAACGCTGAGATAGGCAATCCGGCGCGATCGGCCGCGCTTTCGGCCGAGGCACGAAGCCAGATGAAAAGGGGGGCGACGCAGGGCGAATATTCGCTGGCGCGCCCGCCCATGAGAACGCCTTTAGTCGGCGCCCTTCCTGGGGAAGGCCAACGCCTCAGCTGTGCCCGTTGTTTTGACGTAGACGAGCGAGGCTGATTTTCGTTCCCCGACATAGGCGGTTCCCGTCGGTACTCGCCGGCCTATTTGGCCACACAGGCGAGGGTGGCAACCTTGAGCCGCTCGGGATCGCGTTCGCCTTGCGCGGCGAGGTCAAGAATGCGCTGAGCCGCCCTGAGCGCCACGGCGCACATCGTCCGATGTCATCGGTGACAACGGCTGTGCCGTACCGGAGCGACGACGTCGTGAACCGCGTCCTCTGGTGGTCGCGTCTCAGGGCGGTACGTTGGTCGCAGCTCGTCACGAATGCTCGGCCTGCGGCTCGGCGCGCGCCAAACAGAAACCGTCGCGCCAGACGTGCGAGCATCCCTCCTACGGCAGCCCACCAGTCAGTCAACATTGGCCGTTCCCATCGGAACCGTGTTTCAAGGATCCGCTCGGGAGAGGCGCTTCGACGGTGATCGCTTGTCGATGGCCGACAAGCCTGCACTGCAGAACAAGCGCCCACCGCCCTCGCCCCTCCGAGGGGTCATCAGGCGCATCCACCTGCAAATGCTGTTTAGACCTCTGAGGCACGGTACCCCGGCCTCAGTCAGGCTGAGGCCGGGGTCCGCGCGCGGGCCTGTGGGGCTAGGTGCTTGGGTGGCGGGCCCGCACTACTCTGCCGCCGACGCGGATGCATTGGACCTCGTCGGGTGCATCACGGTGTCAGTGCATCACGGTCACTGCGAACACCACGATGATGGCTGCGCTGAGAGTGCCCATGACCGCGAGCGGCACGGTCTCCGTTACGGTATTTCATTGAACCCCCCGTGCTCGGTTATGTACGGTAGAAAACATTGCTCACCAATTTTGGTTCAGCGGAACCGTATGAATTTTTCTTCGAGAAGTTTGCCAAGACCGAGCGGCGCCTCCTTCTGAGTGTCGTCCCTCGGAATGCACTCGCGACTTCAATCCTCGCCGGCACCGAGGGCGGATCGTAGTAAAGACCGGCTGCAAATTTTTCAGTTATTATGCCGCGGCAGGAACCCGAATTTTACTCGGCAATTGTCTTCCGCAAATAATCGCACCGTGAGAATATTCAGGTGACAGACCCCTCTCAGCTTGAACCGCCCCGCGCCAACGCAGAGCCCCAGGCAACGCCGCGCGTGACGACTGCTCCGACCCTCTCCGCGCCGGCAGACGCTGAGGACGCTCATCCTCGTTCCAAACAGGACTCGCGTCGGGACCCACTGCGCCCGGTAAATCAGCCGGAATGGCAGGAAGGTGTCGCCGCAATCCCTGACGGCTACACGAAGGAGGGCTGGAAAGATCTTCTCCGACGCGTTTATCGCAACGCTTCAGAGCACCGGATCACCTCGATCGCGGCCGGGGTCGCCTTCTACGTCCTGTTGGCGATCTTTCCAGGAATTGCCGCGCTCGTTTCGATTTACGGGCTGTTCGCCGACCCATCGATCATTGGGCAGCATCTGTCCGATCTCTCGAACGTGCTGCCCGCCGGGGCGATCGACATCATCCGCGACCAACTCCAGCGCCTCGTTTCGCAGGGCGCGGGTCATCTGGGTTTCGCGTTCCTGTTCGGGGTCGCGGTGTCGCTGTGGAGTGCGAATGCCGGCATGAAGGCGCTGTTCGATGCTCTCAATGTCGTCCATGGCGAGACCGAGCAGCGGGGCTTAGTCGAGCTGAACGTTATTTCCCTCGCATTCACCCTCGGCGCCCTCTTTTTCATGATTGTCGCGCTCGCCGCGATCGCCGTGCTGCCGGTGGTCATGAGTTACGTCAAGCTTCCCGGCGTTACGGCGCAGCTCATCGCGCTCGGAAAGTGGCCGTTACTCCTGATTATCGTCGCCATCGCGATCGCGGCGATCTACCGCTTCGGACCGAGCCGGCAGGGGATGCGCTGGAGATGGCTCACCTGGGGCAGCGCGGTTGCCGCACTCGCTTGGCTGATCGTCTCGGTCCTGTTTTCCTGGTACGTCACGAACTTCGGCAGCTATGACAAGACCTATGGCTCGCTTGGCGCAGCCATCGGCTTCATGACGTGGATCTGGCTATCATCCGCCGTCGTCCTGCTCGGCGCGGCGTTGGACGCCGAACTGGCGGACCCTCCAGGCGAAGCGAAGCTTCGCTGAGCAATCCAGTTCCGGTTCCCGGCACCTGCAAACTGCCGTTCGGCTGTAGAGGCACCGCCTTGAGATGCGGCTGCCGTTCGCGCGCCGCCAGCATCGCTCGTTGCGGTTTCTTTGGCCGGCGCTTCGCGCTCTGCGGGGCTGAGCGCCTCAGACGTTGCTGCGGCCGTGCAGAGGTAGGCAGTTCCCGAATAATGTTCGCCTAAATTATGGGCAGCCAGCGATCGTTCGGGCGAGCAATGCCGTTCTTCGGTGCTGGCACGAGCTTTGCCCTTCGGCGGGCAAAGGAGGATGGACCATGACAGCATTCGGCCTTACCCGTCGCGGAGTATTGCTCGGCGCCGCGGCTGCCCTGACGGTGACGCGTGCCGGCACAGCCGCCACCCTCACCGAGATCAAGAAGCGCGGCTTCATGACCGTCGCGACCGAGGACGACTACCAGCCGTTCGAGTTCACCCAAAACGGCAAACCGACCGGTTACGACCAGGAACTGCTGGAATTGTTCAAGAAGAAGGCCGGGTTCGAGATCCGCCAGGACATCATCCCGTGGACCGGCATCCTCCCCGGCGTCACGACAGGAAAATACGACGCCGCGGTGACGGCCATCCTGGTCACGCAGGAACGCATGAAGACGCTCGATTTCTGTAGTCCGGTGGTGGAATCCATCGACTACTATCTCAAGCGCAAGGGCGACAAGAAGATCCAGGGCATCAAAGATCTCAGCGGATTGTCGCTCGGGGTCGAGGCGGGCAGCGCCATGCTCAAGCTGCTGCCGCAGCTGGACGAAATGCTCAAGGCCACCGGCGGCAAGCTCGGCAAGATCGTTTCCTACCAAGGCTACCCTGAAGCCTATCAGGATCTGGCGCTCGGGCGCATCGACTTTGTCGTCAACACCCGGCTCAGTCTGGAATTGATCGCCAAGTCGAAGCCCGACACTTTCGAGGTCGGGCAAGCCGTCTCCAAACCAACCTACATCGCCTGGGCGGTCGTGAAGGGCAACAGCGAGCTCTTGGCCATGCTCAACGAGTTCCTGCTCGGTACGCGCAAGGACGGCACGATGTATGCGCTGCAGAAGAAGTGGTTCGATATCACCTTCGAGAATATGCCGGAGGTCCCTTCCGCAACCGTCTGATCACGCCTTCTGATCACCTCCGTGGGACCCGGGGATTACCTCGCTTTGGCGGCAGGGGCGGGCAACACCGTCGCAATCAGCCTGCTGGCGATTGCGATCGGCACCCCGCTCGGCCTCGGTCTCGCGCTGATCCGTTGGGGTCGGGTGCCCTGGCTCGATGGCGCAGTCGCTACCCTGGTCAGCCTGCTGCGTGCCACGCCGGCGGTAACCCTGGTGCTGCTGGTGTATTTCGCATTGCCGACCGTAGGGCTCGAGGTGCCCCGCTTCGCTGCCGGCGTCGCCACGCTGACGCTGGGGTCGATGGCTTATAATTGCGAGATCTGGCGCGCGGCACTGCTCGCCTTCCCGCTCGACCAACTCGATGCCGCACGCGCATTCGGCATGCCTCGCGGCTTGCGCTTCCGCCTCGTGGTGCTGCCCCAGATCGCGCGCGCCGCATTGCCGGCGCTGGTCAACGAGATGACCTTGCTGATCAAGGTCAGTCCGGCCGTGGCGGTCATCGGCGTGACCGAGGTGACGCGCGCCGCGGTCCGCATCGGTGCGGCGACCTACAATCCGATCCCGCCCTTTCTGGTTGCGCTCGCGATCTATCTCGTCGTTATCGGCGCTTTCGTCGCGACGCAGCGGATGTTGGAGCGCCGTGCAGGCCGGTTCGCATGATCCCGCACGGCATCGAAGTGCTGTGGGATCAACGGGACGTTTTGCTCTCCGGATTCGCCACCACGCTCGCCATCGCCGCGGTATCCGCAGTGTGCGCCGGGCTGCTCGGCCTCATGCTGTTCGCCCTGCTGATCTCGCGCATCCGCGCCTTGACGCTGATGCTGGCATGGCTGATCGATCTGATGCGCTGCGTCCCGTTCATGCTGTTCTGCTATCTGATCTACTACGGGCTGCCCTCGTTCGGCATCGTCATCGACAATCTCGCAGCGGGCATTATCGCACTCACGATCTACAACGCCGCCTATATCGCGGAGCTGCTGCGCGGTGGCTATGCGGCGCTGCCTCGCGAAGGAATCGAAGCCGGGCAGGCGTTCGGCTTCCATGGCTGGCGCCTCCTTCTGAGGATCATCCTCCCGCCTGTTCTGCTGTCGTCGATACCGATGCTGGGCAACCAGATGATCCAGATCATCAAGGACAGCGCGTTCCTCGTGATTATCGCGGTTCAGGAACTGACCTTCGCAGCCAACGAGATCCAGGCGACCTACTATGTCCCGTTCGCCAGCTTCGTGTGCGCGATGCTGCTATACTGGGTGTTATGTTTGGCGGTCGAGGGAGGCGTGCGGATCGTGTTGAACATGGCCGAGGCGCGGCGATGAATGGGAGAATGCTGTGGCAAAGACGCTGACCGATCAGCAGGTGGCGCATTTTCGCGAGCAGGGTTGGCTGGCGCCGATGCGGGCGATGGATGCCGGGCAGGCAGCCGATTGCGCCGCGCGGATCGCGGCCTATGAGGCCAAGATGGGCGAAAGCGCCAATCGCAGCCTGAAGATCAAGGGCCACCTGGCGATGCCATGGGTGGTCGAGCTTGGCCGCAACCCGGCCATCCTCGATGCGCTCGAGGACATCATGGGCCCCGACATCATGCTGTTCGGCGCTTCGATCTTCGCCAAGGGCGGCAAGGATCGTGCCTATGTCTCCTGGCACCAGGACAGTGCCTACTTCGGGCTTGATCCCCATGAGGAGGTTACCGCCTGGGTCGCTTTCACCCAGACCTCGGCGGAGAACGGCGCGCTGCAGGTGCTGCCGCGGACGCATCTCGGTCCGGACCTGGTGCATGAGGAGACTTACGCCGCCGATAACATGCTGGCGCGCGGGCAGTCGCTGCGGATCGCCGACGAGAGCAGTGCAGTCACCATCGCGCTGCAGCCCGGCGAGTTCTCGCTCCATCACGAACGCACGGCGCACGGTTCGAAGCAGAATCGAACGGCAGCGCCGCGCATCGGCTTCGCATTCTTCTACATTCCGACCCATGTGCGCTCCACCATGGGCCGGCGCAGCGCCACCCTCGTGCGCGGCGTCGACCGTTACGGGCATTGGGATCCCGATCCGCTTCCACGGTTCGACCTCGACCCGGTCGCCTATGACGCGTTGCGTGCCGCCTGGGGGCAATATCGCGACGGCGAGGTCAAGCAGGCCGCCGACGCGTGAGCGCAGTTTCCGTTCTTCGAATTACGGGCCTGTGCAAATCCTTCAAGGACCATCGGGTGCTGGAAGGCATCGAGCTTTCGGTGTCGGAGGGTGAGACGGTCTGCATCCTCGGCCCTTCAGGCGCCGGAAAGTCGACCCTGCTCCGCTGCATCAATTGGCTGGAGGTTCCCGACAGCGGCGCGGTGTTCCTGTCCGGCGAACGCGTGGGCGTGCGCGCGGGGGATATTGCGATGTCGGACGGCGAACTGGCGCGCATCCGCACACGGATGGGCATGGTCTTCCAGCATTTCGCGCTTTGGCCGCATCTGAGCGTGCTCGACAATCTGATGGCGGCCCCTCTTCATGTGCAGCGTCGGCCGCGCGCAGAGGTCCGCGAGCAGGCAGAGGCGCTGCTGAGCAAGGTCGGCCTATGGGACAAGCGCGACGCGCCGCCCGCAAGATTGTCCGGCGGCCAGAAACAGCGGGTCGGGATAGCACGAGCCCTGATGATGCGCCCGGTGCTCCTGTTGTTCGACGAACCGACCAGCGCGCTCGATCCGGAATTGGTCGGTGAGGTGCTGGCGGTAATGAAGACGCTGGCGAGCGACGGCATGACGATGGTGGTGGTGACGCACGAGATGGGCTTTGCGCGCGAGGCCGCGACGCGCGTGGTCTTCATGGATCAGGGGCGGATCGTGGAGACGACGGAACCGGAAACCTTCTTTACAAATCCGGCGACCGAGCGTGCGCGACAGTTCCTGGCTCGCTACGGGTCGGAAAGAGCCCGCAAGTGAAGTAAAGAGCACCGGAGCCGATTGGACGCGCCCAACGGGGTACGGGTGCCGACGCGTCGATGCGCTGGAGAAAGAGGCAGGAATGCGATCGAAAGAAATCGACTATGCTCGGAAGGCCGTCGTGACCGGCGAGGTCATCAGCGATGAAATCCTGCCCGCGCGAGCCTACTGGCATAAGCGGCTCGACAAAGGCACCGTCCTGAGGATCGTCGATCTCGAAGGCTGCCAGTCCGTCGACACCCTGATCTACGACGCAGCCGATACCGCGGTCCGCTACAACGCCGCAAACACGATGAAGCTCGCCGGCAGCGTCTATCTTTCCAAAGGATGCGTGATTTATGACGACCTGGCGCAGCCGCTGATGACCATGATCGAGGATACGGTGGGCCGCCACGATACGTTGGCGGGCAATTGCAGCCGCGAGATCAACCTCGTGCGCTACGGCAAGCCCGGCCAGCTCAGTTGCAGGGACAACTTCATCATGGCCTTGAGCGAGCTCGGCATGGGACCCCGGGATATTCCGGCGAACATCAACTTCTTCATGAATGTCCCGGTGAACGAGGACGGTGACCTCGCGATTGCAGACGGCATTTCCGAGCCCTGGGACTATGTCGACCTGCGCTGCGAGAAGGACGTGATCGTCGTCATCTCCAACTGTCCGCAAGAACTCAATCCCTGCTCCGGCGGAACCCCGACGCCGATCCGCCTTACGGTATGGCGGCCGAGACCTTGATTTCGGATTGCTCACGCTTCGCTGGAACTGAAACGGCCCAACTCCGCGCTTCGTAATGATGGGGTCGGGGGTTCGAATCCCTCTTGCGGCACCGGCCATGTATGGCGGACCCTGCGCTCCCCCAGTGGGGTGACGAGAATTCGCAGCAGACGGCGCAAACGTCTTTTCAGGAGAAGGCCCGAGCATGGCAGCAGACCCCGGTGCGGGAGACGTCGCCGAAATCGTTCACGAGATCAGCGTCGGCAGGAAGCTCAAGCACGCCCGGCTGCTGCGGAGCCTCACGCTCAAGCAGCTTTCCGATGCGGCGGGCTGCTCGGAGTCGCTGCTCTCCAAGATCGAGAACGGAAAGACCAATCCGTCGCTGCGGATGGTGCATCGTCTGGCGACCGCGCTCGGCACCACCGTGGCGACGCTGTTCGAGGATCACGACGGCGCCCACGACGTGGTGCAGCGGCGGGGACACCGGCCCTTCATCGAAACCAACCGGTCGCTGGGCGGTCGCGGCGTGAAGCTCGAGTCGCTGATCCCCACCCGCGGCTATCTGCTGTCGGGCTTCATCAACCACATCGAGGCCGGCGGCGGCAGCGACGGCGACGTCCAGCACGACGGCGAGGAATTCGGCTACGTGCTGGAAGGGCGAGATCGAGCTCGACGTCGACGGCACGCGGTACCTGGTCGGCCCCGGCGACAGCTTCTCGTTCCGCTCCGAGCGCAAGCACTCCTACCGCAATTCCGGGCCGCGGTATCGCGCGCGTCCTGTGGATCAACACGCCGCCGACGTTCTGACTGATTTCTGGCCACGCCGCGGCGGTGGATCGCCTGAAAAATCGGCCCGGACTTGACTGAAAATCAAGTTACTTGAATTTGCGCATCCGGTCGCCGCCGATCCGGAGCCGTCCCACTATGTTACTAATATTACTACGATTTTCTAGTCATCACAGCTTTGCGGCCTCCGCGACCTTGCCGCACTTTGCCGCACATTCGGGCGTGCCTAAGAAAGTGACTTGTCCGCGAGTAAAGTCGGGCTATGATCCCTTCCAGACCGCTGGCGGGAGCAGACAAGAGGTCGCCGCCGAATGGCATCCGAAAATTTCGCCAAGCCGCTCTCTCGCTATGCCCCGTTTCGCCGGGCGGGAGACCTCGTGTTCTTCGCCGGCATCATCGCCGCCGATCCGAAGGCCGGGAAGGTGATCACCGGCTATGCCGACCTGCCGCCCGAGGCGCGCAAGCTGGCGGGCGAGACCGGCGAGATGTCGACCGACATGAAGGAAGGGCCGATCGCGGCGCAGTCCTGGTACATCCTCGATGCCTTGCGCCGCACCGTGCAGGCGGCCGGCGGCGACCTTGCCGACGTCGTCAAGCTCACCCAGTACTTCCGCGACCTGCGCGATTTCCCGATCTACAACCGCATCAGGTCGCAGTTCTTCGCCGAGCCTCCGGCGAGCACCGTCGTGCAGGTGTCGGCGCTGCTGCCGACGTCGGACGCGCTGCTCGAAGTCGACGCCACGGCGTACATCCCGCTCAAGACGCGTACCTGAGAGCCGCGCCATGAACCGCGGCGCGGCCGTTGCCCGAGACATGATGCGGACCGCGAGGCATCCGCGGAATGGCGGCCCATGAGCGTCGTTCCGACAGGCGAGAGCGTTCCGGTGCTGGCCGTGGAGAACATCACCAAGGCCTATCCCGGCGTGCGTGCGCTCAACCGCGTCTCGTTCGATCTGCGCCGCGGCGAAGTCCACGCGCTGATCGGCGAGAACGGCGCCGGAAAGTCGACCCTGATCCGCGTGCTGTCGGGCGACGCGCGCCCGGACGAGGGCACGATCAGCCTCGACGGCAAGCCGGTCGCGCTTTGCGTCGCCGCGCGACGCCCGCCGCAGCGGCATCGTCGCGATCTTCCAGGAGCTGATGATCGTCGGCGAGCTCAGCGTCGCCGAGAACGTGTTTCTCGGCAGCGAGCCGGGCCTCGGCGGCATCCTCTATTCGCGGCGGCAGGCCGAGCGGCAGACCGCGGAGGTGCTGCGCCGGCTCGCCGGCGATCTCGACATCGATCCGGCGTGGCCGGCAGGCCGCCTCTCGACGGCGCAGAAGCAGATCGTCGAGATCGCCCGCGCGCTCGTTCGGCGCGCCCCGGTGCTGATCATGGACGAGCCGACGGCGGCCCTCTCCGACAAGGAAGCCGCCGCGCTGCTGCGCATCGTGCGGCAGCTGCGCGACGAAGGCACCGCGATCGTCTTCATCTCGCACCGGCTCGACGAGGTCCGCGGCATCGCCGACCGGATCACGGTCCTGCGCGGCGGCGAGCGGATCGCGACCCTCGAAGCGTCCGCGGTCGCGGACACCCATGATCTCATCGCGCTGATGGTCGGCCGGCCGATGTCGGAGCTGTTCCCGCCGCGCAACACGAAGATCGGCGACGTCGTGCTCGAGGTCCGCGATCTCGGGCGCAAGGGCGCCTTCGAGGAGATCGACTTCACGCTCCGCGCCGGCGAGGTGCTCGGCCTCGCCGGGCTCATCGGCGCCGGCCGCACCGAGGCGATGCGCGCGATCTTCGGCGCCGATGCCCGCGACACCGGCACGCGTGGTGAAGCGCGGCAAGCCGCTGCGCATCCGCAGTCCGCGCGAAGGCATCGCCGCCGGCATCGCCTATCTGCCGGAGGACCGCAAGGAACAGGGGCTGATCCTCTCGCTGTCGGGCACCGAGAACATCGTCATGGCGTCGCTCGAGCGGCACGGCCGCCTCGGCCTGCTGTCGTGGCCGCAGATGCGCCAGGCCGCGCGTGGGGTGGCGACGAACCTGAAATTCCGCGGCCGGCTCGGCGATCCCGCGCGCGCGGCCTCCGGCGGCAATCAGCAGAAGCTCGTGATCGGCAAATGGGTGCTCACCGGCGCCGATATCCTCATCTTCGACGAGCCGACGCGCGGCATCGACATCGCCGCCAAGGCCGAGGTCTACCGGTTGATCCACGAGCTCGCCGGCGCGGGCGCCGCGATCATCCTGGTGTCGTCGGAGCTGCCGGAGCTGATGAACGTCTGCCATCGCATTCTCGTGATGTCCGGCGGACGCATCTGCGACGAGCTCGAGCAGGAGGAGTTTTCCGAGCGGCGCATCCTCGCCGCCGCCTTCGCGGCCCACATCGGCGGCGGCCGCGCCGCTATGGGCGCGTCGTGGGGGCATCGTGATGCTGCAGCCGCCCCAGCAACGCGCGCCGAGCACCGAGGAGGTCCGCGACCGCCGCCTCGACACGCTTCGCCACTACGGCCGCCAGGTCGGGCTTCCGCTCGTCGTCGCCGCGCTGATCGGCCTGTTCACCGCGACCTCGGACGTGTTCTTTTCCGTCCAGAATTTCCGCAACATCGGCGTCGCCGCAGCGGCGCTCGCCGCGGTGTCGTTCGGGCAGACCTTCACGATCCTCACCGCAGGGCTCGACCTGTCGGTCGGCTCGACGGTGGCGCTCGTGAGCATCGTCGGCGCCTTCGCCATGCGCAACTACGGCGTCGGGCCCGGCGTGCTGGCCGCGCTCGCCTGCGGTGCCGCCGCGGGCCTCGTCAACGGGCTGGTGATCACCAAGCTCAAGGTGTTTCCCTTCATCGCGACGCTCGCCACCCTGTCGATCTTTTCCGGCCTCGCCTTGAGCCTCTCCGCCGGCGTCCCGGTGACGGGAGTGCCGGTCGATTTCTCCGATCTCGCCTACGAGCTCGATGTTCGGAATTCCGGTTCCGGTGGTCATCGCGGCCGCGGTCCTCGTCGTCTCCCACGTGATCCTGACCTACACCCGCCTCGGCCGCCGGATCTATGCGGTCGGCGGCAACGAGGAAGCCGCGCGGCTCTCCGGCATCAACATCGACGGAGTGAAGCTCGCCGCCTACGCGCTGAGCGGCTTCTGCGCCGCGGTCGGGTCGGTGATCCTCACCGCGCGGGTCGCCTCCGGGCAACCGGCGCTCGGCGCGAGCCTGCCGCTCGAGTCGGTTGCCGCCGTCGTGCTCGGCGGCGTCTCGCTGTTCGGCGGACGCGGCTCGGTGATCGGCGTCGCCTTCGGCGTGATGTTCGTGAGCATCCTCTCGAACGGCCTGAACATGCTCAACGTGTCCTCCTACACCCAGATGATGGTGATCGGCGCCGCGCTGATCCTCGCGGTGGCGCTCGATCAGGCCCTCATGGGCACGCGAGGCGGCAAATGAGACGCGACCGCATGCGCTTTCCCGAGCCATTCAAGCTCCTTTAAGAAACGGAGAGCGAACATGAGCAGCAGACAGAGGATTTGCAAGCCGCTGGGTACGCTGGCGATCGCACTCACCGCGGCGCTCGCGGCGAGCACGGCGGGGTTCGCCGCCGACAAGCTCGGCGTCTCGATGCCCAACATCAAGGGGCCGTGGTTCACGCCGGTCCTGTTCGGCATCACCGACGAAGCGAAGAAGCTCGGCTACGAGACGATCATCCTCGATGCCGGCGGCTATGCGAACGTCGACCGGCAGGTGACGCAACTCTCGAACCTGATCGCGCAGAAGGTCAACGCCATCCTGATGGACCCGGCCAATCCGGATTCCTTCAACGGCGTGGTGCGGCAGGCCAAGGCCGCGAAGATTCCGGTGGTGGGCGCCGGCAGCCCGATCGTCGCCAGCGGCGTCGAGGCCGACGCCGCGGCATCGTCGAGCCACTGCAGCATCGGACACGAGCTCGCCAAGGGCGCCAAGACCTTGCTGCCGAACGGCGGCACCGTCGCGATCCTCGCCGGGCCGCCGGGCGCGTTCTGGGCGTCCGACCGCCTGCGCTGCTTCAAGGAGGACCTCGCCGGCGGCAACATCAAGATCGTCGCGGAGCAGACGAGCGAGCAGGATGCGGCGACCGCGCTCTCGCTCGCGAACGACTTCCTGCAGCGCTTCCCCACCGTCGACATGCTCTACGGCGCCGACGATACCTACGGCGTCGGCGCGGCGCGCGCGGCACAGGGCGCGCAGAAGTGCGGCAAGGTGAAGGTCCTCTTCGCCGTGCTCGGCGAGGCGGCGGAAGAAATGATGCGCGCCGGATGCGCCGATTACGTCGTCGCCCAGCAGCCGGTCCTGATCGGACGCACCGCCGCCGAGATGGCGGCGAAGATCATCAAGGGCCAGCCGCTGACGAAGAAGCTCGACGAGATTCCGCTGATCCCGGTGACCAAGGCCAATCTCGACACCATCAACAAGACGACCATGCAGGCTCCCAAGGGCTGGACGCCCTGACCTCGGCGGAGGCTTCGCTGCCGGGCGAAGCCTCCGTCCTTTTTGCCGGGAGAATGCGCGAAGGAGGACGCGATGGCCGAACGCATCGTGCGATTGCGGCTCAATCAGCAGCAACTCGAATTGATCGACAACACGGTGAAGGCCGGCGAGGCGCCCTCGCGCGCGGAGCTGATCCGCCGCGCGCTCCAGGAATTTGCGGCCGCGCACGCCGCGCCGACGAAGGTTTGACGGTCGAGCAGCGTATGCGTATTCCGGCCCGTGCGCGGCCGGCGGAGTTGAAGATGTCTGCGCGGAAGGTGTTGCAGGAGCTGGTGATCGAGCCCGGCACCGGCAAGGCGCTCGAACTGAAGCGCGGCCACGTCCTGCGGATCGAGCAGGTGGTCGGGCGCCAGTGCGCCGACTTCAACTGCTTCAATCTGCACGACTACAAGGAGTTCTTCCACACCGGCCGCACCCGCCACCTGCACGGCCTGCATCCCACCAAGGGCGATTTCCTGTGGTCGGCCCCGCCGCGCGAGCGGCCGATGATGGCGATCATCGCCGACACCGTCGGCACCAACGACGTGCTCTATCCGCGCTGCAGCGGCTACCTGTTCGAGTATCACTACGGCCTGCCGGTGCACACCAATTGCCACGACATCCAGGCCGAGGCGCAGCGCGAATACGGCCTCACGCCGGACGACGTCCACGATAGCTTCAATTTCTTCATGCACACCGGCGTCGACGCCGAAGGCCGGCCGTTCATCGCCGAGAACACCGCGCGCAAGGGCGACTATGTCGAGCTGCTGGCGCTGATCGACGTGCTCGCCGTGCCCAATGTCTGCGGCGCGGACGTCATGATGACGAGCAACTTCGAGCTCAAGCCGCTCAAGCTCACCGTGTTCGAGGCAACCGACGCCGATTGGGCGCAGGTGACCGAGCCGCCGCGCCGCAAGAACCAGCGCAGCCCGGCCGACTTCAAGGTGAAGGCGATCAAGGCCGACCGCGAGCTCCGGCAGGACTGAGTCATACCGGCCGGAATTCACCAACGTGCCGCTCGAGATCACGGAGCTCGAGGTCGCGCTGACGGCCGAGGAAGCCGCCGCGCTCGACCTGCTTCGCGCCACCGGCAAATACGGCGAGACCGACGCGGAGGTGCTGCGCTACGTGTTCTTCACCTGGTGGATCGAGAACTTCATGCAGGGCCCGAAGCATGCCCGATCCGGCTGACGAACGCTTTTCGATCACGTTTCTTTCGGCCCATGTGAAATGAAATGGTCGGCAATAGCCCCGGTCGTCGCAAACCACGTCGCGTCGCCAGCCTTCGTCAGGTGCTCGAAGGCGCGGCGCAGCGCCGCGATCCGAAACGGCTGGCCCATGATGAAGGCGTGGAGCGCGATGCCGTACACCAGCGACTGCTTGCGCGACTGCCGGAGCATCTCGTCGAAATTGGCGATCATCATGTCGGCGAAGGCGTCGGCGGTGCCGTGGTGAAGGGCGATCATCGGAATGTCGTTCACCTCCTGCGGATAAGGCAGCGAGAGGATGCGTCCCTTGCGGGTGCGCATCCACACCGGCTGGTCGTCCATCGGCCAGTCGAGGATGTAGCGGTAGCCGGCCTCCTGAAGGAGGTCGGGCGTGACGTTGCTCGGATTGACGCCGGGGCTCAGCCAGCCGGTCGGCTTCCTGCCTTCGTGGCGCTCGATCGCCGCGGTGACGTCGGCGATGAGCTTCGTTTCGCCGGCCTCGTCGAAATCGTTCTGATGCTCGGAGTTGGTGCGCCCGTGGCCGACGACCTCGTCGCCGCGCGCACGGAAGGCTGCGACCACCTCCGGAGCGTGATCGTAGACCTCGGAGTTGAGCAGCAGCGAGATCGGCAGCTTGAACTCGTCGAACAGCTCGAGCAGCCGCCACACGCCGACCCGATTGCCGTATTCGCGCCACGCCCAGTTGTACGTGTTGGGATGGGGGATGCCGGGCGACCAGGAAATCCCGAGCCCCTCGCCGTAGGAAAAGTGCTCCAGGTTGACGCTGACGTGGATCGCGAGACGCCGCCCGTCGGGCCAGCTGAAATCGGGACGCGCGGTAATCGGACTGAACGGAAATCTGTCGTGCGATCTGAGCATCGAGCCCTCATCTTCGGTTCATTGCGGCCAGCAGATCGGTGCTCGCGATCAGTGCCCGCACCCGACGTCGCGACCGGTCTCACCGTGATCCCCGGCTGATGAGCGACTTCAAACGAAAAACGGGAGAAAAGCAAATGAGCGGGCTCCAACTTGTCGATCGCTCTTCGATGATCGACGCACTCAACCGGGAACTCGAGCTGCGCCCGAGCGACGTCGCGATCGTCACCATCGACATGCATCGCGGCCACCTCGATCCGTCGGTCGCGACCATGCCGACCAGCGCCGAGGACGCGGCGCGCGTGATCGGCAATGCGCGCGACATCCTCGACCATGCCCGCTCGCTTCGCATGCCCGTGATCCACGTCAAGCTGGTGATGCGGCGGCTTCACAACGGCGGCAGCGAGACGAGCATCGTTCCGTTCTGGCAGGCGATGCACAAGATCCGCAACGAGCAGGACCGCCTCACCCCGGGCCGCAAAAGCACCGTCAACGAGCACAACATCGAGGGCTCGCCGGGCTGCGAGATCATCCCGGAGCTCTACGATCCGTCCGACTACGTGATCGACAACAAGAAGCGGCTCGACTGCTTCATCGGCACCGACCTCGACATCCTGCTCAAGAGCTTGGGCGTGCGCACGGTGTGCTTCATGGGGATCAACACCAACACCTGCGTGCTCAACACCTCGTTCACCGCCTTCAATCTCAATTACGGCGTCGTGGTGCTCTCCGACTGCGTCGCCAGCATGTACGGCGAGGACCTCCACGTCTTCGGACTGCAGAACGTCGCGCGCTGCATCGGCTGGGTGCTGACCAACGCCGAGGTGAAGCAGAAGCTCGAGGAGGGCCGGCAGCGCAACGCGACGCGGGAGTGAACGGCCGATTGAAGCGTATCGAAGCGATCTCGAACTGCGATCGAATTGGAGGGCGCGACAAAGTCGCACCGCGCTTGTGACCGCGCGCCAAACGCTGCACAATCATCCCAACGTTTTCGCAAGACCAAAATTTCAGGGAGGATCGAGCGATGCAGACGCGGCGGCAATTTGTGACGACCACACTCGGTGCCGGCGCGGCGCTGGCGACGGGAAGCGCAAGCACCGCCCTCGCCCAGGTCGACCGCCGCTTGATCACCGACGCGCAGGTGCATCTGTGGAAGGCGGAGTCGCCGGACTGGAAGTGGGTGCCCGGTCTTGTCCCCCAGTTGCCGGAGCCGTTCACGATCGAGCGGCTGGTGCCGATGATGGACGAGGCCGGCGTCGATCGCGTGGTGATCGTTCCGCCGTCCTGGCCCGGCGACCGCAACGACTACGCCCTCGAAGCCGTGAAGCGCTATCCCAATCGCTTCCGCGTCATGGGGCGCATCCCGCTGCAGGATCCGAAATCGGCCGAGCTGTTGCCGAAATGGAAAGAGCAGCAGGGCATGGTCGGCGTTCGCCTGACCTTCAACACGGCCCAGAACATCCCCTGGCTCACCGACGGCACGGCCGACTGGTTCTGGCCGGCTGCGGAAAAGGCGGGTCTTCCCGTGATGTGCTTTGCGCCCGGCCACACCAAAGCGATCGGTGCAATCGCTGAGCGCCACCCGCAGCTGCAGATCATCTTCGATCACATGAACACGACGGGCGGCGATGCTCAAGGACTTTTCGCTCGATGCGGCGATCACGGACACCGTCGCGATGGCGAAGTATCCGAACATCAGCGTCAAGGTCTCGGCGTCGCCCGGGCTTTCGCGGGAGCCCTACCCGTTCCGCGATGTGGCGATCCACATCAAGCGGTGTTTCGACGCCTACGGCCCGCAGCGCTGCTACTGGGGCACCGACATGACGAACTCCTACGCCAAGGCGAGCTACCGCCAGCGCATCACGCAGTTCACCGAGCAGCTCGACTTCCTCAACGAGAACGACAAGGACTGGGTGATGGGCCGCGCCATCACGCAGCGGCTGAAGTGGACGTGAGCTAGCGGCGCGTTTAGAGCACGTGCGTCTCCAGCCGTCATCGCCGGGCTTGTCCCGGCGATCCCGATCATATGGCACGGCCGTGCTGCATCGGGTCGCGGGATAGCCGGCGATACGGCGGCGCGGGACAAGCCCGGCGCATGACGGCAAGCGGCGTGATCTGCCAGCGACGCTCGATCGATCGGGGCTAGACGCAGACGTCGCTCGCGACCCGCGTCACAGAGCCTTGTACAGCCGCTGATCGTAGAGGTTCGCCCGCCAGGCGCCGCCGCCCTGCGCCGTGGCGCCGCGGAATTGCAGCGTGTGGGGCGCGGTCTCGTGGGCGTCGAAGGCCTTGGCGTCCTTCCACGCCGCGATGACCTCGTAATGGTTGATGCGCGGCGGCGGCTGCCGATAGATGTCGTAGCGCACCACGCCGTCCTCTTTTTTGCTCGTCTCGGCGAGCCCCTTGACGAGCGGCTGCGCCCGTTCGGCGATCGCGGGATCGCCGCCGAGGAAATCCACGTGCTCCACCATGTAGAGCGCACCGGTCGCGGGTGTCGCCTGCGACGGCGCGTTGGCGTAGGGCTGCAGCATGTGCCGGTCGGGCGGGCTGTTTCGGATCGGCTTTACCGCACCTTCGAATTCGGCCTTTGCGGCGCCCTTGTCGTGCGCTTCGAAGGCACCCTGGTCCTTCCAGCCTTCCATGATCGCGAATCGGTTCGGCCGGCTGGTCTCTTGCAGCACAGTGAACTCGAGATTCGCGTTCTCACGGCGGCTCGCGTCGCGGTACTTCTTGATGAGGTCGACGCCCTGGGCGACCGCATTCGTGCCGACGTCGAGATAGGTAACCGCGTAGACCGGGTCTCCGGTCTGCGCCTGCGCCGGAGCAATAACCGCCGCCAGCGCGAGAGGTACGCACGCGATCCATCGCGTCGACGAGACCGATGAAGCGGCCCGCAGAACTCTTTCCATCGCACGCATGGCGTTCTCCCGACGTGTTGGATCAGTTGATCGGCACATAGAGGCGATCGTCGAACGGCGACCCCAGCAAGGGTCCGACGGCGTCGCGAAACTGCCGCGCATAGGCGGAGTCTTCATAAGCGTCGAACGCCTTGCGGTTCTGCCAGGCCGCCAGCAAGGTCGTATGGCTCTGCGGCGGGTTGACCGATCGCACGACGTCGTAGCGCAGATTGCCTTCGCCCTTCCGCGCAGCCTCGGCGACGGCCTTGGCCGCCGCGAGCGTCGCATCGATCCCGGGCGGGAAGACGTCGAGATGGAGTTGCATGTAGACGGTGTCGCCGCCCGCGCCCGGCTTCGCCGGGCCCGACCGAGATGACGCTGTAATTGCGCCGGTCGTAGGGAGAGGCGGCGATGGGCTTGAGCTTGTCGCGCAATTCAGCAGTGTGGGCAGACTTCTCGTTCGCCTCGTAGGCGGCCTGGTCCTTCCATCCCTCGTAGACGATGAAGCGATTCGGCCAATCGGCCTCCTGCAGCAGCGTGACGCCGAGATTGCCCGGCTGTTTGAGCGAACCGTCGCGGTACTGCTTGAGAAGCGCCACGCCCTGGCTCGCCGCGTTCGGCACGACATCGAGTGCGGTGACGCCGTAGATCGCTTCACTCTGAGCAACGGCGGCGCTCGCGACGGCGAAGACGAAGGCCACGGTCAGCAGCGATCGAAGCACGACCTGACGTGAAAGCGCGGCGACCCCGTCATGAAGAGATGTCATGTGCTCCTCCCGCTGGACTTTTGGTTCTCGGACGCCTTCGCTGCCCTGGCCGCCAGTTCAAGGGCAGCGCGCCACAAGCTACTCAATTTCGCCTGATGAGGGAACGGCAGCCGTTCGCCGCAGCCTCGAACCCCTCAAACAGCCGATGAGCATTGGCGCCCACCAGGCTCTCGATACGGTGCGGCTGGTCCTTCTCGACGCTGTAACGCGCGAGCGTGCCTTTGGAGCGGAGGAATTCGGCCTCGCCCTCCATCTCGTCGTGCCAGCGATAGGGATCATGCTCGCCGACATAGTAATAGACGCACAGATTCTCGATCGCCTCGAGCTTCTCTTCGCTCGGCTGCCACATGTAGCCGGGGAAGGCGGTGACGGAGAGGAAGTATTCGGGATGCGCCGCCGCGACGTGAAGCGACGCAATGCCGCCGTTCGACGGGCCGGCGATGTGAAACTTGCCGTCGCGGATTTTGTAGTCCGCGAGGATCATCTTCAAAAACTCCGGAATGATGCGCTCGCCGCCCATGAAGAACAGCTTGCCGTTCGGCGCCGCCGGGCGCGACGACGATATAGCCGCGCTTCTCCGCCTCGGCGCGGAAGTTGCGGTTGAGCGTGTTGTCGACCGTCGTCATGTTCTGCGGGCCGCCGCCGAACACGAGCACCGCGGGATAGGTTTTCGCCGGATCGTAGCCTTCGGGGAGCACGACCTTGTAGTCGACGGTCATTCCGGCGACGGATTTCGATTTTTCGAGCACCTCGGCCTTGAGTGGGGTGGTGAGTGCGAGAGTTGTCGCAGCGGCAAGCCAGCGCGATCCGCACGAAGTCCTGTCGTTTCATCCGGCGTCTCCTCTTATTTGAAGCCCCCGGCGGCCTGCGACTCCCTCTCCCGCTTGCGGGGGAGGGGGGGGGGGGAACGGGCAGGGCGGCAGGCGCTCTCGCTCGTGACCGAGTTAGCAAGCCCCCTCCCCGACCCTCCCCCGCAAGCGGGAGAGGGAGTTCGCGGCTCCGCCGCGCTTTACTGCTTCGTGTATTTCGTCACGCCGCGCACCGTGGCTTCCGCGGTGAAGATGTTGCCGGCGGCGTCGACGGCGATGCCTTCGCCCATGGCGCCGTCGGGAGCATCGGTCTTGTGCGGCGGGATGAAGCCCGTCACCTTGCCGTCCTTCACGCTGCCGATGCGGATGCCCTTGAGCCAGCCCGGATGGCTCTTCGGCGTCGATTCGGAATCGGCGGCGTAGAGCGTGTCGTTGCCGTCGATCGCGATCCCGCTCACCCGGCTGAACTCGGGATACTGGGTGATGAACTTGCCGTCCTTGGTGAGAACCTGGATGCGGTGGTTGTGGCGGTCGGCGACGATCAGCCGGCCCTGCGAGTCGAATTCGAGCGCATGGGGCGTGCGGAATTCGCCGGGGCCCGTTCCCGTCTTGCCGATGGTGCGCAAGAACTTGCCGTTGTGGTCGAACACCGAGATGCGGCCGACGAGGTTCGGATCGGTGACGTCGGTGTGGCTCTCGCCGACATAGACATCGCCGTTCGCGGGATCGGTGACGACGTCGGTCGGCTCGGCGAGCGCCTCCGGCGGATTGCCCTTCACGCCGGGCTTGCCGAGCGTCATCAGGAGCTTGCCGTCCGGGCTGAACTTGAAGACGGCGCTGCCCTTGGCTCTCCTCGCCCGGATACTTCTTGAACTCCTCGGCGCTCGGCAGGCGCGCGTCGGTCACCCAGACATTGCCGTCCTTGTCGACATGGACGCCGTGCGGCCACACGAACATGCCGGCGCCGAAGCTGCGGACCTCCTTGCCCGTCTCGTCGAACAGGTGGACCGGGTTCGCCTTGCTGCCCAAGCAGCCGGGCACCGGCCCCGCCGAGCAGCGGTCGGTCGCCCACACCGACTTGCCGTCGCGGTCGACGGCGACGCCGTTCGAGCCGCCCCAGGGCCGGTCCTCCTTGGTGATCTTCGCCCAGTCGCGGATGACTTTGTAGGGATTGGCGCCCGAGTTGACGGGCTGCAATGTCCTGGGCGTGGGCGCCGATCGAAAGCAGCAGAACCGCCGCGGGAAACAAGCCTAAAGCCGACCTCGTCATCGCTGCGCTCCGTTGGTTTTGGTTTCTCCCGGTGCCGATTGTGCACCGTCGAGGCTCTCTGCCGACAACAGGCAACTGAGCGAAAACGCGCACGCCGCCCTGCGCTCTCACGCAAGCCCGCGGTCGTACTCCAGAACGGCGTCGAGCAGCACCTGCGCGCCGGCGGCGCATTGCTCCAAGGTCGTCGATTCCGCCTCGTTGTGGCTGATGCCCTCGTGGCAGGGAACGAAGATCATGGTGGTCGGCGCCACGCGCGAGGCATAAACGGCATCGTGGCCGGCGCCGGAGACGATGTCGCGCGTCGCGAAGCCCGCCTTCGCCGCGGCGCGCCGCACGCACTCGATGAGCTCCGGCGCGAAGCGCACCGCCGGCGACGACCAGATCATCTTCTCGTCATAGGCGAGCCGCAGCGGATCGAGGATCGCCGCCAGCGTCTCGCGGAACCGCGTCTCCATGCGGTCGAGCGCCTCATCGTCGCGGTGGCGCAGATCGATCGGTGAAGAACACCTCGCCGGGAATGACGTTGCGGCTGTTGGGCTTGCTCTCGATGAGGCCGACCGTCCCCACCGCATCCGGCGCGAAGGCGTGGGCGATCGCGTCGACCGCATTGATGACGCGCGCCGCGCCGAGCAGCGCATTCCTGCCGCAGATGCATCGGCGTCGCGCCGGTGTGGGCGTCCTGGCCGGTGACCGTGACGTCGTACCAGCGCATCGCCTGCACGCCGGTGACGACGCCGATCATCTTGTCCTCGTCCTCGAGGATCGGCCCCTGCTCGATGTGAAGTTCGAACATCGCGCCGATGCGCGTGGCCGCCGGCCTTCTCCGGCGCCGCGGTAGCCGATGCGCTCGAGCTCGTCGCCGAACGTCTTGCCGTCGCGATCCGCCCGCGCCCGGGCGATAGTCCGCCGTGAATACGCCGGCGAAGACGCCGGACGCCAGCATCGCCGGCGCGAAGCGCGCGCCTTCCTCGTTGGTCCAGTTGACGATCTCGATCGGCGCGTTGGTCTCGTAGTCCGAACTCGTGCAGCGTGCGCATCGCCTCCAGCGCACTGAGCACGCCGAGCGTGCCGTCGAACTTGCCGCCGGTCGGCTGGGTGTCGAGGTGGCTCCCCATGCACAGCGGCGGCAGGCCCGCGATCCGCCCGGGGCGCCGCGCGAACATGTTGCCGACCTCGTCGACGGTGACGGTGCAGCCGACCGCTTCCGCCGCGGCCTTGAACCAGTCGCGGACTTTTTTGTCCTCGTCGGAGAGCGAGAGCCGCTTGATGCCGCCCTTCGCCGTCGCGCCGAAGCGCGCGGTTTCCATCAGCGTATCCCAGAGGCGCTGGGCGTCGATCTTGAGGTTCTGCATGAGCGGGTCCTCGGTGCGGCGAGCCGATCCTACTGCATCCCTCCCCGGCTTCGGGGAGGGTGGCCGAGCGATAGCGAGGTCGGGTGGGGTTCGCGAGCGATCGGCGAGCGAAAGAAAGACCCCACCCTGCCCTCCCCGAAGCCGGGGAGGGAATAGATGAGCTCACGGCGTCACGTCGAGGCGCTCCACGGCGCGCGGCGCGGTGAGCTCCTGCCATTTCGCGTTCGGCGACCTGGAAGGCGGGGAAGGCCGGGCGCGGCACGTAGGTGCCGGCGCCGGGCTCGGCGCGCAGGTCGCCGTCGAGCCAGGCGACCTTGCCGCGCGCGAAGCGTCGCGCGCGGCAGGCCGCGGCAAGCGAAGCCTTCGAACACGTTGTAGTCGATGCGGCTCACTTGCGTTTTGGCCGAGATCGTCTTGGTCGCCTCGGGATCGAAGATGACGAGGTCGGCGTCGGAGCCGACGGCGACCGCGCCCTTCTTCGGATAGACGTTGAGGATCCGCGCGATGTTCGCCGACGTCACCGCGACGAACTCCTCCTTGGTGAGCCGCCCGGTGTTGACGCCCGCCGTCCACAGCACCGCCAGGCGGTCCTCGAGCCCGCCGGTGCCGTTCGGGATTTTGGTGAAGTCGCTGCGGCCGAGACGCTTCTGCGCGGTGGTGAAGGCGCAATGGTCGGTCGCGACCACCTGCAGCGAGCCCGACTGCAGGCCGGCCCACAGGCTCGCCTGGTGATCCTTCGACCGGAACGGCGGCGACATCACGCGCCGCGCCGCATGGTCCCAGTCGCGATGGCGGTATTCGTCCTCGTCGAGCACGAGATGCTGGATCAGCGGCTCGCCGAACACGCGCTTGCCGGCGGCGCGGGCCCGCGCGATCGCCTCGTGCGCCTCGCGGCACGAGGTGTGCACGACATAGAGCGGGACATCCCGCCATGTCGGCGATCATGATGGCGCGGTTGGTCGCTTCGCCCTCGACCGCCGGCGGCCGCGAATAGGCATGGCCTTCGGGCCCGGTGACGCCGGTCTCGAGATAGTGCTGCTGCAGGCGGAACACGACGTCGCCGTTCTCGGCGTGCACCAGCGGCATCGCGCCGAGGCCGGCGCAGCGACGGAACGAGTGGTAGAGCTCGTCGTCGTTGACCATCAGCGCGCCCTTGTAGGCCATGAAGTGCTTGAAGGTGTTGATGCCGTAGGTCTTCACGCAGGTTTCCATCTCGTCGAAGACCTGCCGGTCCCACCACGTCACCGCCATGTGGAAGCCGTAGTCGCAGGCCGCGGTCTCGGCCTTGCGGCGCCAGTCCTGGTAGGCCGCGAGCAGCGACTGGCCGGGACTCGGGATGCAGAAGTCGACCACCATGGTGGTGCCGCCCGCGAGCGCCGCCTTGGTGCCCCAGGCGAAATCGTCGGCCGACACCGTCCCCATGAAGGCGAGCTCGAGATGGGTGTGGGGATCGATGCCGCCGGGCAGGACATAGCATCCGCCGGCATCGATCACCTGCGCGCCTGCGGGCTTGTCGAGGTCCGGCCCGACCGCGGCGATCTCGCCGTCGACGATGAGCACGTCGGCGCGTCGCGAATGGTCGTGATTGACGATCGTGCCGCCGCGAACGAGTACCGCCACGTGATGCTTTCCCTCGATGTGCCGGGCTCGAAGCTGCAGGCCCGGACGGATGCGTCAGCTGTCGCGTAGCTATAGCAAAATGCGCGCCCGGCGCATGGCCGCGTTTCGCCGCTTTGGCGCTTCGCGATCTCCGACGCCGCTGGCGGCCAGCGGACCGCGGTTGCGGTCGGCCGGCTTCCCTCTTGCGGCACCTCCGGGTTTGATCGATATCAAGGGCCCGTTGCCAGGCAACGACCCTGTGGCCGGCACCGCCGGTCCGCCGATCGAGAAGAGGGGCCCCATGACCGTGTCGATGCCGCGTGTCCGCGCCGTTTTCGCCGCCATCGTCCTCAGCCCTCACCCTCTCGGGCTGCGGCTACAACACCATTCCGACGCTGGAGGAGCAGGCCAAGGCGCGCTGGGCGCGACGTGCAGAACAACTACCAGCGCCGCGCCGACCTCATCCCGAACCTCGTCGCCACCGTGCAGGGCTACGCCAAGCAGGAGAAGGACGTGCTCACCGCCGTCGTCGAAGCCCGCGCCAAGGCGACCCAGGTCAAGATCGACGCCTCCCAGCTCACCGATCCCGAGAAGCTCAAGCAGTTCCAGGACGCCCAGAACCAGCTTTCCGGCGCGCTCGGCCGGCTGCTCGCGGTCAGCGAGAACTATCCCGACCTCAAGTCGAACCAGAACTTCCTCGCCCTGCAGTCGCAGCTCGAGGGCACCGAGAACCGCATCACGGTGGCGCGGCGCGACTACATCGAGGCGGTGCGGGTCTACAACACCGAGCTCAAGACCTTCCCCGGCCTGCTCTGGGCGATCGACAGTGTTCCGGGGCAACAAGCCGATGGCCGAGTTCACCGCGAGCGACAACGCCCAGACGCCGCCCCAAGTGAAGTTCTAGACCGCCCTCCTGCCGCGCAAGGCGCCGACATGACCTGGGGCCGCTCTTCGGCATCCGCCGCAAGAGGCGCACCGCGTTCCGCCGGGACGTGGCTCGCAACAGTCGGTCTTGCGCGCGCATTCGTCGCCTGCGCCTGTGTGCTCGCATTCATCGCCTGCGCATGGCGCTCGCATGGGCGGCGCCGAACTTTCCGGCGCTGACGGGACGCGTCGTCGACCAGGCGAACGTCATTCCGCCGGCGACCCGCGTCGACCTCGACGTCAAGCTCGCCGACCTCGAAATGAAGTCGGGCATCCAGCTCGTCGTCGCCACCGTCTCCTCGCTCGACGGCGAGGAGATCGAGCCCTATGCCAACGCGCTGTTCCGCACCTGGAAGCTCGGCCAGAAGGACAAGAACAACGGCGTGCTGCTGCTGGTGGCGCCGAAGGAGCGCCGCGTCCGCATCGAGGTCGGCTACGGCCTCGAGGGCACGCTCACCGACGCGCTGTCCAAGGTCATCATCACCAACGCCATCGCGCCGCGCTTCAAGACCGGCAACTATGGCGACGGCATCACCCGCGGCGTCGACGACATCATCACGGTGCTCACCACCGACGCCTCGGAATGGCAGCAGACGCCCGTCGCTGCGCCTCGACCACGATCCGTCGCCCGATGCCGGCGACTGGATCCTGCTCGGCCTCCTGCTCTTGCTCATCGTAATGCTGATCGTGTCGCCGGGCATTCCGCTGGTTCTTCTTCAACCTGCTTCGCCAACATCGCGGTCAGCTCCGGCGGCGTCGCGCGGCGGCTACTCGGGTGGCGGCGGCTGGTCGGGCGGAGGCGGCGGCGGGGGTGGTTCTCCGGGGGCGGCGGATCATCCGGCGGCGGCGGCGCCTCGGGGAGCTGGTGATGTCGATTTCCGAGCACGACCGCGAACGCATCTCGGCCGCGATCCGCGCGGCGGAGGCGAAGACGTCCGGCGAGATCGTCTGCGTGGTCGCGGAAACCTCGTCGGACGCCATCGGGCTGTCGATCCTGCTCGCAACCATCGCGGCCCTCGCCCTGCCCTGGGTGCTGATGGCGGCCACCGCCCTGCCCGTCCGCAGCATCCTGGTGCTGCAGGTGATGACCTTCATCGTCCTCGCCCTGGTGCTGTGCCTGCCCCGCATCCGCGTCGCGCTGCTTCCCCGCCGCGCCCGCCGCGTGGTGGCCCACCGGGTCGCCGTCGAGCAGTTCTCGATCCGCGGCATCGCCCGCAAGAAGGACCGCAGCGGCATCCTGATCTTCGTCTCGCTCGCCGAGCACTATGCCCGCATCATCGCCGACGTCGGCATCGCCTCGAAGGTCCCGCAGGCGCAGTGGCAGGGCGCCGTCGACACGCTGGTCGCCCATTGCGGGCAGGGGCGCGTCGCCGACGGCTTCATTTCCGCGATCGAAGTCTGCGGGGGCGTGCTCGCGACCCACTTCCCCCGCACCGGCCGACAGCCGCGACGAGCTGCCCGACCGCATCTACGTGATTTAGCGGGGCGCCGGCGGGCCGGAAACGGCACGCTCCGCCCGCGCCGAGCCGAACCCCCAGGGAAGTTCGGGGTATCCGGGCCCGGCGGGGTGCCCGGCTGCACGCGCCTCGCATTTCACGAGCGCCCGCCCGGATGCCGGTTTTGAGGCGGTTTGGCCCGTTTTGCCATGCAAACCCGCTTTACTCCGGTTTTCATTCAACCAAATATATAGATTTATGCCAAATAAATCATACATTTATCCGATTCGCGGTTCAACAAATCGCCACTTGGGTACGCCAGGGGTACGCCGCGTGGGCGGCGCTTGGGTTTGGCGGCCGCCTTCATCCTCCGTGGATCTCGACCACCCCGTGGCACGGTCCCATCGGGTGCACGCCTCAAGCACGACGACTACCGGCTGTGGAATCGGCTGCCACGGAAAGCCGAGCATATTCGCTATTGGGTTTTGCCCGGCCGAACGCATCGCGGATGGTCTGCGAACTCTGTGCGGTGAAGAGCACCCGCATCACTTGACCGCAGTACTCCTCCCTCACCGATGAACTGACCCTCGCGGTCGCACTCGGTGGCAAGCCAAACCCGCCAGGGTAATCAGAGGGTAACATTGGGCATCTGCCGTGCGCACGAGCATCGTGCGCTCTTGATGAGCCCTGCCGATATTGACCCATTCGGCTTTGGGCTGGCGAGGGTCGCCGGCAGCCGGGGAGCTTCGCGCCTCTCGCTCTGCGCATTATGCTGTTGGCTATGTTGGCGCCGGACCGCCCAAAGGGAGATGCACCATGCCTCGGCTTCTGCCGTTTATCGCGCCGCCTATCTCGACGACCGCTAGGTTCACGCGCATTAGGCGCGCGGGCCCTCCGGTGGCGTGAGGCCTCCGACTTCAACCGAACAATCCGGTCTGCTCGGTTTCCTGCCGCCGCGATTCACTGAAGCAAAGGTACGTGGCCGAAACGAAGTCCAGCACCTGACATCGCCATAAAGGGCGCCCGCAGTTCGTTGACGATGCTGCAGATCAGGCGCATCGCGCCAGGACAATTTGCGCGCGAGAACCTTGGACGCTAGCCGACCTTTTTTCGTCAAATTTTGACGTCGTCGATGCCCGGTCTTTGGAAAGCTGCCCGAAAACGGTAAATTAAGGGGCCATTAGTGTGCAAGCACCGACTCATTAAGGCCTGACCGCCAACGGCTTGTGCCTCGATGCTATTTGCGACTTTTCAAATGGAAACTGGAATATGATCAACTCCATTATCGCAACCGTATCATTATGGCTCAATAAAGCAGTTTGTGTAACAATACATCGGCTGCTTCGATGCCAGTCGAAATTCGTACTACGAAAGTCAATTCTCTATAGCTGGAAGACCATGAGCGACGATCTGGACCGGCATGGCCGTTTTCACATTATAAGTTTACTCGCACCTCGCTGGAACTGCCACGCTCTCTTGGCGCGCATATCCCCCATCCGAATCGACAAAAGTTTGACGTTAGAGCTTTCCGGATTTGGTTCACCGGCATACTCATGGTCTCTGGTGCTTTACGACAATTCTTTGAAGATGAAAGAATGGATAGGATCGACGACAAACGAGAAAGAGACGATCACATGGCGCCTGCCTCCAGCAATCTACAGCTTGTCCCTTCGTTATTATACCGACAGCGACGACATTGAGGTGCCGACCGTCGTGATCGACGGCTCAATTCGTGTGGTCGGGGGGACGATAGCGGCCGAAGCAACCCGCTACAGGCGCCACCTTGAAGCTATCCGCAACCGAAGTGGCTCCATCTTCCGACTCTTACAATTCCATGTATTCTACGACTTGAGTCGGAATGGAAAAATGTGCGGACCTACTGCGCCGGCAATTTCTTCCCATGGGAAATCCGGATACTGAATGGAACTATGGTCATTTGGCTATTGGAGAACGGCTGAAAATCAACTCCAGCTACGCCCACCAGCGAGCGTACAAAGTATACGTTTGCTTTTACAATTGGGCGAGTTTTCCGGTCGATTGGTACACGGTCGATAGCCTTCATTGGTGCGGAGATGCTTTTGATCAGCCGGTGGCCTACGCGATTCGCCGAGTTCGAAAGAAAACGTTTGACGCATTGGAGAACTCTCGACGTCGATTTTGAGGAATTCGTTGTTACCTCAGTCGGAAAATCGACGGCGTCGCGTCAGGCTTGACTTCCGGTCGAAAAAGCTCACCTGGGGAACTTTCTCCTTGGAATCCAGCGCGACGGCCAGCGAGGCCACCTTCTCCGGATGAGCAAGGTGCGGATGGTGAGCAGCGTCCACCAGCATCACTCGGCCACCTGCCGCCCGCACCCAGCCAAGGTCCTCGGGCCGCGTGAGCGGACTCCTCGATCCGAATATCGCGGCGACGGGCGGAAGTCGGCCGACGTCGATCGCGTTGTGGATGTCGAATGCCGGGCCATCAAAGGGCAACTCCAGCCGCGCGTCCCACCGCCATCGCCAACCGTTTTCTACCGGCTCGAGAATACGCTCCGCCAAGGCGCGTGCGAAGCCCGGATCAAGTTCGGGCGAAGCCTTGCACAGGCGCTCGGCAGCGACCTCCGGGCTCTCGAACACTGCACGTATGGGTGTCCTCGGCCGAATCAGGGCTTCCAAGTCTACGCCTGACGGAGCGAGGCCGCGGCCCTGTAGCGTTGGTACATCGACCAAAACCAATCCGCGCAAGTTCTTTGGTGAAGCACTCGCGACGATCTGGGCCAGCAGTCCGCCGAGGGAATGACCTACGATGATCTTGAGGCGTGGAATGCAGTCTATCAGTGCCGCCAGATCGCGAAGCAGTACAGAGATCGGATAGCCGCCGGCGCCAAGGAGGTGCGGCGACCTCCCATGCCCCCGCAGATCGGGAGCGATCACCTGGTATCCTTGGCCGACGAGCCAAATAGCTACCGCATGCCAGACGAGACTTTGCTCACGATGTCCATGGACGCAAAGCACTGCAGGTGCCTCCGCCGCCCCCCAGCGAAGCCCAACAAGCGGCCCCTCCGGTAGCGCCCACATGACCTCCTCGGGGATCGCGCCCTCCGCCGGCGTGGCCGAGCTCCCCGAGGAATGCCCGATGGCTCGAGCCTCGTCGCCGCCCCCTTCCGCCAGAACGTAACCTCGCGCCTCGGCAAGTCGAATAGTCTCCGCGTCCAGGCTGCGGGGTGCACGCACCTCTCGCCAAGCGTTCGCCAAAGCGGGATCGATCGCATGCCGGCGATGGAAGTTGGGATCGCCAATTTGACTTCCCTCACCCGCGACGCTGTCGGTCATGCGGTCAGGCCCGTATGCGTCGAGCATCTGCGGGTCGTAACGCAGATCGAGCCAATCGCAGAGTTCGCGGAGCGTCGATTCGGGGGCCGTGACGAGGTCCTCGTAGCGAATCCGAAATTGCTGATGCTCTGGGAGGCCCGCAAAAAAATCGCGAACATTGCGTTCGCACGCTTGCCATATCTGCTCCGCCACTTCCCATGGATCGAGGTCCATCGTCTGAGGCATGACGCGGTGCATTCGCATACGAGTGAAGGATCCATCATGGCCAGCGGGTGGCGGGCCAGGTGGAGGAAACGTGCCTCGGGGCACCAGCGAAGCGCTCGGGCCAAGTATTTTGGGTCTGACGCGCTGGTCGGGCTCTTGTCGACCACCAAGAGTCCGGTCGCTTGATTGAGCTTCTGGTACACTTCACGGCCTGTCCACCCTGCGGCACGCCACTGTTCGACTGTCGCTTCGGCTTGAGTACGGCCCTGGTTCAGCGCGGCCATCACGGCGCGAACGAGCCCATGATTAAGCCCTGTGGCCTGAATCAGCTCGTCACGAGCCGCCAGGGTTTCAGTCGGAAGCAGGTGCAGTTCGGGCGGGGAGAAGACGCTCGGATGGCCCGCCAGCATGACGCGCAAAAGCGTCGATCCAGCGCGAGGAGCGGAAAGAATGAATAGCGGGGGCTGAGGCGCATCGAGACGCACCCGCCGCACCGACGCACCAGATGCCTTCGGCTCGGACGGCGTGCGAGGGGAGTCCTTGTGCGCCGCCGTTTTACGTTGGGCCCAGTTACGGCTGATAGGCAGGAGCAACTGTACAAGTTGGGAGAGCGTCGGCGCTCCGGCAATGTCGTTCACGAACACGGCCGTTTCGAAGTCGGTGCTGAGCCGATTGCGAAGTTGGACGAACATCAACGAGTTCATGCCGTATTCAAACAGGTTGGATCTCTCGCTGAGCTGCCCGCTCGCACCACCGAGAATGGCGGCGGTGTGGTTGATCAAATAAGTCAGTATCAGCTGACCTAAAGCATCATCGGCCAAACCTCCGATGGCTCCTTCTCGAACCGACCGGAGAGCAGGGTCAGGAGAGGGGCCTTCAATCGTCACAAGTTCCGAAAGCAACGCCGGATGGCGGCCGCCGCCGAGGCGCTCGAGGCCGTGCCAGTCGATATCAACAATCGCAGCTTGCTCAGGCGGCGAAGCGAGAAGCCGTTGCAATGTTGCCAACGCCTTCGCAGGCGCCATCGCCTGCGGGCCGGCCGCTTTAGATCGACCTCACCGAGGCCGGCGCCCGCCCATAGTCCCCAGTTGACGGCGACCGCGGGGAGCCCCGCAGCACGGCGGGCCTCGGCGATACCGTCGAGCCCGGCATTGGCCGCGCTGTAATTCGCGGCACCGGCGTTGCCGAGCACGGACCCGAGAGACGAGAACAGTACGAACGCATCGAGCGGCAGGTCGCGCGTCAAGCTGTCGAGGTGGCGATGCACCCGACACTTTCGCGCCCCAGGCCTTCTCAATGCTCTCAACGGTCTGATCCGACAACAGCGCATCATCCGTCACAGCGGCGAGGTGGAAGATCGATCTAAAGCAGGCGCCTCACCCCGGAGCCTGTCGATCAACTGGGCCAGTTGCTCGCGCTGCGATACGTCGACAGCTTCGAGAGACACCTCCAACGCGAGATTTCGGAGTTCAGCGACGAGCGTGGGAGCGGTGGGATGGTTGGGAGCCGTCTTGGAGGCCAGAATGAGACGCTCGGCGCCGGACTTGGCGAGCCAGCGTGCAACTTGCTGTCCCAGTCCACCAAGGCCACCGGTGACGAGAACTGTTCCGCGGGGGCGCCAAAACTCTTTCGGGAGTTCGCGCCTGCGCAGGCGCCAACCGCGGGCACCGTCGCGCCGCAGGGCCACCACGCTTTCTTGTCCTGGTTCCGCAATCGTTGCGGCAAAGTTCCATTCGACCGCACGGTCGAAGCGCGACGGAAGATCGATAACGGCGCACTGAAGCTCCGGATGTTCTTGCCGGGCAGCTGCGGCAAGGCCAAAGAGGCATCGTTGGCTCGGATCGACAGGAAGGTCGTCGTCGAAGATCTTGGCGGCCTGATGCGTGAGGATCCAGCAGGGTGCGACGAGCC
>CAWCCG010000021.1:202500-459999 GCA_963793985.1 uncultured Alphaproteobacteria bacterium | reverse complement strand
ATCGCCGATCGGCTGGGTGGTCGCCGTCGACCGCGGCCTCACTGTCGATGCCGACGACGAGCAGCTTTTGCGCGTGCTGGTCAATCTCACCCGCAACGCCCGCCAGGCGCTGGAGAGCCGGGCACCGAACGACCCGGCGCGGGATCAGATCCGTATCTCCGGCCGGCGCGAAGGCACGGTCTCGATCATCGAGGTCTCCGACACCGGACCGGGCTTCTCGCCGCGGGCGCGCGAACATCTCTTCGAGGCGTTCCAGGGCTCGACCCGCACCGGCGGCTCCGGCCTCGGCCTCGCCATCGCCGCCGAGCTGGTGCGCCTCCACGGCGGCGAGATCGACCTCGTCGATGGCACCCTCGGCGCGACCTTCCGGATCCGGATTCCCGACCGCCCGGTCGAGCTCAACGCCCGGCGCAGCGAGCGGGCGAGCGCGTAAGTCGCACGTCACGGAATGCTTCACCGCGGCGGGATGATGAGGACGATGTAGCGCTCGGGCTTGTCGGCGGTGCCGAGGAAAATCCGCGACACCTCGATCTCGCTGCGCTTGGCGCCCGCACTGCGCGCCGCCCACGCGTCGAGCGCTTTCATGCACGGACCATCCGCGATGGGGCAGTAGAGCGCGATGCCCTCGCGGGCGATGCGGGCGTCGTCGACCCACGGCGTCAATTGCGGTGAGGCGATCTCGTAGTCCGAGGGGCGATCGGCAAAATAGAGCATCGAGCCATACAGCAGATTGGCGGTGCCGCCGACGAGGCGCAGCGGACGGCCGGTGGCCGCGTGCCAGAGCTTCTCCACGTCCTGTGCGACCAGCCGATAATGCGTGCCGTGGTTCTCGACGCCGCGGAAATGGATGACGAGCGCGACGACCGGCGCGGCAAGCACGCACACGATCGGTAGCGCAATCGCGATGGCGAGGATGCGGATCGTTCCCGCGCGCGGCAGCGTCGCCAGCGGTGACGACAGCAGCACCACCGGCAGCAACGTCATGGTGGAGATGGTCCAGATCGGGATCACATCCTCACGGGCGATGACGGCGGCGGCGATTGGCAG
Source organism: uncultured Alphaproteobacteria bacterium (assembly GCA_963793985.1). Taxonomy (GTDB): domain Bacteria; phylum Pseudomonadota; class Alphaproteobacteria; order Rhizobiales; family Xanthobacteraceae; genus JAJPKK01. The sequence continues at coordinate 458,952 of CAWCCG010000021.1, read as the reverse complement.
CACCAGCGGCAACACGAACGCGACAACGACGGTCCGGCGTGAGGGATCGGCGGGCCACAGCGTGTCGGCAATCGCGGTGCGCGACGGCCGTGCCACCGCAAGCGCCATCAGCACGGGGATCGCGACATAGCCGGCGGCGCTCGCGATGTAGACCACGCCCGATCGCAGCGCTTCGAAGAGCGTCGCCGGATGGGACTCAAGCGCATATCCGAATGCCGCAAAGCCATGGTCGTAGAGCCACCATAGGTGCGGCGCGAGGGCCGCGGCCCCTACCGCGACGGTGACGTAGGGTGCGGCGGAGCGGAAATAGCGCGCGCGCCGAGGATCGGCGAGGGCCGCGATGCCGAGCCCGATCAGCAGAATGACGGCCCAGTATTTTGCGAGCATCGCCGCCGCGGCAGCGAGGCCCGCCAGCGCTGCCCAGCCGGTGTTGCGGGTCTCGTAGGATCGCAGGAAGAACCACGTGGTCAGCGCCCAGGTCGGCGTCATCGCCGTGTTGGCGTTGTACTTGATGGCGAGAAAATTGAAGAACGGGACGAGGGTGAGCAGCGCGAGCCCGGCGACGCGCTTCTCGCCGTCGAGATAGCGCCCGGCAATCATCCAGGCGACCCACACCGCAAGCGTCGCCGTCGCCATGGACAGGAGATAGAAGGCCCACTCCTGCAGCGGAAACACGCCGAACCACGCGGCGGTGAGCCAGATCGGCAGCGGCGGATGCTTGGGCGTGCCGAGCGCGAGCTCGCGCGACCACGCGATCATCTCGCCCATGTCGAAGTGGATGTCCTGGCTCGCCCTCGAGATGGTCGCGTAGAGCGTCCACAGCGCACAATAGACGAGGAGCGTGACCGCGATCGCGCCGGCGCTGCGCTTCGGATCGCTCAGCGCATCGAGCAACCGGTTCAACATTGGCGAGCGATCGATGCGGGACGCGATGGTCCACGGCGGGGCCGTGGGAACCGCGTCATCTCGCTCGAATTCCGCCATGCGCCGCATGCGCCTCTCGTTGGTCGCCCTGGTCCCGCCGGGCTTGACGCCCTTGATATCAGGGGCCATTGGCTTCACGCCATATCTGTCGCGGCCGCCGGATCGCCGGAAGCCGCGCCCGGTTTCGGAGAGCGTAATGGGTTCGGGGGTCGCCGCGGGGGGTGGATTGGCGTTGCGCCTTGCAGCTCTGCTGCTGGTCGTCGCCAATCTCGGCCTGCCGATCAACGAGCTTGCCGCCTATGCGCTGCTCGTCGCCTCCGCGCTCCTCATCCTCACGGGAACTCTGTCGGCCGAACCGCGGCGTTGGCTCGCCGCCATCGCGCTTACCGCAGCAATCCTCGCCCTGCACCTCGTGTGGCCGATGCCGCGGATCGACGAGGGGCACAACGTGTTCCTTCCCGGCGCGTCGGCCGCGCGGGACTTCGGCTTGCCGGGCGACGTGCTCAAGGTTCTCGAAGCGCAGTTCGACCAGCGATATCCGCCGGAGCAAGCGCTGCGACGACACCGCCAAAGGCTGCTGGCGCCCCGATCGCAGCGCCGAGGCCGATGGCTACGCGTTTTCCGCCGACGCCGTCTTCCAGCACCCGGCGTTTTCTCGGAGCGTCACCGGCATCGACTTCGCCGATCCCGCGCGTGCGCGCCTCGGCGTCGTCAACGAGCTGACCTATGGGTGGCCGGACCATTCGAGCGACATCATGCGGTTCGATCGCGACCGCCGCTCGCTCGCGCTGTTCGACCGTTACCGCATCACCCTGCCGCTGTTCGTCGTCTATCGATTCCCGCAAGCCTTCGTCGGCAGCCGTCTGTGCTGGCAAGGCACCGTGCTGTGGGAGCGCGGTGACGGTTTCGACGACCTCGGTTCGGCGACCACCCGGTGCCGCGACATCGCGGCCGACGACGTCGGCAAACGGATCTACGGCCTCTCGATTCTGCCGGACATGCGCCTCGGCATGACCATCGTCCCCAGCCGTACGATCCTGCTGCTACCGTGCGCTGGCGTGGGGCCTCACGCTCGCCGGCGTGGTCGGTGTCGTACTGCTCCTCGTGCGGATCGAGCCGCGCCGGCTCGCGCTGCCGGCGACCCTGATCGCGCTCACCCTCGTGCTCATCGTGTTCGTCGATGCGCAGTTCATCGGCGGATTCCGCCCGCTCGATTCCGGCGACGACGGCCTGACCTATGAGGGCTACGCCCGCCGCATCGTCCGCCACCTCCTGTCCGGCGACATCGCTGCGGCGCTGCGCGGCGAGGAGAGCGTCTACTTCTTTGCGCCGGGCATGCGCTACGTCCGCGCTCTCGAGCAGTTCCTGTTCGGCGACACGTTTCTCGGCTATCTGACGATGATCCTCGCGTTTCCGCTCATCGTGCACGCGCTGTTCGCCCGTTTCCTCACGCCGCGCTGGGCGCTGGTGATCGTGCTGCTGTTCGTCGCGACGCCGCTCGGCGCGCTGTTCGGGTCGAGCCTGTTCCATTACGTCGTGTGGGCGAGCCGCGGCTTTGCCGATCCGCTCGCCTTCATCCTGCTGTTCGCCGCGATCGTCCTCGTGGTGCCGCCGCGCAGCGGCGAGACCACCCAGCGCGCTGCGCCTGTTCGCGGCTGGCCTCCTGTTCGCCGCGGCGACGTTCTGCCGGCCCAACCTACTGCTCGCGTCGGGGGTCATGGTGGCGGGCGCCGGCGCTGATTTGGCTGTGGCAGCGCCAACTCGTACGGGCCGTTGCGCTGGGTGCGGGTTTCTCGCGCTCGCGGTGTCGCCGCTGCACAATTACGTGTTCGCCGATGTCTTCGTGCCGTTCACCACCAGCGTCAACCTGCCCCAGACCCTGCTGATGCCGCCGCTCGACTATGTGCGAGCGCTTGGGGAATTGCTGACGCTCGATTTCACCGGCGACCATGTCCGGCGCGCGGTGGTCCAGCTCGGGCACTGGCTGTCGGGGCCGCAGGACTGGCTTGCCACGGTGCCGCTGCATGTCTTCGGGATCGCGACGCTGCTGCGCGTCGGCCTGTTCGGCGCGCGCTTCGATCCCTGGCTGCGGCTGATCGCGCTCGCGACGCTGATCCAGCACGGCATCGGCATCTGCTACATCAATTTTGTGCGCTATAATCTCGGGACCTGGCTGCTGACCCTCCTGGTTGCGGCGGCCTGGCTGCAGGGAGAAGGACTCGTCGTGCTGGAAAAGAGACTGCCGCGCCTGTGTGAGACGTGGCGGCGCAATGCCCTCGTCCGCCGGCTCGCTGCGGCCATCGATGACCTTGCCGGCCTCCTCGGCGTCGCGTCGCCGACGGCGCGCGGCCGTGTCGTCGCGCCGGGCGGCGCCGTGCAGGTATCGTGAGCGGGACCATGGACCAGTTGACCGAAGGTCCGAGCGCGGTCCAAGCCGGCATGTCCGGCCTCGTTCCGGCGCCGGAACTCAGCGTCATCGTGCCGGCCTACAACGAGCGCGACAACGTTCCCCTCATGGTCGACCTCTTGCGGCGCACGCTCCAGGGCGTGTCGTGGGAGGTCATCTACGTCGACGACAATTCGCCGGACGGGACTGCCGCCGCGGTGCGCGCGATCGGCGCGACGGACGACCGCGTGCGCTGCATCCGCCGCATCGGCCGGCGCGGTCTCGCCGGCGCCTGCATCGAGGGCATCCTGTCGAGCCAGGCGCGCTATGTGGCGATCCTCGACGCCGACATGCAGCACGACGAGACGCTGCTGGTGCCGATGCTCGAGCGGCTGCGCAAGGGCGACGTCGACGTGGTGGTCGGCAGCCGCTACATCCCCGGCGGCTCCGCCGACAGCTTCACCAGCAAGCGCCGCTTCATGAGCCGCATGTCCCATGTCGCGGCCCGCATGATCACGAAGGTCGATTTGAACGACTCCGGCAGCGGCTTCTTCATGATCCGCCGCGAGGCGGTGGAAGCGCTCGCCCCGCGCCTCTCCTCGCAGGGTTTCAAGCTGCTGCTCGACATCATGACGACCGCCGGCGGCACACTGCGCCCTGCCGAGCTGCCCTATACGTTCCGCGACCGCCAGCATGGCGAGAGCAAGCTCGACGCCCATATCATTCTGGATTTCGCCGCGCTCCTCGTCGCCAAGCTTACCAACGATGCGATCTCGTTCCGCTTCCTGATGTTCTGCTTCGTCGGGCTCACCGGCGTCGTCATCCACATGATTGCGCTGCGGCTCGCGATCCAGTCGGCGGCGCTCCGTTTCGAGATCGCCCAGGTGATCGCGACCGTGGTGGCGGTGTGCTGGAACTTCGTCCTCAACAACATGCTGACCTACCGCGACCAGCGCCTCACCGGCTGGCGCTTCGTCACCGGCCTGTTGCGGTTCCAGCTCATCTGCGCGGTCGGCGCGGTCTCGAATGTCGGCGCCGCCGCCTGGCTCTACGGCTTCGGCGAGAACTGGTGGCTCGCGGGCCTCGCCGGCGCGGTGATGAGCGCGGTCTGGAACTATGTGGTGAGCGCCGCCTTCGTGTGGCGGTCGCGCTGAGGCGTGCCCGAAAACCACCACGTTTGCGGGTTCTCGTAATCGGGCGCAAGGGGTTGTCAATTGCGACTCCATGCTCAAAATAAGGGTCGAGCTCTGCTCGATTCGACGTTGGCTTGTCGATGTCGGGCTCGTGTTCGACCTGACGCCATGGTTGCGGCCGGCGGCACCATGCGCGGATCGTAATCTTGAGGGAGTCATCGTCGCCGCGGTTGCGCGGCCGGATTGGACCTTTGCCGATGTGCCGCTGGATTGCCTATCGTGGTGAGACGATCGCGCTCGAACACTACGTGACGTCGCCCTCGCATTCGCTGATCGCCCAGAGCCTGCATGCGCTCGAGTCGACCGCGAGCACCAACGGGGACGGCTTCGGGCTCGGCTGGTACGGCGAGCACGCCGAGCCGGGGCTCTATCGCGAGGTGCGTCCGGCGTGGTCCGACGACAACCTGCGCTATCTATGCCGGCACATCCGCTCGCACCTGTTCTTCGCCCATGTCCGCGCCACCACGGGAACCCCGGTCACCCGGCCGAACTGCCATCCCTTCGCCTGCGGGCGCTGGATGTTCATGCACAATGGCGTGATCGGCGACTGGAGGCGCGTGCGCCGCCAGGTCGAGGCGCTGATCCCGGACACGCTCTACGGCTCGCGCGCAGGCACCACCGATTCCGAGGCGGTGTTCCTCGCCATCATGGGTGCCGGGGTCGAGCGCGACCCGATCGCGGCGACGACCGGCATCCTCAGCGAGGTCGCCGAAATCGTGAAGGACGAGCCGCTGCGGTTCACCGCCGCGCTGTCCAATGGGCACGATCTGTACGCGTTCCGCTTCGCCACCAACGACAAATCGAATTCGCTCTACTATGACGCCTCCGGCGACGAGGTGGTGATCGTTTCCGAGCCGCTCGACGACACGCCCAATCGCTGGAAAGCGGTTCCGCCGGGACACATGGTGGTGGCGAGGACGGGACGTGCCGCCGAGATCGCGCCGTTCGCCGCGGTGCGGCAGGTTGCAGCCGAATAGCCTGCGAAGAAGGGCCCGCACCATCCAGGACGCGGCAAATCGACCGCCCCACCGGCGCGGCAGCAGGGGTGCAAACGGCGAAGCCCTGGGCTAGTTTTGCCTGCCGTGCCGTGTGCGGCTGACGTGCCTATCGGAGATCAGAATGCCTGACCGGAAATTGTTCGCGTCGCTCGCCGGCGCCGCGGCGCTGTGCCTCATCGCGGGCCTCGCGTCTGCGCAAGACCTGTCGAAATATCCGGACTGGTCCGGGCAGTGGAAGCGGACCAGCGGCATTCAGTGGGATCCGTCGAAGCCGCTCGGCCCGGCGCAGAAGCCGCCGCTGACCCCGGAATATCAGGCGCGCTACGAGGCCAACCTGCGCGACCAGGCAGCTGGCGGCCAGGGCGATGACCGCACCGGCGCCTGCATCCCGCACGGCATGCCGCGGGTGATGACCGTCGTCTACCCGATGGAAATCATCATCATGCCGAAGACGACCTACATCCTCACCGACTACACGGTGCCGCGCCGCGTCTTCACCGACGGCCGCCAATTCCCGGAAGACCTGGAACCGACCTTCAACGGCCTCTCGATCGGACGCTGGGTCGATGAGGGGCCGGACGGCCGCTACACCACGCTCGAGGTCGAGACGCGGGGCTTCAAGGGACCGCGCACCTACGAAGCGAGCGGCATCCGCCTGCATGACGACGGTGAGAGCATCATCAAGGAGCGCATCTACCAGGACAAGAACGACAAGAACACGCTCTACGACGAGATCACCACCATCGATCACGCGCTGACGCGGCCGTGGACCATCGCCAAGAAATACGTCCGCGAGACGCGGCCGCTCATCTGGTACTTCAACGACTGCGCGGAGAACAACCGCCACGTCTTCATCGGCGACGAGAGCTATCTCATCAGCGAGGACGGTTACCTGATGCCGGTGAAGAAGGGCCAGAAGGCGCCCGACATGCGCTACTTCAAGGACGAGAAGTAGGGGTCATCCGGCGGCAACAGAGTTCTCCCAAGTTTGAGCGTCATCGCCGGGCCCGTCCCGGCGACCCCGATATCAAGGCACGGCGGTGCCACATGATCGGGGTGGCCGGACAAGTCCGGTCATGACCTGCGTGAAGCGATCCGGCCTAACGCCACCGCCCGCGCCTACGCGCCGGCTGCACGGAGCCCCATGCCGACCTCCTCGACCGACCTCAATTCGCGAGCACTGCGCTCCCTCGCTCGCCGGCTTGATGTTGGCCGTATTGCTGGGCCCGGCCACGGCCCAGAAGCCCTCAGCCCGCGCCGGCCGATGTCTCTCCCGGGGTGCGAACGATCCTGTCGACCGGAACGACCGTCACCGGCGAGACGATCACATACCCGTCCGGGGCGCCCGCGCAGATGACGGCCGTGGAGATCACGCTCGCTCCGGGGCAACAGACCGGCTGGCACACCCACCCGGTGCCGCTGTTCGGCTACATCCTCGATGGCGAGCTCACGGTCGACTACGGACCGAAGGGCCAGCGCGTCTACCGCAAGGGCGACGGCTTCGCCGAGGCGACCAACGAAGCCCACAACGGCCGCAACCTCACGGACCAGCCGGTCACGATTCTCGCCGTGTTCGCCGGCATGGAGGGCGTGAAGGACAGCGTCCCCGCCCCGCCACCGGCGCGTCAGTAGCGAGAAGTTCGGATGCAGTGAACCACCGTGGTCATCGCCGGGTTTGTCCCGGCGACCCCGATCATGTGGCACAGCTGTGCCATGTTAAGCGGGGTAGCCGGGACAAGCCCGGCCATGACCATTTTGTGGGAAACAACCTGCCCTAATGCCCGCCCGCGCCCGCGCCTCGCATCGCCGGGCGCTTCATCACCAGGCCGAGCAGGGCGAGCGCGACGAACAGGATCGTCAGCAGCAGGAACACGTCGGAGAAGCTCATCACCGTCGCCTCGCGGCGGATCATCAGCGACATCTGCTTGATCGCCATCGCCTGCGCGTTGCTGCCGAAGTCGTGGAAGCGCGCGGTGAGGTTCGTCAGCATGTCGTTCGCCGGGCCGCGCGACCAGTTCGCGGCGTCGTGCAGCCGCGTCAGGTGCAGGTCCATGCGGTCGTTGAGCAGCGTGTTGATCGCGGCGAGCCCGATGGCGCCGCCGAGATTGCGCATCAGGTTGAACAGGCCCGAGGCGTTCTTCACGCGCTCGGGCGCGAGCGTGCCGAGCGCGGTGTTGGTGACCGGGATCATCGCGCACATCAGGCCGACGCCGCGGAAGATCTGCGGCCAGAACAGCTCCCAGAAATCCCAGTCCTTGGTGATGTAGTGCATCTCGAAGGTGCCGAGCGCGAACAGCAGGAAGCCGCCGGTCAACAGGAAGCGCGGGTCGTATTTCGCGGAAAGCCGGCCGACGATCGGCGCGGTCACGAACATCGCGAGGCCGGACACGAACATCGTCTCGCCGATCATCAGCGAATTGTAGCCGCGCACCTGCGCGAGATAGATCGGATAGAGATAGGTCAGCCCGTAGAGCCCGATGCCGAGCACGAAGGAGAACATGCTGCCGATCGCGAAGTTGCGGTTGCCGAAGGCGTAGAGGTCGACGATCGGCACGCGCGCGGTGAGCACGCGATAGAAGAACGCCGCCGCCGACACGCCCGAGACGATGGCGAGGGCGCGGATGGTCTCGTCCTCGAGCCAGTAGTAGCGCGGGCCTTCCTCCAGCACGTATTCGAGCGGGCCGAGGAAGCCCGCCATCAGGATCAGCCCCCACCAGTCGAAATGGTCGAGCAGCGCATAATTGGGCTTGTCGAAATCGATCAGCGTCAGCGCCGCGAGCGTGACCATGACGCCGGGCACGATGTTGATGAAGAACAGCCAGTGCCACGACATGCGCATCGGTGAGATAGCCGCCGACCGTCGGGCCGATGGTCGGCGCCATCGTGGCGATGAGGCCGATCAGCGGCGTCACCATCGCCTGGCGCGACGGCGGAAAGATCGTGAAGGCGGCGGCGAACACGGTCGGGATCATGCCGCCGCCGATGAAGCCCTGGATCGCGCGCCACACGATCATCGTGCTGATCGAGGAGCTCAGCCCGCACATGAAGCTCGCGAAGGTGAAGCCGGCGCACGACATCGCGAACAGCGTGCGCGTGCCGAGCGCCCGCGACAGAAAGCCGGAGAGCGGGATCGCGACCACCTCGGCGATGAGATAGGCGGTCTGCACCCAGGGGATTTCGTCCGCCGAGGCCGCGAGGCCGGCCTGGATTTCGTTCGAGCGATGCCGAGACGATCTGGATGTCGAGGAGCGCCATGAACATGCCGAAGCACATCGCCATGAAGGCGACGACGCGGCGCGGGTCGATGCGCTCCTGCTGTGGCGGCGACGGCGGGCGTGTCCATGGACGTGTCTCCGCGTCGAGCTCGCGAATCCGGCGTCTACTTCCTGGCGGTTTGCGGCGACGGCGCGAGGCCGGCGGCGACGACGGCGCCGGGCTTGGTGTTCGACGGTCGCGACGACCGACATGCCGGGCCGCAGCGCGCCGCGCTCGGTGACGTCGGCGGGCACGCGGACGCGCACGGGAAGGCGCTGGATGATCTTGGTGAAGTTGCCGGTGGCGTTGTCGGGCGGCAGCAGCGTGAACACCGAGCCCGACGCCGGCGAGAAGCTCGCGACCACGCCGTCGAACTTCTCGCCCGGCAAGGCGTCGACCGTGATCGAGACCGGCTGCCCGGGCTTGAGGCGGGCGAGCTGGGTCTCCTTGAAGTTGGCGTCGATGAAGACGTCGGCGAGCGGCACCAGCGCGGCGATGCGCTGGCCGGTCTGCACGTAATCGCCGACCTGGGCCGCGCGGTTGCCGACGACGCCGTCGACCGGCGCGCGGATCTCGGTGAACGACAGATCGCGCTCGGCCTTGGCGAGCGCGGTCCGCAACTCCGCGAGCGTCGTCACGGCTTCCTGCTTCTGCGCCTCGAGCACGCCGATATTGGCGATGGCGTTGTCGAGCGCGGCCTTCGCGCTCAGCACCGACGCATTGGCCTGGTCGCGGTTGGCGATCGACTGTTCGAGCGTCTGCTTGCTGGCGAACTGCTTGCCCTCGAGCGACTGCTGGCGCTCGTATTCGAGCTGCATCCGCGTCCGTCCGGCCTGCGCCGAGGCGAGCTGCGCCTGCGCCTGCGCGACGGCCGCGCGCTGCGCCTCGATCTGGCGGTCGAAGCGCGTGATGGTCGCCGCCTGGGTCGCGACCTTGTCGCGGGCCTGGTCGACGGCGAGGCGATAGTCGCCGTCGTCGATGCGGGCGATGAGGTCGCCGGCATGGACCCTGGTGTTCTCCTCGACGGGAAGCTCGGCGACGATAGCCCGAGACCTTGGCGCCGAGCGTCGTGTTGTTGGCGCGCACATAGGCGTCGTCGGTCGACACCAGGAAGCGCCCGATGGTGGCGTAGTCGTAGCCGAACCAGGCGCCGCCGATGAGCACGACGATCGCGGCTGCACCCATCAGGATTCGCTTGCGGCTCGATTTGCCGGACGGGCGCCGCCGGCCTTGCGCAGGAGCTTCGGCCTGCGGCTGTGCCGCCGGCGGCGCTGCGCCGCGTGCCTCCGCGTCGCCGGAAGCGGGCCGCGCGGTATCGGCCGGCGCCTCGCCGACCTGCCCGGCCGGTACTACCGTGAGATGAGCTGCATCCGCCGTCTTCGTGCGCGGCAACATCTTCCTGTACTCCGGTGACCGAACGGTTCAGTCATGCAAAAATTAATGGAGTGCTCCGCCACTGTCAATGACTGAACGGTTCGGTCATTGAAAATTGTCTCGTGATGGTCCATATTCCTGGAAGATGCTTTCCGGGGCCGGATTCGCCGGCCTTCGACCGGCGCCGTCTGTTGTTGGAGGTTTGCCGCCGATGAACGCACCCGTGGTCCTGGTCCGTCCCGACGCCGAGGCCGAAGACAGCGCCAAGCGGCGCCAGATCATCGACGGCGCGCGCGCGGTCTTTCTGTCCATGGGATTCGACGGCGCCAGCATGGGCGAGATCGCCCGGGCGGCCCGCGTGTCGAAGGGCACGCTCTACGTCTACTTCAAGGACAAGGACGAGCTGTTCAAAGCGATCGCGGCGAAGGAGTGCGTCTTTCAGGCCGAGGGCATCTTTTCATTCGACGAGGCCGACCCGGACGTCGAGGCCGTGCTCATGCGGGTGTTCACCGGCTTCGTGAAGGCGCTGTGCGAGCCCGGCCGGCATTCGTCGCTGCGCACGGTCATCGCGATCGCCGACCGCATGCCCGAGGTCGGGCAGATGTTCTACCAGGCCGGCCCGGCGGTCGGCCTCGCGCAGGACGCGCGCCTATCTCGAGGCGGAGGTCGCGGCCGGGCGGCTCGTCATTCCCGATTGCGAGATCGCCGCGGCGCAGCTCATCGAATCGAGCCACGCCACCCTGTTCAAGCCGATGCTGTTCAACTTCGCCCCGCCGCCCACGCCGGAGCGGATCGAATACGTCGTCGGCATCGCCGTGAAGGCGTTCCTGGCGGCCTACGGGAAGAAGTAGCGCGGGTCTGCCTTAGGCACGAGTCTCATCAACGACCTCATCCTGAGGGCCGGCGAAGCCGGCGTCTCGAAGGATGGCCCACACGCTGCGGCCTGCTGGCCGTCCTTCGAGACGCGGTGCTGCGCCCGCGCCTCAGGACGAGGTCGGAACAGGTATACGCGCTCGGAGCACGTCGTCTTCGCGCCTACTTCCCCGGCTGCTTGAAATAGCGCAGGTCGGGCGGCGCCTGGTTCTTCTTGATCGGCATGATGTAGCCGTCGGGGCTCATGAAGAACGCGTCCTCGCCGATGCGCACCAGCGAGTTGTCCGCCGCGCACACCGCGGAATGCCAGGACGGCTCCTTGTTCTTGGCATCGCGGCGATAGGTCTTGTTCACCGTCCACGGCTGGGTCAGCGCGTGGTCGAACGACGTGATGTCGACATGGATGAGGTCGGGATTGGCCTTGTCGAGAAAGATGCGCTCCTTGATCACGCCTTCGCCGTCCTCGTGGAACGGAATGCCGGTCGCGTCATAGGTGTGCGGCATCCGGATGCTGCGCGTCTCGACCTCCAGCACATCGTATTTGCCGTCGCCGTTCTCATCGACCCACTTGCCGATCGAATAGCCCGCGAAGGTCGGCTCGGTCTCGGCCGGCCATTTGCGCCCGTCGGTGTAGATGCGGCGGTAGGAATCGTTGACGTGGCTGATCAGGACGTAGGTCACGTCCGGCGTGACGACGAATTCCACGGGGTCGTAGGCATTCATCATCATCGGCATGCCCTGCGGCACGCAGTACCATGACGGCACGTTGCCCTGGCCGCCGTCCGCCATGTCGGCGAGGTTGGCCTCGAACACCTTCTGATATTCCGGCGTGAATGGCGCCTTCTGGCCCGCCTGATCACCCAGCGCGGCACGCCGACGCGAATCCATTGTCCGCGCAGATCGGGATATTTCGCTTCCTCGGCAATCGCGGCGCCGGTCGCGACCGCGCACAACGCCAGGAGCCCGAGCGCTCCGATCGCGTGTCTCATCATCATGGTCGTCTCCCTGTCGTTTGTTGGTCTCGCGCTTGCCGAACCGCGCGGCGCGTTGTTGACCTTGAAGCCGCGCGACCGTTTCGCGGAACGGGCGCGCGTTATTTCTTGCTCGCGAGATAGGCGACGATGTCGTCGCGGTCCCGCTCGGGGGCTCCCGGGAAGATCGCCATCGCCGTCCCGGGCACCATCGTTCCCGGAAACATGATCCAGCTCGCCGAGCGCATCCGCGGTCCATTCCCACTTGGCGGCGTTCTTGAAGGCGCGCGAGTAGTCGAAGCCGGGCACCGACGCCGCCTTGCTGCCGACGATGCCGGACAGGTTCGGTCCGAACCGGTTCGGATCGCCCTTCTCGATGGTGTGGCAGATCGCGCATTGCTTGATGAACGCGGCCTTGCCCTTGGCGGCGTCGCCGTCCGCCCGGCTGGCGCCGGTGCCGAGACAAACCGCGACGGCCGCGGCTCCCGCCACCGTCAGTCCGGTGAACCAAACTCGTTGCATTCGGGCGTCCTCCTGCCTTCTCGTCGCGGAAGGTCGATGCTCGTTTTTATCGCGTCCCGCACAGATTGCTAGTGCGGTCGATGCGTCGTAGTGTGCCGCACGAACAGCGGACCAGCCGCGGCAGACCTTGGGAGGCCTACTTGCGCGCAAAGCACGTTCTTCAGTCCGGCACGGCGCTCGGCATCGTCATGCTGGCGGTCGCGGCGGCGTCTCCGGTCCTTGCCCAGCAGGCTCAGCCGCCGCAAGGAGCAGCGGCCACGCCGCGCGTCGAGATCGACGACAACGACATCGGCGGCGTCGTCACCGGCCGGTTCGGACCGGAAGCCGGCGTGTGGGTGATCGCGGAGACGACCGAGCTCGGCACCCGCTTCGCCAAGATGGTGGTCACCGACGAGGTCGGCCGCTACGTCATTCCCGACCTGCCCAAGGCGAACTACCGGGTGTGGGTGCGCGGCTATGGCCTCGTCGATTCGCCGAAGGTCGCGGCGACGCCCGGCCAGTCGCTCAACCTCACCGCGGTGATCGCGCCCAATCTCGCTGCGGCCGCGCAGTACTATCCGGCGATCTACTGGGCCTCGATGATCCGGATCCCGGACAAGAGCCGCTTCCCCGGCACCGGCGCCGACGGCAACGGCATCCCGGTCGAACTTCAAGACCCAGGATCAATGGCTCAACGTCATCAAGACCAACGGCTGCGGCAACTGCCACCAGATCGGCAATTACGCGACGCGGATACATCCCGCCGCAGCTCGGCCATTTCGATTCCTCGATCGAAGCCTGGGCGCGCCGCCTGCAGTCCGGCCCGGCCGGCCGCGACATGGTGCGCTTCGTCACCCAGTTCATGGGCCCCGATGGCGGCCACCTCGCCGCGCTCGCCGATTGGACCGATCGCATCAAGGCCGGCGAACTGCCGAGCGCGACGCCGCCGCGCCCGGTCGGCGTCGAGCGCAACATCGTCGTCACCGTGCGCGACTGGTCGGACCCCAAGCACTACCTCCACGACCTCACGCTGACCGACAAGCGCAAGCCGACCGTCAACGGCTACGGCCTGATCTACGGCGCGGCCGAGCTCTCCACCGACAACCTGCCGGTCCTCGATCCGGTGCACAACACCAAGATGGTCATGAAGGTGCCGGTGAAGGATCCGAAGTACACGCCGAGCTCGGCGCTCAACAACCAGGTCCTCGCGCCGTCGCCCTATTGGGGGATGGAGCAGATCTGGGACAGCCAGGTCAACGCCCACAACCCGATGATGGACCAGGACGGCCGGGTCTATTGGACCGCGCAGCAGCGCTCGCCGAAGGACCCGCCGGACTACTGCAAGAAGGACTCGCCGCTGCGCTCGGCGCAGCTCTATCCGCTCGCCGGCACGCCTGACGGCTTCGTCCAGAACTCGCGCCAGGTCACGGTCGTACGATCCGAAGACCAAGAAGTTCTCGTTCATCGACACCTGCTTCGGCACCCATCACCTGAACTTCGCCGAGGACGCCAACAACACGCTCTGGCTCTCGCAACAACACGCCAGGGCGCGCTCGCCGTGGTCGGCTGGATCAACACCAAGCTCTATTGGGAGACCGGCGACGCCGCGAAGTCGCAGGGCTGGACGGCGATGATCGTCGACACCAACGGCAACGGCAAGCGCGACGAGGGCTACAACGAGCCCGGCAAGCCGGCCGATCCCACGAAGGATACCCGCATTCCCTTCGGCATGTACGGCATCTCCTACGCCCGCTCGACGGCTCGATCTGGGGCTCGAACCTCGAGCATCCCGGCTACATCCTGCGCATGGCGCCGGGCGCCAATCCGCCCGAGACCGTCGCTCGCCGAAATCTACAAGATCCCGCTGCCGGGCTTCGGCATCCGCGGCATGGACATCGACCGCAACGGCGTCGTGTGGATGCCGCTCGACTGCGGTCATATCGCCAGCTTCGACCGCCGCCTGTGCAAGGGCCCGCTCAACGGGCCGGGCGCCGAGCAGGGCAACAAATGCCCCGAGGGCTTCGCCTTCTATCCGATCCCCGGACCGGGCTTCCAGGGCGATTCCGGCGCCGAGGAAAACCCGTACTACACCTGGGTCGACCAGCACGACATCCTGGGGCTCGGCGCCAACATGCCGATCGCCACCGGCAACCAGTCGGACTCGCTCCACGCGCTCGTCAACGGCCGCGTGATCGAACTGCGCGTGCCCTATCCGATGGGCTTCTTCGCCAAGGGCCTCGACGGCCGCATCGACGATCCGAACGCCGGCTGGAAGGGCCGCGGCCTGTGGGTGACCTCGGGCAACCGCACGCCGGTCCACATCGAGGGCATCGACGCGCCGGCGCCGGGCGCACCCGGCACGTCGCCGGAAACCGCGTCGAGCCCGCTGGTGGTGCAACTTCCAGCTGCGGCCCAATCCGCTCGCGCATTGAGGCAAAGCTCCCTCCTTCGCTTGCGGGCGAGGGCAGGGTAGCGCGGCCTGCCATCTCGCTTCGGAGCGAGTGGAAACCCGGGGTCGAGCGGCGGCGTCACGGTGCGATAGCACCGTCGCTCGGCACCAAAAGTACTTTGCATGGGGTTGTTCTTCGAAAAGCGCTCGCCAATTGGAGAAAAGGTTTCGAGAGCCCTCTCCATCCTTGGACCCGCAATTCGTTTCGCCTTCATTCGAGAGTCGCAAATCTGCGCGAGAAGCTGGCGGCCTCGACGTGAAGCGCGAGCGCACGACGCGAGATGACGACACGATGACACGAGATGACGCACGATGACGAAGCCGTTGAACACGGTGCCACCGCCGCCGAAGGAAACGTGCCCATGAGCAAGTTCGTCTACGTCACCTACATCCGAACCAGCGCCGCCAAATTGTGGGACATGCTCACAAAGCCCCAATTCACCCGGGCCTACTGGTGCGAAACGGTTCAGGAATGCGATTGGCGCGTCGGCGCCGAATGGCGGATGTTGATTCCGGACGGCCGTGTGGGCGATGCCGGCACCGTCCTGGAGATCGATCCGCCGCGTCGCCTCGTGCTGTCGTCGCGCAACGAGTTCCTGCCGGAGCTCAAGGCCGAAGGGCTTGCGCGCGTCAGCTTCGAGATCGAGCCGGTCGGCGATGTCGTGAGGTTGACGCTCACCCATGAAATCGACTGCGAGCCGTCGAAGCTGATCGACGGCGTCTCCGCCGGCTGGCCCGCCGTCCTCTCGAGCTTGAAGAGCCTCGTGGAGACCGGTGCACCGCTCGAGCTGACGCAGCGCTGGCCGAAGAATTTTTGATCACCGTTCCGCGCGTTGCTCCATCACGGCGAACGGTCCGGCGCCGTAGACGATGCGGCCGCCGACCATCGTGAGCAGGCTTTCGATGTCGCCGATCTCGGCCTCGGCGACGCTGGTGTAATCCTTCGTCAGCACCGCGAGATCGGCGAGCCGACCCGGCACGAGGGCGCCGCGCCTCCTCTCGTCGTGCGTAAAGAAGGCGCTGCCCTGGGTATAGAGGCGCAGCGCTTCCTCGCGGCTCGGCAGCTCGTCGCGGTCGCGCGTCGGGGTGCCGGCGATCGTCTTGCCGTCGATCATCCATTGCAGGGCGGCGAAGGGATTGTAGGACATCACCCGGTGGGCGTCGGTGCCGGCGCCGATGGCGACGCCGATGTTCTGCGCGGTCTTGATCGGCGGCGTGCGCCGCGCGGCGTCGCGGCCGCGAGCCTTGATGAAGCCGTCGCCGTTGAAATACATGGCATCCTGCATCAGCCAGCCGACGCCGAGCGCCTTCATGCGCGCGAGGTCCTCGCCCGATGCATCGTTGAGATGCGCAATCGACCAGCGCAACGGGGCGATCGGCGTTTCCCGGTTCACCCGCTCCATCACGTCGAGAAGATGATGGACCGAGACGTCGTTGCTCCAGTGCTGGGTCAGCGTCATGCCGCGCGACGCCGCCCAGCGCGCCACCTCGTAATACTGCTGCTTCTGCGCCGGCGTGGGGTTGTCGTTGTTGTACATGCCCCAGGTCACGTTCTCGCCGATGCCGTTGAAGCGCAGCATGTCGTCGCCGAAGCCCATCGGCAGCATCTGGGTCAGCGTCTGGTAATCCTCGAGCTCCTTGCCGGGCCGCTGCGAGAAGAGGCTGAACACGACGCGCACGGTGAGTGCATGGTCGCGCCACACCCTGAACAGCGGCAGATAGCTCGCGGCGGTGAGATTGAAGCCGCCGGGATCGCTGACGCCGGTCAGACCCAGCCGGTTGAGCTCGCGGAAGAACGCCTTGGTGCCGGCGACGCTGTCGTCGAAGGTCGGCAGCGGCAGGCGATCGAACAGGGCGGTGATGGTGGCGTTGTCGCCCGAAATCCAGCCGGTCGGGTTTCCAGCGGCGTCGCGCTCGATCTTGCCGCGCGGCGGCACGTCGGCGTCGTTGGCGATCGCCAGCGTCTTCAATCCCGCCGGGCTCAGCAGCGCGGCCGAATAGAACGACTGGATGTAGACGGGATGGTCGGGAGCGGCTGCGACGAGCTCGGCCTGGGTCGGACGCCTGTGCTCCGCGAACTGCTGGTCCGTCCATCCGCCGGCGACGATGATCCACTGGCCGGGCTTCGCCTCTTTCGCCGCAGCGGCGATGCGCGCCATCGCCTCGGGGATCGAGCGGGTGCCGATCCAGTTGACTTCGGTCGCGTAGAACAGCGCGGCGCGGATCGCATGCATGTGCGAATCGACGAGGCCTGGAATGACGGTGCGGCCGCCGACATCGACGATACGCGTCGTCGCGCCGGCCAGCGCACGGATATCCGCCGATCGCCCGACCGCGATGATCTTGCCGTCGCGCACCGCCAGTGCCTCGGCGATGCTCCCGCGCTCATCGAGGGTCACGATCTTGCCGTTGACGAGGGCGACGTCGACGTCCTCGGCATGGACGGAAATCGCGGCGCCGAGCCACATCAAGGCCGCCGCCAGATGCGACATCGCGCGCTTCATCTGCTTCCTCCGAAAACCGATTGCCTTGAACCGATTGCCTTCGCCTCGAGTTCGCGCGTTGCGCGGCTGTTGAAGGCCAGGTTCCGCGGATGATAGCGCATGTGCCGGCGTTGTGGATACGAGCGGGAATCTCGAGCTAGAAGCGCCGGCATGAATGCAGCCCCTTCGGACAAGCGCGGCTTCGCCCATGTCGAGACATGGGTGTTCGACCTCGACAACACGCTCTATCCCCACCACCTCAACCTGTGGCAGCAGGTCGACGACCGCATCCGCACCTACATCTCGAATTTTCTCGGCGTGCCGCCCGACGACGCCTTCCGCATCCAGAAGGATTTCTACAAGCGCTACGGCACCAGCCTGCGCGGCCTCGTGCTCGAGCACGGCATGGACCCCGACGCCTATCTCGACTACGTGCATGCGATCGATCATTCGCCGCTCGAGCCCAATCCGGCGCTCGGCGCCGCGCTCGAAAAATTGCCGGGGCGCAAGCTCATCCTGACCAACGGCACCAAGGCGCACGCCGACGCGGTGATGCGCCGTCTCGCCATCCACGACCATTTCGAGGACGTGTTCGACATCGTCGCGAGCGAATTGCAGCCCAAGCCGTTTCCGGAGAACTACGACCGCTTCCTCGCCCGCCACGGCGTCGATGCCGGCAAGGCGGCGATGTTCGAGGACCTCGCCCGCAATCTCGCCGTGCCCCACGCGCTCGGCATGACGACGGTGCTGGTGGTGCCGGACGCGAGCTACGACAGTCGTGCGCGAGGGCTGGGAGATGGAGGGACGCCAGGCGTCCCATGTCGACCACGTGACGGACGACCTCGCGGGGTTTTTGGAAGGCGTGGCGGCGAGGTGAGCGGCCAATTCGCTCCGCCGTCTTCCGGGACCGGCCGCAGGCCGGAACCCGGAATCCGCTGCTTGCTGCGCTCGCGGACCCGATCCGACCTCGCTCGCTCGGCCACCGCCCCGGAATGACGGACTAGGCCGTTGACATCCGCCGGCCCGTCCGCGACACCAGCCGGCAAAAGCCGGGGACCGCCATGTCGCATGCCGAACTTGCCAAGACCATCGACGACGCCTTCGAGCGTCGCGCCGACGTCAACCCGTCGACCAAGGGGCCGGTGCGCGATGCCGTCGAGCAGGCGCTCGACCTTCTCGACGGCGGCGTCGTGCGGGTCGCCGAGCGGCAGGCCGACGGCGCCTGGCAGGTCAACCAGTGGCTCAAGAAGGCGGTGCTGCTGTCGTTCCGCCTCTCCGACAACGACATCATTCCGTTCGGCGGCGAGGCCGGGCGCGCGCGCCTGGGGCTACGACAAGGTGCCGCTCAAATACGACCACTGGCGGCGCGAGCAGTTCGGCCAGGCGCAGTTCCGCGCGGTGCCCGGCGCCATCGTGCGCCGCTCGGCCTACATCGCGCCGAACGTCGTGCTGATGCCGTCCTTCGTCAATCTCGGCGCCTATGTCGATTCCGGCACCATGGTCGACACCTGGGCGACCGTCGGCTCCTGCGCGCAGATCGGCAAGAACTGCCACATCTCCGGCGGCGCCGGCATCGGCGGCGTGCTCGAGCCGCTGCAGGCGGGGCCCGTCATCATCGAGGACCACTGCTTCATCGGCGCGCGCTCGGAGGTCGCCGAAGGCGTGGTGGTGCGCCAGGGCTCGGTGCTCTCGATGGGCGTCTTCATCGGCGCCACGACGCCGATCATCGACCGCGACACCGGCGAAGTCTTTCAGGGCGAGGTGCCGGCCTATTCGGTGGTGGTGCCCGGCACGCGGCCCGGCAAGCCGGGCAAGGACGGTGCGCCGGGCCCGAGCCTCTACTGCGCCGTCATCGTCAAGCGCGTCGACGAGAAGACGCGGTCGAAGACCAGCATCAACGAGCTGCTGCGCGATTGAGCGCCGGCATTGTAATCATGGCCGCCGATCCCGTCGCCTTCGCCCGCGATCTCCTGCGCTGTCCCTCGGTGACGCCGGCGGAAGGCGGAGCGCTGACCTATCTCGCCGATCGGCTCAAGAGCGCCGGCTTCGCGGTCGAGCGCGTCACGTTCTCGCAAGCCGGCGCCGACGACGTCGAGAACCTCTATGCGCGCATCGGCAGCGGCCGGCCGAACCTCGTGTTCGCCGGCCATACCGACGTGGTGGCGCCCGGCGACGAGGCG
The DNA here is from genome assembly GCA_963793985.1 of uncultured Alphaproteobacteria bacterium. Classification (GTDB taxonomy): domain Bacteria; phylum Pseudomonadota; class Alphaproteobacteria; order Rhizobiales; family Xanthobacteraceae; genus JAJPKK01. Next base: position 439,365 of record CAWCCG010000021.1, on the reverse strand, counting down.
CGGTGGACCCACGGGCCGTTCGCCGGCGACATCGACAGATGGCGTGCTGTTCGGCCGCGGCGCCGTCGACATGAAGGGCGCGATCGCCTGCCAGCTCGCCGCCGCGCTCGACCATCTCGCCGCGAACGCAGGGCGGCCGAAAGGCTCGATCTCGTTCCTGATCACCGGGGACGAGGAAAGCATCGCGGTCAACGGCACCGTCAAGCTTCTCGCATGGGCGGCGGCGCGCGGCGAAGCCTTCGACCACTGCATCCTCGGCGAGCCCTCCAATCACGACGACCTCGGCGACATGATCAAGATCGGCCGCCGCGGCTCGCTCAACGGCACGCTCATCGTCGAGGGCAGGCAGGGGCACGTCGCCTATCCCAATCTCGCCGACAATCCGGTGCGGCGGATCGTGGCCATCATGAGCGCGATGATGGCGGAGCCGCTCGATGCCGGGAGCGCGCATTTCGATCCGTCGAATCTCGAATTCACCTCGGTCGACGTCGGCAACAAGACGGTGAACGTCATTCCCGCCGAAGCGCGCGGGCGCTTCAACATCCGCTTCAACGACGTGCGCAGCCGCGACGCGGTCAAGGCCGAGGTCGAGGCGCGCGCGCGTGCGGGCGCCGGCGGCGGCCGCTTCCGCATCGAGTGGGAGCCGTCCAACGCCGATGCCTTCGTCACCACGCCGGGCCCGTTCGTCGAGCTCGTGGCCGACGCGGTCGCCGAGGTGACGGGGCGGCGGCCGAAGCTCTCGACCACGGGCGGCACGTCCGACGCGCGCTTCATCAAGAACTACTGCCCGGTGCTCGAATTCGGCCTCGTCAACCGCACCATGCACGGCATCGACGAGCGCGTCGCGACGGCCGACCTCGTGGCGCTCACCGCGATCTACCGGAAGATTTTAGATCGGTATTTTGCGTAAGCCACTATCGCAGTGGTCATCGCCGGGCTTGTCCCGCCGTCCCCGATCATCAGGGCACGGCGTTTCCGCACGTATTGTTCGGCGAGGCCCGAGCCAATTATCGGGGTCGCCGGGACAAGCCCGGCGATGACGCAGTACAGAGTTCTGCTCCGGCCCGTTTTTGCCAGTCGCTAATAATCCACCCGCACCAAATACAATCCATCCGGCGGCGCGACCGGGCCACAGGCCTTGCGGTCGCGTGCGGCGAGCGCGCTCGCGAGATCGTCGGCGCTCCAGCGGCCGTCGCCGACGAGGATGAGCGAGCCGACCATCGAGCGCACCTGGTGGTGCAGGAACGAGCGCGCCGAGGCGTGGACGCGCAGCTCCTCGCCGTGGCGTTCGACGTCGAGCTGATCGAGCGTCTTCTCCGGCGACTTCGCCTGGCATTCGGCGGCGCGGAAGGTCGTGAAGTCGTGCCGGCCGATGAGGCGCTGGGCGGCGGCGTGCATCGCGTCGGCATCGAGCGGCCGCGGCACCCGCAGCGCGTGTCCGACATCGAGCGCGAGGTCGGCGCGGCGGTTGACGATGCGGTAGAGGTAGTGGCGCTTCATCGCGGAGAACCGCGCGTCGAAGTTTTCCGCCGCCGGCTCGGCCGCGAGCACCGCCACCGGATGCGGCCGCAGGCAGGCGTTGAGCGCGTCGCGCACGGTGTCGGCATCCCAGGCCTTGGTGAGGTCGACATGGGCGACCTGGCCGAGCGCGTGCACGCCGGCATCGGTGCGTCCCGCGCCCTGCACATGCACGGTCTCGCCGCAGAACGCCGCGACCGCCGCGGTGAGCACGCCCTGCACCGAGATGCCGTTGTCCTGCACCTGCCAGCCGACGAAGGGGCGGCCGTCATATTCGATGGTGAGCTTGTAGCGCGGCATCACGCGAGCCGGGTGCCGGGGGCGACCGCGGTGCCGCGCAGAAATTCTTCCGCCTTCATCGGTTTCGCCGCCGGCGCGCTGCAATTCGACGATGCGGATCGCGCCGTCGCCGCAGGCGATGGTGAGGCGATCGTCGAGCACCGTCCCCGGCGCGCCGCTGCCTTCGCCGCGCGTGGTGCGCAGCACCTTGATGCGGCCGGCGCCCGGCAGCTCGAACCAGGCGCCGGGAAACGGCGACAGGCCGCGGCAATGGTCGTGCACCGCCTGCCACGGCTTCGCCCAGTCGATCCGCGTCTCGTTCTTGTCGATCTTGGTGGCGTAGGTGACGCCGGCATCCGGCTGCGGCGTGAGCTGCAGCGAGCCGCGTTCGAGCGCGCCGAGCGCGCGCACCATGAGGTCGGCGCCGCGGCGCGCGAGCAGGTCGTGGAGCTCGCCCGCGGTCATGTCGGGGCCGATGGCGACGCGTTCGGCCATGGCGACCGGCCCGGTGTCGAGCCCTTCCTCCATCCTCATCACCATGACCGCGGTCTCGGCATCGCCGGCCATGATGGCGCGCTGGATCGGCGCGGCGCCGCGCCAGCGCGGCAGCGCCGAGGCGTGCAGATTGAAGCAGCCGAGGCGCGGCGCGTCGAGCACCGGCCGCGGCAGGATCAGGCCGTAGGCGACGACGACCGCGGCGTCCGCGTCATGGGCACGGAAGACGTCCTGCGCCTCCGCGGTGCGCAGCGTCTTCGGCGTGAAGACCGGAATGCCGAACTGCTTGGCTTGGCGCTCGACCGGGCTCGGCCGCAACTCCATGCCGCGCCCGGCCGGCTTTGCCGGCTGCGTGTAGGCCGCGACGACCTCATGGCCGCTGCCGACGATCTCGACGAGCGTCGGCACCGCGAAATCCGGCGTTCCCATGAAGACGAGGCGAAGCGGCATCAGCTCACGATCGATCGAGGCACATCACTTTCCCTCCCCGTCTTCGGGGAGGGCAGGGTGGGGTTCTTTCTTAACAGCAGGGGCGCGTGAGGCGGGATGAGGCAGCCAGACCCCACCCTGCCCTCCCCGAAGACGGGGAGGGACAGAGAGCCCCCGCCGCATCAACCCTCTTCAGCGACCGCCCGTTTCGCCGACTTGGTGAACTTCTTGACGATGCGGTCGCGCTTGAGCTTCGAGATGTGGTCGATGAACAGCACGCCGTTGAAATGGTCGATCTCGTGCTGGATGCAGGTCGCGAACAAGCCCTCGGCGTCGGCCTCCTGCGGCTTGCCGTCGAGGTCGAGGTACCTCACCCTCACCCGCGCCGGCCGCTCGACGTCCTCGTGGATGTCGGGGATCGAGAGGCAGCCTTCCTCGTAGACCGACTTCTCGTCCGAGGACGACACGATCTCCGGATTGATGAAGACCTTCGGCTCGCCGTGCTCCTCGCGCTTCGAGAGGTCCATGGTGACGACCCGCAGCGGCACCCCGACCTGGATCGCGGCGAGCCCGATGCCGGGCGCCTCGTACATGGTCTCGAACATGTCGGCGACGAGCGTGCGGACGTCGTCGCCGATCTTGTCGACCGGCTTCGAAACGCTCCGCAACCTCTTGTCGGGCAGGATGATGATGTCGCGCAGTGCCATGAAAACGCGATGTAAGGGCTTGGCGCGGGTGGGGTCAATCCGCCGAAAGGGCGATCCCCGTTCACGTATGATACCGGCACTGGATGATCTCCAGCAGTTCGGCGTCGCGGCCGGAAACCCGGTAGACGAGCCGATGCTCGCGGGTGATGCGGCGCGACCACCAGCCGGCGAGGCTGTGCTTCAGCGGCTCCGGCTTGCCCAGCCCCTTGAAGGGATCGCGGCGGATGTCCCGGATGAGATCGTTGATGGCCTGCAGGACCTTCGGATCGCTCTGCTGCCAGTACACGTAGTCTTCCCAGGCCTCGTCGGACCACAGGAGCCTCATTTGCCGGGCGGCGTCTCGATGAGGTCACGCTCGGTCAGGGCGCCCTTTTCGGCGCTTTCGACCGAGCGGAGAAGGCGGGCGGCATTGGCCGGGCTGCGGAGAAGATGCAGGGTCTCGAGCATGCCCTCGTATTCTTCCTCGGAGAGCATCACCACCGTGCGCGCGTTCTGCCTGGTGATGTGGAGCGCGGCATGGGTGTCGCAGACCTCTTCCATGTACTTGGCGAGGTTCGCGCGAAGCTCGGTGTAGGAAACGTGGCTCACGGGTCGGCCTGACTTTTTCAATTTCGACTTCCGTACAGATATATGTACGTAATTCGCCGGTCAACTCGGCTGCGCGCTTAATCATATCCCTGGATACGTTCGCCCTTCGTTCGCCCGTGCCGGCCGAATCGGGTAGAACTCTTCCCATGAACCAGCCGCTTCTCACCTTCGCCGGGGTCGACGTCACCCTGGGCGCCGCCTGTCTCGCCTTCGCGTCGGCGGTGCTGGCGCTGCTGATCGCCATTGCGGTCCTGGCGGCGCGGGGCTCGCGCCGCCGCCTGGAGGATGGCCGTCCGCCAGGCGCGGCTCGACGAGACGATGGAGGCCCGGATCGCCGATCTCGCCCGCATCCAGGCCGAGACCGGCGGGCCGGCTGCAGGCGCTGGGCGAAGGCCTCGGCGGGCGGCAGGCCGAGCTTGCCCGGGTGGTGGCGGAGCGGCTCGACGCGGTCTCCACCCGGATCGGCCACTCCATGGACGAGACCACGCGGCAGACGATGGCGCGGCTCCAAAGCCTCAACGAGCGCATCGCCGTGCTCGACCACGCCCAGAAGAACCTCTCGGAGCTCTCGCATCAGGTCGTCTCGCTGCGCGACGTGCTCGGCAACAAGCAGGCGCGCGGCGCCTTCGGCCAGGCGCGCATGGAGACCATCATCCAGGACGCGCTGCCGAAGTCGCTCTATGCCTTCCAGCACACGCTGCCCAACAACACCCGGCCGGACTGCGTGATCTTCCTGCCCGACCAGCGCCCGCTCGTCATCGACGCCAAGTTTCCGCTGGAAGCAATCACCGCGCTGCGCGGATGCAAATCGGACGAGGACCGCGCGCGGGCAGCCCAGCGCCTGCGCCAGGACGTCTGGAAGCACATCTCCGACATCGCCGAGAAGTACCTGCCTGCCCGGCGAGACCCAGGACATGGCGCTGATGTTCGTGCCGTCGGAGTCGGTCTATGCCGAGCTTTACGACGGCTTCGACGACCTCGTGCAGAAGGCCTACCGGGCCCGGGTGGTGATCGTGTCGCCGTCGCTGCTGATGCTGGCGGTCCAGGTGATGCAGCAGATCCTCAAAGACGCCCGCATGCGCGAGGCCGCCGACCTCATTCGTGCCGAAGTTTCGCGCATGATGGAGGATGTGGGACGGCTGCAGGACCGCGTGGTCAAATTGCAGCAACATCATGGCCAGGCGGGGGAAGATATGCGGCAGATCCTCATTTCGACCGAAAAGATCGGCCGCCGTGCCGGCCGTATCGATGCGCTCGACTTCGGCGAGGGCGACAGCGCGGCTCCTGCGCCGCTGCCGCTGCGCCTGCAGGCAGGTGAATGATGCAGAGCGGCCCGATCGCAAGCGCCGTGGCGCTGCCCGACACCCTCGCGGCGAAGCCCGGTCTGGCGGAGACGCTGTCGGTCTATCTGCGCCGGCGCGTCCTCATCGTCATGTTCCTCGGCTTCTCGTCCGGGCTGCCGCTCGCGCTGTCAGGCTCGACGCTGCTCATATGGATGCGCGAAACCGGGGTCGATCTCGCCACCATCGGCCTGTTCGCGCTGGTCGGCACGCCCTACACGGTGAAGTTCCTGTGGGCGCCGCTGGTCGATGCGCTCGACGTGCCCGGGATTGTCGCGCCTGCTCGGGCGGCGGCGGGCCTGGCTCATCCTTTCGCAGCTCCTGCTGATCGCGGCGATCGTCTTTCTCGCGCTGACCAATCCCGCGGCGAACCCCTGGCTCGTCGCGCTCGGCGCGATGCTCGTCGCCACCTGCTCGGCGACCCAGGACATCGTCGTCGATGCGTTCCGTGTCGAGAGCCTGCCCGAAAGCGAGCAGGCGGCCGGCATGGCCTCCTATGTCGCCGCCTATCGCATCGGCATGCTCGCCTCGACCGCGGGTGCGCTGTTCCTGGTCAGCGGCTTCGAGGGGCTGGGCCTCGCCAAGGCCGACGCCTGGAGCGTCGGCTACATCGCCATGGCCTCGCTCGTCGTCATCGGCATGATCACGACGATCGTCGCGACCGAGCCGGAGAAATCGGCGCCGGCGCTCGCGGCGCATGCGCGGCACAGTTCGTTCCAGCGCGTCGCCGAAGCCGCCATCGGCGCGTTCCGCGATTTCCTCACCTTCGACCACGCGATCCTCATCCTCGCCTTCGTGGTGCTGTTCAAGTTCACCGACGCGCTGGCGGGGGCGATGACGGCGCCGTTCGTCATTGATCTCGGCTTCTCGCGCAACGAGTTCGCCGCCATCATCAAGGGCGTGGGCCTCGCCGCGACCATCATCGGCGGCTTTGCCGGCGGTTTTGTCGCGCGCGCCTATCCGCTGGCGACGAGCCTGTGGATCGGCGGCCTGCTGCAGGCCTCGGCGAACCTCGCCTTCTCGTGGCAGGCGATCGTCGGCCACGACATCGCCTGGCTCACCTTCGCGATCATCACCGAGAACTTCACCAGCGCCATCGGCACGGTGATCTATGTCGCGTATCTGAGCGCGCTGTGCCGCAACCCGCTGCACACCGCGACGCAGTATGCGCTCCTCACCGCGCTCGCCGCCGTCGGCCGCACCTATCTGTCGGCGACCGCCGGCTACATCGCGCAGCACGTCGGCTGGCCGCTGTTCTTCGCCATCTGCGCCGCCGCGGCGATCCCGAGCCTCATGCTGCTCGTCGCCCTCCAACGCGGCGGCCATTTCAAGGTGGTCGACCCGAAGCACGCTTGAGGCCCTACGACCTGTCATTCCGGGGCGACTGCGGCAGCGGTGAACCCGGAATCCAGCATCTGCGCTGAAGGGCCTGGATTCCGGGTTCGCGCTTGACGCGCGCCCCGGAATGACGAACTCTCAAAACGGCGTGCGGCTGCGCATCGCGGCGGCGAGCGTGCCCTCGTCGAGATAGTCGAGCTCGCCGCCCACGGGAACGCCGTGGGCGAGCCGCGTCACCGCGACGTTCGCGCCGGCGAGGAGATCGGTGACGTAATGCGCCGTGGTCTGGCCGTCGACCGTCGCGTTGACCGCGAGGATGATCTCTTTCACCTCGGGGGCGTGGGCGCGGGTCACCAGCGCATCGATCGAAAGGTCGTCCGGGCCGATGCCGTCGAGCGGCGACAGCGTGCCGCCGAGCACGTGATAGCGCGCATTGACGACGTGGGCGCGCTCCAGCGCCCAGAGATCGGCGACGTCTTCGACGACGACGATCACCGACGGATCGCGCCGCGGATCGGTGCACACCGCGCACGGGTTCTGGCTGTCGATATTGCCGCAGATTTTGCAGACCGAAATCTTCTCCATCGCCGTCTGCAGCGCGGCGGCGAGCGGCGCCATCAGCTGCTCGCGCCGCTTGATGAGCGCGAGCGCCGCCCGGCGGGCCGAGCGCGGCCCGAGCCCCGGCAGGCGCGCCAGGAGCTGGATCAGGCGTTCGATTTCAGGACCGGCAATGGCGGCCATCTGCGGCGCTAGATCGGTCGACCTCAAAACAGCTTCAGGCCCGGCGGCAGCGGCAGGCCGCCGGTCAAAGCTCTGCATCTTCTCCTGCATCAGCGTTTCCACCTTGCGACGCGCTTCGGCGTGGGCGGTCACGACGAGGTCCTCGACGATCTCCTTTTCGTCGGGCTTCATCAGCGACGGGTCGATGGTGACCGCCTTGAGCTCGCCCTTTGGCGGTGAGCTTCACCGTCACCATGCCGCCGCCGGCGGCGCCTTCGACCTCGATCTGGTCGAGCTCGGCCTGCATCGCCTCCATCTTGGATTTGAGCTCGGCCGCCTGCTTCATCATGCCCATGAAATCCATGGCCTCGCCTTCCCTGTGTTGCTGTCATTCCGGGGCCGGCCACACACCGGAACCCGGAATTCCAGTCTTCATGTCATCACATATGGCTACGGCTTCGTCGCTTCGCGCTGCCCCGGAACGACGGCCTCTCAGAAATCATCGTCCACATCGTCCGGCCGGCGATGCGCACCGAATGCCGATTCGTCGTCGTAGGGCGGCATGTCCGGCGGCGGCTCGTCGTCATCGACGGGCGCCGGCGGTGGCGCCGCCGCGAGGCTGCGGTCGGGCTCGCGCACGGCGACGATCTGCGCGCCCGGGAATCGCGCCAGCACGTCCTGCACCCGCGGATCGCTCTGCACGCCGGCCACGAACTCGGTGCGCCGCGCCTCCGCCTGCGCCTTGACGGTGGGTTCGCCGGCTTCGGTCGACACGACGACCATCCAGCGCCGGCCGGTCAGTGCGGTGAGCTTGCGCGGCGAGATCGGAGATCAGCGCGCGCGAGGCCGACGGCTCGAGCGCCACCTCGAGCTTGCCGTCCTCGAACCGGACGAGCCGGACGTCGCGCTCGAGCAAGGTCTTGAGCGGAAGATCGCGCCTCTCGGCGACGAACGCGATGAGATCGGCAAAGCGCGCGAACGCCTGCGTCGGCTCTGCGGCGCGGCCGACCGGCTGCGGCGCTTGGGAAGCCGCAGCGAGTGCCGGCTGCGCAGACGCCCGCAGCTGCTCGCTGCGCAGCGGCTCGCTGCGCAATGGCGGCCGCGCGGATTCGCTCGAGCGGGTACGCCGCGCACCGCCGCTGCCTGGCATCGGCTCCTGCCTCATCTCGCTGGTGACCTGCGCCGGCGACGGTGCGGCCGCCGGACCGCGCGCCGGCGCGGTGCGCGCCGCGGGATCGGTCAGCTTGCGGATGACCTCGTCCGGCGGCGGCAGGTCGGCGGCATAGGCGATGCGCACCAGCACCATTTCCGCCGCCGCGATCGGCCGGGGCGCCTCCTTCACCTCCTGCAGGCCCTTGAACAGCATCTGCCAGGTGCGCGACAGCGTCCCCATCGAGAGGTTCGCCGCCAACTCGCGGCCGCGCTTGCGCTCGATCTCCGCGAGCGAGCGGTCCTCGACCACCGTCGGCACCACCTTCACCCGCGTCACGAAGTGGGTGAACTCGGCGAGCTCGGTGAGCACCACCAGCGGATCGGCGCCGGAATCGTACTGGCTGCGCAGCTCGCCCAGCGCCTTCGCGGCATCGCCGCGCATCAGCGCGTCGAACAGGTCGATGATGCGAGAGGCGTCGGCGAGCCCGAGCATCTGCCGCACGTCCTCGGCGCGCACCGCGCCGGCGGCGTGGGAGATCGCCTGGTCGAGCAGCGAGAGCGAATCGCGCACCGAGCCTTCCGCCGCGCGGGCGATCAGCGCCAGCGCCTCGGGCTCCGCCTTCACGCCCTCCTTGGCGAGAATGCCTTCGAGATGGGCGACCAGGACCCCGGCCTCGACGCGGCGCAGGTCGAAACGCTGGCAGCGCGACAGCACGGTGACCGGCACCTTGCCGATGTCGGTCGTCGCGAACACGAACTTGGCGTGGGGCGGCGGCTCCTCCAGCGTCTTCAGCAGCGCGTTGAAGGCCTGGTTCGAGAGCATGTGCACCTCGTCCAGGATGTAGACCTTGTAGCGCGCGCTCACCGGCGCATAGCGCACGGCGTCGTTGATCTGGCGGATGTCGTCGACGCCGTTGTGGGAGGCGGCGTCCATCTCCAGCACGTCGACGTGCCGGCTTTCGATGATCGCCCGGCAGTTGATCCCGAGCACCGGCATCTTGATGGTCGGCGCGGTGACCGAGCCGTCCGGCAGCTCGTAGTTGAGGCCGCGGGCGAGGATGCGGGCGGTGGTGGTCTTGCCGACCCCGCGCACCCCGGTGAGGATCCAGGCCTGCGGGATGCGCCCGGTCTCGAAGGCGTTCGAGATGGTGCGGACCATCGCCTCCTGGCCGATCAAATCGTCGAAGGTGGCGGGCCGGTATTTGCGCGCCAGCACGCGGTAACCCGGCGCGGCGGCTGGATTGGCGGCGAGGTCGAGGCTTTCGGGGCGGCCGGCCATATCGGCTTCGCTCATGGCAACTCCAGCCGGCGCAGTCGAGGCATGTTCAGCGCAAGCCCGGGTTGAATGCGAGCCCAGGGCTCTGCTCAAGGGTCCTTCGACTTCGGCGTCGTGGCCGGCCAAAGCCGGGCAGCGGCTACGCGGAACCTCTTGACGAGTACCGGAACAGCCGAGCGACGACCGCAAGGCAAAACGCCGAACATTTAAAGGAGGTTGACGAGCGACCCGAACCGGAGCTCGTTAGGGCTGCTTCCTTCCGGACCTGACCCGGTTGGCGAGTGGCTCGTCCACCGCCAACCTCCCGGCCTCTATATCGGCGGAACGGCCGGCGATTGCAAGCTTCGCGCGCCGCCTGTGCATGGCCGTTTCCCGCGGTGCGAGTTGGGCTGACTTGGTCTCGCGCCGACGGCGGGCAACGCGACCGCGCGGCCCGTGACATCCCCCGCGGCGCCGCGTTATGTTCGCCGGAGAATATCGAGTCTCCGCCATGTTCACACTTTCTCCCGATGAATGGACCGCGGTGCACCTGTCGCTGCTGATCGCGGTGACGGCGACGGTCTTCAGCCTGCCGCTCGGCGTGCTTGCGGCCTACGCGCTGGCGCGCTGGCGTTTTCCCGGCAAGGTGCTGCTCGACGGCTTCATCCACCTGCCGCTGGTGCTGCCGCCGGTGGTCACCGGGTACATCCTGCTGATGCTGCTCGGCCGTCGGGCGCCGCTCGGCGCGTTCCTTGCCGACCATTTCGGCATCGTGTTCTCGTTTCGCTGGACGGGCGCCGCGCTCGCGTGCGGCGTGATGGGATTTCCGCTGATGGTGCGCGCCATCCGCCTGTCCTTCGAGGCGATCGACAAGCGCCTCGAAAACGCGGCCGGGACGCTCGGCGCCAACGGCCCCTGGACCTTTGCCCTCGTCACCCTGCCGCTCGCCATTCCCGGCATCGTGGTCGGCGCGATCCTGTGCTTTGCCAAGGCGCTGGGCGAATTCGGCGCCACCATCACCTTCGTCTCCAACATTCCCGGCGAGACCCAAACCATCTCGGCGGCGATCTACACCTACACCCAGGTGCCCGGCGGCGATGAGATGGCCTGGCGGCTCACCGTCATCGCCATCGTGATCGCGCTCGGTGCCCTCGTCGTTTCCGAGTTGGTCCAGCGCATCGCGCAACGCCGGCTGACCCAGTTCGAATGATCCGCTTCGACGCCGCGATCAAGCTCGGCGCCTTCGCCTACGAGGCGGCGTTCGAGAGCCCCTCGAGCGTGTCGCTGTTCGGTCGGTCCGGATCGGGAAAGACCGTCTCCCTCGGCCTGATCGCCGGCCTGCTGCGGCCGGACCGCGGCGTGATCGTGGTCGACGACCGTGTGCTGGTGGATACGCGAGAAGCATATCTTCGTGCCCAAGCACGACCGGCGGATCGGCCTCGTCTACCAGGACGCGCAGCTGTTTCCGCATCTCACGGTGCGGCAAAACCTGCTGTTCGGGCGCTGGTTCGCCCCCCACGTCGCGCGCGCGGTCGAGTTCGACGCCGTCGTCGAGACGCTCGGCATCGGCCATCTGCTCGGGCGGCGGCCGGGACGGCTGTCCGGCGGCGAGCGCCAGCGGGTCGCGATCGGCCGCGCGCTGTTGTCGTCGCCGCGCCTGTTGTTGATGGACGAGCCTCTCGCCGCGCTCGACGACGAGCGCAAGGGCGAAGTGCTCACCTTGATCGAACGGCTGCGCGACGGCTTCAGGATTCCGATCGTCTACGTGTCCCACTCGATCGACGAGGTGGCCCGGCTCGCCTGCGCCCGTCGTGGTGTTCAGCGGCGGCCACGTCGTCGCCTCGGGGCCGGTCGACGAGGTGTTCGGGCCGCGCCGGGTCCAGGCGGAGGAGAACCGGTTCGCGCGCTCGTCGGTGGTGACCGGCCGGATCGTCGGCATGAACGAGGCATTCGGGCTCACCGAGATCGCGCATCCCGGCGGCACCATCTGGCTGGTCGGGCCGGCGGGAAAGCCCGGCAGCGACGTGCGGCTCGTCATCAAGGCGACCGACGTCACCGTCGCAACCGAGCGGCCCCGCGACCTGAGCATCCGGTCCGTGCTGTCCGGGAAAGTCGGCGCGATCGAGCAGGAAGATGGTCCGCTCGCCGCGGTGACCATCGATCTTCCCGTGCACGGCCACGTGGTGGCGCTGGTGACGCGGATGGCCGCCGACGAGCTTCGTCTCGCCCCCGGACGCAGCGTGTTCGCGCTGATCAAGACGGTGGCGCTCGACGAGCGTGGCGTCGCCCCGGGCGGCAAGTGATTCCTTGGTGCGACGAACCGTCTCCGCTCGCACCGGCGTGCCGAATGCGATAGAAGTGCAGTAGTCTGGAACGATTCCGATCAATCCGGGGCCAACGCCGGGATGCGAAGGGGAGAAGCTCTGATGGCCGACGACACGATTCCGCGGCGCGATTTTCTCAAAGGTGCGGTGGGTGCGGTCGGCACAGCCGCTGCGATCACCACCGTAGGATCGGAGCAGGCGCAGGCCCAGCCTGCCGCTTCGCCGGCTCCAGCGTCACCGGCCGCCACTCCCGACGACGAGCCGCTGCTCACGCTCACGGCGACCGAGCACGCCTTCATCGTCGCCGCCGTCGATACGCTGATCCCCGCCGACGAATTGTCGCCCGCGGGCAGCGCCTGCGGCGTCGCCGTCTTCATCGATCGCCAGCTCGCCGGCGCCTATGGGATGGGCGCGCGGCTCTACCGCCAGGGCCCGTTCCCCAAGGCCAAGCCCGAGCTCGGCTACCAGCTCTCGCTCAATCCGCGCGAGTTCTTCCGCGCCGGCATCGAAGCGGCGAATGCGTGGTCGCGAAAGACCTACGGCAAGGACTTCGACCGCCTTTCGGAGAAAGACCGCGAGGCCGCGCTCAAGGCGATGGAGGAGGGCAAGGCGGAGTTCGCCGGCTTCGCCAGCCGCATGTTCTTCGATGCGCTGCTTGCAGATCAGCATGGAAGGCTTCTTCTCCGATCCGATCTATGGCGGCAACCGCGACATGGCGGCGTGGAAGATGGTCGGCTACCCCGGCCTGCCGGCGACCTATCGCGAAGAGATCAAGACCTATTTCGGCAAGAAATACGACAAGCCGCCGCGCTCGATCGCGGACTTCACCTGAGGGAGCGCGCCATGATTGTTCTCAAGGAAGTCGACGCGGTCTGCATCGGCGTCGGATTCACCGGCAGCATTCTCGCCCGCGAGCTCACCAAGGCCGGCCTCAAGGTGGTCGGCCTCGAGCGCGGCGCCAACCGCACTTCGCGCGAGGACTTCGCGATACCGAGCGTGCGCGACGACCTCAAATACGCGGTCCGCCAGGAGCTGTTCCAGGACGCGCAGCTGGAGACCGTGTCGCTGCGCCATTCGCCGTCGGAGACGGCGTTGCCGATCCGCCGGCTCGGCTCGTTCCTGCCCGGCGTCGGCGTCGGCGGCGCCGGCGCGCACTGGAACGGCGTCACCTGGCGCCTCACGCCGATCGATCACAACCTGCGCACCCATATCGAAACGCGTTACGGCAAGAGCGCGATCCCCGCGGAGATGACGATCCAGGATTACCCGGTCTCCTATGAGGAGCTCGAGCCCTATTACGACCGTTTCGAGAAGCTGCTCGGCGTCTCCGGCAAGGCCGGCAACCTGCGCGGCCAGAAGATCGACGGCGGCAACGTGTTCGAAGGTCCGCGCCAGAACGAATATCCCAACAAGCCGCTCGCCATGAGCATGGCCGGCTCGATCATGGAGAAGGCCACGCGCGAGCTCGGCTATCATCCGTTCCGCGCGCCCGCCGCGAACATGAGCGAGGTCTACACCAATCCGGAAGGCGTGACGCTCGGCGCCTGCGAATATTGCGGCCATTGCGAGCGGTTCGGCTGCGAGGCCAATGCGAAATCCTCGCCCCAGGCCTGCATCCTGCCGGTTCTGCTCGCCGACGATCGCTTCGAGCTGCGGGCCCATGCCTACGTCAACGAGCTCGTCTACGACAAGGCCGCCAAGAAGGTGACGGCGGTGCGCTATGTCGACACCCGCAGCGGCGAGGAATACGAGCAGCCCGCAGGCATCGTCATCCTCGGCGCCTATGTCTTCAACAACGTGCTGCTGATGCGGCTTGCCGGCATCAGCGAGCAATACGATCCGGCGACCGGCAAGGGCGCGCTCGGCCGCAACTACTGCTACCAGGTGAGCGGCAACAACGTGACGGTGTTCTTCGAGGACAAGGAGATCAATCCGTTCATGGCCGCCGGCGCCTCGTTCGGCATGACCATCGACGATTTCAACGGCGACAATTTCGACCACGGCGGCCTCGGCTTCTTCGGCGGCGCCACGGTTACCGCCGGCACCTCGAACGGCCGGCCGATCCAGACCCGTCCGGTGCCTCCGGGCACGCCGCGCTGGGGCCGCGATTGGAAGAAGGCGACCGCCAAATGGTACAATCACGCCTTCAACATCGGCGCGTCGGGCTGCAACTACGCCCACCGCGAAAACTATCTCGACATCGATCCGACCTACCGCGATTCGCTCGGCCGGCCGCTGGTGCGCATGACCTATAATTTCCGCGAGAACGACCAAAAGCTCGCGGAATATATCGGCGGCGTGCTCGGCCGGATCGCGCGGGCGATGGGCCCTTCGGCGATGAGCTCGCCCAACGTGCGGCGCGGCAACTACAACGTCGTGCCGTATCAATCGACCCACAACACCGGCGGCACCATCACCGGCACCGACCCCAAGACGAGCGTCGTCAACCGCTATCTGCAATCCTGGGACGCCGACAATCTGTTCGTCATGGGCGCCTCGGTGTTTCCGCAGAACGCCTCCTACAATCCGACCGGTCTCGTCGGCGCGCTTGCTTACTACTCGGCGGAGGCGATCACCGGCCAGTATCTCAAGCGGCCGGGCCCGCTCGTGCCGGTCTGATTCGAGCCGGCACGACAGGCGCACGCTGATTGCACATCACGGCGAGCCATGCGACTCTTCGCGGGCCTGCCGGAGTGATTCATGCTGTCACGCCCTGATCTCGGGGTCCCGCCGCTCCTCGGCTACACCGCGAATACGCTCGATCGCGCCGCCGAGCGGCGGCAGGACTTCGCCGCCATCGCCGCCTTCGAGGCCGATCCGCGGGCGCGCATCCATCTCATCGGCGGGGAAATCGTCGTCGCGCACAAGCCGCGGAGCGCGCGGGATGGTGGCGACGATCCGGCCTTCACCTTCGCCGAGGCCGCGGCGCTCGCGCCATGGCGCGAGAAAGTGTTTCTCGGCCTGCGCGACGGCGCGCCCCGTTTCGCGGCGGGCATCGACAAGGCGGCCGTCGAATCCCTCAAGAGCCGCGACGACCTTCTCGTCACCGACCTGCGGTCGATCGCGACGGGCGCGCTTCTCGCGTCGGAGCATCTGCCGCCGCTCGCCGAGGCAAAGGCGGTGCTCGCCTGGCATGCGCGGCACCGCTTCTGTGCCAATTGCGGGACGCCCAGCCGCGTCGTCGATGCCGGCTGGCGGCGCGACTGTCCGGCCTGCGGCACCCAACATTTTCCGCGCACCGATCCCGTCGTCATCATGCTCGCGATCGACGGCGACCGCTGCCTGCTCGGCCGTAGTCCGAGGTTTGCGCCGCGCATGTATTCGTGCCTTGCCGGCTTCGTCGAGCCGGGCGAGACCATCGAAGAGGCGGTGCGTCGCGAGACGCTCGAGGAAGCCGGCGTCCTGTGCGGGCGCGTCGCCTATTTCGCCTCGCAGCCCTGGCCGTTCCCGATGTCGCTGATGATCGGCTGCCACGCCGCGGCGATCTCGACCGAGATCACGGTCGACCGCAGCGAGCTCGAGGATGCGCGCTGGTTCTCCCGCGACGAGGTCGTCGCCATGCTGCTGCGCCGCCATCCCGAAGGCCTGACGGTGGCCCACCCGATTGCGATCGCCTACCACATCATCCGCGCCTGGGTCGAAGCCGACCGGAGCCTCGTCTGACATGCCGCACATTCTCTGCGCGGGAATGGCGGTGCTCGACGAGGTCTTTCACGTCCGCGAGTTTCCGGCGCCGGACACCAAGGCGGAAGCGACGGAGTTCTTCGCGGTCGGCGGCGGCAATGCCGCCAATGCGGCGGTCGCGATCGCCCGTCTCGGCGCCCGCGTCGCCTTCGCCGGGCCGATCGGCGGACCGAGCGGCGAGGACGCGATCGGCGATCGCGTGATGAAGGCGCTCGGCGCGGAAGGCATCGACTGCAGCGGCTGCGTGCGCCTTGCGGGCGCCCGCACGCCGATCTCGGCGATCCTGCTCAGTGCCCAGGGCGAGCGCACCATCGCGAACTATCGCGACAAGCGCCTCGATCTGGTGACGCCGGCCGATCCCGACCGCCTCGTCGCGGACATCGACGTGCTGCTGGTGGACAACCGCTATCCCGCCTTCGTGACGCCGATCTGCCACGCGGCACGCCGGCGCGGACTTGCCGTCGTGATCGACGCCGACAAGGCGACGGTCGAAACCGACCCGCTGTTCGCACTCGCAAGCCATGTCATCTTTTCCGGCGACTGCCTGCGCCGGACCACCGGGATCGACGACCTCGCCGCCGCGCTTTCGCGCATGGCGCAGTTCACCGATGCGTTCCTCGCGGCGACCAACGGCTCGTCGCCGGTGCTGTGGCGGGAGGGCGAGGCGATCCGGGTCATGCCGGTGTTCGAGGTTGCGGCGATCGACACGCTTGCCGCCGGCGATGTCTTCCACGGCGCCTTCACGCTGAGCTTCGCCGAGGGCCGCGGGATTGCCGAGGCGATGCGCTTCGCCGCCGCCGCGGCCGGATTGAAGTGCACGCGATTCGGCGGCGCGACCGGGGCGCCGCGCCGCCACGAGGTCGAGGCGCTGCTGGCCGGTCACTGACGCGACGGTCTTATGCTACCGTTTTCGAGGCCTTTCGGAAATTATGTTCTGTTTTCTGGCGCCGAAGGTGGCAAAGACAGTAAAAATCATCTACACGGCTTGATTGGCGCCATCAGCGCCTGCTTTCTCCGCCCGGACCCTCGCAATGGACGCTATCGACCGCAAAATCCTCGCCGTGCTCCAAGCCGATGCCTCGCTTTCGGTCGCCGAGATCGGTCACCGCGTCGGCCTGTCCTCGACGCCGTGCTGGAAGCGCATCCAGCGGCTCGAAGCGGACGGCGTGATCCAGAAGCGGGTGGCGCTGGTCGATCAGGACAAGGTCGGGATCGGCGTCACGGTGTTCGTCTCGATCGAGACCGGGGACCATTCCGAAGAATGGCTGCGCAATTTTGCCGAGGTGGTGGGCGCGATGCCCGAAGTGATGGAGTTCTACCGGATGGCGGGCGATGTCGACTACATGCTGCGCGTGGTGGTCCCGGACATCCAGGGCTGGGACCGGCTCTACAAGAAGATGATCGCCGCCATCCCGCTCAAGAACGTGACGTCGCGCTTCGCGATGGAGAAGATCAAGTCGACGACCATGTTGCCGCTATGAGCACGGTCTCGCGCGTGGTCAGCCAGCTGGTGCCGGTGAGGGTGACGGTGGTCGACTGGCGGGGCCGCAGAAAAATCTGGTCGGACATCGGCACGGTCCCGACGAGGCCCCATCCGATCGTCGGTCTATAGCTGTAAGTCGCCTCGCCCCAGATCACCGAGGTATTGGCGACCAGCAGTCCTGCTGGAATGAGATTGGTGACGATGCCGGAACGGGCGGTGCCATAGAGGCTCTGGCTCCAGGCGACCGTCGCGTTGCCGGTGCCGTCGATGGTGACGCTCGTCAGCGTGACGGTGGCGTTGGCGCTGGTCGACCGAGAACGGTGACATCACGGCGGCGGACGGCGTTCAAGATATTGGTGACGTCGGACGGTGGCGACGCTGGCTGTATTGCGACGTGATCTCGGCTGCTGTGCTCGCGACCAGCGTCACCTGGCGGTCGGCGCTGATCGCATCGGTGACCTGGATGCTGCCGAAATACATGGTCATCATCAGCGGCAGCAGAAGCGCGAACTCGACGACCGAGGAGCCGCTGCGATCTCGCGACGAAGCGGCGCGACCACGCGCGGGCGAGATGGGGCCACATCATCATTTTCCCGGCGTGTAGGGTTCGTTGCGGAAGGCGACGGTCGCCACCAGCGTGTAGTTGTTCGGCGAGACCGGATTCATCACTGCGCCCACGAGCCCGGATCCCGCGATCGGCCATTGGTAGATCAGCCGCACGATGACGAGATCACCGGGATTGCCCAGCGAATAGCCGAATCCCGTGGTGTTGAGCGTGCCGTTCGCGTTGGTCGGATTCGCGAGATTGATGTTGCTGAAGCTCGAAGTCGAAGTGCTTTCGACGTCGATGTAGAGATTGCTCGCGCAGTTGAACATCACCGTCAGGTTGGCGCAGACGTTGTTCTTGAACTGGGCGGCGGTGTAATTGCCGTTCTGCGCCTGTCCGGTGAGAACGAGGCGTGCGGCACTCGTCGCCGCCGTCTGCAGGACCTGGCCGGCCAGCAGGAGGAGCGCCGAATTGATCATCACCATCAGCACGATGAGGAATGGGAACAGCGTCAGCGCGAAATCGACCGCTGCGCCGGCGCGCCGGTCGCGCAGGAAACCAACGGGCCGCACTGCGACCGTCCTTTCGACCCGCGTCGCACAGCAAAGTGCCGGCGCATGTCCGTGTCTGGCCGTGGCTTCATCGCGACGAGGTCCGGGAAAGCATCAATGTGCCCCGGACGATGTCACAAAGCCTTATGGGAACGGTTGACGCCTTGTCTCGATTTCGAGGCGCGCGGGCAACCTTTTGTTAAGTCGCGCCACCTGCGCGGTCAGCGCGCGCCGGCCGGCGGCGCCTGCCCGGACATCGCGCGGCCGCTGCGGCCCGAGGTCTGATTGATGTTGGTGTCGAAGTAGTCCGGCGTGTCGCCGATCGTGATCCGCCGTTCGCAATTGGGCTCGCAGATGTAGGATTCCCGGGTCATGCCGCGATAGACGACGACGTTTTCCGCCGGCCCCTGAACCCGGACCAGCTTCTCGTAGATCTTCCCGCCATTGGGATCGAGGGCGATCAGGTTGGTGACGCCATAGCCCTTTCCGGTGATCACCATGGTGCCGCCGGCCTGCACCGAAACGTCGGCGATCAGCGGATTGCCGACGACGAGCGTGGCAGTTCGTGGCGGTACCCGAGCGAGCTTCGCCTGGTCCATGGTGACGACGATCGTTTCGGCGCGGGCCGCGCAGGACATGGCGACCGCCAAGAACACGGGAGCAGCCAGCACCGCAGCGAATTGTGCCGTTCGACGGACCCGGGCCGCGATGACTTCACGCATGACACTTTCCTCGATGACGAGCCTCGACATGGCGCGCCGAGGCGGAGAAAGGACGCGGGCGACAACCTAGCCGTCGATGCATGAATCAATTCGAAACCATTTGGGCCGCGAACCGTGTTGGATGGAGTAGACGCGCAGGGCCGCGCGTGCATTTGGCGCAGCCTTCGCTTGTGGTCTTACCGAGCGTCGACGTCGGAGCGACACGAATGCCACGGGAAATGGTGCGGGTTTAACGAAAATTCCAAAAATTGATTTTCGGGCGTAGATGTCGAAGTAAACAATTAACCACGCTTTGCTCACCGCGTCGCCTTAAACCTCTTTTCGAATTAACTTTAATGCGCGCGGCAAGCGGCGCCACGGTAGCAAGCGCAACTCTGCGCAGATACTCGTCCCGCTAACCGTTCCTAAAGCGAGCGTCTCTACCATCGCCCGCGAGAACGGTGACGCCGTCACCGGGAGAAGCGATGATGTTCGTCGATGCCGTCCGGCTGCTGCTGTTTCCCGCCACGATGGCGTTCGCGGCGTCGACCGACCTCCTCACGATGACGATCTCCAACCGGGTGTCGATCATTCTCGCGGTCGGATTTGTTCTGCTTGCCGCGCTGCAAGGAATGCCGCTTGTCGACGTCGGCTCTCATTTTGCGGCCGCGCTCCTGGTGCTGGCCGTGGGCTTCGTGTTCTTCTGGCGCGGCTGGATCGGTGGCGGCGATGCCAAGCTCGCGGCGGCGACGGCGCTGTGGCTCGGCTGGGAGCATCTTTACGAATATCTCCTCGATGCCTCGCTCCTGGGTGGGCGCCCTGACGCTTGCTCATCCTCGAGTTTCGCAAGCGGTCGCTGCCGCCGGTGCTCGCCGAGCCGGGCCGTGGGTGGTGCGGCTCCACGAACCGGCCGGCGACGTGCCCTATGGCATCGCCCTCGCCATCGCCGCGCTCCTCGTCTACCCCTCGACGGTGTGGATGCAGGCGCGGCTGACGTCCGCTTCGCTGTCCGATCTCCCGATCTTCCGGCCGAAGCTTCGATGCGCTTCGCCTGCGCGCATTCGATGTCGTCGCCCGCCCCTGCCGGCGGTCGCAAGCCGTGCCCAATTGGTTAATGAGACGTAAAGACCGGCCTGAAAAATTGACGAAACCTTTAATTAACTCGATTTCGATACGTCGCGTTAACCATGAATTGACGTTTGGCTGATGGAATCCGGGCTTGAGCAGCGTTCGCCCCTCAGTCGCAGAAGAGTCTAGGTCATGAAGCCCGCGCGTCTTGCCGTGCTCGGCATCGCAATTGCGGCCGGTGGCACGGCGGCATTCCTCGCCAGCCGGTCCGAGGCGCCGCTCGCCGTGACGGTGGGCGTGGCGCCGCCGGCTCCGGCCAACACGGTCGATGTCCTGGTCGCCAAGAAGGACATCGGCATCGGCCAGTCGCTCTTGCCCCAGGACATGGAATGGGCCGCGTGGCCGGCGTCCACGGTCCAATTCCGGCCTATGTGCGCCGGACCAACCGGCCGGATGCCGTCGAGCAGCTTGCCGGCTGGACGGCGCGCGCGTCGATCGCCGGCGGCGAGCCGATCCGGGAAAGCAGCCTCATCAATGCCAAGGGCTCCGGGCTACGTCGCCGCCATTCTGCCTTCGGGCATGCGGGCGGTGGCGACCGAGATTTCGGCGGAAACCGGCGCCGGCGGCTTCATCCTTCCCAACGATCGGGTCGACGTGATCCTGTCGCGCCGCGACCGCGAAGCCGAACGCCTGACCGGGATCGAGACCCAGGTCGCGGAGACGCTTCTGAGCGACGTGAAGGTCCTCGCCATCGACCAGCACGTCGAGGACAAGACCGGCCGCGCGATGGTCGGCCGCACCGCGACCCTCGAACTGAGCCCCCGCCAGGTCGAGACGCTGGCCATGGGCCGGCTGATGGGAACGCTCTCGCTCGCGCTGCGCAGCCTCGCCGACGCCGATCCGTCGAAGCGCGGCAGCACGCACGCGCCAGGACGCTCGGTGCCCCAAGGCAGCTCAATATCGTCCGCTTCGGCGTGACTGACGACCACGATACCGAAATGAGGCCGCTTGCCATGAGGAGACAGCACGATCTTCCGCGCCGCAGTGCTCTCTTGCCTGCTTCGCCGCGATCGCCGGTGTGGGTCTGCGCATGGGCCGGAAAGCAGGCACCGCCCTTCTCCGCCGCCGCCGGTAAAGGTGGTGGCCTCGGAGTTCGGCTCGAACTTCGTGCCGCTGGGGGTCGGGCAAATCGGTCGTGGTCGACCTGCCCGGCGACATCAAGGATGTGCTCGTGTCCGATCCCAAGATCGCCAATGCGGTGATCCGCACCTCCCGTCGCGCTTATCTGATCGGGGCCGCCGTCGGGCAGACCAGCATCTTCTTCTTCGATGCCGAAGGCCGCCAGATCGGCGCCTTCGACATCGCGGTCACGCGCGACCTCAACGGTCTGCGGGCGACGCTGCGGCAGATGTTCCCCGCCGGCAACGTCCGCGCCGAGGGCATCGGCGAAGGCGTGCTGCTGACCGGGGCAGTGACGACCCCGGTCGAGGCCCAGCAGGCCTATGACATCGCCGTCAAGCTCGCCGGCGACAGCATCAAGGTGGTGAACCAGATCGCCATCCGCGGCCGCGACCAGGTCATGCTCAAGGTCACGGTCGCCGAGGTGCAGCGCGAGGTGGTCAAGCAGTTCGGCATCAACATGACGACCACCGGCAGCGGTCTCGGCAGCGGACACGCCATCCTCAACTTCGTCACCGCCAATCCGTTCTCGGCCGCGCTCGAGTCGATCGGCAACACCAACGTCACCGCGACCTTCGGCTCGATCAGCTCGACCTTGCAGGCGATGGAGCGCGCCGGCGTGCTGCGCACCCTCGCCGAACCGACGCTGACCGCGATCTCCGGCGAAAGCGCGACCTTCCTCGCCGGCGGCGAATTTCCCATCCCGGGCATTCCGTCGTGCACCTACGGCACGGCGGGCACGCTGTCGACCTGTATGCCGTCGGTCGACTACAAGAAGTTCGGCGTCACCCTCAACTTCACGCCGGTGGTGGTGAGCCAGGGGCAGGATCAGCCTCAAGGTGATCACCGAGGTCTCCGACCTCGCCGCCGAGAATTCGCTGACCTTGAACTATGTCGGCACCAATTCGATCGTCACCATCCCGTCGCTCAAGGTGCGACGCGCCGACACCACCGTCGAACTTCCGTCGGGTGGCGCGCTCGCCATGGCAGGCCTCCTCCAGGACCACACCGCCGCGTCCCTCAACGGCTTTCCCGGGCTGATGGATGTGCCGGTGCTCGGGAGCCTGTTTCGCAGCCGGGACTATCTCAACCAGAAGACCGACCTGATGATCCTGGTGGCGCCCTACATCGTGCATGCGGTGTCGGACAAGGAATTGGCGCGGCCCGACGACGGCTATGCCGACTCGACCGATCCGTCCGCGGTTCTGCTCGGCCGGCTCAACCGGATCTATGGCGGCCCCGGCGCCGCCGACGGCCCCACTCCCTATCGCGGCAACCCTGGTCCCTACCGCGGCAATGTCGGCTTCATCATCGACTGAGATGGGCCGCGAGGAAAAGGCGATGCACTCCATCTTCCCCGTCACCCGTCGCGCGCAAAGGGGCCGGCGCGGCGCAGCGGCTGCGGCGCTCGTTCTCGCCGGCGCGGCGCTGACGGCATGCCAGACGCTCGAGCCGGCGACGCCGGTGGCGGAGGTGATCGCCCCGAACATTCCGACCGATTATCGGCTGCGCCATCCCATCAAGCTGCGCGAGGGCACCCGGGCCGTCGAGCTCTTCATCGGCAGTCACCGCACCGATCTCACGCCGACGCAGCGCGCCCAGGTCAAGTTCTTCGGTCAGGGCTGGCATGACCACGCGACCGGCGGCGTCGCCATTCGCGTCCCGACCGGCACATCGAACGAGGAAGCGGCGCGGCGCGCCGTGCCGGAGATCCGCTCGATTCTTCTCGCCGCCGGCGTTCCCCGCCGACGGGATCGTCGTGACGGAGTTGCCGCCGTTCCCGCCGAACCAGCTGGTGCCGGTCGTGCTCGAATATCCGAAGATCGTCGCGAGTGCCGGACCGTGCGGTCGCTGGCCGAACGATCTCGGCCCGGCCGCCGGCCTCGACTACATGACCAACGACCCGTACTACAATTTCGGCTGCGCGATGCAGCACAACCTCGCCGCCATGGTCGATGAGCCGGCCGACTTCATCGAGCCGCGGGCTGAGACGCCGCCTTACACGCCGCGCCGCAACCAGGTGTTCGAGAAGTACCGCAAGGGCGAGAGCCCGGCGACGGTCTACCCCGACCTCGACAAGGCGAAGATCAGCGAAATCGGAAAATGATCAGGTACCACGAGAACGCCGGCCACATCGAGGCGCCCGGCATAGCGGACGCCGACGAGTTCATCGCACCGGCGCCGCGGGTGTCGGTGCAGGCGTTCTGCGAGACTGCGGAGACGGCGTCGACCATCCAGGCCGCGGGCGAGGACCGCCGGCTGGCGAAAGTCCATCTGCGCCTGCAGATGGGCGGCATCGCCGCGGCGCTCGAATCCTACAAAGCCTCGCCGACGCCGAACGTGGTGATTCTCGAGTCCGAGGACCGCGGCACCGGCATCCTGGGCGGCCTCGACGAGCTCGCGAACGTCTGCGACGCCGGCACCCGCGTCATCGTGATCGGACGCCACAACGACGTCGTGTTCTACCGCGAGCTGATCCGCCGCGGCATCAGCGACTACATGATCGCGCCGGTGATCACGATCGACGTCGTGCGCACCATATGCTCGCTATTCAGCGCGCCGGACGCCAAGCCGGTCGGCAGGATCCTCGCGGTGGTCGGCGCCAAGGGCGGCGTCGGCGCCTCGTCCGTCGCCCACAACATCGCCTGGGCGGTGGCGCGCGACATGCATCTCGATTCGGTCATCGTCGATCTCGACCTGCCGTTCGGCACCGCCGGGCTCGACTACAACCAGGACCCGCCCCAGGGCGTCGCCGACGCGGTGTTCGCGCCGGACCGGGTCGATACCGCGTTCATCGACCGCCTGCTGTCGAAATGCACCGACCACCTGAGCCTGCTCGCCGCGCCGGCGACGCTCGAGCGCGTCTATGATTTCGGCGCCGAAGCGTTCGACCCGATCATCGACGTCCTGCGCGCTTCGGTTCCCTATGTCGTGCTCGACGTGCCGCATCAATGGAACGCGTGGACGCGGCGGGCGCTGATCTGCGCCGACGACATTCTGGTCGTCGCGGCGCCCGACCTCGCCAACCTGCGCAACGCCAAGAGCATCCTCGACCTGTTGCGCGGCTCGCGCCCCAACGACCGTCGCCCGGTCTACTGCCTCAACATGGTCGGCGTCCCGAAACGTCCGGAGATCAAGGCCGGCGACTTCGCGCGGGCGATCGAGGACGAGCCGCAGGCGATCATCGCCGTTCGAGCCGGCAGCTGTTCGGCACCGCCGCCAACAACGGCCAGATGATCGCCGAGATCGCGTCGAGCCACCGCGTCGCCGAAACCTTCAGGACGCTGGCGCAGAGCCTCACCGGGCGCGGCGACCACAAGCTGCAGCGCGGCGGGCTGTTCGCGCCGCTCACCAAGCTGCTGGCACGGCGCGCTGCACGCTGACGGAGGGTTCGAGTTGTTCGGAAAGCGCACCGGCACGGCGATCGACCCGCGCGGCGCCCCCGGTTCGGCGGCGCCGGTCGCGTCGCCGCCGGTCGCCCCCGTTGCCGCGCCGGCCGCGCTGCCCGCGCCGCCGGTCAGGAGCGTGGTGGCTCCGCCGCGGCGGCGCCGCCGGCGTTCGAAGGCCGTCGCTCGACAGCCGTCACTCCGAGGCGTTCTACGAGGTCAAGAGCAGCATCTTCACGGCGCTGATCGAGGCGATCGACCTCTCGCAGCTCGCCAAGCTCGATGCGGACTCCTCCCGCGAGGAAATCCGCGACATCGTCAACGAGATCATCGCGATCAAGAACATCGTGATGTCGATCTCGGAGCAGGAGGAGCTGCTCGACGACATCTGCAACGACGTGCTCGGCTACGGTCCGCTGGAGCCGGTGCTGGCGCGTGACGACGTTTCCGACGTGATGGTCAACGGCGCGACCACGGTCTACATCGAAATCGCCGGCAAGATCCAGCGCACCGGCATCCGCTTCCGCGACAACCAGCAGCTGCTCAACATCTGCCAGCGCATCGTCAGCCAGGTCGGCCGGCGCGTCGACGAATCCTCGCCGATCTGCGACGCGCGCCTGCCGGACGGCTCCCGCGTCAACGTCATCGCGCCGCCGCTCTCGATCGACGGTCCGACGCTGACCATCCGCAAGTTCAAGAAGGACAAGCTCACCCTCGAGCAGCTGGTGCGGTTCGGCTCGATTTCGCCGGAAGGCGCCGACGTGCTCAAGATCATCGGGCGCTGCCGGGCCAACACCCTCGTGTCGGGCGGCACCGGCTCCGGCAAGACCACGCTGCTCAACTGCCTCACCCGCTACATCGACGCCGACGAGCGCATCATCACCTGCGAGGACGCCGCCGAGCTGCAGCTGCAGCAGCCGCACGTGGTGCGCCTCGAGACCCGTCCGCCCAACCTCGAAGGCGGCGGCGAGGTCACCATGCGCGAGCTCGTGCGCAACTGCCTGCGCATGCGGCCGGAGCGCATCATCGTCGGCGAAGTCCGCGGCCCCGAGGCGTTCGATCTCCTGCAGGCGATGAACACCGGCCACGACGGCTCGATGGGCACGCTGCACGCCAACAACCCGCGCGAGGCGCTCTCCCGCCTCGAATCGATGATCACCATGGGCGGCTTCACGCTGCCGTCGCGGACCATCCGCGAAATGATCTGCGCATCGATCGACGTCATCATCCAGGCGGCGCGTCTGCGCGACGGCAGCCGCCGCATCACCCACGTCACCGAGGTGCTCGGGCTCGAGGGCGACGTCATCATCACCCAGGACCTGTTCGTCTACGATCTCCTGGGCGAGGACGCCAACGGCAAGCTGATGGGCCGGCACCGCTCGACCGGCATCGGCCGGCCGCGGTTCTGGGACCGCGCGCGCTACTTCAACGAGGAGAAGCGGCTCGCCGCCGCGCTCGATGCGGCCTTCGCCGACGCGCCGGCCGAGGTGAGGTCGTGACATTGCAGACCCTCGCGATCTTTCTGCTCTCGACCTTCTGCGCCGGAGCGATCGCCTGGGTGCTGCTCTACCCCTACCTCTCGGGCGAGAAGGAAGCCGAGAAGCGGATGCAGAGCGTCGCCAAGCCCGGGCTGGCGAACGTCAAGGTGAGTGCGCGCGCCGTGAAGACGCGGCGCGAGCAGGTCGAGGCGACGCTCAAGGATCTGAGGATCGGCGCAAGAAGTCGAGCTCGCCGCCGCTGTCGATCCGCCTCACGCAGGCCGGGCTCACCTGGTCGAAGCAGCAGTTCTACATCGTCAGCGCCGTGTTCGGCGCCTTCGTATTCGGGGCGGCGATGTTGCTCGACACCGGCCTGATGCCGGCGGCGCTCCTCGCCTTCGCCGCCGGCTTCGGCCTGCCGCGCTGGGCGTTGTCGTATCTCAAGAAGCGCCGCGAAACGAAGATTCCTCGATCAGTTTCCCGATGCGATCGACGTCATCGTCCGCGGCATCAAGGCCGGCCTGCCGCTCGGCGACTCGCTGCGGGCGCTCGCCACCGACGCGCCGGAGCCGATCCTCAGCGAATTCCGCCATATCCTCGAGACCCAGGCGGTCGGCGTGCCGCTCGGCGACGCCTGCGCCAAGCTGTTCGAGCGCATGCCGCTGCCGGAGGCGAACTTCTTCGCGATCGTCATCTCGATCCAGCAGAAGAGCGGCGGCAATCTTTCCGAGGCGCTGGGCAACCTCTCCAAGGTGCTGCGCGACCGCAAGAAGATGAAGGGCAAGATCAAGGCGATGTCGACCGAGGCGAAGGCGTCGGCGGCGATCATCGGCGCCCTTCCGGTCGCCGTGATGGCGATCGTCTACATCACGAGCCCCGACTACATCACGCTGTTGTGGACCGAGCGGCTCGGGCAGCTGATGCTCGCGGGCTCCGCGGTGTGGATGCTCATGGGCATCATGGTCATGCGCAAGATGATCAACTTCGATTTCTAAAGGCGCGACATGCTCGAGTTTCTGGTCGACCTCGTCGAAAACCGGCAGCTGCTGGTGATGATGTTCGCCGGCATCGCCGCCGCCGCGACGGTGCTCACCCTCGCGATGCCGCTGCTCGCCACCGATCAGCTCGAGAAGCGCATGGCGGCGGTGGCGAGCGAACGGGAGCGAATCCGCCAACGCGAGCGCGAACGCATGGGGCGCGGTGAAAAAGCAAGCCTGCGCACCTCGCCGCGCCAGTACATGCAGACCGTCGTCGAGAAATTCAAGCTGTCGGACTATGTCGGGCAGGAAGCGGCGCGCGCCAAGCTGATCGAGGCCGGATATCGCGGGCATGGACCCTATGTGGTGTTCCTGTTCTTCCGCTTCGTCGCGCCGATCGCGATGCTCGTCGTTTCGCTGGTCTACGTGTTCCTGGTCCTTCAGCTCGACATCGCCTGGACCTTGAAGCTCCTCATCTCGCATCGGCGCCACCTGGCTCGGAATGCAGCTTCCGAGCCTGTTCATCAACAACCGCATCCAGCGCCGGCAGGCGTCGATCACCCGCGCGTTTCCCGACGCTCTCGATCTCCTGCTGATCTGCGTCGAATCCGGCATGTCGCTCGAAACCGCCTTCCAGCGGGTGAGCCAGGAGATCGGGCCGCAATCGATCGAGCTCGCCGAGGAGCTGACGCTGTCCACGGCGGAGCTGTCCTACCTGCCGGACCGGCGCCTGGCGTTCGAGAATCTCGCGAAGCGCGTGCCGCTCGAAGGCGTGAAATCGCTGTGCCTCGCCTTGCAGCAGAGCGAGCGGTTCGGAACGCCGATGGCGACCACGCTGCGCGTGATCGCCCAGGAGAACCGCGATCAGCGCATGACCGCCGCCGAGAAGAAAGCGGCCGCGCTGCCGCCGCAGCTCACCGTGCCGATGATCCTGTTCTTCCTGCCGGTGCTGTTCATCGTCATTCTCGGCCCGGCGGTCATCAAGATGATCCAGCAGTTCAAGTGACGGCCGCCCGTGGCGTGATCGGCGCGCGCGGCGCGCTGACGCTCGTCAGGTGCCGGCAGCGGCGGCGAGCTTCGGCCGTTGCGGGATGGCCTTGAAATCGTTCTGCTGGGCGATCATCCGGCGCAGCGTCGCGACATTGGCGGCGGCCTCCTCGGCCGGCAGATCGGCGCGGGCGATGTTCTCGGCTTCGCCGAACCGGCCCTGCAGGCCGACCACCAGGGCGAGGTTCTGCCGCACCCGCGGATCGTCGCCGCCGAGCGATGCGGCGCGCCGCAGCGTCTCCTCGGCCTTCTTGAGGTCCTTGGCGAGGGCGTAGGAGAGGCCGAGATTGGAGAGCACGCCGGGATCGTCCGGTTTGATCTTGAGCGCGCTCGCGTAGTAGCGCTGCGCCTCGTCGTGGCGGCCGAGCTGGTCGAGCACCGCGCCCTGCGCCGAGAGGATGCGCCAGTCCGGCTGATCGGGCGTGTGGGCAGTGTTGAGGACCTGAAGGGCCTGCTCCAGGTTGCCGACGTCCGACAATGCGCGGCCGTAGGCGCCCAGCACCTCGGTGTTCGTCGGGTGGTAAATACGAGGCCTGCTGCAGCACCGAGACGGCCTGGTTGCGCTGTCCGCTGCCGCGCAGCGCCTGCGCAAAGGCGAGCGCGACGCCCGCATCGTCCGGCTTTTCGCGGTAGCGGCCCGCGAGCTTTTCCGCTTCCGCCCGCCATTCCGCCTCGGTCTTCGGCGCCGGCTTCGGCTGCGGCGCCACCGCCGCCGACGGCACCAGCGAGGCGATGTTCTGCGCAGCCGCCCGCGCACAGCGCGAGCGCGAGCGTCGCGAGGACCAAGCTCTGCTCGAGGCCAGCGATGCCGGGCGGGGGATGGATGGCGGGTCGAGGTCACGGTGTGCCCACTTTCATGGCTTCCGACCACCATCAATAGAACGTTAACCCTAATGATCGGTTAATTCGGGAACCACGAAACGGCGCTGCGGCGGAGAGACCCCGCGCGGCCCAACTTCCTTCAACTCGGGGGAAGGGCGTGCTAGCAGGGCGAAAACCTCGGAAAGCCTCTCGATGCACCCTGCCTTCGTGACCCGCGGCGCCGCCGCGTCCATTCCGATCTGGTTCGTGACCGGAGCGACCTGGGGCGACGTCCGCTCGCGCCTCGATGCGCGCGCCGCCGCCTTCGCCGTGGCTGCCGGCTTCGAGCCGTTGCCGGGGCGCCACGCGTTCCTGCCCGGGCCCGACGGCAATCTCGCCGCCGTGCTGTTCGGACTGGAGGACCAGGGCAAGCCGATCAACCCCTTCCTGCCCGGCACGCTCGCGGGCGTGCTGCCGCGCGGCACCTATCGCTTCGCCAACGCGCCCCACGACCCGCGCCTTGCCGCGCTCGCGATTGCGCTCGGCGCCTACCGCTTCGTCCGCTACGGCAAGACGGCGAACGAGGTGCGTGTCGAAATTCCCGACGGCGTCGACGGCGCCGAGCTCTCGCGCACCGCCGAGGCCGTCTATCTCGCGCGCGACCTCATCAACACGCCGGCGAACGACATGGGGCCCGGCGAGGTCGCCGATGCGGCCGCCTCGCTCGCCGGCCGCCATGGCGCGAGCGCGAGCGTGATCGTCGGCGACGATCTCCTCGCCCGCAATTTTCCGCTCATTCATGCGGTCGGCCGCGCCGCCGCCCGGGAGCCCCGCCTGATCGACTTCACCTGGGGCGATCCGGCGGCGCCGAAGGTCACGCTGGTCGGCAAGGGCGTCTGCTTCGACACCGGCGGCCTCGACATCAAGCCCGAAAGCGCGATGCTGCTGATGAAGAAGGACATGGGCGGCGCCGCGACCGTGCTCGCGCTCGCCCACATGATCATGGACCGGCAATTGCCGGTGCGGCTGCGCGTGCTCATTCCGGCCGTCGAGAACTCGATCTCCGGCGGCGCGTTCCGGCCGCTCGACGTCTACCGCGCGCGCAGCGGCCTCGCCGTCGAGATCGGCAACACCGACGCCGAGGGCCGCCTCGTTCTCGCCGACGCGCTCGCGCTCGCCGACGAGGAGCGGCCCGACCTTCTCGTCGACATGGGCACGCTCACCGGCGCGGCGCGGGTCGCGCTCGGCCCCGAGCTGCCGCCGTTCTACACCGACGACGAGACGCTCGCCGCCGACCTCGCCCGCCATGCCCGCGCCGAGCACGATCCGCTGTGGCGCCTGCCGCTGTGGCGGCCCTACGACACGATGCTCGATTCCAAGGTGGCCGATCTCAACAACGTCGCGACCGGCGGCTTCGCCGGCTCGATCATCTGCGCGCTGTTCCTCAAGCGCTTCGTCGCCGCCGCCAAGACCTGGCTGCATTTCGACATCTATGCCTGGACGCCGGCGGCGAAGCCCGGACGGCCCGAGGGCGGCGAATGCCAGGCGGCGCGCGCGCTCTACGCGCTGCTCGCGGAGCGCTTCTCCCGATGAGCTTCGATCCGCGCCTCACGCCGGCACGGCCCGACCTCGCCGCTGCGCATCTGCGCGGCATCGTCGCGGCGCCGCGCTATGTCGAGGGCACCGGCTTCGAGGTGTTCGATGCGGTCGCGCCGGTGCGCAAGGCGCCGGTGCCCGATGCGATGCTCGAGACCGAAGCCCTCAAGGGCGAGCGCGTCACGATCTACGACCAGGACGGCGAAGGCTGGGGCTGGGGCCAGCTTCACGGCGACGGCTATGTCGGCTGGCTGCCGATGAATGCACTGTGCGCGCCGGGCGTGGAGCCGACCCACAAGGTCGCGGTGCTGCGCACCATCCTGTTCCCCGGCCGCTCCATCAAGGCGCAGCCGGTCGAGGGATTGCCGCTGGGCAGCCGCCTCGCCGTCGTCGGACAGGCACGGCGATCTCGCGCAGCTCGCCTCCGGCGGCTACGTTCCGGCGCGCCATCTCGCGCCGCTCGACGCCGCCGCGGCGGCGGATTTCGTGGCCGTCGCCGAGCGCTTCATCGGCGTGCCTTATCTGTGGGGCGGCAAGACGAGCCTCGGCATCGATTGCTCCGGCCTCGTCCAGGTTTCGCTCACCGCCTGCGGCATCGTCTGCCCGCGCGACAGCGACATGCAGCGCGCGCTCGGAACCGCGGTCGCTGCCGGGCGCTCGCGCTGCAACGGGGCGATCTCGTATTCTGGCCGGGACATGTCGGAATGATGCGCGACGCCGCGACGCTGCTGCACGCCAATGCGTTCCACATGGCTGTCACGTCCGAGCCGTATGCCGAAGCGGTCGCGCGGATTCGCGCCGCCGGCAGCGATGTCGTCGGCGATCAACCGCCTGTAGATGCGCTGGGCGTTGAACGCTCACGCCCATCCGAACGCATCGGCCATTCGTCCTCGAAGGGTGCAAAGCTCTCGCGTCTTTTACGCTCGAATCATCGCCGCTACCTGATCGCTCTTGACCCGTCAGCCACCCATCGAGCCCTGCAGGAGCCAAGATGTCGCGCAGTCCGAAGCTCGTGCTCGCCGCCTGTTGCCTGACGATGCTCGCGGTCGGCGAAAACAGCACCGCGATCATGGCGGCGCTGCCGGCGATGACGGCGGAGCTCAAGCTCGAAGCCGCGACGGTGGAATGGATCGTCAACGCCTACCTCCTGGCGTCTGCCGTATTCATCGTGCTCGGCGGCGAGGCAGCCGATCGGTTCGGCGCGGCGCGCTCATCGGCAGCCGGCATCGCGCTGTTCGCGCTCGCTTCGCTCGTCATCGCCCTCGCGCCCGATGGCGCGACGTCGTCGCCGCGCGCGCCCTGCAGGGGATCGGCGCCGCCTTCGCGGTGCCCGGCACGCTCGCCGCGCTGACGCATGAATTTCCCGAGATCCGAACATCCGCGGGTGATCGGCGCCTGGACCGGCTTCCTGATGCTCGGCTTCAGCATCGGCCCGCTGATCGGCGGCGCGCTCACGCATTATGCGGGATGGCGCGCGGTATTCTGGCTCAACCTGCTGCTGATGGCGCCGACGGGGTTGGCGCTTTGGCTGCGCCCGCGCGCTGCGACCGCCCGCACCGACCGCGTCGACTGGCTCGGGCTTGCGCTGCTCGCCGTGTTCATGGTCGCGCTCGTGCAAGGCCTGCACGGCGTGGCTCATCTCGAATCTGCGCCGGTCGCCGTGATCGTTCCGCTGGTGCTGGCGGTCGTCGCCTTCGCCGGCCTCGTCAGGGTGGAAACCAGCCGCAGCGCGCCGCTGCTCGACCTCGCCCTGTTCCGCGACCGCAACTTCGCGCTCGCCTGCGTGCTGGGCGTTTCTGCTGATGGGCGACATCATGGCCGTGCTGCTCTACTACAACATCTTCGCCCAAACGCCGGACGGAGCGCCGCACGGGCTCGGCATGACGCCGGTCGCCGCGGGGCTGTCGCTGATGCCGCTCTCGGCGGGGCTGTTCGGCTTCGCGCGCACGTCGCACCGGCTCGCGGGAAAGATCGGCGTCAGGCCGATGATGGCCGGCGGCTCGTTGCTCCTCGCGCTCGGTTGCGCCATCGCCTGGCTCGCGCTCGCCGGAGCGGGATTCGCGGTGCTGATGGCCGGGCTGTTCGCGATCGGCGCCGGCATCGCGTTGCCCTATTCGTCGGCGCCGAGGATCGGCCTTGCGGCGCTGCCGCAGACGCTCGCCGGAAAGGGCTCGGGCATTCTCAACTCCGTCGAGCTTTCTCGGCGGCACCGTCGGCGTGACGGCAGGCGGCGTCCTGTTCGGCGTCTTCGGCTTTACGGGCGTGCTCGCGCTCGTCGCGGTCTCGGCGCTTGCGGGCGCCGGCCTCGCGCTCGGCCTGCGCAGCGAACGCTGACGAGCGTGAGCGAGGCTCGACCGGCCGCAGCTGTTTCGCCCTAGGGATTCTCACCCAGGGAGTTCACTTCAGGCACGCATCCTGATTGTCGGCGTGTGGGCCGAAGCTAACCTCATTCTCATCGCGTGGCGTTCAATCCGCGAAGGGAATGAGTTGATGAGCTTGATCTCCAAGACGAGCATCCCCGACGTGCCGGCCGAGCAAAAGGCGTTCGACCAGGCACACAAGCATCTCTGCAAGCTGCGCTGGATCGGCCAGGACGTCGATTCCGAATACGCGTTCACGGTGCTGCGTGCGGCAGGGCTCGCTTCGCGGCCGCGCGTCAAGCAGCGCCTGCGGTCCCTCCCGGCGCACCGGAGCAACACCTGATCGCGTGACGCGCCGCTGCCCGCGCGCCGGTTCTCAAAACCTCGAGGAGTTGAAGCATGTCGGCCTCGCTCAAATCGACCCTTAAGACATGGGCGGCGATCGTCGCGCTGTGGGCGCCGGTCTACCTCGCGCTGATCGAGGGATTCGGCCTTGCATCGATGCCGCGATCCGAGATCCTGCAATGGGCGCTGGTCTTCATCGGCGTCTCGGGCATGGGCAGCATTCTCTATACCGCCTGGAAGGACACGCGCGATCCCGCGTGGCGCGCCGCCCATAGGCTACCGCCGCTCGAGAGCGCCCGCGCCATCGGCGACACATCGCCCGCACTCGCGAAAGCCGAGCTCCAGGCCGGGGCATGATGGAAATTCTGCGCGGTTATCTCGCCGACTTTCACCCGCAATTCTGGGCGTCGGTCGTCGAAATCATCTGGATCAACATCCTCCTCTCCGGCGACAACGCGGTCGTGATCGCGCTCGCGTGCCGCGCGTTGCCGCGACGGCAACGGCTCGCCGGCATGGTGCTCGGCACCGCGGCCGCGGTCGTGCTGCGGCTCGCCTTCGCGAGCGTCGTCTCGCAGCTGATGGTGATCCCGTATCTCAAGATCGCCGGCGGCGTCGCCCTTTTGTGGATCGCCACCAAGCTGCTGGTGAACGACGCCAACGGCAACGAGCCGGCGACGTCGCCGTCGCACAGCCTGCTCGACGCCGTCAAGGCGATCGCGATCGCCGACGTCGTCATGAGCCTCGACAACGTGATCGCCGTCGTCGCTGCCGCCGACGGCAACTTCGCGCTGATCGTCTTCGGCCTCGGCATGAGCATCCCGATGATCGTCGCCGGTGCCACCATCATCATGGCGGTGCTGAACCATGTTCCCGCCATCGCCTGGGCCGGCGCGGCCATGCTCGGATGGATCGCGGGAGACGTCATCGCGACCGATGTCGCCGTGGTCGAACATGCCTCGTCGCTCGGCTCTGCCGTGCACGATCACATCCGGTTTACCTTCTCGATCGTGGGCGTGCTCGGAACTTTGCTCGCCGCCGCGCTGCTGCGGGCAAGGCAGGCGCGCGAGGTCGTGAGCGAGCAATCTCCCGGACGGTGAAACTCTCGCCCGACGCTGATACCTCGCGCGGCCTGCGAACAATTGCCGCAAGCGCCGGATTAGGTAGTTACCCCTGGGGGAGTCGCCTGACGTCACCAATTCGCCCAGCATGATACTATCTAGGGAGAACGCCCCAAGCGGCCGCTCTGCCGCTTGGGGCTCCGTCTTGCTCATCATGCGAAGTTGAATCGGGACGATGCGTCCTTGGATGACTTTATCAGGGTCGAGTCCGGGCTGGGTGCGATACCTGCCTGAGCAGCGAAGCTCGTCGGCGATCGATGCGGCCGCGGATCGCTCGCGCCCCCGCCCTTCGCGGCCTGTTGGCGCTCCCCGAGTTCACGATCGGGGTCGCCTATCTCGCGGGCTACGTTTTTCTCGACTGGGTGAGCTTCATCCATCCGTTGGCATCGTTCGGGATCACGCCGTGGAATCCGGGTACCGGGCTGAGCTTCGCCCTGGTGCTGCTGTTCGGCTGGCGGATGATCCCCTACCTGTTTCTCGCGCCGATTCTTTCCGACCTCGTCAACTTGGCGACGCCGTTGCCGATCGGCGCGGCGCTCGCCTCGTCGGCCGCCATCGGCGCCGGCTACGCGGCGGCGTCGCTGTTCCTGCTGCGTCCGGCGCTGCGCTTCGATCCGGAGCTGCGGTCGCTGCGCGATCTCGCCCTCCTGATGCTCGTCGCGGTGGTCAGTGCCGGCCTGGTCGCGTCGAGCTACGTGGCGGTCATGATAGTGGCCGGCCTGCTTCCGCTCGCCGAGCTCGTGACGGCGACGTTGCACTACTGGGTCGGCGACGTCATCGGCATCGTCGTCGTCACGCCGTTCGCGCTGATCGCGTTGACGCGCCGGACCGTGCCCCGCTTCTCGATCGAGGCCGCGCTGCAGATCGGCGCGGTGTTGGCCGCGCTGGCGCTGATCTTCGGCCTCGCCGAGGAGCAGCAGTTCCAGCTGTTCTACGTGCTGTTCCTGCCGATCGTGTGGATGGCGGTGCGCACCGGGCTCGAGGGCGTCAGTTTCGGGATCCTGCTGACGCAGCTCGGCATCATTGCCGGCGTCGAGTTGTTCCGCGACGATTCGCAGGATCTGGTGGCGTTTCAGGTGCTGATGCTCATCCTGTCCGGGACCGGCCTCGTCGCCGGCGCGCTCGTCTCGGAAAGCCGCCGCACCGAACGGCAGCTTCGGCTGCACCGGGAATCGCTCGCGCAGGTGGCGCGACTCGGCAATCTCGGCGAGCTCGCTGCTGCCGTCGCGCACGAAATCAACCAGCCGCTGGCGGCGGCGGGCACCTACGCCCGCCTCGTCAACGACACGCTGCGCGAAGGCTCGCCGACCACGTCGCACTTGCCGCCACCGCCAAAAGGCGGCCGCCCAGATCGAGCGCGCCGCCGAAGTGGTGCGGCGGCTGCGCGCCCTCGTGCGTCTCGACCGCAGCGCGCGCGCCCTCTGCAACGTCGAGCGGATCGTCAAGGAAACCGTCGCACTGTGCCAGCCGGCGCTCGACCAGCACCACATCGACATCCGCGCCTCCGTCGATCCGCGGCTGCCGCCGGTATCGGCCGATGCGCTGCAGATCGGGCAGACGCTGCTCAACCTGATGCGCAACGCGATCGACGCCGTCGCGGAGACGAGGCGCGTCGGCGGCATGATCACCATCGAAGCGACGGTGAACAGCGGCGGCGATGTCGAGGTCCGCGTCGCCGACAACGGTCCCGGATTTCCGCCGGACTTCGCCGACAATCCGTTCCTTCCGCTGACCTCGCGCAAGGCCGAAGGACTCGGCATCGGCCTGCCGCTCAGCCGCTCGATCATCGAAGCCCATGGCGGGCGGCTGTGGCTCGACCGCCACGCCGAGGCGGCGACGTCCACTTCACCCTGCCCGCCGCAAAGGAATCGCACCATGGCTGATGCGATCCGTCTCGCACTGATCGACGACGATGCGGCGGTGTGCAATTCGCTGCAGCTCTACTTCACGCGCAACAATGTCAGCGTCACCTGCTTTCACGCCGCCGATGAGTATCTCAAGGCGGTGAGCGGCGAGCTGTTCGACTGCGTCGTGACCGACGTCCGCATGCCCGGCGTCTCCGGCCTCGATCTCGTCCGCCGCTCGCCGCCCGCGGCTCGTCGTTGCCGATCATCCTGATCACCGGGCATGGCGACGTCGACATGGCGGTATCGGCGAGTCAAGATCGGGCGCGTTCGATTTCATCGAGAAGCCGTTCGACGAGCGCCGGCTGCTCGCCAGCATCCGCAATGCGGTGGCGAAGACCGCCGTTACGCCGTCGGTGCGGCCGAGCTCGCGGAATTGCAGGCCCGCGTCGAGCTGCTCTCGGCGCGGCAGCGCCAGGTGATGGAGCTCGCCGTCGCCGGATTGTCCAACAAGGAAATCGGCGCGCGGCTCAACATCAGCCCGAAGACCGTCGAGAACCATCGCGCCTGGGTGATGGAGCGGATCGGCGCGCGCAATCTCGCCGAGCTCGTGCGCATCGCCATGCAGGTTCGCATGCATGCGTAGGCTGCGGTCAGGATTGTCACCTCGGCTCGGTGGACGGCGTCACTTCTGGCAAACCGGGCAGAAGAACGTCGATCGGCCGTTCTGCACGATGCGTTTCACCGTTCCTTTGCATCCCGGGGTGGGGCAGGGCTCGCCCTCGCGGTCATAGACGCGGAAATGATGCTGGAAGTAACCGAGCTCGCCGTCGGTCTGGCGGTGGTCGCGCAACGACGAGCCGCCGGCCTTGATTGCCGCGGTGAGCACCGCCTTGATCGAGTCGACGAGAGCCTCCGCCCGCGCGTTCGGTGCGCCGCGGGTGGCGATGGTCGAGGCGCGGCGCTTCGGCGACAGGTGCGCGCGGTGCAGGGCCTCGCAGACATAGATGTTGCCGAGGCCGGCGACCACGGTCTGGTCGAGCAGCGCCGCCTTGAGGCTCGTCTTGCGGCCGGCACAGGCCGCGGCGAGCAGCGTCGCATCGAAGGCATTGCCGAGCGGCTCGGGGCCGATCTCGCGCATCAGCGGGTGCACATCGAGCTCCGCCCGGGGCACCAGCAGCATCAAGCCGAAGCGACGCGGGTCGTTGAACGTCACCGTCGCGCCCGATGATAAGTGGAACACGACGTGGTCATGCGCTGCGGCGGCCGACCGCGGATGGTGGAAGGCGCCGGGCGTTGCC
Organism: uncultured Alphaproteobacteria bacterium; assembly: GCA_963793985.1. GTDB lineage: Bacteria > Pseudomonadota > Alphaproteobacteria > Rhizobiales > Xanthobacteraceae > JAJPKK01. Next base: position 401,754 of record CAWCCG010000021.1, on the reverse strand, counting down.
GCCTTATCCGCTCGTGGCCGACGCGGAATGAGCCGGACATGCCGAGGTGCATCGACCAGCACGTCACCGGACGATAGATCGACCGTGAGATATTTTGCGCGGCGGCCGATGCCGAGCACGGTCTCGCCCTCGACCCGCCGCGCGAAGTCCTTCGGCAGCGGGCGCCGCAGATCCGGCCGGCGGGCATCGAGCTTGATGATGCGGGCGCCCTCCATCACCGGCTGGAGCCCGCGCCGCACGGTTTCGACCTCGGGGAGTTCGGGCACGAAGATATCCTGTCGATCGTCGCCGCGCACGCGCAGCGCCTTCCCGGCGCTACTTGATCGGCGCCGGGGATTTGATAGCGCCTCGCGCGCTCCCGGGCTATGGTCGCGCCGTCACAGAGGGCTTGCAATGCCGGACACCGGCGAAACGCATTTCGGGTTTCGAACCGTCGATCTCGCCGACAAGCAGGGCATGGTCGACGAGGTCTTCAATCGGGTCGCGCGCCGCTACGACCTGATGAACGATCTCATGTCCGGTGGTCTCCATCGTTTCTGGAAGGACGCGATGGTGGCCATGCTCAACCCGCCGCGCAGCGGCCGCTATGCCGTGGTCGACGTCGCCGGCGGCACCGGCGACGTCGCCTTCCGCATCGCCGAGGCGGGCGGGCCGGACCACCACGACCGACCACACACCGGCACCACAGTCACCGTCTGCGATATCAACCCCGATATGCTCGCCGTCGGGCGGAACGGGCGACGGGCGCGCGGGCTTGACGGCGTGGTCCGGTTCGCCGCCGGCAACGCCGAAGCGCTGCCGTTGCCCGATCGCAGCCAGGACGCCTGCACCATCGCCTTCGGCATCCGCAACGTGCCGCGGATCGACGTCGCACTCCGCGAGTTTCATCGCGTGCTGCGGCCCGGCGGGCGCCTGCTCTGCCTCGAATTTTCGACCGTCGACGTGCCCGGCCTCGACACGCTCTACGATCTCTACTCGTTCAACGTCATCCCGGCGTTGGGGCGCGCGGTGGCCGGCGACGCCGAAATCCTACCGCTACCTCGTCGATTCGATCCGCCGCTTTCCGCGCCCGCAGGCCTTTGCCGACATGATCGCGGCGGCCGGATTCCGCCGCGCCACCTTCCGCCCGCTCACTGGAGGCGTGGTGGCGTTGCATCCCGCCTGGCGGCTCTAGCGTGCGATCCATTCAGGTTAATCGGATCGCACTCTGAACTTCTTGATTTTGAGCATGATCTGTCCGCAAAAGTCTGCAACTTTTCGGGACCATGCTCGACGCCCGCGTGCAATCGTGATCGCTGCGTTCGCCCATCTCGTGCGCCTCGGCAAGGCCGGCTTCGTGCTCGCCCGCGAAGGCGTGTTCGGCCTCGTCGATCCGGCACCGCTGCCGGGGCCGGCGCGCCTCGGCGTGCGTATGGCGCGGTTGATCGAGCGCCGCGATGGCGGCTCGGAAGCCGCACGACTTTCGGCGGCGCTCACTGCGCTTGGGCCCTCCTATGTCAAGCTCGGCCAGTTCCTGGCGACGCGTCCGGACGTCGTCGGCCCGGCACTCGCCCGCGACCTCGAGAGCCTTCAGGACAAGATGGCGCCGTTCCCGCAGGCCGTGGCGGAAGCGACCGTCTGCGCCGCCTTCGACCGCAAGCTGTCCGACCTGTTCGTCACCTTCTGGGCGCCGGTCGCCGCCGCCTCGATCGCGCAGGTGCATCGTGCCGAGATCGCGACGGCGGAAGGGCGCCGCGCCGTCGCCGTCAAGGTGCTGCGTCCCGGTGTCGAGCGCCGCTTCGCCGCCGACCTCGCGGCGTTCCGCTTCGCCGCGCGCAATGCCGAAGCGCTGTCGGTGGAGGCGCGGCGGCTGCGGCTCATCGAAGTGGTCGACACGCTCGCCCGCTCGGTCGCGATCGAGATGGATTTTCGCCTCGAGGCCGCGGCGCTCTCGGAAATGGCGGAAAACACCAAGGACGACGGCGATTTCCGCGTGCCCGCGGTCGACTGGACGCTCACCGCACGCGACGTGCTGACCTTGGAATGGATCGACGGCACCCCGCTCAGCGATCGCGCGGCGCTCGTCGCCGCCGGGTTCGATCTGCCCCGGCTCGGCCGCGCGGTGATTCAGAGCTTCCTGCGTCACGCGCTGCGCGACGGCTTCTTCCATGCCGACATGCATCCCGGGAACCTGTTCGTCGATGCGGATGGACGCCTGGTGGCGGTCGACTTCGGCATCATGGGGCGGCTCGGCGCCAAGGAGCGCCGGTTTCTCGCCGAGATACTGCTCGGCTTCATCACCCGCGACTATCGCCGCACCGCCGAGGTGCACTTCGAGGCGGGCTATGTACCCTCGCATCACGCGGTCGAGGCGTTTGCCCAGGCGATCCGCGCCATCGGCGAGCCGATTCACAACCGGACCGCCGAAGACATCTCGATGGCGAAGCTGCTGACGCTCTTGTTCGAGGTCACCGGCCTGTTCGACATGCGCACCCGCCCTGAACTGCTCCTGCTTCAAAAGACCATGGTGGTCGTCGAGGGCGTGGGGCGCAGCCTCGATCCGAAGCTCGACATGTGGAGCACCGCGGAACCGGTGGTGCGGGAATGGATCACCCGCAACCTCGGGCCGGTCGGGCGGCTCGAAGGCGCGGTGCAGGGGGCGGGCGAGCTCGGCCATTTCCTGTCCGGCGTGCCGGGGCTCCTTACACGGGCGGCGCGGGTGGCCGACCAGATCGACGATGCCACCCGGGACGGCGTCGTCCTCTCGCAGGAAACCGTCGCCGCGCTCGGCGTGGCGCAGGCGCGGCGGATGCGGTGGCAGACGGCCGCGCTGTGGGTCATTGCCGCGCTGTTGGCCGGCGCCATCCTGCTGCGGTGACCGGATCGGCGCCAATGGGGCTCCACTGCGCGCCGCGGTTCCGCCAGGCATGAACGGCTGGTTGGCACGCGGTGGGGCCATCCGTTATGGTTGGGCTCGCTATCCCTTTGAAAACAGACGAGCATGGTGGACTTCTACTCGGCTTTGGCGCGGAAGATCCGGCAGGTCCAGGATGACCCCGCGCGGATGCGCGAGGTCGTCTACGAAGCCGCACGGCTGGCGCTGAGATGGCAGGTCGCCGAACGGGGCTCGCTCTCGGCCATGGGCGAGTCGAAGCGTCTCAAGGTCGACCTCGAAGAGGCGATCGCGCGCCTCGAAGCCGAGGCCGCCGCAGCCGGCGCTGCGGACGGGACCGAGTCCGTCAGTGAGGGCGGCGCCGTTGCCGCGGCCGCGGGAGAAGCGCCGGCGGCGTCTGAGAGGCCGGCCGCAACGCCGCTTCGGCCGGAAGCGGAGAAACCGCACGCGGAGACACCCCCCGTTGCGGACGCCGGAGAAATCACCGGCCGAAACCGCAGGCCTCGCGCCTGCCGCAGCGGAGGCGCTTGCCGAGCCCGATGCGCCCGGCAACGTGACTACGGACCTCGGCGCGATCCGGCCGGGCGCCCCGATCGATCTCGACGAGGCCGCGGCCACCAAGGCCCGGCCTGCCCAGCCCGATCGTGAGCGTGTGCGGGCGCAGCGCCCGCGCGATCCTTCGCGTCCGGCCTATCGCGTCAAACCGTCCGAATTTTCGAACCGCGGCCAACGGCACCCCGCGCGCAGCGGTCCGGGCAAGGCCATGTTCGGGATCGTGATCGCGCTCCAACTCGTCGTCGGGGCGCTCGCCGCGGCTGCCCTCTATGTCGCGATGTGGGGACGCGGCGCGCCGATCATGACGAGCGAAGCCCCGCGTGCGACGCAGGGACCGGCCGATACCGCAGTCGCCGCTGCGCCCGAGGTTCCCGCTCTGGCAGCCGCGCCATCGGCGCCCCCTGCAACTCCCGCACCGCCGCCGACAACACCTGCAGTGCAACCGGCGCCATCCGAGCCCGCCACCCCGCCGGCATCGTCCCTGTCCCCCGCACCGCCCCCCGCTTCTTTTGCGCCGCCCGCGGCATCGCCTGCGCCCGCCGCGCCGGCGCCGCGCATTGCCGCCGCCGACCCGTCGTCTGCGCAGCCGCCGGCCTACGGCGTCTATGTCCTCGTCGACAACAAGCTCGTCGCGCTGCAGCAGGTTCGGGCGACGCCGGTCGATCCGCGCAACGCCAGCCAGCTACAGATCCTCGAGCCCGGCCGCACGGTGCTCGCTCCCGGCAAGCCCGCCTTCGTCGTCTTCCGCAGCGATCTTGCGTCCCATACGCTCGAAAAAGTCCCGCTGCGCATCGCCGCCCGCGTCGCCCATGCGATGAATTTCAACTCGACGGGAAAGGCGATCATGACGACGCCGGCGGTCGACACCTGGATCATCCGCGAGCTTGGCTACGACCTGCGGGCAACGCCGATCGAGGGCAACAGCGACATGGTCAAGCTGCACGCGGAAGACCCGACGCTGTCGCTCACCCCCGGCCGCTACGAGCTCATGCTCGGCGGACAGGCCTACGACTTTATCGTCGCCGGCGAGGTGACCGACCCGGCTCACTGTGTCGAGGGCGTGACGACGGTCCGCGGCCAGGTTTTCAATGAATGCAAGCCGGTGCTGTAGAGGTGCTCGCTGCGTTGCGAGGGCCCATTCGATCCCTCTGAGAAAACCCATTGGCAGTTGCAGCGCTTTGCAGTAACTTCTATTCATTCAAATGCGAGAAGATTTCAGGGTCGATTGTTCGGCATTTTTGCCGTGAGATGAAACTGAATGCTCCTTGGTCGAGAGGGGCGTCGGGAATTACCCCATAAGCTTTCAACCGTCGTTTTCATTATTGTAACTGGCGTCGTTTGCCATGATGGAACAGAAACAGTCTTCCTCGAACATGGGAGCCAACGGGGTCGCCTGGCTTCTGGTGGCCGCGGCGGGTACGTATTTCGTGGTGCACACCACGACGCTCGAAGGCACTCGGCCGCCGACGTCGGAGGCATTTGTGCAACAGCAGCCGAGCCGGCAGGATATCGAGTCCCGGCTTTGGCGGGACCCGTTTGCGGCGGTTGCCGAGAAATTGGCGAAGTCGACCGATCTCAAGCCGGAGAACTGCGGCAAGAAGCGCGAGATCGATGATCATTGTGTGTCGCCTTTGATGGCGGCAACCAAGCCGCCCGCTCCGGCGCCGACACGGCCCAACGGCGTCAACAAACCGGCGCCCCCGCCGCCGATCGTGGTCGTGGCGCCGGTCTCGGGAGCGCCGTATTCGGAGGACCACGAATTGCGGCGCCGCCAGCGCTACGCGATCGTTGCCGGTCTCGAGCGCCAGGGCTTTATCCCCCGCGACCCCGAGCATCTCGGTTTCTTCTGGCCTCGCGTCATCGGTAAGTCGCCCAACCGGACGTCGGAGGTCGTTCCATTCGAGCGCATGCCGGAGGTCGTTCCGTTCGAGTGGTTCGACAAGAACAACAACCCTTTGCTGCTCCTTTGGTTCGACGAGGACGTGCTGAACGGATCGCCGTCCTTCCCTCTGAAGGGGTTCGACGAGTTCTTCTGCCGAACTCTGCGAACCGGGGTGCCTTCGTCGTTCCGCTGGGGCAAAGCGCTGGTACTTGGCCCGGGATCCTCGACCACGCTCAACGCGATGGCAAAGGAGCTTGATGGGAAGTGGCGCAGCGATCGCTGTTCGGATGAAGAACGTGCCGAATTCTACGTCTTTAGTGCGACCGCCGCCGATACCGAGCTCATGCCGGAGCAGCAGTTTCCGGGGCCGGATTGCCCCGGCACCCGCGATCATTTAAGCGAGGTTTTTTTCAAACGTGGGGTCAAGCTGTACCGCATGACGGCTACGGATGCGGCGCTGGCCTGCCTGATGCGGGATGAATTGGCATTGCGGCAACCCCATCGGATCTCGCAGTATCTGCCAACATCTTTGACCAACTTTCTCGGCTCCGTGAAAAAGGCGATTCCGGAATCCCTCAAAGCTGCGCTGGGTTTCGTCGATGATTCCGATCAGGATCACTTCGTCTTCATTTCCGAATGGGATACGTTTTATGGACAAAGTCTGCCCAGAGCCATGGCGAATTGCCTCGGTCCGGTGACGGGACCTACGTGCAGCAAACTCGACGAGAAATTCATCCACAGATACTCATATTTGCGGGGACTCGACGGGCAGGCGCCGAAACTCCAGGAGCTCAACTCCGGCAACGCCTCCAAGGAAACCGACAGGGACCAGGACGCGAGCAACAACCAGGACAAGGGCAGCAGAGACCGCGCGAAGACGAGCCCCAATGCCAAGCCGAGTGATCGCGCCGAGGGACAGGGTCAGTTCGATTATCTGCGGCGTATGGGAGAGGAGATCGCGAGTATCGACGCGCGCCTACGAAGTGGTGTCGACCAAAAACGGGATAACAGAAACCGCAACGGGATTTTCGCAGTCGGAGTTCTCGGCTCCGATCGCTACGACAAATTCCTCATCCTTCAGGCGCTGCGACCGCTCCTTCCGAACGCCCGGTTCTTCACGACCGACCTCGATGCCCTGATGCTGCATCCGACCGCGCTTCCCCATACCCGAAATCTTCTGATCGCATCTAGCTTCGCGCTGCAGCTCGACGAAAGGCTTCAGCGCGAGATTCCTCCGTTCCGCAGCAGCTACCAGACCGCTGCGTTCTTCGCTACGCAAGCAGCGGTGAAGACAGCCGTGGAAGACGTGACTAAAGCGTCAGCCAAAGGAGAGGCCGAGACCAGAGCCAGTGACGAAGTCGACCGCCGTTGCATCTGGAAAGAGCCGCCTCTGCTGTTCGAAGTCGGCCTCTCCACCCTCTTCCAGATACCGTCTGCGCAGAATGGGAAGGAGGCCAAGCCCGCCGCGAAGAACCGGAACGAACCCGAGTATAAGGCCCGCCCGTGTGAGCCGTTGGGCTCGGGAGGAATCCCACCCGAAGGCATCGGACATGTTCCCGCAGCCAGGTCGAGGCGCCCCCCTTGCAATCGCGATGGCGATCGTCGCTGTCGGAATGGGTGCCACGCTTACCTGCGGGTTCATGAGACGCAAGATTTGGCACGCGCTTGATGGAGGCCTCGATCGTCGGGACGGTGGCAGGGCGCTATTCACGCGCGGCGGCGGGGTGCTTTTCCATCTCGGCTTGCTCGTCATCCTGCTAGCCTGGGCAATATTCTCGTGGTGGCCGCCAATGGCGCGATCTCTGACGGATGCCGGCCAGCCGATGCTATGGCTGGAGGGCATCAGCATATGGCCGACGATCGTCCTGCGCACCGCCATACTGGTGCTCTGCGTGTTGTTGCTCCTCCATGGCCGCCGCTGGCTGAATGAAGATTTCTGGAAGCTCGCCGATGACATGAAGATGAGACCGGCGTGGATCGAGATCATGAGCGTGGAAGAGCAGGTCGCCAGTGCCAAATCGCCGTGGACTCGGTTCGTGAGCTACTTCAACTATCGGATGGCCGGCGATCGTTCGGCTTATGCGAACAATTCGCTGTCGGCCTATCTGCTGCGATTCTGGGGACCATACATCTATCAGGGTCGGTCGAAGGCGCGGATTTGGCGGGTCTGCGTCTACGTCGTCATCTTTTTTGTCCTCTGGGGATTCTCGAGCTGATGTTCGGGAATCCGCCCGCACCAACGAGGGGAATCACGAGCTTCTGGCTCTATACGGTGGTATCGTGGCTACTCAATTTCACGGCGCTCTTCCTGACCTTGTTCGTCGCCGATGCGACGCTGTTGTGCTGGCGGGTGATCAAGGCCCTTCTCGTGGAGACCGACAAGGAGCCGATGGTATGGCCGCAGGATACGCAGAATAAGTTCGGCGGGCGCGTCGGCCTGCCGCAAGGCGATCTTGAGCACTGGATCAACCTCATCTTCATTTCCAAGCGAACGAAGTGCATCGCCACGCTCATCTACTTTCCGTTCATCATCGTCGCCCTTGTGATCATCTCGCGCAGCAGGTTGTTTGCCAATTATGCTCCGAGCCTGCCGGAGATACTGGTCATGGCGCTCGGACTGCTGATCGTCACCGGCAGCGCCATCGCGCTGCGCCAGGCTGCGGAGGCTTCGCGCGCCAAGGCTCATCGCCGCCTCAACGATCAGATCATGCTGGCAAAGCGATCCCCGGGCGGAGAGGGCCTGGCGGCGCAGCTCGAATTGCTCTCGCACCGGGTGGACGAGTTGAACGAGGGTGCGCTGACGCCGTTCTCCCAGCAACCGCTGTTGCGCGCCATGCTGCTCCCGTTGGGCAGCTTCGGCGGCACTGCGCTCGTCGAAACCCTCCTGCTCCCCGGCGTATCCTGAGCGGCGCCAGCCGACGGCCGCACGCTGTTGGGCCGTGTGAGGTCGACAGATTGGCTCGACGGGGCGCGCCCGCACTGGTGTGACCGGCTGCCAAAGGCCGGCGCGACACTACGGCCTAATCGATAGCGTCCGATACACGCCGCCCTATAATGCCCGTCGATCGCACCGGACGAAGGCATGGCGTTCCGTCTTCCCCCACTGAGCTCGCTTCGCGTCTTCGAAGCCGCGGCGCGTCACGCGAGCTTCCGCAAGGCCGCGGAAGAGCTCAATCTCACGGCCAGCGCGGTGAGCCACGGCGTGCAGACGCTCGAAAGCTGGCTCGGCGTCGAGCTGTTCCACCGCGAAACGCGCGGGCTTCGGCTCACCGGGGCCGGCGAGGTCTATGCACCGCTCGTCAATCAGGCCCTCACCGTGCTCGCCAGGGCGACCGACCAGCTTCCCGGCCGCAAGGCGACGGGCACGCTGTCGGTCAGCGCCGCGCCGACCTTTGCGCACAGGATCCTGTTGCCCCGGCTGGAGCATTTTGCCCTGCAATTTCCCGACATCCGGGTGCGGATCGATACCTCGCAGCGGCTGGTCGACCTCACGCTCGACGATTTCGACGTCGCGATCCGCTTCGCGCCGATGAAGAAGCCGGCGTCGAACTGGACACTGCTCGCGAAGGAGACCTTGGTGCCGGTGTGCAGCCCCCGGTTCAAGGAGCAACTCGCCGAGCCGGTGGACGCCGGTCTCCTCGCCCGGGTGCCGCTGATCCACGTCACCGTCACGGCGGACTGGGCGCACTGGTTTCGCCTCAGCGGGCTCGAAGTACCGCCTTCGCTCGACGACGGATTGCGCGTCGACACCATGCAGATGGCCGCCGACGCGGCCATCCGCGGCCTCGGCGTGACATTGGGACGGCGGCCCCTGCTCGATGACGACATCGACAGCGGCCGCCTCATCGCGCTGTTCGACCGATCGATTCCGAGCGGCAACGGCTATTGGCTCGTCACCGCACAGACCGACTTTCAGAAGCCCGAGGTCAGGCTGTTCAAGCGTTGGATGCTCTCCGAGTTCGGCAGCGAGGCCGAGCAGAAGCCAGCTCGGTCACCCGCACGGTCTGCGCCGACGCGTCGACCTAGAGCTACCCGAAGCAAGCGGCGAAGCCCGCGCGCATGATCTCGAAGAACAGCGTTGCGCCGTAATGCGCCCACAGCCACGCCGTCGCGGACAGGATCGCGAGGGCGCCGGCCCCCGCGAACAAGACGATCGGCGTGTCGCTCACGAGACCGGCACCGGGGCGGGCCGCGCCACCGGCTTCTCCACGATCGGCATGTTGATGAGCCCCGACAGGATGCCGAGCAGGATCGACAGCCACCACACCGGTTCATAGGAACCGCTGCGCTCGAACACGACGCCGCCGAGCCAGGCGCCGAGGAAGCCGCCGATCTGGTGGCTGAGAAAGGCAAATCCCGCGAGCGTCCCGAGCCAGCGCGTGCCGAACATCACCGTGATGATGCCATTGGTCGGCGGCACCACCGAAAGCCACACGAGCCCCATCACTGCGCCGAACAGCACGGCGGTGACCGGCGTCACCGGGAACGAGATGAAGGCGAAGATCGCGGCGGCGCGCACGAAATAGTTGAACGAGAGCAGGTAGCGCTTCGGCATGCGATCGGAGAGCCAGCCATAAGTGATCGAGCCGAAAATGTTGAAGAGACCGATAGTCGCGAGCGTCCATCCGCCGACCTGGGCGGAGAGGCCGCGGTCGGCGAGATAGGCCGGCAGATGCACAGTGATGAAGGCGAGCTGGAAGCCGCAGGTGAAGAAGCCGAGCACCAGCAGCACATAGGACGGGTGCGCGAAAGCTTCGCCGAGCGCCTGCCTGAGCGACTGCGGCGGCACTTGCCGCATCTCGGCCGCCGGCGGCGTCGCGAGTGCGAGCGACAACGGCAACACCGCGAGCATGCTCACGGCAAAGATCACGAGCGTGTGCTGCCAGCCCACCGCATCGATCAGCACGACGGACAGCGGCGAGTAGAGGAACTGCCCGAACGAGCCGGCCGCAGTGCCGAGCCCGAAGGCAAGCGAGCGCCATTGCGGCGGCAGCAGCTTTCCGAAGGTCGCGAGGACGATCGTGAACGACGTGCCGGCGAGGCCGAAACCGATGAGAGCGCCGGCCGATGCGTCGAGCAGCGGCGCGCTCGTCGCGTGCGCCATCAGGGCGAGGCCGGCGGCGAACATCAGGGCGCCGGCACAGAACACCCGCACGGTGCCGTAGCGGTCGGCGATGATGCCGGCGAGCGGCTGGCCGATGCCCCACAGCAAATTCTGCAGCGCGAGCGCGAAGGCGAAAACGTCGCGGCCCCAGTGATTGGCGTCCGACATCGGCGTCAGAAAGAAGCCCAGTGCAGAGCGCGGCCCGAACGACATCATCGAGATCAGGCAGCCGAAGCCGACGATGATGAGCGGTGTGCGCCACGTGCCGGCGACGGACGCCGAGGGTCGACGAGCAAGGTCGGTCATGTTCGGCTTTTTTCTCTTCTCACGCGGGCCTGGGGAGGGATCGCCCGGCCTCAGAGGCGGCCAGCGGCGTCGATTGCGCGAACCGCTCGCGGCACGGCGGATCGGGCGCGGTCACCGAGAGGTCCTTGCCGATCTCGATCAGGCGCGCGTCCGTGAACGGGCTTCGCAACGCAAAGCCCGTCTTGCGGGCGAGGTTCTTCATGGGCGTGTTGGTGCGCAGGACGTCGCCGTAGAGATAGCGGGCGCCGTGCATCCGCGCCCGGCATTCGAGGTCGGCGAGCAGCGCCGCGCCGACACCTTTGCGCTGCCAGGCATCGGTGACCGAGAGCGCGAACTCGACACGGGCGCCGCCGGGCACGCGCGCCAGCACCGCTTCACCGACGAGGCACGATGTATCGTCCCACGATGTACCGGGTGCGCGCGCGAATGCCAGCAGCGCCAGCTCGTCGGGTCCGCCCATGTCGGTGAGCCGCGCAAACTGCTTCGCCGTGAGCTCGGCCAGCGCGCCGAGAAAACGGCGACAGCGGCTCTCGCCGGACAGCTCACGGAAATAAGCCTGCAGTGCGCCGGCGTCCGGCGGACGCACGGCGCGGATAAGGATGCGCTCGCCGCCCGGCAGGGTTTGCGAGATCCGGCGCCGGGCGATGTCGGCACGCTCGTTCATGGCGCAAGGCCGCACTTACTCGACGCAGGGCTTACAAGCCCGCCACCGTGCGATCGCGCGCAGCATTGCCCATATCCCAGCGATAGGGCGGGAGAGCCGGCAGCTGGGGGCGAAGTACGTCCACAGCGACGACGGCCGGGCCAGCGGCCGCGCAGACGAGCGCGAGACCCGGCCGGTCGAGCACGAACGATTTGCCACCCTTGATGACGATGTCGCGCGGGTCGTTCGACTGGGTGATCCATAGCGCGCCTTCGACGCAGCTCACCCGGGAGCCTTCACCGTGGTCGATCCCGATGAGCTTTCCTGTGCCGAGGCGCTGCAGCAGGTGGTCCGCATGTGCGTTCATTGCAGTCATTCCCTGAACCATTCGGAACGCCCGGCCGAGGATGGCCGATGTCCGCGATTGGGTGGATGCTGCATCGCGGGTGAGCACGGCTCAAACGAACGTTTCTCATCCATGGATGAATGAAACGAATGCATAAAATACTGATAAATCAATGAGATCGCCGACCGTGAGCGGATTTGCTCGAGCCCTGTCGCCCGCTCGGCACCGGCGTGCTGCGGAACGCCGGTTCAGCGGCGCAGCGTCAGCTTCACCACCTTCATCGCTCCGATCGTTCGGCTCGTCGGCGATCTGGAATCCGAGCTGCCGGCACATATCCAGCATCGTGGTGTTTTCCTGCAGCACCTGGCCTTCGATGCATTTGAGCTTCTCGCTGCGCGCATAGCGGATGATCAGGTCCATGAGCTGCCATCCGATGCCGCGGCCCTTGAGGTCGGAGCGCACCAGGACGGCATATTCGGCGCTTCTCGTAATTGGAATCGGCGTGCAGCCGGACGACGCCGAGCAGGTCGCCGGACGCCCCGTCGAGCGCCGCGAAGGCGATCGCCCGGCGCATAGTCGAGTTGCGTCAGGCGCGCGAGGAAGGCGTGGCTGAAATGCTTGACCGGCGCGAAGAAGCGCAAGCCGAAGATCGTCAGGAGTGATTCTTTCGAGGAATTCCTGCAGCAGCCCCTCGTCCTCGGGCCGCAACGGCCGAACGAACATTTTCGTGCCGTCGCTGAGATCGAGCCACTGTTCCCATTCCTTCGGATAGGGACGCACGGCGAATCGGTTGTACCCGACGCCCTTGAACTTCGGCTCCGGCTCGAGCGGCGCGACGGCGATGCGGGCGTCGAGAGCGAGGACCCCGTTCTGATCGGCGAGAAGCGGGTTGATGTCGAGTTCGCGCAGCTCCGGCACATCGGCGGCGAGTTGGGCGAGCTTGACGAGGGTCAAGGCGATATCCGCCACCTTGGCCGCGGGGACGTCGCGGTAGCCCTTGAGCACGCGCGACACCCGCGTGCGCGCAATCAGCTCGCCGGCCATCTTGAGGTCGAGCGGGGGCAGCGCCAGCGCCTTGTCGTCGACCACCTCGACCGCGGTACCGCCCTGCCCGAAGGCGATGACCGGACCGAATGTGGGATCATCGGCAATGCCCAAGATGAGCTCATGCGCCTTCGGGCGCACGATCATCGGCTGGATGGTGACGCCGGTGATGCGTGCGTCGGGCCGGGCGGCTCGGGCGCGCAGCGATGATTTCGGCGGTGGCGGTGCGCACCGCGGCTTCGGATGCGAGGTCGAGCCGCACGCCGCCGACGTCCGACTTATGGACGATGTCCGGCGACAATATCTTGACGACCACCGGCGTGCCCGCGGTGAGGAACGGCCGCGCCACCGCGCCGGCCTCGTCGGCGTCGCGGGCGAGCAGCGTCGGCACCGTCGGGATGGCGTAAGCCGTCATGACCTCGACCACTTCCAGCGGGTCGAGCCAGCGGCGGCCGTCGCGGATCGCCGCCTCGACGGGGCGCCGGGCCGCGGCGACATCGGGCGCGAAGTGCTCGGGCAGGCTCGGCGGCGTCTCCATCAGGGCGTCGCGCACCTGCGCATAGCGAACCAGATGCGTGAACCCGCGCACGGCATCGGCTTCGGTGGGGTAGAGCGGCACGCCGGCCGCCTCGAACGCCGAGCGTGACGGCCGTCGTCGGCGCCGATCCACACCGCCAGCACCGGCTTCGGCTGCACCGTCCTTGGCGCGGTAGTCACGCACGACCGCGGCGACCGCGTCCGCCGTCGCCGTCGGGGATGCCAGCGCGGTCGGCACATTGAGCACCAGCACGGCGTCGTTCGCCTTGTCGGCGAGCAGCGCCTGCGAGCGCCGCCGAATAGCGGGCGGCATCGGCATCGCCGACGATGTCGACGGGATTGGCCTTCGACCATGTCGGCGGCAGCACCGCATCGAGCCGCGCCCTGGTCTCGGGGGAAAGCTCCGCCAGCACGCCGCCGAGATCGACCAGGCGATCCACGGCGAGGACGCCGACCCCTCCGCCATTGGTCAGGATGGCGAGGCGCTTGCCGGGAAACGGCTTCAATCGCCCGAGCGTCTCGGTGGCGTCGAACAACTCCTCGAGATCGAACACGCGAAGCAGGCCGGCCCGGCGAAAGGCCGCGTCGTAGACCGCGTCCGAGCCCGCCAGCGCGCCGGTGTGGGTCGCAGCCGCCTTGGCGCCCTGCGTATGCCGTCCCGCCTTGACGACGATCACGGGCTTCGCCCGCGCCGCCGCCCGCGCCGCCGACATGAACTTGCGGGCATCCTTGATCGACTCGACATAGAGCACGATGGCGCGGGTCGCACCGTTGGCGGCGAACAGATCGAGCAGGTCGCCGAAATCGACATCGACCTGGTCGCCGACGGAAATCACCGCGGAAAAGCCGATCGCGCGCTGCGCCGCCCATTCGATCATGCCGGCGACGATGGCGCCGGATTGCGAGATGACGGCGAGATCGCCCTTCGCCGGCATCCGCGTCGCGAAGCTCGCATTGAAATGCGACGGCGGCACCAGCACGCCGAGGCAATTGGGGCCGACCAGACGCAGGCCGGTGGCGCGCGCGGCCGGTCCGCCGCTTCGGCGAGCGACCCCGGACCATGACCGAGACCGGCGGTGATGATGATGGCGGCGGCCGCGCCCTTGGCCCCGGCCGCCGCGACCGTTTCAGGCACCGCGGCCGGCGGCACCGCAATCACCACGACATCGGGCGTCCCGGCGATGGCGTCGATGGATTTGACGGTGTCGATGCCTTCGATGTCGGCGTAGTTCGGATTGACCACATGCACCGGCCCGGCAAATCCGGCGGCGATGATGTTTGCGACCACGTGCCGGCCGACCGACGTCTCACGCGGGCTCGCACCGACGACGGCGAGCGAGCGCGGCGCGATCAGCCTGTCCAGGCGATATGTCGACATTCGCAAGTCCTATGCGAGAGCGATGAACTCAAATCCGCGAGTTGGCGTCGAACGACCGAACCCATTCGTCTTCCGGAGTCGGCCTGTCGGCAGCGCACCGAAGGCGGCCGCGCGCAGCTAACAGCCCGGCCGTTGCTCGCCTCTTGATCTGCCTCAATGTAGGCACCCCCATGTCATGCGAGTGACAGAGCGCGTCAACGTGCCGACAGCATTACGCGTTCGCGCCGAAGGGACGGACCTTGCCGCAACCGACCTCCACGCCGCTGTCCGTGGTGAGCTGAGCGATGTGTTGCTGCGGTTGCGCGATGGCGGTGCTCGAGCCCGGGCCCGGATTTGGGAGCTGGAGCGCTCTGTTCGGGCTCGGTCCCACGCGACAATGGAGATCGTCGATGAAAGCCAAGGACGTAATGACCCGAGCACGTGATCACCGTCGCGCCGGACGCCTCGATCCTCGAAGCGCTGCGGTTGATGCTGCAGCACAGGATCAGCGGCCTGCCGGTGGTCGACAAGAGCGGCAATCTCGTCGGGCATCGTCACCGAAGGCGATTTTCTGCGCCGCGCCGAGACCGGAACCGAGCGCAAGCGTCCGCGCTGGGTCGAGTTCATGCTCGGCCCGGGAACGCTCGCCAAGGACTACGTTCACTCCCACGCCCGCAGAATAGACGAAGTGATGACGGCCGACGTCGGACCGTCGGCGAAGACGCCGAGCTCGACGACGTCGTCGCGCTGATGGAAAAACATCGCGTCAAGCGCGTGCCCGTCATGCGCGGCACGCAGCTCGTCGGTATCGTCAGCCGCGCCAATCTGCTGCATGCGCTGGCGAGCTCTCCCGCGAGGTCGAGCCGAGCGCGCAAGACCGACGAGAGCGATCCGCGCCGCCGTGCTCGCCGAGCTCGATCGCCAGTCCTGGGCGCCGCGGCACATGATCGATGTCGTCGTGCGCAACGGCGTCGTCGAATTGTGGGGCACGGTCATCGATCCCGACCAGCGCGACGCGGCGCGCGTCGCCGCCGAAACGGTGCCGGGAGTGAGGCCGTGAAGTGCCACATCGTCTGGGTCGAGCCGATGTCCGGCATGGCGTTCTCCGATCCGTCGGACGAGGCGAGCGACACCGCCCGCACGTCGTCCGCCTCGCCGCCGACCGCGCACGTCGGCGGTCGTCTCCTGATCCCAAAGTAGGGGGTGGACTTGACCTGCCTCAAGGTCACGAGACCCGGGAGCGTCGAGTTTGGCCGCGGGACGGCAAAGCGTGGCCAGGGCCTACGAATTGCTGGCGGCACGAGCGATTCTCCAAAGAACGAAAAATCCATCGAACGGACGGTGATCGAACATGGCTGAAATCGCTTCGCGCAAGTCGATGACCGAGGGCGAGCTCGCGGTGCTGATC
Source organism: uncultured Alphaproteobacteria bacterium (assembly GCA_963793985.1). Classification (GTDB taxonomy): domain Bacteria; phylum Pseudomonadota; class Alphaproteobacteria; order Rhizobiales; family Xanthobacteraceae; genus JAJPKK01. The sequence goes on along the minus strand of CAWCCG010000021.1, from coordinate 385,700 downwards.
GGCTTCTCCGCGCTGGCGCTGCTTGCGCTCGTCGGCGCCGCCAAGGCCGAGGACTACCGCCTTCGCGTTCCACGCGTTCCTCACCGCGGCGGCGAGCGTCGCCGTCGTGTTCGGCACCTTCAATCACTACTTCGACCGTCCGGCCGATCCGCCGCCGCAGGAAATCGACGGCAGGCCGAACTACAATTTCGCCCCGATCAAGGTCGCGGCGGTGTTCGCGATGTTCTGGGGCATCGCCGGCTTCCTGGTCGGGCTGTGGGCGGCGATGGAGCTCGCCTGGCCGGTGCTCAATTTCGATCTGCCGTGGTTCAATTTCGGCCGCATCCGGCCGCTGCATACCTCGGCGGTGATCTTTGCGTTCGGCGGCAACGTGCTGCTCGCGACCTCGTTCTACGTCGTGCAGAAGACCTGCCGGGTCCGCCTCGCCGGCGAGATCGCGCCCTGGTTCGTGGTGCTCGGCTACAACTTCTTCATCCTGATCGCCGGCACCGGCTATCTGCTCGGCGTCACCCAGTCGAAGGAATATGCCGAGCCCGAATGGTATGCCGACCTGTGGCTCACCATCGTCTGGGTGGTCTATCTGCTGGTGTTCCTGGTGACGCTGATCAAGCGCAAGGAACCGCACATCTTCGTCGCCAACTGGTTCTATCTCGCCTTCATCGTCACCATCGCGGTGCTGCACCTCGGCAATAATCCGGCGCTGCCCGTCTCGGTGTTCGGCTCGAAGTCCTACATCGCCTGGGGCGGCGTGCAGGATGCGATGTTCCAGTGGTGGTACGGCCACAACGCGGTCGGCTTCTTCCTCACCGCGGGCTTCCTCGCCATCATGTACTACTTCGTGCCGAAGCGCGCGGAGCGGCCGATCTACTCCTACCGGCTCTCGATCGTGCACTTCTGGTCGCTGATCTTCCTCTACATCTGGGCCGGGCCCCACCACCTGCACTACACCGCGCTGCCCGACTGGGCGCAGACGCTCGGCATGACGTTCTCGGTGATGCTGTGGATGCCGTCGTGGGGCGGCATGATCAACGGCCTGATGACGCTGTCCGGCGCGTGGGACAAGCTGCGCACCGATCCGGTGCTGCGCATGCTCGTGGTGTCGGTCGCCTTCTACGGCATGTCGACCTTCGAAGGGCCGATGATGTCGATCAAGGTGGTCAACTCGCTGAGCCACTACACCGACTGGACCATCGGCCACGTGCATTCCGGCGCGCTCGGCTGGGTCGGCTTCGTGTCGTTCGGCGCGCTCTATTGCCTGGTCCCCTGGCTGTGGGGACGCCGCGAGCTCTACAGCCTCAAGCTCGTCAACTGGCACTTCTGGATCGCGACCATCGGCATCGTCTTCTACGTCTCGGCGATGTGGGTGTCGGGCATCCTGCAGGGCCTGATGTGGCGCGCCTACACCTCGCTCGGCTTCCTCGAATATTCCTTCATCGAGACCGTCGAGGCGATGCATCCCTTCTACATGATCCGGGCGTTAGGCGGCGCGCTGTTCGTCGTCGGCGCGCTGATCATGGCCTACAATCTCTGGATGACCGTGCGTCACGGCGAGGCGGTCAGCGCCGCGCCCGCGGCCGGCCCTCCAGCCCGCTGAATGAGGACGCCATGTCGATCTTCGCCAGACACCAAGTGTTCGAGAAGAATTCGATCCTGTTGCTGATCGGCATCCTGCTCGTCATCGCGATCGGCGGCATCGTCGAGATCACGCCGCTGTTCTACTTGAAGAGCACCATCGAGAAGGTCGAGGGCGTGCGGCCGTACACGCCGCTCGAGCTCGCCGGCCGCAACATCTATGTCCGCGAAGGCTGCTACGTCTGCCATTCGCAGATGATCCGGCCGCTGCGCGACGAGGTCGAGCGCTACGGGCACTACTCGCTCGCCGCGGAGAGCATGTACGACCATCCCTTCCAGTGGGGGTCGAAGCGCACCGGCCCGGACCTCGCCCGCGTCGGCGGCAAGTATTCCGACGAGTGGCATGTCACCCATCTCGTCGATCCCGCGCTCGATCGTGCCCGCATCGATCATGCCGGGCTACGGCTTCCTCGGCGACACCGATCTCGACTTCCACGACATCGCTTCGCACCTCAAGATCAATCGCGCCTTCGGCGTGCCCTACACCGAAGAGCAGATCGCGCACGCGAGCGACGACGTGCGCGCCCAGGCCGATCCCGACAACAAAGGCGTCGACGATTTCCAGAAACGCTACCCCAAGGCGGCGTCACGCGACTTCGGCGGCAAGCCGGGGCGGATCACCGAGATGGACGCGCTCGTCGCCTATCTGCAGATGCTCGGCACCGAGATCGACTTCAAGCTCTACGACGACAAGGCCGACCTGCGCTGAGGAAAGCGATCATGCACAGCCTCATCACCGATTTCATCACGACGTTCTGGACGCCGCTCTTCTTCGTGATCTTCCTTGGCATTCTGGCCTACGCGTTGTGGCCGGCCAACCGCGAGACGTTCGAGGACGCGGCGAGAATGCCGCTGCGAGAGGATTGAAACGATGACCAAGCGCGAGGCCGATGGCGCCGCCCGCACCCCGACGACGGGCCACGAATGGGACGGCATCGAGGAGCTGAACACGCCGCTGCCGCGCTGGTGGCTGTGGACGTTCTACGCCACCATCGTGTGGGCGGTCGTCTACTGGGTCTTCTATCCGGCGTGGCCGACGGTGACCGGCTACACCCGCGGCGTGCTCGGCTACACCAATCGCGCCCAGGTGTCGGCCGACCTCGCCGATCTGCAGAAGGTACGCGGGGCGAAGGGCGTCGCCCTCACGCAGGTATCGCTCGCCGACATCGAGAAGGACCCGGCGCTGCTTGCCTTCGCGCAGGCGCAGGGCAAGGCCGCCTTCGGCAACAATTGTGCGCCCTGTCACGGCGTCGGTGCGACCGGCGCCAAAGGCTATCCGAACCTCAACGACGACGACTGGCTGTGGGGCGGCACGCTCGAAGAGATCAAGCAGACGATCGAGCATGGCGTGCGCTCCGGCGACGCCAAGGACCACGAAAGCGCGATGCCCGCCTTCGGCAAGATGGGCATGCTCAAGCCCGCGGAGATCGTGACGGTCGCGAACTACGTGCGCTCGCTGTCCGGCCTTCCGGTGCGCCCCGGTACCGACCTCGCCGCGGGCAAGAAGATCTTCGCCGACAACTGCGCCGCCTGCCACGGCGCCGACGGCAAGGGCAACGCGGAGCTCGGCGCGCCGAACCTCACCGACAAGATCTGGCTCTACGGGTCGGACGAGGCCGACCTCGTCGACACCATCGCCAACAGCCGCGCCGGCGTGATGCCGGCATGGGCCGGCCGACTCGACCCCGCGACGATCAACGCGCTCGCGGTCTACGTGCACACGCTCGGCGGGGGCAAATGAGGCATCTCTCCTGCGGTTGATGCAGGGGCCGGGCCGCCGCGCGCCTCGTCGCCAGTCGCGACGGGGCGTGCGGTGGTGATGTCTCGTAGCCCGGATGAGCGAAGCGACATCCGGGGACGGACTGCCGTATCGCCCAACCCCGGCATGTCGCTTCGCTCATGCGGGCTAACGCCAAAGTGTCGGGCCGTTTTGCGATGCATCAAAGTGCCGATGCTTCGATCTCGCTAGGATCAAAACTCGCCGGTGCGGCTCGGCCGCGCCAAAATCCGTGCCCGGTTGGTTCTCCCCCCATGAACAAACCAATGGACCCGCAGAATTCGAGATCGACGAAGCCCCGCTCTACGCCGCACGCAGGGAGATCTATCCGCAAAGCGTCTCCGGCACCTACCGCAACATCAAATGGGCGCTGATGGGGTTCTGCCTCGCCGTCTATTACATCCTCCCCTTCGTGCGGTGGGATCGCGGCCCGAACGCGCCGAGCCAGGCGGTGCTGATCGATTTTCCGAGCCGGCGCTTCTATTTCTTCTTCATCGAGCTGTGGCCGCAGGAGGTCTATTACTTCACCGGCCTTTTGATCATCGCCGCGATGGCGCTGTTCCTGATGAACGCGATCGGCGGCCGCATCTGGTGCGGCTATCTCTGCCCGCAGACCGTGTGGACCGACCTGTTCTACGCCGTCGAGCGCTTCATCGAGGGCGACCGCCGCGAGCGCATGAGGAAGTCCGGCGCCAAGCTCACGCCGCGCCGCGTCGGCGAGATCGTCGCCAAGCACTCGATCTGGCTCTTCATCGCATGGTGGACCGGCGGCGCCTGGGTGCTCTATTTCGCCGATGCGCCGACGCTGGTGAAAGAGCTCGCGACCTTCCAGGCTCCGGCGGCCGCCTACTCTGGATCGGCATCCTCACCTTCACCACCTACACGCTCGCCGGGCATATGCGCGAGCAAGTCTGCGTCTACATGTGCCCGTGGCCGCGCATCCAGGCCGCACTCACCGACGAATGGGCGCTCAACGTCACCTATCGCCGCGACCGCGGCGAGCCGCGCACCTCGATCAAGAAGGCCGAGGAGCTGCGCGCCCACGGGCTCGCGGCGGGCGACTGCATCGATTGCTATCAATGCGTCGCGGTGTGTCCGACCGGCATCGACATCCGCGACGGCGCCCAGCTCGGCTGCATCATGTGCGGGTTGTGCATCGACGCCTGCGACACCGTGATGAAGAAGGTCGACCGGCCGGCCCGGCTCATCGCCTACGACAACGACATCAACATCGTGCGCCGCGCCGAGGGCAAGGCGCCGATCTACCGGATCGTGCGCCCGCGCACGCTGGTCTATGCCGGCATCATCGCGGTGGTCGGCGGCATCATGCTCTATTCGCTGCTGACGCGGGACTACCTCGACATCAGCGTGCGGCACGACCGCAATCCGCTGTTCGTCGCGCTCAGCGACGGCTCGATCCGCAATGCCTATGGCGTACATCTGCTGAACAAGCGCAACGAGGCCGCCGCGATCGAGCTCGACGTCGAGGGCTTGCCCGGTGCGGAGATCCGCATCGTCGGGCTCGAGGAAGCGCCCGCGGCTTCGCCCAAGCCGGTGATCGAGATCGGTCCCGACCAGGGCCGCGAGCTGCGCGTGCTGGTCACCGCTCCCGCGAATGCGCGCCTCGACCGCTCGACGCCGCTGACGTTCCGCGCCACCGACACCGCGACCCATGAGACCGCCGTGGCGGCCGACCACTTCATCGCCCGCTGAAGGAGACACCCGTGAGGCCTTTTGCGACACCACAGATGCGACGGCCGGTCGACGCAGGCGTGCCGAGCGGCGCGGGGCTGAGCGGACGCACGGTGCTGTTCTCGCTCATCGGCTTCTTCGCCGTGGTCATCGGCGTCAACGTCACGATGATGACGCTCGCCATCTCGACCATGCCCGGGACCGAGGTCGAGAGCCCCTATCTCGCCGGCATCAAGTACAATTCCGAAATCTCCGCGGCGCGCGCCCAGGAGGCGCGCGGCTGGCGCATGACGAGCCACGTCGATCGCGCCGGCGACGGCCGCGCCGTCGTCGATGGTCGAGGCGCGCGACCGTGACGGCGCGCCGCTGACCGGGCTTGCGCTCTCGGTGCGGCTCGCGCGCCCCACCGATCGACGCGCCGATCGCGCGTTCTCGCTCGGCGAGCGATCCGCCGGCCGCTATGCCGGCGATGCGAGCGATGTCGCCGCCGGCATCTGGGATCTCGAGGTGGAGGCCGATCGCGGCGGCGAACGCCTGTTCCGCTCCAAGAATCGGATCACGCTCGATCGCATCACTCTCGACTAGCAGATGACGCCATGACCCAAAGCCTCATGCCTCGCGCGCGCGACCTCTCGCATTTCGTCCAGCATCTCGACGGCGGGATCGCCCGCATGGAGCTCGCGGTCGAGGGCATCCATTGTGGCGGCTGCATGCGCGCGATCGAGAACGGCCTCTCGGCGATGCCGGACATCGTGCGCGCGCGGGTGAATCTCACCGACCGCCGGGTCGCGGTCGAGTGGCACGACGGCAAGCTCGATCCCTGCGGGCTTCATCGACCGCCTCGCGGCGCTCGGCTACCGCGCCCACCCCTTCGATTCCGGCAAGTCGGCGAGCGACGAGCGGCGCGAGGGGCAGATGCTGCTGCGCTGCCTCGGCGTCGCCGCCTTCGCCGCGATGAACATCATGCTGCTCTCGGTCGCGGTGTGGTCGGGCAACGTGTCCGACATCACGCCGGAGCAGCGCGATTTCTTTCATTGGCTTTCGGCGCTGATCGCGCTGCCGGCGGCGGCCTATGCCGGCCGGCCGTTCTTCCATTCGGCGATCCGCGCCATCAGGGCGCGCCGCCTCAACATGGACGTGCCGATCACCGTGGGCGTGCTGCTCGCGCTCGGCATGTCGGTCGTCGAGACGCTCAATCACGCCGAGCACGCCTATTTCGATTCCGCGCTGATGCTGCTCACCTTCCTGCTGGTCGGCCGTACGCTCGAGCAGTTGATGCGGCGGCGCACCCGCGCGGTCGCCGGCAACATGGCGGCGCTGCGCGCCGAGACCGCGACCAAGTTCGTCGGCCCGCACGAGCTGTGCGAGGTGCCGGTCGAGTCGATCGCGCCGGGCGATCTCGTGCTGGTGCGTCCCGGCGAGCGCATCGCCGTCGACGGCGTCGTCGTCCAGGGGCGCTCGCAGATCGACCAGAGCCTCGTCACCGGCGAGACGATGCCGGTGACGGCGAGCGAAGGCAGCATGGTCTATGCCGGGACGATGAACGTATCGGGCACGCTGCGCGTGCGCGTCAGCGTCGCCGCTCAGGGTACGCTGCTCGACGAAGTCTCGCGCATGCTCGCGCGGGCGGTCGAGGCGCGCTCGAGCTATGTGCGGCTCGCCGACCGTGCCGCGCGGCTCTATGCGCCGCTGGTGCATGCCGCGGCGCTCGCCACCATCATCGGCTGGGTCGCGTTCGGCGCGACCTGGCACGACGCGATCATTGCGGGGATCGCGGTGCTGATCATCACCTGTCCCTGCGCGCTCGGCCTCGCCATTCCGGCGGTGCAGGTGGTGGCGTCCGGCGCGCTGTTCCGCTCCGGCGTTCTCCTCAATTCCGGCGAGGCGATCGAGCGGCTCGCCGGCGTCGACACCATCCTGTTCGACAAGACCGGCACGCTCACAATGCCCGAGCCCGAGGTGGTGAACGCCGCCGAGATCCCGCCGGACCGGCTGGAGCTCGCCGGCCGGCTCGCGCTGGCGAGCCGCCACCCGCTCGCCGCGGCGGTGGCGCGGGCGGCTCATGCGACGGCGCCGCTCGACGCGATCGAGGAGCCGGGGCAGGGCGTGCGCTGCGCTCATGACGGCGTCGAGCTTGCGGCTCGGCCGCCCCTCCTTCTGCGGGGCCGACAGCGAGGCGCGTGCCCTCGCGTGCAGCGATCCCGAAGCGTCGGCGATCGGCTTTGCGTTCGGCACCGAGCGCTACGTCTTCGCCGTGCGCCAGCGGCTGCGCAGCGACGCCGCCGACGTCATCGCGCGCCTCAAGCGCGACGGCTTCGCGGTCGAGATTCTCTCCGGCGACCGTGCCACCGCCGTCACCCATGCGGCGCTTGTCGCTCGGCATCGAGCGCTGGCACGCGGCGATGACGCCGGCCGACAAGATCGCCCGCATCGCCGCCCTGCAGGCCGAGGGGCGCCAGGTGCTGATGGTCGGCGACGGCCTCAATGACGCGCCCTCGCTCGCCGCCGCCGATGCCTCGCTCTCGGTCGCGACCGCGGCGCATCTGACGCAAGCCGCGGCCGACGCGGTCTTCCTCGGCGATCGCCTTGCTCCGGTCGTCGCCGCCGTGACGATCGCGCGCCGGGCGCGGCGGCTGATGCGCGAGAATCTCGCGCTCGCGGTCGGCTACAACGCCATCGCGGTGCCGATCGCGATGCTCGGCTACGCGAGCCCGCTGATCGCGGCGCTCGCCATGTCGGGCTCGTCGATCCTCGTCACCCTCAATGCGCTGCGGGCGAAGCGTGCGGGCGCGGAGGCGTCGCCATGGAAGTCCTGATCTATCTCGTCCCGATCGCGCTCGGGCTCGGCCTGCTCGGCCTCGGCGCCTTCCTGTGGGCGCTCAAGACCGGCCAATACGACGACCTCGAAGGCGCCGCCTGGCGCGCGCTGATGGACGATGACAGCCGGCCGGTGAGCGGCCGGAGGCGTCGCGACCTTGTGATAACCGCCCTCAGGATAGGGCACGGTCTCATTCGAAGCCTCATCCCGCGTGAAGGCGGCGCATCGCTATCGTACCGAAAGCCATAACCATCATACCGCCCTTGCCCTCGCTACGGTCCATTTTCTACTTTGCATGGGGTTGTTCCTTCAAAAAGATGCCCGGCCGCTTAAATCCGCCGCGGCTCTGGAACGACGTGGGTCGGCGTTGCGCGCCATAGGACATTTTACCGCCCCAACACACGCCTTCGCCCGTGCGAGCGTCTCCTCCGGCGTGCCGGAGGCGTCGACGATGCTCCAGTCGAGCGAGCCCAGCGCATAGTCCTCCTGACGCGCGGGCGACCGCGGCGTCGGCGTCGGAGGCGTCGCCGGTGCGATGGCCGATCCGTGCAATTCGCGTCGCGAGATCGGCGGTGAGAAAGAGGCCGGCGAACGCCACGCCGTTCGCGCGAGCGACGGCCGCGACGGCATCGCGCTCGGCGGCGTCGGAGAACACGGCGTCGACGATCGCCGAATGGCCGGCCGCGATGATGCGGCGGGCCTTGTCGGCGAGCGCCGCATAGGTGCGAACGGTGACGTCCGGGGCATAGGCTTCGGCGGGCAGGCGATCGGTCTCGGCGACGCCGAACAGCGCCTTGCGCTCGACGTCGGAGCGCAGCACCACGGCGCCGGGATGTGGCAGGAGATCGGGCGCGAGCGCGCGGGCGAGCAACGATTTGCCGGTGCCGGAGAGGCCGCCGACCGCGACGAGCCGTGGCGGCGGCGGCGCGATCAGCGCCGTCGCCAGCGTCGAAATAGGTCGTCGCGGACCGCTCCGTCGCGGCGCGGTCGGCGGCGGGCGCGACCGCGGCGCGCGCCGCGGTCACCTTGGCGCGGATCGCGGCGCGCATCGACATCAGGAACGGAAGTGCGGCGAGCGCGTCGAGGTCGTCACGCCGTCGCGTCTCGGCGAGGTAGCGGTTGAGCACGACGTTGGCCGCGGGCTCGAGCTTGCGCTCGACGAGGTCCATGAGCAGGAAGGCGAGATCGTAGAGCACGTCGCCCGAGGCCACCACGGGATCGAATTCGAGGGCGTCGAACGGCACCGGCCGGCCGTCGATCAGGGCGATGTTGCCGAGATGCAGGTCGCCGTGGCCGCGGCGCACCAGGCCGGCCGCGCCGCGCGCCGACCAGCAGCGGGCGAAGGCGCGCGAAGCGCCGCGCGGCTCGCGGCGGTGAGTCCGGCGACAGCGTCTTGCGGAAACAATGCGGGATATCTCGCGGAACGCGGCGTCGTTCTGCTCGATGTAGTCGGCAAGCGCTTCGATCCACGGCGCGGCGTCGACCACCGGCGCCCGCGCATGGGCCGCCGCGACGCCGCGCGCGAGCTCGTCCGCCATGGCGAGCGTCGATTCTCGCCCGCGTCGGCGAGGCGATCGAGCGTCTTCGTCTCGTCGAAGCGGCGCATGTCGACCGCCCACTCGACCGGTTCGCCGTCGCCGCCGAGCGCGAGCGTGCCGTCGCGACCGCGCGTCACCGCGATGACGCCGCGGTAAAGCTCCGGCGCGAACGGCCGGTTGGCTTCGATCTCGGCGAGGCACGCGGCCTTGCGCTTGGCGAGCGTCGAGAAGTCGAGGAACGGAAAGCGGACCGCGCGCTTGACCTTGAGGGCGCGCTCGCCGGCCAGGAACACGATCCCGGCATGGGTGTCGATGCGGCGCACGGGGACGCCGCCGTAAGTCGACGCGCGTCCCAGGAACGCGAGCACGTCATCCTGGGAGTGGTCGGTTGATTGGCCCGTGCGTGGGTTTGGTCCGTTTGATCCGTCATGCGGCGCGCTGCCCGTCCGGCCGGACGAGACTATCAGCCCGCGCCTGTTTCTCCACAGGCTCGACGGATTTCACGACGAAGGTGTGAAGCGCGCTGTCGAGAACTCGACTCAGGCATCGAGGCGGATCAGCGCCGTCCGGTTGCGCAGCACGATGCGGCGCGAGGTCGGCAGCGCGATCGCCGCCTTCGCCTCGAGATGGGTGAGCGTGCGCGACACGGTCTCGATGGTCAGGCCGAGGTAGTCCGCGATGTCCTGGCGCGACATCGGCAACTCGACGACCTCGTGACTGGACGTTCGGCCCGCCATCTCGATCAGGAAGCACGCGACCCGCTGCTCCGCGCTCTTGATGAGCAGCAGCATGTGCGCGCGCACCCGTTGCAGCTCCGCCGCCGTGTGCGACCACAGCTGCCGCGCGATGTCGCCGTCGCGCTCGGCGAGCGCGACGAGTGCGCTGCGCTTGACGACCAGCACGACGCAATTGTCGATCGCCTCGGCCGAGAACTGGTGGCTCTCGCCATGCTCGAGGCCGAACATGTCGCCGGGGAAATAGAACCCGCCGATCTGACGCCGGCCGTCGTCGAAAATCTTGTAGGTGCGCACCGAGCCGCTGACGACCTTGTAGAGGTAATCGGCGGGCTCGTTCTCGCCGTAGATCTCGGTGTTACGGGAGAACGACATCGGCGCTCCCATGACGTCCATGTGGCTGCCGAGGTCCAAGGCGGAGCCGACCGGACGAGATGCGCGCGGCGCCTGCGGGATTCGCGCCATGGAGAGGGCGCGTCACGGGCTGCCGGAGGGAGGTCTGCATCTGCATGGGGGTCAACTCCGCCTTTCGAGCTTCGATCGTGGTGCAAGCGATAGCGGTGGACCCGGGAATCGAAAATTCAGATAATGTCCCTAAGGGGTTCTACGGAGGCGGAGGAACGTGCGAAACGGCCGTCGCCAGCGCCGACGACCTCCGCCGATAACAGCTGTGCATCAATGACTTGGGCGTCGTCGAAAGGGATTGCGGCAAAGCCGAACGAACTGTCCGGCATGAAGCACAATGCGCTGGTCTACGCACTGTCGCTCGGCCTCGTCGCGCTCGCTTTGATCTTGCGCTCTGTGCTGGCGCCGACGCTCGGCGGACAGGCGCTCTATCTGTTCCTGGTGCCTCCGGTCCTCGTCGCCGGCGTCCGTCGGCGGCATTGGGCCGGGCCTCTTCACCACCGCGATCAGCCTCGCGCTCCATCTCTACCTGACCGGAGAGGCCGCGAGCCTCGCCCGCACGGATTCGCCGCTGTTTGCCTCCGAGCTGTGGCGTGCCGCGACGTTCACCGCGCTCGGTGTCGGCATGGCGTGGTTCGGTGAATTGCTGCAGCGAACGCGCCGCCAGGCGGCCGCTCGCGAAGCCCACCTGCAATCGATTCTCGATACCGTCCCGGAAGCGATGATCGTGATCGACGAGCGCGGCATCATCACCTCGTTCAGCTCGGCGGCCGAGCGCCTGTTCGGCTATTCGGCGCAGGAGGCGATCGGCCAGAACGTCAAGATGCTGATGCCGGCGCCCTACCACGACAACCACGACGGCTATATCGAGCGCTACCTCAAGACCGGCGAGCGGCGGATCATCGGCACCGGCCGCGTCGTCGTCGGCCAGCGCAAGGACGGCTCGACCTTTCCGCTCGAGCTCGCGGTCGGCGAGATGCGGTCGGCCACCGCCCGCTTCTTCACCGGGTTCATCCGCGACATCACCGAGCGCCAGGAGGCCGAGGCGCGGCTGCAGGAGCTGCAGTCCGAGATCGTGCACATTTCGCGCCTCACCGCGCTCGGCGAGATGGCGTCGGCGCTCGCGCACGAGCTCAACCAGCCGCTTTCGGCCATCGCCAACTACATGAAGGGCTCGCGCCGGCTGCTGCAGGCGCGCGCCGACGACCAGTCGCGCATGATCATCGAGGCGATGGACAAGGCGGCCGAGCAGTCGCTGCGCGCCGGCGAGATCATCCGCCGCCTGCGCGACTTCGTCGCCCGCGGCGAGACCGAGCGCCGCATCGAGAGCCTCAACAAGCTGCTCGAGGAGGCGAGCGCGCTGGCGCTGGTCGGCACCCGCGACCGCGGCGTGCGGGTGACCTACGCCTTCGATCCCGCGGTCGACCTCGTGCTGGTCGACAAGGTGCAGATCCAGCAGGTCGTGCTCAACCTGGTGCGCAACGCCATCGAAGCCATGGAGGGGTCGCCGCGCCGCGAGCTCGACGATCGCGACCGAGCGCGAACGCGACGGCATGGCCGCGGTCAAGGTCACCGACACCGGGAGCGGCATCGCGCCGGAGATCGCATCGCAGCTGTTCCAGCCGTTCGTCACCAGCAAGCCGCACGGTCTCGGGGTCGGCCTGTCGATCTCGCGCACCATCGTGGAGTCCCACGGCGGGCTGATCTCGGTCGAGCCCAATCCGCGGGGCGGGACGATATTTCGCTTCACGGTTCGCGCCGTGAGCCAAGAGGACCTTCGCGATGACCACTGATCCGGACGTTCACGTGATCGACGACGACGACGCGGTGCGCGAATCGATCGACTTCCTGCTGCGCAGCGCCGGTCTCTCGGTGCGGACCTACGATTCGGCGACGAGCTTCCTCGATGCGGCGCCGAAGATCAGCGCGGGCTGCATCATCACCGACGTGCGGATGCCGGGCTTGAGCGGCATCGACCTGCTGCGCCGGCTCCAGGAGATGCAGATCGGGCTGCCGGTCATCGTCATCACCGGACACGGCGACGTGCCGCTCGCGGTCGAGGCGATGAAGTGCGGCGCGGTCGATTTCCTCGAGAAGCCGTTCGACGACGACGTCCTGCTGGCGTCGGTGCGTTCGGCGCTCAACCGCTCGGAGGAAAGCGCGGCGGTCGAGAGCGAGCGCGCCGAGATTCGCGCGCGCATCGCGGCCCTGACGCAACGCGAGCGCGACGTCCTCGAAGGGCTCGTCGCCGGCCACCCCAACAAGATCATCGCCTTCAAGCTCGAGATCAGCCCGCGGACCGTCGAAATCTACCGCGCCAACCTGATGACCAAGATGAAGGCGGGAAGCCTCTCCGAGCTCGTCCGCATGGCCCTCGTCGCCGGACCGGCAAAATCGTCCGAAGCCTGATCCCTCGCGGTCCGACGTGCCCGGCGCCGGCCGGGTTGATTTGCGTCAAGGCGGGCGTCGCGCCGCCCGGCCCTAATCTCGCGTTGCAGCCGCGAGAGGGGCGTTTCATTGGCGCAGACGACGGTGCTGATCATCGACGACGACCCCGCGGTGCGAAATTCGTTGAAATTCGCGCTGGAGGTGGAGGGCTTCGCGGTGCGGGCCTACCCCGCCGGCGCGGACCTGCTGCGCGAGCAGGAGTTCCCGGCCGACGGCTGCCTCGTGGTCGACTACAAGCTGCCGGAGATGAACGGCCTCGACCTGCTCGTCGAGCTGCGCAAGCGGAAGATCGATCTTCCCGCCATCCTGATCACCACGCATCCCTCGAGCGAAGTGCGCCGCCGCGCGGCGCTCGCGGGCGTGACCCTGATCGAAAAGCCTCTGCTCAACGACACCCTGTTTCAGGGAATACGCGCCGCCCTCGACGGCGACAGGGTCCGTAAAGCCCCTTAGGGATTTTATCGGATTTGCGAGCGCGCCGGTCGGAGCGATATTGCAGCGACTATCGAATCGCTCGCGGTCATCGGGTGCAGTCATGAGAGTTGGAGACCGTCGAGACGCATCGCGCGGTGTGGCCGGCGCGTCGCGCTTCCCGCTTGCGGAGGATGCGGTAAGCCCGGCCAACGATGCCGAACCGGCGGAGCCGGTAGAAGGCGGTGCGCCCGCCATCGCGTCGATCGGAAGCGCGCCCCGTGCGGTGGTGAAACACCGCGAACGGCGCCAGGGGCGCCGGAGGAGCCCACTCCGGGGCGATGGCCGACGTGGTGAAACGCGACAAACATAATTTGCCCATGTGCGTCCGCTATACGCATTCGAACGACCGATGATCGGGGAGATGCTCGTGAGAATGATCGCGCTCGGACTGGCCGTTGCCTGCGCCGCGTCTGTCTGCGTTGCGTCGATGGCGTCGGCGCAGGGCACCGCGCGACTCTCAAGCGCGGCGAGACGCTCGTCACCCGCAATTGCGCGCGCTGCCACGCGACCATGCGCACCGGCGAAAGCACCCACCCGGAAGCGCCGGCGTTCCGCACCTTGGGCAAGCGCTATCCGATCGAGTCGCTCGAAGAGGCGCTGGGCGAGGGCATCATCTCCGGCCACCCGGACATGCCCGAGTTCGTCTTCGAGAGCAACGACGTCGGCGCCATCATCGCCTACCTGAAGTCGATCCAGGAGCCGTAGGGCGCGATCGTCGTTCTCGATATTCAACTTTGCTGTCATCGCCCGGCTTGACCGGGCGATCCAGTAACCACCGGACTCCGGCGTGAGGCACGAAGCTCGGCCGCATCGACAGGGCAGGGGTTACTGGATTGCCCGGTCAAGCCGGGCAATGACAGCGTGATGCGTGCGGGCACTGAGCGCACGTAATCGTTTCGGCGCCTCAGCTCGCCGGCCCTCACATAACTCCGCCGGCCCACGTCACCAGCGGGGTCGCGACCTTGCCGAACGCCTCGCCGAGCGCCGCTGCGGCGCCCGCGCGCGGTGGTGTCCTTGGCGGGGACGGAGGCATCGAAGGTCCGCGATCCGACGATCCGTCCGGCCTTGCCGACCACCTTGGCGGCCAATTCGACGTGCGCCACCGGCGCCGCGGCCGTGCCTTCGATCTCGAACTTGCGAATGTCGATCAGGAGCTGGAAGTCGGGGGTGATGCTGTCCATCGGCCGGGCGACGGCGCCGACATAGCGCGACTTCTCGAAGCTCTCGATGAATCTCGCCTGGAGCAGCTTGGGCAGGCTGTCGGTCCACTGCGCATTCTCGAGCGGCTCGCCCGCGCCGGGATCGACGATGATCTTCTGGGTGTCGAGGGTGACGAGCGCCGTCGGATCGGGGATCACGAGCTGGGCGTTGGTGCCGGCCTTCTGCGAGCGGCGGAAACGTGCGTCGGCGCCTTGATGTCGTAGGGCACCGCCTGCTCCTTCGCGGCTTTGCCGCCGGTCATTTGCTCGAGGCCGTTGAGGATCACGTCGACGCGATCGGAGTTGCGGGCGAGCGCGCCCGTGAAGGTGTTGAGATTGGTGATCGCGCTGTGCAGTGATTCGGAATTGTCCGACACGCAGCGCGTCGATCTTGCGCAGCGCCTGGCGCGCCGACCTCGGTCATGCTCTGCCCGGCGGTGGGATCGGCGACGAGCACCGCCGGGCTCGGTCGGCGACGAGCCGATCGGCGGCGCCGTCGGATCGCCGCCGATGAGCGAGATCACCGGCACGCCGGTCAGACCCTGGAATTCGAGCCCGACCTTGGTATCGGCCCGCACCGGCGTTCCCGCCATCACCGCGATCGACGCCGTCACCTCGCGCGGATTGGTCGGGCTCAGCGCGAGCCCGGTGACCTCGCCGACGCGAATGCCGTTGAACAGCACCGCGGCTCCCTTCAGCAGCCCCGAGACGTTGTTCTCGAAGCGGACGCGATAGACCGTGCGCTCGCCGAGACCGCCGGTGTTGTTGAGCCAGAAGACGAAGCCGAACACGGCGCCGATGGCGGCGAGGACGAAGAGCCCGATCAGGGCGTAGGGTGCGCGGGTTTCCATGCGCCGGCCTTTCGTGAGCTCTCAGGTGGATTGTGCGGCGCGCGAACGCCGGCCGCGGAAATAGGACTTCACCCACGGATGCTCGGACGCGAGCATCACCGGCATCGGCCCGTCCGCCACGACCTTGCCGTCGGCGAGGACCGCGATGCGGTCGCACACGGTGTGGAGGCTGTCGAGATCGTGGGTGACCATGAACACCGTCAGTCCGAGGGTCTGCTGCAGGGTCCGGATCAGCGAATCGAAATCTCCGGCCGAGATCGGGTCGAGGCCCGACGTCGGCTCGTCGAGGAACACCACCTCGGGATCGAGCGCAAGCGCGCGGGCGAGCGCTGCGCGCTTGGTCATGCCGCCCGAGATTTCGGAAGGGAGCTTGTCGCCGTCACGTCCGCTCAGTCCCGACCATCTCGAGCTTGGCCGTCGCCATCTCGTCGAGCAGCCGGTCCGAGAGATCGAGATTCTCGCGCAGCGGAAACTGGATGTTCTGGCGCACCGTGAGCGAGGAGAACAGCGCGCCCTGCTGGAACAGGACGCCCCAGTGCCGCGCCATCCCGCGCGCATTCCTGCGCGCGTCGGGCCGTTCGGACCGGCGGTGAAGAACTCGACGCTGCCGCTGCGCCTGCGGCACCAGCCCGATGACGGTGCGCAGCAGCACCGACTTGCCGGCGCCGGACGCGCCGACGACGCCGAGGATCTCCCCGCGCCTGACGTCGAGCGAGAGATGGTCGAGCACGCGCTGCGCGCCGAACCCGACCACGAGGTCGCGCACCTTGATCACCACCTGGTCGGCCGGTGCGTCCATCGCCGGTCACATTCCGATCGAGGCGAAGAACACGGCGAACACGCCGTCGAGCACGATGACGAGGAAGATCGATTTCACCACCGAGGTCGTCGTCTGGGTGCCGAGCGACTCGGCGCTGCCCTTGACGGCGAGGCCCTCGCTGCAGGCGACGATGCCGATCGCCAGCGCCATGAACGGCGCCTTGATCATGCCGACCTCGAAATGCGTCACCGAAATCGCATCGCGCAGCCGCGCGATGAACACGGCCGGGCTCATCCCGCCATAGAGCCAGGCGACGAGCCCGCCGCCATAGAGTGCCGCCATCGAGCCGAGGAAGGCCAATATCGGCAAGGCGCAGACGAGCGCGATGATTCGCGGCAGGATCAGGACCTCGACCGGATCGAAGCCCATGGTGCGCAGCGCGTCGATCTCCTCGCGCATCTTCATGGCGCCGAGCTCGGCGGTGTAGGAGCTGCCGGAGCGCCCGGCGATCATGATCGACACCAGGAGCACGCCGATCTCGCGCAGCACCAGGATGCCGACCATGTCGACGACATAGGTTTCGGCCCCGAACTTGCGGAAGTGGAAGATGCCCTGCTGGGCGATGATGCCGCCGATCAGGAAGGTGATCAGCACCATGATCGGCACCGCGTAGCCAGCCGACGCGATAGAGCTGATAGACCGTCGACGTGAGGCGGAAGCGATGCGGATGAACCAGCACGCGGCCGAGCGCGACGGCGAACTCGCCGAACATTCCGAGGAACATGGTGAGGTCGGTCGCCGACGCCGCGGCCGCCCGGCCGACGCCCTCGAGCACGGCCAGCACCGGGTTCGATGTCTTGGCGGGAGAGCGCGGCTCGAGATTGACGGCGTGCATCTCCTCGATGAGGCCGTGGTGGCGCGGCGACAACCCCGACGAGCTCGGCCGGCTTGCCGTCCCGGTCCCGACGGCGGATGAGGCGCTCCAACAGCCAGGCCCCGATGGTGTCGAGGGCATCGACCTTGCCGATGTCGAGCGAGACGTGCGATGCACCCGTGACCTGCGGGGCGACGCCGTCGACCAGGCGTTCCAGCACGTCGGCATGGGCAGCCGTCCAGGGGCCGCCGGCGACGAGCTCGAGCCGGCCGGCCGTCATCGTGCTGCCGAGCACGGGCATCGGGGACCCGGTTAACGAGGATTGGCTGTCAGGGATGTGGTTGCCATGTGCGACAACAGCACATAGCGCCGCGCCGGGATCAACTCAACCCGCTAACTCGCCCGTCAAGCCGCCCGCCGGGCGGCCGGGCGGGCTATTGCAGGCTCAAGACGTAGGCAACGACGTTGCGCAGATCATCGTCAGGAATGATGATGTTCGGCATGGTGCGGTGGGACGTGCGCAGCGCCGCGGTGAGCGCGATCGCGGTCAGGCCCGGCGTCTTGGCGACGGTCTCGAAGTTCGGGGCCAGGCCGTTCGGCGAAGGTCGCTGGCCTTTTTCGATGTTGTGGCACTCCGAACAGATCTGCTGCGCGAACGCGCGGCCCTTGGCCGCATCCCCCACGCTTTGAGCGTTGCCCGGCGTGGCGCCGGCGATCGCGAAGGCCGCCGTCGCCACGCACGCTGCCGCAACGATGAACCTCATTGTCTCCTCCTGTCGCCCCGTTTCGACGCGTTTTCGACTGCGACGATCGCGCAGCGTGATTTCAAGAAGCCGGATCGCGCCGCCGCGGGCCTTGATCCAACGCAAGGCACAGAGCGCGGGGTGAGCCTACGCAACTGAAGCGACAATGTCGCGTCGATGATTTGGAACGGAGGGCATGCGATGAAGGCCGCCGATGTCATGGTTTCCAGCGTCATTTCTGTGCGGTCGAACTCGACCGTGCAGGAGGTTGCCGATGTGCTGCTCAGGAACCGGATCAGCGGCGTGCCCGTGGTCGGACCCGACGGCGCACTCGTCGGCATCGTGAGCGAAGGCGATCTCATCCGGCGTCCCGAGGCGGGAACCTTGCGCCGCCCGTCGTGGTGGCTCGCGCTCCTCGGTTCCAAGGAGGAGTTCGCTTCCGAGTACATCAAGTCGCACTCCCGCAAGGTCGCGGACGTCATGACGCAAAAGGTCGTCACGGCCTCACCCGACACACCGGTCGCCGACATCGCGACGCTGCTCGAAAAGCACGGCATCAAGCGGGTTCCGATCGTCCAGGACGGAAAGGTCTTAGGGATCGTGAGCCGCGCCAATCTCCTGCAGGCGCTCGCAAGCCTCAAAAGCGTTCCCGCTGCGACCACCGACGACGCAAGCATCCGCGCCAAGCTCAATTCGAAGCTCGAGCGCGAGCAGTGGACCAAGCCGGCGCTGATCAACCTGATCGTTCATGACGGGACGGTCGACCTGTGGGGAATCGTCGATTCCCAGACCGAGAAGAAGGCCGTGCGGGTGTTGGTCGAAAGCACGCCGGGCGTCCGTGCGGTGAACGACAACCTGATCATCCCCTCGGCCCTGTCCGGTTGGTATTGAGCGCGCCGCCCGACCCCTCGTCATCATCAGCGACCTCACGAGCAATATCGCCGGATCCGCTGTCCGGCGCAGGAGAAGCAACATGCGAACTGATCGGGTAGCGACGGGGCTGGTGGCAATCCTTGCCGGCCTTGTGATGACGGAGGCCGCGGGGGCGGCAGACGCCTATAATGGCGGGCAGATCGCGCGGCGCTGGTGCGAGCCGTGCCACGTCGTCGCCGGCGACCAGCAGGGCACGACCGGCGAGGCGCCGCCCTTCGCCTCGATCGCCAAGCGGCCGGGCTTCGACACCGGGCAGCTCGCGGTGTTCCTGCTCGACCCGCACCCGAAAATGCCGAACATGTCGCTCACCCGCATCGAAGCGGGCGATCTCGCCGCCTATATTGCCAGCCTGGGGAAATAAGCCTGTGCTCGGCCGTTAGCTGCCGACCATCCGTTCGGGACGCCGTTCCCCGTCGGATCGCCTTCGGAATAAACCGCCCCGCCCGGTCTCCTCCGCGTCGGCCCAGACCGAAGGAGAGACAGATGGCGGAAAGGACAAGGATGGCATCGACCGGCGCGGTGCGCTGGAATGCATGATTTGGGCGGGAACGGGCGTGCTGTGGACGATGGTCGGCGGGATCCCGCGGTCGTCGTCGCTGCTCGGCGTGTCCACGGCGAATGCCCAGGCGGCTGACGGCTTCAGCTTCCTTCAGATTTCGGACAGCCACATCGGCTTCAAGGCGCCGGCCAATCCGAACCCGATGGCGACGCTGGACGAGGCGATCGCCAAGATCGGCGCGCTGCCGAAGAAGCCGGCCTTCATGATTCACACGGGCGACATCACCCACCTGTCGAAGCCCGAAGAATTCGACAATGCCGACCAGGCGATCACCAAGGCCAAGCTCGACACCTATTACGTGCCCGGCGAGCACGACATCATCGACGAGGACCGCGGCAAGGCCTACCTCGAGCGCTACGGCCAGAAGGTCAAGGCCAAGGGCACCGGCTGGTACTCCTTCGACCAGCACGGCGTGCACTTCGTCGGCCTCGTCAACGTCGCCGACCTCAAGTCGGGCGGCATGGGCGCGCTCGGCGAGGAGCAACTCGCCTGGCTCGCCGACGACCTCAAGGGAAAATCCGCCTCGACCCCGATCGTGCTGTTCGCCCACATTCCGTTGTGGACGGTCGCGGCGAACTGGGGCTGGGGCACCGACGATGCCGCCCGCGCGCTCGACCTCGTCAAGCGCTTCGGCTCGGTGACCGTGCTCAACGGCCACATCCACCAGATCATGCAGAAGGTGGAAGGCGCGGTGACCTTCCATACCGCCCGTTCGACCGCGTTCCCGCAACCGGCGCCCGGCTCGGCTCCGTCGCCGGGACCGATGAAGGTCCCCGATGACAAGCTGCGCACCGTGCTGGGCATCACCGAGATCGCGGTGAAGCAGGGCACGCAGCCGCTCGCCATCACCGACAGCGAGCTCGTCAAGGCCTGAACGAGGCTTCCCAGCAATAAGCCTCCTCCCACGGGAGGAGGCGACCTGCGGCAGCGGCCGCGGGACAGGCCGCTTTACGCCAACCGAAAACAGGTGCTCCGATGTCTCTGATGCAGCAATCCCTCCGCGCTTTCGCGGCGGGCATGGCGGTCTGCTTGCGCCGTCTATGCCGCCGTCGCCGTCGCCGCCCCTCCGGCCGAAACCCGGGTCACCATCGACAACTTCACGTTCAAGCCGGAAACGATCACGATCCCCAAGGGAACCAAGCTCGAGTGGGAGAACGACGACGACATCCCCCATACCGTCGTGGAGACCAAGGGCAAGTTCCTCTCGCCCGCCCTCGACACCGAGGACAAGTACGCCTTCACCTTCGACGTGCCCGGCACCTACGAGTACTTCTGTAGCCTCCATCCCCACATGAAGGGAAAAGTGGTGGTCACGCCCTGAAAGAGCGTCGAGGAAGCGCCCCGTTCCGTCTTGGCGGGGGCGAATCCTCATGGTTTAATTCCTAGCGGTGCGGGGTCGGTCCCCGGGGCTTCGGACGGATCACCCCGCTCATGCGATTTCTTCCCCTGGCAGCGCTTGATCGGGCTGTCTCGCCCTGCCGGCTGGCGCGGCGGTTGCGGAGGACGCTTGCCCGCAGCCGGGAAGCGAGATCACGACCGACCGGCCGGACGTCACCAATTCGAGCCTGGTGGTGCCGAAGGGCAGCTTCCAGCAGGAGAACGGCATCAACGTCACCGGCCGGGACGGCGGGCAGGTGCTCGACGGCACCAACACCCGATTGCGCTCTCGGCATCGCGCAATTGCTTCGAGTTCCTGGTCGACGTCCCCAGCTATTTCAACGTCCTGTCCGGCCACCGCGACACCGGCTTCACCAACGTGACGCCGGCGTTGAAGTGGCAGATCAGCCCGGTGCCGGGGAAAGTCGACCTGTCGGCGACGGTCGGCGTCGGGCTGCCGACCGGCACCCGCGGCGATCGCAGGGCTGGGCGCCCAGCCCTATGTGCAGTTTCCATGGTCGTGGGAACTTGTCCGGCGGCTGGGGGCTGAGCGGCATGTTCACCAATTTCTTCACCCCCACGATCCCGTGAACAAGATCACGACCGAGACGACCTTCGTGATCGAACGCGAATTCGGCAAGAAGGCCTTCGCCTTCGTCGAATATGTCGGCGACTATCGTGAGCACGGCGGCCCGAGCTACATGATCAATTCCGGCGCCGGCTATCGCATCACCAACACCCAGCAGATCGATTTCCACGTCGCGGTCGGGCTGAACGACATCGCGCCGTCCTACATCATCGGCATCGGCTACTCGTTCCGCTTCGACAATCTGTTCTGACGTGCTCCCTCGGGCGTGCAGCCCATCGATCACCGCCTGTCGAGCGCGACCTCCCCTTGAGGCCATTCCCCACGGGACGGCCGCGATGTATTCTGCCTGCGATGCGGCGAACATCCGTCGCGCCAAGAAGACTTACAAAACGAAGCGATGTCGCCACGGCGTCGCCGGCTGTTTGCATGAGCAAGAGTTCAACAGGGAGGACTCCATGAAGACGAGTTTGTTTGCGGCGTTGACTGCTGACGACCGCACTGGCCGCGGGAAGTGCTTCCGCGCAGCCGGCGCCGTTCAACGACGACCGGCGTGACCATGGGTCACTGGCACATCATCTCGAAGGACGTCGAGGCGAACAAGAAGCTGTTCCAGGGCATGGGCGGCAAGGTCTACATGCCCGGCGGCAACCCGCTGATGATGTTCCCCGGCACCTACATCAACCTCAATCTCGGCGACGAGAAGGGCGAGGGCGGCACGCCGGGCTCGGTGGTCAACCACGTCGGCTTCATCGTCGACAACGTGCAGAAGCGCGTCGCCGAATGGAAGGCCGCCGGGGTGCCGGTGCTGCCGGGCACCAACAACCGGCCCGACCAGGCCTTCGTCGTGACGCCGGACGGCGTGCGCATCGAGATCCTG
The DNA here is from genome assembly GCA_963793985.1 of uncultured Alphaproteobacteria bacterium. GTDB lineage: Bacteria > Pseudomonadota > Alphaproteobacteria > Rhizobiales > Xanthobacteraceae > JAJPKK01. The sequence goes on along the minus strand of CAWCCG010000021.1, from coordinate 363,420 downwards.
GAAGACAAGACGCAGACGGTGCCGATCAAGAACGAGCACGTCCACTTCTTCCTGCCCGAAGCGGAGGTTCCGAAGGCGCAGGCCTGGTACGCCAAGACCTTCGGCGGCGTCGCCGGCACCCGCAATGGCGCGCCGGTGGTCGATCTTCCCGGCGTCCAGCTGCGCTTCAACAAGGCCGACACGGCGCAGGCCGCCGACCCGTCACCGCGTGCTCGACCACATCGGCTTCGACCTGAAGGATCACGAAGCCTTCGTGAAGAAAATCACGGCGGAAGGCGTCAAGCTCGACGAGCCGGTCCGCAAGTCGCCGACCGGCAGCGTCATCACCTACATCACCGATCCCTGGGGCACCCGGATCGAGCTCATCCAGCGCGCCCCGCTGGGACCGCTGGTGCAGAATTGATAGACGGGCGGTAACGGTCAACGAAGCGAGGCGTGCGCTCACGGCACACGCCTCGCCGTCGGCGGCGTTATCGCGCCCGTCACGTTCGCGCCGCAGGCCGACCGGCACGCCGCGACCTTCGCAGCGCGGCTTTCGCGACCGACGCTCACAACACCTGACGGCGAATGCGAACGTCCGTAAATTGCGGGCTGCGCCGGGCTTGGCGTTCACCCGTCCGTTCGGATTTCCCATCCGCATTCCGTCCGGCAGCGTGATCGCCATGAACTGACCGCCGTAGGCTCCGTCCTCGAGCGGGTGGATGACGGTCTTGACCTTCCTGCCCGACGGGGACGATCGCGCGTCGCAAGCGCCGCGAAGATGCGGGTTCCGCGGCGGCTGCGCCTGCTATAACTCGCCCCGCACACCGCCGATAAGACGGGACAGGGAGAGGAAACGATCATGGAGATGACACGACGCAGTTTGGTCGCCGGCGGCGCGGCCGTCGCTGCCACGCTCATGCAGAAAGAGGTGCTCGGCGGCTGGGAGCCGAGCGAACGCTATCCCGATCCGGCGATCACCATCCTCGACCCGAGCTTCCTCAAATATCGCGTCTTCAACGCGAGCATCGAGCGGCTCGCCACCGGCATGCGCTGGAGCGAAGGCCCGGTCTATTTCGGCGATGCGCGCTGCCTGATCTGGAGCGACATTCCCAACAACCGCATGATGAAATGGGACGAGACCACCGGCCGCGCCAGCGTGTTCCGCTTTCCCTCGAATTACTCCAACGGCAACACCCGCGACCGCCAGGGCCGGCTCGTCACCTGCGAGCACGACGCGCGGCGCGTCACCCGCACCGAATATGACGGCACCATCACGGTGCTGATCGACAAGTTCGACGGCAAGCCGCTCAACTCGCCGAACGACATCGTCGTCAAGTCCGACGGCTCGATCTGGTTCACCGATCCGCCGCCCGGCATCCTGCGGCAACTACGAGGGGCACGTCGCGACCCAGGAACTGCCGACCAACGTCTACCGCCTCGATCCGAAGACCGGCCGCGCGACCGTCGTGGTCGGCGATATCCGGCCGAACGGCCTGTGCTTCTCGCCGGACGAGCGCAAGATGTACATCGTCGACTTCTCCAACCTGCCGCGGGTCATCCGCGTCTATGACGTGGTCGACGACGGCACCAAGCTCGCCAACCCCCGCGCCTTCGTGACCTGCGAAGCCGAGGAGACGCCGGACGGCTTCCGCTGCGATGTCGACGGCAATCTGTGGTGCGGCTGGGGCACCGCGCCGGCGCTCGACGGCGTCGTGGTGTTCAATCCGGACGGCAAGCGGATCGGCAAGATCGCGCTGCCCGAGCGGGCGGCGAACCTCTGCTTCGGCGGCGTCAAGCGCAACCGCCTGTTCATGGCGGCGAGCCACTCGCTCTACGCGCTCTACGTCGGCACCCAGGGCGTGCAGTTCGTCTGAGGTTGTGAACCTCTCCCTGACCTCGTCCTGAGGAGCGGCGCTAGCCGGCGTCTCGAAGGACGGCCACAGTCCGCTGCGGCTGTGTGGCCATCCTTCGAGACGCGTCCTGCGCGACGCTCCTCAGGATGAGGTCGTTGAATTAGAGTTCTCCCGGTCGAAGGAACAATCTTCATGCACGCATGGCGAATTGCGCTGACCGGCGCGCTCATGGTCGCGGCGTCGGCGGCGATAGCGCAGGACCGCACGCAAGGCCGCTCGATGGTGATCTCGCAATACGGGATCGTCGCGGCGGAGCATCCGATCGCGGCGCGCGCCGGCACTGCGATGCTCGAAAGCGGCGGCAATGCGATCGACGCTGCGGTCGCGGCCAACGCCGCCATGGGTCTTGTCGCGCCGATGATGAACGGCATCGGCGGCGACCTGTTCGCGATCGTCTATGACGCCAAGACCAAGCAGGTCTATGGCCTCAATGCTTCCGGCTGGGCGCCCAAGGCGCTCACTCCCGAATTCCTCGCCGGCAGGGGCGCGCGCCGCATGCCCTACGCCGGCATCCATTCCGCGACCGTGCCGGGCGCGGTCGCCGGCTGGGATGTGATGCTGCACCGCTTCGGCACCAAGGGATTTGCCGATGTGCTCGCCCCGGCGATCGCCTATGCCAAAGCGGGCTTCCCGATCAGCGAGCTGTTCGGCGAGGAGTGGGGCGACAGCGCCGACTATCTTCTCGCCGATGCCGAGGCGACGCGGGTGTTCCTGCCGGGACGCCGCGTTCCCGAGATCGGTGAAATCTTCCGCAATCCCGATCTCGCCGCCTCGCTCGCCGAGATTGCCAAGCACGGCAGCGACGCCTTCTACAAAGGCGCGATCGCGCAGCGCATTCTCGCGACCTCGTCGCGGCTCGGCGGCACCATGGCCGCCGATGACCTCGCCGAGTTCGCCGCGGAATGGGTCGACCCGATCGCGACGGACTACCGCGGCTGGACGGTCTACGAGCTGCCGCCCAACGAGCAGGGCATCGCGGCGCTGATGATGCTCAACATCATGAGCACCGCCCCGATCGGGCAATGGGGCCACAACTCCGTCGAGGCGCTGCACCACGAGATCGAGGCGAAGAAGCTCGCCTATGCCGACATGCTCCGCTATGTCGCCGATCCCCGCTTCGCCAAGGTACCGGTGGCGGGCATGATCTCGGCCGACTATGGCCGCGAGCGCGCGAAGCTCGTCGATCCCGCGCACGCCAATTGCAGCGTCGGCCCCGGCAAGCCGCCCTATCCCGGCTCCGACACCACCTATCTCGCGACCGTCGATCGCGACGGCAACATGGTGTCGCTGATCCAGAGCAACTTCGGCCTGTTCGGCGCCGGCGTCGCGGTCGAGGGTGGCGGCTTCGTGCTGCACAATCGCGGCGCGCTGTTCACGCTCGAGCACGGCCATCCGAACGAGCTCGCCGGCCGCAAGCGGCCGCTGCACACCATCATTCCCGCGATGATGAACCGCGGCGACGTCCGCGTCGCCTTCGGGATCATGGGCGGCTTCAACCAGGCTCAGGCGCATGCGCAATACGTGTCGAACATCGTCGACCACGGCATGAACATCCAGGCCGCCATGGAGGCGCCGCGCTTCTCCAAGGCGAGCTTTGCCGGATGCGACCTCTATGTCGAATCGCGGGTGCCTGCGGCGGTGCTCGCCGGGCTCGCCAAGCTCGGGCATCAGCCGCAATTGGTCGGCACGTTCTCCGAAGCCGTGGGCGGCGGCCAGGCGGTGATGCGGGACGCCGCCGGCGTCAATTACGGCGCCTCCGATCCGCGCAAGGACGGCGCGGCGATCGCGGAGATGCCGTCGCTGCGGTGAACGCCGGGCGCGAAACCTGCGCGCGAAATCATCACGACCTCATCCTGAGGAGCGCGCCTGCGCGCGTCTCGAAGGATGGCCCCCACGCTGCGCCTGTGGCCGCCTCGAGACGCCGCTCGCGGCTCCTCAGGACGAGGTCGGGAGGCACGGTGACTGCGCTCACTGCGGCTTGATGCCGGCGTCGCGGATGATCGCGGTCCAGCGTGCGACCTCGGCGCCGATCCACGCCGTCGCCGCGGCCGGCGTGTCGCCGACCGGCTCGAGGCCCTGACCGCGCAACTCGGCGATCACGCTATCGGATTGGAGCGCGCGGTTGGTCTCGGCGTTGAGCCGCGTCACCGCGGCGGCCGGCGTCGCAGCGGGCGCGGCGAGGCCGTACCAGCCGGAGACCTCGAATCCGGGCAGGCCGCTTTCCGCGACCGTCGGCAAGTCCGGCGCGAGCGCGGAGCGTCTGGCCGACGTCACCGCCAGCGCCTTGAGTTTGCCAGCGGCGGCAAGCGGAAGGCTCGCGACCGCGGGCGCAAACATCATGTCGACCTGCCCGCCGAGGAGGTCGGTCATCGCCGGTGCGGCGCCTTTGTAGGGCACGTGCAGAAGATCGATCCCCGCCTGCCGCTTGAAGAACTCGCTCGCGAGATGGATGGTCGAGCCGGCGCCGGCCGAGGCATAGGTCACTTGGCCGGGATGGGATTTTGCGAACGCGACGAGGTCGGCGGTCGATGCGAACGGGGCTCGCGCATTCACCACCAGCACATAGGCGCCCGACGCCGCAGTGATGACGCCGGTGAAATCGCGCGCCGGATCGAACGGCAAGTCGCGGTAGAGGCCCGGCATTGCGGCGAACCCGCTGTGGGACAGGAGCAGAGTGTAGCCGTCGGGGCTCGCATGGGCCGCCGCTTCCATGCCGACGATACCGCCGGCGCCGCCGCGATTGTCGATGACGACGGAGGCGCCGAGGTTCGACGACAGCGCTTTGCCGAGAACACGCGCCACCGCGTCCACCGCGCCGCCCGCCGCGAACGGAACGATGAGGCGGACCGCGCGCTCGGGGTAGGCGGCGAATGCCGACTGCGGCAGCAGCGCCGCAGCTGCGAGGCCGGCCGTGGAACTTGCGGCGTGAGAGGGCCACGCGGGAACTCTTGTCACGGCTTGTCACGAAAACCTTCCCTCGCTAGAAACCGGCGCGAATGGTAAACTCGCGGTTAAGGATAACGCGGCGGAAACAACATAGCCGCGGTGCGAATAACAAACCATTCACCGCGCGATCGATATAGAGTTCGCTCGCTCCTATCGTGGACGCCGGCATTTTTATTGCGGCCAGTTCGAGGTCTTTAGATGAGCAATCGGTCGGCCCGCGGCGACGACTGCGAGGTGATCGTCATCGGCGCCGGTCCCTTCGGACTGGCGGCTGCTGCTCATCTCGCCGAACGCGGCGTTGCGACGCAGGTGTTCGGCGAGCCGATGTCGTTCTGGCGGCACAACATGCCGCAGGGCATGAAGCTGCGCTCGCCATGGGGCGCAACGCACATCTCCGATCCGCGCGGTGACCTCTCGCTCGATGCCTTCGTCGCGGCGCATGGCCTGTCGCGGCGCGAGCCGCTGCCGCTTGAAACCTTCGTCGACTACGGGATGTGGTTCCAGCGCGCGGTCGTCCCCGACATCGACACGCGGATGATCGTGCGGATCGAGTCCGCCGGCGACGGTTTCCGCGTCGAGACCATGGATGGCGCGCACGTCCACGCGCGCCGGGTCGTGATGGCGACCGGGCTCGCGCGCCAGGCATTCCGCCCCGAGGCCTTCGCCGACGTTCCCGCGGAGTTCGCGAGCCACGCCAGCGAGCACAGCGATCTCGGCGGCTTCCGTGGCCGTCGCGTCGCCGTGATCGGACGCGGCCAGAGTGCCTGCGAATCCGCAGTGTTGCTGCATGAGGCCGGCGCCGACGTCGAGCTCATCTGCCGGGGCGACGTTCATTGGCTCGGCGGCAATGCGCGGCCCAGCCATGCTGCGGTCGACTGGCTGCGCAAGCGGCTCGCGTCGCCGTCGGGCGTGGGGCCGTTCCCCCTCAACTGGCTCGCCGAGCGGCCGGACATCGCCCATGCGATGCCGAATGAAGTGCGGACGCGGTTCAACGCGCGGTGCCTGCGCCCTGGCGCCGCGGCGTGGCTGCGTCCGCGCTTCGACGGCGTGCGCGTTCTCGCCGGCGAACGGGTGCACAGTGCGGTGGTCGCCGGCGAGCGGATCGCGCTGATGCTCGATCACGGCACGGCGGTGTTCGATCACGTCCTGCTCGGCACCGGCTACAAGATCGACGTCGCGAGGCTCGGCATTCTCGACGCCGGCCTGCTGGCCGCCCTCGAGCGGCGCGACGGTGCACCGATTCTCGGGGCTGGCTTCGAATCGAGCGTACCCGGCCTGCACTTCGTCGGCGCAAGCGCGCTCGCGAGCTACGGGCCGTTGATGCGCTTCATTGCCGGCGCCGGCTTCGCCGCCCGTGAGCTGACGAAGCGTGTGCTCGCTGACCGCAGTCATGCCTCTTCGGCCCGTCGTGACGCGGCCGCGCGGAAGCCGGCGCGCGACACCGCCGGCGCGGCCACGCTGGAAAAAACCGGCCCATGACGCCGTCTCCGCCGTCTTCGCCGTCGCCGCGGGCTCTTCCGTCCGACGCCTCGGCGGATGTCCCGCGCGGACCCGGGGCCCTCATCGTCGGCGGGGCCCATGGCAGCCTCGCCGTGGCGCGCAGTCTCGGGCGCAAGGGCATCCCGGTCTGGTTCGTGACCCACGACCACCCGATCACCAGCTATTCCCGCTACGTCCTGCGCCGAGGCACGTGGCCGGGGCCGGATGCCAAAGGTGCGGCCCAATGGCTCGTCGACTTCGCCGCGCATCATCGCCTCGATCGCTGGGTGCTGTTTCCCGGCGGCGACGCCGAGGCGCGGCTGGTGGCGCAGCGCCACGACCTGCTCGGCGAGGCCTTCGTGCTCACGACGCCGCCGTGGCCGGTGACGCGGTTCGCGTTGGACAAGCGGCTCACCCACCAGCACGCCGATACGGTCGGGGTCGATTCACCGTGGACCCACTTCCCGATCGACCGCAACGACATAGCGAAGCTCGCCTGCTCGTTTCCAGTCGATTCTCAAGCCGACCGTGCAGGTCGGCCGCAACCGATTCAACGTTGCCAAGGCCTGGCTGGTGAAAGACCGCGCCGCGCTTCTTGCGCGCTACGACGAGGCGGTGGCGCTCGTCGGTCGCGATGCGATCATGGTGCAGGAATTCATCCCCGGCGGCGGCGAGGCGCAGTTCTCCTATGCCGGGGTGTGGGATCACGGCAAGCCGGTGGCCTCGCTGGTGGCGCGCCGGACCCGGCAGTATCCGGTCGACTTCGGCTTCACCAGCACGTTCGTCGAAACGATCGAGCATCCCGACGTCGAGGCGCAGGCGTTCCGCTTCCTCGCCGACTTGCGGTTCTCAGGCCTGGTCGAGGTCGAATTCAAATTCGATGCCCGCGATCGCCGCATCAAGCTTCTCGACGTCAACCCGCGCGCCTGGACGTGGATCGGCCTCGGTGCCGCGGCGGGCGTCGACTTCCCTGCGATCCAGTTCGCGCTCGCGACCGGCGAGACGGTTTCGCGGATGCGCGGCAATGCCGGCGTCGCCTGGGCTCACGTCTCGCGCGACGTCGTGTCGGCCGCGCGCTCGATCATCGCCGGCTCGCTTGCGCCGCTCGACTATCTGCGCTCGCTGCGCCAGCCGACGACCTTTGCCGCGTTTGCGGCAGATGATCCTTGGCCCGCGGTCGCCGACCTGCCGATCCTCGCCGGCCGCCTGCTCTCGCGGCGCGTCGGGCTCATGGGGCCTGCCGAAATTTCCCGCAATCGCATCGCGCCGACAATCTAGCGTTGCAGCACGGACGTTGCTAAGGTCGCCGCGATCTTTCGGGGGCGATCCGGGGGAGTTCCGTACACAATGCATAATGTGGTTCGAATTTTTGCCGCCACGACGATCCTCCTGGCGGCCCAAGTCCTGCTGGCCCAACTCGCATTTTCACGTCCGTTCACCGACCCACGCGCCGAACGCAACGACGCCGTCGAAGCCGATCCGGGTTTCGCCGCTGTCCCGCGCGATTCCGCATGCTCGGCTGCCAACGCTCGTGTCGACCGGCGGGCCGCCGCCGCACAATGCGCACACGCTCGCGGTGCGATGGACCGGCTTTGCCAATTTCGAGCTCGCCTATCGCGACAAGATCATCCTGCTCGATGCCTTCATCGACCGCGGCAGCAACTATCCGCCGCTCGGCTTCGCCGCCAACGACGTGAAGCGGGCGGACGTGATCATCATCGGCCACGGTCATTTCGACCACATGGCCGATGCGGCCTCGATCGCCGTGCGGACGGGAGCGCTGGTGGTCGGCGCCCCGGTCACCACCGAAAAGCTCCTGAGCCAGGCGGTGCCGGCGACGCAAATCCGCACCGTGACCGGCAAGCACGGAGAGGTTCTGCAGTTCGACGGCTTCACCATCGAGCCGATCCTCGCGCGTCACGCGCAGCCCGACCCCACCATCGCCGAGGTCATGGAGCACGCGCTCAACACGATCGCTCCCAAGCCGACGCCGGCCCAGGAGGCCGAAGACGCGGGCGATCCGGTCGCGCGGAACCTCCGACCCGCGCGTCATCCGCGAAGGCACGATCGCCTACGTCATCACGCTCGACGACGGCTTCCGCATCGTCTTTCGCGACAGCGGCGGCCATCCGACCGACCACGAGCGGTCGGCGATGGGCCGCATCGGCGGCGTCGATCTCGCGCTCGTCGCCCTGTCGGCCGAATTTCTGCCGTCCCTCACCGCGCAACGGGCGTTGGAGCACATGACGCTCTACAAGCCGGATGTGTTCATGCCGGCCCATCATGACGCCGCATTCTCCGGCCACGCGCCGCTGTGGCGCGCGACCGAACCGGTGTTCCAGACGCTCAAGGACGCGAACCCGAACGTCGTCACGGTTTCGCGCGGCTACCGCGAGCCGGTATGCTTCAATACCGAGATCAACATGATGTCGCAGAAGGGCCGGCACTGACGATGCCATCGGACAAGGACAAGCTTGCGGAGCTCAAGAGCCGGCTCGCCGAGATCGCCGATCTCGGCTCGGCCGGCTGCGGTGCTCGGCTGGGACCAGGCGACCTACATGCCGTCGGGCGGCGCCGTGGCGCGGGCCCGGCAGGGCGCGACCTTGAGCCGGCTCGCCCACGAGAAGTCCGTCGATCCGGCGCTCGGGGCGTCTGATCGACGCAGCTCGAGCCTTATGCGGCCTCGCTGCCCGCGGACGCCGACGATGCCCGCCTCGTTCAGGTGGCGAAGCGCGACTTCGACAAGGCGATCAAGGTGCCGCCCGATTACGTCGCGCGCGCCAGCGCCGCGGCCTCAGCGTCCTACGACGCCTGGACCCGGGCCCGGCCTGCGAACGACTTCGCCGCGATGGTGCCGTATCTCGAACGGACCATTGAGCTGTCGCGCGAATATGCAGGCTTCTTTGCGCCTTATGCGCATATCGCCGATCCCCTGATCGACGGCGCCGACGAAGGCATGACGACCGCATCGGTGCGAGGCGCTGTTCGCCGAGCTGCGCCAGGAGCTGGTGCCGATCGTGCACGCGATCAGCCGGGCAGCCCGCGATCGACGACCGCGTCCTGCACGGAACCTTCGACGAGCCGGCGCAGATCGCGTTCGGCCGCGACGTGGTCGAGCGCCTCGGCTACGACTTCGAGCGCGGGCGGCTCGACAAGACGCATCATCCGTTCTCGACGCGCTTCGCCTCGGGCGACGTGCGGATCACCACGCGGGTCGATCTGCACGACATCGGCCAGGCGCTGTTCTCGACCATCCACGAGTCCGGGCACGCCATGTACGAGCAGGGCGTCGCGCCCGCTCTCGACGGCACGCCGCTCGGCTGCGGTGCCTCGGCCGGCGTGCACGAGAGCCAGTCGCGGCTGTGGGAGAACGTGGTCGGCCGCGGCCGGGCGTTCTGGGAGCATTTCTTTCCGGTGCTGCAGACAGACGTTTCCGGACCCGTTCCGCAAGGTGCCGCTCGAGGCCTTCTATCGCGCCATCAACAAGGTGGAGCGCTCGCTGATCCGCACCGATGCCGACGAGGTGACCTACAACCTCCACATCATGATGCGCTTCGACCTCGAGATCGAGCTTCTCGAGGGCCGGCTGCGGGTGAAGGATCTGCCGGAGGCGTGGCGCGCCCGCATGGAGAGCGATCTCGGCGTCTCTCCCGCCGACGACCGCAACGGCTGCCTGCAGGACGTGCACTGGTATGGCGGCAGCCTCGGCGGCGGCTTTCAGGGCTACACCATCGGCAACATCCTCAGCGCGCAGTTTTTTGCCGCGGCGGTCGCCGCACATCCGGAGATTCCGCAGGAGATCGCGGCGGGCCGGTTCGACACGCTCCACGGCTGGCTCGTCGCGCAGGTCTATCGCCACGGGCGCAAGTTCACCCCGGCCGAGCTCGTCGAGCGCGCCACCGGCGCGCCGATGAGCATCGGACCCTACCTGTCCTACCTGCGCGGCAAGTATGGCGAGTTCTACCGCCTGCCCGCGGCGACGGCGCACGTCCCGGCCGCCTGACGATCATGTTATCGTGACTGCGGCACGGGTCCGCTGGAGGCCTTGCCCAACATTGGGAGGAGCGAGCCCATGCCGTTGCGGCGGCGCGATTTCATCGCCCTGGTCGGCGGCGCGGCAGCGATGCCGCTCGCGGCGCGGGCGCAGGCACAGGCACAGACCTGGCCGAGCCGGCCGATCACCATCATCGTGCCGTTCGGGCCGGGCAGCGGCACCGACATCGTCAGCCGTATCATCGCCCAGCCGCTCGGGATCGCGCTCGGTCAGAGCATCGTCATCGACAACCGGCAGGGGGCGAATGGCGGCATCGCCGCCACCTTCGTCGCGAAGGCGCCGCCCGACGGCTACACGCTGCTCGCCAGCACCAACTCACCGCACTCGGCCAATCCGTTCCTGCTCAAGAACGTCGGCTACGACGCGGTGAAGGACTTCGCCCCGATCACCCGGATCGGCAGCTTCACGCTGATGATGGTGATCAACCCGGCGATCCCGGTGAAGTCGCTGCCGGAGCTCATCACCTATGCCAAGGCCCATCCCGGCCAGCTCACCTATGGCAGCGGCAACACCTCGGGCATTCTCGCCGGCGAGACGCTCAAGCGCTTCGCCGGCATCGACATCCTCCAGGTGCCCTACAAGAGCGTGCCGCCCGCGCTCAACGACGTGATCGGCGGCCGCGTCTCCATGAGCTTCTCCGATCTCACGCCCGGCCTTCCCCATGTGAAGGCCGGCACGCTGCGTGCGCTCGCGATCACCCGCCTCGTGCGCAGCACGCTGCTGCCGGATCTGCCCACGTTCGACGAATCCGGGCTCACCGGCTTCGAGGTCGAATCCTGGGCCGGATTCTTCGCGCCCGCCGGCACGCCGCCCGACATCATCACGCGGCTCAACACCGAGATGCGCAAGATCATCGACGATCCGAAGATCAAGGCGCAGATCGCCAATGTCGGCTTCGAGGCGTTCTCCAGCACGCCCCAGGAGCTCGGCGAGTTCGTCAAGGTGCAGCTCGTCAAGAACGCGAAGATGATCAAGGACGCCGGCATCGAGCCGGAGTGAGGCGCACGCGGCTGCCGCCGCTACAGCCCGAGGCTCTCGCGCGCCTGCTGCGGCCAGCGTGCGGTGTCGAGACCGTGGGTCGCGAACAGCGCGAGCGCCAGCCGGTCCATGCCGAAGGCGACACAGGCGGTGTGCGCGACCTCGCCCGATGCGGTCGCGAGGCCGAAGGTCGACGCGAAGTGGTCGCGGTGGCAGTTGAAGCTCATGCACGCGGTCGGCTTGTCTTCCGAGCGGACGGGAATCGAGCAGCTCGAACTTCAGCGCCTGATCGAGCTGGTTCTGCGCGATCAGCTTCGCCGTGCGCCCGAAGAACGGGTCGCTCGCCGGCGCGATGCTGTGCGGCAGCGCGAGGCTCTCCGCAATCGCCGGCGCGCGCGCCATCCAGCGGTCGCGGAAATCGGTCGCCTCGTCGGGCGAGCCCATGCACACGAATTCGCGCATGCGGAACGCCTGGAGGCGATCGATCTCGTGGGTCGCCTCGCGGCGGAAGCAATAGGACGCGACGTCGAACCTGTGTCCGGCCGCCGGGATCGCGCCGCGCGCGGCGGCGAGCGGATAGAGCGGATAGCAGGCCGCCGGGCGTGAGCACGAGATCGCTCGCCCGCAGCGCGCCGGTCCAGTCGTGGCCGGCGTTGAAGCGGCGCGAGCGCCGCATGGATCTCGCGATCGTCGCCCACGAGGCCGCAGACGCAGCCGAGCAGGTGGGGAAAGCTCCCGAGGTAGCCGGCCTTCTCGACGTGGCCGCGGGTCATCACCGGCGGGAAGCGCAGCACCTCGGTGCCGGGCTCGCGAAGCCGCGTGATCAGCGCCGTCAACCCATCGATGACCGTTTCGAACAAGGCGGTGCGGCCGTGAACGCCGGGGCTGCCGGTCTCGGCGAACAGCGAACGGCCGAGCACATCGAGCCGGTCTTCGGACGCAGGCAGCGGACATCGGCGCGGGCTTGCGACGGTGAGAGCATCGGTGACCTCGGATGAGTTTAGTCGCGTAGCGTCGCCGGCACTTCCATCAGCAGACGGCGCGCCGGCGGCATTGGCGAGAATGCGGTCGTTGTTGATCATGATCGGTGCGGAAAGAATGTCGCGCAGCGCGCGCGAGATGCTGAACGCGCCGTCGTTGCGATAGCCGGCGAGCCCGCAGGCCTGCATCGCGCTCATCACGGTCGCGAGCGCCGTCTCCGAGGCGTTGACCTTGAGGAGGTTCATCGCCGTCTGGAACGCGAGCGCGTCGAGCTCCTCGGGTTGCTCGGCAATGCTCTCGAATCGCTGCAGTGACGACGCGACGAGGGCGCGCAGCGTCTGCAACGACGCCGTGGCGCGGGTGAGATGCGCGGCGCCGGGCGGCAGCGGCGCGCCGCTGCGACGAACGTTGCGGATGAAGGCGCGCGCCCGTTCGACCGCGCCGGAAGCGACGCCGGTCCACACCGCGCTCCAGGTCAGATGCGCGATCGGCATCATCGATCGCATGTGGATGTCCTGGTAGGGCACCGGCAGGACCTGCTCGGGCTCGCCGGTCCCGGCGAGGGCGAAGCCGGCGCTGCAGGTGCCGCGCATGCCGAGCGCATCCCAGCCGGACAGCGAATTCGAGCCGATAGTCCTTCTTGAGGAGCGCGACCAGCACCTGGTCGGACGGTGCTGCGTCCGGCGCGCGGCGCGCGGTCGTCACGATGGCGTCGGCCTCGGCGCCGTAGGAGATCACGGTCGCATTCTTCGCGAGCGACATGCGCCCGCCGTCGACGTTGACCGCGCAGGCGCTGGCGCGCAGATCGCCGCCGCCGGTTCCTTCGGTGGTGGAGGACGCGAGCAGCCACTGGTTGTGCGGCGACGTCGCGCAGCATGCCGCGATGCCAGGCGCTGCCGAGACCATGGCGCACCAGGATCGCGACCATGATCGAGTGCATCGCGAACACCATGCCGGTCGAAGCGCAGGCGCGTCCGAGCGCATGGCAGGTCTCGGCCACATCGGAGACGGTCGCGCCGTCGCCGCCGAGTTCCGTGGGAACCAGCAGGCCGAGCAGCCGCTCCTTGCGCGCCGCCGCGAAGGCTTCGGCGGGGAACCTGGCGCCGCGGTCGACCGCGTCGGCGTGCGCTGCAGCGACCCGCGCCGACCGCCTCGACGCGCGGTTTCAGGTCCGCTGCGACAGGCGGGAAGCGCCGGAGGCACAGTCGAAAGCCGTCACGTCATCCATCGCCGCAGCCTGACCCTTCTCAGCGGCACACGGACGGACGATGCCGGAACCGTGCCTGTCTTCGCAGCTTGAAGTCCGGCGCTGCGGACGGCAAGCAACATCCCGTTGTTCCGCCAGACATGGTTATCATCGTACCGATTGGCACCCGAAATGATCATTTTGGCCGCCCTGTGCGACGATTTGCGCGGCCCGGCGAAACGGACATGCCGAGCGGTGCTTGCTATGGAACCCGCGAAATTTCGCTGAATTCGCAGGCGAGAAGCGATCGGGCGTGGAACTCGCGCATTAACCAGATGTGCGAGGGAACCTTGCGCCGGTCCGTTTCTTGCCTCAAGCCGAAGGTAGCAGCTCGCCGTGGTGCCGCCCGATCCGCTAGTTCCCGATCTAGCCCCACGCTGAAATCGCCCATGCCGCCTGACGCCTTGGAACCGGAACCGAAAATCGCCGAGATCGTGCATCGCTTGCTGCGCGACCGTTCGCTCGATCGCGAGTTCGGGTTCGAGGAAAATCTGCGCGACGTCGGCCTGACGTCGCTCGACATGACGAGCCTCGTGTTCGCCGTCGAGGCCGATTTCGCGATCGAGATCCCCGACCGCGCCATCACGCCGGCGAACTTCACCTCCGTCGCGTCGATCGGCCGCCTGATCAGGACGCTGGTCCCGCAGGCCGCCGCGCAGCCGCCGCGGGCTGACCTCGGCACCCGAGCGCCACTCAGCTCGGATTCTCCAGGCTGAAGGTCTCGGTCTCGTCGTCATAGGCGAAGGCCTCCGCATAGCGGGCCCAGGCCACGACGGCGCGCAGCGTCTGCTCGGCGGATTCCGCGATCATGTGATCTTCGAGCTCGTCGAGGAACCGGCTCTTCGGCGCGGTGTGATTGGCGCGGTCCTGCAGCACGCGGCGGATGTGCGCGGCGATCGGCACATAGGCGAGCAGCTGGCGCTGGAACAGCCGCTTGCGGTCGTCGATGTCGGCATCGGCGAACTGCCGGCCGGTGTCGGTGAGGCGGATGTCGCCGCCTTCGATCTCGGCGAAGCGCAGCATCTGCAGCGTCTCGGCGACCGGGAACAGGTCGTCGACCTCCATGTGCAGCGAGCTCGCGATCAGCGGCAGGTCGGCCTTGCCGTTGTAGGGCGGGCCGGCGACCGTCTCGATCAGGCCGGACACGAGGTTCGCCGACACCCGCGGCAGCACGGCGTCGATGCCGCGCTCCGGCGGCGGCGCGGTGCGCGGCGTCGCCGCCGGCCGCGCCGTCATCGCGACATAGATGCGCTCGACGAGGGCGCGGAAGCGCGCATCGAGCCGGTTGCGCGGCTGCGGCAGGTCGACCTTGATCTCGTCGGTGATGTGGCCGGGATTGCGCGAGAACAGGAGGATGCGGTCGCTCATCAGCACCGCCTCCTCGATGTTGTGGGTGACGAGGATCACCCCCTTGATGGGCAGGCGGCGCTCGCTCCACAGCTCGAGGAAATCGGTGCGCAGGTTTTCCGCGGTGAGCACGTCGAGCGCGGAG
Organism: uncultured Alphaproteobacteria bacterium; assembly: GCA_963793985.1. GTDB lineage: Bacteria > Pseudomonadota > Alphaproteobacteria > Rhizobiales > Xanthobacteraceae > JAJPKK01. The sequence goes on along the minus strand of CAWCCG010000021.1, from coordinate 348,349 downwards.
AACGGCTCGTCCATCGAGCAGGATGTTGGGATGCACGACGAGCGCGCGGGCGAAGCCGACGCGCTGGCGCATGCCGCCGGACAATTCGCGCGGATAGGCCGAACTCGTAGCCGTCGAGACCGATGAGATCGATCGCGGCGAGCGCGCGCTGCCTGATCTCGGCATCCGGCAGCCGCAGCGCCTCGAGGCCGAGCTCGACGTTCTCGAGCACGGTGAGCCAGGGAAACAGCGCGAACGACTGGAACACCATGGAGATGCCCGGCGCCGGCCCCTGGATCGGCGCGCCGAGATAGGTGAGCGTGCCGTTGGTCGGCCGCGCGATCCCGGCGATCAACCGCAGCAGCGTCGACTTGCCCGAGCCCGAGCGCCCGAGCAGCGCGACGATCTGGCCTTCTTCGAGCCTGAGATTGATGTCGTCGAGGACGAGCAGTTGACCGCCATCGGGGCGCGGGAACGCCTGGCGGACCGAATCGATTTCGAGGAGGCCTGCGCTCATTGTTTGCCTCGTCTACTTTGCCTCGTCAGCCGAGCCGGAACTTGCGTTCGGCATACCAGTAGAGCGGGCGCCAGAACGCCCGATTGATCGCCACCACGAAGCCGCTCATCACCACGATGCCGAGCACGATGCGGTGGAAGTCGCCGGCTTCGGTCGCTGAAGCGATATAGGCGCCGATGCCCCTGGCTTCGAGGTGCACGTTTCCCCAGCTCGCGACCTCGGCGACGATGCTCGCGTTCCACGAGCCGCCGGATGCGGTGATGGCGCCGGTCACGTAGATAGGGAAACACCGCGGGCAGGCCGATCTTGCGCCACCACAACAGGCCGCGCACCTGCAGGTTGGTGCCGACGTCGCGCAGCTCGACCGGGATCGCGGTGGCGCCGGCGATGACGTTGAACAGGATGTACCACTGGGTCCCGAGGATCATCAGCGGGCTCAGCCAGATGTCGGGATCGAGATGGAACGCGACGATGCCCGACACCACGATCGGGAACAGGAGGTTTGCCGGAAACGCCGCGAGGAACTGCGCCACCGGCTGCACGACGTTGGAGAGATGCGGCCTGATGCCGATGGCGACGCCGATCGGCACCCAGATGAGGCTCGCGATCGCGATCAGCACGGTGACCCGAACCAGGGTGGCGAGGCCGAGCAGAATGGCCTTGGCGACCTCGGCGAGATTGACGCCTTCGATGATGAAGCGCCCGATCTCCCACAGCACGACCAGCACCACGAGGGTGACGACAGCGCGCCAGAGGCCGAGGAGCAATTTGTCCTCGCGGTCCGGCGCGGTGATCATCGGCTTCATCGGCTGCGCGCGTGCCGCGGTAAAACGAACGCCGCCACACCAGCGAGAGCCGGTCGCCGAGCGTCTCGACCGCGCCGGAGCGGCGCAGCACGGTGAGCACCCAGGATTTCGGCGGCAGCGCGCTGGCCTCCTGCTGAAAGCGGAACCGATCGGCCCACGCCACCAGCGGGCGGAACAGCACCTGATCGTAGAGCAGGATCACGATCGCCATGGTCCCGATCGCCCAGGCGACGGCGGAGAGGCTGCGCTGCTCGATGGCGAGCGCGATGTAGGAGCCGACGCCGGGCAGCGTGATCGTGGTGTTGCCGACGCTGATCGCCTCCGAGGCGACGACGAAGAACCAGCTCCCCGACATCGACAGCATCATGTTGAAGATGAGCTGCGGCATCGCGAACGGCACGTCGAGCCGCCAGAACCGCATCCACGGCGACAGGCGGAACACCCGTGACGCTTCGACGAGCTCGACCGGGACCGTGCGCAGCGACTGGTAGAAGCTGAACGCCATGTTCCAGGCCTGGCTCGTGAAGATCGCGAACACCGCCGCGAACTCGGCGCCGAGCACGCGGCCGGGCGCGAGCGACATGAAGAACACCACGGTGACCGAGATGAAGCCGAGGATCGGCACCGACTGCAGGATGTCGAGCAGCGGCACCAGCACGAGCTCGGCATGCTTGTTCCTCGCCGCGAGCGTCGCATAGGTGAAGGTGAACACGAGCGAGAGCACGAGGGCCGCGAGCATGCGCAGCGTGGTGCGCGCCGCATATTCCGGAAGATTGGCCGGATCGAGCGAGATCGGCGTCATCTTCAGCTCGGACAGCGGCGCCAGCAGGTGGCGGCTCGCTTCGGCGAGAAACACCATGACGCCGAGCACGAGCAGCACGGCGAGCAGGTCCCAGCGGCTGAGCGACAGCCGGCGTTCGGTGACGGAGATCGGAAGTGTCCAAGCCATCGTTTCGCGCTCCGCCGTTTATCCGGTCTGGAACTTCCGCTGCTGCGCTGCTTCGCACCGCAAGAGCTTTCGTGCAAGGGGATTGTGCACTGCGGCGACCTGTCATGGACTTGTCGTTTTCGGCGGTCCTATAGTGGTCGAATGCCCCCGTGCCCAACCACAACGTGAGGCCGCCGATGATCTTCCGACAGCTGTTCGACAGCGTGTCCGGCACCTACAGCTACCTGATCGCGAGCCGCCGCGGCGCCGAGGCGCTCATCATCGATCCCGTGCTGGAGAAGGTCGACCGCTACGTCCAGCTCCTCGGCGAGCTCGACCTGCGCCTCGTCAAGGCGGTCGACACCCATCTGCACGCCGACCACATCACCGGGCTCGGCGCGCTGCGCGACCGCACCCGCTGCATCACCGTGATGGGCGAGCAGACCAAGGCCGACGTGGTGTCGATGCGCGTCGCCGACGGCGATACCCTCGAGATCGAAGGCACGCAAGCTCGACGTCATCTACACCCCCGGCCACACCGACGATTCCTACAGCTTCGTCATGGGCGACCGCGTCTTCACCGGCGACACGCTGCTCATCCGCGGCACCGGCCGCACCGACTTCCAGAACGGCGACGCCCGTGCGCAGTACGACTCGATCTTCGGCCGCCTGCTCAAGCTGCCCGACGAGACGCTGGTCTATCCGGCCCACGACTACAAGGGCGACACCGTCTCGACCATCGCCGAGGAGCGCGCGTTCAACCCGCGGCTCCAGGTGAGGTCGGTCGAGGAATACGTCGCGCTCATGGACAATCTCAAGCTCGGCAACCCGAAGATGATGGACGTCGCGATCCCCGCCAACATGCGGGTCGGCTTCGCGCAGGCGGACATCGCCCGTCACGGCTGGGCGCTCACGCCGGCCGAGGCGAAGGCCGCGGTCGGGCGCCGCGACGTCGCCCTGATCGATCTGCGCGAGACGCGCGAACGCGAGCGCCACGGCGTCATCCCGGGCTCGATCCACTCGCCCTATGGCGATCTCGTCGGTGCGATCGGCGACGGCGGCGTGCTTCGCGCGCTCGCCGACGCCGGCAAGCGCCTCGTGTTCTACTGCGCCTTCGGCGAACGCTCGGCGATGGCGGTGCGCGCCGCCCAGGACGCCGGCCTTGCGGCAAGCCACATCGAAGGCGGCCTCGACGCCTGGAAGAAGACCGACGGCGCGATCGAGCCGGCACGGGAGAGGGAGCGGGTTTAGGGGTGCTATCGATACGGAGTGTGCCGCGGATCGGCCCGGTCATTCAAACGGTGCCTGCCAGATGATCGAACAGCGTCGCCGCCGAGGCCGACAATCGCTCCGCATCGCGCACGCAGAGGAGGAGCCTTCGCTCGGCCCATCCGTCGCGTAACGTGATGACGGCGAGCAATGGCCGGACTTTGGCGCGCGCGGCCGCGCTTTCGGGCACTATGCCAATTCCTGCTCCGCAGGCCACCAGGCGGCAAACGGCGTCGAAGCCGTCCACCCGCACGCGAATGCGGGGGCGCATGCCGAGCCGCTCGGCCTCCTGAACGATGAGGCCGTGGCTCGGGCCGGCGACGAGGCCCTCATCCTTCAGCGCGGCGAGCACCGTGCTTTTGTGCCTGGCCAATTTGTGACCCCTGGGCGTGATCAGTACGTACCGGTCGTCGCGAAAGAAGCGGGATTGCAGGCGCTCCGCGCCGGCGTTGGATGACAGGATCCCGATGTCGGCCACCCCCTCCGCAAGCAGGCCGACAATTCGCTCGCTCGTATGCTCTTCGAGCCTGACGTCGATGTGCGGATGCGCCTTGAGAAATGATCCGAGCAGGTCGGGCAGGAACTCGCTCACGGCATTGGTGTTCGACAGAAGCCGCACCTGCCCGGACATCCCGGGCGCGTAGATCGCCAGCTCCTCGCGCAGGCGTCGCGCCTGTTCGATCATCGCCACAGCATGGGTCTCCAGCGCGCGACCGGCCGCCGTGGCTGTGATGCCCTCGCGGCCGCGGATGAGCAGCGTGATGCCGAGCGAGGCTTCCATGTTGCGCACGCGCGCACTCGCGGCGGCGAGGGACAGGTTCGCATGCGCTGCCCCCCGCGTGATGCTGCCGGCGCGCACGATGGCGACGAAGAGCGACAGATCCTGTTCATCGAAGCGCATGACAGCCTTCGTAATTTATTGAGGCAGGCTCAAAATACGGCGCATTGTGCGGCACGAACCTCGGACCTAGGCTTCGTATAATACGAAATCCGGAGAGGTCCGGAACAGGAGCTTCTACGCGTGCCCTGCCGTGTGGATGCCGACGACCCGAGACCCTCGGCTCCAGCCACCATGAACGGACGCTGGACTCGTCGCGCGATGTTCGGCCTCGCGGTGGGTGCCGCGGCGACGCGTACGCATGCTGCGACTGGCGCCGAGACCGAACGCCGGCCGCGCCGCGGCGGAATTCGTTGCGCTCCTCGTCGATCCGGAGCCCGCGACGCTGGTGGCGCTGACCGATTCGGCCGATCCGACCATGGCGGTATCAGCCAAGGTGACCGAGGGGCTCCTCGCCTACGACTTCGACCTCGAGCCCCGCCCGCAACTCGCCATCGCGTGGGCCGTGAGCGATGACGCACGCATGTTCACGTTTCGCCTGCGGCCGGGCGTGCGGTGGCACGACGGCACCGCCTTCACGTCGGCCGACGTTGCGTTCTCTATTCGGCTGCTCAAAGAGGTCCATCCGCGCGGGCGTGCGACTTTTGCCAATGTCTCAGAGGTCGAGACGCCGGACAGTCTTACCGCCGTGATCAGGCTGGCAAAGCCCGCGCCCTATCTCATCCGCGCCTTCGCCGCCTGCGAGTCGCCGATAGTGCCGCGGCACGTTTATGCCGGCACCGATCCGGCGACGAACCCGAACGGCGTCGCACCGATCGGGACCGGACCATTCCGGTTCAAAGGCTGGGCCAGAGGCAGCCATATCTCCTACGTCCGCAATCCAGACTATTGGAATGTGCAGAAACCATATCTCGATGCCATCGTCGTCTGTTTCATCGCCGATCCGACGGAGCGCATGGCGGCGCTCGCGAGCGGCGCGATCGATCTCGCACCGGCAAACCCGGTCTCGCCCGAGCAGCTCGAGCGTCTGATGGCGCTGCCGAACCTGCGCTTCGAAAACAATGGCTATCAGTATACCAATCAGGTGCTGCGGCTCGAATTCAACCTCGATCGCGCGCCGATCGGTGATCTTCGAGTTCGTCAAGCGATCGCGCGCGCGATCGACCGCACGGGGCTCCTCGACGCGGTCTGGCGCGACCAGGGCGATGTAGCCTTTGGGCCAATCAGTCCACAACTGAAAAGCTTCTACTCCGCGGACGTGCCGCGCCAAAACTTCGATCCGCCGGGTGCAGAAAAACTCCTCGACGCCGTCGGGCTCGTGCGTGGCGCCGACGGCTCCCGCTTCCGGCTCGCCCTTGATTTCGTGCCGGCCGGCGACGTTTATCGGGAGACGGCGGAATACGTCGCGAAGGCGCTGGCGCGGATCGGGATCGCTGTCACGCCGCGCGAGCAAAGCTTTGCCGCCTATGTCAGGCGAATTTATTCCGATCGGGATTTCGATTTCACGGTAAGCCGCGCGAACAACATGTTCGATCCGACCGTCGGCGTGCAGCGCCTGTTCTGGTCTAGGAACTTCAGGCGAGGGGTGCCGTTCTCCAACGGCTCTCACTACGACAGCCCGGAAGCAGACGCCCTGCTGGAGGCGGCGGCGATCGAGGCTGATCCGGTCAGGCGTCGCGCGCAGTTTGCCCGATTCCAGGACCTCGTTGCGCGCGACCTTCCCGATCTGACGCTGCTCGCGCCGAGGCAGTTCACCGTGTTCAATCCGAGGATCGTCGACCACACCGTTACGGCGGACGGCGTGAACGGGAACCTGGCGGACGCCTTCATCGCGCCCTGATCGCGCACGCAGGCCGTCATTCCGGGGCCGTCGCCGGCGGAACCCGGAATCCAGCCGTTCTTCGTCACCGCAGCCTGAATTCCGGGTTCGCGCTGACGCGCGCCCCGGAATGACGCATCGGGTCAACCGCTGGTCCTACTGTTTCGGCGGGCTGAACTCGAACGACAGCACCGCGACGGCGGCGCGGCCGCAGAGATCCGAGCGCAGGCCGTCGGTATTCGCGACGAAGCGCCGGCTTGCGGTATCGCTGATCGCTGCCAGCCATCCCCCGGACGAGGTGTCGCCGGTGAGGACGAAGCAGCTCTCCTTGCTCAGGTTGGTGTCCTGGTAACTCACCTCGAGGCTCCACTCGCCGCGCGTGAACACGGTGCCGAGCCGCCAGTGGGCGTAATCGGGCAGCTGCGAGCCGAGCGAGGTCGTGCCGAAGCCCTGGTAGCCGAGCTCGCCGACGAGCTTCCAGTCGATGTCTCCGCTGGGGAGCTTGAACGTCGGCATGTCGAAGTTGAGCACGCCCGAGCCGTAGACGCCCCAGGCGCCGGAGTTCCACACGGTCGGCGAATAGCCGAGCTGGCCGATCAGCTCGAATCCGTCGAACTTGTGCGAACCCTTGAGGTTCGCCTGCCAGTAATTGGTGGCACCGTCGCCGGGCGCCGGCGTCTCGTGCGGGGTAGTAGTAGGCCTCCGCCCAGAGATCGAAGTCGATGCCGGCGAGCGTGCGGCGAATGCCAGCGGTGCCCGTGAGCTCGGCGACCGGACTGCCCGGCAGCCGCACGGCGTAGACGCAGGCCGCCAACATAGAAGCCGTCGCGCGCGACCTCGAAGCTCGCAGAGGCCGACGGCCGCAGCCGTGTCAAGCTGATGCCGCGATAGCGGTAATCGGACAGGACGGAGGCCCCGATGGTCGTCTCGACCGCGTCGGCCGTGCCCTTGTCGTCAGTTTCTTTGTCTTTTGCTGCGACAGGCGCGCACGCCAATCCCAGCAGCGCTGCTAGCGCCGCCGCGGCATGACGTCCCGAGATGGTGCGAAACCGCATCGTCGTACCCGCGCCGGCCATGCGTCGAAGGGCTCTACGCGGTGGGCAAACCAGACTCGCCATTATAGCGACGATTCGAAGACGCAGTCAGCGGCGAAGCCCGCTCCGGTGAATTCTCGTGGGATGTTGTTGCATTGTTGCATCTCGATTTCCCCCGCACGCCGGTCTCTTCCACCCCGCGCAGGACTCGCGCTTCGTCATTCCGCGGGCGCGCGTCAGCGCGAACCCGGTCGGCTAGCGGCGTGACCGCGCCGCACCCCTGTTCATTTCGGCTCGCATTCGCTCTACGCTGCCGGCGTTCTCGCCCGGCAAATTGCCGCGGCGGGACATGGGAGGATGCGTTCATGGACGAGATGGCCCGCAGGGCTTTCATCAAAGGCGCTTCGATCGGCGCGCTCGCCTTTACGGCGGGTGGGGTCGAGGTGCTGCTCACCCCGCGGCAGGCCCGCGCGCAAGGCGTGGCCTTCAAGGTGCTCAACCCTGCCGAGGTCGAGACGCTCGAAGCGGTCGGCGACACGCTCGCGATCGGCGCGCGCGAGGCCGGCATCGCCCATTTCGTCGATCAGCAGCTCGGCCAGCCGGCGCCGCTCGCGCTCCTGAGCGTGCGGGTGAGCGAAGTGCGGCCGCCCTATGTGAACTTCTATCGCAGCGCGCTCGGCGCCATTGCGCGCTCGGCACAGGCCGCGGAGGGCAAGCCGTTCGCCGCCTTCGACGAGGAAGCGCGCATCCGTTTCATCGCCGCGATGAGCCGGCGCGAGCTCAAGAGCTGGGACGGGCCGCCGCAGGCGCTCGTCTATGCGAATCTCCGCAACGATGCCGTCGATGTCGTCTACGGCACCGTCGAAGGCTTCGCGCGGGTCGGCGTGCCGTACCTGCCCCACATCCTTCCCGAGCAGAGGTGGTGAGATGGCGCTCGAAAAAGTCGATGCCGTGATCGTCGGCGCCGGCGCTGCCGGCTCGGTGTTCGCCGCCGTGCTCGCCCGTGCCGGCAAGAAAGTCGTGCTGCTCGAGCAGGGGCCGGACTGGAAGCTCACCGACCTCATCTCGTCCGACATCTGGGGCCGCCGGCTCAAGGGCGCCGGGCCCACCATCCTCTACGAAGGCAAGGACCCGGCCGGCCGCACCGGCGACCTCGGCTGGGGCACCGGCGGCGCCGCGCTGCATTACTCCGCGAACTTCCCGCGCCTCCTGCCCGACGACTTCACGGTGAAGAGCGACCACGGCCGCGCGCTCGACTGGCCGATCTCGTATGCCGACCTCGCGCCCTATTACGACAAGGTCGCCCGCGAGATCGGCGTCTCCGGCGACGCCAAGGCGGAAGAGCGCTGGCGGCCGGCGGGCGAGCCCTATCCGATGCCGCCGCTGAAATCCTTCCGCTACGGCGAAGTCTGGCTGCCCGGCTTCGAGGCGCTCGGCATCCACATGATCCGCGGCGCCGTCGGCATCAACAGCCAAGCCTACAAGGGCCGCGACGCCTGCATCTATGACGGCTGGTGCGCCGCCGGCTGCCCGACCCGGGCGCTCGCCAATCCGCAGTCGACCTGGCTCGGCGAGGCGCGCGAGCGCGGCGCCGAGGTGCGGCCGATGAGCTACGTCACCCGCGTGCTGACCAATCCGGCCGGCACCCGCATCACCGGCGTCGAGTATTACGACGAGAAGAAACAGCGCCAGGTGCAGGAGGCGGGCGTCGTCGTGCTCGCGACCTACGCCGCGAACAATCCGCGCCTGCTGCTCAACTCGCGCACCGACAAGCACCCGAACGGGCTTGCAAACCGCAGCGGCCTCGTCGGCAAATACGTCATGGCGCATGGCAGCGCGACCATCGCCGCGATCTTCCCCGAGGACGTGCAGAACTACATGGGCTCGGCGGGCTACGACTTCGTCACCTACGACCGGCATCCGAAGACGTTCCGCAAGGACGCGTTCGGCTCGACGTTCTGGAGCACCACCGCGGCGATGAAGCAGAGCGACGCCCGCGGCATCGCCGGCGTGCGGCCCGGACCTGTTCGGCCGCGAGCTCGACGAGTTCATGAAGGTGAAGGCGCGCGGGCTCGCCCGCATCACCGCGATCATCGAGGAGATGCCGAGCCTCGACAACCGCGTCGAGCTCGCCGAGGAGAAGGACGAGTTCGGCATGCCGCTCGCCCGCATCGTCCACACCTACGACCGCGACGTCCACGGGCTGTGGGCCGCTGCCATCTCCGAAGGCGAGGCGATCGCCAAGGCCGCCGGCGCCAAGGAGATCTGGCCCGGCCGCGGCATCGGCCCGCAGCACCTCCTCGGCGGCACCATCATGGGGACGGCGGCGGAGAACTCGGTCGTCAACAGCTACGGCCAGAGCCACGAGCTGCCGAACCTCTACGTCGCCGGCTGCGGCATCTTCCCGACCGAGAGCGCGGCGAACCCGACCTTCACGCTCAACGCGCTGTCGTTGCGCGGGGCGGAGCAGCTCGCGGGGGCGTGGGGGAGCGTGGCGGGGTAGGAAGGGACGCTGAACAGTCGGTTGCCGCGTCGAAGTTTCTCACATTCCGTCGTCATCGCCGGGCTTGTCCCGGCGACCCCGATAACGAGGCACGGCCGTGCCCCATGATCGGGGTGGCCGGGACAAGCCCGGCCATGACCATGTTCGCCAAATGCGCGCTGACGGCGCGGCCCGCGCCCTAAAACGTGCTCTTCAGCTTCAGCCGGTCGAGGCGGTTGATCGACGGCACGTCGATGTGGCGGCGCTCGTGGCCCTGGAGCACGTCGAGGGCGATGTTGGTGCCGGCAGCGCCCTGGGCCCAGATCTTGCGGTAGAGGTCGGGCAGGTCCTTCGGCTTCTCGCTGTCGGTGCCGACGCCGACGATGACGTCGCCGCGCTTCAGCCCGGACTTCTCCGCCGGAGCGCCCGGCGTGACCCGGCTCACCACCAGGCGGCCGTCGACCTCGTCGGTGTTCAGCCCGAGCCAGGGATGGGCGGGCTGCATCGAATGCCCCTCGGCGATGAGGTCGCCGAGGATCGGCGACAGCCGGTCGATCGGCACGAACATGTTGCCGCGTCCGCCTTCGCCTTTGCCGGAGGTGTCGCCGACGATGAGCGAGCCGATGCCGACGAGCTTGCCGTCATGGGCGATCAGCCCGGCGCCGCTCCAGGCGGGATGCGGCGGCGCGGTGAAGATCGCTTCGTCGAGGAGATATTCCCAGTTGCCGGCGAATTCGCGCTTCGAGACCACATGGGCGGCGACCATGCCGCCCTGGCCGCCATAGCCGGCGACCAGCACCGGGTCGCCCTTCTTGAGGTCGGCGGACTTGCCCATCTGCAGCGGCCGCACCTTGAGCGGGGTGATCGCCTGCAACAGGCCGAAGCCGGATTCGTTGTCGTAGCCCACCACGCTCGCCGGCACGGTGCGGCCGGAATTGGTGGTGATCTCGGCGGCATGGGCCTCCACCATGAGGTAGCCGATGGTGAGCACGAGCCCGGCGTCATCGATCACGATGCCGGTGCCCTCGCGCTCGCGGCCGAGGCTTTCGCGGGTGTAGCCGTCGGGATTGATGAAGGTCTTGATGCGGACGACGCCCGAGAGCAATTCGTCGAGCGAGAGACCTTCCTCCGCCTGGGCCGGCGCGCTGCCGAATGCGACCACGAGGGCCAGGAAAGCCGTGGCTGTGACCGTCGTTAAGGCACGCGTGACCCCTATCAGGCAAACACCCCGCATTTACCGCCTCCTATGCAAGGAATTCGGGCAGTGCACAGCATAGTAGCAATTCGCGTTCCAGTCACGGTTCCGTCACCAACGAGCCGATGGATTTCCACGAGTGCGGACAATCTGACGCGGTTTCCGCGATGAAGCGGCAGCGCATTCTGGGCACGCTGCGCTCCGGTGCCTCTCGGAAAGGGTGCGATGCGCCGGCGCCGGCGGTGCGCGAATGCCGCCGCCGAATCATCTGGCGCAGGTGTGTTTTGGTGGCTGCGTCGGGCCTCAGCCCGCGCGGGCGAGCTGCTTGTCCCGCAGGTGCGGGAATATCTCGGTGAGCAGCGAGCCCGGATAGTAGGTCGGCTTGAAGGCAGGATGGGCGCGGATCGCCGCGTACCAGCGGCCGATCGCCGGCCGGTCGGCCCACATGCCGGCAAGGCCGAGGTCGTCCATGCGCACCAGCGCCGGCATCACCGAAATGTCGGCGAGCGTCGGCCGCGAGCCCTGGAGGAACGGGCCACCGCTCTGCGGCGATCGCCGCATCCATCCGCTCATAGGTGCGGCGCATGCGCTCGAGCGAGGCGTTCATGTCCTTCTCGGGGAAGCCGGTGCGGCCCATGGCCAGCATGAATTCCTTGCGCAGCGGCTTCGATTCCGCGAACGCCAGAAATTCCTCCTCGCTCATCTTCGCAAAGCGCGGCAGGAAGGCGAGGTTGAAGGTCGGCACCCGCACCGCGGCCGCCGGCATCTCGTCGATGAAGCGCATCAGCGAACGCATGCGCGCCCGCTCGCCCGGCTCGCGCGGGGTGAAGGTCTCACCCTGCGGCGCGACTTCGTCGAGGTATTCGATGATCACCGTGGAATCGATGACGACCTCGCCGTCATGGACGAGCGTCGGCACCACGCCGTTGGGATTGAGCGCGAGATAGTCCGGCTTGAGCTGGTCGCCTTCGAGGAGATCGAGCTTCTTCTCCTCGAAGGCGAGCCCCTTGGCATTGAGCACGAACCGGACCCGCTGGCTGCAGGTCGATTGCGGCGCGTTGTAGAGCGTGAAGGCCATCGCGCCCGAATCCGGCCGGCTACGCCGCTTACTCCGCGGCGACGCGCTGCGCCGCGCCGTGCACCGAGGTGATGTAGTCCATCGCCGCCTGCACGCCGCCCTTCTTGATCGGCACGCCGGCGAGCGTGAGCGCCATCTCGGTCCCGGCGAGCGCGCCGAGGATCGTGAGGTCGTTGGTGTCGCCGAGATGGCCGATGCGGAAATAGCGGCCGAGGAACTTGCCGAAGCTCATGCCGTAGGAAATGTCGAAATGATCGAGCGCGAGATTGCGCACCTTGTCGGCGTCATGGCCCTCGGGGAGCAGCACCGCGGTGATGGTCGGCGAGTAGTACTTCGAATCGCGGCAGAGGATTTCGAGGCCCCAGGCGCGCACCGCGCGCCGCGTCGCCTCGGCGAGCCGGTCATGCCGCGCGAACACGTTCTCGAGGCCCTCCTCGTGGAGCATGTCGATCGCGACGACGAGGCCTTGCAGCATGTTGGTCGCCGGCGTGTAGGGGAAGTAGCCCGCCTTGTTGGCGTTGAGCATGTCCTCCCACGACCAGAACGACTTCACGAGCTTCGAATTCTTCGACGCGGCGATCGCCTTGTCGCTCACCGCGTTGAACGACATGCCGGGCGGCAGCATCAGGCCCTTCTGGGCGCCGCCGATGGTGACGTCGACGCCCCACTCGTCGTGGCGGTAGTCGGTCGAGGCGAGCGAGGAGATGGTGTCGACGAGCAACAGCGCGGGATGTCCGGCGCGGTCGATCGCCTTGCGGATCTCGGCGATCGGGGAAAGGCAGCCGGTCGCGGTCTCGTTGTGGAGCACGCACACCGCCTTGATCTCGTGGCCCTTGTCCTCGCGCAGCTTGGCCTCGATGACGGCGGGGTCGGCGCCGGTGCGCCAGTCGGTCGAGATGAATTCCGGCTTGAGGCCGAGCTTGGTCGCCATGTTCTTCCACAAGGTGGCGAACTGGCCGGTCTCGACCATCAGCACACGGTCGCCCGGCGACATCGTGTTGACGAGGGCGGCTTCCCACGCGCCGGTGCCGGTCGCGGTGTAGATGATCACCGGATTGGCGGTCTTGAAGATGGTCTTGACGCCGTCGAGCGCCCGCTTGGCAAGCTTTGCGAATTCCGGCCCGCGATGGTCGATGATCGGGGTGTCCATGGCGCGCAGAACCCGATCCGGAAGCGGCGTCGGCCCGGGAATCTGCAGGAAATGGCGGCCGGCATTGCGGGACGAATTCTTAGGCATGGCTATTGTTTGACCTCTGAACGGAATTGTCGCTGATCCGGGCTGCAATCCGGCTGGAATGCCAGATGTGGCGCCATGAAGGACGAATGCAAGGCCCAGTCAAGCCCGGTCGGTATCCGCTGCCGGTATGGCGAAGCCGATGATTTTGCTTCCGGACGCGCTCTCGCCTATGAGTTACCGCGCTTCTTTCGAGGGCGGCATCGGCGCGGCGGCAATCCCGGCCGCTGGTCCGGATGCGGCGCGGACCTGCAGCAGGGAATGAGATGAGTGTCGCGGTGACGGTGGCGCCCGGGCTCGAGAGACGGCTCAGGGCGGAGCTTGCGGGCGAGGTCCGGTTCGACCCCTTCACCCGCGGCCGCTACGCGACCGACGCCTCGCATTACCAGATGATGCCGATCGGCGTCGTGACCCCGCGCTCCATCGCCGAGGCCGAACGCGCCATCGCCATCGCCCGCGCCGAAAAGGTCACGGTGCTGGCACGGGGCGGCGGAACGTCGCAGAGCGGCCAGACGGTCAACCACTCGCTGGTGATCGACTGCTCGAAGTACCTCAACCGCATTATCGATCTCGATGTCGCCGGGAAGCGCTGCGTCGTCGAGCCCGGCATCGTGCTCGACGACCTCAACCGCCAGCTCAAGCGCCACGGGCTGTGGTTTCCGGTCGATATCTCGACGGCCTCGCGCGCCACCATCGGCGGCATGGCCGGCAACAATTCCTGCGGGGCGCGCTCGCTGCGCTATGGCGTGACCCGCGACAACGTCCTCTCGATCGACGCGATCCTTGCCGACGGCACGCCGGCGCATTTCGGCCTCGGTCGGTCCCGGCCTGAAAGACCCGGCGCCCGATCCGAAGCTGCGTCCGCTCGCCGAGGACCTGCTCGCCATCGGGCTTCGCGAATCCGACGAGATCGCGGCGCGCTTTCCCAAAGTTCAGCGCCGGGTCGGCGGCTACAATCTCGACGCGCTCGCGCCCAATGCGCCGTTTCACAACCTCGCCCACATTCTCGTCGGCTCGGAAGGCACGCTCGGCTTCTCGACCAAGATCGAGCTCAAGCTGTGGCCGCTGCTCGGGCGGCGTGCGGTGGGCGCCTGCCATTTCGCGCGCTTCTACGACGCGATGGCGGCGGCCCAGCACATCGTCAAGCTCAAGCCGATCGCGGTCGAGCTCGTCGACCGCACCATGATCGAGCTCGCCCGCGACATCGCCATGTTCCGTCCGACCATCGACGCCTTCGTGCGCGGCGAGCCGGATGCGGTGCTGCTCGTCGAGTTCGCCGAGGACGACTGGGACGAGAACCTCGCCCGCCTTCACCAGCTCGAAGCGCTGATGGGCGACCTCGGCTTCGCCTGGAGTCATTCCGGCGCGAAGTGGGGCGGCGTCGTCGAAGTGCTCGATCCCAAGCTGCAGGGCGCGATCACCGAGGTGCGCACCGCCGGCCTCAACATCATGATGTCGATGAAGGACGAGGGAAAGCCGGTGTCCTTCGTCGAGGACTGCGCGGTGCCGCTGGAGCACCTCGCCGAATACACCGCGCGGCTCACCGAGGTGTTCGAGAAGAACGGCACCCGCGGCACCTGGTATGCGCACGCCTCGGTCGGCTGCCTGCATGTGCGCCCGGTGCTCAACCTGCGCCTCGACAAGGACAAGGCGGCGATGCGCGCGATCGCCGAAGAGGCGTTCGCGTTGGTGCGCGAATACAAGGGCTCGCATTCCGGCGAGCACGGCGACGGGCTGGTGCGCTCGGAATTCCACAAGCCGATGTTCGGCGAGCGGCTGGTGCACGCCTTCGAGGAGGTCAAGGACCGCTTCGATCCCGGCGGCCTGTTCAACCCCGGCAAGATCGTGCGGGCGCCGAAGTTCGACGACCGCACCAACTTCCGCTACGGCCCCGGCTATCACGGCGAGCCGATGACCGCGGTGCTCGACTGGTCGGCCTATCCCGGCGTCGGCGGCGGTTTCCAGGGCGCCGTCGAGATGTGCAACAACAACGGCGCCTGCCGTGCGCTCGCCGGCGGCGTCATGTGCCCGTCCTACCGCGCGACGCGCGACGAGAAGGACGTCACGCGCGGCCGGGCCAATTCGCTCCGCCTCGCGGTCATCCGGTCAGCTCGGTCCCGACGCGCTCACGTCCGATGAGATGGCGGAGACGATGAAGCTCTGCGTCTCCTGCAAGGCGTGCCGGCGCGAATGCCCGACCGGCGTCGACATGGCGCGCATGAAGATCGAAGTGCTGGCCGCGCGGGCGGCGAAGCACGGGCTCACGCCTGCACAGCCGCCTCGTCGGCTGGCTGCCGCGCTACGCGCCGATCGCGGCGCGCTTGCCCTGGCTCTTCAACCTGCGCGACCTCGTCCCCGGCGCCGCCGCGCTGTCCGAAAGCCTCGCCGAATTCTCCGCGCGCCGCACGCTGCCGCGCTGGCGCAGCGACTGGTTGAGGGACTCCGAGTCGCGCGACTCCCTCTCCCGCTTGCGGGGGAGGGTCGGGGAGGGGGCCGCTGCAGTCCGAAGAGGGCGCGGTCGGCAGCCGCGACCACCCTACCGAACCCCGCGACGTCATCCTCTTCGCCGACACCTTCAACCGCTACTTCGAGCCGGAGAACCTGCGCGCCGCGCTCGCGGTTCTTCGCGCCGGCGGCTATCGCGTCGAGGTCGCGACGCCCGCCGACGGCAGCGCCCGCCCGCTGTGCTGCGGCCGCACCTTCCTCGCGGTCGGGCGCGTCGACAAGGCGCGCGAAGAGGCCGAGCGCTCGCTCGCGGCGCTCGCACCTTATGCTGCGCGCGGCGTGCCGATCGTCGGCCTCGAGCCGAGCTGCCTGTTCTCGTTCCGCGACGAGATCCCCGCCCTCATCAAGGACGGCCGCGCCGCCGCAGTGGCGGGCCGCGCGGTGCTGTTCGAGGAGTTCCTCGCCGCCGAGGCGCGCGCCGGACGGCTCGCCTTGCCGCTCGCGCCGCTGCGCGGCCGCGCGCTCCTCCACGGCCATTGCCATCAGAAATCGTTCGACGCCATGAGCGCGGTGACGAGCGCGCTCAAGCTCGTTCCCGAGCTCACGGTCGAGCCGATCGAGTCGAGCTGCTGCGGCATGGCCGGCGCCTTCGGCTATCACGCCGACACCGTCGACGTTTCGCTCGCCATGGGAGAGCTGTCGCTCCTGCCGGCGGTGCGCAACGCGCCGGCCGATGCCATCATCGTCGCCGACGGCACCTCGTGCCGCCACCAGATCAAGGACGGGACCGGGAGGAACGCGGTTCACGTGGCGCGCGTCATCGAGCGCTGTCTCACGGTGGCGAGGCCGGGAGCTTGAGCGATCGGCGCAGCGTTTCGCGCGGGGAACCGAAGCCGGCGCTTTCGCGGCGCGCGTCGAAATGGCCCGCGGAGACCCGGGTTTTTCCTTGAACCGACGTTGCAAACGCGCAAAATGTCGCGCGAATATCGAACACAGCCGCCAGTGCTGGTCCGTGGGCTTCCCAAGGAGATGAAGATGACAGCCATCGTCAATCGCTTGCGCATATTCGGCGCGGTCGCGGTCGCGGCTTCGGCCTGGAGTGGCGCGGCGCTCGCCTGGGAGCCGACCAAGCCCGTGGAAATCGTGGTCGCGGCCGGTGCCGGCGGCGCCTCCGACCAGATGGCGCGCATGCTGCAGATCGCGGTCCAGAAGAACGGCCTCATGAAGCAGCCGATGGTGGTCTCGCTCAAGGGCGGAGCGTCCGGCGCCGAGGCGTTGATGTACATGAAGGCGGGGCAGGGCGACCCGAACAGGTTCCTGATCGCCTATTCGCTGATCTACACCCTGCCGCTGTCGGCGAAGATTCCGTTCGACTGGCGCGAATTGACGCCGGTTTCGATCGTCGCCTTCGACCAGTTCGGCCTGTGGGTGAACGCTGCGAAGCCGTACAAGACGGTCAAGGAATTCACCGACGCCGCCAAGGGCGCATCGCCGACCTTCAAGATGGGCGGCACCGGCTCCAAGCGGGAAGACCAAATTCTTTCCGCCTTCATCGAAAAGCGGACCGGGGCGAAGTTCAACTATCTGCCTTACAAGTCCGGCGGCGAGGCTGCGACCCAGCTCGTCGGCAATCACATCGAGGCCAACGTCAACAATCCGTCCGAGAACGCCGAGGTCTGGCGCGCCGGGCAGGTGCGTGCGCTCTGCGTCTTCGACGACGAGCGCATCGAATACAAGGCGAAGGTCACGCCGGACCAGTCGTGGAACGACATTCCGACCTGCAAGGAACAGGGGCTCGACGTGCAGTACACGATGCTGCGCGGCATGTTCCTGCCGGGCAAGGTCGCGCCGGACGTCGCCGCGTTCTACGTCGACCTGTTCCGGAAGATTTCCGCGACGGCGGAGTTCAAGGACTACATGGAAAAGCAGGCCCTCAAGCCGAGCTTCCTCACCGGTCCGGACATGGTAAAGTTCCTGGAAAAGGACGAGGCTCTCCACAAGCAGCTCATGACCGAAGCAGGGTTCGTCGGCACGACGAACTGAGCTTCCATCGCGGGCCTTCGGACGACTTCTTCCGGTGGATCGAAAGGGTGGCCGCCTGCCGGACACCCGGGTTGGCTCACTCGCGATCGGTTCAACTCGAATCGCGTCGCTTCGTGAGGTTTTTGCGTCGCGCACGATCGGTCCGAAAAGTCCGCAGCTTTTCGGACGGGCGTGCCCGGCGCGCGGAATTCGAGTGGTCATGTCGCAAGAAGCTCCCGTGGGGCCGGACGAGCGCCCGATCGTAAAGTCCCGCAGCGTCGACATCGTCGTCCTGCTCCTGCTCCTCGCGCTCGCCTGCCTGCTCGGCTGGGACAGCGCGCGGGTCGGCAGGTCATGGGGCGATGACGGACCGCAGGCCGGCTATTTCCCGTTCTATCTCTCGATACTGATGGGCGCGGCCTGTCTCTACGGCCTCGTGCGCCTGCTGGCGTCGCCGCAAGCCGAGTCGGACGGGTTCATCAACCGCGATCAGCTCTCGCGGGTGATGAAGGTGTTGGCTCCGACACTCGCCTTCGTGATCGCCACCGATTTCCTCGGGCTCTACGTCGCGAGCTTCCTGCTGGTCACCGGGTTCATGTGGTGGATCGGCAAGATCGCGCTGTGGAAATCGCTGCTCACCGGCTTTCTCTTCACCGCGGCGATGTTTCTCACCTTCGAGATCGCCTTCAACGTGATCATGCCGAAGGGACCGCTCGAAGCGGCCTTCGGCTTCTAGTCTCGGCAGCCTGGCGGGGATATTCGATGGAGGCGTTCGAGCTGCTGTTCCAGGGCTTCATGACCCTGATGACGTTCCAGAAGCTCGGCCTGATGATGGTCGGGTTGGTGCTCGGCGTGTTCGTCGGCGTGCTTCCGGGTCTCGGCGGTCCCAACGGCGTCGCGATCCTGTTGCCGCTCACCTTCTCGATGGACCCGACGTCGGCCATCGTGATGCTGTCCTGCCTCTACTGGGGCGCGCTGTTCGGCGGCGCCATCACGTCCATCCTGTTCAACATTCCCGGAGAGGCGTGGTCGGTCGCCACCACCTTCGACGGCTATCCCATGGCCCAGAAGGGCCAGGCCGCGCAGGCGCTCACGGCCGCCTTCACGTCCTCCTTCATCGGCTCGCTGGTCGCGGTGATCCTCATCACCTTCCTCGCGCCGCGCATCGCCGACTTCGCATTGCGCTTCGGGCCGCCGGAATTCTTCGCCGTCTATCTCCTCACCTTCTGCTCCTTCGTCGGGCTCGGGCGCGAGGAGAAGCACAAGATCGTCATCGCGATGGCGCTCGGCCTTCTGCTGACCGGCATCGGCATGGACACGGTGTCGGGGCAACTGCGCATGACGTTCGGATTCACCGACCTCCTGCGCGGCGTCAACTTCCTGGTCGCGGTGATCGGCCTGTTCGGCATCAGCGAAATCCTGATCACCATGGAGGAAAGCCTCGCGCTCCGCGGCCACGTGGCGCACATCAATCCGAAGGTCGTCTGGGAAACGTGGAAGACCTTACCGCGCTATTGGGCGACGATCGCGCGCTCCGCCTTCATCGGCTGCTGGCTCGGCATCACGCCGGGCGGGGCGATCGCGGCCTCGTTCATGGGCTACAACCTCGCCAAGCGCTTCGCCCGCGACAAGGAGACGTTCGGCACCGGGCGCATCGACGGCGTGCTGGCGCCCGAGACCGCCGCCCACGCCGCCGGCACCTCGGCGCTGCTGCCGATGCTGGCGCTCGGCATTCCCGGCTCCGGCACCGCCGCGATCCTGCTCGGCGGGCTTCTGGTGTGGGGCCTCAATCCCGGCCCGCTGCTGTTCGTCGAGCACAAGGAATTCGTGTGGGGCACCATCGCGTCCATGTATCTCGGCAACGTGGTCGGGCTGGTGCTGGTGCTCTCCACGGTGCCGCTGTTCGCGGCGGTGTTGCGGGTGCCGTTCGCCGCTGTCGCGCCGATGATCCTGGTGTCCTGCGCGATCGGGGCCTATGCGATCCAGAACGCGATGTTCGACATCTGGCTGATGCTGGGCTTCGGCGTGCTCGGCTACGTCTTCAAGAAGCTCGACTACCCGCTGGCGCCGCTCACGCTCGCGCTCGTGCTCGGCAGCCGCACCGAGGATGCCTTCCGGCTGTCCATGATCGGCGCCGGCGGCGACCTCGGGGTGTTCTGGTCGAACGGCCTCGTCGGCACCATCACCACGCTCGCGCTCGTCCTGCTGTTCTGGCCGGTGATCGGCGGCTTCTTCGAGCGCGCGCGGCGGCTGCTGGGCGCTCGCCCGGCAAGGCATAGCGGCTTCCGGCGGTCAGCGGCAGGATTGCACACCGTCCTGAACCGCTCCACCGCGGTCGCCAGCACCTCGTCGCCGGGCTTCGCCCACCAGTCCTCGGAGAAAATCTCGACCTCCTGGATGCCGGTGTAGCCGGCGGCTTCGACCAGGCGGCGGATCGCGGGAAAGTCGATGACGCCGTCGCCCATCATGCCGCGGTCGGTGAGGAGGTGCCGCGTCGGCACCAGCCAGTCGCAGATGTGGTGCGCGATGATCCGTTTGCCGGCGCGGGCGAGCTGCGGCGCGAGCTCGGGGTCCCACCAGACGTGATAGCAGTCGATCGCGATGCCGAGCCCGTGGTTGCCGAGCGCATCGGCGATATCGAGCATCTCCTTGAGCGTGGTGATGCAGCCGCGGTCCGCCGCATACATCGGATGCATCGGCTCGAGCGCGAGCGGCACGCCGCGCCGCGCGCGCATGCGGCAGCATCGCGGCAAGCCCCTCGATGAAGAGCGCGCGCGCCTCGCGGCAGGTCGCGCGAGCCCGGTGCGAGGCCGCCGCCGATGATGACGATGTTCTCCGCGCCGATGGCGGCGGCCTCGTCGATCATGCGCTTGTTGTCGTCGATCGCCGCCTGCGAGTTTTTCCCGCCCCGCCGCCGCGAACAGGCCGCCGCGGCAATAGCCGGTGACGCGCAGGCCGCTGCCCTTGAAGATGCGCGCTGCCTCCGCGACGCCGGTCTCCTCCACCATGTCGCGCCACGGCGCGACGCCGGCAAAGCCGTGGCGCGCGGCGGCGGCGACCGCTTCCGGCAGCTTCCACTGCTTGCGCACCGTCGCGAGGTTGAGGGAGAGGTCGAGCCTCGTTGCTTCCGCCATCGTCGCCGGCTCCGCGGATAAGGCGGGGTCACCTAGCGCGATCGGCGTCGTGTGCTCAACCTTTAGAAAATAAAGCGGCCCGTCCGGGCAGGGAACACCCGGACGGGCCTACCAGATCGATGCAGGGTGGATGGGGGGGCGCAGCATCGACCGGTTCGGGAAACCGTCTGCTCAGTAGACGCAGGTCTTGCCGAGATAATTCCCGTAGGCGTCGAAGTTGCGGACCCAGTGGCAGGGATAGGCGGGGGCGACATAGGCCGGGCCGTAATAGGGCGCCCGATTCGCGGCGACGGCGGCACCGACGACGGCGGCGGTGGCAAGACCGATGCCGAGGCCGAGGCCCCAGCCGCGCGCCTGCGCTTCGCTGCCAGAGGTCATCACGGCGCCCATGGTGAGGGCAGCCATCGAAATGGCAGCGATCTTTGTCGTGATGGACATGGAGAGACCCCTTTGAACCCTTTTGAACCCTTGGGCCCGTGTTCGAGCCGACAAGGGTTGGTAGCGGGGGGCCGTCCGCAGGTTCAAAGCTTTTTGCGCGTCGTGTTGACCGGGCCGTCGCGGTGGCGCATTTTGCCCGGCGCGCTCCGCGGGCGCATAACGAAAGAGTAGCAAAATCATGAGACTTGCAGCCTCGGCGGAGAAAAGTTCCAGCTTTTCTCGCCGAACGCTCGAGCCCGCCTCTCCCGAGGGAACCCCATGGCGACATCGAACAAAGTCATCATCACCTGCGCGGTCACCGGCGCGATCCACACACCGACCATGTCGCCCCACCTGCCGATCACCGCGCGCAGATCGCCGAAGCCGCGATCGGCGCGGCGGAGGCCGGGCGCCGCGATCGTCCACCTCCATGCCCGCGATCCCGCAGACCGGCCGGCCGGACCAGCGGCCCGAGGCGTTCGCGCCGTTCCTGCCGATCATCAAGCAGCGCTGCAACGCGGTGATCAACCTGACCTCGGGCGGCTCGCCGACCATGCGCGTCGAGGAGCGGGTGAAGCCGGCGGAAGTGTTCAAGCCGGAGGTCGCGAGCCTCAACATGGGCTCGATCAACTTCGCGCTCTTTCCCATGCTCGCCCGCTACAAGACCTTCAAGTTCGACTGGGAGCAGCCTTATCTCGAAGGCACCCGCGACCTCATCTTCCGCAACACCTTCAAGGACATCGAATTCGTCCTCAAGACCTGCCAGAACAACGAGACGCGGTTCGAGTTCGAGTGCTACGACATCGGGCATCTCTACAATCTCGCGCACTTCCTCGATCGCGGGCTCGTCAAGCCGCCGCTGTTCGTGCAGTCGGTGTTCGGCATTCTCGGCGGCATCGGCACGCACCCGGAAGACGTCGCGCACATGCGCCGCACCGCCGACCGCCTGCTCGGCCGCGACAATTATCGCTGGTCGGTGCTCGGCGCCGGCCGCGCCCAGATGCCGATCGCCGCGATGGCCGCCGCCATGGGCGGCAATGTGCGGGTCGGCCTCGAGGACTCGCTGTGGATCGGCCCCGGCAAGCTCGCCGAGTCGAACGCGCAGCAGGTCACGAACGTCCGCCGGATCGTCGAGGGGCTCGGCCTTTCCATCGCGTCGCCCGACGAGGCGCGCGAGATGCTCGCGCTCAAGGGCGGCGACAAGGTCGCGTTTTAATCGCGCGTCGTCCCCTCATCACTGTCATCGCCCGGCTTGACCGGGCGATCCAGTAACCACCGGACTCGCTGGAGCGAGGTGTAGGGCGCAATAAGCGAAGCGCATTGCGCCACCCTGGATCGCAGCGGCGCAATAAAGCGATTGCGCCCTACGGTCACTTCAGTCCCCGGGTTTCGTGTTCGCTCAAGCCGGGCTGCACGGAGCTGCAGGCGGCACTCACGCCCACGGCAAGAGCGACACGTGGATCACGTCCTTCGCGCCTTCGCCGCCGACCGACTTGATGGCGTAGTCGGCGTCCTTGAGGCCGAAGGTGTGCGTGGTCACGAGCTCGAGCGGGAAGCGATGCGAGGCGAGCTGCGCCAGCGCGAGCTCGCAGGCCTTGAAGCTGTGGCCGCGCGCGCTGCGCATGGTGACGTATTTCACCGTCATCCGGCCGATCGGAAAATTCGGGAAGTCCGCCATCTCGCCCTGCACCACGATGGTGCCGGCCTTGCGCTTGAGCGCTTCGATGCCGAGCAGCACCGGCATGGTTCCGGCGCCGGCGGTGCAGTCGAGCGAAACGTCGACGCCCTTGCCGCCGGTGATCTCCATGATCCGCGCCAGCGGATCCTCCTTGGTCACGTCGATCACGTAGTCGGCGCCGAGCTTCTTGGCCACCTCGAGCCGCGCCGCGTCCTTGGTGGTGCCGGTGACGATGATGAGCGAGGCGCCGGCCTGCTTGCAGATGACGGTCTGCGAGAGGCCCTGCTGGCCCGGCCCCTGGATCAGCACTTTGGAATCGTAGCCGACGCCGCCCTCGAACAGCGACCATTCGATGCCGTTCGCCATCGGGGTGACGATGCCGGCGAGCTCGGGCGTCACGTTCTTCGGCACGTGATGCAGCACCGCGTTCCACGGCAGGTAGATGTACTGGCCGAAGCCGCCCCACAGATGCGGCGCGCGCTCGGCCGAGGTGTAGCCGTAGCGGATCGCATCGGGATTGTAGCGCCAGTCGGTGTTTTCGCAGTGGCGGTACTGGCCGAGATGGCACCACTCGCACTTGCCGCAGGCGACATAGTGCTCGACGAACACGAGGTCGCCTTCCTTGAAGCCCTTGCGCCGGGTGAACTCGCGGCCGGCCTTGGCGATGGTGCCGATGTTCTCATGGCCCATGATCACCGGCGCAGCCTTGGATGGCGGATGCTTGTAGAGCTTGACGTCGGTGCCGCAGATGCCGGCGACCTCGACCTTCATCAGCGCGGCATCCTCCGGGATGTCCGGCATCGGATATTCGCGGATCTCGGTCGTGCTCGGCGCCACCCGGACGGCGGCAAGGACCTTTTCGGCCAAGGCGGTCTCCTCCTGTTTGCGTGGTTGCTAGCATCCCGGAGCGGACGAGGCGCAATTTGGTCGGGGCAAGGCGATGCGAGCCGATGCCGCACGAGATGACGGACGACAGCACCAACCAGCGCGACGGCGCGCGGCAAGCGCGCAGCAGCAACGCGCGCCGCGACCTCGGCTTCAAGAAGAGCCCCGCGCAGGTCGCGGCGCTCGACCGGGTGCGGGCATGGACGCGCGAGCGCTTCAGGCTCGCCGACGCGCTGCCGGTGGTGGTCGCCGAAGTCGCCTGCGGCCTGCCCGGCTGTCCGCCGCTCGAAACCGTGGTCGCCTTCTGGACCGAAGACGACCGGCGCCACCAGTTCAAGCTGTTCAAGCCGGTGACGGAGGTCGTCTCCGACGATCTGCCGTTCGCATGGCTGAAGGACGCGCTGGTGTCCACGGGCGAGGACGAGTGCTGCTGAGAAGCGACCGGGACCGGAGCCGCGCGGCCGCCGGCCAGTATCGGGACGCATCGAAGCCGCTTGACTATTGGTTAGTTATAACTTACCGTTAGTCATGGCTTACGAAACAGCGCTTGCGGCCTTGGCCGATCCGACCCGCCGGCTCGTGTTCGAGCGGCTCAAGTCGGGGCCACAGCCGGTCGGCGCCATCGCCCGCGGGCTGCCGGTCAGTCGTCCGGCGGTGTCGCAGCACCTCAAGGTCTTGAAGGAGGCGGGTCTCGTGACGGACCGGCCCGAAGGGACACGTCGGGTCTATGCCATCGACCCGCATGGGCCTCGGGGCGCTGCGGGCCTGGCTCGACCAGTTCTGGGATCAGGCGCTGCTGGCGTTCCAGGAAGAAGTCGAACGCGGAGCAAAGGACAAAGGGGAGCCGAAATGAGCGGAATGACGCGGACCATCACCATCGCGCCGGTGCGCAAGACGCTGCGCGTCAAGGCGGGCCAGGCGCGTGCCTTCGAGGTCTTCACGTCCGGGATCGGGCAGTGGTGGCCGCGCAACCATTCGATCGGCGACGCGCCGGTGAAAGCGGTGGTGATGGAGACGCATCTCGGCGGCCGCTGGTATCAGCTCTGCGAGGACGGCTCGGAAGCGGTGATCGGCAAGCATTCAGGTGTGGGAGCCGCCGCAGCGCTTCGTGGTGAGCTGGGACATCAGTTGCCACTGGAAGGCCGATACCACCAGTCGGCTCCGAGGTCGAGGTCCGCTTCATCGCCGACGGCCCCGACGCGACCGTCGTCGAGCTCGAGCATCGCAAGTTCGAGCGGATGGGCGAGGAGGCCGGCGAGAAGATGCGCCGCGACGTCGACGGCGGCTGGCCGGGCGTGCTCGAACATTTCCGGCGCGAAGTGGAGGCGTGAGCCCTCCGCCGCTTGCGCCGTCATGGGGCGTCATGGCTTCGTAAGATATCGGCCGCAAGACGAGACCTCTGCAGCGCGGATTTCCAAATCTCACATCGACAAAGGAGCATGCCCATGAGCATCGAACTCTACGTCTTCCCGCCGAGCCCGCGCGCCTTCAAGGTGATGGCGGTGGCGAACCACCTCGGCCTCGACTGCGCGCTGCGCATGGTCGACTTCGGCAAGGGCGAGCACAGGTCGCCGGGCTATGTCGCGCTCAATCCCAACATGCGGATGCCGACCCTGAAGGACGGCGACTTCGTGATCTGGGAATCGAACGCCATCAACCAGTATCTCGCTTCGCAGAAGCCGGAGAGCGGCCTGCTTGCCGACCGACGAGAAGGCGCGGCTCGACGTCACGCGCTGGCAGTTCTGGGACCTTGCCCATTGGGACTCCGCCTGCGCGGTGTTCGTGTTCGAGTATCTGGTGAAGCCCGTGCTGCTCGGCATCAACGAGCAGGACGCGGCGGCACTCGCCAAGGGAACGGAGTCCTTCAACCGGGCGGCGACGGTGCTCGAAGGCCAGCTCAAGGGACGCAAATACGTCACCGGCGATACCCTGACGCTCGCCGACTTCGCGCTCGGCGCCCCGCTGATCTATGCCGATGCCGTCCACCTCCCGCTCGCGCCCTATGGCGAGATCAAGCGGTGGTACGCGACGCTCGCCGCGCTGCCGGCATGGCAGAAGACGCTCGCGCAATGCACCGCGCGGCCGTCGGCGACGGCGGCGTGCATGTGCTGAGTCCACTCTTCCGTCATTCCGGGGCGCGCGTCAGCGCGAACCCGGAATCCAGCAAATGCCAAGTTGTGATGATTTCTTGGATTCGTCATGGCCGGGCTTGACCCGGCCATCCCGCTTGGTAGGGCACGGCCTCGCGATATTATCGGGATCGCCGGGTCAAGCCCGGCGATGACGCGGGTGGCCTACGAGGGCGTCCTACTTCTTCTTCGCCTTTTTCTTCGTCTGGAACGTGGCGCGGCACTTCGGGCTCAGCGAGTGAACGTTCCGCACCATGCACGCGGTGATCTGCTGCTCGTCCGGGATGTAATTGGCGCACAGGTACTTGGCTTCTTCCTCGCAGGCGGCGCGCTGCTCCGGCGTCCCCTGGGCGGCGACGCGCGAGGGTGCGATCGAGGAAAGGGCAAGTCCCGCCGATACGGCGAGGCAAAAGGCGAGCAATCGAGGCGAGCGGCTGCAATTCACGTTCATGAGATTTCCTCTTCGCGCCTCGAGACCCCCGACACAGTGCGGCTGGCGATGACGGCGAGCGGGGGGTAGCACAGCTTTTTCACGATCGCCAGCCACGCCGACGGCCCAGGAACTCCCTGGGGTCCGGCGGACCCGACGACCGAGCCGGTCGAGCCGAGCGGCCACCTCGACCTTGAGAGCATCGAGGCATAAACCTTGCGATGCAATGAACTTGGCGCTTTGATCGGCGACCATTATATGGGCCGTCGGTGACGGCTGCCGGCGCGCGCCGGCAACGCGATCGAACCGGCGGTTCGATTATTCATTGCGAGGCGTCCTGCTCAGTGGCGGCGCGCGACAACGGAATTGGAGTGTGCAACTCATGGTCACGCGGAAGCTCGCGCCGGCCTTCTTGACGGTTCTGTGTCTCGGCGCGGTGGCCGCCTCGCTCGCGGTGTCCACTTCGTACATGACCGCCCAGTCATCGAAGGCCGACACCGACGAGGACGAGCGCTGGCTGGTGGTCGCCCCCGGCCGGGTCGAGCCGGTGTCCGGGGAGGTCAGGATCACGGCCGCCCGTCGCGGGGGTCATCGGCGAGGTTTTCGTCAAGGCGAACAACACCGTGTCCGCGGGCGAGCCGTTGATCCGCCTCGCCGACGAGGAGGCGCAGGCGCGGCTTGCCGCGGCGGAGACCCAGGTGGCGTTGCGCCGGAAGGTGCGCAACGACGAGAACCCGACGCCCAAGGCCGCGGTGCGCCGCCGGGCCGAGGATGCGGTGGCCGACGCCCAGAAGGGAGTATCGGAGGCGCGCGCAGCGCTCGACCGCGCGGCCATTGCGCGACGGAGCGAAGGCGCCTCGGCCGCCGAGGTCGAGACGGCGCGCACCGCGCTCACGAAGGCGCAGGAGCGCCTCGTCGCCTACAAGGCCGAGTTGCGCAAGGTGGAGGCCGATGCGCCGCCGACCCAGGCCGAGGGCATGTACAACATTTCGCGCAGCGACCTCGCGGTGGTCGAGGCGGCGGTCGACAAGATGACGATCCGCGCGCCGATCGCCGGCACCGTCCTGCAGGTCAACGCCAAGGTCGGCGAGCTCGCGTCGCCGGCCTCGCCGCAGCCGCTTCTCGTGCTCGCCGACCTCTCGGCGCTGCGCGTCCGCGCCAAGGTCGACGAGCGCGACATCGGCGACGTCAAGATCGGGCAGCCGGTGATGGTGCGCCCCGCCGCGTTCGGCGGACGCGAGTTTCCGGGCAAGGTGTCGTTCATCTCGCGGATGGTCGAGCCGAGCCGCGAGAACGTGCGCGCGAACTCGACCGAGACCGGCGTCGTCGAGGTGCTGGTCGATCTCCCGGAGCCCGGGCCGCTCACCAGCGGCATGAAGGCCGACGTCTATTTCCGCCGGGACAACACCTCGCGCAAATGATGCACGTGCCGCGTCGAGCGGTGCTCCGCGTTGGCCCGTTGATCTGGCAGCGCCGATTTCTCCTCACTCCTTCTCGGGGAGGGCAGGGTGGGGTACTTCTTCATAGCCGCAGCGAGGCCCCACCCCGCCCTCCCCGAAGACGGGGAGGGAGAAGCGCCGCCGCGTGAATGATGCGCGCCGCGTCCGCGCGCTTTCGCGCGCGCGGCGATGCTGCTAGCCTTCCCGATCAACGGCGCCATGGAGA
Source organism: uncultured Alphaproteobacteria bacterium (assembly GCA_963793985.1). Lineage (GTDB taxonomy): Bacteria > Pseudomonadota > Alphaproteobacteria > Rhizobiales > Xanthobacteraceae > JAJPKK01. Next base: position 320,365 of record CAWCCG010000021.1, on the reverse strand, counting down.
CGCCGGACAAGGGAGGTTTTGCATGGAACGTTTCATCGCTGATCTCGTCCAGGGGCTCGACAGCGGCAGGCTCAATCGCCGCGAATTCTGCGAAGCGGTGGTGCTCGCCGCTGCGGTCTACGGCGCGGGCGAGGCCGCGCAGGCGCAGGCATCGCGCGGCTTCAAGGTCATCGGCATCAACCACATGTCCTATACGTGCCCGGACTACCTCAAGGCACGCGACTGGTATTCCTCGGTCCTCAACATGAAGAGCGAGCAGACCCGCGACGACGGCAATCGCGCCAACATGATGTTCGGGCCGGAGCAGGGCAAGGGCGGCACGTTCCTGGTGGCGCGGACGCCGAAGAGCGTCGCGAGCGGCGCCAGCGGCATCAAGCCCGGCGTCGAGGCCGTGATCGACCACGTCTGCTACACGGTGCCGAACTGGGACGAGGCGCGCGTGCGCGCAACGCTCAAGGCGAAGGGGCTCGAGGTGTCGGGGCGCGACGGCAGCCTGCATGTCTACGATCCCTTCAACTACGATGTTCAGCTCGCATCCGCGGTCGGAAGAAAACGCGTTCAAGCGCTGAAGGGGAGGGAACCATGCAAGGATTTGTCGCAAAGCACGTCGATGACTATCAGCACGGCAAGATCAACCGCCGCCGCCTGATCGAGATTCTCACCTTCGCCGCCACCACGGCCTATGCGGGGAAAGCCGCTGCCGCCGAGCCGTCCGGGCTCGACGTCGCGCTCGTCAATCACGTCTCCTACACCTGCCCGGATTATCGCCGCGCCGCCGACTGGTACTCGATGGTGTTCAATCTCGAGCAGATCGGTGCCAACAATCGCGACGTGGCGCTGCCCTTCGGCAAGAAGGGCGACAAGCCGTTCGGCGTCACCGCCAACGACGTGCCGCTCACCCACATCATCTGCCGCACCCGGCCGCAGGAAACCGGAACCCGCGCATCGTCACGGCCGAAGGCGACCGCGGTGATCGATCATCTCGCCCTCACCGTCGCCGATTTCGACCGCGAACGGCGCGAAGGCGCAGCTCACCGCGCTCGGCGTCAAGAACGTGCGCGACGGCGGTCCGTACAGCGTCTATGTCGACGATCCCTTCGGCTACGAGATCCAGATCAGCGGCATCGGCGTCACCGCGGTGTGCGGCGCCGGCGACCGCGCGGGCTGCGGCGACGGGCGGTGAGCTTGCGGCCCGCGTAGCGCGCGCTGGAACGGACGTCATTTTTTGAGACGTCATGGCCGGGCTTGTCCCGGCCACCCCGATCATAGTGGCACGGCCGTCCTCCGGTTATCGGGGTCGCCGGGACAAGCCCGGCGATGACGGCTGTTCGATCCACTTCATCCTGACGTGCTCTAATCCCGCGACGGCTGCAGCAGCGGCACGTCGGGCCAGCGGTCGGCGAACAGCATCGGACGCTCGGCGCGATTGGCCTCGGGCGCGAGCGCCATGACGGCGCGTTCGGCATCGGCGAGGCCGGCGCCGAACTGGTCGTCGGGTCCCTTCGGGCCGAGATCGAACGCGGTCGACTGCAGACACCTTGCGCACCTCGTCCGGCGTGATCGAAGGCTTGAGCTCGACCAGAAGCGCGGCGATGCCGCTGACCTCGGCGGCTGCGACCGAGGTGCCGGTGGTCAGTTGGTACGCGCGTCCCGGAGCCGGCACCAGCACGTCGACGCCGGGTGCCGCGACGGCGATGTGCTTGCCGCGGTTCGGCTGCGGACAACAGCCGGTCGTCGGCATCGATCGCCGTCACCGCGATGACGTTCTTGTCCGCCGCCGGATAGAGCGGCGGCGATTTCGGTCCGGCGTTGCCGGCGGCCGCGACGAGCACCACGCCCTTCTGTCGTGCCGCCGCGACGCCGCGCGCGATGTCCGGATCGTACGGTCCGGCAAAGCTCATGTTGATGATGCGCGCGCCGTGGGCGACCGCCCAGTCGATGCCGGTGAGGAGGCTCAGCGTCGTCGCTTCCGATTTGTCGCCTTCGCCGTTGAAGGCGCGGATCGCGAGAAGCCGCACATTCGGTGCGGCTCCCATCAGCTTGGCGCGCGCCACGATCGCGCCGGCCATGCCGGTGCCGTGCGGATTGGCGGCGCCCACGGGGGCGATGGCGTCGAAGCGATCGGCGACGGCGTCGATGATCTCCGGATGCGACGTGTCGATCGCGGAGTCGATCACGGCGACCAGGACTTTCTCGCCGGTGGCGAAGTGGTGCGCCTCGTCCAAATGCAGCTTGGCCGACGCGTATTGTGCGCCGGAATCGAGCTCGGCGCGTGCGCTCGGTGCCGGCACCGGCGCCTGCGCGAGCGTGAAGCGATAATTGGGCTGGGCGTGGCGCACCACGCCGTCGGCCTCGAGCGCGCGAATGACGTCGGAGATGCTGCGGCCGTCGGTGATCCGCCAGCGATAATACGTGGTGCCGACCAGCGCGATGTCGTGGCTCTCGACGGCCGTGAGCCGATGGCGCTGCGCCAGTTCGTCGAGTGCAACCGGGGACATGTTCGAAGCGAGGCCGACGACGACCTCGTTCGGCACGAACCGCCGCTCGCCGGCCGGCGGAACGCCGCTGCCGCGCGCGTTCTGGCCCGTACCGTTGCGACCGAGCGCGTTGGGATTTAACGCCGGATTCGTCGCCGTGGACACCGCGTTGCGGACGCTGCCCATCAGCGAGTTGGTGACCGAGTTGAGCGGCGGCGCCCGGTCGATCGTGGAAGATGCGGCGCCGGTGACGCTGCTGGCCGCGCCGCTTGCGGTGCCGGTGACGCTGCTTGCCGTGCTGCCGAGCGTCTGGTCCGTCGAGCCGATCGCGCCGGAGCCGGTTCCAAGCGCCGTTCCGCCGAGCCCGCTTCCGCCCAAGCCGCTGCCGCCGATCCCGCTCCGCCCAGCCCCCCTCCGCCGACGCTCGGAACGCTGAGGCCACGCAGTTGTGCGCCGGCTTCGGTCGCACCGAGGCCATGCAGCACCATCGCAGCAATCAGAATTACGGCGAACCGCCTCGCATTGATGCGTTCGAGCAATGCTCCCCCACAGCGCATTGTTGACGCCTGCCCCGGCGGTTCCGAATAGAGACCAAGAATTTGATCGATTTATGTTCGGTTAATGCGCAATCCAAAGTTGCGCGCCGCGCGGTGTCGTGGCGGCTACCCAAAAAAATGCCGCGCCCTCTCGGGGCGCGGCATTTGACTGTGAGCTCGGAAGTGCCGGTACGCGCCGGCATTCGGCTGCCGGTCAGTTGCTCTTTGCGAACTCGATCTCGCCGGGCACGATCTGCAGGTAGGAGGTCACGCGCTTGATCGGCTCCCAGGTCTGCTGATGGCCCTGCGTGTCGGTCGCCGTCGCCTTGTAGATGAAGGTGCCGTTCGGATAGTCCTTCGGCACGATCCAGACGCCGACCCAGAAGAAGTCGGTCGGACCCTGCGGCGGGTGGCCGCCATAGTAGCCGTCGATCTTCTGGCCGTCGGGCATTTCGACCGAGATGTTCTTGAGCGCCTTGTCGTCCATCAGCTTGCCGTCCTTGTCGCGGATGCGGAAGCGGAAGACGACCTTTTCGAGGTGCTTGAACTGGTTGTTGAGCACGCAGATCGGCCCGGGCGCGCCTGGCTGGTTGCCGCGCACGATATCGCCCTCGATGAAGATGTCCTGCGCGCGCGCCCCGCCGGCAAATCCCAGCACCGCGGCCGACAACGCGATAACGGACCACGTCATTTTCATTGCAGTCGCCTCCCAAGCCGGACCATCGGTCCTGTTCGTCGCCGGGATGATACAGGCGCGGCCGGCGCGATAGAAGGGGGCTTGGCCTCATTTCGTGCGTGTGCGGCTCCGGCCATCGCCGCGCGCAGGGTGAGCGAGCTTCCGCGGCGCGACACGCCGAATTCGGCGACATCGCCGATCTCGAGCAGCGCGATCCGCCGCCGCAGGTCGACGCCATCGCGCACCGGCGTCCCGCCGAGCTCGGTGACGAGGTCGCCCGGCTTGAATCCGGCCCGTGCCGCCGGCGAGCCGGTATCGACCTCGAGAATGAGCGCGCCCGGCGGCGGCGCCGACATCTTCAGGTCGGCGACGACGATCATTGCCGAATCCTCGTACACCAGGCCGATCATGCCGCGGCGGATGTCGCCCCCCGCGACGATGCGCATTGCGAGCGTGCGGGCGAGGCGGGCGGGAATCGCGAAGCCGAAGCCGGGATTGCCGTTCGACACGCCGACGAAGCCGATGCTGATGCCGACGAGCCGGCCCTGCACGTTCACCAGCGCGCCGCCCGAATTTCCGGGATAGATGGCGGCGTCGGTCTGGATGAAGTCCTCGTAGGGGCTGAGCCCGACATTGGCGCGATGCAGGCCGCTGACGATCCCCGCGCTCACGGTCTGGCCGAGCGGCGGCGGATGGCCGATCGCCAGCACGAAATCGCCGACCTCGAGGCCGTCGGAGTCCGCGAAAGCGGCCTCGGTCAGCCCTGCCGCATCGACCTTGATCACGGCGACGTCGGTGTTGCGGTCGGCGCCGACGCGCCGCGCGGGCAGCGCGCGGCCGTCGGTGAGCCGCACGATGATGCGGTCGGCCCGCTCGATGACGTGGCTGTTGGTGATGATGAGGCCGCGGTCGGCATCGAACACCACGCCCGAGCCTGATGTGCGGGCCTCCTCGCCGACCTGCCGCGAGGCTGCCGGGGTTGCGCACGGTTCGCTCCGGCGCGCCGCGACTCGTCTCGATGCCGACGACCGACGGCGCGATCTCCTTCACCACGGCGGCGAGGCTCGGCGCGCGCGCCATCTCGGCGACGACCGGCAGCGGGACGCCTGCATGCGCCGGGGTCGCGACGAGCGCGAGACCGAGGGCCAACGCGGCGCCGAGATGGATCGCGGTCGCGCCGGCCCGACGTCGAGCAATCCGGTGTGCGTTTCATGGCGGCGGTCCTTCTGTGCCCGGCTGCTGCAGCCGGGCTTCACCCGGAGCATGCAGCCCTTTGCCGTCGCCGTTTATGAGCCTGGTCACTCAGGCTTTATTCCCGCTGCGTGCGGCCGCGTCGCTCACGTTTGGTTGGCTGCTGACACCCGCAGGTACCGAGGTGCCGTCGCATGCAGGTCGCGTGGCGCGATCTTGAGCAGATGGCGCCGATGCATGCGGTCGCATGTGAGGCCCTTCACACAGGAGTCATCGAAAACCGGTTACCCAGCGGGGCATGTCTTCCAGTTACGGAGACGCCACATGACGAAGCTTGCTTTATTCATGTTTTTGGGCGCCGCCGCCGCTCCTTCGGTGCACGCAGGCGACGCCAAGGATGCACGGCGGGATGTCTTCGACGTCTGCAATCAATTCGTCATCAACGAGCCCGACCAATCCCTTCGTTTCGGCTTTTCACGCGATTGCATCCTCTACGACCCGGATATCCAGACGCCGGAATGGCGTTCGCGCTGACCGCTTCGAAATGGCCGGGCTTAGTCCCGGCCGTTTCAGTTCGAGGGGAGGTTTTTCTCGGCCGGCATCGAACTCGCCCGTCGCCGAAACAAATCGCGGACATGTGAACCCCTTCACGTCCGATCCGGGCGGGTGCGCTTAGACAAGAGGGCGTCGGGAATTTGAACGATCACGCATCACTTAATCGAGATTTAGGAGAATATCATGAAGACCTTTGTGACCGCCCTCGCGCTCGTCGGCCTCATTGCCACCGCGGCAACCGCGAAGACCATCAAGACCGGCGAGCAGGACACCGTCCGCTGCGGCAACACCACCATGAAGGATCCGGACGCCAACGTCCGCGCCGAGTTCAATCGGAATTGCGCGCAGTACAACAACCGCTCGAGCAACTGATCCGGCGACCTGCGACGGAGAGCCCCCGGGAAGCTTCCCGGGGGCTCGCCTTTTTGGCAAACGTGAAGAGTGTCATTGCGCCGCTCGCGGAGGGCGATGACCGTGTGTCGGTTGCCGCGTCGGAGAGCGCGCTACCGCAACTCCTCGACCAGCCGATCGGCGTGGTAAATCCTCGTGAGCGCCATCCGCAGCGCGCCGACCGCGACGGCGATGGCGCGGTTGGTCTCGGCATCGAAGCCGAAAACGCCGCCGAGCGAGGCATAATTGCCGTCGAAGATGAGGCCGACGAGCGCGCCCTCCTTGTCGACGACCGGCGAGCCGGAATTGCCTTCGATGATGTCGTTCGTGGTGACGAAGTTGAACGGCTGCTCCGGATCGAGCGCGGCGCGCGCCGCGATCCAGCTGTCGGGAAGCTTGAACGGCTCGTTGCCGGTCGCCCGGGCGAAGACGCCGCCGATGGTGGTGATGGGCGGGATGTCGCGGCCGTTCTCGCGATAGCCTGCGACGCTGCCGTAGGAGAAGCGCAGCGTGAAGGTCGCGTCGGGATAGCTCGACGTGCCTTCGATCGCGAACATCGCCTTGGCGATCAGCGCCGAGTTGCGCGCCAAGGGATCGACCACGCCGTCGTCATAAGCGCGGCGCTCGGCGCGCAGGTCGGGGTCGATCTTGCGTGCGAACACGATCATCGGATCGTCGCTCGCGGCGATGGTCGCCGCGTCGGCATCGATCAGGCGGCGACGCAGCGCGACGTCGCCGAACTTCGTCTTGTCGATGAGCTCGGCGGCGACAGCCGCGGGCTCGCTTCGGCCCAGCGCCTTTCGCACGAAGGGATCGTCGGCACCGAGCGCCTCGCGCAATCTTGCGAGCGAGAAGGCGAGCGTGAGCTTCTCGAGCTCGGGATAGATCGGCGCGTCTGATACGAGTGCCTGGCGCTGGGCGGGGAAATTGGCGTCGGTGAATTCGCGCAGGCGCTGCGCCTCGGGCTTCGTGCGTTCGTCGGCGTGCCGCACCAGCGTCCTGGCGAAGCGGAAAAGGGCCGAGCGGAGCCCGAGGCCGCCTTCGGTGAAGACATAGCGGTCGCGCACGGGGCGGAAGCGGTCGAGCGTCGTCTGGATATTGTCCCACGCCTGCCCGTACGGCTCGGCAAGGCGCGGATCGGCGGCGACCTTGGCGCGCAGCGCCTTCTCCGCGGCTGCGCGTGCGGTGATGATGGCGGGATCGGCGAGCGCATAGAACCGGCCCTTGCCGTCCTTCACCGAGTCCTCGACGTCGAGCTGCAGCGTTTCGGCAAGCCGCGCATTCTCGGCGCTGGTCGCGCCAAACGCCGTGAGCAGCCCGCGCAGCTCCGAATAGTAGAAGAGATTGCGCGGCAGGGTGACGTCGCGCTCGAAGGCGAGCTGGGCGACGGTGTCGAGCCGGTTCGTTGCTCCCGGATTGCCGGACGTGAAGGTGAGCTCGCCCGGCCGCACGTCGCGCGCCGCATAGCGCAGGTAATTCGCCGACGTATCGAGCGGGCGGCCGTCGACGTAGACCCGCAGATACGTCACATCGAGGACGTAGCGCGGAAACTCGTAGTTATCGAGGTCGCCGCCGAACGTCGCGATGGCGATCTCCGGCGCGAAGACGAGGCGCACGTCGAGATAGCGGCGGTAACGGTAGAGCTGGTAGATCGCGCCGCTGTACAACGCGACGACGTCGCAGCGGATCGCCGCATCGCCGCCTTCGCATTCGCGTGCGATCGCGGCCTCGGCGGCCCGTTCGGCCTCTGCGCGGGTATTGCCGTCGCGGCCGGCCGTCGCTCCATTGATGCGCGCGGTAACGTCGGTGATCGCGATGAGCTGGTCGATCTCGACGTCGGGGCATTTGCGCTCGTCATCGAGGTTCTTGGCATAAAAGCCGGACTCGACGAGGTCTTCGTCAGCGGTCGAAAGCTGCGCGATGCAGTCGCGCGCGCAGTGATGGTTGGTCTGCACGAGGCCGCGCGGCGACACGAAGCTTCCCGAGCAGCCGCGCGCGAGCCGCACCGAGGCGAGGCGAAGGTGGTCGAGCCAGGCCTGGCTCGGCGCAAAGCCGTAGGCCTTCTCGACCCGCGCGGACGGGAAGGCATCGGGCAGCCACAAACCTTCGTCTGCGGCAGTAGGGGCGACGGCGAGGAGCGATGCAGCAAGTGCGCAGATGAGGGTGAAGCTGAGGCGCATCTGGCTTTTCCATTCGCCCCCGCGACGCAAGTCTCGCATAGATTTGCATCACCAGCCATCGACGGCGTCCGGTAGCCGGAGGGCTTGGTCTGGAGCCTCGCGTCCCGCCGCGAGATTTTGCTAAGGTCGCCGCGCGGCCGGCCGCGTGGCCGAACGTCGAGCGGGAGGAGATCATGAGCGCGCGCGGATTTCCTGGCGACGGTGATGGCGCTCGCGGCGACGGCGGCCTTCGCGCAGGCTCAGCCGAGTGGCACGCCGGGCGCTGCAAGCACGCAGAGCCGCCGGCACGCAAGCGCGATCCCGAATCTGTCCGGGCTGTGGGCGCACCCCTATCTCACCGGCTTCGAGCCGCCGGTCTCGGGGCCCGGCCCGGTGCGCAACAAATCGCGGCTTCCCAACGGCGTCGCCAATTTCCAGAAGCTCGTCGGCGACTACGCCAATCCGATCCTCAAGCCCGAGGCCGCGGAAGTGGTGAAGCAGCACGGCGAGATATCGCTCGCCGGCAACGGCTACCCGACGCCGAGCAATCAGTGCTGGCCGGGCGGCGTGCCTTACGTGTTCTGGGACTTCATCGTCCAGATCGTCCAGCAGCCGGACCGGATCACGATCATCTACCGCCACGGCAACGAAGTGCGCCGCGTGCGCCTCAACGACACCCATCCCGCGGAGGTGACGCCGACCTGGTACGGCGACTCCGTCGGGCACTACGAAGGCGACACGCTCGTCATCGACACCGTCGGCATCAAGATCGGGCCATACGCCATGGTCGACATGTACGGCACGCCGCACTCGCCGGCGCTGCACGTCGTCGAGCGCTACCGGCTCATCGATTACGCCGACGCCAAGGACGCGATCGACCGCAACGACAAGGAGAATCTCCGCGCCACCGGCGGTGCGGAGATCGACTACAACGATCGCGGCAAGGTGCTCTCGCTCGAATTCACGGTCGACGACGCCGGCGTGTTCACGATGCCGTGGAAGGCGAGCATCACCTACCGGCGCAACGTCGGCGAATGGACCGAGCTGATCTGCGCCGAGAACCCGCGCGAATTCGACCGCGCCGAGTCGCCGGTGCCCCACGCCGACAAGCCGGATTTTTGACCACCATCATTTGGCACGGCCTCGTGCCCCCTCTCCCCGCGTGCGGGGAGAGGGTCGCGGGTGAGGGGGCGGTCTTCGCGAGTCTGAGCCTCCGAACGAGCTGCTTCTGACGAGGCGTTCCGTAGGGTGGGCAAAGGCGCGTAGCGCGGTCCCACGTCGGTCGAAACCCATCAGCCTCACGTCAGCCGCCGTGCGACGGCGAGTGATGGGTTTCGCAAGGGCTCAACCCTATGGCTCTCGTGGCTCGGGCCGGCCGTGCGCCGTCCCCGAAATTGCGGCTAAGCTCGTCGCCAGCGCTCGCGCCGGGACGAGGAGCGCCGCCAAAACGAAGAACGCATCGGGGAGGTCTTGATGAATGCGCCTGGGAATCTGCTCGCGCTCGCGATCATCGCCGTGGCCAGTCCTGCTGCGGCGCAACAGACGGCACCCGCTGTCACGCCGGCCGCCGCGCAAAACTCGGTCCCCGATTTCTCCGGCGTGTGGCGCCATGGCTCGTTGCCGTGGTTCGTGCCGCCGGCGTCGGGCCCCGGCCCGGTCACCAACAAGGCGCGGCGCAAGGACAACGGCCAGAGCGACTACGGCATGCTGGTCGGCGACTACGCCAATCCGATCCTGCAGCCCTGGGCGGCGGACGTCGTCAAGAAGAAGGGCGAGCTGTCGCTCGCGGGCGTGACCTATCCGAGCCCCGCCAACCAGTGCTGGCCGGAGCCGGTGCCGTTCCTGTTCAAGCACATGGCGATGCAGATGATCCAGCTGCCGGACAAGATCGTGATGCTGTTCAACGAGGATCACGAGGTCCGCTGGGTCGCGCTGAACAAGTCGCATCCCGCGAAGGTGACGCCGTCCTGGCACGGCGACGCGGTCGCCCACTACGAAGGCGACACGATCGTCATCGACACCGTCGGGGTCAAGGTCGACCGGCCGTTCGCCATGATCGACCTGTTCGGCACGCCCTATACCGACAAGCTGCACGTGGTCGAGCGCTATCGGCTGCTCAGTCGCGACGAGGTCAAAGGCGACATCGAACGCGCCGCCAAGGAGAACTGGCGCCCCGCCGGGCCGATGAACCCGAACTACGAGGACAAATATCTGCAGGTCCATTTCACCATCGAGGACGAGGGCGCCTTCACGACGCCGTGGACCGCGACCGTGATCTACCTGCGCGACCGCGGCGAATGGCCGGAAGTCGCCTGCGCCGAAAACCCGGCGGGCTTCCACCACGACAAGGACGCCGACATCCCGATGGCGGCGAAGCCGGATTTTTGAGGAAGCTAACGGGCTTTACAAAGCCGGTCATTCCGGGGCCGCCGCAGGCGGAACCCGGAATCCAGATTCTCGCGCAGAAGGCTGGATTCCGAGTTCGGTGCTGCGCACCGCCCTGGAATGGCGACGCTGAGAGAACCTCGGCGGCACGCGTGTGCCCGAACGAGGCCCTTACCCCACCAGCCCCGTGACCGGCTTCACCGCGCTGCTGTCCGGGAACACGCTCGGCCGCGAGCACGGCGTCGTCGAGCCGCAGGTGATCCCTGCAGCAGGCCCTTGAGCACGGCGCGCAGGTCGGTCGTCGCCTTGAGGTCGCGCTTCTCGTGGAGGTCGGCCTCCTTGATGCCGGGCCAATCGGCGACGACGCGGCCGCCTTTGAGCGCGCCGCCGGCGAGCAGCGCCACCGTGCCGGTGCCGTGGTCGGTGCCTTCGGTGCCGTTGACGCGCGCGGTGCGGCCGAACTCGGTGACGAGCGCGACCACGGTCTCGTTCCACGCCGGGCCCATGCTCTTCTCGAGCGCGGCGAGCGCACCGTCGAGCGCGCCGAGCAGCGCCGCGAGGCGGCCCTTCACCGCGCCCTCGTTGACGTGGGTGTCCCAGCCGTCGAGCGCGAGCGCGCCGACCCGCGGCCCGTCAGCGCTCGCCAGGAACTTGCCCGCCGCGCCCGCGGCCTCGGCGAAATAGGCGCGCACCTGCTCGATCGGTCCGATCTGCACGACCGGGCCCTGGTCCGCCATGCGCTCCATGCCGCCGGCCCGCGCGAGCGTGTTGAGGCCGATGCGGTCCTCGAGCACCCGCGCCAAGGTCGGGTCGGTGTGGCGATAGAGATCGAGCAATCGCATCGTCGTCTCGTCGCTCACCGGCGTCCCCCGCGGCGGCACCCAGGAGAGCACCGGCGCCGGCCCGCGCACGACGAGCGGCGTGATCGGCCCGACGGCGAAGGTCCGCCGCACCTGCGGATCGACGCGGCCGCCCGGCTCCATGGCGACGAGCGCACGGTTGAGCCATCCGCTGTCGGCGCGCGCGACGCCGCCGAGGCCGCTTTCGAGCACGTCCTGGCCGTCGAAATGCGAGCGCTCGCGATAGGGCGTCGCCGCCGCATGCACGATGATCGCCTGGCCGCCCTTGTAGAGGCGGTGGAGATTCGGCATCGCCGGGTTGAGCGCGAAGAAGTCGTCGAGCGGCAGCGCGGGGGTGTCGCCGTCGAGGCGCAGCGCGTTGTCGCCGCGCAGCTTGATCCAGTCGGGATCGCCGACCGGGGCCACCGCGGCAAGTCCGTCGAGCGCACCGCGCAGCACGATGGTGAGGAAGCGCGGGTCGCGGCCTTCCGCGCGCGCGACGCGCGGGACATGGGCCCACGCGAACAGCGCGCCGGAGCCGAGCAGCAACTCGCGGCGGGTCGCGGCGTGAAGCGTGGGGAGATGCGCGGGGAGATGTATAGGCATGATCACCTCCATTGGAATTCGGGCGCCATCAGCATCAGCGTGAGCGCCTGGGGCTTGGTCTCGGCACGGGCGATGGCGCGGCGCGTCTCCTCGGACGCGAGCGGGCCGAGCGCGGTGTCGAGCATCGCCGTCGCGTCGAGCCGATCGGCGTTGCGCTGGGAAAAGTTGTTGGCGATGTCGAGCCGGTGCGACAGCCCGTCGAGCCAGGTGCCGTTCTCGTCGGGAAAGCCGCGCGGCGACGGCGGGCGCCACAGCGGCTCGCCGAGCCGGTTCATGCCCTGGTTCATGGCGCGGATGTCGCCGGTGAAGCGCGCGGCGCGCAGATACGCCGTCATCCACTCGGCCGGCCGCTTGAGCTTGACGCGCTCCTCGGACCACGACTCCGGCGCGGTGACGAGGGCCTTGGACACCTCGTAGAGGTCGCCGCCGGTCTCGTTGAACCGCTGCTCGAGCTTTGCGACCAGCGCCGGCGGCGGATCGTCGGCGACGAAGTAACGCGCCAGCTTGAAGGCGACGTGCCTCGCGGTCGCCGGATGCGTGGCGAGGTCGGCGAGCACGGCGCGGCCCTGCTCGACGCCGGTGTCGCGATAGGACTTGCCGATCACGGTCTGCGGGCCCGGCTCGTGCAGGCGGTGGTGGAACAGGAATTCGCCGCCGTGCTCCGGATTGGTGTCGGTCGGCAGGATGGTCCAGCCGGTGATCACCTTGGCGAAGCTCGTCACGTCCTCCTGGGTGTAGCCGGTGCGCACGCCGAGCGTATGGAGCTCGAGGATCTCGCGGGCGAGATTCTCGTTGAGCCCACGCGTCCGGTTGATGCCGGCGACCGAGTTCGGCCCCATCGACAGGGTGTTGGTGAGATAGAGGAGCATCGCCGGATGGCCTTCGGCGGCCTGCACGAGGTCGACGAAGCGCCCGAGCACGTGGGGGCGGATCGCCTCGCGCTCATAGGCGCCGGCCATCACGGTGTCGTCGGTGTTGACGCAGAAGTGGTTCGACCAGAACCACACCAGGCGCTCGACGAAGCCGATCTCCGCACCGATCGCGGCATCGAAACGGGCCCGCGCCTCGGCGAAGAAAATCTGCTGCGGCACCGTCTCCGGCGGCGGGGCGGCCGGCGCGGCGCATTGGCGGCGCGCATTGGCGGGCGGCTTCTCCGCCGCCATTTCGGGCTTCGCCTCCATCATCGCGCCGGCGCCTGCATCTGCCGCTCCGCCGCGACGCGCTTCGCCTCCTCCTCGCGCACGCGGGCGACCCGCGGCCTTGGCGTTGCGCTCGGCGAAGAATTCGAAGGTGGCGCGGTTGGCGGCGCCGCTCGTCATCAGCCCGGCCGCGGCGGTGATCTGGCCGGCGTTCGGACGATCGAGATCGGCGAGCACGGCGGCGCGCGGATCGGGTGCAATGGCGGCAATCGAGCCCGGCCGCGGACCGAACCCGAAGCGATGTAGCGCAAGCGCTGCTCCCCGTGGATCGAGGGCCATGACGACTTCCCTGGCTTTTGGATACGGGGCCGGGCGGTAGATCGCCGCGCGGCCGCACGCCTGCATCATAGCCGCGACGATATGACACCGCAACGACGGGTTGCAGGCCCTTTCACGGCGTCAGGGCGCCCGGGTTCCGAACCGCTACCGCGTCGTCGCCTGATCCGACGGCGCCCCCTGCAGGGCGTGCGCCATCGCCGCGGCGCTGTGCAAAAAGACGAGCAAAGCCAGGGAGATAGCCGCCGTCACGTGGATGGCGTGGGCGAGCCGGTAGGTCGCGAGGTCGGGCGTCAGAGGGTAGGGCAGGGCGAACAGGCCGAGCACGACGGTCGGCACGCGCACCGGCGTCGTCGTCGCCATCAGCCAGCCCGACAGCGGCAGCAGCAGGAGCAGCGCGTAGAGGCCGGCATGCGTTGCCTTCGCGGCGAGCAGCAGCGGCGCGTGTTCGTGTCTCGGTGCCGTCGTCACGACCCGCAGGCAGAGCCGCACCACCGTGAGCGCGAGCACGACGATGCCGATCGTCTTGTGGGTCTGCGTCAGGTCGAACCGCTCGGCCGGGTCCGCGACGAGTTGCACCATATAGGTGCCGAGAGCCGAGCAGGCGCGATGACGAGCACCGCGCTCACCCAGTGAAGGAGCCGCAGCGCGCGCGGCCAAGTGCGCTCACTCATCGTGCGACTCAGTTCATCGTGCGCTCACTCATCCGACAGCGCCCGCGTCTTCACGGTGATCTCGAGCGCATCGTCGATGAGCGGGATGCCGAAGATCATGCCGTAGTCGGAGCGCTTGAGCGTCGCCGTCGCGGAGAACGCGACGACGCGCCGCTTGCCCGACGGCTCGGTCTCGACACTCACCGTGAGCGCGACCGGCTTCGTCACGCCGAGCATGGTGAGATTGCCGGTGACGCGCGCGGTGCGCGGGTCGAGCTTCTCGACCTGCGTCGAGGTGAAGCTCAGCGTCGGAAACCGCGTCACGTCCAGCAGGGCGGCGCTCTTGACGAAGTCGTTGAAGGCCTTCGAGCCGAGCTCGACCGAATCCGAATCGACCGTGAAGCTCGTGAAGCTCTTCGCCGGATGGTCGAAATCGAGGAGGATGCGGCCGGAGTAGCGAGTGAAGCGGCCGCGCGTCGTCGGAAAGCCGACGGCGTCGATCTTGAAGCCGATCGCGGTGCGTTCCTCGTCGATCCGCCAGCCCTGGGCCGAAACCGCGGCCTGCACGATGAGGCCGCTGCCGAGCGCAAGCGTCACGGCCGCGAGCAGCGCCCAAGATCGACCCGGTCCGCGCCGCTCCAGCGCTTCGGCTGCGAACCGCGACGCGATCAAGACGCGATGTGTCCATCCCCGCACCCCACCGGCGAGAAGTCCCGGCGGATGGACCATAGAGGAGCGCGGCGGCGCGCCCTAATGACGCTTTTTTCAGTTTCTGACTTTGGTGTCAGGTTCTAAGCGTCAGGTTTTGAGCGCCAGGTTTGGGACCTCAGGCTTTGGGGCGCTCGTCGCGCACCCGCACCGCCTTGCCCTGCGAGCGCGGCACCTCGCCCGGCGGCTTGACGACGACCTTGCAGGTGACGCCGAGCATCGCTTTGAGGCGATGCTGCACGTCACGCGACTTGGCGGCCGCGAACTCCGCATCGCCCGGCGTCTCCGGCGCGCGCTCCACCTCGACGGTCATGGCATCGAGCGCGCCCTCGCGGGAGAGCACGATCTGGTAATACGGCGCGAGACCGGGAAGGCCGATCAGCGCCGCTTCCACCTGGGACGGAAACACGTTGACGCCGCGGATGATCAGCATGTCGTCGTTGCGGCCGGTGACGCGCATGATGCGCAGATGGGTGCGCCCGCAGGCGCAGGGCTCGTCGGTGAGCCGCGTGATGTCGCGCGTGCGATAGCGGATCATCGGCAGCGCTTCCTTGGTGAGCGTGGTGATGACGAGCTCGCCGGCCTCGCCGAGCGGCAGTCGGCGCGAGCGTGTCGGGATCGATCACCTCGAACAGGAAATGGTCCTCCCAGCCGTGCAGGCCGTTCTGCGCGACGCCGCATTCGGCGGCGACGCCGGGGCCGAGGATTTCGGAGAGGCCGTAGACGTCGACCGCCTTGATGCCGAGCGTGCGCTCGAGATCGTGGCGCATCGGCTCGCTCCAGGGCTCGGCGCCGAAAGTGCCGAGCCGCAACGGCAGCGCGGCGACGTCGACGCCCATGCCCTTCGCGACCTCGGCGATGTTGAGCGCATAGGACGGCGTCGCGCACAGGACGTGGGCGCCGAAATCGGTCATCAGCGTGACCTGGCGCTCGGTGCCGCCGCCGGAGATCGGGCACGACGGTGCAGCCGAGCCGCTCGGCGCCGTAGTGGAAGCCGAGCCCGCCGGTGAACAGGCCGTAGCCGTAGGCATTGTGGACGATGTCGCCCGGGCGCGCGCCGGCGCAGGCGAGCGTGCGCGCCATCAGGTCGGACCACAGGTCGAGATCGCCGCGCGTGTAGCCGACGACCGTCGGCTTGCCGGTGGTGCCGGACGAAGCGTGCAGGCGCAGCACGTCCTCGCGCGGCACGCGCGAACAGGCCGAACGGATAGTTGTCGCGCAGATCGGCCTTGGTGGTGAACGGGAAATGCGCGATGTCGGCGAGCGAGGCGAGATGTGCAGGGGTGACGCCGGCGGCGTCGAGCTTGCGGCGCAGCGGCGCGACCCGCTCATAGGCGCGGGCGACGCTCGCCTTGAGCCGTGCGAGCTGCAGCGCGGCGAGCTCGCCGCGCGGCATCGTCTCGGCGACGGGATCGAACATGGCTACGCCGGCCGTGCGGCGAGCTTCGCCGCCTTCGCCTTGAGGCGCTCGACCGTCTTCGCCTTGTCGACCACGAAGCGCGCGTGCGTGCCGCTGCTCACGGTGTCGAGCTCATCCTTGGCGGTCACCGCGAACATCACCTTGCGGCCCTCGACGGCGGTGACTTCGACGGTGATCTCGACGGTCATGCCGGGGAGCGTCGGGGCGAGATGCTTGACCGCGACCTCCATGCCGACGGAATCCTCGTTGGCATCGGCGTGGGCGAGGATCAGGTTGCGGCAGGTCATCTCGATGTCGCCGATCAGATACGGCGTCGCATAGACCCGTCCCTCTTCGCCCATGAAGCCGATGGTCTTCGCCTTGTCGACGACAATGCGGTTCACCGCGGACACACCGGGCACGAGGCTTGATTTCATTTCGAGACGCTCCTGTTGATCCTCAGTCCATTCGTCCTATGCTCCGTAAAGCATGATCCGGAAAAGTTGCAGACTTTTCGGACGAGATCGTCGCACTGAAGTTGCAGCGCCGTGCCGTAAAGAATCTTGGTGAGGAACATGGACGCCCAAACTCCGGATGCGCCCGCCGATCCCGGCGACGCTGCACTGGCCGCCATCCCGCGCCGCTACAATTTCGCCGAGGACGTGCTCGTCCGCAATCTCATTGCCGGGCGCGCCGGCAAGGCCGCCTATATCGATCCGCGCGGCACCTGGACCTACGGCCAGCTCACCGAACGGGTCGCGCAGTTCGGCAAGGTGCTGCGCGGCCTCGGCATCGCGCGCGAGCAGCGCATCCTCATCTGCCTCACCGACACCATCGACTGGCCGACCGCGTTTCTCGGTGCCGTCAAGGCGGGCGTCGTCGCGGTCCCCGTCAACACGCTGATGACCGAGGCCGATTACCGCTTCATGCTGGAGGACAGCCGGGCGCGGCTCCTCGTCGTGTCGGAAGAGCTCTATCCGCGTTTCGAGAACCTCATCAAGGACATGCCCCGATCTCGAGCACGTCCTGGTGTCGGGCAAGGAGGGCCACGGCCATCCGCTGTTCGAGGATGCGCTCGCCGCCGCCACGGGCCCCGACTTCATCGCGCCGACCCACCGCGACGACATCTGCTTCTGGCTCTACACCTCGGGCTCGACCGGCCAGCCCAAGGGCGCCGTGCACGTGCACGCGTCGCTGCGGCTGACCGACGAGCTCTATGGCGCGCCGGTGGTGGGCCTCACCGAGAACGACGTCGTCTATTCGGTGGCGAAGCTGTTCTTCGCCTACGGTCTCGGCAACGCGATGACGTTTCCGTTGTCTGCCGGCGCGACGACGGTGCTGATGCCGGCGCGCCCGACGCCAGACGCGGTCGCGGCCCTGCTGCACCGGCACGCGGTGACGGTGTTCTTCGCGGTGCCGACGTTCTACGCCGCGTTCCTCTCCGCCGATCCGGTCGAGCGCGCGGCGCTTTCGCTGCGCGCGTGCGTCTCCGCCGGCGAGGCGCTGCCGGTCGATGTCGGCCGGCGCTGGCGCGAGCGCTACGGCGTCGACATTCTCGACGGCATCGGCTCGACCGAGATGCTCCACATCTTCCTCTCCAACCGTATGGGCGAGGTCCGCTACGGCACCACCGGCAAGCCGCTGCCGGGCTACGATCTGCGCATCGTCGACGACGACGGCAAGCCGGTGGCGCGCGGCGAGATGGGCGAGATGCAGGTGCGCGGGCCGACCAGCGCCATCATGTATTGGAACAAGCGCGAGCAATCGCGCGCGACCTTCCTCGGCGAATGGACGCGCTCCGGCGACAAGTACATCGAGGACAAGGACGGCTACTTCGTCTACTGCGGCCGGCGCGACGACATGCTCAAGGTCGGCGGCGTCTATGTCGCGCCGTTCGAGGTCGAGGGCGCGCTGCTCGGCCACCCCGACGTGCTCGAAGCGGCGGTGGTCGCCTGGCCCGACGAGGACAAGCTGATCAAGCCGAAAGCCTTCGTGGTGCTCAAGCCGGCCTGCGATGCGACCGACGACACCGCGCGCGCCCTCCAGGAGCATTGCCGGCAGCGGCTCGCCGCCTACAAATATCCGCGCTGGATCGAGTTCCGCAAAGACTTGCCGAAGACCGCGACCGGCAAGATCCAGCGCTTCAAGCTGCGCGCGGAGGCGCCGCAGGGCTGAGCGCGGCGGTCCAATTGCGTGGGAGCTGAGCAAAGGCAGCGTCCTCGCGCTGGCCTCGACCGCGGCTGTGTCCCGGACGACCGGGCGATCAGCGTGGGCACGTGCTTTGCCCACCCTACGGGTCCTGGATTGCGCGACAGCCGTGCCATGTGTCGGGGCTTGGCCGGCGACACGATCGGCCATGCCTGCATGTCGGGACTGCTACGGACGCGATACGAGACCTGGCAGCAATGGAACTGGCCGCTGAGGGCTTTCTCGAAATCGGCGAGGCCGTCTCGAATACCGGATGATCGGGCCGCCGCCCGACGCGGCGCCGACCATCGTGTTCCTTCACGAAGGGCTCGGCTCGGTCGGGCTGTGGGGCGATTTTCCCGACCGGGTCGCGGAGGCGACCGGCCTCGGCGTGTTCGTCTACTCCCGCGCCGGCTATGGGCGCTCCAGCGCCTCGGCGATGCCGCGCCGCGTCACCTTCATGCACGAGGAGGCGCGCGAGGTGCTGCCGCGCGTGCTCGACGCCATCGGCTTTCGCCGCGGCGTCCTGCTCGGCCACAGCGACGGCGCTTCGATCGCGGCGATCTATGCCGGGAGCTTTTCCGATCCGCGCCTGCGCGGCATCGTGCTGCTGGCGCCGCATTTCTTCGCCGAAAGCTTCGGCATCGACGAGATCGCGCGGGCGCGCGAGCGCTACGAGGAAGGCGACTTCCGCGCCAAGCTCGCGCGCTGGCACCGCGATCCCGACAACGCCTTCTACAGCTGGAGCGGCCCCTGGCTCGATCCGCAGTTCAAGGCCTGGGACATCAGGCCCGAGCTCGCGGCCATCGGCGTGCCGGTGCTCATCATCCAGGGCGATCAGGACCAGTACGGCACGCTGGAGCAGGTGGAGACGGCGAAACGCCTGTGCCCGAGCCCGGTCGAAGCGGTGATCCTCCCCGGCATCCGCCACATCCCCCACCGCGACGCGCCGGTGGAGACGCTGGCGGCGGTCGAGGTTTCGTCGGACGGTTGGGCCGATGACTGGGTGGTTCACATGGAGCGCGCCGCGAAGAAAGATGGCTACCGCCGACCTTCAACCACGAGGTGCTTCAAGCTCAGGCCTCGCAGCTTGACACCTTTCCGCATCGCGCGGATCGCCGCGACGGCATCTTGAGCGCTTTCGGTATCGACCACAGAGCGGGGCGGCACGAGCCACGCGACAGCTCGGCCATGCCGCGTGATCGCGATCTCCTCACCGGCCACGACTTGGTCGAGCAGTCGGCTGAGGGTTTTCCTCGCTTCGGAAGCACCAATCTTGCGCATCTCTACCGCGCCCCTTCGCATGAAGCGTTCGCGGATTTAGCACGAGCTTCCGCAGATGGTCCATGCGGCCGGCCTGCCGCGGCCTCGACCGCTGCCTGTTCCGAAAAACTGATATGCACGGCGGTCACGCGGGAGAGCGAACGCCGTAGAGGCTCGGAGTGCAGCGAATATGAGGAAGCAGGTCGACTGGAGCTGGCCGGAAGGCCGCAAGATCGCGGCGGTGTTCAACGTGTGCCTCGAGGCATGGTCCGACGGCAAGGCGCCCGGCATCAGCCCGATGGGCAATCCGCTGCCGGCCGGTGTGCTCGACACCATGGCGATCTCCTGGGCGTCCTACGGCTACCGCACCGGCATCTATCGCCTGCTCGATGCCTTCGCGCGCCACCGCGCGCCGGCGAGCGTGATGGTCAACGCGGTGATCGCGGAGCGTGCGCCGGAGGCGGTCAACGCCGTGGCCGCGGCGGGGCACGAGGTGCTCTCCCACTCCTACGCCATGGACGTCATTCCGGCGCTGCTTTCCGACGAGGAGGAGCGCGCCAACATCGCGCGCTGCACGGCGCTTCTGGAAAAGGCGTCCGGCCACAAAGTGGTCGGCTGGCTCTCCCCGCGCGGCACCTCGCGCAGCGAGACCGCGCGGCTTCTCGCCGAGGCGGGCTACACCTGGTACGGCGACGTGTTCGACGACGACCTGCCCTATGTGCGGACTTTCGGCGACCGCAAGATCGTTGCGATCCCGCTCGGCACCGACGTCAACGACATGCCGTTCATGAAATACGGCAACGCGCCGCGAACCATGCTCGAAGTCGTTCACCGAGAATCTCGCGATCGCGCGCGAGACCGACGAGCTCACCATGATCGACGTGACCTGCCACGCCCACATCTTCGGCCATCCGCGCGGCGCCTACTACTACGGCAAGATCATCGAGGCGGCGGCTTCCGCGAACGACGTGTGGATCGGTACCCGCGCCGAGATCGCCCGCCACGTGCTCGCGCAAAAGGCCGCCTGATGGGCCCGTTCGACCACGACGACGATCCCCATGCCGAAATCCGCGACGGCGTGCGCCGGCTGTGCGCGGATTTCCCCGGCGAATACTGGCGCAAGCTCGATGATGCGCGCGCCTATCCCCGCGAGTTCGTCGACGCGGTCACCAAGGCGGGCTACCTCTCGGCGCTGATTCCGGAGGAATACGGCGGCTCCGGCCTGCCGATCGCCGCCGCCGCGGCGATCCTCGAGGAAATCCAGCGCGCCGGCTGCAACGGCGCCGCCTGCCACGCCCAGATGTACATCATGGGCGCGCTGCTCCGGCACGGCAACGCCGACCAGAAGCGCAAATACCTGCCGCAGATCGCATCGGGCGCGCTGCGCCTCCAGGCCTTCGGCGTGACGGAGCCGTCGAGCGGCACCGACACCTCCTCGATCAAGACGGTGGCGCAGCGCGAGGGCGAGCACTACGTCGTCAACGGCCAGAAGATCTGGACCTCACGCTCGGAATATTCCGACCTGATGCTGCTCCTCGCGCGCACCGCACCGAAGGACGAGCGCAAGCGCACCGATGGGCTCTCCGTCTTCATCCTCGACATGCGCGACGCCAAGGGCGCAGGGCTGACCATCCGGCCGATCCGCACCATGATGAACCATTCGACGACCGAGGTGTTCTTCGACAACGTCCGCATCCCCGCCGAAAATCTCGTCGGCGAGGAAGGCAAGGGCTTTCGCTACATCCTCTCCGGCATGAATGCCGAGCGCATCCTCATCGCCGCGGAGTGCGTCGGCGACGCCAAATGGTTCATCGCCAAGGCGGCGAACTATGCCGGCGAGCGCATCGTGTTCGGCCGTCCGATCGGCCAGAACCAGGGCGTGCAGTTTCCGATCGCCAAGGCCTACGCGCAGATGCGCGCGGCCGAGTTGATGGTGCGCGAGGCCGCGGCGCTGTTCGATGCCGGCAAGCCGTGCGGCGCCGAGGCCAACATGGCGAAGCTGCTGGCCGCCGACGCGTCCTGGGCCGCGGGCGAGGCCTGCGTGCAGACCCACGGCGGCTTCGGCTTCGCCGAAGAATACGACGTCGAGCGCAAATTCCGGGAGACGCGTCTCTACCAGGTGGCCCCGATCTCGACGAACCTCATATTGAGCTATCTCGCCGAGCACGTCCTCGGCATGCCGCGGTCGTATTGAGGGCCGATTGTGCCGTACCTCCGGGACGCCCGCACGGGCGAACCGGGGCGCGCCGCTTTAGAACCAAAAATTCATCTCCTGCGACTAATTCGTTCGAATTGATCGCTCCGGCATCTCGTCGTGGGCCCGCTGGGCCGCCCTTCCAAGCGGGGATGAAAATTGGTAACGTCCGCGCCCCCCGATTTGCCACGGTCCTCATCGGAACGTCATCAGATTGTGAAACTTATCGCTGAAGGTTGTGCCCATGAAAATGATGCCGACCCCCACAGTTCTGGCCACGAAGATGCCGCAATCGCGGTTGGCCAGGCGACATGCCATGGTGACCGCGGCCGACGCCGCTTCCTTCGACGGAAGCTGGAGCGTCTCGATCCAGACGACGCGCGGCTCATGCGATGCGAGCTCGAGCGTCGGCGTTTCGATCAGCAACGGCGTCATCTCCGGCCCCGCCGGCGTCTCTGGCAGGGTGTCGGGCAATGGTGCAGTTTCGGTGAGCGTTTCGTCCGGTGGCGCCAGTGCCAGCGGCAGCGGCAGGCTGCATGGCAATTCGGGCGGCGGCAGCTGGTCGGGCCATGGCACACGTGGCCCCTGCTCCGGCCGGTGGTCGGCGAGCCGGTGTAAGCTGCGCGCTCGCAGGACCGCAAGGTGCTTTGCGCCGGGTCGTCCCCGGCCGCAATCGTGAATCTGCGATTGAGCCACGTAGCCCGGATGAGCGAAACGACATCCGGGCGAGTCTCTTGCATCGTTCCCGCTTATCGCTCCGGTCATGCGGGCGACAATCCCCCGTGGCTGCCGCGTCCCCGGTCGGGTCCGATCGCTCGGCCGCGAAGAGCGTCGAGTGTCCTACGGCAAGGTGAACGCCATCAGCTCGCCGATCGGGCCGCCGCCCAGCCCGCCGGGAAAGAAATTTCCGCCGCCGACGTAGAGTGCCTTGCCGTCGCTGGTGGCGCCGGCAGCATGACGGCCTTTCGGCATCGGCGCCAGCGTCTCCCAGGTGTTGGTCTTGGCGTTGAAGCCCTCGTTCTCGGCGAAGGTGCGCTTCTCCGCCGGCAGCTCGCCGCCGAGCACGACGATCATGCCGTTGTAGATGGTCGCCGCGACACCGCTGCGCGGCGTCGGCAGCGGCGGCGCCGAGGTCCAGGTGTTGGTCGCGGGATCGTAGACGTCGTGGGAGTCGGTGCGGTCGTCCGGGCCGGTGAAGCGACCGCCGATCGCATGGATCTTGCCGTCGATCGCGACCAGCGCCATGTGGTCGCGCGCCTTCGGCAGCGGCGCGAGCGTGGTCCACGTATTGGTCGCGGGATCGTAGACCTCGTTGGTGGCGACGGTCTTGCCGCCGGGCATCCGTCCGCCGATGGCGTAGAGCTTGCCGTTGAGCACGGTGACGCCGACCGAGCCGCGGCCCTGGCTCATCGGGGCGAGCGTGCGCCAGGTGTCGAAGGCCGGATCATATTCCGAGCACCGTGGGCTGGCCGTCCTTGTGCACCGAGGCGACGAAGCCGCCGACCGTGATGATCTTGCCGTTCAACACCGCGACGCCCATGTGGTCGAGTGCGCGCGGCATCGGATAGCGGATGCGCCAGTGATCGGCGCGCGATCTCGTACTCCTCGTTGTGCGGCACCGAGGTGCCGGTGATGCCGCCGCCGAGCACGTAGATCTTGCCGCCGACCTCGGCGAGCGAAACCTCCGAGCGCGGCGTGATCATCGGCGCTTTCTGGGTCCAGTGGCCCTTGCCGACCGGCGCCGCGCCCTGGCCGCGGACCATGACCGGCACCGCGCCGGCGACGACGATGAATGCGCATGCGGCGGCGAGTTGGGCTGTCTTCATGAGGTCCTCCCTGCTTTTTCGCCAGTGTAATGCGAACACGAAGATGACACCAGCCGAGGGTTGCGGCCGCTCGATCGCCATCGACGAGCTTGCCGGCCGCGTCAGGGCTTCGGGCCTTGCGGTTCGATGACCCGCAGCCGGCGCACCGTGAGCTCGTCGACCTCCAGCGTGCCGAACTGCGCCTTCCTCACCGCGAGCCGATTGATCGCGAGCCGGTTGATCGCAAGCCGGCCGATGGCGAGCGCGCCGATCGCGACTGCCCCGACCGCGGCCGCGCCCAGCGCGACGGCGACGAGGCTCGCTGCAGGGCGAGGCCCGTGGTGCCTATCACCTCGCGCGCCATCTCGATTCTCCGTGTCCGTTCTGTCGACGACCGAACTCGTGCGGCCGACCGCCGCTGGCGTCCGGCCGCCGAGGCGCTATTGTCTCAAATTGAACGGGATCGCGCACCGACTTCTTCGGCTGCACGCTCCATGGTGTCGAAATGCCGAGTTCCAAAATCGCCAGATCCGGAGGAGACCCCGATGCTCAAGCTTGCGTCATGCGCCCTGTTCGTCGCCGTCCTCGCTGCGCCAGCTCTCGCACAGACCGCGATCCCCGACCTTCGCGGCACGTGGAAGGGCCAGAGCGAGTCGATCGTCATGGGCCACGGAAATCCCCATCATGACGCGGCCGTGACCGACAAGCCGCGGCTTTCGAGCATTCCCGTTCACGATGACCATCGACATGCAGGACGGCCGCCGCTTCTCCGGAACCTTCGCCTCGCCGAGGGCGACCGACCCGATCATCGCCGTCATCTCGCAGACCGGTGTCATTCACATGGTCGACGAGGACGGCTGGACTTCGGGAACGATGCTGGCGCCGAACCGGATGGAGCTCTGCTACATGGCGCGAACCGCGACCGACCGCGTCGCCTCCTGCACGGTGATGACCAAGCAGTAGCGACGAGCCGGCGTCTGCCGGAAGACATCGATGACCGTACAGATCGGCCGCTCGATCCCGCGGCTCGAGGCGCGGGCCAAGGTCACCGGGCGCGTCGAATACGCCCACAATCTGCGCCTGCCGGGCATGCTGTACGGCAAGCTCTTCCGCTCCACCGTCGCCCATGGCCGCATCCGCGCGATCGACACCAGCGCCGCGGCGGCGATGGCACGGCGTCGTGCGCGTCGTCACCGGCGAGGATATCCGGGCGCTGATTCCGTCGCCCTATTACGGGCCGGCGTTCCACGACCAGCCGATCCTGGCGCTCGACAAGGTGCGCTATGTCGGCGAGCCGGTCGCGGCGGTGCTCGCCGCCGATCCGCATGTCGCCGAGCAGGCGGCGCAGGCGATCGTCGCCGAATACGAGGAGCTGCCCGCGGTCTACGACGAGGTCGAAGCGCGCGACGGCGCCGTCATCGTCCATGACGAGCTCAAGCCGGCCGGCACCTTCGCCGACCTCAAGCATCTCGCCGGCCGCCGCGGCACCAACGTCGCGCTCGATTTCCATCTGCGCCGCGGCGACGTCGACAGGGCCTTCGCCGAGGCCGCGCACGTCGTCGGCCATGTCTTTCGCACCCAGCAGTGCCTGCACCTGCCGTTCGAGCCGCAGGTCGCGATCGCCGATCCCGCCCATCCCGGCCTCACCATCCATTCCGCGACGCAGACGCCGTCCTTCGTGCGCACCGAGATCGCGCGGCTGCTCGGATGGCCGGAAAACCGCGTGCGGGTGAAGGTCGCGTTCCTCGGCGGCGGCTTCGGCGCCAAGGTCTACATCAAGCTCGAGGCGCTGGTCGCAGCGCTCGCCCTCCTGGTCCGCCGCCCGGTCAAGGTCGCGCTCACCATGGAGGAGCAGTTCTACATGATCACCAAGCACCCGACGACGTTCCGCATCGAGAGCGCGGTGACGGCGGACGGGCGCATCGCCGCGCGGCGCTGCGAGGTGCTGTGGAACGGCGGTGCCTATGCCGACATCGGGCCGCGGGTGACGCAGAAGTCGGGCTTCACCGCCGCCGGCCCTTACGACATCGATAACGTCGCGATCGATTCCTACGAGCTCTACACCAACCGGCCGCCGGCCGGCGCGCTGCGCGGCTTCGGCATTCCGCAGCTCGTCTGGGCCTATGAGAGCCATACCGACCTCATCGCCCGCGAGCTCGGCATCGACCCGATCGAGTTTCGCCGCCGCAACATCCTGCGCGACGGCCGTCCGCAGGCGACCGGCACGGCGATGCGCGACGCCGCGATCGGCGCCGTGCTCGATGCGCTCGCCGCGCGGATGAACTGGAGCGCGCCGTTCGACCGCGGCACCGGACCGGTGCGGCGCGGCCGCGGCATCGCCATCGGCTTCAAGGCGTCGATCTCGCCGACCACGTCGGTCGCGATCGTCACCGTCACCGCCGACGGCAGCGTCGCGCTGTCGATGAATACGGTCGACATGGGCCAGGGCGCCGACACCGCGATGGCGCTGATCGTCGCCGAGGTGCTCGGCGATGCGGCGGAGGAAATCCGGGTCATCCTGCCGGACACCGATGTCACGCCCTATGACATGGGCACGCTCGGCTCGCGCTCGACCTTCCACATGGGCCACGCGGTGCGGCTCGCCGCGACCGATGCCCGCGCGCCGGCTCGCCGCACTCGCGGCCGAAGCCGGCCTGCCGCCGGGCACCAACTATCCGGCGGCGGAGATTTTCCGCAAACGCTACGGCATGCAGGCAGGCAACGTGGTCGGCACCGGCACCTACATCCCGAGCTACGCGCCGCCGAATGCCGCCGGGCTGTCGGCCGACGTGACGCCGTTCTGGATGGTCGGCGCGACCGGCGCGGAGGTCGAGGTCGACACCGAGACCGGGCACGTCCGCGTCACCCGCCTCGTCAACGTGGCGGACGCCGGCACGCCGCTCAATCCGGCGGTCGCGAACAGCCAGCTCTCCGGCGCCGCCATCATGCAGCTCGGCTTCACCCTGCAGGAGAAGATGGAGTTCGACGGCGGGCAGGTCACCAACGCCTCGCTCGCCGACTACAAGATTCCCGGCATCCACGACGTGCCGCCGATGGAGGGTGAGCTCGTCGGCTCGGAACAGAAGAACGGCCCGTTCGGCGCCAAGGGGCTCGGCGAATCCGGCACCTTCGGCGTCTCGCCGGCGATCGCGAACGCGATCCACGACGCCGTCGGCGTGCGGCTCACCGAGCTGCCGATGAAGCCGGAAGCGGTGCTGCGCGCGATCCGCGCGCGCAGGCCCGGCCGCTGGCGGAGGGGTAGTTTCTGCGGACTGCGACGCCGCGGTCCTCAAACAATTTGCGCGAATGCGATAATCTCTCGTCAAGACCGTTACAAAGAGAAAAATGCTGGGAGAGACGATGAAACGCCTTCATGCCGCGCTCGCGGCCTTCATGCTCGCTGCGCTTGCCCCGCATGCTCCGTCGCTGCGGCCGAGTGGCCGACGAAGCCGGTGCGCATCGTCGTCGCCTATGCGGCGGGCGGCGCCAACGATCTTCTGGCGCGGGTGTTCGCGGAGCGGCTGAGCGAAGCCTTCGGGCAGCAGTTCTTCGTCGAGAACCGCACCGGCGGCGGCGGGCTCGTCGGCACCGAGGCGGTCGCGCGCAGCGAGCCCGACGGCTACACGCTGATGGCGTCCGGCATGCCGTCCCACGTGCTGGCGCCGGCGATGAATGCGAAGAACGCCGGGTTCGATCCGGTGCGCGACTTCACCCACATCGCCTATCTCGGCGGTCCGCCCAACATGTTCGTGGTGCATGCGTCCTCGCCGGCGAAGAGCTTCAAGGAGCTGATCGCCCTGATGCGCGCGACGCCGAACGGCGTCGAATACGTGTCGCCGAGCATCGGCTCGGTCGGCAACATGGTCGCCGAATACGTGGCGGCGAAGGAGAAGGCGAAGCTTGTCCATGTCGTCTATCGCGGCGGCGGCGCAGCGATCCTCGACCTCGTCGCCGGCCATGTGAAGGTCGGCAGCATGACCCTCGCGACCACGCTGCCGCACATCCGCTCCGGCGCGCTACGCCCGCTCGCCATCTCCTCGGCCGACGCGTGTGCCCGAACTGCCCGACGTGCCGACCCTCGTCGAGCTCGGCTATCCCGAGCTCGTGGTCACCACGTGGTACGCGCTCTCCGGCCCGGCCGGCCTGCCGCGCGACATCGTCGAGCGGCTCAATCGCGAGGTGAACAAGGCGATGGAGCTGCCGAAGGTCCGCGAGCACCTCGCCCAGGAGACGGTGCAGTCGCGTCCGATGACGCCCGACGAGATCACCGCCTTCATGAAGAGCGAAGTCGACAAGTGGGTCCCCGTCGTCAAGGCGATGAACATTCAGGTGCAGTGAAGCACCCGTCATGCCGGGGCGTCGGTCACATCTCTCCACGTCATCGCCGGGCTTGTCCCGGCGACCCCGCTTATGATGGCACGGCGGTCCCGCGTGCGCTGTTGGGTCAAGGGCAGTGCCTTATTATCGGGGTGGCCGGGACAAGCCCTGCCATGACCGGTTTGAGTGTTCCGCGAATCGACGGAGCTTGGTGGAAAGTCCTCAGGCCCCCGCCAGCGCGGCGGCGAAGCGCAGCTTGATGGCGTGGCCGTCGCGGGTCGGCAGCACGCGCGGCGTGTCGCCGCTGGCGATGTGTGCCTGCACCAGGATCGGGCCCTTGCCGCGGTGGAGGAGATCGCGCACCGCGCCCGCCTCGGCGAGATCGTTGATCGCGCGCGCCTGCGCGAACTTGCAGGCGCGGGCGACGCCGACGAGATCGATGCCGGCCATGGTGTGGCTCGGCTGCATGCCGGTTTCGCCGTAATGCCGGTTGTCGAGCACGACGATGGCGAGATTTGCCGGCTGCTTGACGCCGATGGTGGCGAGGCTGCCGAAACCCATCAGCGCTTCGCCGTCGCCGGTGAGCACTGCGATCCGGCGGTCGGGCCGCGCCAGCGCGAGACCGAGGCCGATCATCGCGGCGCCGCCCATGGCGCCCCACAGATAGAGATTGAGCGGATGGTCGCCGGCGGCGGCGACGTCGTAGGTCGGCGAGCCGAGCCCGCAGACCACGGCGAGATCGCCGCGGTCGGCGAGCAGCGCGTTGACGAATGCGCGCCGCTCCATCATTTGGTCCAGACCTTGCGGCCGATCAGCCGCTGCGAGAGCAGGATCGCGACCGACAGATCGCCGGAGAACGCCATGTCGGCGCCGGCGCCGACGATGTCGTCGACGTCGGCCGCGTTGTCCACGCGATAGGTGAGGAAGCCCGCGAGCTTCAGGCTCTCCTCGGTGATCGAGCCCATCGGCACCTGCCACGGATTGAACTCGCCGAACTCGCCGCGCATGGTGACGAGCACGAGGCAGGGGAAGCCGCAGTTCTTCAGAAGCGAAAACATGTTGATGCAGTTGCCGACGCCGCTCGACTGCATCAGGAGCGCCGCGCGCTGCCCGCCGAGCCAGGCGCCGGCGACGAGCCCGACGCCCTCCTCCTCGGTGGTGAGCACGACGTCGTGGATGTCGGGATCACGGACGCACAGCTCGATCAGGCGGCTGTGGCCGGCATCGGGCACATAGCCGACCTGGCGGATGCCGACGCGGCGGAACTGCGCATAGATCGCGTCCGGCCAGCCGAGCGTCGAGGTGAGGTCGTCCACGTCGCCCTCGTCAGTTGCGCGTCGCTTCGGACGTGGCGGCGACGCGCGCCGGCTCGAGCGGCGGCTCGCCGCGGATGAGGTCGGCCGCCTTCTCCGCGATCATGATGATCGGCGCGTTGATGTTGGCGCCGACGAGGTCCGGCATCACCGAGCCGTCGACGACGCGCAGGCCGGCGACGCCGTGCACGCGCAATTCGGCGTCGACCACCGCCATCTTGTCGGACGCAAGGCCCATCTTGCAGGTGCCGAGCGGGTGATGGACGGTGATGCCGTTCGCGCGGATGTGCGCATCGAAATCCGCATCGTCGACGGCGTTCGCGCCGGGCGCGATCTCGCGGTCCATGAACGGCGCCATCACCGGCTGCCGACAGACGTCGCGGGCGATCCGCAGGCCGGCGCGCAGCGTCTTCCAGTCGGATTCGGTCGCGAGGAAGTTCTGCCGGATGCGCGGCGCCGCGGCGGGATCGTCGGAGGCGAGCTGGACCTCGCCGCGGCTCTGCGGCCGCAGCACCGCGGCGCGGCAGGCATAGCCGTCCTCGTAGGCCCGCTTGAACGGGAAGAGATAGGGCGACGCCGTCATCGGCGCGGCATTGAAGAGCAGCTGCACATCGGGCAGTGCCACGTCGGGCTGCGTCTTGAGGAACGCCATGATGCCGCCCGGCAGATTGGTCGCGATGCCGGTGCCGCGGAAATGCGCAGCGGCGAGCGCCGGCACGATGCGGTCGAGCCGCATCGCCTTGTGCAGCGCGCCGCGGTCCTTGCGCTTGTAGGCGACGGCCGCCGAGATGTGGTCCTGCAGATTCTTGCCGACGCCGCGCAGCGCCACCTTGACCTCGATGCCGAGCGCACGCAGCGCGTCGGGATCGCCGATGCCGGAGAGCATCAGCACCTGCGGCGAGTTGATGACGCCGCCGCACAGCACCACCTCGCGATTGGCGCGCGCCGTCATGACGCGGCCGCCGCGGACATATTCGACGCCGACCGCGCGGCCGCCCTCGATGACGACCCGCGTCGTCAGCGCCAGAATCTCGACCCGCAGATTGGGCCGCGCCAGCGCCGGCCGCAGATAGGCGTCGGCGGCGCTGCAGCGGCGGCCGTCGCGGATCGTCATCTGCCAGACGCCGAAGCCTTCCTGGCGCGCGCCGTTGTAGTCCGGCGTCGCGGGATGGCCGGCGTCGCGGCCGGCCGTTGCGAAGGCCTCGACCAGCGGGTCGGCGTAGGGCGCCATCTGGGTCGTCAGCGGACCGTCGCCGCCGCGGTAGTAGCTCGGGCCGCCCTGCCAGGATTCCTGGCGGCGGAAGTAGGGCAGCACATGGGCGTAGGACCAGCCGGTGAGCCCCGACGCCGCCCAGCGGTCGTAATCGCCGCGGTTGCCGCGCACATAGGCCATGGCATTGATCGAGGACGAGCCGCCGATCACCTTGCCGCGGGCGCATTCGAGGCCGCGGCCGTCCATCGTCGCCTCGGGCTCGGCGAAATACCCCCAGTCGTGCTTGCGCTTGAGGAGCAGGCGCGGCCACGCCAGCGGAATGTGGATCCAGGGATCGCGATCCCAGCCGCCGGCTTCCAGCAACAGGACCCGCGTGTCCTTGTTGGCGGTCAGCCGGTTCGCCAGCGTGCAGCCGGCGGAGCCGGCACCGACGATGATGTAATCGTAATTCACTCTCGGCATTGCGGAACCATTTCAGGTCTCTGAGGCGCCATCAAGGAGCCAGCCGAACCGCTCGCGCGCTTTGCGGGCGATTTCTGCGCTGGGTGCATTGCTGGGCGGAAATTTGTTGCGCCAATGATAGGGCTTGCAGGCGTTGATGACGGCGACCGAATGGGTCATGTCGCCCGCCGCCCGCTTTTCCGGCGACAGCCGCGGATCGGCGGCGAATCCCAGGAGCCCTCGATGAACTGGATCGACTCCTTGGGATCGGTGCGGGTCAGCATCGCCCACAACAGGTGCTCGAGATTGGTGACGTCGACATCCTCGTCGACCACGATGATGTATTTCGAGGCGTAGGCCGACGCGCCGCACTGCGCCGCGATCTGCCCGGCCTGCACCGCGTGGCCCGGATATTTCTGCTTGATCGCGACGCCGTGCAGCAGGCGCGAGCCGCCGACCTCGTGACACCACACCTGTTGCACCTCGGGCACGCCGGCATTGGTCATGTTCTGCTTGACCATGGCGGAGCGCAGCACGGCGCGGTAGCGCGCCATCTCGTCCGGCCCGGCGCCCATCGGCGGCACGCCGAGCAGGATCGGATCGTTGCGGTGATAGATCGCCTTGATGTCGAGCACCGGATGCGGCGCGGCGCCGCCGGCATAGTGGCCGGTCCATTCGCCGAACGGCCCTTCGATCTCGCGGCGGTCCGGCGTCACGTAGCCTTCGAGCACGATCTCGGCAGCGGCCGGAAACGGCAGCCCGGTGATCTTGCCGCGGACCATCTTCACCGCCCGGCCCCGCAAGCCCCCGACGATGTCGAGCTCGAACACCCCATAGGGCGCCTCGGTGCCGCCGTAGAAGAACGCCAGCGGGTCGCCGCCGAGCACCATCACCAGCGGCAGGGCCTCGCCCTTCTTCCAGTATTTGTCGCGGTGCAGCGCGCCGTGATGGCCGGCCGCCATCAGCACGCCGACCGAGGTCTTGTCGTGGACCTGGGCGCGATAGGCGCCGGCATTGAGCCAGTTCTCTTCCGGGTCGCGGGTGATGCTGTAGGTGCCGGTGCCGATGTAGCGGCCGCCGTCGAGCTGGTGCCAGATCGGGGACGGGAACTTGAGGACGTCGACCTCGTCGCCCATCATGATGTTCTCGAACACCGGCCCGGTGTCGACGATCTCATGGGGGATGAGCCGCGCCTCCTTGAGGTAGGCGTCGCGATAGGCTTCGCTCAGCTCCCATTTGGAGAGCTCGTCGGGAAAGCCGAAGGTCATGTTGCGGCGGGTGCCCGCGAACATGTTCAGCAGCAGGCGGAAACCCTTGGGGCTGCCGGGAATGTCGTCGAACACGACGCACGGGCCGTTCTCGGCGCGCAAAATCGCTTCCGCCGCGAGGCCGATGTCCTCCTGCCAGCTCGCGCCGCGCACGGTGCGCACCTCGCCAAGCCCGTCGGCGAGCGCGAGCCATTCGCGCAGGTCGTCATAAGCGATGCCGGCCTTGAAATTGCTGCGTGCGTCCATCCCTGTCGGCCAGTTCTTTGCGGTGCGTTCGACCCGCCGCCGTGCGCCCGTTCTTGCGACATGTTTTGAGCGGCGGGATTATACCCGCGTCGGCATCGATTGCTCAATCGTCCCCTTGAGGCAAGCGAGCGCGCCTTCTGCCGCAGCAACGCCTGTCGCAAATGACGCCTGGAGCAGATAGCCGCCGGTCGGTGCCTCCCAATCGAGCATTTCGCCGGCCACGAAGACGCCGGGCAGCTTGCGGAGCATGAATTTTTCGTCGATTTCATCGAACGAAATGCCGCCCGCCGTCGAGATCGCCCGCGCGATGTCGGCGACGCCGGTCAGGCGGAGCGGAACCGCCTTGATGAAGGCGGCGAGTTCCCCCGGCGGCAGCGCGGCGAGCTGGCGGCCCTCGCCGATCGCGGCTTCGCGCAGGAGATCGATGGCGGCCGGCGAAAGCCGGGCGTTCTTGCGCAGCGTATTCGAGAGCGATTCCTTGGCGCGCCCCTTCGCCAGGCGGGCGGCGAGATCGGCCTGTGTCAGATCGGGACGCAGGTCGACGGCGAGAGCGGCGCTGCCCTCGCGGGCGATCGCCTCGCGGAGCGGGGCCGAGAGCGCATAGATCGCGCCGCCCTCGATCCCGTCCGCGGTGATGACCGCTTCGCCGCGCACCGGTCTGCCCGGCGAACGTGACGGCGATGCGCTTGAGCGGGGCGCCGGCGCGCCGGCTGCGGAACGGCTCCGACCACTGCACCGGAAGCCGCAATTGGCGGGCTGCAGCGGACCGGGGCGCAGCGGCTGATCGCAATGCCGGCCTCCGCAAGCGCCGCGACCCAGCCGCCGTCCGACCCGAGCCGCGGCCAGCTCGCGCCGCCGAGCGCCAGCACGGTCACATCCGGCCGGTCGGTGACGATCGTGCCGTCGGGCCGCGCGAAGGCGAGCGCGCCGTCCTGCCATCCGATGAAGCGGTGGCGCATCGCGAAGGTGACGCCGGCGTCGTCGAGCCGGCGCAGCCACGCGCGCAGCAACGGCGATGCCTTCATCGCCTTGGGAAACACCCGGCCGCTGGTGCCGACGAAGGTCGGCTGGCCCAACGCCTCGCACCAGTCGCGCAGGCGCTCCGGCGGAAACGCCGCGATCGCCGCGCGCAGCGCCGCGTGTTGCGGGTGGTAGCGGCCGAGAAAGCGCTCCAGCGGTTCGCTGTGGGTGAGATTGAGCCCGCCGCGGCCGGCGAGCAGGAATTTCCGTCCGACCGACGGCATGCGGTCGTAGACGGTGACGCTGCACGCCCGCCGCGGCGAGCCGCTCGGCCGCGATGAGGCCCGCGGGCCCGGCCCCGACCACGGCCGCCCGGCTCATGTGCGTGCGGCTCATTTGTGCCAACTCATTTGCGACCTGCCGCCGCCGCGATGAGGGCGCGCAGCCGCGCCGGCGTCACCGGGAGATCGCGGATGACGACGCCGAACGGCGACAGCGCATCCTCGATCGCGGACACGATCGCCGCCGGCGCGCCGATGGTGCCGCTCTCGGCGGCGCCCTTGACGCCGAGCGGGTTGAGCGGCGTCGGCGATTCCATGTGGTGGATCTCGATCGGCGGCACGGTATCGACGCTCGGCAGCAGGTAGTCGGCGTAGTTCACGGTGAGCGGCTGGCCGTCCTCGGCGTAGCGCATCCACTCGTAAAGCGTCGCGCCGATGCCGTTCGCGACGCCGCCCTGCACCTGGCCGTCGAGCATCATCGGATTGATGACGCGGCCGCAGTCGTGCACCACGACATAGCGAAGGAGGCGCTACCGCCCGGTCTCGGGATCGACCTCGGCTTCGACCACGTGGCTGCCGTTGGTGTAGGTCAGCGCCGGCGGCTCGAAATCGACCGCAGCGGCAAGCCCCGGCGGCAGCCCGCCGGGGAGCGCGAAGCCCGGCACGCCGGCGAGTGCTTTTGCGACCTGCGCCAGGCTGCGCTGCATTCCCGGCACGCCCTTCACGCGGACCGCACCGTCGACGAGTTCGAGATCGTCGGGCGAAACCTCCATCAGGCTTGCGCCCGCCTGCCTGATCTTTTCGGCGACGACGAGCGCGGCGCGGTGGACGGCGTTGCCTGCGGTCACCGCCTGGCGGCTCGCAAAGGCGCCGAGGCCGAGCGGGCTCGCCGCAGTGTCGCCGTCGATGACGTGGATCGCTGCCGGCGCGACATGCAGCACGTCCGCGGCGATCTGCGCCAGCATGGTCTTCACGCCCTGGCCCTGCGCGGTGGCGCCGGTGGTGACGACGATCGCGCCCGACGGGCCGATGCGGATGCCGGCGGACTCGAACGGCCCGCGCCCGGTCGCCTCGACGTAGTTCGATAGCCCGATGCCGAGCAGCCGGCCGTCGCGCCGCGCGGCGTCGCGGCGGGCCGGGAAGTCCGCCCAGCCGGCGGCCGCGAGCGCGCGGCGCTGGCACTCCGGATAGTCGCCGCTGTCGTAGACCATCGCCGAGCCGTCGCGCTGCACCACCGGCGTCGGATACGGCATCTTCTCCGCCGGGATGAGATTGCGGCGGCGGATTTCGTCGCGCGCGAGGCCGGAGAGCGCGGCGCCGCGGTCGAGCAGGCGCTCCATCACATAGGTGCCCTGCGGCCGGCCGGCGCCGCGGGTCGGCGTGCCCGGCGGCATGTTGGTCATGCAGGACAGGATTTCGAGGCGATAGGCCGGCAGCACATAGGGGCCGATGAGATTGGTCGCGGCGTTGTAGGGCAGCGCGACGCCATAGGGCGTGGTGGCGCCGTGATCGTGATAGAGCCGGCCGCGGATGCCGAGCAGCCGGCCGTCCGCGGCGAACGCGGCTTCGACGTCCCAGACCTGGTTGCGCTCGGCGGCGGTCGCGACGAAAGTTCTCGCGCGCGGTCCTCGATCCATTTCACCGGCTGGCCGCAGGAGCATCGCCGCAGCGGGCACCGCGAGCTCTTCCGGATGGAACACGGCCTTCGGCCCGAAGCCGCCGCCGACATCGGGCGCGATCACCCGCACCTGGTGCTCGGCGAGCCCGAGCGCCGCGACCAGCACCGCCTTCGCCCGATGCGGCATCTGCGTGCCGTCCCAGACGGTCAGCGTCTGCTTCGGCGGCGTCGAACTTCGCCATCACGCCGCGCGGCTCGATCGAATGGCCGCCGCCCTTGTGGAGATGGAAGCGCTCGGCGATGCGATGCGCGGCACCGGCGAAGGCCTTGTCGACGTCGCCGTAATCGATCGCGGTGCGGGCGACGAGATTGTCCGGGCAATCGAGCCGCGCCCGCGGTGCTCCCGTCGCGACGGCGGCGAACGGATCGACGACGGCCGGCAGCGGCTCGATGTCGAGCTCGACGAGGCGCGCGGCATCCTCGGCGATGCGGCGGCTTGCCGCCACCACGATCGCCACGGGCTCGCCGACATGGCAGACCTCGTCGTCGGCGAGCCAGAGCGGGATCGACATCGAACCGGATCGCCGCGGACGGCAGCGCCAGCGGAATGCGGTCGCATGTCATCAGCGGCCGCAGGTCCGCATAGGTGAGTACGGCCCGCACGCCTTCGGCGGCACGCGCCGCGGCGGCATCGATCCGCGTGATCCGGCCGTGGGCGACCGGGCTTCGCACAAAGGCCGCGTGCAGCATGCCGGGAAGGACGATGTCGTCGACGAACCGCCCGGCGCCGCGCAGCAGCTTGCGATCCTCGAGCCGCAGCACGCTGCGCCCGAAAAATCCCGCCGGTGGTTGCGATTGTGTCTTCATCATCGCCTCAGGGCGCCTGTTACCACGTCCGGCTTGCGCGACGAACACGACGCGGTATGTCTTCGTCGCGCCTGCATTGCCGCCTCATGTGCGCGCACTTCTCCCTCCCCCTGAAAGGGGGAGGGTCGGGGAGGGGGTCGCGGGCGGCAAGGGTGGCGAGTCAGTGGACCCCCACCCCAACCCTCCCCCTTTCAGGGGGAGGAGAAGAATCGCGGAGGAAACGATGGCGGACCCCAGGATCACGCATGCGGCGCACTGGCTGGCGCGCTTCACCGTCAACGGCGTGGCGCCGAGCGATTTCCACGATGTCCTCGCCTCGCTCGAGCGCTGGGAGGACTGGTGCAGGGCGTGGTCGGCGCGCGCCAAGGTCCACGAGGACCTCGGCATGGAGGCGCTGGAGCAGAAGCATTTCGTCAGCGCCGGCGAGCATCTCGCCCGCGCCGCCGCGACCTACCATTTCGCCAAGTATCTCTTCGTCAACGACATGAACCAGATGCGCGCCGCCCATCGCCGCGCGGTGGCCTGCCTCAACCTCGCGCTGCCGCACCTCGATCCGCCCGGCGAGCGGGTGATGATCCCCTACGAGGGCAAGCACCTCGCCGGCACCTTGCGGCGGCCGCACGACATCGCGCGGCCGCCGCTGGTGCTGATGACCATGGGGCTCGATTCGACCAAGGAGGAGCTGCTGACCTTCGAGGACGGCTTCCTGCGCCGCGGCATGGCGATCCTCGCCTTCGACGGGCCGGGGCAGGGCGAGGCGGAATACGATTTTCCGATCCGCGCCGACTACGAGGCGGTGACGGCACGGTCATCGACTGGGTCGAGCGCGAGCACAAGGATATCGACGCCGACCGCATCGGCATCTGGGGCATCAGCCTCGGCGGCTATTACGCGCCGCGCAGCGCCGCGTTCGAGAAGCGCCTCAAGGCCTGCATCGCCAATTGCGGGCCGTGGGATTTCGGCGCGCTATGGGAGAGCCTGCCGGAGCTCACCCGGCTCGCCTTCATCGCCCGCAGCCACAGCGCGAGCGACGCCGAAGGCCGGCAGCGCGCCCATGCGCTCTCGCTCGCCGGCGTCGCCGACAAGATCGAGTGCCCGCTGTTCGTCATCGCCGGCGGGCTCGATCGCCTGTGTCCGCCGGAGGATGCGCGGAAGCTCGCGGAGGCCGCGCGCGGGCCGGTCGAGCTCCTCGTCATCGACGACGGCAACCACGTCGCGCACAACCGCTTCTACAAGTACCGCGGAAAGTCGGCGGACTGGATGGCGAAGCAGCTCGGCGCCTCCGCGAATTGAGTGAACGCGAACATACCGATGAGCCTCGTCCTGAGGAGGCGCGAAGCGCCGTCTCGAAGGACGGCCACAGGCCGCAGCGTGTGGGGCCATCCTTCGAGACGCCTTGCTGCGCCAGGCTCCTCCGGATGCGGGTGAGGGTCGAGTGAGGGTGGCCGCGGCGGCGCGGCACGCAGACGTTGCCAGAGTCAGACTAGCTTGCCCTCCCGCCCTCCCACGCAACGGGATGTGCGCGACGCGTTTCGCTACTGCGCCGCCGCCTTGCGCGGCACGTGGAGCGTCATCAGGATGATCGGCGCGCCGCCGCTGGGTGCGATCTGGTGCGGCGTGTTCTGCGGCACGACGAGGAAGTCGCCCTTGGTGATCGCCTGCGCGCTGCCGCCGGAGATGTCGGTGCCGGACAGGTTCTCCGGGTTGTTGCGCTTCTCGTCGACGAGCTTGCCGCCGGTCACGATGGTGCCGGCGCCCTCGATGACGTACATCATCTCGGCCTCGGTCTCGTGCAGCGCCGCCGGCGCCTTTGCCGCGCGGTATTCGAGCATCGCCCGGTAAGGCGCGAGCGCGATGATCGGCGCGGAGATCAGCGGCTGGCCCTCCTTGCGATCGGCCTTGACCTTATCGATCAGGGCGAGCACGTCCTTCGAATTGGCGAACAGCTTGACGTTCGGGCCGGTCTCGCCGACCACCTGGGCGAGCGCGCACGGCGCATACGCCGACGCCAGGATCGTCATCGCCAGTACCGTCTTCGCCGGAATTGGTGCGCGCATTGGTTCCTCCCATTGTTGGATTGCGTGGTGCAGGATAACAGCGCGACGAGGGCAGACAAGGCTGCCCTCGCCTCGCAGCATTAGGGCGCGATCAGTCCGATCGCCTTCTTGAGATTGTCGAACGGCTTCGCACCGGACCCGTGGGCGGGCGCGATCGTCTTCACGTCGAGATTGTTCGTGGTGATGACCCGGTAGAGATCGATCGTCTGCTCGGGCGTGCGCGCGAAGTCGCGGGGGTCGTTGCCTTCCGGCGGATTGTAGCCGTCGCCCCAGTACACGAGCTTCTCCTTCGGCATGTAGACGATGAGATTGTTCACGTTGTGGCTCGTGCCCTGCATGAAATAGATCTCGATCGTCTTGTCGCCGTCGGTCATCACCTTCTTGTCGGCGACCGTCTCGAACATCGCGGGGCGCGGCGACTTCGAGAGCAGATCGGGGGCGATGGTGCGCGGCCGCGCCCATACCTTCTCGAAGAACGGCTTGTTGCGCTCGTGGGTGACCACGGTCGCGCCCTTCGCCACGTAGGTGCGCAGCCCGCCGGCGTGGTCGTAATGGGCGTGGGTGTTGATGACGTAGCGGATCGGCTTGTTCGGAATGACTTTCGCGATCTCGTCCATCACCGCGAGCGAACGCGCCTCGCTGCCGATGCCCTCGACCACCACGACGTAATCGCGGAACTCGACCGCCCAGTTGCGCGCATTGGGCGTGCCGAAATACCAGACGCCGTCGGCGAGCTTGTCGACGCTCACCCGCAGCGCCGGCGGCGGTGCATTGCGCACATTGGCCGGCACCTCGATCGCGACCGCGGCGTTGGGCTTCACCTCGTCGACGGTGATGTCGAGGGTCGGAAAGCCGTCCTCGGTCTGCACGATGTGGCGCGGAAATTTCACGCCGCCGAAGTCGGCGTAGTCGGTGTAGGCGATCTCGACGGGATAATCGCCGACCACTTCGTTGGTCGAGAGATAGCTCACCTTCTCGACGAGGTTCTGCGCGTTCACCGACGCCTTGTACGCGGTGCCGTCGAGGCTCACGGTGATGGTGTCGCCGTCCGCCTTGCCGCCATTGGCGAGGGCGGCCTTGACCACGCCGTGCGGCGTCGCCCACAGGCGCTGCAGCCGGTCCTCGACCGCGGCCGCGTTGGGCACCGCCTGGTTGCCGGCTTCCTGCCAGGCGAATTTGCCGCTCACCACCTGCACCGTGCGCTGGTCGGCCGCGACCGCCTGGGCGCCGCCGCCGCGCGGCGGATGCTCGCCCTGGGAGCGCACCTGCACGAGGCGCATCGCCGGCGTCTGGTAGTTGATCGATGCGTCATAGACGCGCTGGATGAAGCGCGGCCAGCGCTCGCCGGGCTCATAGGCCTGCCCGAAGTTGAAGACGAGGCCGCTGCCCTTGAATTGGATCGAGTTGAGATTGGTCGCGCCCATGGCTTCGGCCACTGCGGCGAGCCGGTTGGTCTGCGCCTCGGCTGGCCATGAAGCCGATGAAAGCCTGGGCCACGAAGCCCAGCGCCAAGCCGGCGACGATCGCCAAGCGCAAGTTCATCCTCGTCCTCCCGTTTGTGTGATTGCTTATCGGGACGGGGAGCCTATTGAACCCGGATGACGTTTTCCAGACGGCGCGATAGCCGCGCATGCCTGACGTGCGCGGGCGCTGCCGATCAGCACTGCGGAGCGTTCGGAGTCACTGCGCACGTGCGCCACGCCGCACCTTGCCGTGCCTGCGTCGGAGTCAAGGGTACGTTCGCAGCCGAAGGCGCCGCGTTCGCGTTCGCGGCCTGCTGCTGCGCGGTGTTCGGGCTCGCGCCGACCTGCCAATACGCGACGCGCAGGCGCCGGCACTCGGCATAGGCCTGCGCCCGCATCGGCTCCTCGACGCTTGCCGTTTGCTGGCGGCAGGCGGTGTCGTCGAGCGCCTCCATCTTCTGGATCGACTGATCGGTCCGTTCCTGAGCATTCAGGCAGCCGGTCAGGAACGCGCCGAGAAAACACACGAAGATCGCGTCGCGAAGCGGGTGAGGAGCGCCCGGATCCGCTCGCCGAATGCAGGCGCCGTGCGCCTTCGGCATCGAGCCAGCGATGATTTTCCGATCCGTCATCCGAGTTTTCGCGTCCCGGGTCGCTGCAACGCGCTCCGTAGCGCGCAGTTGGCGACCCACCCCACCCGGCAAAAAGCGATGGCAATCGTGGCGATTTCCGGGGCGCGACCTTGGAATCGTTACAAGGTGATGCAGGCATCGTACCAGCGAACGAGCTGCCGCAGGTTCAATACCGCGCATGCCCCGGCGTGCGCGGGAACGGGATCGCGTCGCGCACGTTGGCGAGGCCGGTGACGTAGGCGAGCGTGCGCTCGAAGCCGAGGCCGAAGCCGGCGTGCGGCACGGTGCCGTAGCGGCGCAGGTCGCGGTACCAGCCGTAGTGCTCCTTGTCGATCGCGCGCTCGGCCATGCGCGCGTCGAGCACGTCGAGCCGCTCCTCGCGCTGGCTGCCGCCGACGATCTCGCCGATGCCGGGCGCCAGCACGTCCATCGCCGCGACGGTGCGGCCGTCGTCGTTCACCCGCATGTAGAACGCCTTGATGTCCTTCGGGTAGTTCATCACGATGACCGGCTTCTTGGCGTGCTGCTCGGTGAGATAGCGCTCGTGCTCGGACTGCAGGTCGACGCCCCAGCGCACCGGGAATTCGAACTTCT
Source organism: uncultured Alphaproteobacteria bacterium (assembly GCA_963793985.1). Lineage (GTDB taxonomy): Bacteria > Pseudomonadota > Alphaproteobacteria > Rhizobiales > Xanthobacteraceae > JAJPKK01. Next base: position 279,597 of record CAWCCG010000021.1, on the reverse strand, counting down.
GCTTCGCCTTTTCGAGCACCGCGATCGCGTCGCCGTAATCCATGCGCACGAATTCCGAGCCGACGATGCCTTCGAGCTTGGCGACGAGGCCCTTCTCGATCCGCTCGTCGAAGAAGGCGAGGTCCTCCGCGCGCTCCTCGAGCAACGTCTTGAACGCGTATTTGAGCAGGCGCTCGGCGAGCGTCGCGTCGTCGGAAAGATCGGCGAAGGCGATCTCCGGCTCGATCATCCAGAACTCGGCGAGATGCCGGCTGGTGTTGGAGTTCTCGGCGCGGAAGGTCGGCCCGAAGGTGTAGACCTTGGTGAGCGCGAGGCAGTAGGCCTCGACGTTGAGCTGGCCGGACACGGTGAGGAACGCCTCGCGGCCGAAGAAATCCTTCTCGAAGTCGATCTTGCCCTGCGGCGTGCGCGGCAGGTTGGCGAGGTCGAGCGTCGATACCCGGAACAGCGCGCCCGCGCCCTCGGCGTCGGAGGACGTGATGATCGGCGTGTTGACCCAGAAGAAGCCGTCCTCGTCGAAGAAGCGGTGGATCGCCTTCGCCAGCGTGTGCCGCACCCGCGTCGCGGCGCCGATCACGTTGGTGCGCGGCCGCAGATGCGCGACCTCGCGCAGGAACTCGAGCGTGTGGGGCTTGGGCTGGATCGGATAGGTGTCGGGGTCGTCGACCCAGCCGATCACCTCGATCCCGCTCGCCTGCATCTCGAACGACTGGCCCTTCCCCTGCGACGGCACGATGATGCCGGTCGCCGCGACCGCGCAGCCGGCGGTGAGCTTGAGGATGTCGTCGGTGTAATTGGCGAGCGTGTTCGGCGCGACGACCTGGAGCGGATGGAACGCCGATCCGTCGGAGAGGTGCACGAAGGAAATGCCCGCCTTGGAGTCGCGCCGCGTGCGCACCCAGCCTTTGACGGTGACCGGCACGTCCTTCGGCGCCTCGCCGGCGAGGATTTCGCGCACGCTGAATTGTGTCTTGTCCATTCGGCGAGCGTTACTCAGGGCGAGCAGGCTTGTCCAGCCGTTCAAGCGCTGGCGTTGATCACCGGTCCGGTCGCACTCTCAAATGAGTCATTGCCGGGCTTGTCCCGGCCACCCCGATCATATGGCACGGCCGTGCCCCGTTATCGGGGTCGCCGGGAACAAGCCCGGCGATGACGTCTGTGGGTCGGGCGCATTCAAGTGGCCAACCTCTCGCTGGCACGGGAAGCGCCGTCCGCCGCACATTTCTCGCTGCGGTGCACGCTCTCGTCTTTTGACCCGGAGCACAGCGCCGCGCGTCTTGATGCGGACTGGCACAGGCGTATCATCGCGTTCGCAATGCCCCATCCTGCACCCCGGAAAGGTCGCCACGATGAAAGCCAGTCTCTATATTGGAACGGCGTTCACGGTTGTTGCCATGACCGCCGCGTATGCCTCCCTCACCACCGCGAGCCGCGCCGCAGAAGGGACACCGCTCCTTGCCGGCAAGGTGGTTTCCTCGACCGGCGAGGCATTGGCCGGAATTCCGATCAAGGCGCATCGCGACAACAGCGCCGTCACCGTGGCCGTCTACACCGATGCCAAGGGCGAATATTCGTTCCCGGCGTGGTCGGACCTGACGCCCGGTTCCTATTCGGTCGGCGTCGAGCTGCCGGATTTCGAACAAACGGCAAAGCCCGTCGTCGTCGACCGACGGCAAGCCCGCCAAGATCGACTTCACGCTGAAGTCGAAGCCCGTCGCCTATGAGGACGCGACCAATTCCGAGATCATCGCCGGCCTTCCTGGCACCGACCACCAGAAGGTGCTGTTCTCTCAATGCAGCAATTGCCACACCCTGCAATGGGCGCTGCAGTCGGGACGCACCAAGGAAGACTGGATCAGGGTCGTCAAGAAGATGGCGGGCCGCCCCGCCGAGCTCGAGACGCCCGGGACCTATGCGTTCGGCCAGAAGCAGTTCATCGAGCCGCTCGCCGAGTATCTCACCGAGATCCGCGGGCCCGACTCCGAGCACGTGCCGTTCACGCCGCGCCCGCGCCCGACCGATGCGGCCTCGACCAACATCGTCGTGACCGAATACGCGCTTCCCCGCGGCGGCGAGCGTGAGCTTTTCATGCTGCGCGGCGACCGGCGGTTCGTGTGGCCGCACGACGTCATCATGAACGACAAGTACGCCTACTACACCGATCACTTCTCCTATGTGCTTGGCCGCATCGACGTGAAGACCGGGGAGGGGAAGGAAATTCCGTTCCCGGTGCCGAAGGGCGCAGGACGCGAAGGACGCAACATGATGGGCGAGGGCGACACGCGCCCCGGCGCACCCGGCGGCGGCGCGCATGAATTGCAGTTCGATCGCCAGGGCAACGTGATCGTCGGCATGGACAACGGCACGGTGAAATACGATCCGGAAACCGGCAAGTTCACCGCCTGGGCGGCCGGCCGCGCCATGTTCGGCCTCGATCCCGACGGCAATGTCTGGAACCTGCAGCGGAACGGCGATCTCACCAAGATCGACACCAGCAGCGAGGAGCTGAAGAAGACGACCTTCCAGCTGCCGAAGAACCGCGGAATCTACGACACCGATACCGATTCCAAGGGCCGCACCGACATCTACATCTGGACCGAGGGCAAGATCGGCATCTTCGATCCCGCGACGGTCAAATACGACGAGTACCTGACGCCGACGCCGATGGCCGGGCCGCGGCGCGGGCAGATCGACGGCAAGGATCGACTGTGGGCCGCCGAATTCTACGCCGGCCAGCTGCTGATGTTCGATCCGGACAAGAAGGTCCTGAAAGAGTATCCGCTGATCAACGGCACCAAGCCCTACACGGCGCCTTATGCTGAGCCCTATTCGGCCAGCGCCGACGACAAGCACCAGATCGTGTGGACGCACGATTTCAGCAGCAGCCGGCTCTACCGCATCGACATGAACACCGGGCATTCGACGGAATACATGACGCCGTCGAACTACGAGGTGCGCGATCTCAAGGTCGACACCGCGGCCGAGCGCCCGACCGTGTGGGTGCCCGCCTATCGGCCGCCGGCGAAGCTGGTGAAAATCCAGGTGCGGTAGGCGAGAGGCGTCGTGGCTGGGCTTGTCCCGCCACCCCGATCGATATGGCACGGCCGTGCCTTACTATCGGGGTCGCCGGGACAAGCCCGGCGATGACATCTGTTTATCGGGCGGGCGATCTGCAGCGCGTAGGGTGGGCAAAGGCGCGAAGCGCCGTGCCCACGCGGGACTGAAAGCGGGTGTGTGCGAGACGGCAAGCGCAGACGTGGGCACGCTCCGCTTTGCCCACCCTACGATGTGCTCATTGCTCCCCGCCGCAAAATTTCCCGCATCCGCTGCGGCGTGACCGGCAGCCGCGTCACCGCGCCGGGCATGCCGATGGCGTCGTCGATGGCGCTCGCGATGGCCGCGCCCACCGCGTTGACGCCGGCTTCGCCCGCGCCCTTCAAGCCCAGCGGATTGAGCGGGCTCGGCGCGTCTTCGGTGATGACGACCTGCAGCGCCGGAATCTCGCGCGCGGTCGGCATCAGATAATCGGCGAAGTTCACCGCCAGCGGCTCGCCGCGCTCGTCGTAACTGGAATTCCTCGAGCAGCGCGCCGCCGACCCCTTGGGCGAAGCCGCCGGCGATCTGGCCTTCGACCAGCATCGGATTGACCGCCTTGCCGATGTCGTAGGCGACGAGATAGCGCTCGACCGCGACGCCGCCGGTTTCGCGATCGACCCGCACCACCGCGATGTGGACGCCGTAGGGATAGTTCATGTGGTCGGAGTAGAACCAGCCGTCGGCGGCGAGCCCCGGCGTGCGCGCACCGCGCAGCTTCGAGGTCGGCGCCAGCGCGCGGGCGACCGCGGCGAGGCTCACCGAAGGGCCGCTGCCCTCCTTCACCACGACCTCGCCGTCGCGGACGTCGAGCCGGTCCGCCGGCTGCTGCAGCATCTCGGCGGCGACGTCGAGCGCCTTCGCCCGCACGTCCATCGCCGCAATCTGCGTCGCCGATCCCGTCATCACCGTGACCCGCGAGGCAAAGGCGCCCATGCCGAAGTCGATGCGGTCGGTGCGGCCGTGGGTCACGCGCACGCGGGCATAGTCGACGCCGAGCGCATCGGCGCAGATCTGCGCCACCACCGTCTCCACGCCTTGCCCGACGGACGCGGCGCCGGTGATGACCTCGACCGCGCCGGCGTGATCGACGACGACCCGCACGCCGTCGAACGGCCCGAGCCCGCTCTTCTCGACGAACAGCGCAAGCCCGGCGCCGACCGCTTCGCCGCCGGCGCGCCGCTGCTTCAGGTCGGCCTGCAGCGCGGTCCAGCCGATCGCGTGCTGCGCCTTGTCGAGCAGGCGCGCGTAGTCGCCGGAATCGAGCACGATGTCGGCGCCGAGCGTCGCGAACGGCCGCGCATAGGGCATCTCCGCGGCGGCGATCAGGTTGCGGCGGCGCACCTCGATCGGATCGAGGCCGAGCCGCGCCGCGACCGCATCCATCATCCGCTCGCGCGCAAACGTGGTCTCGTAACGTCCGGGCGCGCGATAGGTGCCGCCCGGCGTCTTGTTGGTGAGGCGGATGTGGCCGACGGCGCGATAGGCCGGCAGCCGGTACGGCCCCGGCAGCATCGAGGCGGCGAGGTCGGGCACGGTCGCGGCGTGGGTGCGCACATAGCCGCCCTGGTCGTGGAAGAACTCGTCGTCGAGCGCGAGCACGTGGCCTTCCGCGTCGACGGCGGCGCGCAGGCGATGGTGCTGCTGGCGCGAGTGGTTCGCCGCGATCAAGTGCTCGCGGCGGTCCTCGATCCATTTCACCGGGACGCCGAGCCGCAGCGCAGCGACGCACACCAGCACGTCCTCGGGATAGAGCTCGCCGCGGATGCCGAAGCCGCCGCCGACATGGCCTTCGTAGAGGTGCACCGAGGACGGCGGCCGGCCGAGCATGCGCGCGATCGCGTCGCGGTTCCAGTGCGGCACCTTCGCGGCGCCGTAAAGCTCGAGCACGTCGCGCGCCGCGTCGTGGCGGGCGATGGCGCCGCGCGTCTCCATCGGCACGCCGGAATGGCGGCCGATCTCGACCGCGACCTCGACGATCGTCCGGGCGGAACGGAAGGCGGCGTCGAGATCGCCATAGGCCTTTTCGATCACCGCCGCCTCGGTCGGGTGGCGCTCGTCGAACGCACCGATCGCGCCGCAGGGATCGAGCACCGCCGGTGCTTCCTCGATGTCGAGGGTGACGAGATCGGCGGCATCCTCGGCGACATAGGCGTTGGCGGCGAACACCGCGGCGACGGGATCGCCGACATAGCGCACGCGATTCGAAGCGAGGATCGTCTGCCGGTAGGCGGCGAGGCTCTCGATCCGCGACAGGCGGAAATCGATCGGCGGGATGTCGCGAACGTCGGCGAAGGTCCACACCGCGGCGACGCCGGGCAGGGCGCGGGCGGCCGCGGTATCGATCCCGAGGAGCCGGCCGTTCGCGACCGTCGAGCGCACCACGCGCATGGTGAGCTGATGCGGGAAACCGATATCGGCCGCGAACTGGCCGCGCCCGGTCACCAGCGGGCGGTCTTCGAGGCGCGTGACCGAGCGGCCGACAAAACCCATGGCGCTCACACCGCCTTGGCCGCGGCTGCGCGCAACGCGGCGCGGATGCGCTGGGGCGTCGCCGGAAACTCGTCGATCGACACGCCGAACGGGCTGAGCGCGTCGTTCACCGCATTGATGATGGCCGCCGGCGCGCCGATGGCGCCGCCTTCGCCGAGGCCTTTGGCCTTGGTCACCGAGGCGGGCGTCAGCGTCTCGCGGTGATGGATGTCGATCGGCGGCATCTCCCGCGCCGTCGGCATGATGTAGTCGGCGAGCGTCGCGGTGAGGATGTTGCCGGTGTCGTCGTAGACGATCTCTTCCATCAGCGCGTTGCCGAGCCCTTGCGCGACCCCGCCCTGAATCTGGCCGTCGACGATCATCGGGTTGATCAGCCGGCCGGCATCCTCGGCGACGAGGTAGGTCTCGACCGTCACCCGTCCGGTCTCGATGTCGACCTCGACGATCGCGACATGGCAGGCGTTGGAGAACGTGCCGGGCGGATCGTAGGTCGCGCTCTCGGCAAGGCCCGGCGCCATGTCGCTGCCGAACTGCGGTGACTGGTGATAGGCCGCCCGCGCCAGCGCCGGGATCGCGATGCTGCGGTCGGTGCCGACGACGCGCGCGCTGCCGTGCTCGAGCACGATGTCGTCCGCCGCGGCTTCGAGCAGGTGGCCGGCCATGACGCGCAGCTTGGCGCTGATCTTGCGGGCGGCGAGCAGGCTCGCGCCGCCGGCGATCACCAGCGAGCGGCTCGCGAAGGTGCCCCAGCCATAAGGCGTGCGGTCGGTGTCGCCGTGCACGATCTTCACGCGGTCGGGCGTGACGCCGACCTCGTCGGCAATGATCTGCGCGAGCGTCGTGCGCAGGCCCTGGCCGTGGGGCGAGGCGCCGATGCGCGCCTCGACGAAGCCCGAGGGGTCCATGGCGAGGTCGACTTTCTCCCAGCCCGGCGTCACCGCCATGCCGCGCGCCGCGAAGGCCGGCGTGCCGTAGCCGGTGCGTTCGGAGAAGGTGGCGAGGCCGAGCCCGAGATGGCGTCCGGCGCTGCGCGCTTTCGCCTGGCGCGCGCGGAAGGCGGGAATGTCGATAGCGGCGACAGCGGCTTCCATGGTCTCGAGATAGCTCGCCTCGTCGAAGGTGAGGCCGGTCGCCGAGACGTAGGGAAATTTCCGGATCAGATTGCGGCGGCGGATCGCAACGGGATCGATCGCGAAGGCCGCCGCCGCCTTGTCCATCAGCCGTTCGAGCGCAAAGGTGATCACCGGCCGCGACACGCCGCGATACGGCGCCATCGGGCAGGTGTTGGTGGTGACGCCGCGGGCGCGGCAGGAATACTCCCGCACGTCGTAGGGTCCGGGAAATTCCGCCATCGCCATCAGCGGCTCGACCCCGCAGGTGGTCGGATAGCAGGAATAGGCGCCGATATTGGCGACGATATCCGCTTCGAGCGCGACCAGCCGCGCCTCGTCGTCGAAGCGGCCTTCGAGCACGACATGCTGGTCGCGGCTGTGATAGCAGGCGACGAGGTTCTCGCGGCGGTCCTCGCTCCACGCGACGCTCGCGCGCAGGCGGCGCGCGAGCCACGTCACCAGCACGAATTCCGGGCCGAGCGACATCTTCTGGCCGAAGCCGCCGCCGACATCGGGGGCGACGACCCGCAGGCTCGACTCGGCGATCCCCAGCACGTCGGCGATCGCGGTGCGCACGAGATGCGGCATCTGGGTCGCGCAGGTGAGCGTGATGCGGTCGTCGGCCGGATCGTAGGCGGCGTGGGCAGCGCGCGGCTCCATCGGCGAGGCGTTCTGCCGGCGCGAGCGCAGCGTGATCTTCACACGGCGCGCAGACGCGGTGGCGTCGAAGCCCGGCGTTTTCACGCGACCTTCGACGATGACGTTTCCAGGCGGCGCCGGCGTGAACCTGCGCGGCGCGCTGCATCGAGGGCCGCCATCGCATCGACGACAGGCGTCGTCTCTTCGATCTCGACATCGACCTCGTCGGCCACATCCTCCGCCGCCTCCCGCGACGATGCCACCACCGCGGCGATAGGTTCGCCGACGAACCGCACGACGTCCTTGGCCAGGATCGGCTGGGCGATCGGCACGTAGTTGAACTTGTGCAGCATCGGCGTGATCGGCGGCAGCTCGCCGACATCCGCCGCCGTGATCACGCGCGCGCCGGGCGGCACGGTGATGCTCACGATCCGCCCCGACGCCACCGGGCTGCGGACGAACCGCACCCAGTGCGCCGCCGCGAGGTCGCCGGAGAATCGTCCCCGACCGGTCACAAGCGCGGGGTCCTCGAACCGCCGGATCGGCTGGCCGACGAACCCCTGCTTGTGCTCGTGGGTGGTCATATGCTCGGCTGCTCGCCGTCCCTCACTTCACCGGCGGTTTCGCTGCAAATTGCGAGCCACGCACGCACATGCGGCCGCGCGAGTCCTGCCACAGCTTTTCGGTCGCGTGGAGATGTCCGAGCGCCCGGGCGACGGTGCGGAAGTCGAAGCTCGCGAAGCGTTCGGCGACGTCGGTGTAGTAGAGCGGCTCCTTGGCGACCACGGCGAGAATCTCGTCGGCGAGCTTCGCCACCGCCGCCTCGTCCCCGGCGCTGCCGGCGCGCATCGGCCTTGCCCTCGACGTAGTCGGCGATCTTGGCGCGATCCGCATAGGCATAGGTGATGCGCTCGTAATGCTCCTTCGGAATGCCCTCGGGGATCGTCGCGTCGATGCCGACCTTGGCCCCGGTCGGCACCACGCCGAAGCCCTGGGGCAGGCTCGGATCGAGCGGCTTCGCCCGCGCATTGCCGACGATCATGATGTCCTTGTCGCCCTGCACCCGCGTCGCGATCGCCCATTCGACGTCCATCGGATCGAAGATGTCGATGTCGTCGTCGACCACCACGACGTGCTTCAGGTCCATCACCGAGAGCGCGGCGAGCAGCGCGTTCTTGCCCTCGCCCGGGCTCTTCTTGATCGAGATCACCGCGTGCCAGAAGGCGCAGCCGCCGAGCGTCACGTTGATGTCCTTCACCTGGACGCCGGCGGTGCGCAGCGCCTGGCGGATCGCCGCATAGCGGGTCGGCGCCGCGAGCCAGGTGTTCTCCCAGGGCATGTGGAGGTTGTAGTAGATCGCGTCCTTGCGCATCGAGATCGCCTTGATGCGCACCAGCGGATTCCAGTGCAGCCCGCCCATCAGCCGGGTGAACTCGCCGAACCGGCCCTCCGGCCAGGTCCAGCCGGTGGGCAGGATTTCCGCCTCCAGCACGATCTCGGCATCGGCGATGTAGGGCACGTCGATCGTCTCGCAGGGCGCGAGGTCGACCGGCACGCCGCGCAGGCCGCCGGCGATGCTCATCTCGTCGACGCCGAAGGGCGCGCGATAGCCGGAGCCGGTGATCTCGATCGGATGGGTGCCGATCGAGATCGAGATCGGCAGCGGCTCGCCGCGCGCCAGCGCGCGCTGGGCGAACAGGCGCATGTTGTTGGGCGTCACGATGTCGATGCCGGTGAGGCTCTTCTCCTTGACGATGAAGCGGTAGACGCCGCTGTTGAAGCCGAGCTCGGGATCGCGTGCGATGACGACACCCGCGGTGATCATCGGGCCGCCGTCATAGATCGACGACATCGGGATCGGCAGCTTGTAGAGGTCGACGTCCTCGCCGACATAGGTCACTTCGCGGGTCGGCGACGATTTCACGTGGCGCGGCGGGATCGGCCGGTCGATCGCCGCCTTGAGCTTCTGCTCGATCTCGCCATAGGTCTCGCAGCCCAGCGCCATGGTCGCGCGCTCGCGCGAGCGGATGATCCCGGACACCACCGGGTGGTCGTAGCCGATCACGTTGTGGAAGAAGAGCGCCGTGCTCGCCTGGTCGACGAGCGTCGCGATATGGCGGATGTCGACGGGCTGATGCAGGTCGACGAGCTCGCCGTTCTGGCGCAGACGGTCGAGAAACTGGCGGAAGTTTTCCTGCATCGATCAAGGCTCCGGGCGGGCATGCAAATGGTCAACGGACGACGTTACTGACCAACGCGGTGGCGGCGGCAACTAGCGCATGCGTATTGCGCCGGCTGCATGCGTGACATGGCGCGATCATGCTCCCGATGCTCCGCGCACAGCGGGCAATACGGTTCGCATTGCACCGCTACACGGCTGCGGCCGCACGCGGCACTGGCGATTTAGCGCTGGAATGTCGCGGCGGCAATGCTAGAAGGCAGGCTGGACACTCGACTGACGGAACCTCGATGAAAGCGTTGCTGTTGCGCCGCCACGGCGGATTGCAGGACCTCGAGCTGGTCGACGATCATCCGATGCCGCGGGCCGCCGAGGGCCACGTGGTGATCCGGGTGAAGGCCTCCTCGTTCAACTACCATGACGTGTTCACCATGCGCGGCATGCCCGGCATCAAGGTGCCGCTGCCGGTCGTGCTCGGCCTCGACATGGCGGGCGAGATCACCGAGGTCGGCGCCGGCGTCACCGCCTGGAAGCCGGGGGACCGCGTCCTCGTCAATCCCCTCAACAAGAAGAAGGGGCTGATGGGCGAGATGCTCGACGGCGGCATGGCGGAATACTGCATGGTCGCCGCCGACCAGCTCGTCGCCATGCCGGACGACGTCACCTTCGCCGAGGCCGCGGCGCTGCCGGTCGCCTACGGCACCGCGCACCGCATGCTGATCACCCACGACACCATCCGCAACGGCGAGCGCGTCCTGGTGCTGGGCGCGAGCGGCGGGGTCGGCACCGGCTGCGTGATCCTCGCCAAGCACCTCGGCGCCGAGGTGATCGCCTGCGCCAGCAGCGCGGACAAGATGAGGCGGCTCTCCGAGCTCGGCGCCGACCACGTGATCAACTACCAGGAGGTCGACTTCTCCAAGTGGGCGGTCGAGCGCTACGGCAAGCCGCAGCGGCGCAGCTACGAGGGCGGCGTCGACGTCGTCATCAATTTCACCGGCGGCGACACCTGGCAGCCGTCGCTGCGCTGCCTCAAGCGCGGCGGCAAGCTGCTCGTCTGCGGCGCCACCGCCGGGCACGATCCGAAGGAGGACCTGCGCTACGTCTGGACCTTCGAGCTCAAGATCATCGGCTCCAACAGCTTCTACGACGACGATCTCAAGGGCCTGATGGACCTGATCGCCGCCGGCAAGATGAAGCCGGTGATCGACAAGGTGCTGCCGCTCGAAGCAGGCGGCCGAGGGACTGCGCCTGATCCAGGACCGCGAGGTCTTCGGCAAGGTGATCGTGGCGCCGTAAGCGATGATGCGCGTCCGTCGCTCTTCTCCCGCCTCCTGAAAGGGGGAGGGTTGGGGAGCGGGTCGCGGGCGACACTTCTCACTCCCCGTCTTCGGGGAGGGACGAGGTGGTGTCCGCGAGCGAAGCGAGCGGGCGAAGACAGAACCCCCACCCTACCCTCCCCCGCAGGCGGGGAGGGAAAGAACGGTACCCTTTCCAGGGCGCAGTGCGCGGCCCGATACAGGAGCCCCGATGACCGAAGAGATCACGCCGGAACGCGTCCAGGAGCTCGTCACGCGCGGGCCGTTCCATCGCTGGCTCGGGCTCAAGGTGGTCGCCGTGCACGACGACGGCATCGAGCTCACCGCCACCTGGCGCGAGGAATGGGTGGTCAATCCGGACCGCGGCTACACCCATGGCGGCGTGCTCGCCGCGCTCGTCGATCTCGCCGCCGACTGGGCGATGGTGAAGAAGCTCGGGCGTGGCGTGCCGACCATCGATCTGCGGGTCGACTATCACGCCGCCGCCATGCCGGGCGACCTCGTCGCGCGCGGCAAGGTGGTGCGGCTCGGCGGCCAGTTCTCGACCGCGGAGGCCCACATCTACGACAGCAACGGCAAGCTGGTGGCGAGCGGCCGCGGCACCTATTTCACCGCGCCACCAAAAGCGTGAAGACCGAAGGCGTGACCCCGGTGGCGTCCACCTTCACCAATCTCGGCGATCTCATCCCGCGCGACCGCGATCCGTCAAAGCTCGCGATCATCGATCTCGGCGGCGAGACCGAGCGTCACGTCAGCTTCGCCGAGCTCGACCGCATGGCGATGGCCGTCGCCCGCGGGCTCCGCGCGCGCGGATTTGCGCGCGGCGACCGCATCGCGATTCTCTCGGTGAACCGCAGCGAATATCTCGCCGCCTATTACGGCATCATGCGCGCCGGCCTCGTCGCGGTGCCCGTCAACTACCGGTTCCCCGCCGCGACCATCGCCTTCATCCTGCGCGACTGCGGCGCGAAGCTCGTGTTCTGCGATCCCGCGCATCGCGCCCAGTGTCCGCCGGGGCTTCCCGTCGTGAGCTTCGGCGCCGATGGCGACGAGGGCTTCGCCGCCTTCCTCGATGCCGGTCCGTTCGACGACGGTCACCGTCGCGGCCCGACGAGCCGGCGATGTTCCTCTACACGTCAGGCTCGACCGGGACGCCCAAGGGCGTGGTGCTCTCGCACCAGAGCCATATCTGGGTCGTCACAAACGCGGCTCGAAGCGCAGGACATCGCCTCCCAGCGCTTCCTCGTCGCCGCGCCGCTCTATCACATGAACGCGCTCGCGGTGAGCGCGTTCGCGTGTGCCGGCTACGCGACCATCGTGCTGCTGCCGCAGTTCACCGCGCCGGCTTACATCGAGGCGATCGCGCGCCATCGCTGCACCTTCCTCACCGCCGTGCCGCCGATGATCGCGATGATGCTGCGCGAGCACGAGCTTCTGGCGCGCACCGATGTTTCGAGCGTGCAGTTCGTGCGCATGGGCTCGGCGCCGGTGAGCCAGAGCCTGATGCAGGCGCTGCACCGCGCGCTGCCCCAGGCCAAGGTCACCAATGCCTACGGCACCACCGAGGCGGGGCCGGTGGTGTTCGGCCCGCATCCGCGCGGGCTCCCGCAGCCCGAGACCTCGGTCGGCTATCCCCATCCCAAGGTGGCGGTGCGCCTCGTCGACGGCGGCGACCGCGCGGCCGACCCAGGGCGAGCTCGAAATGAAATGCCCGGCGATGATGCTCGGCTATCATAACCGGCCCGACCTGCCGGTCCCGATCACCGCCGACGGCTTCTACCGCACCGGCGACGTGTTTCGCCGCGACGCCGACGGCTTCCATTATTTCCTCGGCCGCACCGACGACATGTTCGTCTCCGGCGGCGAGAACATCTATCCGGGCGACGTCGAGCGCATGCTCGAGCGCCACCCCGCCGTTGCACAGGCCACCGTGGTGCCGATCGACGACGACATCAAGGGGACGAAGCCGGTCGCATTCGTCATCGCCAAGAACGGCGTGCCGGTCGATGCCGAGGAGATCAAGCGCTTCGCCCTCGCCAATGCGCCGGCCTATCAGCATCCGCGCTTCGTCTGGTTCGTCGATCGCCTGCCGCTCTCCACCACCAACAAGATCGACCGCGCGGCCCTGATGCGGATGGCTGCGGAGCATCTCAAGGAGACGGAGGCAGCGCGATGACCGCCGGTGGCCTCGATCGCCGGCTGCCGGCCGGCGACGAAATCTTCCTCGACCACGTCGCCCATTTCGTCGCCGATGCCGATGCGGCCGCGCGTGCGCTGGCGCAGGCCGGCTTCACCACCACGCCGCAATCGATCCAGGTGAACCCCGATCGCGGGCGGCGGGCCGCCGCAGCCGACCGGCACCGGCAACGTCACGGCGATGCTCGACCGCGGCTACATCGAGTTCCTGTTCAAGACCGCGGATACGCCGCTCGCCAAGCAGTTCGATACGGCGATGGCCCGTTACCGCGGGCTGCATCTCGTCGCCTTCGCGGTGGCGGACGCCGCCGGCACCCATGCGCGGCTCGCGACCGCCGGCTTCGCGCTGCAGCCGGTCGTCGACATGCAGCGGCCGGTCGAGACCCCCGACGGCGCGGGCATTGCCGCGTTCTCGATCGTGCGGCCGCAGCCCGGCGAGATGCCGGAGGGGCGCATCCAGGCGCTCACCCACCGCACCGAGAGCACGGTGTGGCAGGAACGCTGGCTCGCCCATCGCAACGGCGCGACCGGGCCTCCTCGACGTCGTCATCGTCGAGCCCGATGTCGGCGAGGCGGCCGCGCGTTTCGCGCGGTTTCTCGGCCGCCCCGCGGCGTTCGACCGGTTCGGCCAAAGCATCACGCTCGATCGCGGCCGCGTTCAATTCATGTCGTCGCTGATGCTCGCGGAGAGCTTGCCCGGGCTTGAAATCCCGGCGCTGCCGTTCATCTGCGCCTACGGCATTGCGGTGCGCTCGCTCGCCGCGACCGCGGCCTGTCTCGACGCCGGCGGCATCGCCTTCACGCGCCGTGCCGGCTGCCTCGTCGCCGCGTTTCCCGCGCCGCTCGGCGACGGATGCTGGGCGTTCGTCGAAGACGCCGCCGCGCTGCCGTGGCGGGGGTCGTAGTCTAACTCCGCCGTCATTCCGGGGCGCCGCGCAGCGGCGAACCCGGAATCCAGACCCTTTCCCGTAACGTAGGCAGCCTGGATTCCGGGTTCGCGCTGACGCGCGCCCCGGAATGACGCCGTGGCTTACGTCTCGCGTTTCGCCGACGCCGCGTTCTCCGCGACTTCGTGCTCGATGCGCTGGTAGATCTCGTGGCCGAGCGGGTTGCGCATCTCCTCGGCGATGTGGCCGACGAGGCCGACGGCGCGGCCGATGATCGCGACGCCGCGGCAGATGCGCCAGGGAAAGCCGAGCTCCGAAAGGATTGCGCCGATCGCGCCGGTGGCGTTGATCGGCAGGTTGCGAGCGAGACGCCGCTCGGCGACGGCGCAGATCGCCTCCAGCAGTGCGACATGGCGGCCGCGGTAGCCGTTCCTCTCGGCGATGGTGAACAGCACCGGCGTGCGGGGATCGATCGGCTTGTGCAGGGGATGGCCGAGGCCGGGGACCGGCACCTTGCGGGCGATATAATCCTCGACGATCGCCATGGCGATTGGGGGCAGGTCGGCATCATCAGGCTCGGCCGCGAGCGCCGTCTGCAGCACCCGCGCGATCTCCTCCGAGCCGCCGGCAAACACGCTGCCGACGCCGAGGAGACCGGCCGCCACCGCGGCCTGCATCGCCTCGGGCGAGCAGGTGGCAATGAGCCGCGCCGAGATCGCCTGCGGTGTCATGCCGTGCTCGACCAGCGTCACGAGCAGCGCGTTGAAGACCTCCGCCTCGCGCGCATCCGGCAGCCGCCCGGTGATCTCGAGCCAGGCCATGGCGCCGAGATCGATTTTGCCGAGCAAGTCCTTGGTGAGGTCGAAGCCGCGCACGGTGATACGGTCGCGGCTGCTCCAGCCCATCTCGGAGCGGAGCGGCTTGTTCTGGCGCATGGGCTCTCCCTGTTGCGGCCGGCTTGAGGAAACCTCGGCATCGCGTCGCGGCGTCACCGCGACGGAGTCTCTGCGATCTCCTCGCTCAGTCCGAGCTCGCGCAGGATTTCGGCGGTGTGCTCGCCGAGCGTCGGCGGCTGCGACCGCCGGCTGATCGCTGCGGCTGCCGTCGAAGCGCACCGGGCGGCGGATCGCGGTGACCGCACCCATCTCCGGATGATCGAGGGTCGCGAAGGTGTCGAGGTGGCGCACCTGGGGATCGTCGAACACTTCGGTGACGTCGTAGACCGGCGCGAACGGCACGTCGACTTTTGCGAAAGCGTCGAGCCAATAGGCGCGCGGGTGCTTGATGAACTCCTGCGCCGCCATCTCGTGCACCAAGTCGAAATTGTCGATGCGCTGCACCCGCGTCTTCATCGCGGGGTGCTCGAGCATGTCGGGGCGGCCGATGGTGGCGACGAATTCCTCCCAGAACTTCGCCTGGGACGACAGGTGGATGGTGATCAGCTTGCCGTCGGCGCAGCGGAACGCATAGGACTGCGAGGTGTGCGGACGCAGATAAGGGTCGGACACGAGGTCCATCTGCGTGTAGTAGCCGAACGGATCGGGCATGAAGGCGATGGTCGATTCCAGCATGTTGACGTCGATCCGCCGCGCCGCGCCGGTGCGCTCGCGCTCGAACAGCGCTGCCATGATGCCGTAGCAGGCGTGGTAGCCGGTGACGTTGTCGCCGATGGTCGGCCCGGTGATCCGCGGATCGTCCGGCGGAGACGAACAGGCTCGCCATGCCGGCGAGCGCCTGGGACACCGCATCGTAAGCCGGCCGCTCGGCATAGGGCCCGGTCTCGCCGAATCCGCTGATGTAGCAGCGGATCAGCCGCGCGTTCATCGCCTGCAGGCGGTCGTCCGGATAACCGAGGCGATCGAGCACGCCGGGACGGAAGTTGCAGATGAGCACGTCGGCGCGGCCGATCAACGTGTCGAGGGCGCGCCGGCCGAACGCCGCGCGCAGATCGACCGCGAGGCTGCGCTTGTTGCGGTTGTAGCCGCAGAAATGCGGGCTGTAGAGGCCGCCGCGGAAGCTGCGGAAGGTGTCGCCGCCGTCCGGGTTCTCGACCTTGACGACGTCGGCGCCGAGGTCGGCGAGCATCATCCCGGCCAGCGGCCCGGTGATCATGGTCGTCAGCTCGACGACCCTGATGCCGGAAAGCGGCGGCGTCATTTGCGCTGGTCGGTGAGCATGGTGCCGAGCTTGAACGGCTCGTAGACCGGCTTGTAGCTCTTCTGGTCGACGAACTGGGAGAGCCCGGTCTTGTAGGACCGCTCGGGGTCGGCCGCCTTGATCGCCTCGCCCTTCTCGCGCAGGTAGTCGTAGGCTTGGCCGAAATCCATGGTGCGGACGTGGCGGATCGCCTGCTTGGTGGCGCGCAGCACCGCCGGGCTCTTCGCCATCAGCTTGTCGGTGAGCTTCTGCACCTCGGCTTCGAGCTTGTCCTGCGGCACCGAGATATTGCAGACGCCGATACGCACCGCCTCCTTGCCGTCGAAGGGATCGCCGAGGCAGGCGTAATAGAGCGCGTGCCGGTAGAGCACGGAATCGACCATCACCTTGCTCACCAGCGCGCCCGGCAGGATGCCCCAGTTGATCTCCGACAGCGAGAAGGTGGCGTTGTCGGCGCACACCGCGAAATCGGTCGCCAGAAGCTGCATGAAGGCGCCGCCGACGCAGTAGCCCTCGACCATGGCGACGGTCGGCTTGTCGTAATTGTAGAGGCGCTCCCAGCGCCAGCGGTTGGCGTGCTCCACGGTGCGCTTGAACTCGGCCGGCTTGCCTTCGTTCTCGCGGAAGAACTCCTTGAGGTCCTGGCCCGCGGAGAAATTGCCGCCGGCGCCGCGGATCACGACGACCTTGGTGTCGGGATCGGTCTCGAGCTCGGCGAGGATGCGGTCCATCGCCTCGTGCAGCGCCGGATTCATGGCGTTGCGCTTGTTCGGACGATTCATCACGACGGTGGTGACGCCGTTGTACTTCTCGACCTTGACGACATCGGTGGACGCTTGGGCCATTCCTCGACTCCGTTTCGGCAGGTTTTCGCGATTGTAACACCGAAGCCCGTAGGGTGGGCAAAGGCGCGGGCGTCGCTTCGAGCTGCTGACCTCATCCTGAGGAGCGGCCACCGAAGTCAGCTGCCTGTCGGCACTGGTGTCGAAATCGGCACAGCCGATCATGGCCGCGTCAGTGGCCCTGCGCCGTGCTTGGGCCATCCTTCGAGACGCCGGCTGCGGCTCCTCAGGATCTACAAGATTCACGCCTCGGGCAGCATTCACATCCCGAGCAGCGCGCGCTGCGCGTCGACGTCCTGCGCGAACGCGGCCATCGTGCCGTGCCAGCGCACCTCGCCCTTCTCCAGGCCGTAGACGCGGTCCGCGACGAGGGCGGCGAAATGCACGTTCTGCTCGGAGAGCAGCACCGACAGGCCTTCCTGCTTGAGCGCCAGAATGGTGTTCGCCATCTCCTCGACGATGACCGGGGCGACGCCTTCCGACGGCTCGTCGAGCAGCACGAGGAGCGGATTTCCCATCAAGGTGCGGGCGACCGTGAGCATCTGCTGCTCGCCGCCGCTCATGTCGGAGCCGCGCCGGTCGACCATCGCGCCGAGGTTCGGAAACAGCGCGTAGAGCCGCTGCTCGGTCCACACCGGGGCCGGACGGCCGTCGGCGAAGCGCCGCGGCGGCTGGCGGCCGACGTCGAGATTCTCGGCGACGGTCAGCGCCGAGAAAATGCGGCGATCCTCCGGCACGAAGCCGAGGCCGCGCCGCGCGATCTCAAAGGGCCGCAGCCGCGAGATGTCCTCGCCGCAGAACCGCACCGTGCCGCTGCGGCGCGGCAGCAGCGCCATCAGCGCCTTCATGGTGGTCGACTTGCCGGCGCCGTTGCGGCCCATCAGCGCGACGACCTCGCCGCGCCCGACGTGAAGCGACAGGTCGAACAGGATGCGCGCCGCGCCGTACCAGGCGTTGAGGCCTTCGACCTCGAGCATCGAGCTCCGCGTCGGCGCGTGTGTCCGGTCCCGCCGTCATGGCGCGGCCTTCGCGAACGTCTTGCCGGTGCCGAGATAGACCGCGCGCACCTCGGCGTTGTCGCGGATCTCGGCGGCGCTGCCGGCGGCGATCAGCCGGCCGCGCGCGAGCACGATGATGCGGTCGGCATAGGCGAACACGACGTCCATCGAATGCTCGGTGAACAGCACGGAGATGCCGCGCTCGGTGACGAGGCGCTTGACGAGCGCGATCATGTCGAGCCGCTCGCGCGGCGCCATGCCGGCGGTCGGCTCGTCCATCAGGAGGAGCCGCGGATCGTTGGCGAGCGCGACCGCGAGCTCGACGCGCTTGACGTCGCCATAGGCGAGCTCGCTGCAGGCGCGCTCGGCCGCTTCCGCCATGCCGACCTCGGCGAGCAGCGCGCGCGCCCGCTCGCGGTGCCGACCTGCGAGTGGCCCGATCAGCCGGTAAAGCTCGTGGTGGTGGCTCGCGAGCGCGAGCTGCACGTTCTCGATCACGGTCATCGAGCCGAACGTCGCCGCGACCTGGAAGGTGCGGCCGACGCCGCGCCGCCAGATCGCCCGCGGCGGCAGTCCGGCGATGCTGCGGCCCTCCAGCAGGACGTCGCCTTTGTCCGGGCCGAAGCTGGCCGTTGATGATGTTGAAGCAGGTCGACTTGCCGGCGCCGTTGGGGCCGATCAGCGCCAGGAACTCGCCCTTGGCGATGTCGAAGCTCACGCCGTCGACGGCGCGCACGCCGCCGAACGCCTTCTCGAGATCGCGGACGGCGAGGACGCTCACGATGCCCGCCGCGGGGTGATCAATCGCGAGACCGCGCCGAGAATGCCGCCGGGGAAGACCAGCACCAGGACGAGAATGATGACGCCGAGCAGCGCGCGCCAGTATTCGGTCTGGCGCATCACGGTGTCCTGCAGCAGCGGTGAACAGGCCGGCGCCGACGATCGGCCCGCTCAGCTGCTCGAGCCCGCCGAGCAGCACCATGACGATGGCGTCGATCGAGCGTCCGACCGCGATGGTCTCCGGCGATATCGAGCCCTTGGCGAAGGCGAACAGCCCGCCGGCGACGCCCGCGGCGGCGCCGGCGAGCGCGAAGGCGAGCCATTGCACGCGCTTGACGTCGATGCCGATCGCTTCGGCGCGCAGCGGCGAATCGCGCCCGCCGCGCATGGCGTAGCCGAACGGCGCGAACAGCGCGCGCCGCAGCGCCACGACGACGAGTGCTGCGAGCGCGACGCACAGGAGGTAGTAGCTCCACGGCGCTTCGAACGGCGGCGTCGGCCACACGCCGAGAATGCCGTTCGAGCCGCCGGTGACGTCCTGCCATTGGAACACGATCGACCACACGATCTGGGCGAAGGCGAGCGTGAGCATCGCGAGATAGATGCCGGAGAGCCGCACCGCGAACCAGCCGAACAGCAGCGCGCCGAGAAACGCCGCGACCGGCGCGCCGGCAAGCGCGACGCAGCATCGGCGCCTGCGCGGATTTGACGAGCAGCGCCGCACCGTAGGTGCCGAGCCCGAAATAGGCGGCATGGCCGAACGAGTGCAGCCCGCCCGGCCCCATGATGAAATGCAGGCTGGTGGCGAAGATGACGGCGATCAGCACGTCGGTGCCGAGCACCAGCGCATAGGGCGAAGCCTTTGCCGCGAGGGCGAGGCCGATCAGCGCGACGAGCACCGCGGCGGCGCCGGCCTTGAACAGCGGCGAGGCCGGCCGCAGCGGCGCCTCGGTCTCGGCGGTGGCCCGCGGGGTCACGGCGACGCTGCCGAGCAGCCCGTGGGGGCGCACGATCAGCACCACCGCCATCACCACGAATTCGGCGACCAAAGTGAGCTTGGTGAAATTGACGGCGAAGTCGCCGAAATGAACGGTGCCGATGCTGATGCACAGCGCCTTGATCTCGGCGATCAGCACCGCGGCGAGATAGGCGCCGGGAATCGAGCCCATGCCGCCCACCACGACGACCACGAAGGCGTCGCCGAGCACGGTGAGGTCCATCCCGAGATTGGCGGGCTCGCGGGCGAGCTGCAGCGCGCCGCCGAGCCCGGCGAGGAACGAGCCCGCGGTGAACACGGCGGTGAACAGCAGCGCCTGGTTGACGCCGAGCGCGCCGACCATGGCGCGGTCCTGGGTCGCCGCCCGCACCAGCCGGCCGAACCGCGTGCGCCACAGCACGAGATGCAGGATCAGCAGCACGACGGGCCCCGCCGCGATCAGCATCAGGTCGTAGCTCGGAAAGCGGCGGCCGAGAATCTCGACGGCATCGCGCAGGCCCGGCGCGCGCGGGCCGAGCAGGTCCTCCGGGCCCCACAGCCACAGCGTCGCGTCGTTGATGACGAGCACGAGGGCGAAGGTCGCGAGCAACTGGAACAGCTCGGGGACATGATAGATGCGGCGCAGCAGCAGCATCTCGATCGCCGCGCCGATCGCCGCGACGCCGAATGCGGCGAGAACGACGCCGCCCCAATAGCCGAGCCCGCCGCCGACCGCCGTCGCGATCGTGTAGGCGAGGTAGATGCCGAGCATGTAGAGCGAGCCGTGGGCCATGTTGATGACCCGCGTCACGCCGAAGATCAGCGACAGGCCGGCGCCGACCAGGAACAGCCCGGAGGCGCTGGCGAGCCCGTTGAGCGCCTGGAACAGGACCGACTGGAGCGTCATGGCCGGCCTCTCCTCGTGCCGGGAGAAGCCGGTGCGCCGCTCATTCCGCCGGGCGCAGCTTCTTCACCTCGGCGTCGGGCGGCAGCACGGCGGCGCCGTCGACATATTTGAAATCGACCATCACCGGCTTGCCGTCCTTGAGCGCGAGCTTGCCGACATAGGCGCCCATGGTCGCCTGGTGGTCGCTGCCGCGGTAGACGAACGGGCCGAACGGGCTGTCCACCTTGAGGCCGTTGAAGGCCTCGGCGACTTTCGCCGTGTCGGTCGAGCCCGCCTTGGTGATGCCGGCGGCGAGCGACTTCACCGTGACGTAGCCGACCACCGAGCCGAGCCGCGGATAGTCGTTGAACTTCTTCTGGTAGGCGGCGAGGAACGTCTGATGGTCGGGCAGCTTGATCGCATACCAGGGATAGCCGGTGACGAGCCAGCCGACCGGCGCCTCGTCCTTGAGCGGGTCGATGTATTCGGGCTCGCCGGAGAGCAGGCTCGCGACGAAGCGGTCCTTGAACACGCCGCGGGTATTGCCCTCGCGCACGAACTTCGCGAGGTCGGGGCCGAACAGCACGTTGAAGATCGCGTCGGGCTTGGCGTCGTCGATCGCCTGCACGATGACGCCGGCGTCGACCTTGCCGAGCGGCGGCGCCTGCTCGGTGACGATCTCGGCGTCCGGCTGCGCCTTCTTGAGCATCTCCTTGAAACGCTCCGCCGCCGACTGGCCGTATTCGAAATTCGGATAGACCAGCGCCCAGCGCTTCTTCTTCGCCGCGACGATGTCCGGCATCAGCATCGCGACCTGCATGTAGGTCGAGGAGCGCAGGCGATAGGTGTACTTGTTGCCGTTCTGCCAGGTGATCTTGTCGGTCAGCGGCTCGGCGGCGAGGAAGAACACCTGCTTCTTGCCGGCGAACTCGGTCACCGCGAGGCCGACGTTCGAGAGGAACGTGCCGGCGATGAGGTTCGTGCCCTCCCGCGTGACGAGCTCTTCGGCGACCCGCACCGCGTCGCCGGGATTGCCGCCGTCGTCGCGCGAGATCATCTCGAGCTTCTTGCCGAGCACGCCGCCCTTGGCGTTGATCTCCTCGACCGCGAGCTCCATGCCCTTCTTGTAGGGCTCGAGAAACGCCGGCGCCGCCTTGTAGCTGTTGAGCTCGCCGATCTTGATGGTCTGCGCCGCCGCTGGGCTGATCAGCGCCGGTCCGATCAGCGCCGTGCCGGCGATGAACGCGAGCGAAATCCTTTGCCACGAGGTCATGGGGATGCTCCAGGAACGCTTCGTCGCGGCAACAGAAGACGCGGCGGCGACGCAAATAGTCCTGTTGCGCTGCACCCTTGTCAAGGCGACGGCGGTGCCTGCGACTTCGACGCTGATGTTGCTCCAACCTGCTTGCGGCGAGCGATCAAAGCGCTCCAACCCGCGCGTGCGGTCACCGCTCGGCCGGCGTCATCCCGAGCGCCGTGATGCGCTCGCGCGTCTCCGGCTCGGCGAGCGCGGCGAGGAACGCCTTCACCGCCGGCCGATCGGCGCGGCGCTCGGCCACCAGGAAATCGTAGTGCTCCGGCGCGATCGGCAAGAAATCGAGGCCGTAGAGGCGGGCCACGGTCGCGATCGCGATGCCCCAGTCGGCGCGGCCCTGGGCGACCGCGGCGGCGACCGCGTTGTGCGACTTCGGCTGGTTGGCGTAGCCCGGCGGGCGCTGTCCCGCGAGCAGCCGGTCGATCAGGATGCGGGTGCCGGCGCCGGCGTTGCGGTTGACCATCAGGCATGAGGGGTCGGCCAGCGCCGCGGCGAGCGCGTCCTGCGCGGTGCGGCCGGCAAAGCGCGCGTCGCCCGCGCGGAACACGAAGCCCTGCATGCGCAGCCATCCCGGCACGAGACCGATGCCGGGCCGCACCAGATGGCGGTTGTAGGCGCCCGTCGCGGGATCGAGCAGATGCACCGGCGCGACGTCGCATTCGCCGCGCCCGATCGCGGCGACGCCGCCCATGCTGCCGACCGCGACGACGCGGGCGGCAAATCCCTGCTCGGCGAGCCGGCCGATCACCGCGTCGAGCGCGACGCAGTGGCTTCCCATGATGACGATGTCGGGCGCGCGCACGGCGCGGCCGATCAGCGTCACCTCGGCCGTCGTCCCGGCATCGAGCCCGGAGCTCAGCGCATCGATCGCGAGAAAGCCGTCGGCCTGGGAGAACGCGGTCACCGCGCCCGAGCCCTTGCCGATCGGAAACGCGACCGGGCCGTGCTCGCCGGGCACCAGCGCGACGAGCACGAACTCCTGCCGCCCCATCTCCGAGGCGATCCGCACCGGCACGGTGGCGGCGACGGTTTCCGCGGCATGCGGCGGCAGGCCGGCGCGGGCGCGGATCACCGGCGCGACGAATTCGTGGAAGGTGAAGATCGCCGAGGTCGGAAATCCCGGCAGCACCACGATCGGCTTGCCGTCGACCACGGCGAGGCACAGCGGCTTGCCGGGCTTGAGCGCGACGCCATGCACCAGCACGCCCGGTTTGCCGAGCTTCGAGAGAATGCGGTGGGAGAGATCGCCCGCGCCCTTCGAGGTGCCGCCCGA
The DNA here is from genome assembly GCA_963793985.1 of uncultured Alphaproteobacteria bacterium. Lineage (GTDB taxonomy): Bacteria > Pseudomonadota > Alphaproteobacteria > Rhizobiales > Xanthobacteraceae > JAJPKK01. Next base: position 256,455 of record CAWCCG010000021.1, on the reverse strand, counting down.
CAGCACCACCATGTCGCAGGAGGCAAGTGCGCTGCGCACCGCCGTCTCCAGCACCTTCTCGTCGTCAGGATAGGCGCCGAGCCGCACCGGCTCGCCGCCGGCCTCGGTCACCGCCGCGGCGACGATCGCGCCGTTGCTGTCGTAGACGCCGGCGGGCGGCAGCGGCGCGCCGGGCGAGACGAGCTCGTCGCCGGTCGAGAGCACCGCGACGCGCGGCCGCCGCAGCACCGCGACCTCGCCGAAGCCGCAGGCCGCGAGCATGCCGATCTCGCGCGAGCCGAGGCGCTGGCCGCGCCGCAGCACCGTCTCGCCGCGCGCGATGTCGGAGCCGGCGAACGCGACGAACTGCCCCGGGCGCGACGGCGCGGCGCACCTCGATCGCCGGCCCATCCGGCGTTTCCACGAGCTCGGTGTGCTCGACCATCACCACGGCATCGGCGCCGCGCGGGATCGCGCCACCGGTCGCGATGGTGGTTGCGGTGCCCGGCGCCACTTCGATGACGGGAGGATGGCCGCAGGCGATCACCTCGGCATTGAGGCGGAGCTGCCGCGGCGTGCGCTCGGCGGCGCCCGTGGTGTCGGCGGCGCGCACCGCGAAGCCGTCGACGCCGGAGCGGTCGAACGCCGGCACGTCGGTCGGCGCGGCGAGATCGGCGGCGAGCACGCGGTCGAGCGCATCGGCGAGCGACACCGTCTCGGCGGGCAACGCCGTGAAGTCGATCGCCGTCTCGAAGCGCAGGCGCGCTTCCCCAGGCGAGATCACCTCGAGAAACTGCTCCTGGCGCGCCGCGCTGCGCACCGCGGCGAGCAACGCCTCGCGGGTGGTCAAGTGCTCGCCGCTCATGGGAGCGCCCTCACCAAGACCGTGGCGCCGGCGGGGTAGCCTTCGCTCGCCGCCGGCACGAGAATCCAGCCGTCGGCATGGGCGAACGCGGTGAGCGGCAAGTACTTTGCCGCGAGCGGCACCGCGCCTTCTTGACCCCGGCGCACCAGCACGAGCTCGGTCAATCCGACGGTGGAGGCGACCTTGCGCGCGAGCGTCGTCGAGATGCCCGGCGCATCGTCGGCGCCGCCGCGCAGGCGCGCGAGCAGGCCGCGGCCCACCGTGAGCCAGGCAGCGATCGCGGCATCGAGCCGGCCGGGCAGCAGCAGCACCGGCCGTCCGGTCGCGATCCCGAACGCCGTCGTCTCGCCGGGCGAAATCGCGATGCCGTGGACTTCGACGGTGCCGATTTGCGCCAGCGCCTTCACCGCGTCATCGTCGCGGCCGCTGCCGGTGCCGCCGACAATGACGAATTCGTCGGCGTCGGTTTCCGACAGCAGCGTTTGCAGCGGCGTGTCCGCGCCCATCGACCACGGCTCGCCGCCGTCGGCCGTGACCGCCCGGCCGAGCCAGGTCATGGTCGCATCGGCGATGGGATCGTGGTGCGCGCGGGGGCAGCGGAAGAGGAGCCGCGGCCGCCGCACCCTGACGCTGCCGATGCCGAGCGCCTGAATTGCGGCGACATCGCTCGCCCGCAATTGCGCACCGGCGCGCTGCACGACCTCGCGGGGCCCCGCATCGGTGCCGGGTTCGAGCACGCCGTCGCCCGGCGCCACCGGCGCCAGCGCCTCGGCGATGCCATCGGCGCAACGCCACCGCTTCGACCGGCAAGACGGCGTCGCTCCCCGGCGGCATCGCCTCGCCGGCGTCGATCGGTCGGGCCTCGGTGAGGATCGCCGGAGCATAGGCGCTGGCATCGATGGTCGCGTCGGCACGCACCGCCCAGCCGTCGATCAGGGCAAGCGCTGCGGCCGGGCGCTCGCCGGCCACGATGTCTTCGGCGAGCGTCGCTCCATATGCGGCCGCCGTCCGGACTTCGGAGGGCCTCACCGGCCTGGCGAGACGCGCCACGCGCGCCAGCACGTCATCGAGCGGCGTCAACCGATCGATGCGCTGGCGATCTTCCAGGGGGGCAACCATCTGCGGTATGTGGCGAGGGCCGGGCACCGCGGTCAAGACCCGCCGCGATTTGCCGGACGAGGTTCGTTTCAGGGACAGAGGTATCGCCGATGAGCGCCGAGCCGACCGTGATCGATCTGCGCGGCCTGAAATGCCCGCTGCCGGCGCTGCGCACCCGCAAGGCGCTGTCGCGGCTCGCGCCCGGCGCGACGCTGGTGGTCGAATGCACCGATCCGCTGGCCGAGATCGATATTCCGAACCTCGTCCGCGAGACCGGCGACACCCTCGCGGCGACGGCGCGCAAGGCCGAGGTGCTGGTGTTCACGATCCGCAAGCGCGAGGTGTGAAGGCCTAGTCCTGGTCGGCTCAGAGCCCGTGAACTTTGGACCTCATCCTGAGGAGCCGTGCGCAAGCACGGTCTCTCGAAGGATGGCCCCACACGCTGCGGCTGGGGCCGTCCTTCGAGATGCCCGCTTTCGCGGACTCCTCAGGACGAGGTCCAAAATCGACCCGGCTCATATAACTCTTGGAGGACTGCGACCGCCCGCGCCGTCACGGCATCGGAATGTCCGCCACCTTCTTCGGCACGTCGTAGCCCTTCTGCACGGCGGGGCGCTTGGCGATCGCCACGTACCAGCGCTTGACGTTCGGATAGGCATTGAGATCGATGGTCTGCCATTCGTAGCGCGAGATCCACGGCCAGGTCGCGATGTCGGCGATCGAATAGTCGTCGCACATGAACTCGTGATCGGCGAGCCGGCGGTCGAGCACGCCGTAGAGGCGCTGCGCCTCCTTGAGGTAGCGCTCCTCCGCATAGGGCGCCTTGCCGCGGTTGTATTTGAGGAAGTGGTGGGCCTGGCCGAGCATCGGGCCGACGCCGCCCATCTGCCACATCAGCCACTCGATGACGCGCATCCGCTTGAACTTCTCGGTCGGCAGCAGCTTGCCCGCCATGTCGGCGAGATAGATGAGGATCGCGCCGGACTCCATCAGGGAAAAGCCGTTGTCGCGATCGACGATCGCCGGAATGCGGTTGTTGGGGCTGATCTTGAGGAACTCCGGCTTGAACTGCTCGTCCTTGCCGATGTCGACCGCATGCGCCTCGTAGGGAATGGCGAGCTCTTCGAGCGCGATGGACGCCTTGCGTCCGTTGGGCGTGGTCCAGGTGTAGAGATCGATCACGGCGGGGGTTCCTTGCTGCGAGGCGAGTGTGGCCCTGTTTAGTCGATGGTCCCGCGAGTGTCACCCTCGTGCGGAACGCAGTCATTCCCGTCGCATCCCTCCCCGTCTTCGGGGAGGGCAGGGTGAGGTCCGTTCTTCTGCTCGCTTCGCTTTCTTCACTGCTCGCTTCGCTCGCGGACCCCACCCTGCCCTCCCCGAAGTCGGGGAGGAAGTGAGCCAGTCGGAGAGCACTCACGACCCTTCGAGCTCGCTGCGCAGCAGCTCGAGCTCGAGCCAGCGCTCCTCGGCGGCGGCGAGCTCCGTCTGCGCCGTGGCGAGCGCCGCCGTCGCCTTGTCGAAGGCGGCGCGGTCGCGGGCGTAGAGCGCGGGGTCGGCGAGCCGCTCGTTGAGGCGCTTGACCTCGGCCTCGAGCTTCGCCATGCGGGCGGGCAGGCTTTCGAGCGCATGCTTTTCGTTGAAGTTGAGCTTGCGCCGCGCCGGCTCCGCGCCGGGCCGCTCGGCGCTCTTGCGCGGCGGTGCGGCGGCCGGTTTCGCGGCGGGCTTGCGCACGTCGGCGCCGCGCTGCGCCAGCATGTCGGAATAGCCGCCGGCATATTCGAGCCACTTGCCGTTGCCCTCGGGCGCCAGCGCAGCATTGACGATGCGGTCGAGGAAATCGCGGTCGTGGCTGATGAGGAGCACGGTGCCGGAATAATCGCCGATCATCTCTTCGAGGACATCGAGGGTCTCGAGGTCGAGATCGTTGGTCGGCTCGTCGAGCACGAGGAGGTTCGACGGCTTCGCCAGCGCGCGCGCCAGCATGAGGCGGCCGCGTTCGCCGCCGGAGAGCGCGCGCACTGGCGTGCGGGCCTGCTCGGGCGCGAACAAAAAATCCTTGAGATAGCCGACGACGTGCTTCGCCTGGCCGCCGATCATCACGGTGTCGCCGCGGCCGCCGGTGAGCGCCTCGCTCACCGTCCAGTTGGGATCGAGGCTTTCGCGGCGCTGGTCGAGCGTCGCCATCTCGATGTTGGCGCCGAGCCGCACGGTGCCGGCGTCGGGCGGGAGCGCGCCGGTGAGGAGACTGACGAGCGTCGTCTTGCCGCTGCCGTTCGGCCCGACGATGCCGATGCGGTCGCCCCGCTCGACGCGCAGCGAAAAGTCGGTGACCACCGGGCGGTCGAAGCTTTTCGAGATGCCCTTCGCCTCGATCACCAGCGCGCCGGACCGCTCCGCTTCGGCCACGGTCATGGCGACGGTGCCGGCGGCGCGGCGCGCCTCGCGGCGTTGCCGGCGCAGTGCTTCGAGGCCGGCCATGCGGCGCACGTTGCGCTTGCGCCGCGCGGTGACGCCGTAGCGCACCCAGTGCTCCTCGGCCACGATCTTGCGGTCGAGCTTGTGGAAGTCGCGCTCCTCCTGCGCCAGCACCTCGTCGCGCCACGCCTCGAAATCGGAAAAGCCGCGCTCGATGCGCCGCGTCTTGCCGCGGTCGAGCCACACGGTGATGCGCGACAGGTTGGCGAGGAAACGCCGGTCATGGCTGATGATGACGATCGCCGCGCGGCGCCCGGCGAGATCGCGCTCGAGCCATTCGATGGCGGGAAGATCGAGATGGTTGGTCGGCTCGTCGAGCAGCAGGATGTCGGGATCGGACGCGAGCACGCGCGCGAGCGCGGCCCGCCGCGCCTCGCCGCCGGACAGCTCTGCCGGGTTCTCGGCGCCGGTGAGGCCGAGCTGCTCGAGGAGATAGCGCGCGGCATAGCTGTCGCCATGCGGGCCGAGCCCGGCGGCGACGTAATCCGACACGGTCGCGAAGCCGGTGAGGTCGGGCTCCTGCGGCAGATAGCGCACGGTCGCATCGGGCTGAACGAAGCGCGTGCCCTTGTCGGGCTCGACCAGGCCGGCCACGATCTTGAGCAGCGTCGACTTGCCCGAGCCGTTGCGGCCGACGAGGCAGACCCGTTCGCCGGCGGCGACGGTGAGATCGACGCCTTCGAGCAGCGGCGTGCCGCCGAAGGTGAGCGCGATGCCGCCGAGCTGGACGAGCGGCGGCGCCATCAGGCGGCACCGGACCTGAGAGATTTTTGGCGCTGCAGGCGCCTGATCGTGCGGTCGAGCTCGGAGAGAAACGCAGAGCGGTCGCGAGGCGAGAAGGCCGCAGGGCCGCCGCTCATCTGGCCGGCCTCGCGCAGATCGGCCATCAGGTTGCGCATCGCGAGCGCCATGCCGATCGAGGCGTCGGTGAACGGCCGTCCGTTGGCCGCGATCACCTGTGCGCCCGCCTTGATGCAGCGGCTCGCCAGCGGCACGTCGTTCGTAATCACGATGGTGTCGGCGTCGGCGTGTGCGGCGATCCAGTCGTCGGCGGCATCGAGTCCGGCGCCGACGGTGACGCGCTCGATCATCGGATCGCGCGGCACAGCGATTGGGCTGTTGGCGACGACCTGGACGCGCAGCCCGTGACGCTCGGCGACGCGATAGATTTCCTGCTTCACCGGGCAGGCGTCCGCATCGACGAGAATCCTGATCCCGGCCGAAGCATCTGCCGTATGCTCCGTCGCCGCTCATGATACGCAAAACCACCCTCGTGCGACCGAACGCATGTCCGGCGCGCGGCTCACACATAATGGCCTTCGGGTCGATTTGCAGCAGAAACGATGCTTAAGGAGCAGGCGTCTCCAAAAAGGGAGAAGGGCCGCCCCTTGCGGGACAACCCTTCCATTGTCGAGCCGTGGTCCGGCTAGCGGACCGTGACGCGTGGTGTCACGCGGCCTGGACCCCGGTAAAGGTTGGGATCCAGCTCACGGTTGCCGGCGACCGCGGCATTTGACAATGAGACACTGGATCACCTCCTTTCAGTTGGTTGACGACGAATCAAAGATTAGAGCCAAAAACTTAACAATGTAAGACATTGACAACGCCGCCCGCGCTGATTCGCGCACGGTGTTGCGCAAATGACGATCGGGCGAAGAACGATCGGGCGAGCCAGGGTCGAGCAGCCGATGATCAGATCGTCTGGTTGTACGCGCCGACCTCCTCGTGCGTGCGCAGCACCGCGTCGACCGCCTTGAACATGTCGCGCATGCGCGCCTCCGACACCGGGCTCTCGACCACCACCACGAGCTCGGGCTTGTTCGATGAGGCGCGGGCGAGGCCCCAGGTGCCGTCCTCGACGGTGACGCGCACGCCGTTGACGGTGACGAGATCGCGGATCTTCTGCCCGGCGACGGTGTCGCCGCGGCTCTGCGCGGCCTCGAAGTGCTTCACCACGTCGTCGATGACGCGGTACTTCACCTCGTCGGCGCAATGCGGCGACATGGTCGGCGACTGCCAGGTGCGCGGCAGCGCGCTGCCGCAGCTCCGAGAGCTTCTTGCCGGGATTGCGGTCGAGCATGTCGCAGATCGCGATCGCCGAGACGAGGCCGTCGTCGAAGCCGCGGCCGAACGGCTTGTTGAAGAAGAAGTGGCCGGACTTCTCGAAGCCGGCGAGCGCGCCGATCTCGTTGGTGCGCCGCTTCATGTAGGAGTGGCCGGTCTTCCAGTATTCGGCGACGACGCCGTTCTTGCGCAGCACCGGATCGGTCATGAACAGCCCGGTCGATTTCACGTCGACGACGAACTTCGCATTGGGATGCAGGCTCGACATGTCGCGCGCCAGCATGACGCCGACCTTGTCGGCGAAGATCTCCTCGCCCTCGTCGTCGACCACGCCGCAGCGGTCGCCGTCGCCGTCGAAGCCGAGGCCGATATCGGCCTTGTTTTCGAGCACCGCGTCGCGGATCGCGTGCAGCATCTCCATGTCTTCGGGGTTCGGATTGTAGCGCGGGAAGGTGTGGTCGAGCTCGCAGTCGAGCGGCACCACCTCGCAGCCGATCGCCTCCAGCACCTGCGGTGCGAAGGCGCCGGCGGTGCCGTTGCCGCACGCCGCCACCACCTTGAGCCGGCGCGTGAGCTTCGGCCGGTTGGTGAGGTCGGCGATGTAGCGCGCCGGGAAATTCTCGACGAACACGTAGGCGCCGCCGCCGCGCGAGATCGAACTTCGCGCCGAGCACGATGTCCTTGAGGCGGCCCATCTCGTCCGGCCCGAAGGTGAGCGGGCGCTGCGCGCCCATCTTCACGCCGGTCCAGCCGTTGTCGTTGTGGGACGCGGTCACCATGGCGACGCAGGGGATGTCGAGCGCGAACTGCGCGAAATAGGCCATCGGCGTCACCGCGAGGCCGATGTCGTGGACCTTGCATCCGGCCGCCATCAGGCCGGACACCAGCGCGTATTTGATCGCGGCGGAATAGCTGCGGAAGTCGTGGCCGACGACGATCTCCGGGCCGCACGCCCATCTGCCGGATCAGCGTGCCGAGGCCCATCCCGAGGGCCTGCACGCCCATCAGGTTGATCTCTTTCTCGAACAGCCAGCGCGCGTCGTATTCGCGGAACCCGGTGGGCTTGACCAGGGGCTCGGATTCGTAGGCGTAGGTGTTCGGCGAAAGCGAAGGCTTGGGCTTCGGAAACATCATCACCTCGGGCGAGCAGGGCATGGGCAGCCACATAGCCCAGGCCGGGCGCCCGGGAAAGAGTGCGCCTGACAACGGCCGCCGGCGCCTACTGTTCCAGCATCAGCCGGCCGCCCTGGTATTGCCAGTGAATGCGCGAGAGGAACGACATGCCGAGCAAATTCTGGGCAAGTGCTTCGTCGGGCAGCACGATCGCAGCGACGTTGTGGACGAGAATGCCGCCGAGCTCGACGCTGGCGAGCTCGGTCGGTGCGGCGTAGACGACGCCGTTCGCGGTCGAAACCCTCGCGGTGAAGTCGCGCCGCGCCGGACGGATGCCGAGCCGCGCGGCGTCCTGCGCACGCAGCGCGATCACCGAGGCGCCGGTGTCGATCATGAACCCTATGCGTCGGCCGTCGACATAGCCGTCGGCCTCGAAGTGCCCATTGGCGCCGCGCGGGATCGATGCCGTGCGCGGATAGCTCGCCGGCTCGGAGCGGTCCGCGGTCGCCTGTGCGGTGGTCGTGGGTCCGCTGCCGCCGGAACGCAGCAGCTTCGGCGCCACGGCGGCGAGCACGATCATGACGGCGGCGAAGACGAGGATCTGGCGCATGGAATTCCGGGACGCGATTGCCGCCGGAACAGAGCACAGCGCGATGTGCGCCGCGTTGACGGCCGGCGTCGCCGCCGATGCTTTCGCCCGCAGTGATGAACGATCGGTGGCGCAGATGCCTAAAGTTCGCGCCGATCGAGGCTTCACCGCTCCGTCATTTCCGGGGGTCGGGAGGCAGTGCTCAGAGGTGCAATAGCACCGCCAATCGGCACCAAAGCCCCCAAAGTCTACTTTGCATGGGGTTGTTCCTCAGAAATTGAGTTCGAAAAAACTTTCGCAGGCGGGGAGGGGAATGAAGGCTCACTGCCCGCGCGGCTTGGCGCGGCGGGTGGCGGGGGCGGAGAGCGGGTCTTCCGGCCAGGGATGGCGGGGATAGCGGCCGCGCAGGTCGGCGCGGACGGCGGCGTAGCTGCCGCGCCAGAAGTTGGGGAGGTCGCGCGTCACCTGCACCGGGCGGTGCGCCGGCGACAACAGCTCGATGACGAGCGGCACCCGGCCGCGCGCGACGCTCGGGTGGCGATCGAGGCCGAACAGCTCCTGCACCCGGATCGCGAGCTTCGGTCCCTCCGCCTCGTATTCGATCGGCACCCGCGAACCCGACGGCGCATCGAAATGGGTCGGCGCCTCGGCCTCGAGCCGGCGCCGCAGCGCGTGCGGCAGAAGCGCGTGCAGCGCCGCCTCGAATTCGTCGGCGCCGAGGTTGGCGAGCGCCGTCTTGTCGGCGAACAGTGGTGCCAGCCATTCGGTGGCGCTTGCGGCGAGGCCGGCATCGGAGAGGTCCGGCCATTCCTCGCCTTCGGCGGCGCGCAGGAACAGCACGCGGTCGCGCCATTGGCGCAGCGCCTTCGTCCACGGCAGGCGATCGAGCCCGGCGGCGGCAATCGCTTCGGCGAGCCGCGCCGCCGTGCTCTCGTCGGGAACGACCGGCACGGCCTGTTCGCCGAGCGCAAGGGCGCCGAGCCGCCGCGCGCGCCGGCCACGCAAGGCGAGCCTCTCCGGATCGACGGTGATCTCTTCGCGCGTCACGATGCGGTCGGCGAACCGCGCCTCGATCTCGGCGAGGTCGATCGTGGCGGCGAGCGTGATCCGCCCCTGCGCCGCGCTGCCGATGATCTCGGCGACCGCGAGGAACGGCGCGCGCGACAGCGACGAGGCCGGATCGAGATGGGCGCCGCGGCCGTTGGCGAGGAGAAACGCGCCGGTGCCGCCGCCGCGGTTCCTGGCGATCCGCTCGGGGTAAGCGAGCGCGAGGATCGCGCCGGTCGAGAGCGCGGTCGCCCCGTTCGCCCGCTCATCTGGCGATGGCTGAGAGCCCGCCGTCGGCTGAGCCGCGGCGGCCAGCGCTCTCCGCCCATCGCCGCGCCATGCGCTTCGCCTCCTCGGCCCGTGCCGAGCGGTCGCGCCGCAGCGCGTCGAGCCGATGCTCGAGATCGACGTCGTTGCCGCCGAGGCCGCGCTCGGAGAGCACGGCCGCAATCTCGGCCGCCGCGCGCGCCGGCGCCCTCGCGGGACGCGTCGATCACCATGCGGGCGAGGCGCGGCGGCAGCGGCAGCGCGTTGAGCGCCTTTCCCTCCGCCGTGATGCGGCCGTCGCCGTCGATGGCGCCGAGGTCGGTGAGCAGGCTCTTCGCCTCGGCGAGCGCCGCGGCCGGCGGCGCATCGAGAAACACCAGTTTGCCGGGATCGGCGACGCCCCACTGCGCGAGGTCGAGCACCAGCGGCGAGAGGTCGGCGGCAAGAATTTCCGGCTGGCCGTAGGGCGCGAGCGCCGCGGTCTGCGGCTCGTCCCACAGCCGGTAGCAGACGCCGGGCTCCACGCGGCCGGCGCGGCCGCGCCGCTGGTCGGCCGCCGCGCGCGACACCCGTACCGTTTCGAGACGGGTGAGGCCGACGTCCGGCTCGTAACGGGGCACCCGGGCGAGGCCGGAGTCGATCACGACGCGGACGCCGTCGATGGTGATCGAGGTCTCCGCGATCGAGGTCGCCAGCACGACCTTGCGGTGACCCGCCGGCGCCGGCGAGATCGCGTCGTCCTGCACGGCGGCATCGAGCGCGCCGAACAGGGGATAGATGCCGACGGCGGGATCGTTGACGCGCTTCGCGCAGCCGCGTCTCGATGCGGCGGATTTCCGCGGCGCCCGGCAGGAAGGCGAGGACCGATCCGGCGTCGGCCCGCAGCGCCCTTGCGATCGCATCCGCGACCTGCGCTTCGATCGGCTTTGCGGGATCGCGGCCGACGTAACGCGTCTCGACCGGAAATGCCCGGCCCTCGCTCGCGATGACCGGCGCGTCGCCCAGCGCCTTGGCGATCCGCGCGCCGTCGATGGTCGCGGACATCACCAGGATGCGCAGGTCTTCGCGCAGCCCCTCCTGGGCGTCGCGGGTGAGCGCGAGGCCGAGATCGGCATCGAGCGAGCGTTCGTGAAACTCGTCGAACAGCACGGCGGCGATGCCGTCGAGGCCGGGGTCGTCGAGAATGAGACGGGTGAACACGCCCTCGGTGACCACCTCGATGCGGGTGCGGCGCGAGACCTTGGAGCCGAAGCGCACGCGATAGCCGACGGTGTCGCCGACGCGCTCGCCGAGCGTCTTCGCCATGCGCTCGGCGGCGGCGCGCGCGGCGAGGCGCCGCGGCTCCAGCACCAGGATCTTCTGGTCCGCCGTCCACGGCTCGCCGGCCAGCACCAGCGGAACCCGCGTCGTCTTGCCGGCGCCCGGCGGCGCCACCAGCACGGCGACATTGCGTCGCGCCAGACACCCTGAGAGTTCCGCCAGGACGGCGTCGATCGGCAGCGGCGCCCCGGCGATTTTCGTCACCCGCGTTAATCCTGAAAGCAGCTACAGATATTAGGACGTGTTGCGTTGCCGGATTCTTGCATTATTAAACAGCCTATAACCGGCCTGTGCCAAAATGAGAAATCCCACGGACGCATCCTTCTCCACGCCCGCCCGGCGCGTCGACTGGGCTGATTACGCCAAGGGCTTCTGCATCATCATGGTGGTGATGATGCATTCGACCCTCGGCGTCGGCGAGGCCGTGGGCCGCGAAGGCTTCATGCACGTGCTCGTCGCCTTCGCCAAGCCGTTCCGCATGCCGGACTTCTTCATGATCTCCGGCTTGTTCCTGTCGCGGGTCATCGACCGCGACTGGCGGACCTATCTCGACCGCAAGGTCGTGCACTTCGCCTACTTCTATGTGCTGTGGGTGACGATCCAGTTCGCGGTGAAGGCGCCGGTGTTCGCGGCCGACCACGGCTGGCCCTACGTGTTCGAGCAGTACGCGCTCGCCTTCATCGAGCCGTTCGGCACGCTGTGGTTCATCTACCTCCTGCCGATCTTCTTCGTCGTCACCAAGGCGACGCGCCGCGCTGCCGCCGGCCGCGGTGTGGGGCGTGGCGGCCGCACTGCAGATCGCGACCATCCAGACCGGGTGGACCACGATCGACGAGTTCGCCGGCCGCTTCGTCTATTTCTACACCGGCTACCTGCTCGCACCGCAGATATTCACCTTCGCCGCCCTGGTGCAGACGCGGTCGCGCCGCGCTGCTGTCGGCCTCGTCGCCTGGGCGCTCGTCAATGGCGGCCTCGTCTATGCGGGCGTCGCCGGATGGCCGGTGATCTCGCTCGCTCTCGGGCTCGCCGGCGCGGCGGCGGTGATCGCGGTCTCGGCGCTGATGGCGCGGGCGCACGTGTTCGGGTGGGTGCGCTATTGCGGCGAACATTCGATCATCATCTATCTCGCCTTCTTCCTGCCGATGGCGGCGACGCGCACGCTGCTGCTCAAGACCGGTCTCGTGTCCGACGTCGGCGTGATGTCGCTCATCGTCACCACCGCCGGCGTGATCGGCGCGCTCGCGATCTGGTGGGCGGTGCGCGGCACCGCGCTCAAATTCCTGTTCGAGCGGCCCGACGCGTTCTGGATCGCGCCGCGTCGGCCGGTCGCCATCCAGGCCGCACGATCATAGCGCCGTCATTCCGGGTCGCGCGCAGCGCGCGCCCCGGAATGACAGTCGCTTTCCACGCTCCCCGGCGGCCCGGTTGCCATTCGCTGCGCCGACCCTCCACATTGCCGGCATGCCGCCAAATTCTCGTCCGCCCCACAAGGGCGATCACGTCTTTCTGGTCGACGGATCGTCCTACATTTTCCGGGCCTATCACGCCCTGCCGCCGCTGACCCGCAAGTCCGACGGGCTGCAGCTCAACGCGGTCTACGGCTTCTGCAACATGCTGTGGAAGCTGTTGCGCGACATGAAGCCGGAGGAGCGGCCGACCCACCTCGCGGTGGTGTTCGACAAGTCGGAGCACACCTTCCGCAACGAGCTCTATCCCGACTACAAGGCGCACCGCCCCGATGCGCCGGATGACCTCGTCCCGCAGTTCCGGTTCATCCGCGAGGCGGTGCGCGCCTTCGACCTGCCGTGCCTCGAGCAGGTGGGTTTCGAGGCCGACGACCTCATCGCGACCTATGTGCGCGAGGCGAGCGAGTTGGGCGCCACCGCGACCATCGTGTCCTCCGACAAGGATCTGATGCAGCTCGTGACCGACCGTGTCGTCATGTACGACACCATGAAGGACCGCCGCATCGGCCCCGCCGAGGTGATCGAGAAATTCGGCGTCCCGCCCGACAAGGTGATCGAGGTCCAGTCGCTGATCGGCGATTCGACCGACAACGTGCCGGGCGTGCCCGGCATCGGCGTCAAGACCGCCGCCCAACTCATCGGCGAATACGGCGACCTCGAGACGCTGCTCGCGCGTGCCTCCGAGATCAAGCAGCAGAAGCGGCGCGAGACGCTGATCGAGAACGCCGACAAGGCGCGGCTGTCGAAGATCTTAGTGACGCTCGACACCAAGGTGCCGCTCGACGTGCCGCTCGCCGACCTCGCGGTGCACGATCCCGACGCCAAGCGCCTCATCGCTTTCCTCAAGGCGATGGAGTTCTCCTCGCTGATCCGCCGCGTCGCCGAATTCTCCGGCGCCGATGCCGCCGAGATCGAGCCGGATGCGGCGCTCCGGGCCGGCGCGGCGACAGCCCGCCTCGGGGCTCACCGCCGCGGAGCCGGCCGCTACATCGGCCGTCGCGCCGCGCCAGGGCGAGCTCGCCCTCGGACCCACCGCACCGCCCGCTGCGAAGAAGTCCTTCCCGCCGCAGCGCCCGCCGGCGGTGCGACGCCGCAGGCGCTCGCCGAATCGCGCATCGCCGCGGCGAAGGCCACGCCGTTCGATCGCTCGCGCTACGAGACGGTGCGCACGGTCGACGAGCTGCGCGCCTGGGTCGCGCGCGCGATCGATGCCGGCGTCGTGGCGATCGACACCGAGACCACGAGCCTCGATCCGATGCAGGCGGAGCTGTGCGGCTTCTCGCTCGCGGTCGGCCCCAACGCCGCCTGCTACGTGCCGCTGATCCATCGCCAGGGCGGCGACGGCACCGGGCTGTTTCCGGGCGAGGTCGTGGCTGCCCAGATGACCGTCGCCGAGGCGCTCGCCGTGCTCAAGCCGCTGCTCGAGGACCGCGGCGTCCTCAAGGTCGGGCAGAACCTCAAATACGACGTGCAGGTGCTGGCGCGCCACGGCATCGAGATCGCCTCGTTCGACGACACCATGCTGATGTCCTACGTGCTCGACGCCGGCCGCCGGGCGCACGGCATGGACGCCATGGCGGAGCTTCTGCTCGGCCACCGCACCATCCGCTACGGCGAGGTCGCCGGCACCGGCAAGGCCAAGCAGCGCTTCGAGAACGTGTCGATCGAGAAGGCGACCGAATACGCCGCCGAGGATGCCGACGTCACGCTGCGGCTGTGGCAGGTGCTCAAGGCGCGGCTTCCGGCCGAGCACATGACGCGGGTCTACGAGACGCTGGAGCGGCCGCTGATCCCGGTGCTGGCACGGATGGAGCGGCAGGGCATCTCGATCGACCGCACGATGCTGGCGCGGCTGTCCGGCGAATTCGCGCAAGAAGCCATGGGGCTCGAGGAAGAGATCAGGCAGCTCGCCGGCGAGCCGCTCAATCCCGGCTCGCCCAAGCAGCTCGGCGATATTCTGTTCGGCAAGATGGGGCTTGCCGAGGTCGTCGGCGCCAAGAAGACCAAGACCGGCGCGTGGTCGACCTCCGCCTCGGTGCTCGAAGACCTCGCCGAGCTCGGCCATGCGCTGCCGCAGAAGATCCTCGAATGGCGCCAGGTCGCCAAGCTGCGCTCGACCTATACCGACGCACTGCCCTCCTACGTCAACGCGGAGACCGGCCGCGTCCACACGAACTATGCGCTCGCGGCGACCACCACCGGCCGGCTGTCGTCGTCCGAGCCCAATCTGCAGAACATTCCGATCCGCACCGAGGAGGGCCGCAAGATCAGGCGCGCCTTCATCGCCGCGCCCGGCCACAAGCTCGTCTCCGCCGACTATTCGCAGATCGAGCTGCGGCTGCTCGCCGAGATCGCCGACATTCCCGTGCTCAAAGACGCATTCCGCGACGGGCTCGACATTCATGCGATGACGGCCTCGGAAATGTTCGGCGTGCCGATCGCCGGCATGCCCGGCGACGTGCGCCGGCGCGCCAAGGCGATCAATTTCGGCATCATCTACGGTATCTCGGCGTTCGGGCTCGCGAACCAGCTCGGCATCCCGCGCGAGGAGGCCGGCGCCTACATCAGAAAGTACTTCGAGCGCTTTCCCGGCATCCGCGCCTACATGGATTCGACCCGCGAGTACTGCCGCAACAACGGCTACGTCACCACGATCTTCGGGCGCAAATGCCACTATCCCGAGATCAAAGCGTCGAACCCGTCGGTCCGCTCCTTCAACGAGCGCGCCGCCATCAACGCGCGGCTCCAAGGCAGCGCCGCCGACATCATCCGCCGCGCCATGATCCGCATGGACGATGCGCTCGCCAAGGAGCGCCTCGCCGCGCGGATGCTGCTCCAGGTCCACGACGAGCTCATCTTCGAGGTGCCCGACGGCGAGGTCGAGCCGACGCTGCGCCTCGTCAAGCACGTGATGGAGGAGGCGCCGAAGCCCGCCGTCGCGCTCTCGGTGCCGCTGCAGGTCGACGCCCGCGCCGCCGACAACTGGGACGAGGCGCATTGAGGCGGCGGTCCGTAGCCCGGATCAGCGACGCGACATCCGGGAGCCGTGCGCAGCGGTGGCGTCTCGAAGGATGGCCCCATATCGCTGCGGCCTGTGGCCGTCCTTCGAGACGCTGCTTCGCAGGCGCCTCAGGACGGTTCGTAGAGTGCTACGCCTTGACTTGACGCGCGTTGCATAGCAACTCGGTCGGCGTGTTCCCCGGGTAGGTCGGCTTCTGACGGGACTGGAACCGTCGCGTTCGGCGCGCCGGCTGAGATGGAGTGTCGTTGCTTGGCTGGCGGTGCAAATCGATGGTCTCCGATCTGCCGCGGCGTGCGCGTTCCTCAAAGGAATGGTCGCCGCCGTCCTGCTCGTCGGCCTTACGGGTCCGGCGAGCGCGGCCGGCCTCGACGGCACGAAGCTGACGTGGCCGTGGGCGCTGCCGTTCGCCGGGCTCCTGATCTCGATCGCGACCGGCCCGCTGCTGGCGCCGAAATTCTGGCACGCCCATTACGGCAAGGTCGCGTTCATGTGGAGCGCGCTCACCATCGTGCCGATTGCCGCGCTCTACGACCTGCCGACCGCGCTCGCCACGCTGTCGCACGCGATCGTCGGCGAATACATGAGCTTCATCATCCTGCTGTTCGCGCTCTACGTGGTCGCGGGCGGAATTCTCGTCACCGGAGCGCTGCGCGGCACGCCGCTCGTCAACACCGCGATCCTCGCCTTCGGCACGGCCATCGCGAGCATCGTCGGCACCACCGGCGCGGCGATGATCCTGGTGCGGCCGCTGCTGCGCGCCAATGCCGGCGCGGCTCCACAACGTGCATGTCGTGGTGTTCTTCATCATCCTGGTCGCCAATATCGGCGGCGCGCTGTCGCCGCTCGGCGATCCGCCGCTGTTCGTCGGCTTCCTGCACGGCGTCGATTTCTTCTGGACCACGATCAACCTGTGGGCGCCGACCGCGACGGCCGCCGGTCTCGTGCTCGCCACCTTCGTCGTGGTCGACGTCTGTCCTGCACCGCAAGGACCGCCGCGTCACCGTGGTCGGCGAGCCGGAGCCGGAGGCCGAAGTGCGGGTGCGCGGCCTCGTCAACCTGCCGCTCATCGCGCTCATCATCGGCGCCATCCTGCTCTCCGCGACCTGGAAGCCGGGCATCGCGTTCGACATCTACGGCACGTCGCTCGAACTGCAGAACCTCGTGCGCGACGGCATCCTTCTCGTCATCGCGATCGTGTCGCTCGTCGCGACGCCGGACGAGCACCGCGAGCGCAACGGCTTCTCGTGGGAGCCCATCCTCGAAGTCGCCAAGCTGTTCGCCGGCATCTTCGTGTGCATCGTTCCGGTGATGGTGGCGCTCGCAGGCCGGAAAGAGCGGGCCGTTCGCCTGGTTTCCTGGCCTTCATGACGACGGCGGACGGCATGCCGAAGAACGTCGCCTATTTCTGGCTCACCGGCGGCCTCTCGGCGCTGCTCGACAATGCGCCGACCTATCTCGTGTTCTTCGAGCTCGCCGGCGGCGACGCGACGAAGCTGATGGGCGAGATTGCCGGGAACGCTCGCCGCCATCTCGATGGGCGCGGTCTACATGGGCGCGCTCACCTATATCGGCAACGCGCCGAACTTCATGATCTACGCCATCGCCACCGAGCGCGGCGTCAAGATGCCGAGCTTCTTCGGCTACATCGTGTGGTCGGCGACGATCCTGCTGCCGGTGTTCCTGGTGCTCACTTTCGCTTTCGTGACGCCTTGGCCTTTTTAGCCGATTTGCGCCTTGGCGACCTGACTTTGCCTTTGCGCCGGCCTTGCCGCGGCGCGCGGCGGCGCCGCTTCCGCTCGCCGGCGACGCGGCCTTCGCCGGTATCACGGCGATCGCCTCGACCTCGATCAGCGCGCCTGGCCGGGCGAGCGCGGAGATCGCAATCGCGGTGCTCGCCGGCGGCGCCGCGGTGTCGACGAAGCGGTCGCGCACCTCGCGGAACGCGCCGAGATGGGCTGATGTCGGTGAAGTAGCTCGTGAACTTCACGACATGGGTGAAATCGGCGCCGACCGCGGCGAGCGCGTTCTTCAGGTTGACGAAGGTCTGCTCCGCCTGGGCGCGGAAGTCGCCGGGCGCGCCGACGATCTTGTTGTCGAGGTCGAGGCCGAGCTGGCCGGAGATGAAGACGATGCGGCCCGGTGCCGGCCTCGACCACATGGGTGTAGCCGATGGGCTTCGCGATCGTGTCGGGGTTGAGAAACTTGTGCTTCGGCATGGCGGGACTCCCGGCTCGTTTGGCGCGGTCGATATTAGCGCGTCAATTTGCGAAGGTTCATACATCGCGTCACATATTTCTTTGGTCATGGCCGGGCTTGTCCCGGCCACCCCGATCATGTGGCACGGCCGTGCCAAATGATCGGGGTCGCCGGGACAAGCCCGGCGATGACGGGTGTTGATGATGTGGCTCGTATCGGAGCGCACTACCCCTCCAAGGCTCGCCACCACCTGCTCGGCGATCGACAGCGACGCCGTGAGCCCCGGCGATTCGATGCCGAACAGGTGCACGAGCCGCGGCACGCCGTGCTCGGCCGGCGTGTCGATCACGAAATCGGCGGCGGGCTCGCCGGGTCCGGTGAGCTTCGGGCGGATGCCGGAATAGTCGGGGCTGAGCGAATCATCCGGCAGCCCCGGCCAGTAGGTGCGGATCGCCTTGTAGAAGGTCGCGGCGCGGCGCGGATCGACCGCATAGTCGAAATGGTCGATCCATTCGACGTCGGGGCCGAACCGCATGCGGCCGGCAAGGTCGAGCGTGACGTGGGTGCCGAGGCCGCCCGGCACCGGCGCCGGGTAGATCAGCCGCGAGAACACGGGGCGGCCCGTATAGGCGAAGTAGTTGCCCTTGGCGAGGAAGTGCGGCGGCACACGCTCGGCCGGGTAGCCCTCGGTCGCCCGCGCCAGCGCCTGGGCGCCGTGCCCCGCGGAATTGACGACGGCGTCCACCGTGAGCGTGCCCGGCTCGGCGCCGCCGAAATGCACCGCGAAGCCCGCGGGTGCGCGCGCGATTCGCTCGATCGGCGTGTTGAAGGCGAGCACGCCGCCGCGGTCTTCGAGGTCGCCTTGCAGCGCCAGCATGTAGCGGTGGCTGTCGATGATCCCGGTTTCCGGCGAATGGAACGCGGCGACGCAGGCGAGCGCCGGCTCCATGCGCATCGCCTCGGCGCCCTCCAGCATCCGCAGGCCTTCGACGCCGTTGCGGGTCGCCTGGGCGAACAGCTTTTCGAGCGAAGGCCGGTCCTCGTCGCGGCCGATGACGACGAGCTTGCCGACCTTGCGGTAGGGGATGCCGTGCGAGTCGCAATAGGCGTAGAGCATGCGCCGCGAACGCGCGCAGTGGCGCTCGCGCAGCGATCCCGTCGGATAATAGATGCCGGCGTGGATGACCTCGCTGTTGCGCGAGGAGGTGCCGCTGCCGATGTGGCCCTCCGCCTCGGCGACGATGACGTCGTGGCCGGCGAGCGCCGCCTCCCGGGCGATCGCGAGGCCGACCACGCCGGCGCCGATGACGAGCACCTGCATCGCTCTCAGCCCTGCGCCAGGCGATCGGGCGACGGCCCTTCACGGGGTATCGGTAGATGGCCTCGATGACGGCGTCGTTCATTGATGTCCAAATGTATGTCATCGCCGGGCTTGTCCCGGCGACCCGATAACGGGGCACCGCCGTGCAATCATGATCGGGGCGGCCAGGACAAGCCCAGAGTCAAGCCCGGCCATGACGAAGCAATGCTGTAGCCGTCCGCCGGCGGCCGTTCAACTCGCCCGCCTGCGCGGTTTGAATTCGCCGCCTTGCCGGCCTATAAGGCGGCCTTATCTGTTGGAATGTCCGCCTCCGCCGCGACGCCCGCACGCGATCGATGCCGGCCGGGGCGGCATCCTCACGAGAACCGATGAGTTGGAAAGGCGATGGCCGGACATTCACAATTCAAGAACATCATGCACCGCAAGGGGCGGCAGGATGCGGCGAAATCCAAGCTGTTCGGCAAGCTTGCCCGCGAAATCACCGTCGCGGCCAAGCTCGGCCTGCCCGATCCCGCCATGAATGCCCGGCTGCGCGCGGCGATCATCGCGGCGCGGGCGGAGAACATGTCGAAGGATTCGATCGACCGCGCCATCAAGAAGGCGCAGGGCAACGACGCCGAAACCTATGACGAGATCCGCTACGAGGGCTATGGCCCCGGCGGCGTCGCCGTCATCGTCGAGGTGCTGACCGACAACCGCAACCGCACCGCCTCCGACGTGCGCTCCTACTTCACCAAGACCGGCGGCAACCTCGCCGAAACCGGCGCGGTGTCCTTCATGTTCGACCATGTCGGCGTGATCGAATACGACGCCAAGGTCGCCTCCGCCGACGCCATGCTGGAAGCCGCGATCGACGCCGGTGCCGACGACGTGACGTCGAGCGAGAACGGCCACGAGGTCTACGCCTCGCAGGAGAACTTCGTCGACGTGGCGAAGGCGCTGGAGGCGAAATTCGGCGAGCCGCGCAAGGCCGGCCTCGTCTGGAAGCCGCAGAACACGATCGCCGTCGACGACGAGAAGGGCGAGAAGCTGTTCAAGCTGATGGAGCTCCTGAACGAGCACGACGACGTGCAGAACGTCTACGCCAATTTCGAAGTCTCCGACGCCCTGATGAGCAAGATGAGCGCGTAGCGCTCGTCCCTCCCCGACTTCGGGGAGGGTAGGCCGGAACGTCATGGTCCGGGCTCTGGCCGGCCGATCCCGGCTTAGCGAGGCCCGGCCGGCCCATGAGCGGGATCGCCAGGTCAGAGCCCGGCCCGATGACGAGACGGCAGGGATTCTTCCGCGCCAGGACCAGCACTATGCGGCCGTGCGCCGCGGCGTTATCACGGAGGGGATGGGCCGACCGATTCGCATCCTTGGCATCGATCCCGGGCTCCGCCGCACCGGCTGGGGCGTGATCGAGGTCGAGGGCAACCGGTTGATCTACGTCGCCTGCGGCTCGGCCGAGTCCGACGAGGCCGACGCGCTCGCCCACCGGCTGGTGAGCCTGCATGACGAGCTCGTGCGGGTCGTCGACGCGTTCCGGCCGGACGAGGCCGCGGTCGAGCAGACCTTCGTCAACAAGAACGCCGCCGCGACCCTCAAGCTCGGCCAGGCGCGCGGCATCGCGCTGATGGTGCCGGCGAAGGCCGGGGTGATCATCGCCGAATACGCGCCGAACCTCATCAAGAAGACGATCGTCGGCGCCGGCCACGGCGACAAGGCGCAGATCCGCATGATGCTCGGCGTGCTGCTGCCCAAGGCCGACCCGCCGACCCACGACGCCGCCGACGCGCTGGCGATCGCGATCACGCATGCCCATCACCGCCAGAGCGCGGTCCTGCGGGCGGCGCTGCGATGATCGGCAAGCTCAAAGGCGTCCTCGACAGCTACGGCGAGGACTTCGTCATCGTCGACGTCCACGGCGTCGGCTATCTCGTCCATTGCTCGGCGCGCACCCTGCAGGCGCTGCCGGCGGCGGGCGAGGCGGTCGAGCTCGCGATCGAGACGCATGTGCGCGAGGACCAGATTCGCCTGTTCGGATTCCTCTCGCCGGTCGAGCGCGAATGGTTCCGGCTCCTGCAGACCGTGCAGGGCGTCGGCACCAAGGTCGCGCTCGCGATCCTCTCGACGTTCAAGCCCGGCGACCTCGCCACGGCGATCGCGACGCGCGACAAGGCGACGATCACCCGCACGCCGGGCGTCGGGCCGAAGGTCGCCGAGCGCATCGTCACCGAGCTCAAGGACAAGGCGCCGGCCTTTGCCGACATCGATCCGGGGCTGGCGCGGCTCGCCGGCGCGGTCGACGAGCGCCGCGCGCCGCAGCCGGTGCTCGACGCGGTCTCGGCCCTGGTCAATCTCGGCTACGGCCAGCCGCAGGCGTCGGCGGCGATCGCCGCGGCGTTGCGCGAGGCGGGTGAGGGCGCCGAGGCGCCGCGCCTGATCCGCCTCGGGCTCAAGGAGCTTGCGAAGTGAAGGCGCCGCGGAAATCTGCTCCGCCGGCGCCCGCGGCCTGAGGAGCCGCCGCGCCGCCTCGTCTCCGGCGAGCCGCGCGAAGAGGATGTGGTCGAGGCCTCGCTGCGTCCGCAGCGGCTCGCCGAGTTCATCGGCCAGGAGCAGGCGCGCGCCAATCTCTCGGTGTTCATCACCGCCGCGCAGAGCCGCGGCGAGGCGCTCGACCACGTGCTGCTCGTCGGCCCGCCGGGCCTCGGCAAGACGACGCTCGCCCAGATCGTCGCCCGCGAGCTCGGCGTCGGCTTTCGCTCGACCTCCGGCCCGGTGATCGCCAAGGCCGGCGATCTCGCGGCGCTGCTCACCAATCTCGAGCCGCGCGACGTGCTGTTCATCGACGAGATCCACCGGCTCAATCCGGCGGTCGAGGAAATTCTCTATCCCGCGATGGAGGATTTCCAGCTCGACCTCATCATCGGCGAGGGGCCGGCGGCGCGCTCGGTCAAGATCGACCTCGCGCCGTTCACGCTGGTCGGCGCGACCACCCGCGCCGGGCTGCTCACCAATCCGCTGCGCGACCGCTTCGGCATCCCGATCCGGCTCAACTTCTACACCGCGGCGGAGCTCGAGCTGATCGTCAATCGCGGCGCCCGCGTGCTCGGCGTCGGCATGACGGCGGACGGCGCAAACGAGATCGCGGCGCGCGCGCGCGGCACGCCGCGCATCGCCGGGCGCCTGCTGCGCCGCTTGCGCGACTTCGCGCTGGTCGACAAGGCGGCGGCGATCGACCGCAAGGTCGCCGACCGCGGCCTGCAAGGCGCTCGAAGTCGATGCCTGCGGGCTCGATGCCATGGACCGGCGCTATCTCACGACGATCGCCGTCAATTACGGCGGCGGCCCGGTCGGCGTCGAGACCATCGCCGCGGCACTCTCGGAGCCGCGCGACGCCATCGAGGAGATCATCGAGCCGTTCCTCATCCAGCAGGGCTTCATCCAGCGCACCCCGCGCGGGCGCCTGCTCACCGGCCACGCCTTCCGCCACCTCGGCCTCGCCGAGCCGCGCCGCGATCCCGCGCAGTTCGGCCTGTTCGGGCAGGGGGACGAGGAGTGATGGTTGATGGCACTTGAATACTCCGTACTGCATCGAGCGCCTTGGCTGACAGCGACGGCGGCGGTTATCTCGCGACGGTGCCGGACTTGCCTGGCTGCATGTCGGACGGCGAGACGCCGGAAGAGGCGCTGAAGAATGTGCAGGATGCTATCGCCTCGTGGATCGAGGCCGCCAAGGAATGGAAAATTGACATCCCAAAACCGTCGCCTCCTTTGGCGCTGGCGGGATGAGGCCTTAAGCTGAGTTGCGGCCGCCGCACGCTCGCACGGTCATCGATGATGCAGGCTTCCCTCGACGGCGAGATTCGCGACGGCCGCCACGTCATGGCGGTGCGGGTCTATTACGAGGACACCGATTTCACCGGCATCGTCTATCACGCCAACTACCTGCGCTTCATGGAGCGGGCGCGCACCAACTACCTGCGCCTGATCGGCGCCGACCATCGCGCGCTCTACGAAGAGGCGCTCGCCGAGGCGCCGGGATTCGCCTTCGTGGTGCGCTCGATGACGATCGACTTTTTCAAGCCGGCGCGGATGGACGACGTGCTCACCGTCACGTCCTATCCGGAAGTCGTCAAAGGCGCCTCGCTCACCATGAACCAGAAGGTGGCCCGCGGCGAGGATTTGCTGGTCGAGGCCCATGTGCGCGTCGCCTTCGTGTGCGGAGGCCGCGCCCGGCCGATTCCGAAGCCGCTGCGCATCGCGATGCGCGCCGACCTCGAACGGCAGGACGGCACCTGAATAGGCCTTCGCCCGCATCAGGCGTCTCAGCTTCGCCGGCGTCGAAGCGGATGGGCGCCACATTCGACGCCCGTGCCGATTTCATGTAATAGCCCTTCACATGATCTGGAAATCCGACCAGGGCTCGCGCGGCTACCACCACGGCAATCTCAAGGAGGCGCTGATCCAGGCGGCGCTCGACCTCATTGCCGCCAAGGGGCCGTCCGGCTTCACCTTTGCCGAAGCGGCGCGCTCGGCGGGCGTGAGCCCGGCAGCGCCCTACCGGCACTTCCGCGACCGTGACGAGCTGATCGCCAACGTCGCCCGCCGTGGTTTCGAGCTGTTCGAGGCCGCGCTGAAGGCGGCGTGGAAGGACGGTACGGCCCGATCCGTCGACCGCTTTCGAGCGCCTGGGGCGGGCCTATCTGGGCTTCGCCCGCACCGAGCCCGCCTACTATTCGGCCATGTTCGAAGCGGGGATTCCGCTCGAGGTGAGCCAGGAGCTGCGCGAAGCCGGCGACCGCGCCTTCGCGGTGCTGCGCGCGGCCGCCGAGGCGCTGGTGGCGCAGATTCCTGCCGCCAGACGGCCGCCGGCCTTCATGGTGGCGCTGCATGTGTGGTCGCTCGCGCACGGCATCGCCTCGCTGTTCGGCCGCGGCGACCAGGGCCGTCGCCGGCTGCCGATGGCGCCGGAAGAGCTGCTCGAAGCCGGCGTCCTCGTCTATCTGCGCGGTCTCGGATTTCCCGACGGCGCGGCGCCGCGTTGAGGCGCATTGCGCGTTCGGTCGTGCTCACTATCTGGCCCCCTTGACAGTGAACCCGACTCCTCGTACCTATGTAAATGTGATTAACATTCACAATGTTGATCGCGCGGTGCGAGGTTCGCATCCGCCATCTTGAGCAATCGTGAGGGTGTCATGCCGATCGTTGCAAAGCTCGACGAACTTGGAAGGCCGGCCTGGGTCCTGCTGATGATCCTCGGCTTCGTGTGGTGGTGGCCGGTCGGCCTCATGATCCTCGCCTACATCATCGGGAGCGGACGAATGAGCTGCGGTTACAACGGCGATCGCTGGGAGCGAAAGTTGGAACGCATGCAGGGCAAGATGGAGCGGCTGCGCGGCCACCTGGAAGGCAAGCGCGAGTGGTGGAGCTACCAGCGCTCCAGCGGCAACCGCGCCTTCGACGAGTACCGGACCGAAACCCTGCGCCGTCTCGAGGACGAGCAGCGCGAGTTCCGCGATTTCCTGGAGCGTCTGCGCCAGGCCAAGGACAAGGCGGAGTTCGATCAGTTCATGGCCGATCGGCGCAGCCGCGGCTTCGAGCAGCCTGCGCCGCAGGCCTGATCCCGCCGCATCCTGTTAGAGTGAAAGCGTAAATTCAAGGCCGCCCGCATCTCTGCGGGCGGCCTTTGCGTTGTGTGCCGGCGGTGCTTGAGCGCGCGCGCGGCCGCTAAGGCGGCATTAACGATAGACGACGCCTCTCTTCGCAGAGCGGAAACGCCCAAGTTTGGACAAGTTTGGCGCTGTACTCCTCGTTACCGGCCGCGGCCGTATTTGTGCGCATGGCCTGGGGGGCTCAAAGACGCCAGTTGCGTCTCGTGCGATCGGTTCGCAGCACGCGGTGCGTTATCCCGCGTGTCTGGAAAGGGTGGGTCCATGAACGAGGTGGCGCAGTCGGCCCTGCCGCTGACTTCTTCCGATCTTTCGTTGATTACGCTGTTCCTGCAGGCCCACTGGATCGTCAAGGGCGTGATGGTCGGGCTGCTCGTCTGCTCGGTCTGGGTGTGGGCGATCGCAGTGGACAAGATCATCCTGTTCGCCCGCACGTCGCGGGCGATGGACCGGTTCGAGCAGGCGTTCTGGTCCGGGCAGTCGCTCGAAGAACTCTACCGCAGCATATCGTCGCGCCCGAACCATTCGATGGCGGCGCTGTTCGTCGCAGCGATGCGCGAATGGAAGCGCAGCCTCGAGGGGCATGCGCGCTCGTTCGCCGGGCTGCAGATGCGAATCGAGAAGGTGATGGACGTCACCCTGGCCCGCGAGGTCGAGCGGCTCGAGAACCGGCTCCTGGTGCTGGCGACGGTCGGATCGGCCGGGCCGTTCATCGGCCTGTTCGGCACCGTCTGGGGCATCATGACGAGCTTCCAGTCGATCGCGGCGTCGAAGAACACCTCGCTCGCGGTCGTCGCGCCCGGCATCGCGGAGGCCTTGTTCGCCACCGCAATCGGCCTCGTAGCCGCCATACCGGCGACCATTTTCTACAACAAATTCAGTTCAGAGGTGAACAAACAGGCGCAGCGCCTGGAAGGGTTCGCCGACGAGTTCTCGGCGATCCTGTCGCGTCAGATCGACGAGCGAGGGTGAGGGGGCCGCAGTAAATGGGGATGGGCCTCGGGGGCGGAGGCGGCCGCGGTAAGCGGCGGCAACGCCGCCGGCACGTCATGAGCGAGATCAACGTGACGCCGATGGTCGACGTCATGCTGGTGCTGCTCATCATCTTCATGGTCTCGGCGCCGCTGCTCACCGTCGGCGTGCCGATCGATCTGCCGCAGACCCAGGCGAAGAGCCTCGACCAGGACCGCCAGCCGCTGACCATTTCGGTCAACACCGATGGCAAGGTCTTCCTGCAGAACAGCGAAATTCCGGTCGGCGACCTCGTCGCCAAGCTCACCGCCGTGACCTCGGCACGCGGCGGTTATGAAGAGCGCATCTTTGTGCGCGGCGACCGCAAGGTCGATTACGGGACGGTGATGCGGGTGATGGGGCGCCTGTCGTCAGCCGGCTTCCGCCGAGTCGCCCTCGTCACCGAGGTCGAGCAGGGGCAATGATCCGGCGGTTGCGGACCGATTATGTCGTCTCGGTGCTCGCCCACGGCCTCGTGCTCGGGCGCGAGCGTCATCTCGTTCGCGGCAAGGCCGCTCGACAAGCCGCCGACCGAATCGCTCGCCGTCGACATCGTCTCGGCAAGCGAATTGTCGCAGCTGACCGCCGGCACCAAGACCGCGCCGAAGGTCGACAAGCCGATGGCCGACAAGCTCGGCACGCCGACAAAGCCGCCCGAAGACCCGAACGCCAAGGCGACCGACAAGCCGGTGATCAAGGTGGCCGCGGCGACGCCGCCGCCAGCCGCGTCGAAGCCGGAACCCAATCGAAACCAAGCCCGAGCCGGCACCGCCGGAGAAAGCGGCGCCGCCGCCGGAAGCCGCCAAGGCCGAGCCGCAAAAGGCCGAACCCGATCCGGACGCCGAGGCGATCGCGGCGGCGGAGGCGAAGAAAAAGGAAGAGGCCAAAAAGCGCGAAGAGGCCAAGAAACGCGAGGAAGCAAAAAAGCGTGAGGA
Organism: uncultured Alphaproteobacteria bacterium; assembly: GCA_963793985.1. GTDB lineage: Bacteria > Pseudomonadota > Alphaproteobacteria > Rhizobiales > Xanthobacteraceae > JAJPKK01. Next base: position 230,033 of record CAWCCG010000021.1, on the reverse strand, counting down.
GGCGAAGAAGCGCGAAGAGGCCAAGAAGCGCGAGGAAGCCAAAAAGCTCGAAGAGGCGAAGAAGCGCGAGGAAAACAAGTTCGATTTCAACCGGATCGAGACGGCGCTGCTCGACAAGCGGACGCCCCAGCGCGAGGCCGTCATGGGCTCGCTCGTCAATCCGACCCCCTCGCTCGGCACTTCGACCGCCAATGCGCCGCAATTGTCTCAGAATGAGATCGACATGCTTCGCGCCCAGATCCAGGCGTGCTGGAGCCCGCCGGTCGGCGTGATGGAAGCGAAGGACCTCGTCGTGGTGCTGCAATTCGGGCTCAACCGCGATGGTTCGGTGGCCGCCGAGCCGATCGTGACCAACCGCGGCTCGAACCCGCTGTTCCAGGTCGCGGTGGACAGCGCGCGGCGAGCGGTCCTGAAATGTCAGCCCTACCGCCTGCCGGTAGCCAAGTACGATGCGTGGAGCGAGGTCGAAGTGAAGTTTGATCCCAAGGAAATGTTCCGGGGCGGATGAACGCCCCGCTTGCCATTGGACGTGCCCCCATGACGAAACAAATCCCCCCTGTTTCCCGCATTCCCATCCTCACCCGGCGCAACGCGCTGATCCTCGGCGCATCGGGCCTCGGTGCTGCCGCGCTGTGGAATCGCCCGGCGCGCGCCGTGCTGCGCGTCGACGTCAACGAAGGCAACGTGCAGCCGGTGCCGATCGCGGTGACCGACTTCCTCGCCGGCAGTCCAGGTGACGCCGAGACCGCGCGCGGCGTGTCACAGATCATCACCGGCAACCTTCGGCGCAGCGGCCTGTTCGCGCCGATCGATCCGGCCGCCTTCATCGAGAAGATCGCCAACACCGACGTCGCGCCGCGATTTGCCGACTGGCGCGCGATCAACGCCCAGGCGCTCGTCACCGGCCGCGTCACCCGCCAGCCCGACGGCCGCCTCAAGGCCGAATTCCGGCTGTGGGACGTGCTCGGCGGCGGCCAGCAGGCCGGCCAGCAGTACTTCACCACGCCCGACAACTATCGGCGCATCGCCCACATCATCTCCGACGCGATCTACGAGCGACTGACCGGCGAGAAGGGCTACTTCGACAGCCGCGTCGTGTTCGTCGACGAGACCGGCGCGAAGGAGCGCCGGGTCAAGCGTCTTGCGATGATGGACCAGGACGGCGCCAACGTGCGCTATCTCACCCGCGGCGACGACCTCGTGCTCACGCCGCGCTTCTCGCCGTCGACCCAGGAAATCACCTACATGTCGTTACGGCCAGGGCGACCCGCGGGTCTATCTCCTCAACATCGAGACGGCGCAGCGCGAGATCGTCGGCAATTTCCCCGGCATGAGTTTCTCGCCCCGGTTCTCACCGGACGGCCAGCGCGTCATCATGAGCCTGCAGCAGGGCGGCAATTCCAACCTGTTCGTGATGGACCTGCGGTCCAAGGCGACGACGCGGTTGACCGATACGCCGGCGATCGACACCTCGCCCTCGTATTCGCCGGACGGCACCCGCATCTGCTTCGAAAGCGATCGCGGCGGCAAGCCGCAGATCTACGTGATGGCCGCGGGCGGCGGCCCGGCACAGCGTATCAGCTTCGGCGACGGCTCATACTCGACGCCGGTGTGGTCGCCGCGCGGCGACACCATCGCCTTCACCAAGCAGGCCCAGGGCAACTTCGCCATCGGCATCATGCGGACCGACGGCCAGGGCGAGCGCATTCTCACCGAGGGCTATCACAACGAAGGACCGACCTTCGCGCCGAACGGTCGCGTCGTGATGTTCTTCCGCGATCCCGCCGGCAATGCCGGCCCGTCGCTCTACACGATCGATCTCACCGGCCGCAACGAGCAACGCGTGCCGACGCCGGGCTTCGCATCGGACCCCGCCTGGTCGCCGCTGCTGTCGTGATCACTGACCGATGCGCGATCATCGCATCCAAATTTTGGGCAGCGCATCCGGATCGGGCGCGCTGCCTTCACCTTGCGAGGTCGTGGAACCGATATTCACTGCCGCGCCCTCGTGTTGCCCCGTTAACGCCCCAATAACCATTCCAATTGGTTTGTGGTGGATCGGCGTTTCGAAACGGGTTCGGCAAGGCCTCATCAAGGTTGATAAAACCTTCGCTTAACGAAGGCCCTGCTACACCGAAGGGAATGCCAAGGGCTGGGGGACTCCGGCCGCAACAGAGGCGAGAAGGAGTATCGCATGCCGAAAGTCATGCGCCTGGCCCGTGGGGCAAGCATTGCTGCTGTCGTCGTCGCGGCGCTCGCGCTGGGCGCCTGCGCCAACAACAAGGACCTCGCCGGTCAGGGATTGGCCGGATCGGCGGTGCCGGGGAGTCAGCAGGACTTCGTCGTCAATGTCGGCGACCGCGTCTTCTTCGAGAGCGACTCGACGGAGCTCACGATGCAATCGCGCGCCACGCTCGACAAGCAGGCGCAGTGGCTGCAGACCTACAATCGCAACACCTTCACGGTCGAGGGCCACGCCGACGAGCGCGGCACGCGCGAATACAACATCGCGCTCGGGGCGCACCGCGCCCAGACCGTGCGCGACTATCTCGCATCGCGCGGCATCGATCCGTCGCGCATGCGCACGATTTCCTACGGCAAAGAGCGTCCGGTCGCGGTCTGCAACGACATCTCGTGTTGGTCGCAGAATCGCCGCGCCGTCACGGTGCTCAGCGCAAGCTCATAGTTTGGTTGCGGGGGTGGGGGCGACCGGCGCCCACTGGGCGCCGGTCGTATTTTTGCGCCAAGAATCCACGTCATGAATCCGCGCCATGAATCCGCGCGACGAATCGCCGTGCTGTAAGGCGGCAGTCACAATTTCGACGCAGCTTCGGCTAATCTGGACCGCGTTCTTTTTGCTGCCGGATGAAGCGATGATGGTCCGTCTTAGCGTTGCCGTCTGTGCCGTTGCTTGCGTCATCGCCGTGGCGCCGGCGCGCGCCCAAGTGTCCGGCGGCGATGTCTACATCAAGATCGATCAGCTCGAGAACCAGGTGCGCCAACTCACCGGCGCCGTCGAGCAGCTGCAGTACCGCAATCAGCAGCTCGAGGCGACGGTGAAGCGGCTCCAGGACGAGGTCGAAACGCGCGGCGGGGCGCGACCTTCGGCGCAGGCCGGCCTGCCGCGCGCCGCCGTCCAGCCGGCGGCCCCGATGGCGCCGCCCCCGGCCGCGCCCGGGCGGCGCTCCGACGCGTTCGATCCGGCGCAGCATCCGAGCGCGCCCGGTGCCCCGCGCACGCTCGGCGCGGTCCAATCGATCATCGCGCCCGAGGAACTGCCGGCGCCGGCCGAACTACCGCCGCCCGCTTCCGGTGGGCGCGTTGCCGGCGCGCCGCTCGATCTCGGCAGCATGTCGAACGCGAATGCCACGCCGGTGCCGCGCGCGGGAGCCGCTGCGGTCACGAGCCTCGGCCAGCCGCCGCGTGCCGGCAGTGCGGCAGCGCCGCCCTCGCAGTCGCCGCGCGACACCTATGATCTCGGCTACGGCTACCTGCTGCGCAAGGATTACGCGCTCGCCGAGGACACCTTCCGCGATTTCCTCAAGCGCTATCCGAGCGACCGGCTCGCGGCCGAGGCGAACTACTGGCTCGGCGAGAGCATGTTCCAGCGCCAGAACTATCGCGATGCCGCCGACACCTTCCTGGCGTTGTCGAAGAAATTCGAGTCGAGCCCGAAGGCGCCCGATTCGCTGCTGCGTCTCGGCCAGTCGCTCGCCGCGCTCAACGAGAAAGAGCTTGCCTGTGCGACCTTCGGCGAGGTCGCCCGCAAATATCCGGCTGCCTCGCTCACCGTGAAGCAAGTGGTGGAGCGGGAACAGAAGCGTGTCCGCTGCTGAGCATGGGGACGACGTAAAGCCCGTCGGCGATGTCGAGGCGGACCGGCTGTTCGCCGATCTCGTGCAGGAGCCCGCACTCCTCGTCGCCGTCTCCGGCGGCCCCGACTCGATCGCGCTGCTCTACCTTCTCGCGCGCTGGCGCGCTCGACATCGTTCTTCGCCGCGCCTCGTTGCGGTAACCGTCGACCACGGGTTGCGGACGGGCTCGCGCGCCGAGGCGGCTGCCGTGAAGCGCCTCGCCGCGCGTCTTAAGGTTCCCCATCGGACCATGCGATGGACCGGCGAGAAGCCGGTCACCGGCCTCCAGGAGAAGGCGCGTACCGCGCGCTACCGCCTGCTCGCGGCGGCGGCGCGCCGCGCGCGGCGCGCACTGCGTCGTCACCGCACACACCCTCGATGACCAGGCCGAAACGGTGCTGTTCCGCCTCGCGCGTGGCAGCGGTCTTTCCGGCATCGCCGCCATGGCGCGGGTGTCCCCGCTCGGATTGCCCGCTATGCGCGACGCGGGGGACAGCCCAGCGCTGGTGCGCCCCCTGCTCGACATTCCCGAAGGCGCGCCTCATCGCGACGCTCGAGGCGGCCGGATTGGGCCACGCGGAGGACCCGAGCAATGCGGACCCGCGCTTTGCCCGGGTGCGCTGGCGCAAGCTCGCGCCGGCGTTGGCGCAGGAGGGCCTCACCGCGCAGCGGCTCGCCCAGCTGGCGCGCCGCGTGCGGCGCAGTGAAGCGGCGATCGAGGCAGCGGTATGCTGCGGCGTTCGACCGGCTCGGTTCGCGTGCTGCGGCGCACGCGATCGCATTCGACGCCAGCGGTTTGCAGGAACTGCCTGCAGAAATTGCACTGCGTGTGATCGGCCGCGCAATTGGGCAAGTGGGCGACGAGGGGCCGGTCGAGCTCGGCAAGCTCGAGTCGCTGTGCGAATCGCTTGAGTCCGCTTTCTCCACCGGCCGTTTTCGCCGCACCCTGGCGGGTGCCTTGGTGTCGCTGCAAAGAGATCGTGTCATGGTGGAGCGTGCGCCGCCGCGCCGCCACCGTTCACGGAGTTGAAACCCTTCACGGAGTTGAAACCTTGTGGACATTTGGCGGCCGGACGGGGTACCGCTGCAGAGAGAGCGTTCATCGTTCGGGCGCTATCTTTGCCCGGGCGGTTCCTGCCCTGCTTGGCAGCGGGGGCAGGGGCACCTACATTGGGTCCGACGGGTCGCGGGGCGGTCGGGTAAGACTTGAGTTGATCGCCTGAGCTTCGCACCGAGAGGGTTGCTGGATGAATGCGAATTTGCGCAATTTCGCCCTGTGGGTGATCATTGTCTTATTGCTGCTTGCGCTGTTCACGGTGTTTCAGAATCCCGGCCAGCGGTCGGTGACGCAGGACATCTCCTTCTCGCAGCTGCTCAATGACGTCGACCAGGGCAAGGTCCGCGACGTCGTCATCCAGGGCCCCGAGATTCACGGCACCTACACCGATGGCCGTGGCTTCAACACCTATGCGCCGAATGATCCGACGCTGGTCCAGCGCCTCTACGGCAAGGGCGTCACCATCACCGCGCGCCCGCTGCAGGACAACGTGCCGTGGTTCGTCGGCCTGCTCGTCTCCTGGCTGCCCTTCATCGCGCTGATCGGCGTCTGGATCTTCCTGTCGCGGCAGATGCAGGGCGCGGGCGGCAAGGCGCTCGGCTTCGGCAAGTCGCGGGCGAAGCTTCTGACCGAGGCGCACGGCCGCGTCACCTTCGAGGACGTCGCCGGCGTCGACGAAGCGAAGCAGGACCTGCAGGAGATCGTCGAGTTCCTGCGCGACCCCGGCAAGTTCCAGCGCCTCGGCGGACGGATTCCGCGCGGCGTGCTCCTCGTCGGTCCGCCCGGCACCGGCAAGACGCTGCTCGCCCGCGCCATCGCCGGCGAGGCGAACGTGCCGTTCTTCACCATCTCCGGCTCCGACTTCGTCGAGATGTTCGTCGGTGTCGGCGCGAGCCGCGTGCGCGACATGTTCGAGCAGGCGAAGAAGAACGCGCCTTGCATCATCTTCATCGACGAAATCGACGCGGTCGGCCGTCATCGCGGCGCCGGCCTCGGCGGCGGCAACGACGAGCGCGAGCAGACGCTCAACCAGCTGCTCGTCGAGATGGACGGCTTCGAGGCGAACGAAGGCATCATCCTCATCGCCGCGACCAACCGGCCCGACGTGCTCGACCCGGCGCTGCTGCGCCCGGGCCGCTTCGACCGCCAGGTCGTGGTGCCCAATCCCGACGTGGTCGGCCGCGAGCAGATTCTCAAGGTGCACGTGCGCAAGGTGCCGCTCGCGCCCGACGTGAACCTCAAGACGGTGGCGCGCGGCACGCCCGGCTTCTCCGGCGCCGATCTCATGAACCTCGTCAACGAAGCGGCCTTGATGGCGGCCCGCCGCAACAAGCGGATGGTGACGCAGATCGAGTTCGAGGACGCCAAGGACAAGGTGATGATGGGCGCCGAGCGCAAGTCGCTCGTGATGACGGAGGAGGAGAAGCTCCTCACCGCCTATCACGAGGGCGGCCACGCGATCGTCGCGCTCAACGTCAAGGCGACCGATCCGGTGCACAAGGCGACCATCATTCCGCGCGGCCGTGCGCTCGGCATGGTCATGCAGCTGCCCGAGCGCGACAAGCTCTCGATGAGCCTCGAGCAGATGACCTCGCGCCTCGCCATCATGATGGGCGGCCGCGTCGCCGAGGAGCTGGTGTTCGGCCGCGACAAGGTGACCTCGGGCGCAGCGTCCGACATCGAGCAGGCGACGAAGCTCGCGCGCATGATGGTGACGCGCTGGGGCCTCTCCGAGGAGCTCGGCACCGTCGCCTATGGCGAGAACCAGGAAGAGGTCTTCCTCGGCTACTCGGTGGCGCGCCAGCAGAACATCTCGGAGTCGACCGCGCAGAAGATCGATACGGAAATCCGGCGGCTCGTCGAGGCGGGCTACCAGGAGGCCAACGACATCCTCACCGCCAAGCGCGACGAGCTCGATCTGCTCGCCAAGGGCCTGCTCGAATTCGAGACGCTGTCCGGCGACGAGATCAAGGACCTCCTCAACGGCAAGCGGCCGCGCCGCGAGTCGGTGATCGAGCCGTCGACGCCGCGCTCGTCCGCGGTGCCCAATGCCGGCAAGCCGCGCCCGCGGCCGGACACCGGCGGCATGGAGCCGCAGCCGCAGGCCTGACCGCCTCAGGCGTTTTGCTCAGAGTTCGAACGCAGGACAGGTCATCTGTCCTGCGTTTTCTTTTGCGCGACCGGCGTGCCTTCGTGGCGCGGCCACATGGTCGCGACCACGGTCGCGATCGCCGCGAGCACGGCGGCGGTCAGTGCCACCACGGCGGGCCATCCGGCGAGGTTCCAGGCGAGGCCCGGCACGAATCCGCCGACGCTGCCGCCGAAATAGAAGCTGCTCACATAGAGCCCGACCGCCGACGAGCGGCCTTCGTGCGTCGTCGCCGTCACGTAGCCGGTCGAGATCGCCTGGCAGATCATCCCGCAGCCCGCGCACAGCACGAGCCCGAGAATGATCACGGAGACGGGCGGCCGCGAGGAGAAGGCCGAGGCCCACGGCCCAGACCATCATGAGGCCGAGCACGAGCCGGCGCCGGCCGAACTTCGTCACCGCCCATCCCGTCGCGGGAGCAGCGGCGGTGCCGGCGAGATAGGTCACGAACAGGAACCCGAGCATCGCCGGGGTGAAATCATAAGGCGGTGCGGCGAGGTGGAAGCTCACATAGGTGAAGACGGCGATGAAGTTGAACAGCACGCCGAACCCGACCGCATAGATCGCGAGCAGCCGCGGAGTGGCGAGGTGGCGCAGCATCTGCGTGCCCGAGGCGAGAAACCCCTCGGAGCGCCGGAACCGCGTTTCGCGCGGCAGCGTCAGCACCACCACGACGGCGCCGACGAGCGAGATCGCCGCCAGCACCAGGAACGCGGCGCGCCAGCCCGACCGCTTCCGAGAGCAGGCCGGGGATGAGGCGGCCGCAGAATCCGCCGATGCTCGATCCCATGACGTAGATGCCGGCGACGCCCGCGACCTGCGCCGGCGGCCATTCGTCGCCCACATAGGCGAGCGCGACGGTGAAGATCGGCGGCAGCATCAGCCCCTGGATGAAGCGCCAGACGACGATCGTCTGCACGTCGCCCGCGAGCGCCACCATCACGGTCGGCACGGCGGCGGCGAACATCGCCGTCACGATCAGCCGCTTGCGCCCGAGCACGTCGGCGATGGCGCCGGTGAACGGCGCGGTGAGCGCGATCGCCAGCGTCCCCGCGGTGATCATCGAAGAAATCTCGGCAGCCCCGACCCCGAATTCGCGCGACAGCTCCGGCAGCAGCGCCTGCGGGGCGTAGAGATTGAGAAACGTGCAGAAGCCCGTCATGGCGATGGCGAAACGGCGGAAGTCGAAGGCCATTGGGCGCAGGCGGGCTCGCGGGGAACGACAGCTTTTGCTTGTGGCACGGCAGCGCGGCCTAAGACAGTGCCGCCGCCGCATGGCGGGCGCGACCGGCCCGCCGCGGTGACCTGCGCGGGTGCGGCTTGACCGGTCGCGCGCGCTCCCCGAATGATCCGGCGCGCCGGCCGGTGTGCCGGTTCTCATGCGCCGAACTTCAGGAGGAATGCGTGCTCATCGACCATCGCTACTATCGGATCAGAGCGGGTTTCGTGCCGGCCCATCTCGACATCTACGAGAAGCACGGCTTTGCCGCCCAGTCGCGGCATCTCGGCAAGCCGTTCGCCTATCTCTTCACCGAGTCCGGCGAGGTGAACACGCTCGTGCACATGTGGCTCTACGACGACGTCGCCGACCGCGCGAAGAAGCGCGCCGCCATGGCCGCCGATCCCGAGTGGCAGAACTATCTGCGCCTCAACAACGAGGCGGGATACGTCGTGTCGCAGCAGAACAATCTGATGCTGCCGACGAAGTTCGCGCCGATCACGCGGTGATCGGTGCGGACGCGCCGTTTGCGGCCGCGATTCGCCAAGCCTCGTCATTCCGGGGCGCGCGTCAGCGCGAACCCGGAATCCAGCGCAGCGGTGCGGGTCGCGAGGGCATCTGGATTCCGGGTTCGGCGCGTCGCGCCGCCCCGGAATGACGCTGGTGGTTTTCGCGGCGAGAAGCGTCGCCGGGAATGACATCGGCGAAATGACATTGGCTGAGCGACAAGCCGGCCGCTTGCCTCTATAACGAGGGCTCAACGTCGAGCCCTGCCGGGAAAGTCACATGAAAGCCAAGGATAATCTGCGTACCGCCGCCGAGGTGCTGGTCGACCAACTGATCGTCAACGGCGTCAGACACGCCTTCTGCGTGCCGGGCGAAAGCTATCTCGCCGTGCTCGATGCGTTTCACGACCGCGACATCGCCGTCACCGTGTGCCGCCACGAGAGCGGCGCGGCGATGATGGCTGAAGCCGTCGGCAAGGTGACGGGGCGCCCCGGCATCTGCTTCGTCACCCGCGGACCGGGCGCCACCAACGCCTCCGCCGGCATCCACATCGCGCAACAGGATTCCTCGCCGATGATCGTGTTCGTCGGCCAGGTCGCCCGCGAGATGCGCGAGCGCGAGGCGTTTCAGGAGCTCGATTACCGCGCCGTGTTCGGCACCATGACCAAGTGGGCGACCGAGATCGACGACCCGGCGCGGGTGCCGGAGATCGTGTCGCGCGCCTTCCATATCGCGACCAGCGGCCGTCCCGGCCCGGTGGTGATCGCGCTCCCCGAGGACATGCTGGTCGAGCGGGTGGCGGTCGCCGATGCGCCGGCGGCGCGGCCGATCGAAACCTCGCCCGGCGCTGCCGAGATGGCGGAGCTTGCCGATCTCGTCGCCAAGGCGGAGCGGCCGATCTTCATTCTCGGCGGCACCCGGTGGTCCGAGGACGGCACCGCGGCGATCGCCTCGTTCGCCGAGAAGTTCGCGATGCCGATCGCGACGAGCTTCCGCCGCGCCCATCTCATTCATCCGCTGCATCCCTGCTATGCCGGCGATCTCGGCATCGGGCCGAACCCGAAGCTGCTCGCGCGCATCAAGGCGGCCGATCTCGTCGTTCTCGTCGGCGGCCGGCTCGGGGAGATGCCGAGCCAGGGCTACACGCTGTTCGATATCCCGACGCCGCAGATGACCTTCGTGCACGTCCATCCCGGCGTCGAAGAGCTCGGCCGCGTCTACCGGCCGCATCTTGCGATCAACGCCACGCCGGCGGCGTTTGCGCTCGCAGCGGAGAAGCTTGCGCCGCCCAAAGACCCGAGATGGCGCGGCGAAGCCAAGGCCGCGCATGACGACTATCTCGCCTTCTCCGACAAGCCGACGGCGGTGCCCGGCGACGTCAATCTCGGCGAGATCATGGTCTGGCTGCGCGACCATCTCCCCGACGATTCCTTCATGTGCAACGGCGCCGGCAATTTCTCCGGCTGGATTTACCGCTTCTACCGCTTCCGCAAATTCGCCACCCAGATCGCGCCGACCGCGGGATCGATGGGTTACGGCTTCCCGGCGGCGATCGCGATGAAGCGGCTCTATCCCGAGCGCGCCTCGGTCGCGATCTGCGGCGACGGCGACTTCCTCATGACCGGCCAGGATTTCGCGACCGCCGTGCAGTTCGGCGCCGCGGTCATCGCGATCATCGCCGACAACGGCCTCTACGGCACCATCCGCATGCATCAGGAGCGCGAATATCCCGGCCGCATCTCCGCGACCGAGATCCGCAATCCCGATTTCGCCGCCTATGCCAAGGCGTTCGGCGGCTTCGGGGTGAAGGTCGAGAAGACCGCGGACTTCGCCGAGGCATTCCGCGCCGCCGAGAAGTCGGGCCTGCCGGCGATCATTCATCTCAAGATCGACCCTGAGGCGATCACGCCGATGACGACGCTCACCAAGATCCGCGAGGCGGCGATGGCCCGCCAGCACTGACGGAACGGCGCCACGGCGCCGCGACACCCATGGCCTATCGCCGCACGGAACGAGTGATCGCGCGGCTCGCCGCCCGCCACGAGGCGATCGTCGCCGCGGCGCGGGCGCTGGCTGGCGAGACCGGAATGAGCGCGGTGCAGATCGTCCCGGTGGCGGAACGCGCCGGCATCGCCTCCGGCACCGTCTATCGCTACTTCCCCTCCAAGGAAGACCTGGTCGCGGCGCTGGTGGCGGCGACCGCCGAGCAGGAGATCGCCGCGATCCGCGATGCGGTCACGGCGGCGCCAGGCCCGCTCTCGGCGCTTGCCGCGGCGATCATGGCCTTTGCCGGGCGGGCGCTGCGGGAGCGCCGGCTCGCCGCGGCGATGCTCGCCGGACCCTCCGACGGGGAGGCGGCGGCCGAGCGCCTGGCGTTCCGCCGCGCCCTCGCGGATGAGCTTGCCGCGCGCATCGGCGCCGCCATCGAGGCCGGGCATCTGCCCGACCAGGACGCTTCCTTCGCGGCCGCCGCGGTGATCGGGGCGGTGGTCGAGGGGCTGGTCGGCGAATTGTCCGGGACGGCGGAAACGGCGGAAGCCCGGCACGGCGCCGCCCAGGCGCTCACCCTGTTCGCCTTAAGGGGACTGGGTGTGGCCGACGCCCGCGCCCGCGGGCTCGTGGTGCAGGCGGGCGAGGCGCGAAGCTGAAGGGGAAGCCGTCCGCTTCAATGCGCCATCAGGGCCGGCACGGTCATCGTCTGGAGGATGCTGCGCGTCGTGCCGCCGAGCACGAATTCGCGCAGGCGCGAGTGGCCGTAGCCGCCCATCACGATGAAATCGGTCGCATTGTCGGCCGCGTAGGACAGAAGCGCGTTCGCCACGTCGACGTCCTCTTCGACGAGCTGGTGCACATCGACCTTGAGCCCGTGGCGCGCGAGATGCGTGGCGATCTCGACCCCCGGCACCTCGTCCTTCTTGGTATGGCCGGTCGTGACCATCACGACGTCGATGGCCTTGGCCCGCGTGAGGAACGGCATCGCGTCGCCGATGGCGCGGGCGGCGCGCTGGCTGCCGTCCCAGGCGACCATCACCCGGTCGAGCTTGAGCGGCGCCTTCTGGATGTAGGGGACGATGACGACCGGCCGGCCGGACTGGAACAGCCCGGCTTCGACGACGAGGTCGTCGCCGTTCGGCCGGTCCGGCTCCTGCTGCTTGACGACCGACAGGTCGAACCGCCGGGCGATCTTGCCGAACACGGCGATGGCGTCGCCGAGGCTCGTCTCGAACAGGCGATGCTCGAAGGAGAGGCCGTCGCGTTGGGCAGCCGCCTCGAACTTGGCGATCGCGGCCTTGGCGGAGGCGCGGGATTCCTCGCGCTGGACGTCGACCCAGGTCGCCGACAGGCCGTCGAGCACTGCCGGCGTGACCACCGGGTCGAAGGCGAAGGCGGTGGCGGCGATATGGGCCTCGAAGGCCGCAGCGATGGAAAGGGCGAATTCGGCGGCCGGATCGCGGGCGGCCTCGAGGGTGAGATTGACGACGAGGTCCTTGATCATGGCCCGATCTCCGGCTGGCGCCTGTTGCGAGAGCGAAACGGTCGCCGGCTCGCCGGGAGAGATAACGGCACCGCTGCGGCGGCGAGCCTAGATCATCTTCCCCCGCCGTTCTTGATCAGCGTCAACGGCAGGCACGGGCGGCAAATCGCGGGGCGGAAGCTCCGCCCCGCGAAGCAACGTCACTTCTTGGCGTTGCCGTCCTTGTCGAACTGGGAGACGTAGCTCCACAGATCGCCGAGTTCCTTGTCGTTCTTGATGCCGGCGAAGATCATCTTGGTGCCCGGCACCTTGCCGCGCGGATCCTTGATGTATTCCTTGAAAACTTCTTCGTTCCAGGTGATGCCGGAACCCTTGTTGGCGTCGCTGTAGTTGAAGCCGGCGACGGTGCCGGACTTGCGGCCGTTGATGCCGTTGAGCTCGGGGCCGACCTTGTTGGTCGCGTCCGGGCCGATGTTGTGGCAGGGGGCGCACTTGCGGAACGACTTTTCGCCCGCTTCCACGTCCTGGGCGAGCGCCGCCCCGGTCGTCACCATCAGCCCGACCGCAACAAACACCAAATGTCTCATCTTGACGTCTCCTTGCGCTTGCTCCGAGCGTCCGAATTGGCGCTCGTGGGCGCTCCCATGTTCGGCTCTCGAGCCCCCACGGAGGGTTCGAATGGCGTGCTTGTTGGCTGCTGTCAACGGCGAATTGGCCCGACCGCGGCGCCGGCCGCTCCATCGAGCTTATCCGCGCCGGATTCTCGCGCTAAAAGAACACGGTTAGGGAGATTCGCATGACGGTCGAGATGCCCCCCCGCGACCCCGCCGTGCTCAAGCGCCGCAACGAAATCGTGCGGGCGCTGCGCGCGATCGTGCCGGACGGGGTCATTTCCGGCGAGCACGAGATGCGGCCCTACGAATCCGACGGGCTCACCGCCTATCGGCAACTTCCCATGGTGGTGGTGCTGCCGCACACGGTGGAAGAGGTCGCAGGCATCCTGCGCTACTGCCACGCGAACGGCATCAAGGTGGTTCCTCGCGGGGCCGGAACCTCGCTCTCCGGCGGGGCGCTGCCGCTCCGGGACGGCGTCCTGCTCGGCATGGCCCGTTTCAACCGCATCCGCGAGATCGATTACGCCAACCGGGTTGCGGTCGTGGAACCGGGCGTCACCAATCTCGCGATCTCGCAGGCCGTCGCCCACCGCGGCTTCTACTACGCCCCCGATCCGTCCTCGCAGATCGCCTGCACCATCGGCGGCAATGTCGCGGAGAACTCCGGCGGCGTGCACTGCCTCAAATATGGGCTGACCACCAACAACGTGCTGGGCTGCGAGGTCGTGCTGATCAACGGCGACGTCATCCGGCTCGGGGGAAAGCATCTCGACTCCGGCGGGTACGACCTGCTCGGCGTAGTTCATCGGTTCGGAGGGCCTGCTCGGCGTCGTCACCGAGGTGACGGTCCGCATCCTCCAGAAGCCCGAATGCGCGCGGGCCATGCTGATCGGCTTTCCCGACGCCGGTGACGCCGGAGCCTGCGTCGGCCGCATCATCGGCGCCGGCATCATTCCGGCCGGCATCGAGATGATGGACCGGCCGGCGATCCATGCGGTCGAGGAATTCGTCCATGCCGGCTACCCCGTCAACGTCGAGGCGATCCTGATCGTCGAGCTCGACGGTCCCCAGGTCGAGGTCGATCACCTCATCGCCAAGGTCTCGGAGCTCGCGCTCGCGAGCCGCGCCACCACGCTGCGCAGCTCCAACTCGGAAGCCGAGCGGCTGCTGTTCTGGGCGGGCCGCAAGGCGGCCTTTCCCGCCGTCGGTCGCATCTCGCCGGATTACCTCTGCATGGACGGCACCATTCCGCGCGGCATGCTGCCGAAGGTGCTCGCGCGCATGCGCGAGATGTCGCATCACTACGGGCTGCGGCTCGCCAACGTGTTCCACGCCGGCGACGGCAACCTTCATCCGCTCATCCTCTACGACGCAAACCAGCCGGGCGAGCTCGATCGGGCGGAAGCGTTCGGCGCCGACATCCTCAAGCTGTGCGTCGAGGTCGGCGGCGTGCTGACCGGCGAGCACGGCGTCGGGGTCGAGAAGCGCGACCTGATGCCGGTGATGTTCTCCGAGATCGATCTCGACCAGCAGCAGCGGGTCAAGTGCGCCTTCGACGACAAGGGCCTCCTCAATCCGGGAAAGGTGTTTCCGAAGCTCCACGCCTGCGCCGAGCTCGGGCGCATGCATGTCAGCGGCGGACGCCTGCCGTTTCCCGATATTCCGCGCTTTTAGATCGCGATGCCGACTTTGATGGAAGGAACCCTCAAGCCCCGCGACATCGGCGATGTCGAAGCCGCCGTGAAATGGGCGCTCGGCGACGGCAAGTCGCTCGACATCGTCGGCCAGGGCTCGAAGCGCGCCATCGGCCGTCCGGCCCAGCACGGCGCGACGCTCGACCTCTCCGGGCTCACCGGCATCACGCTCTACGAGCCGCAGGAACTCGTGATCTCGGCCCGCGCCGGCACCGCGCTCGCCGACATCGAAGCGGCGCTCGCCGCCGAAGGCCAGGCGCTGGCCTTCGAGCCGATCGACTACGGGCCGGTGCTCGGCGAGCCCGAGGGCCGCGGCACCATCGGCGGCACGGTCGCCGCGAACCTCGCGGGGCCGCGGCGGATCAAGGCCGGTGCGGCGCGCGACCATTTCCTCGGGGTGACCGCGGTGTCCGGCCGCGGCGAGACGTTCAAATCGGGCGGCCGGGTGGTCAAGAACGTGACGGGGTACGACCTCTGCAAGCTGCTGGCGGGGTCGTGGGGAACGCTGGGGATCATGACCGATGTCACGCTGAAGGTTCTGCCGCGGCCGGAGACCGAGGCCACGCTGGTGCTGTTCGGCCTCGACGAGCGCGCCGCCACCGCGGCCATGACCAAGGCGCTGGGGTCGCCCCATGACGTGTCGGGCGCGGCCCATATCCCCGAATATCTCACCCCGCGCATGCCGATTATGGGCCGCACCGACGCCGCGACGCTGCTTCGCATCGAAGGCGTGGCGCCGTCGGTGCGCCACCGCATCGCCGGCCTCGAGCGCGAGTTACGTCAGCCCCAGATGGGGCGGCTCGACGAGGCGGCCTCGCGCGCGCTGTGGCGCGCCATTCGCGACGTGAAGCCGCTCGCCGCCGACAGCGATCTCGGCTCCCGGCCGTTGTGGCGGGTCTCGACCGCCCCGGCCAAGGGTTGCGAGCTCGTCGGCCGCATCTCGCCGGCCTCCCAGCTGTTCTTCGACTGGGGCGGCGGCCTCGTCTGGATCGCGCCGCCGGCTGCGCCGGATTGCGGTGCCGCCGGTATCCGCCGCGCCGTCGCCGAGGTCGGCGGGCACGCGACGCTGGTCCGCGGGCCGGCCTCCTCCACGGGCCGCGATCGACGTATTCGAGCCTGCAGGCGGGGCCGCTCGGCGCGCTCACGCGGCGCGTCAAGGAGAGCTTCGATCCCAAGGGGGTGCTCAACCCCGGCCGGATGTGGGCGGGCCTATAGCCATGCAGACCTCGTTCACCCTCGCCCAGCTTGCCGATCCCGATACCGCCGAGGCCGAGAAGATCCTGCGCGCCTGCGTGCATTGCGGCTTCTGCACGGCGACCTGCCCGACCTATCTCCTGCTCGGCGACGAGGACGATTCGCCGCGCGGGCGCATCTATCTCATCAAGGACATGCTGGAGAAGGGCGAGCCGGCGCGCCGGGAGGTGGTCAAGCACATCGACCGCTGCCTGTCCTGCCTCTCCTGCATGACGACCTGTCCGTCGGGCGTGCATTACATGCACCTCGTCGATCACGCCCGCGATCACATCGAGGAGACCTACCGGCGGCCCATTGCGGATCGGCTGCTGCGCGCGCTGCTCGTCAAGGTGCTGCCCAATGCGAAGCTATTCCGCATGGCGCTCATCGGCGCGCTCATCGCACGGCCGCTACGGCCGCTGTTGCGGTTCGCCAAATTGTCGCGCCTCGACGCCATGCTCGGCGTTGCCCCGACGCGCCTCCCGCACCTCACCGCGCGGTCCCAGAAGGTCTATCCCGCGCAGTGGCCGCGGCGCGGGCGGGTCGCATTGCTCGCCGGCTGTGTCGCTGATTCGCTCGCGCCGGAAATCAATGACGCCGCTATTCGCGTTCTAAATCGCCATGGTTTCGATGTCGTCATTCCAACTGGCGAAGAATGTTGTGGATCACTCGCCCATCATATGGGTCGAGAAACCGAGGCGCATGCGTCGGCACGCCGCAATATTTCCGCGTGGATTGCGGAAATCGACGGCGAAGGGCTCGACGCAATTCTCACAACCGCATCAGGTTGCGGTACCACCATGAAGGATTACGGCTTCATGCTGCGTACCGACGAGAGCATTGCGGAGGATGCCGCGAGGGTCTCCGCCAAGGTGCGCGACATCTCGGAATTCATAAGTGAAATCAATTACTTGAAATATGTGATTTGGCCCGCCCTCGCGGTCGCCTATCACCCTGCCTGCTCGCTCGCGCACGGGCAGAAGGTGACCGTCGCGCCCAAGGAGATGCTGTCGCGCGCGGGATTTGTGATCAAAGATATTCCCGAAGCCCATATCTGCTGCGGCTCGGCTGGAACCTACAACCTTTTGCAGCCGGATTTGGCAAACCGGTTGCGTGATCGCAAAATCGCGCATATCGAAGAGATTGCGCCTGATTTGATTGCGGCCGGAAATATCGGCTGCATTACCCAGATCGCAGCGGGTACTGGAATTCCGGTTGTGCATCCGATCGAACTCATCGACTGGGCGACCGGAGGACCGGCGCCAAGGGCGCTCGGGAGCAAACTACGACCGGCATAGTTATCGACGACCGAGTCGCAGATTTTAATGGGTCCAATCACAGTCGGCAGCTGATCGAGAGTTCATTGTCCGCTGTGTATCGGAAGATCAGCCGCAACGATCGGGAGAACGATCATGGCGAAAAAGGCGAAAAAGGCGAAGACCAAGGCAAAGAAAACCAAGAAAACGATGAAGTCCGCTGCGAAGAAGAAAGTAGCGAAAAAGGCCGCAGCAAAGAAGTCCGCAGCGAAGAAGACCGCGAAGAAGAAGTCGGCCAAGAAAGCCGTCGCCAAACGCGCCACCGCCAAGAAAACGGCGAAGAAAACAGCGAAGAAAACGGCCAAGAAAGCAGCCAAGAAGGTAGCGAAGAAGCCGGCGCCCAAGGCCGCGGCAAAGCCCGTTTCCAAGCCCGCCCCGGCCCCCGCGCCCCGAAGCCCGTTGTAGCCGCTCCGAAGCCCGTTGTGGCCGCTCCGAAACCCGTAGTCCCGCCGAGACCTGCTCCGCCGCCGCTCGCCGCCGCGAAGCCCATGCCGCCGAAGCCGGCCATGCCGCCCGCGCCGAAGCCGATGGCGCCTCCGCCGCCAAAGCCGATGACGGCCGCACCGGCGGCTCCGAAGCCGATGGCGCCGCCGCCGCCGCGGCCGGCGCCGCCTCCGGCGGCCCCGCCCCGGCCCGCCGCTCCGGCGGCTCCGTCGGCCATGCCGCCGCGCCCGGCTCCGTCGCCGGCGCCGAGCTCGCCGTCGCCTTCGAGCAGCAGCCCGTCGCCGGGCCCGGGCCCAGGGTCTTCCGGCCACGGCCCGTCTGGCCACGGCTCTGGATCGAGCGGCACGTAAGTCAAAACGAAACGACCGGCGCTTGGCGCCGGTCGTCTTTCTTTCTTCAGCTTTGCAGTTCTTACTTACTGGGCCGCCTGCGCACGCGCAGGGCGGCCCGGTCGGCTTTCTGACTAGGCCGCAGCCGCCTTCTTGCGGTTGGCCTCGAGCCGCGCATCGACCAGCGCAACCTGCGCGTCGATCGCGGGAAGGCTCAGGCCCTTTTGCCGGGCGATCAACTGCACCAGCTTGTCGGCGCGCTCGATGTTGGGGGCACCGTTCTGCAGGGCGCGGGCGGCCGAGGCCGGACGGGTGAGGCTCTCCGCGGCGGCTGCGTATTTCTCGAACGGCACGAGGTCGGTCGGCTTGGCGCCGAGCTTGACGCAGAGGTCGAACACGAAATTGTAGACCGCGCGCGACTCCTCGATGTTGCTGTGAACCGCCTCCTGCGCGGTGCGCATGCCGTCCTTGGTGATGCAGCGGTAGTTGCCGGCGAGCAGCATCGACCACTTGGCGAGCGGCACGAAGATCGAATCGTGCACGCGCAGCTTCACCGGCAGCTCGATCTTGCCCTCCGGCGCATCGAACCGCACGGCGTCGATGTCCTTTTCGAGATCGTGGAGGATGGCGGTCTTCTTGTCGTCGTCGAACTTCGCCACCTTGAAGTTGGTCGGCAGCGTGACCATCAGCACGTTGACCTTCTCGTCCGGCGGGCGGATCGCCTGCGGATCGGGGCTGCACAGCGTGAGCAGGGCGGGGTCGAAATTGTCCCACACGCTGGCATCGGTATAGGCCGGCTTGAGGGCGTCGTAATCGAGCCCGGGAATCCGCTTCACATAGGGCAGCGGCGGCATGTTCATGATCGACATGCAGGGCGCGCGGGAGGTCGCAACGAGATCGAGCAGTTCGCGAACGCCCGGCGAGCGGTACTGCGGCTCCTGCATGGCGAGGCCGACGAGGTCGTAATCCCCGGGGTTGACCCCGGCCGCGCCGCCGGCCGTCACCTTGCCCGGCAGCTTGCGCGAATCGATCTCGACCGGGTCTTTGCGGCCCTTGACCGGCAAGCGCACCCGGAAGCCCTCGGCGTTGATGAGGTCGGCCTCGGCCGGAAGGCAGACCAGGTGGACGGAGTGTCCGCCGAACAGGATCTTCGAGGCGAGGAGCGACCCGTAGGACGCGCCCATGATCAGAATTTTATACTTGGCCGGCATGACAAACTCCTCCGCATCCCTTTGCCCATGAATGGTGGGTCGGCCACCCGCCATTTCTTTGCGGTGCGCATGCTATGCGGCCGGCGGGGGCAGTTCAATCAAAGTCGGGGCATGGAAATCCTGGGGTTTTTGCATTCGGGCGATCCGCGATCACCGGCGACGTAGAGCCGGGGAGGGCTCTGGGTCGTGGACGGGCCAGCGAGGCGGAGTGGCTTGCGGCCGGTCGCCCTGCTAAGGCCCCGGCTCAGCGAACGCAACGCACGGTAGCGGCGCACAACCGTTCGGCGCGGGCGGTTTGACAGGCGCGCCTGCCGGTACGGCGTCGCAACCTTCGCAGACCTCCGGCGCATTTGAATCGCGAGCGTTCCGCGACCGTTTTCTTAACCGCTCCGGGCCATCAATGCGGTCGTCGCCGGGTGAAATACTCACCACACCGGCCTACCGAAACGCGGTTCCGGCGCTTACATTTGTGCGCAGCGGATGCCTCGAAGAGGGTCCGTTCCACCATGCGAGTCCTGGCCGTGCTTCGGGCGATCGGGACAAGGGGAGCCTTTTCCAATGAATTTCGAGAAATACACCGACCGCGCCCGCGGTTTCGTGCAGTCCGCACAGTCGCTGGCGCAACGCGAGGGTCATCAGCAGTTCTCCACCGAGCACCTGCTCAAGGTGCTGCTCGACGACCCCGAAGGACTGGCCGCTGGCCTCATCGACCGCTCGGGCGGCCGCTCGCGCGAGGCCCTGACCGCCGACGAGGCGGCGCTTGCGAAGCGCCCCAAGGTCGAAGGCAGCGGCGCCGGCCAAGTCTATCTGGAGCCCGCGCTCGGGCGGGTGTTCGACACCGCCGAGAAGATCGCCGAGAAGGCGGGCGATTCCTACGTCACCGTCGAGCGGCTGTTGCTCGCGCTTGCGATCGAGAAGGATTCCGAGGCCGGCAAGATCCTGGCCAAGGCCGGGGTGACGCCGCAGAACCTCAACGCCGCCATCGAGGCCCTGCGCAAGGGCCGCACGGCGGATTCGGCCTCCGCCGAAAACGCCTATGACGCGCTCAAGAAATATGCCCGCGACCTCACCCAGGCGGCGCGCGACGGCAAGCTCGATCCGGTGATCGGCCGCGACGAGGAAATCCGGCGCACCATCCAGGTGCTCTCCCGCCGCACCAAGAACAATCCCGTGTTGATCGGCGAGCCCGGCGTCGGCAAGACCGCGATCGTCGAAGGCCTCGCGCTGCGCATCGTCAATGGCGACGTGCCCGAGAGCCTCACCGACAAGAAGCTGCTCGCTCTCGATATGGGTTCGCTCATCGCGGGCGCGAAGTATCGCGGCGAGTTCGAGGAGCGCCTCAAAGCGGTGCTGCAGGAGGTGACGGGCGCGGGCGGCGACATCATCCTGTTCATCGACGAGATGCACACGCTGGTCGGCGCCGGCAAGGCCGACGGCGCGATGGATGCGTCGAACCTTTTGAAGCCGGCGCTGGCGCGCGGCGAGCTGCACTGCATCGGCGCGACCACGCTCGACGAGTACAAAAAACACGTCGAGAAGGACGCGGCGTTGGCACGGCGATTTCAGCCGGTCTTCGTGTCCGAGCCCAACGTTCCGGACACGATCTCGATCCTGCGCGGCCTCAAGGACCGCTACGAGCAGCATCACGGCGTCATCATCACCGATGCGGCGATCGTCGCCGCGGCGACGCTGTCGAACCGCTACATCGCCGACCGCTTCCTGCCCGACAAGGCGATCGACCTGATCGACGAGGCGGCGGCGCGGTTGAAGATGCAAGTCGATTCCAAGCCCGAGGAGCTCGACAACATCGACCGCGAGATCGTGCGGCTGCGCATCGAGCAGGAGGCCCTCAAGAAGGAGAAGGACGCGGGCTCGCGCGAACGCCTCAAGACGCTCGAGAAGGAGCTCAAGGACCTCGAGAAGCGCTCCGCCGACATCACCAGCCGATGGAAATCGGAAAAGGAGAAGCTCGGCGAGGCGCAGAAGCTCAAGACCGAGCTCGAGCAGTTGCGCACCGAGCTCGCCAACGCCCAGCGCCGCGGCGAGTACCAGCGCGCCGGCGAGCTCGCCTATGGCCGCATTCCCGAGCTCGAGAAGAAGCTCAAGGAGATCGAGTCGAGCGAAGGCAAGTCGGCGATGTTGCAGGAGGCCGTCACCGACGACATGGTCGCCCAGGTGGTGTCGCGCTGGACCGGCGTTCCGGTCGATCGCATGCTCGAAGGCGAGCGCGAGAAGCTCCTGCACATGGAGAAGAGCCTGTCGCAGCGCGTGGTCGGCCAGGCCGAGGCCGTGCATGCGGTCTCGACCGCGGTGCGCCGCGCCCGCGCCGGGCTGCAGGATCCCAACCGCCCGATCGGCTCGTTCATCTTTCTCGGGCCGACCGGCGTCGGCAAGACCGAGCTCACCAAGGCGCTCGCCGGATTCCTGTTCGACGACGACACCGCGATGGTTCGCCTCGACATGTCCGAATACATGGAGAAGCACTCGGTGGCCCGCCTCATCGGCGCGCCGCCCGGCTATGTCGGCTATGAGGAGGGCGGCGCGCTCACTGAAGCCGTGCGGCGCCGGCCCTACCAGGTCGTGCTGTTCGACGAGATCGAGAAGGCGCACCCGGACGTCTTCAACGTGCTGCTGCAAGTGCTCGACGACGGCCGCCTCACCGACGGCCAGGGGCACACCGTCGACTTCCGCAACACGTTGATCATCATGACCTCGAATCTGGGCGCCGAGTATCTCGTCAACCAGCCGGAAGGCCAGGACAGCGAAGCGGTCCGCGATCTCGTGATGGGCGCGGTGCGCGCGCATTTCCGCCCCGAGTTCTTGAACCGCGTCGACGAGATCATCCTGTTCCACCGGCTGCGGCGCGAGGACATGGCGCGCATCGTCGACATCCAGATCAAGGGCCTCGACCGGCTGTTGGCGGACCGCAAGATCGTGATCGATCTCGACTACGGCGGCGCGCGACTGGCTCGCCGAGAAGGGCTACGACCCCGCCTATGGCGCACGTCCGTTGACGCGGATCATCCAGAAGAACCTGCAGGATCCGCTCGCCGAGATGATCCTGTCGGGCCGCGTCAAGGACGGCGAGAAGGTCAAGATCTCCGCGAACAAGCTGGGTCTGACCTTCAACGGAAAGGGCGCCACTGCCGCGGCGGCGTAGCGCAATTCGCAATCCTAAGGACTCGCAATCCTGAAAAAGTCAGGGCCGGGATCCCTCCCGGCCCTGACACCCCCACTCTCCCCAACTCTAAGTTCGTCGAATTGACCGCCTAGCGGGACGCGCTCTGCACGGCGCGCGCGCCCGGCTGGTTCATCATCCCTTCGATGCGGTCGCGCTCCTTCTCGAAGCCCGTGAGCACCGTTCCCTCGAGCACCCGGCCGCGCGGCAGCTTGATGCGCATCGGGTCGACGAAGCGTCCGTTGACGAGGATTTCGTAGTGCACGTGGGCGCCGGTCGACTCGCCGGTCGAGCCGACGAAGCCGATCACCTGGCCCTGGCGGACGCGCGCGCCCGGCTCCATGCCGCGGGCGAACGCCGTCATGTGGCCGTAGGCGGTCTCGTAGCCGTTGTTGTGCTTGATCCGGATGTACTTGCCGTAGCCGGATTCCCATCCGGCCTTCTCGATCATTCCGTTGCCCGAGGCGTAGATCGGGGTGCCCATCGGCGCCGCCCAATCGACCCCGGTGTGCATCTTGGTGTAGCCGAGGATCGGATGGCGCCGCGAGCCGAAGCCGGACCGCATGATCGCGGTCGGCACCGGCTTGCGCACCAGGAACTTCTTCGCGCTCTTGCCGGTCTCGTCGTAGTAGTCGGAGATGTTGTCGTCCGGCGTGACGAAATGATAAAATTTCCGGGTTTCGCCGGCGACGGTGAGCGACGCGAACATCACGTCGGTCCTGGCGTCCGAGTTTTCCTCGTCACCCGGTATAGAACACTTCGAGGGAGTCGCCGGGTTTTGCCTTGCGCTGGAAATCGACGTCGTAGGAATAGACCCGGATCAACTCCTCGATCACCGCCTTGGGGACCTGGTTGCGCATCGCCGTTTCGTAGACGCTCTGATAGAGCCTGATGCCGGTGCCGTCGTCATCGTCATCGTCGTCGTCGGCTTCGGCGACCTGGGTCTGCGCGCTCTGGACGTCGACCGCGACGTATCTGCCGAGATCGGACAGCGCGACCACCGCCTCGATCGTGGTGTCGCCGACGAGCGTGACGCGCACCGGCTGCAGCCGCTGTGCGCCGCGTACCGGCGACAGCAGGACCTTGATCTTCTGGCCTTCCTTGAGCGCGCCGTCGCGGCCGCGCGGTCCCGAGCGCGGCGAGGATCGCCTTGATCTCCTCCGGCGTCGCGCCGAGGTCGCGCAGGATCGCGCCGAGCGTCTCGCCCTTCTTCATGACGATGCTGCGCTCGTTCGCGCTGTTGCTGCCGGTGGTCGTCTGGCTGGTGGTCTTCGCCAGCATGGTGATGTTTTCAGGAATGATGCGCGCCTCGAAGCCCGCATAGGGGTCGAGCGGCGCATCGGGCGAGGCGTAGGCGAGCTTGCCGGGATTGATGCTGGCGAGCACGTAGGTCGGCGACACCGAGCCGGTGTAGTTCGCGGCGTCGCGCACCTTGCTCATCACCTCGTCCATCGGCACGAGCGACGCGAGCTTGAGGCGCGGCATCGCGCTCATGAGATCGCGGGTGACGAACGAGACCTCGGCATTGGTGGCGCCGGCGGACCCGGTCACCTCCTCGGCCGCCGGGGTTTCGACGTCGGCCATGTTGGCGAGCATCCGCTGCGGATTGTAGGGCGGGATCTTCGCCGAGAGCTCCGTCGCCGACAGCGCGAGGTTGCTCGAGACCTTGACGAACGGGCGCACCCGCGGGACCTCGCGTTCGCCCATCTTGGTCATGGTGGTGAGGCGGAAGACGTGGCGTGCCGAATTGGGCTCGATCGCCGGCGGCAGGCGGTCGCTCTTGCGGGCGGTGCGGTTGTTCTGGATGGCGCGCGGCTCGGCGCGTTCCGGTGTTGCGGCGAAATGCGCCTCGCCGTCGAGGGCCGCGAAAACGGCGCCTCCCATCAGGGCGGCGCCGCACAGTCCGGCGAGAATGGTGCCGGAAAGCCAGCGGACCGACACGCGGCGCCGGTCAAAATCCTTGCGCGGCCCACCGTCCACCGACAACGGCGGTTCGTTGCCGAGTTCGACGGCACCGGGTTGATGTCCCGGTGGCTCTGGCCCCTTGCCGTGATCCAAAACGCCCGTTCCCCCGTCCCGGCGGTCCAACCCCTTGAACCGCCGCCCCCATTTCGCCCCTCGTCCCGGCCGGAAACCGCTTGAGTTTCAAGCCGATACATCCTACGTGCCGGCACGCGGCCGGCCCCGTTCCTGATCGTGCCCAGGGCACTCCTGGGCGATGCATTTGGGTCGAATATCCCCTTCAGACCGGACTGAGAATCCGGCATATCCCCGTAGGTTAAAGAAGGGTGAAGAATATGGCTACAGTGCGGCGGGGCGCCGCACCAGCCCCATCCGACGCAGGAAAATCCCGCTATTCGCGAGGGTTCGTGACGGTAAAAAAACTGCCACGAAGGCGGTTGACAAGGCTCGGGGCCCTCGCCTATATAGCCACCACACACGGCGCGCCGCCGCTCGGCGCGATGACGCGCCTGTGCGAAGCACCTCACTGATGTAGGTGGCCAGCCCCGACGCTGAGTCGGGGGTGGAAGCTTCGACGGCTCTTCGGTCACGAAGAGATGGAACCCCTGCGGTTCCGGGCTGTTTGACAGGTGAATCAGAAGAAAGAGAAACGTGGACGGCGGAGTCCTTGCGGGCCGCTTCCAGCGGGGGTTCGATCTTAGGATCGGTCCCGGCGCAGAGGCGGTCGGACGAGACTTCGGCGGTACACGTTTCAGGTCAACACCAATGCCGCGATGCGGACGGTGTGGTGCGGTGCAAGCCGTGCCATGTCGGTCGTAGCGTGGCGAAGGTGGGACCTCGTCAAACGTTGTGATCAGCCGGAACAAGTTCTCATCCAAACTTGAGAGTTTGATCCTGGCTCAGAGCGAACGCTGGCGGCAGGCTTAACACATGCAAGTCGAGCGCTCGTAGCAATACGAGAGCGGCAGACGGGAGAGTAACACGTGGGAACGTACCCTTCGGTTCGGAATAACCCAGGGAAACTTGGGCTAATACCGGATACGTCCGTAAGGAGAAAGATTTATCGCCGAGGGATCGGCCCGCGTCCGATTAGCTAGTTGGTGGGGTAATGGCCCACCAAGGCGACGATCGGTAGCTGGTCTGAGAGGATGATCAGCCTCACTGGGACTGAGACACGGCCCAGACTCCTACGGGAGGCAGCAGTGGGGAATATTGGACAATGGGCGCAAGCCTGATCCAGCCATGCCGCGTGGGTGATGAAGGCCTTAGGGTTGTAAAGCCCTTTCGGCGGGGAAGATAATGACGGTACCCGCAGAAGAAGCCCCGGCTAACTTCGTGCCAGCAGCCGCGGTAATACGAAGGGGGCTAGCGTTGCTCGGAATCACTGGGCGTAAAGCGCACGTAGGCGGATCGTTAAGTCAGGGGTGAAATCCTGGAGCTCAACTCCAGAACTGCCTTTGATACTGGCGACCTTGAGTTCGGGAGAGGTGAGTGGAACTGCGAGTGTAGAGGTGAAATTCGTAGATATTCGCAAGAACACCAGTGGCGAAGGCGGCTCACTGGCCCGATACTGACGCTGAGGTGCGAAAGCGTGGGGAGCAAACAGGATTAGATACCCTGGTAGTCCACGCCGTAAACGATGGATGCTAGCCGTTGGCGGGTTTACCCGTCAGTGGCGCAGCTAACGCTTTAAGCATCCCGCCTGGGGAGTACGGTCGCAAGATTAAAACTCAAAGGAATTGACGGGGGCCCGCACAAGCGGTGGAGCATGTGGTTCAATTCGAAGCAACGCGCAGAACCTTACCAGCCCTTGACATGTCCCGTATGAGTACCAGAGATGGAACTCTTCAGTTCGGCTGGCGGGAACACAGGTGCTGCATGGCTGTCGTCAGCTCGTGTCGTGAGATGTTGGGTTAAGTCCCGCAACGAGCGCAACCCTCGCCCTTAGTTGCCATCATTCAGTTGGGCTCTCTAAGGGGACTGCCGGTGATAAGCCGCGAGGAAGGTGGGGATGACGTCAAGTCCTCATGGCCCTTACGGGCTGGGCTACACACGTGCTACAATGGCGGTGACAGTGGGACGCAATGGGGTAACCCTGCGCAAATCTCAAAAAGCCGTCTCAGTTCGGATTGTGCTCTGCAACTCGAGCACATGAAGTTGGAATCGCTAGTAATCGTGGATCAGCACGCCACGGTGAATACGTTCCCGGGCCTTGTACACACCGCCCGTCACACCATGGGAGTTGGCTTTACCTGAAGACGGTGCGCTAACCGCAAGGAGGCAGCCGGCCACGGTAGGGTCAGTGACTGGGGTGAAGTCGTAACAAGGTAGCCGTAGGGGAACCTGCGGCTGGATCACCTCCTTTCTAAGGATGCCAGGAACTCAGAGGTCTGAACTCGGGTGCCGCGATCATCTTGATCTCGGCCGGTAGTTCGCTCTTCCCGGCGCTTAGAAACATCAGGGTGCGGAAGCACGCTCACGCGTCTTCTGTGCCCATTTGCGGGACACCGCCGTCTACGCTTCTCTTTCTTCTTGGACGAGCCCGGAACAGGAATCGGGATTCAGTAATCAGTTATCAGCAGTCGGTCATGTGACGTGGCCGCTGGCGACCGCATGAGGCGGCCTCTCGCGAGGCGGCGCCTCGGGGTCGCTCGGTGATCGCTGATTACTGATCACTGAGGACTGCTTCCCGGCATGGGCTTGTAGCTCAGCTGGTTAGAGCGCGCGCTTGATAAGCGTGAGGTCGGAAGTTCAAATCTTCCCAGGCCCACCAGTTTTCGGACGTCAGAAATCTGTAATCGGTGATCGGATAGCTTGTGCTTCTGATTGCCGGCTGCTGATCGCTGGCATCTGAAGGGGCCATAGCTCAGTTGGGAGAGCGCCTGCTTTGCAAGCAGGAGGTCGTCGGTTCGATCCCGTCTGGCTCCACCAGACTGGCGAGCGGGTGACTGGCGACCGAGTGATTTGGCGCGCGTATTGCGCTGCCTGCGCTTGTATCAGCGCTTGTACCACATGCCTTCGCGTTACTGCGTCCGCAGTAACGTGGCTCGTCCAGAAGTGCATCTATTCGCACTTTGAGGTTTCTCAGGTGGGTTCGCCCGCGTGGGCCTCGTTGTGCGTGTTGTCTGACATCGTGAAGAGGAGATCGCTCCAAGCCCGCCCGGGCGAAAGTCCGGAACGGTGCACAATCTCCCCGTGCGTGCGCGTAATCGCGCCGTCGCAATTCCCCGTTCGCGGGGAGGCGTGACGGCGAGGCTGCGGGCCGTGCGGATTTGTCGGCTGACGCCTGAC
>CAWCCG010000021.1:0-197500 GCA_963793985.1 uncultured Alphaproteobacteria bacterium | reverse complement strand
ATCGACGGTGGCGCCGCGGACGATTTCGTCAAACGCCTCTCCGCGGCTGATTGACCATGCTCGGCCTGAAACGGAGCCGCTTCCGCCGGCGCGTTCCGCCGTTGTAAGCTCGCCCGACAAGATTTCAGGGAGGACATCATGCGTTTTTGCGACCGCGCGATCGCCGCCGTCGCGGGCACCGCGGCGTTGCTCATCACGCTCGCCGGCGCCGCGGCGCACGACGAGAGCAAATATCCGGATTGGGCCGGCACCTGGCGGCGCGCGCCGGGCACCGGCATCGGCTGGGAGGAGACGAAGCCGCGCGGCCGCGGTCAGCAGCCGCCGCTCACGGCGGAATATCAGGCGATCTGGGAAGCCAGCATGGCCGACCAGGACGCCGGCGGGCAGGGCGGCGACACCCGCGTCACCTGCATCAGCAACGGCATGCCGCGGCTGAT
Source organism: uncultured Alphaproteobacteria bacterium (assembly GCA_963793985.1). Lineage (GTDB taxonomy): Bacteria > Pseudomonadota > Alphaproteobacteria > Rhizobiales > Xanthobacteraceae > JAJPKK01. Next base: position 197,063 of record CAWCCG010000021.1, on the reverse strand, counting down.
GACCATCATCCGCCCGATCGAGTTCGTGATCCTGCCGAAGATCACCTACGTGGTCTACGAGAACAACCTGCCGCGCCGCATCTACACCGACGGCACCGGTTTCCCGCCCGACAACGAGCCGTCCTACGCCGGCTATTCCGTCGGCACCTGGCTCGACACCGACGGCGACGGCCGCTTCGACACGCTCGAGGTCGAGACCCGCGACTTCAAGGGCCCGCGCAATTACGAGGACAGCGGCATGCCGCTGCACCTCGACAACCAGTCGATCGTCAAGGAGCGCCTCTCCCTCGACAAGGCGAACCCGGACATCCTGAAGAACGAGATCACGGTGATCGACCACGCGCTCACCCGGCCGTGGACGGTGGTGAAGAACTATCACCGCATCCGCAACGGCCGGATGTCGAGGACCTCTGCAACGAGAGCAACAACCACGTCCAGGTCGGCAAGGAAAACTATTTCATGAGCGCCGACGGCTATCTGATGCCGGCGAAGAAAGACCAGCCGCCGCCCGACCTGCGCTATTTCAAGCAGACGCAGAAGTGAACGCAGGGCACGGTCGTCCGCGTCATTGCCGGGCCGGCCCAGGCGAACCCGGAATCCAGGTCTGGCATCGGCTCGTGCCAGTTCTGAATCGGGGTCGGCCGGAGACAATGCTCGGCCATGACGATCCTCGCGGGATCATGCGCTAAACTGCGCCGAACTCTTGCAAAGGATGTCCCGTGCGGATTGATCGAATGAAGTGAGCCGACGTGCTCTGGCACTCGCCCGCCGCAACGCGGGTCCGTGCCGCGCGTCCAATCATTCGCTCTCCCATTTCGCTCGGAACACCCCATGGCCTTCTTCGGCAACAACGCCGTCAACTATCTCAATCTGCATTACGGGATTCACTCGATCGCGCTCGGCGGCGGCGGCGCGTTCTTCATGGTGTATCTCCTCGACTCCGGCGTGCCGGTGCCGGCGGTGTTCGTCTCGCTGGCGGCGATCCTGCTCGGGCGCTTCATCGTGCGTCCGCTCGTCATCGGTCTTTCGGCGCGATTTGGCCTGCGCGCCATGGTGGCCGCCGGCACGCTGATGAGCGCGGTGCAGTACCCGCTGCTCGCCGAGGTGCATGGCGTCGGCCCCGCGCTCTACTGGCTGATCGCGGCGTCTGCCGTGAGCGACACCGTCTACTGGCCGACCTACCACGCCTATTTCGCCGCGCTCGGCGACGACGAGCATCGCGGCCAGCAGATCGGCATGCGCGAAGCGATCGCGGCGGTGGTCGGCGTCGTCAGTCCGCTGGTGACGGGCTGGCTGCTCGTCACCTTTGGACCGCGCGTCGCCTTCGGCACCACCGCCGTGATCCTGGTGTTCGCCGCGCTGCCGTTCCTGCGCACGCCCGACGTAAAGGTCGCGCCGCAATCGATCGGCTCATTGCGGGCGGCGCTGCCCGGCGCGCTGCTGTTTGCGGCCGATGGCTGGATCGCGGCGAGCTACGTCTTCGTGTGGCAGATCGCGCTGTTTCTCTCGCTCCACGAAAGTCTGCTCGGTTTCGGCGGCGCGCTCGCTGTCGCGGCGCTGGTCGGCGCGGTCGGCGGCCTGCTGCTCGGCCGGCACATCGACCGCGGCCACGGCAAGCGGGCGGTGTGGTACGCGTTCGGCCCGCTCGCGCATCGTGGTCGTGCTGCGCGCGCTCGCGGTCGGCAACGCGCTGTTCGCCGTGATCGCGAACGCGCTCGGCTCGCTCACCGGCTGCCTCTACACGCCGACGCTGATGACGTCGATCTACACCCAGGCGAAGCACGCGCCCTGCACGCTGCGCTTCCACGTCGTCGCCGAAGGCGGCTGGGACGTCGGCGGCGCCAGCGGGCTCCTCCTCGCCGCGCTGCTCAGCACGCTCGGCGCGCCGCTATGGGTCGGAATCCTGCTGGCGCTGTTCGGCATCGCCGGGAATGGCCGCGATGCTGCGCCGATACTACGAGGGCACGGGTTTGGTGAAGGCCGAAGCGAGCGCAGCTACTCCGCCTTGAGGCCGGCGAACTTGACGACCTTCGCCCATTTCTCGGTTTCGGCCGCGATGATAGGCGCCGAAAGCGTCGGGCCCGAGCGGCCATGGCGCGCTGCCGAGATCGTCGAGCCGCGCGCGGATGGCCGGGTCGGCGAGCGCGGCGGCGGTCTCGCGGCGGAGCGTTTCGATGACGGCCGGTGGCGTGCCGCGCGGCGCGCCGATGCCCGCCCAGCTGCTCGCCTCGTAAGCCGGAATGGTGTCGCCGATGGTCGGGATGTCGGGCAGCGATTCCGCCCGTGCCGCCGTCGTCACCGCGAGCGGACGCAGCGCGCCGGTGCGGATATGCGGCAGCGCTTCCGGCAGGGCGTCGAACGCCGCCTGCACCTGGCCGCTGACGAGATCGGTGATCATCGGCGCACCGCCGCGATAGGGCACGTGCACGGTGTCGATGCCGGTGGTGAGCTTGAGCAACTCGCCGGACAGGTGGCTCGTGGTGCCGACACCGAACGAGCCCATGCTGATCTTGCCGGGATTGGCCCTGGCATAGGCGACGAATTCGCCGATCGAATGCACCGGCAGCGCCGCGTTCACCACGAGCACCAGCGTGAACTCGACGAGACCCGCCACCGGCACGATGTCGCGCATGAAGTTGAACGGCAGCGAGGAATAGAGCGAGGCGTTGGTGGCGTTGGCGGCGGTGACGTAGAGCAGCGTGTGGCCGTCCGGCGCCGCGCCGATCACCGACTGGGTGGCGATGTTGGTGGTGGCGCCGGGCTTGTTCTCGACCACCACCGGTTGGCCGAGCCGCTCGGTGAGCCGCTGCGCGATGATCCGCGCCACGATGTCGGCGGTCCCGCCGGCGCTGTAGCCGACGATGAGCCGCACCGGCCGCGTCGGATAGGCCTGCGCCGCGGCCGGGCGCGCAAAGGCCGGCAGCGCTGCCGCGGCGGCAAGGCGCAGGAAGGCTCGGCGTCTCATGTCATCCTCATCGCGCGCGACGGCGCCGCAAGAGGCTACACGAGGTGTGTGCAAGGGGAAGAGGCGCGATGAGGTCACGCCGTCCGGCAGGTCAGCTTGAGAAGCAGGTCAGCTTAGAAGAAGTCGGGCAGCGATCCCGGCGGCAGCGCCAAGAGGAAGAGCGCGATGGCGGCGAAGGTGACTGACACGGCTGCGATAGCGGATTTCATGATGGTGCGCCCCTTGTTCGAGATTTCAGCGATGGTTCTAGAGATAGCTGCGGTCGAGGCCGGCTTCGGCGGCGATCGCCGAGAGGCGCTTGCGCGCATGGAACAGCCGGGTCTTCACGGTGTTCTGCGGGATCGAAAGGATGTGCGCAGCCTCGTCGACCGACTTCTCGTGGTAGTAGACGAGGTCGACGATCTCGCGATGCTGGGCCGAGAGCTTGTCGAGGCACCGGCGCAGGATCTCGCTGCGGTCCTTCTTCTGCGCGGCGATCTCCGGATCGTCGCCGTCGTCCTCGATCGCTTCGACGACTTCCTCGTCGAGCTGATCTTCGGTGCGGCGCCGACGGGCGGCGAGCGCCTTGTAGCGCGCCATCGCCAGCATCCAGGTCGAGACCGTGGAGCGGCCTTCGAACTGGCCGGCCTGCCGCCAGACGTCGAGAAACACTTCGCTGGTCAGGTCTTCGGCAAGGCTGCGGTCGCCGACCATGCGCAGGATGAAGCGGAACACGCGAGCGTTGTGTGCCGAGAACAGCACCAGCATGGCGTCGCGGTCGCGGGCGGCGATCCGCTCGATGAGCACGGCATCGTGGGCAGAGGACGCGGTGGCGCCGAGCGGGACGCCCGGATGAACCGCGGAAACGGAGGCCAGGCCAGACATGGGGGTGTCTCCTGAATTTCTGACACCCGCACTATGGAAGCTCGCAGCCCGAACCTCTGTGATCAACCTCACACAGGAAGCGATGTCTTAAAAAAGCCTTAGGTTCCACCGGGTTCGGCGGCTTTGGAAGGCCGAAAAACGCGCGGTGTGGCGCCCCGGAAACGGGGCTTCCTCAGCGCATCGGCACGAGGCCGAGCTTGTCGAGGAGGGCGAGGTCGCGGTCGCGGTCGGGATTGGGGGTGGTCAGCAGCCGCGGCCCGTAGAAAATCGAGTTCGCCCCGGCGAGGAAGCACAGCGCCTGGGTCTCCTCGGTCATGTCCTCCCGGCCGGCCGAAAGCCGCACCACCGAGGCCGGCATGGCGATCCGGGCGACGGCGATGGTGCGGACGAACTCCAATGGGTCGAGCGCGGCCTCGCCGGCGAGCGGCGTGCCCTCGACTTGGACCAGCATGTTGATCGGCACCGATTCCGGGTGCGCCGGCAGGCTCGCCAGCGTCGCGATCATGCCGACCCGGTCGGCGCGGGCCTCGCCCATCCCGACGATGCCGCCGCAGCACACGTGAATGCCGGCGTCGCGCACATGCGCGAGAGTGTCGAGGCGGTCGCGGTAGGTGCGGGTCGAGATGATGTCGCCGTAGAACTCGGGCGAGGTGTCGAGGTTGTGGTTGTAGTAGTCGAGGCCGGCCGACTTGAGCCGCCGCGCCTGCGCCTCGTCGAGCATGCCGAGCGTCGCGCAGCTCTCGAGGCCGAGCGCCTTGACCCCTTCGACCATGGCGCACACCGCATCGAGGTCGCGATCCTTGGGCGAGCGCCACGCCGCGCCCATGCAGAAGCGGCTCGCGCCGGCGGCCTTGGCCGCCCGCGCCTCGGCGAGCACCGCCTCGACCTCCATGAGCTTTTCGGCCTTCACGCCGGTGTCGTAGCGCGCGCTCTGCGGGCAATAGGCGCAATCCTCCGGGCAGCCGCCGGTCTTGATCGACAGCAGCGTCGAAATCTGCACCTCGCGCGGATCGAAGTGCATGCGGTGGATGCGCTGGGCGTGGAAGATCAGGTCGGGAAACGGCAGCTCGAAGAGGGCTGCGACTTCGGCGCGCGTCCAGTCGTGGCGGACAATGCCGTCGAGGCCGCGCACGGGCGCGTCCTCCGTGCGGGCGTGGCGAAACGGTGCGGTCATCCATGGCGCGAGGATGGCGGCGGGGCGGGGCAAATGCAAGGCGGGGGCAAGGGAGGGGCAAGGGCTAACCGCCCCACGTTGGTCATGGCCGGGCTTGTCCCGGCCACCCCGCTCAGCAAGGCACGGCCGTGCCAAGGTTATCGGGGTCGCCGGGACAAGCCCGGCGATGACGGCGATGTGCGGGGCGGTTACTCCGCCGCCTGGCGCGCCTCGATGCGCTCCACCCGCGCGGCGCAGTACTTGAACTCGGGGATCTTCCCGAACGGATCGAGCGCCGGATTGGTCAGCAGGTTCGCCGCCGCCTCGACATAGGCGAACGGGATGAACACCACGCCATCGGGGATGGCGTCGTCCTGGCGCACCGCGAGCTCGACGGTGCCGCGGCGGGTCGAGACCCGCACGAAATCCCCGGGCGCGATTCCGAGCCGGGCGACGTCGCCGCGCGACAGCGAGGCGACCGGGCCGGGCTCGAGCGCATCGAGCACGGTGGCGCGGCGCGTCATGGCGCCGGTGTGCCAATGCTCGAGCTGCCGGCCGGTGGTCAGGATCATCGGGAATTCGGCGTCGGGCACCTCGTTGGGCGGCGCGAGCTTCGCCGCGACGAGCTTGGCGATGCCGCCGGGACGCGGGAAGCCCTTGTCGAACACGACGTCGTGGCCCGGCTTGTCGGGCCCGTCGGTCGGATAGGTGACGGCGTCTTCCCGCTCCACCCGGTCCCACGAGATGTTGGCGAGCGCGGGCATCAGCGACGCCATCTCGGTGTAGACCTCACTCGGGTCGGCGTAATTCCAGTCGAGCCCGATGCGCCGCGCGATCTCCTGGATGATCCACAAGTCCAGCTTCGCTTCACCGGGGAGCGGCAGCGCCCGCCGCCCCATCTGCACCTGACGGTTGGTGTTGGTGACGGTGCCGTCCTTCTCCGGCCACGCCGAGGCGGGCAGGATCACGTCGGCATAGGCCGCGGTCTCGGTGAGGAAGATGTCCTGCACCACGAGATGCTCGAGATGCGCGAGCGCACCGCGGGCGTGATTGAGATCGGGGTCGGACATCGCAGGGTTCTCGCCCATGATGTACATGCCGGTGATCTCGTCGCGGTGAACCGCGTCCATGATCTCGACCACGGTCAGTCCCTTCTTGGGATCGAGCGTGGTGCCCCAGGCAGTCTCGAAGCGCGCGCGTATGTCCGGGTTCTCGACCGACGCGTAGTCGGGGAAGAACATCGGGATCAGACCCGCGTCGGAGGCGCCCTGCACGTTGTTCTGGCCGCGCAGCGGATGGAGCCCGGTGCCCGGTCGTCCGATATGCCCGCAGATCAGCGCGAGCGCGATCAGGCAACGCGCATTGTCGGTGCCGTGGGTGTGCTGGGAGACGCCCATGCCCCAGAAGATGATGGCGGACTCGGCGCGGGCATAGGTGCGCGCCACCGTGCGCAGCGTGTCGGCATCGATGCCGCAGATCGGCGCCATCTGTTCCGGCGTGAACGCTTTGACGTGCTCGGCGAGCTGCGCGAAGCCTTCGGTGTAGGTCTGGATGTATTGCTGGTCGTAGAGCTTCTCGGTGACGATCACGTTGAGCATGGCGTTGAGCATCGCCACGTCGGTGCCGTTGGTGAACTGCATCATGTGGGCGGCGTGGCGCTTGAGCGCCTGGCCGCGCGGGTCCATCACGATGAGCTTGGCGCCGCGCTTCGCCGCCTGCTTGAAGAACGTCGCCGCGACGGGATGGTTTTCCGTCGGGTTGGCGCCGATCACGACGATGACGTCGGAGTTCTTGCACTCGTTGAAGGTCGCGGTCACCGCGGCGGAGCCGACGCCTTCCAGCAGCGCCGCGACCGAGGAGGCGTGGCAGAGCCGCGTGCAGTGATCGACATTGTTGGAGCCGAAGCCGGTGCGCACCAGCTTCTGGAACAGATACGCCTCCTCGTTCGAGCCCTTGGCGGAGCCGAACCCGGCAAGCGCGCGCGCGCCCTTGCTGTCGCGGATTTTCTTCAGGCCCGCGGCGGCGCGGTCGAGCGCCTCGTCCCAGGTCGCGGGACGGAAATGGCGCATCGCATGGCGGGTGTCGAGCGCGTCGTCGACGTGCTTCGGCGCGCCGTCCTTGCGGATCAGCGGCTGGGTGAGCCGCTGCGGATTGTGCACATAGTCGAAGCCGAACCGGCCTTTGACGCAGAGACGGTTGTGGTTCGCCGGCCCGTCCTTGCCGGTGACGTAGAGCAGCTTGTCGTCCTTGATGTGATAGGTGAGCTGGCAGCCGACGCCGCAATAGGGGCACACCGAGTTCACTTCGCGGTCCGGATAGGCGGCGCGGATGTTGTGCTCGTCGACGAGCGTCGCCGGCATCAGCGCGCCGGTCGGGCAGGCCTGGACGCATTCGCCGCAGGCGACGCAGGTCGAGTGCCCCATCGGGTCGTCGAAGTCGAACACGATCTTCTCGGTATAGCCGCGGCCGGCCATGCCGATGACGTCGTTGACCTGCACCTCGCGGCAAGCGCGGACGCACAGATTGCACTGGATGCAGGCGTCGAGATTGACCGCCATCGCGGTGTGGCTGCGGTCCGGCGCCGCCGGATCGCTGCGCTCGGGAAAGCGGCTCGTGGTGAGGCCCTGGCCGTCGATGACCTGCCACAAATGCGATTGCGGATCGGGCGCGACGTCGCGCTCGGGCTGGTCGGTGAGGAGGAGCTCCGCCACCATCCGCCGCGCGTTCTTCGCGCGATCGGTCTGGGTCTTGACCTTCATGCCGTTGGTCGGCGTGCGCAGGCAGCTCGCGGCGAGCACGCGCTCGCCCTCGATCTCGACCATGCAGACCCGGCAATTGCCGTCCGGCCGATAGCCGGGCGCCGGCGAGTAGCACAGGTTCGGCAGCTTGATGCCGTAGCGCTCCGCGGTGCGGAAGATGGTCTCGCCGACCGGCGCCTCGACCTCGCGGCCGTCGAGCGTGAACTTGATGGTCGGCGCCGGCGCCGCGGCGGCGCTCTTCTTGTCTCGCGCGGGCTGAAGGGTGTCGGTCATGGGATCACCTTACCAGCTTTCCAATTACCAGCTTGCGAGGGGCGTCTTGAGCTCCTCGGGAAAGTATTTGAGCACGCACAGCAGCGGATTGGGCGCCGCCTGGCCGAGGCCGCAGATCGAGGCGTCGCGCATCGCCGTGGAAAGCTCGGTCAGCAGCGCCTGCGTCCCACGGGCCGGACGCCATCAGCATCGCCGCCTTCTCGGTGCCGACCCGGCACGGCGTGCACTGGCCGCAGCTCTCGTCCTCGAAGAACTTCATGAGGTTGAGCGCCACCGCCTTGATGTCGTCCTGGTCCGACAGGATCACCACCGCATGCGACCCGACGAAGCAGCCATATTGTTCGAGCGTGCCGAAGTCGAGCGGCAGGTCGGCCATCGACGCCGGCAGGATACCGCCTGACGCGCCGCCCGGCAGGTAGGCCTTGAACTCATGGCCGTCGGCCATGCCGCCGGAAAACTCCTCGACGAGCTCGCGGGCGCTCACCCCGGCAGGCGCGAGCTTGACCCCGGGGTTCTTGACCCGCCCCGACACCGAGAAGCTGCGGAAGCCCTTGCGGTCGCGGCGGCCGTGGCCGGTGAACCAGTCGACGCCTTTCTCGACGATGTCGCGTATCCAGAACAGCGTCTCGACGTTCTGCTCCAGGGTCGGCCGCCCGAACAGCCCGACCTGGGCGACATAGGGCGGGCGGTGCCGCGGCAGGCCGCGCTTGCCCTCGATCGATTCGATCATCGCGGACTTCTTCGCCGCAGATGTAGGCGCCGGCGCCGCGGCGCATGTGGATGCGGGCGTGCGGGGCGAGCTTCGCCGCCACCACCTTGGCGATCTCCGCCTCCAGCATCAGCCGGATTTCCGGATATTCGTCGCGCAGATAGAAGTAGATGTCGGCCGCCTCGACCACCCAGGCGGCGATCAGCATGCCCTCGATGAAGCGGTGCGGATCGCGCTCGAGGTAGTAGCGGTCCTTGAAGGTGCCGGGCTCGCCTTCGTCGCCGTTGACCGCCATCAGGCGCGGCGCCGGCTCCGCGCGCACCAGCGACCACTTCCGTCCCGTCGGGAAACCGGCGCCGCCGAGCCCGCGCAGGCCGGCGTCGCTCACGATCTTGATCACGTCGTCGCGGGTCCGCTTGCCGGACAGGCAGGCCTCCAGCAAGGCGTAGCCGCCCGCCGCGCGATAGGCCGCGAGGTCGACCGGGGTCTTGTAGGCATGGGCGTGCGGATGCGCGGCGACCGCCGCGGCGACGTTCGCCTGCGTCGCCTTCATCACCTGGACATGGCCGACCGCCGCCACCGGCGCCCGGTCGCAAGCGCCGACGCAGGGCGCCCGCATCACCCGCACGTCGACGCCGAGCGTCTTCGGCAGATCGGCGAGCAGCTTTTCCGCCCCCGCCATGGCGCAGGACAGGCTGTCGCACACCCGTACCGTGATCGCGGGCGGGGGAGGGCCGTCCTTCACCACGTCGAAATGGGCGTAGAACGTCGCGACCTCGTAGATTTCGGACTGCGCGAGCTTCATCTCCGCGGCGAGCGCGGCGAGATGCGGGTGCCGACAGATGGCCGTAGCAATCCTGCAAGAGGTGCAGGTATTCGATCAGGAGGTCGCGCCGGCGCGGCCGGTCGCCGAGCAGCGCACGCACCTCTTCCAGCGCACGCGGATCGATCTGCCGGCCCTTCGGGGTCCCCGCGGGCCGGCGGCGTTTCCTGCCGGGCAGTTCGGTCGTGGTGTCGTCCATAGCCATTACCCGCACTATAGGGATTGCGACCGCCGGTTGCCTGCCCTGCCGTTGCAAAATTTCGTGTTGACCGCGGGTTCCATTCGTTGTGCTTGCGCTGCGGAACGGCGCCTCAGAACAGGCCGACGATCTTGCCGTCGGCGCTGACGTCGATCGAGTCGGCGGCGGGAACCTTGGGCAGGCCGGGCATCGTCATGATGTCACCGCACACCGCCACCACGAACTCCGCCCCCGCCGACAGCCGGACCTCGCGCACCGGGATGACGTGATCGGTCGGCGCGCCCTTGAGGTCGGGGTTGGTCGAGAAGCTGTACTGGGTCTTGGCGATGCAGACGGGGAGCTTGCCGTAGCCCATCGCCTCGAACGAGGCGAGCTGGTCGCGCACCGACTTGTCGATCGAGACGTCCTTGGCGCGATAGATTTCGCGCGCGATGGTGCGGATCTTTTCGACGAGCGGCATCTCGTCGGGATAGAGCAGCTTGAGCTTGCTGCGGCCGGACTCGATGGTCTTGACGACGGCCTTGGCGACGTCGGCCGCGCCTTCGCCGCCCATCGCCCAATGATCCGCCATCAGCGCCTCGACGCCGAGCTTGGCGCAGGCCTTCTTGACGAGCTCGATCTCGGCCGGCGTGTCGGCGGAAAAGCGGTTGATCGAGACGACGGGAACGAGGCCGAATTTCTGCACGTTCTCGACGTGGCGCTGGAGGTTCGCCATGCCGGCTTCGAGCGCCTGCAAATTCTCGGTCTTCAAATCTTCCTTCTTGACCCCGCCGTGCATCTTGAGGGCGCGGATGGTCGCGACCAGCACCACGCAGTCGGGCGCAAGTCCGGTCTTGCGGCACTTGATGTCGATGAACTTCTCGCCGCCGAGGTCGGCGCCGAAGCCCGCTTCGGTGACGACGTAGTCGGCGAGCTTCAACGCCGTCGTCGTCGCCAGCACCGAGTTGCAGCCGTGGGCGATGTTGGCGAACGGGCCGCCATGGACGAAGGCGGGCGTGCCCTCGAGCGTCTGCACGAGGTTCGGCGCGAGTGCGTCCTTCAGCAGCGCGGTCATCGCGCCGTGGGCCTTGAGATCGACGGCGCGGATCGGCTTGCGGTCGCGGGTGTAGCCGACGATGACGTTGCCGAGCCGGTGCTTGAGGTCTTCGAGGTCGCGGGCGAGGCAGAAGATCGCCATCACCTCCGAGGCCACGGTGATGTCGAAGCCGGCTTCGCGCGGATAGCCGTTGGCGACGCCGCCGAGCGAGCACACGATCTCGCGCAGCGCGCGGTCGTTCATGTCGAGGACGCGGCGCCAGGCGACGCGGCGGCTGTCGAAGTTGAGCCCGTTGCCCCAATAGATGTGGTTGTCGATCAGCGCGGAGAGCAGGTTGTGCGCCGACGTGATCGCGTGGAAGTCGCCGGTGAAATGGAGGTTGATGTCCTCCATCGGCACGACCTGGGCATAGCCGCCGCCGGCGGCGCCGCCCTTCATGCCGAACGACGGCCCGAGCGACGGCTCGCGCAGGCACAGCATCGCCTTCTTGCCGATGTGGTTGAGCGCGTCGGTGAGGCCGACCGTGGTGGTGGTCTTGCCTTCGCCGGCCGGCGTCGGGGAGATCGCCGAGACCAGGATCAGCTTGCCGTTCGGCCGGTCCTTGAGGGACTTGATGTAGTCCATCGAGATCTTGGCCTTGTAGTGACCATAAGGCTCGAGGTTCTCCAGCGCGATGCCGAGCCGTTCGCGCGCCACGTCGGCGATCGGACGCTTGACGGCGGCCTGCGAGATTTCAATGTCGGATTTCGGAGTGGCGTGCTGGGAGGCCGGCATCGGGAACGTCCTTGGGTTGAATTTCAAGTCATGTCGGAGGGGGTGCGCGGTCTCTGTCAGGAGAGCCGCGCACCGGCGGCGAGGCCGGACGATTTCGCCCATTCTCCGGCGTCGATCTTCTTGCCGTCGGCGGGCTGCACGCGGGTCACCTTGAAGCGCCCGTCGGCGCACACCACGATGAAGCCGTCGGCTTCGACCGCGACGATCTCGCCCATCTTGCCGGCGATGCCCTTGGGGTCTTTTGCCGGCAGCGGCGTCGCGTCGAAAATCTTGAGGACCTTGCCGTCGAGGTTCGACCACGCGCCGGGCGCCGGATTGCAGCCGCGGATCAGCGGATCGATCTGCCGCCACGACTTCGCCCAGTCGATGTGGCCGTTCTCGGCGGTGCAGCGGCCTTCATAGGTCGCCTTGCTCTCGTCCTGCTTGATGCGCGGCGCCTTGCCGGCTTTGACGAGGTCGACGGATTCGAGCATCGCCTCGACCCCCATCGGGAACAGGCGGTCGAAATAGACGGTGCCCAGCGTGTCGGTCGAAGAGATCGGCGTCGTCTTCTGGACGAGCACGTCGCCGGTATCGAGGCCGTTGTCGGGCCAGAAGATCGAGAGGCCGGTCTCCTTCTCGCCGAGGATGATCGGCCAGTTGATCGCGCTCGCCCCGCGATAGGCGGGCAGCAGCGAGGGGTGATACTGGATCGAGCCGTGGGTCGGGATGTTGAGGAACTCCTCCGGCACGAACAGCGTGACGAAGGCCATCACCTGCAGGTCGGGCTTGAGGGCGCGGAACTCGTCCCACACCTCGGGCTTGCGATAGGAGGCCGGTTGATAGACCGGGAGGTTCGCCGCGAGCGCGGCTTCCTTGAGCGGGTCGGCCTTCTGTCCCGGCTTCTCCGGAGCGACATAGACGGCGACCACGTTCTCGCCGCGCTTGAGCAGCGCTTCGAGCACGGCCTTGCCGAACGCCTGTTGACCGTGAACGACGATACGCATCCGTTACCTCCCGCCCGATCCTCGATCGCGGCTGAATCGCTATTCCGAAGCCGTTGTCAGGCTTGACCGGGCAATCCCGCGCGCCTGGTGTTCTGATTTTGATCGATCGCCCGGCCGGGCCGAGCGATCGATTGCAGTTCGAATGTCCCGGACAGAAAGCGTTACGCTGCCGCCGCCGGCTTCTTCTCCGGCGCGGTGATCGCGCCGGACGACTTGATCTCAGCGAGTTCCTGCGCGGTGTAGCCGAGCACCTTGGTGAGGATTTCCTCGGTGTGCTCGCCGAGCAGCGGCGAGCGCTTCACCTCGGTGATCGAGTCCGACATCTTCACCGGGTTGCCGACGGTGAGATACTTGCCGCGGCCGGGGTGGTCGACCTCGACCACCGTCCCGGTGTCCCGCAGCGATTTCTCCTCGGCGATTTCCTTCATGGAGAGGATCGGGCCGACCGGGATGTCGACCTTGTTGCACTCGTTCATGACCTCGAACTTGGTCTTGGTCTTGGTCCATTCCTCGATGGTGTCGAAGATGTGCCGCAGCCGCGGCAGCCGCGCCGGCGGCGTCGCGTAGTCCGGATCGGTCTTCCATTCCGGCTTGCCGATGAGGTCGCAGATCTCCGCCCACACCGGCGCCTGGGTGATGAAGTAGATGTAGGCGTCGGGATCGGTCTCCCAGCCCTTGCACTTCAGGATCCAGCCGGGCTGGCCGCCACCGGAGTCGTTGCCGGCGCGCGGCACCGCCTGGCCGAACGGCACGCCCTCGCCGTACTGGCTGTACTCGCTGAGCGGCCCGTGCTTGAGGCGCTGCTGGTCGCGCAGCTTGACGCGCGCGAGGTTGAGCACGCCGTCCTGCATGGCGCACAGCACGCGCTGGCCGCGGCCGGTGCGCATGCGCTGGTAGAGCGCGGAGACGATACCGAAGGCGAGATGCAGCCCGGTGCCGGAATCGCCGATCTGGGCGCCGGTGACGAGCGGCGGGCCCTCGCGGAAGCCGGTGGTCGAAGCGGCACCGCCGGCGCACTGGGCGACGTTCTCGTAGACCTTGCAGTCCTCGTAAGGGCCGGGGCCGAAGCCCTTCACCGACGCGACGATCATGCGCGGGTTGAGCTTATGGATGTGCTCCCAGGTGAGCCCCATGCGGTCGAGCGCGCCGGGGGCGAAGTTCTCGACCAGCACGTCGCAGTGCTTGATCAGGCGATCGAGGATTTCCTTGCCCTTGGGGTGCTTGGAATCGATCGTGATCGAGCGCTTGTTGCCGTTGAGCATGGTGAAGTAGAGGCTGTCGGCGCCCTTGACGTCGCGCAGCTGGCCGCGGGTGACGTCGCCAGCGCCGGGCCGCTCGACCTTGATGCAGTCGGCGCCCATGTAGCCGAGGAGCTGCGTGCAGGTCGGGCCCGACTGCACATGGGTGAAGTCGAGGATGCGCACGCCGTCGAGCGCCTTGCCGGCGGCGCCGAAGGCGGCGGTCGAAGGCGGCGGCAGTCCGGCGATGCCGTTCTGCGGCGCGGGCTTCTTGGCAGCCGGCTTGGCGGCCGGCTTTGCGACCGACTTCACCGCAGGTTTCTTCGCCGCCGACTTCACGGGCTTCTTGGCGACGACCTTCTTGGCGGCGGCCTTCTTCACCGCCTTCTTGGCGGCCGGCTTCGCCTTCGCTTTCACCTTTGCTTTTGCCTTGCGCGTGGCCATTGCAGATTCCTCCCGATTACTTCTTTTTCAGCACGCTTTGCGGATTGAGATTGCCGATGCGCCCGCTCTCGCTGCCGGAGGCGGGATCGATCACGGCGTTGATCAGGGTCGGCTTGCCGGAATCCATCGCCTGGTTCACGGCGCGCTTGAGCTCGTCGGGCGTCGTCGCGTTGACGCCGACGCCGCCGAACGCCTCGATGATCTTGTCGTAGCGCGAGCCCTTGACGAAGACGGTGGTCGCGACGTCCGCTCCCCCTGAGGGATTGACGTCCGTCCCGCGATAGATGCCGTCATTGTTGAAGACGACGACGCAGACCGGCAGGTGGTAACGGCAGATCGTCTCGACCTCCATGCCGGAGAAGCCGAAGGCGCTGTCGCCCTCGACCGCGAGCACCGGCTTGCCGGTCTCGATCGCGGCGCCGACGGCGAAGCCCATGCCGATGCCCATGACGCCCCAGGTGCCGACGTCGAGGCGCTTGCGCGGCTGGTACATGTCGATGACGCCGCGGGCGAGGTCGAGGGTGTTGGCGCCCTCGTTGACCAGGATGGCGTCGGGCCGCTCCTTGATGACGCTGCGCAGCGCGCCGAGCGCGCCGTGATAGTCCATCGGCGAAGCGTTGCTCATGAGCCTCGGCGCCATCTTGGCGACGTTCTCTTCGCGCTTCGCGACGACAGCCTTGAGCCAGTCCGCCGGCCCGGGCGTCCACTTGGCGCCCATCGCCTCGTTGAGCGCGGTGACGCAGGAGGCGATGTCGCCGACCACCGGCGCCACGATCTCGACGTTCGAGTCCATCTCCTTCGGCTCGATGTCGACCTGGATGAACTTCTTCGAATGCGGCTCGCCCCAGGCCTTGCCCTTGCCGTGCGAGAGCAGCCAGTTGAGCCGCGCGCCGATCAGCATCACGACGTCGGAATCCTTGAGCACCATCGAGCGCGCCGCGCCGGCGCATTGCGGATGGGTGTCGGACAGCAGGCCCTTGGCCATGCTCATCGGCAGGAAGGGAACGCCGCTCTTCTCGACGAAGGTGCGGATCTCGTCGTCGGCCTGGGCATAGGCGGCGCCCTTGCCGAGGATGATCAGCGGACGCTTGGCGCCCTTGAGCACATCGAGCGCGCGCTTGATCGCGGCGGGCGCCGGGATCTGGGCCGGCGCCGGATCGATCACCTTGACGAGCGACTTGCTGCCCGGCCTCGGCGTCCATCACCTGGCCGAACAGCTTGGCCGGCAGGTCGAGATAGACACCGCCGGGGCGGCCCGACACCGCGGCGCGGATCGCCCGCGCGATGCCGATGCCGATGTCGGCTGCATGCAACACGCGGAACGCCGCCTTGGCGAACGGCTTCGCCATCGCGAGCTGGTCCATCTCCTCGTAGTCGCCCTGCTGCAGGTCGACGACCTCGCGCTCGGAGGAGCCCGAGATCAGGATCATCGGGAAGCAGTTGGTGGTGGCGTTGGCGAGCGCGGTCAGGCCGTTGAGAAAGCCGGGCGCCGACACGGTGAGGCAGACGCCGGGCTTCTTGGTGAGAAAGCCCGCGATCGCCGCGGCATTGCCGGCGTTCTGCTCGTGGCGGAACGAGATCACGCGGATGCCGGCGCCCTGCGCCATGCGGCCGAGGTCGGTGATCGGGATGCCGGGCACGCCGTAGATGGTGGTGAGCCCGTTGAGCTTGAGCGCGTCGATGACGAGATGGAAGCCGTCGGTCAGCTCGCGCTCGGGCGCGGGCGCATCGGTGCCCGCGGGCTTCGATGTCTTGACTGCTGCTTCAGCCATGAGTGGCCTCCCTGATGTTGTTCTGGTCGAGGTAATCGGCATGCCGGGCGACGTGGTCGGCGAGCCCGAGCGCATGGTTGCGCACGAGCTCCTCGGCGCGCGCAGTATCGCGCGCTTCGATCGCCTGGATGATGTTCATATGGTCGCGGATCGAGCGGTCGACGCGGTCTTCCTCGCCGATGGTCTTGCGCCGGATCATCCGCATGTGGGCGAACAGGTTGGCCGCGAGATCGATCAGCACGCGGTTCTTGCTCATCCGGATGATGGTCTGGTGGAACTCGATGTTGACCTCGGAATATTCGTCGAGCTTGGCGTGCAGGTGCCCGTTCTCGAAGGTCGCGAACATGGCGCGCAGGCCGGCGATCTCCTCCTCGGTCGCATTCTCGGTGATCAGGCGGGCCGCCATGCTCTCGAGCGCGGCCCAGGCGGTGATCAGCTCGACCACCTCCTGCTTGGTCTTGCGCACCACATAGACGCCGCGCCGCGGCACCGAGCGCACGAAGCCTTCGCGCTCGAGCTGCACCATCGCCTCGCGCACCGGGGTACGGCTGATGCCGAGGTCGCTCGCGAGCTGGCGCTCGTCGAGCCGCACCTCGCCGGGGCGGTTATAGATGTCGAGCGAGAGAATCACGTCCCTGAGCGCGGCATAGGCGCGGTCGGCGAAGGTCGACGTGTCCTCGAGCGGGGAAACCGCAATCCGGGAGCCGGTTCCGATGGTTCGCGGAGGAGTTGTGCTGTTCATTATGGGGGATTACTCGACGCGCCCGTGCACCCCCACGCTATTATACAATATACCAGACACCTGCAACGGTGTCTTGGCCTTGTCTTGCGAGAAAGTGACGTCGGCTGCTTCTCTGGCTGCGGCCTATCTGTCTGGCCCGGCGAGCGAAGGGTTCGATTCTGCCCCGATCTTGGGCGTCTCGTCCTTGAGCATGACGCCGGTACATTGCCGCAGCCGGGCCTGCCCGCAAAGGTACATCAGACGCTGCTGACGCCTCGACATAGGCCATTCCGGCGGGGCGAATATTGGAGAGGCAGTTTCGCTCCGCGTCGGTCCGGCCGATTCGCGGTTGCCAGGTGAGGTAGACGCCGAGGCTGTCCGGCGAGGTGAGCCCCGGTCGCTCGCCGATCAGGACGCAAACCATTGCCGCGCCGAGAATTTCCCCGATCTCGTCGCCGATGGCGACGCGGCCCTGCGCGACGACGGCAACCGGCCCGATCCGCCAGCCGTCGCGGCGGAGCACCGGCAGGCTTGCATCGATGAGCGGCAGTGCGTGTGAGGCGACCGCCTGCGCCGACAGTCCGTCGGCGATGACGAAGACGAGGTCGCAGCCGCGCGGCGCCGCCGCGACCGCGGATCGCGAAGCCGCATCGAGCCGCCGGCCGAGATCGGGCCGCGCGAGATAGGCCGCGCGGTCCGCGCGCCGCGCTGTGAAGGCTTGAGCGTCGCGAGGCCGCGTTCGCGCAAGCCCTCCAGGAGCGCGTCGGGATCGAACGGCGCATGGACGGCGTCGCGGGCGCGCGCATGGGCGAGCTGGAAGGCGAGGTGGGCGGGCGTCGCGATGGCTGCGCCGGCGCGCGGCAGGCGCGATCCGCGCCGGCGTCGCGGCGCGCATGCGGGCCCAGGGATCGTCGACGGGAACGCGACATCAGGCGATCAGCGGCAGGAAGCGCGGCGGCAGGGCGTCGGGCGCGATCAGGCCGCGGTCGGTGACAAGGCCCATGCGCGCCAGCCAGTCGGCGAATTCGGGCGCGGGCGCAAGACCGAGCAGGTCCCGCATCGCGACGACGTCGTGGTACGAGGTGCTCTGATAGTTGAGCATCACGTCGTCGGCGCCGGGCACGCCCATCACATAGGTGACGCCGGCCAGGGCGAGGAGCGCGAGCAGGGTGTCCATGTCGTCCTGGTCGGCTTCGGCGTGGTTGGTGTAGCAGACGTCGCAGCCCATCGGCAGGCCGAGCAGCTTGCCGCAGAAATGGTCCTCCAGTCCGGCGCGGATGATCTCCTTGCCGTCGAAGAGATACTCCGGGCCGATGAAGCCGACCACGGTGTTGACGAGCAGCGGCTCGAAGGCGCGCGCGACCGCGTAGGCGCGGGCCTCGAGCGTCTGCTGGTCGCAGCCGTGATGCGCGCCGGCGGAGAGCGCGCTGCCCTGGCCGGTCTCGAAATACATGACGTTGTCGCCGAGCGTGCCGCGCTTCTGCGCCAGCGCCGCCTCCCGCGCTTCGCGGAGCAGCGCGAGGTCGACGCCGAAGCTCTTGTTGGCGGCCTCGGTGCCGGCGATCGACTGGAACACGAGATCGACCGGCGCGCCTTCGCCGATCAGGGCAAGCGTCGTGGTGACGTGGGTGAGCACGCAGGACTGGGTCGGCGCTTCGAGCCGCAGGCGCAGGTCGTCGAGGAGATGCAGGAGCTCGCGGCAGCGCTGCGGGCTGTCGCTCGCGGGATTGATCCCGATGACGGCGTCGCCGCAGCCGAGCAGGAGGCCGTCGATGGTGCTCGCGAGCACGCCTTTTGGATCGTCGGTCGGATGGTTCGGCTGGATGCGCGACGACAGCCGTCCGGCAAGCCCGATGGTGTTGCGAAACCGCGTGACCACCCGGCATTTGGCGGCGATGACGATGAGATCCTGGTTCCGGCAGATTTTGGAGACCGCGGCGGCCATCTCCGGGGTGATGCCGGGCGCGAGCGCGGCGAGCACCGCGGTGGTCGCGCTCTCGCCGAGCAGCCAGTCGCGGAATCCGCCGACGGTGAGATGCGCAATCGGCGCGAACGCGCCGGCGTCATGGGTGTCGACGATGAGGCGCGTCACCTCGTCGTCCTCGTAGGGAATGATCGCCTCGTTAAGGAAATGCGCGAGCGGCAGGTCGGCGAGCGCCATCTGCGCGGCGACCCGTTCCGCGGCGGTCGCAGCAGCGACGCCGGCGAGGCGATCGCCCGAGCGCGGCGGCGATGCCTTGGCGAGCAGGGATTTCAGGTCGGGGAAGGTGTACCGCGTCCCGTCGATCGCGACCGCATGCATCGATGCCGAGCCCTTCAAGAGGCCGCGCGGACGAAAGCAGGCGCCGGCGCCCTCCGGTTCGCAATATCAGAGCAAGCAAATCGGCAGGTGACAATCCGGCCCGACCGTGCCGGGGCCGATCTTCGCCGGCATGCGTGTTGAAGGCGCCGCGCCGCCGTGGCAGTTTGCGCCCGCCTGAAACGCTCCCTCACGGAGGAGCTTGCGCACATACAGGCGGGGAACAACGGAGTTTTTTCGGATGAGACGAGTGAGCGCTTTCTTCGGGGCAATGGTTGCGCTTTCGACGCCGGTTGCGATTTCGGCGCCGACGCTGGCCGCCGAACTGCCGGAGGGCCCCAACCGCGCTCTCGTCGCGTCGCGATGCACGGAGTGCCACGATCTCCAGATGGTGTTCGATGCCGCCGGCATCAGCCGCGAAGACTGGAGCGGCGCGCTCGAGGAGATGACGAGCTACGGCATGAAGGTGACGCCGGAGGAGCGCAATCAGATCCTCGAGTACCTTGCGACCTATCTCGGCCCTTCCGCCAAAAAATAGCATCGGGCTTCTTCAGGCCCATGGATTCTCCGACCGTTCAGTGCTGGTTAATCATTGCGAACCTCATCCTGAGGAGCCTGCGAAAGCAGGCGTCTCGAAGGATGGCCCCATGCGCTGCGGTCCGCTGCCGTCCTTCGAGACGCGGTGCTGCGCACCGCTCCTCAGGATGAGGTCCGAAGGGATTTACTGGCCCCTCAGTTGACTCGCTCCATGGCCCGCCGGCGCATCGGGCGGAGCACGAACAAGGCGAGCCCGACCACCGCGAAGTTCATCAGCGTCGTCACCAGGAACACCATGTGCCAGCTCCCGGTGGCGTCCTTGATGACGTTGGCGAGCGGGGTGAGGAAGGCCGAGGTTCCCTTGGCGGTGTAGAGCAGGCTCAGATTCACCGTCGCGAACTTCGGTCCGAAGGTGTCGGTGCAGGTCGACGGGAACAGGCTGAAGATCTCGCCCCAGGTGAGGAAGATCATCGCCGCGAACACCACGAAGGCCCACGGCGCCGTGCCCAGCGAGCCCAGCAGCCAATAGGCGAGCCCGCCGAGCCCGAACGCGATCGCCATGGTGTATTCGCGGCCGATGTTGTCCGAGATCCACCCGAACAGCGGCCGCGCCGCGCCGTTGGCGACGTTGTCGACGATCAGCGCCACGGTCAGCGTGGTGCCGCCGAGCAGCACCACCGTGTTGGCGACGCCGAAGTCGTTCGCGATCGGGGCGATCTGGGCCGCCGCCATCAGGCCGCTGGCGGAGACCATCACGAACATGATGTACATCAGCCAGAACACCGGGGCCTTCAGAACTTCGCCGGGTGAATAGCTTCGTTTCGACTGCTGCACCTTCGGCGCAGCGGTCGACGGAAGCTCGCCGGGTTCGGGTGCGCGCAGCAACCATGCGAGAATAAAGACGACGCCGCCCTGCAGCAGTCCGAACCAGAAGAACGCCGCCTGGTAGCCGCTGGTGTCGATCATGTAGCGGATGGGAATCACGGTCAGCGCCGCGCCGGCGCCGTAGCCCGCGGCGGTCAGGCCCACCGCGAGACCGCGCCGGTCCGGGAACCATTTCACCGCATGTCCGACGCTCGTCGCGTAGATCGCGCCGCCGCCCGCGCCCGAGATGATGGCACCGACATAGAGCATCGTCAGGCTGTCGGCGACCGAGTTGATGAGCCAACCCAAAGCGACCGCGAGCCCGCCGAACGCCACCATCACTTTCGGTCCGCGCTTCGGACCGAGAACGTCGACGATCCATCCCTGGATCGGGGTGAGCCAGGTCTCGAGCGCGATGAAGACGCTGTAGGCGAACTGGATCGCGGCGATCGACCAGCCCGTCGCCTTGTTGATCGGATTGACGAACAGCGTCCAGCCGTATTGCAGGTTGGCGATCAGAACCATGCAGAGAATGACGAAGATCAGCTGGCTCCAGCGCGTTGCGCCGAGCGTTGCCGTTGCCGGCGCAGCCGTGGTGACCGTGGACATCTTCCGCCCCGCGTTTTCTAACGCCGCCGCGGCCCTCGTGCGGCCCGGCAGATCTAAACGACACGCTGCAGATGGGTTTTGTGTCACGAACTCCCATCGCGACCGAGATTACTATGAGCATACCAGCTTTGATGCAACCGATGTTCCTGCCCAGGTTGCATCGCAGCAACGGGCCGAGGCACAAGAAACCCTGTTTCCGAAAGGGATTTTCAGCGCCGCGCACCGCGTCGCCCGCCGTTGTCTGCATGCGAAAAACCGTCGCATGGGCTTCGCGCCTGCACGGCCGTCGGTTCAATTCGAATATCCTGCGCCGGGTGTCCTGACGACTTCATTTCGCGCGCCGTGTCGAAGCGGAATGGAAGGGCGCAACGAGCGGTCATGCCAGAGGAGCGAGAACAGATATCGTCGTGGGCCTGGCAGGGCGCAGCCATCGATGTCGGGCTCAGCATCCGTGGCGAGGGACGCACCGTCCTGATGCTGCCCGCCATGAGCTCGATCTCGACCCGGCACGAGATGGCGCCGCTGCAGACACGGCTAGCGCACCGCTTCCGCACCGTCGCGACCGACTGGCCGGGGTTCGGCGACCTGCCGCGTCCGCCGCTCGACTGGAGACCGCCGGCCTACGCCGCCTATCTCGACCATGTGCTGAGCGAGACCCCGAAGCCCTATGCGGTGATCGCGGCCGGGCATGCCGCGGGCTACGTGCTCGCTCATGCCTGCGAAAGGCCCTCCGCCTTCGAGCGCCTGGTGCTGCTCGCGCCGACCTGGCGCGGTCCGCTCCCGACCATGATGAACGGGCGCCGTCCGTTCTTCGACCGGCTGTGCCGTCTGTTCGACGTGCCGATGCTCGGGCCGTTCCTCTATGGGCTCAACGTCAACCGCGTGGTCGTCCGCTACATGGCAGCGGGCCATGTCTATTCCGATCCTGCCTGGCTCGACCGCGAGCGACTGGAGCAGAAGCTCGCGGTCACCCGGGCCTCGGGGGCGCGCTACGCGTCGGTGCGCTTCGTTACCGGCGCGCTCGATCCGCTGCCGGACAGGGACGCCTTTCTCGACCGCGCCCGGCGGACGCAGATCCCGATTCTCACAGTCTACGGGGAGGACACCCCGCCCCGTTCCCGGGCGGAGATCGCGGCGCTTGCCACCGTGCCGGGCGTCACCAGCGTCTCGGTGCACCGCGGTAAGCTCTCGTTTTATGAGGAGTTTCCCGATGCCGCGGCGGCCGCCCTGCTGCCTTTCCTGGACTGACGAGCAGGCTATGTTCCCGCCCGTCGCACTCGCCTCGGCGCGCGGCGGATCCACAACTTATCGCAAGAATCTGTTTTCGGCTCGCTGTGCCTTTTTTGCCATAAATAAACTGATTTTGTGCTGGAAAAGGTGACGTAGGGGAATTTGTTCTGTGGGGGCGTGCATGCGGCGCAGACACCGCACATCAATGCCATTCGGATGGTTTCTGGTCCTGCTGATGAGCGCGGGCGCGGCAGGCGGCGTGATGACCGGGCTCTATTCCAACTCGATGCGGACCGCGGATGCTCTTCCCTTCGAAGACTTCGATTATTTCGATACCACCCCGACCGGTTCGGTACGCGCGGATGCTGAGCCCAGCGAGGATGCGGCGCCAGCGGCCGGGCCGACGCTAGCCTCGGCCGAATCGACGATCCTGACGACCACTCTGCCGGTCGACGACACGTCGCTGTTCAGCCCGGTGCTCTCCTATTCCTCGCGCAGCAAGGGCTACACCGTAGCGTCGGTCGCGCCGGCACCCGCTCCGGGACCGGCTGACTTGAGCTATACCGTCGCGTCGGCGAAGTCGGCGCCGGCTTCGGCCGAGAAGGAGGGCGTAAGCTACACCGTCGCGTCGGTCACGCCTGCGCCCGCACCGGCCGAGAAGGCTTCCGCGCCGCAGCCTGAAGCAAAGCCCGCGGCGTTTGCGCCGGTGCGCCATGCGAGCTCCGGCCGCCCCGGCGGCGTGCTCAACGACGCCCAGATCGCCCACATCAAGAAGCGGCTCCGCCTGACGCCCGACCAGGAATCGCTGTGGCCGGCGGTCGAGGTGGCGCTGCGCAACATCTCCTATTCGAAGAAGGGCCAGGAAACGAAGGTCGCGAGCGCCCAAAGCGCCCCGATGGCCTATGTCGATCCCAACAGTGCCGACGTGCAGCGGCTCAAATACGCCGCGCTGCCGCTGATCATGCGGCTCAACGAAAACCAGAAGCAGGAAGTGCGGTCGATGGCCCATGGGATGGGCCTCGACGGCGTCGCCTCGTCGTTCTGACGCGCAACGCATATCAATAGAGAAGGCCGGCGCGGATGACCGCGCCGGCTTTTTTCGTTTACAGGCCGAACACGAACAGCATCGACGCGGTCGAGGTGTTCTTGAGCTCCGGGCTGTAGGGGATGACGTTCTGCGACTGCCGCGAACCCACCAGCACGGCGACATACTGCTTGCCGTTCACCGAATAGGTGATCGGCGGCGCATTGATGCCGGTGCCGGTGTTGAAGCTCCACAGCTCCTGCAGGGTGCGCGCATCATGGGCGGAGAAGGTGCCGTCGGGATTGCCGATGAACACCAGGTTTCCCCCGGTCGCCAGCGCGCCGCTGTAGTTCGGATAGACGAGCTTGAGATTGGCCTTGATGTCGCCGGTGACGGGATCGACCGCTTTCAGGCTGCCGTAGAGGCGCTCCTTGATCTTGGTGCCGCCGCCGCTGAACCGTTCGCGCGGTTTGACGGTGCCGCCCTGATCGGCGAAGTCCTTCTGCTCGACGGTATCGATGAAGTCGCAACCCTCGATCGACGGGATGTAGAGCAGGCCGAGCTCGGGATTGTAGGCGGTCGGCTCCCAGTTCTTGCCGCCGGTGTGGGCGGGACAAAGCTTGTCGCTGTTCGGCTTGGCGCGGGTGCCGTGGCTGCCTTCGGCGTAGACCTGCATCCCGCCGGCCGGATCGTAATTGAGCGGGCGGCCGGTCTTGGGATCGAGGCCGGGCGTCCAGTTCAACTGGTCGACATACTGCTTGCCGGCGATGAACGAGCCGTTGGTGCGGTCGAGGGCGTAATAGAAGCCGTTGCGCGCGGCGTGCACCACGAGCTTGCGGTCCTCGCCGTTCACCTTGGCATTGATGATCGGGTGCTCGGAGATCTCGTCGTAGTCGTAAGGGTCGTTGGGCGTGTACTGGTAGCCCCACTTGATCTTGCCGTCGTTGGGGGCGATCGCGAGCACGCTCGCCGCCCATTTGTTGTCGCCCGGACGGTATTCGGGATCCCAATCCGGCCCGGCATTGCCGATGCCCTGGTAGAAGGTGTCGGTTTCCGGATCGTAGGTCGCGGTCTCCCAAATCGAGCCGCCGCCGTGCTTCCAGCGCTCCTTGCCGTCCTTCCAGGTCTCGTTGCCGGGCTCGCCGGTGCCGGGGATCGTGTAGGTCCGCCAGGCCTGCTTGCCGGTGTTGAGGTCGGTTGCCTCGATGTAGCCGCGGATGCCGAACTCGCCGCCGGCGGTGCCGACGATCGCCAGATCGCGAATAATCAGCGGCGCGATGGTGAGCGTCTCGCCCAGCGCCGGCTCGGCGATCTTGCGCTCCCACACGACCTCGCCGGTCGCCTTGTTGATCGCGAACATGCGCCCGTCGAGCGCGATCGAGATCACCTTGTCCTTCCACAGCGCGACGCCGCGGTTGTTGACGCCGCAGCAGGCGACGTCGCCGGCCCAGGCGCGGTCGGTGCCGGGGTCCATCTTCCATTTGATGGTGCCCTTCTTGCCGGCGGTGACGTCGATCGCATAGACCGAGCCCCAGCCGTCCGGCACGTACATGATGCCGTCCTCGACGAGCGGCGTCGCTTCCAGGTTGCCGAAGGCATAGCGGCCGCCGCTCTGGAAGCCGCTCAGCGCCACCGTGAAGGCCGGCTTGAGGTTCTTCACCGTGTCGGTGTTGATCTCTTTCAGGGCGGAGAAGCGGTGGCCCTGGTAGTTGCCGTGATGAAGGATCCAGTTCTGCGGCTCGCGCTGCGGGTTGAGCGCACGCTCATTTGTCATGTCCGCGGCGCTTGCAGGCGTCATCGCGGTGGTCAGCAGCAACGCAGCGATACCCGACAGAGATGCTCGTCTCATGATTGGTTCCTCCCGTTGGCGTTGGCATTCAGGTCGCGGCCGTTCGGCGGCCGGCATTCACGTGCATTGTGAGTGCACAGCATGCCCAGCCGGACCGCCCGGCACAAGCGGTCATGAGGTCTCGACGCCGGCCATGCGGGAGAACGGCTCGCCGGCGAGGTCAATCGCCGAATTCGTAGAGCCGCGCCGGATTGTCGACGAAGATCATTTCGCCGAGCCCGTCCGACTTCAACGCGCCGGTGAATTCGTCGACCAGCGTCGCATAGGAGAGCGGCCGGTAGACGCCTGCGACGTCGGGGCCCTGCTGGGCGTCGTGGGCGGGGGTATGCGGCCAGTCGCTGCCCCACACGCAACGCTCCCGGGCACGTTCGAGCATCGCCGCGAGCCAAGCCGGATCGGGCCGCGTCTCGAGGGGATCGTCGGAGACGCGATAGGGCGCCGAGAGCTTCATCCAGACATGGGGTAGTTCAAGCAGCTCCAGCAGCACCCGTCCGGCGGCACTCTCCGGGCGCGAATGGCCGTAGACCCCGTAGTGATCGATCACCACGGTCACGTCGGTGCGCACCAGCAGCGTCGCGGCTTCGGCGAGGATGGCGATCGGCGCGATCACCTCGACATGCCAGCCCATCGTGCCGGCGACATTCGCCATCGCCCTGAACTCGCGCGCAAGCTGGCCTTCGCCGGCCTTGCCGGGACTGTAGAGATTGATGCGCAAGCCGCGCACGCCGCGCGCGGCGTAGTCCTCGAGCATGGCCTTCGATGTCTGCGCCGGATCGATCACGGCGACGCCGCGGCCGCGCGGGCCGAGCGCATCGAGGCTTTCGAGCAGCACCGTGTTGTCGGTGCCGTAAAAGCTCGGCTGCACGATGACGAAGCGGGTGACGTCGCGCGGCGCCGCGGCCCGCGCGAGCTCATCGAGCGAAGCGGGCGGCGCGAGATAGGTCCGCGTCTTGACCTGCGGAGATTGCGCGATCGGTCCGATGATGTGGACATGGCTGTCGCAGCGCATGAATTTCCCTGACGTGCCCGGATGAGTCCCGGTGTTGTAGCCGGGCCATGAATGCGTCTCAATCGCAGCGTGCGGTCATTGCCGCCGCCGACCACAGGTTCCGATGATGGAACACGCCTCGTCGGAGTCAGGGAGCACGCGGTTCAATTCGCCTTGATGCCGGCGGTTTCCACGACCTTCGCCCATTTGGCGATCTCGTCGCGTACGAAGGTGGTGAATTGTTCCGGCGTGTCGCCGACGAGCACGGCGCCCTGCGCGGAGAGCTTCTCCTGCACCTCCGGCGCGTGGAGGGCGGCGACCGCCGTCGCATTGAGCTTGGCGACGATCGCGGGCGGGGTCTTTCCCGGGGCGACCATGCCGTACCAGTTGTCCGCCTCGATCTGCGGATAGCCGAGCTCCGGCATGGTCGGCAGGTCGGGCAGCGCCGGCACCCGCATATGGCCGCCGACCGCGAGCGCCTTGATCTTGCCGGCGAGAATCTGCGGCAGCAGCACCGGCGCGTCGGCGAACATGATCTGGAACTGGTGGCCGACGAGGTCGTTCACCGCCGGCGCCGCGCCGCGATACGGCACGTGCACGATCTTGATGCCGGCATTGATGCGCAGCAGCTCGCCGGCGAGATGCGGCATGCTGCCGGCCCCGGTCGAGCCGAAATTGATCTCGCCGGGCTTCGCCTTGGCGAGCGCGACGAGCTCCTTGACCGAGGACACCGGCACGTCGGTCGAGGCGACGAGCAGCTCCGGCACCTTGGCGACCAGCGTGATCAGCGCGAGGTCCTTCAGGGGATCGTAGAGAATCTTGTCCTGCAGGCTGTAGCTGATGGCGATCGCGCCCGCGCTGGCGATCGCGATGGTGTAGCCGTCGGGCTCGGACTTGGCGACGAAATCGGTGCCGAGCGCGCCGCCGGCGCCGGCCCGGTTGTCGATGATCACGAGCTGGCCGAGGAGGTCCTGCATCTTCTGCCCGACCACCCGGCCGATCACGTCGTTCGGGCCGCCGGGCGGAAACGGCACCACGAGGCGGATCGGCTTTGCCGGATAGTCCTGGGCCCGGGCGGCCACCGGCCATGCACAGAGCAGGATGAACCCGGCCACGCGCAGGTGAGCCCACATGTCCGCCTCCCTCTCGTTTCGTTGCCCGCCGTGCGACGGGAAGCGGCAGCTTATCCCCGGTGTGCGGGCGGATGAAGCTGGCGAAGATGCCGCAGGGCAAAGTCCGTCGCGTCATCACCACGCCGTCATTCCGGGGCGCGCGTCAGCGCGAACCCGGAATCCAGGCCTTGCTGCCGCAAGGCTCTGGATTCCGGGTTCAGTGCTGCGCACTGCCCCGGAATGACGGAGTAAGGGCACGCGGTCCACGCACCATCGCAACGTTCTGTATAATCGCTGCCGACTTTTCCGATCTTGCCGCAGGAGCACCATGTCCGGCCTCGACGACCTGTTCTCGCTTCAAGGGCGCGTCGCGCTCGTCACCGGCGGCTCGCGCGGGCTCGGCTTCGCCATGGCGGAGGCGCTGGCCGAGGCGGGGGCGACGGTCGTGATCAACGGCCGCGACAAGGCCGGCGCCGAGGCGGCGGCTGCCGGTCTGCGCAAGCGCGGTCTTGCGGCCGAGCCCGCGGCCTTCGACGTCACTGACCGTGATGCCGCGGCGGCGGCGGTCGATGCGATCGTCGCGCGGAACGGCCGGCTCGACATCTTCATCGGCAATGCCGGGCACACCCACCGCGCCGCGCTCGGCGACTGGACGCGTCGAGGACTGGAACGCGATGCTCACGATCCATGTGAGCGCGAGCTTCTTCCTCGCCCAGAAGGTCGCGGTGCCGATGCGCGCCAACCGGCACGGCCGCATCATCTTCACGAGCTCGATCACCGCGCTCAAGGGCCGCGCCACCGTTCACGGCTACGTCGCGGCAAAGAGCGCGCTCGCCGGCCTCGCGCGCTCGCTCGCCGCCGAGCTCGGCGAGGACGGCATCACCTGCAACTCGATCGCGCCCGGCTATTTCGAGACCGACCTGACGAAGCCGCTGCTCGACAACGCCACCTTCGTCGCCCGCGTCAACAGCCTGGTGGCGCTGCGGCGCTGGGGCAAGCCGAGCGACCTCAAGGGCCTCGCGGTGTTCCTCGCGTCGGACGCGAGCGCCTATGTCACGGGGCAGCAGATCGCGGTCGACGGCGGGCTGACGACAACGATTTGATTTCTTGGGGCGCGGTGACGGTGCCGCATGAGCCGCGCCAATCCCACCCGCGGTCATCGCCGGGCTTGATCCCGGCGACCCCGATCATGTGGCACGGCCGTGCCCTATGATCGGGATGGCCGGGTCAAGCCCGGCCATGACAGTTCTGCTGGAAGCTGCAACCGCCGAGAACGCATCCAACGCCGTCGGCGAGCCGCTGCCAGGCCGCTTCGTCCGCCGGCAGTCCGAATCGCAGCGCGGCCGGCGCCTCCGCGAAGCGCCGCACCACGATGCCGGCGTGGCCGAGATGGTCGGCCAGAGCGCACCGGCCGCCGGCGTGTGCGCGAGCCGAAACAGGCTCGTCCCACCCGTAATCTCGAGGCCCGCGCTCGTAAGTAGTCGGTCGAGCCGCGCAGCATCTCGCGCGAGCATTCCCGCATTCGCTTCGCCCAAGCAGCATCGGCAAGCGCCGCCTCGCCCGCGGCCAGCGCCGGCCCCGAGACCGGCCACGGCCCGAGCGTGGCGCGCAGCGCTCGCGGCGACTGGCGCCGCGGCGAGCGCGAAGCCGAGCCGCAGTCCGGCAAGCCCATAGAACTTGCCGAACGATCGCAGCACCACGAGGCCGCCGCGGCCCGACCTCCGCGGCAACGCTCAGGCCCCGGCGGCGCCGACCTCGACGAAGGCTTCGTCGACCACCAGGAGCCCGCCGCGCTGCCGTTTCTCCTCGGCGAGCGCGAGCAGCGCGTCCCGGGGCGTGATCCGGCCGTCCGGATTGTTCGGGTTGACGACGACGGCGAGATCGGCGCCTGCGAGCGCGGTGAAGTCCGTCACGTCCTCGACCCGGTGGCCGACCAGCGCCGCGACGCGCGCATGCTCCGCATAGGTCGGGCCGAGGATCGCGGCGCGGCCCGGCGCAACAGCTGAGAACACCGGCGCCAGCAGGCTCTGCGTGCCGGGCGCCGCCACCACCTGATCGGCCGTTGCGCCGTAGGCCCGCGCGGCGGTCGCCGCGAGCCGATCCAGCGCGTCGGGCTCCGGCAGTCGCGTGAACAGCTCGGGCGGCAGCGGCGGCAGCGGATAGGAATGCGGATTGATCCCGGTCGACAAATCGATCAAGGGTTCCGGCGCATCCGGGAAACGCCTCCGCGCCGCGGCGAGATCGCCGCCGTGGGGGAGGAGGCCCATGTTCGAAACATCTTTCGAAATATCCGTCACGCTGACCTTTCTGGCGCTGCTGATCGAGGCCCTTGTCGGGTACCCGGATCGCCTCGTGCGCGCAATCGGCCATCCGGTGACCTGGATCGGCGCGCTGATCGCCCGCCTCGATGCCGGTTTGAACCGTCCGAGCCTGAGCCCGGGTGCGCGGCGTGTCGCCGGTGTCGTTTCGCTCGCGATCATCGTCGCGGTCGCCGCCGCAGCAGGGGTGATCGTCGAACGCGGTCTGTTGCTGCTGCCGTTCGGCATTCTGCTGGCGGCGCTCGCGGCCAGCGCGCTGATCGCCCAGCGCAGCCTTTATGAGCACGTCGCCGCGGTGGCGACAGCGCTCGAGCGCGACGGTCTCGCCGCCGGCCGTGTGGCGGTGGCGAAAATCGTCGGCCGCGACCCGCAAGCGCTCGACGAGGCCGGCGTGGCACGCGCCGCGATCGAAAGCTTGGCCGAGAATTTCTCCGACGGCGTCGTGGCGCCAGTGTTCTGGATGGCGCTCGCCGGGCTTCCCGGCGCCGCCGCCTATAAGGCAATCAATACCGCCGACAGCATGATCGGGCATCGCACCGCTGCGCCACGAAGCGTTCGGATGGGCCGCCGCGCGCCTCGACGACCTCGTCAACCTGCCGGCCTCGCGGCTCGCCGCGCTGCTCGTTGTGGCCGCCGCGAGCGCTCGGCGGCCGCGCTTCCGCAGCCGAGGCATGGCGCGCGGTCGTCCGCGATGCCGGCCGTCATCGCTCGCCCAATGCCGGATATCCCGAGGCGGCCTTCGCCGGCGCGCTCGGCCTCGCGCTCGCCGGCCCGCGGGTCTATGCCGGCGTCACGGTCGACGATGCCGTCATGGGCGACGGGCGGCGCGAGGCCACCGCAGCCGATATCCGTGCTGCGCTCGCGCTCTACCGGCGCGCCGACGCCTTATTGATCGCGCTGGTCGGTATTCTCGCGCTCATCGCGCGAGCTTGAGCAGACGGTCGAGATCGAGGTGCGCGGCGACATGCGCGGCGAGGCGGTCGAGCGTTTGCTCGACCAGCGCGTCGTGGGCGACCACGCTCGGCCCGGCGCCGAGCCGCATCAGCCAGGCGGAGCGCTGGCGGTCGTCGGCAAACAGGCCGTGCACATAGGTGCCGGCGATCCGGCCATCCGCCGAGACCGCGCCGTCCGCCGTGCCGCCGGCGAGCGTCGCGAACGGGCGCGCGCAATCCGGCCCCGTCGTTGCGCCCATGTGCATCTCGTAGCCGCGGAACGGCGCGCCGAACGCTTCGCCCTCTGCCGGCTCGAGCCGCTTGTCGCCGGTGAGCACCGTCTCGACATCGAGCAGGCCGAGCCCTGCGGCAGCTCCGGCGGGGCCTTCGATGCCGTCGGGATCGGCGATGCGGCGCCCGAGCATCTGGTAGCCGCCGCACAGCCCGAGCACGAAGCCGCCGCGCCGCGCATGGGCGGCGATATCGATATCGAAGCCGGCGGCGCGCAGCGCGGCGAGATCGGCGATGGTCGCCTTGGAGCCCGGCAGGAGCACGAGGTCGGCATCGGCCGGCAGTGCAGTGCCTGGCCGCACCCGCACCACCTCGACGGCGGGCTCGGCATCGAGCGGATCGAGATCGTCGAAATTCGCGATGTGCGGCAGGATCGGCACCGCGATGCGGAGCTTCGCATCCGGCCTGCGCGCGGGCGCGTGCTCGAGCGCGAGCGCATCCTCTGCCGGCAACAGCCGCGCGTCGGAGAAGAACGGCACGAGCCCCAGGGCGTCCCAGCCGGTCCTCGCGGCGATGAACGTCATCGCTTCGGCAAACAGCGCGGGATCGCCGCGAAATTTGTTGACGATGAAGCCCGCGGATCAGCGCGGCGTCGGCGGCATCGATCACCGCCTTGGTGCCGACGAGGCTCGCGATCACGCCGCCGCGGTCGATGTCGCCGATCAGGATGACCGGCACATCGGCGGCGCGCGCGAACCCCATGTTGGCGATGTCGTTCTTGCGCAGATTGATCTCCGACGCACTGCCGGCGCCTTCGACCAGCACGATGTCGGCCTCTTCCTGCAGCTTGGCGAAGCTTTCGAGCACGGCCGGCAGCAGCTCCGGCTTCATGTTCTGGTAGGCAGCGGCCTTGGCGGTGCCGCGGACACGGCCCTGCACCACGATTTGGGCGCCGGTCTCGCTCTGCGGCTTGAGCAGCACCGGGTTCATGTGGACGCTCGGTGCGACCCGGGCGGCGCGCGCCTGCAGCGCCTGGGCACGCCCGATCTCGCCGCCGTCCGCCGTGACCGCGGCGTTGTTCGACATGTTCTGCGGCTTGAACGGCCGCACCTTGAGGCCGCGATTGGCAAAGGCGCGCGCGAGCCCCGCGACGATCAGCGATTTGCCGACGTCGGAGCCGGTCCCCTGAAACATCAGCGCCCGCGCCGCCATGGTCAGTCTGCCGGGGTTTCGGAGAATGCGTACGCTGCTCCTTCTCCCCGCGTGCGGGGAGAGGGTCGGGGGAGGGGGCGGTTTCGCGAGTCTGAGCCTCCGAGATTCTCTCCTGGCGCTCAAACTCGCGGCAGGCCCCCTCACCAGTCTCGCTTCGCGATCCGACCTCTCCCCGCACGCGGGGAGAGGTGCCGGCGGGTGCCCCGAGGTTGGTGAACTCCACCGCCAGCCAGCGGGAGCGGGGACGATGGACCGCGCTTTCCGTCGTGAAGACATGCGCCTTAGAACTCGATGCCGGCCTGCGCCTTCACGCCGGCGGCGAAGTGGTGCTTCACGAGCGTCATCTCGGTCACGAGGTCGGCGGCATCGATCAGCTCCGGCTTGGCGTTGCGGCCGGTGACGACGACGTGCAGCCCGTCGCGGCGCGCCCGCAACGCGGCCACCACCGCGGCGAGATCGAGATACTCGTAGCGCAGCGCGATGTTGAGCTCGTCGAGGATGACGAGGCCGAAGCTCGGGTCGGCCATGAGCGCGCGCGATTTTTCCCAGGCGCGCTCGGCCGCCGCGATGTCGCGGGCGCGGTCCTGGGTCTCCCAGGTAAATCCCTCGCCCATGGTATGCCACGCCACCTGGTCGCCGAACGCGGCAAGCGCGTCGCGCTCCGCGGTGTGCCACGCGCCTTTGATGAACTGCACGACGCCGACGCGCTTGCCGCGCCCGAGCATGCGCAGCGCGAGGCCGAACGCGGCGGTCGATTTGCCCTTGCCGGGGCCGGTGTGGACGATGAGAAGCCCCTTCTCGATCGTCTTCTCCGCGACCTCCGCATCCTGGACCGCCTTGCGCTTCGCCATCTTGGCGCGGTGGCGCTCGGCCTCGTCGACGGTTTCCGCCATCACCTAACCTTTCACGATCAGCGGCAGCCCGGCGACGACGAGCACGACGCGCTCGGCGCGGGCGGCGATGCGCTGGTTGAGCCGACCCTGCAGGTCGGCAAAGCGCCGTGCAAGCGCATTGTCGGGCACGATCCCCGAGCCGACCTCGTTCGACACCAGCACGGTCGACCCACGCCGGCGTGCCAGCGCTTTTTCGAGAGCGTCGGTGTCCGCCTCGATGTCGGCCTCCGCCAGCATGCGGTTGGTGAGCCACAGCGTGAGGCAATCGACGAGGAGCGCGGCCTCCGGCGGTGTGGCGGCGATGGCACCAGCAAGGTCGTGCGGCGCTTCCACGGTTGCCAGCCAGCGCCGCGGCGCGCGCGATGGTGCGCGATGCGCTCCGTCATCTCGGCATCGAGCGCCTGCGCGGTCGCGACGTAGACCCACGGCGGCGGCGAGGACGCGGCGATCAGGCTCTCGGCATGGCGGCTCTTGCCCGAGCGCGCGCCGCCGAGAACCAGGGTGAGACGGGGTGCGTTCATCGAGAGACCAGTAGCCCGGATTGAGCGGCAAGCGAAATCCGGGGCGGCGGGTTGATGCGGCGAGTGCGTGCGTGTCAACCCGGATTTCGCGTGCGCTCAATCCGGGCTACGGCACGTTGCCGGGCCCGAATTTCTACTTTGCATGGGGTTGTTCTTCAGAAAATCGGTGTTCTCTCGAAAAATCCCCGAGACCGCCCGCTCCCGCCCGCCTCCTCCCAACGATCACATTGACAAAACAGCCGGTCGCGCCGCTAAGTGTCGGCGTCGACGGCCTCTCGCAAGAGAGCGAACAGGGAATGCGGTGCGGAACTAACGTTCCAATGCCGCGGCTGCCCCCGCAACTGTAAGCGGCGAGCCCATGCCAAGCCACTGGGGTCATCCCCGGGAAGGCGGCGACGGGCACCGACCCGCGAGCCAGGAGACCTGCCGTCGATTCGGGCGTGCGCTGGGCGGGGTGCCTCGGCGCCGATCGAAATGAATTGCTGACGCCGCAGGCCGGATCGTGCCGGTGCGGCGCCGGTCCTGCACCCCGAATCGAGGCTCGTTGGAGCGCGCGGGTGACGTTGCGGGACCTGACATCAGACCACGCCAACAGTGATTTGCTCGCCGCGGACGACGCCGACGTGGCCGCCGCGGTTTCGACCGCGACCACCATCTATGTCTGCATCACCTGCCGCGCCGGCGTCGATCTCGACCACCGGCCGATCCCTGGCGCCGTGCTCGCCGAGGCCACGAAACGCGCCGCCGCCGGCACCGGCATCACAGTGCTCGGCGTGAAGTGTCTCGCCAACTGCAATCGCGGGCTCAGCGCCGCGGTGCGCCGCAATCACGCCTGGACCTATGTGTTCGGCGGGCTCGATCCCGTGAACGGCCCTGCCGCGCTCGTCGAGGGCGCCCGGCTGTTCTCCCATGCGGCCGACGGCGTGATGCCGTGGCGCGGCCGGCCCGAGGCGCTCAAGCGCGGCCTCATCGCGCGCTCGCCTCCGACCGATTTTCTTGGAGAGGACGGATTTTCCCGGAGAGGACTGAATGACCGACAAGCTCACGCGCGTACCCTGCACCATCGTCACCGGCTTTCTCGGCGCCGGCAAGACGACGCTGATCCGCCATGTGCTGGCGAATGCCGGCGGCCGGCGGCTCGCCGTCATCGTCAACGAGTTCGGCGACATCGGCATCGACGGCGAAATCCTCAAGGGCTGCGGTGATAGCGCCTGTCCGGAGGAGAACATCGTCGAGCTCGCCAACGGCTGCCTGTGCTGCACGGTGGCGGACGAGTTCGTGCCGGCGCTCGATGCCATCCTGGCGCGCAAGCCGGAGCACATCGTCATCGAAACCTCCGGCCTGGCGTTACCAAAGCCGCTGGTGCAGGCCTTTCACTGGCCGGCGATCAAGAGCCGGGTCACCGTCGACGGCGTCGTCGCGGTGGTCGACGGCGCGGCGCTTGCCGAGGGTCGCGTCGCCGCCGACCTTGCGGCGCTGGCGCGCCAGCGCGCCGCCGATGCCTCGCTCGATCACGACGATCCCGTCGAGGAAGTGTTCGAGGATCAGCTCGCCTGCGCCGATCTCGTCGTCCTCAACAAGCGCGACCTTCTCGACGCCGCCGGCCTCGAGAGCGCCGCCGCGGCGATCGCGCGCGCCCTGCCGCGCGCGGTGAAGGTCGTCGCCGTGGCCGACGGCAAGGTCGACCCGGCGGCGCTGCTCGGCCTCGGCGTCGGCACCGAGGACGACATCGCGAACCGCCGCACCCGCCACGATGCCGAGCTGGAGCACGACCACGACGATTTCGACAGCTTCGTCGTGCCGCTCCCCGAGATCGCCGAGCCGGCGGCGCTCGCCGATCCGGGTCGCGCGGCTTGCCGAAAGCCACAACGTCTTTCGCGTGAAGGGATTCGCTGCCGTGGCGGGGAAACCGATGCGGCTTCTCGTGCAGGCGGTCGGCGCGCGCGTGAGCCACCACTACGACCGCGCCTGGCGGGCGTCGGACGCGCGTCGAGGCCGCCTCGTCGTGATCGGCCTCAAGGGGCTCGACCGCGCCGGGGTGACCCGCGCGCTGCTGGATTGATACCGGGCTTAAGCGATGCACATCCTCGCGACCGCGCAGACGAGCTTCGACGACATCGTCGCGCCGGTCGATCTCGGCCAGGCGCCGGGCGAGGTGGCGGTGCTCTCCTTCGCCGACAGCGACCTCGCGGCCCTGGCGGCCGCCTGGGCCGCGGACAAAGCGGCGCTGCCGCGCGTGCGCCTCGCGCATCTGCGCGACCTGCGCCATCCGATGTCGGTCGATCTCTGGGTCGAGCGCGTCGGCATCCACGCCAAGGTGATTCTGGTGCGGCTGATCGGCGGGCTCGACTGGTGGCGCTACGGCGTCGAGCGGCTCTCTGCGGTCGCGCGCGAGAAGGGCATCGCGCTCGCGGTGCTGCCCGGCGAGGACCGCGACGATCCGCGGCTCGCCGAAGCCTCGACCCTGCCGGCCGACGAGCTTGCGGCGCTGCTGCGCTACTTCCGCGAGGGCGGCCTCGAAAATCTGCGGGCGCTGCTCGGCCGGCTCGCGCGCCACAGCGGCGAACGCTTCGAGCTTCGCGAGCCGCAGCCGGTGCCGCGCTGCGCCGGATATCTGCCCGGCATGGGTGCGGTCGATCTCGACCGCCTCGTCGCGCGCTTGCCGGCCGGGCCGGCCGGTGGTGCCGGTGATCTTCTACCGGGCGCTGCTGCTCGCCGCCGACACCGCGGCGATCGATGCCTTGTGCGCGGCGCTGGAGGCCCATGGCCTCGCACCGGCGCCGCTGGTGATCACGAGCCTCAAGGAGCCGGCCGCCGCCGACTTCGTGCGCACGGCGCTCGCCCGCCTCGCGCCGGCGGCGATCGTCACCACGACCGCGTTCGCTTCGGGCGAGCCCGGCGCGCCGACGCCGCTCGACGGTCCCGGCGTGCCGGTGTTCCAGGCGGTGCTCGCGACGACCAAGCGCAGCGCGTGGCAGGACGGCGCGCGCGGCCTCGGCGCCGCCGACCTCGCGATGCACGTCGTGCTCCCGGAGCTCGACGGACGCGTGCTCGCCGGCGCCGTGGCGTTCAAGGATGCATTGCCGGCGGTGCGAAGGCCTCGCCTTCACCGCCTTCGCCAACCGTCCGGAGCCGGACCGCATCGCAGCCGTCGCCGCCCGCGTTGCTGCGCAGGTGCGGCTTGCCGCAACGCCGCGCGAACGGCGTCGCGTCGCGGTGCTGATGCCGGATTATCCCGGCGCGCCAGGCCGCGCCGGCTATGCGGTCGGGCTCGACGTGCCGGCGAGTGTCGTCGCGCTGCTCGCCGATCTCGCCGCCGCCGGCTATGGCGTGCACGCCGCGCCCGAAACGCCGAAGGCGCTGCTCGAAGCGCTCGCCGCGGGCGATGCCGCGCTGCCGCTCGACGACTACACGCGCCTGTTCGCCGAGACTGCCGCGCGAGACTGCAGGACCGCATGACTGCGGCATGGGGACCAGCGGCGGACGACCCCGATGTGCACGACGACGCCTTCCGGTTTCGCGCGTGCGCGTTCGGCAATGTCATCGTGGCGCTGCCGCCCGACCGCGGCCTCGCCGGGCTCGCGCCGCGCCGATTACCACGACGCGACGCTGCCGCCGCGCCATGCGCTCGCTCGCCTTCGCGCTGTGGCTGCGCCACGTCGCCGGAGTCGATGCGCTGGTGCACATGGGCGCGCACGGCACCCTGGAATGGCTGCCGGGAAAAGCGGTCGCGCTCACCGCGTCGTGCTTTCCCGGAAGCAATGGTGGGGCCGCTGCCGGTGTTCTATCCGTTCATCGTCAGCAATCCCGGCGAGGCGGCGCAGGCCAAGCGCCGCATCGCTGCGGTCACCATCGGCCACCTGCCGCCGCCGCTGGTCGCGACCGGGCTCGCGGGTGACGCCGGCGAGCTCGAGCGGCTGGTCGACGAATATGCGCAGGCCGACGGGCTCGATCGCCGCCGCCGCGACCGTCTCGCCGGCCTGATCGTCGAGACCGCGCGGCGCAGCGGCCTCGCCGGCGAGGCCGGCGTCGATGCCGGCGCGGCGCGCCGACGAGGTGCTGCGCGGCATCGATGCCTGGCTGTGCGACCTCAAGGACCTCGCCATCAAGGACGGCCTGCATGTCTACGGCCGCCCGCCCGCGACCGATGACCCGCGTTGGCAGGCGAGCGCCGAGGCCGAACGGACGGCGCTTCTCGCCGCGCTCGACGGCCGGCGCATTCCCGCCGGCCCCGCGGGCGCGCCGGCGCGCGGTCGCGCCGACGTGCTGCCCACCGGCCGCAACCTCTACACCGCCGATCCGCGCATGCTGCCGACGCCGACGGCGATGGACCTCGGCCGGCTCGCCGCCGACGAGGTGATCCGCGAATATTTGCAGGCGCATGGCGAGATGCCGCGGTCGCTCGTCATCGATCTCTGGGGCAGCGCGACGCTGCGCACCGGCGGCGAGGAGATCGCCCACGGCCTCGCGCTTGCTGGGCTGCCGGCCGACCTGGGACGCCGCCACCGGCCGCGTCACCGGCATCGAGGTGCTGCCGCCGGCCGCGATGGGGCGGCCGCGGGTCGACGTCACCTGGCGCATCTCCGGGCTGTTCCGCGATCTCTTTCCGGCGCAGATCGCGCTCATCGACGCGGCGGTGCGCGCCGTCGCCGCGCGTGACGAAAGCGACGACGAAAATCCGCTCGCCGCCGTGCGCCGTGCCGCTGGGGACGATTCGGCAGCGCTCGCGCGCCTGTTCGGCACCGCGCCCGGCGCGTACGGCGCCGGCATCGGTGACATCGGCCTCGCGCCGGATCGTGCCGAGATCGGTGCGGCGTACCTCGCCGCGGCGTCTCACGCCTATGGCGGTGCGGAGGGCGCGGCGACCTCGCTGCCCGGCGAATTCGCTGCACGCGTGGCCGAGGCCGATCTCCTCATCCATGCGAGCGACGATCCCGGCCGCGATCTGCTCGAAGGCGCGGAAGATGCCGCCTTCGTCGGCGGTTTCGCCGCGGCGGCCGCAGCGCTCGGCCGCGCGCCCGATCTCATCATGCTCGACGTGACCGATCCCCAGCGGCCCCGTGCGCGTCCGCTCGACCGGGCGCTGGCGCGCATCGTGCGGGCGCGCGCCGTCAGCCCGCGCTTCATCGCCGGGCAGATGCGGCATGGCCCGCGCGGCGCCGCCGAGCTTGCCGAGACGGTCGACCGGCTGGTCGATTTCGCTGCGCTCACCGGAGCGGTATCGAGTGCGCTGATCGACCTCGTCCACGACGCCTATCTCGGCGACCCGGCGGTGCGCGCCTTCCTCATGCGTGAAAACCTCGCCGCCGCGCGCGCCATCGCCGCGCGGCTCGATGCCGCCCGCCGCCAGGGATGGTGGCACCCGCGGCGCAACGACATCGACGCGTCGCTCGCGCCGCTGCTCGCGGAGGCGACATGAGCGCGCCATCGCCCCGCGGCGCCTGCCCCGGCCTGTCGGCGCCGATGCCGACCGGGGACGGCCTGCTGGTCCGGCTCGCGCCGACCGAGGCGATGCCGGTCGACGCGTTCGCCGGGCTCTGCGCGGCGGCGCGCCGGCATGGCAACGGCATCATGGAAGTCACCGCGCGCGGCAGCCTGCAGGTCCGCGGATTGACGCCGCGCTCGGCGCCGCTCTTCGCGGACGAGGTTTCGCGGCTCGGCATTGCCGCATCCGATGGGGTGCCGGTATTGACCAACCCGCTGCCGGATGATCCCGGCGCCATCATCGATGCCGGACCTCTCGCCGCCGAGCTGCGACGCGCGCTCGCGGAGGTGCAGCTCGCGCTCGCCCCGAAGGTCTCCGTCGTGATCGACGGCGGCGGCCCGCTCCACCTCGACGCGCTTTCCGCCGACATCAGGCTGCGCGCCGTCGGCCCGCGCGAGGCGCCGCAATGGCTGCTGGCACTGCAGGCGCGGCGAGCCACGGCTCCCCCTCCCCCTGAAGAAGGGGGAGGGCACGGCCGGCCTGAGGCGGGGGAGGCGGCATGACGTGGCTCGGTGCCATCGCGCCGGAAGGCGCGGTCGACGTCGTGCTCGCAATGCTTCGCGAAATCGCCGCGCTGGGGCCGCAGGCGCGCGCGGGCGACCTGTTGCACAGCCGCGGCGTGGACGCGCTACGTCAGCAATTCGGCATCGCGCGCGCGCCGGCTCCCGAGCGCAGGCCACCGGCGCAAATGATCGGACCGCACCAGCTACACGATGCCTCGCTCGCGGTCGGCATCGCCCTGCCGTTCGGCCATGCCGAGGCCGACACGCTCGCGGAGCTCGCGCCGCCGCGCCGCGCTGCTCGGCGTGCGCGCGTTTCGGCCGGCGCCCGACCGTGTGCTGATGCTGATCGGCGTGTCGCCGGCGCGCGCGCCCGATCTTGCCGCTGTGGCCGCCGAGCTCGGCTTCATCGTCGATGCCGACGATCCCCGCCGGCGGATCGCGGCCTGCCCGGGTGCGCCAGCCTGCGCGTCGGGCTTCATCGCGGCGCGCAAGCTCGCCGCTGCCCTCGCCCCGCGGCTCGCGGGATTGCCCTGACGGCTCGCGATTCACATCTCCGGCTGCGCCAAGGGCTGCGCGCATCCCGCGCCCGCGGCGCTCACCGTGGTCGGCGATGCGCAGGGCTGCGGCATCGTCCGTAATGGCACCGCGCGGGCGACGCCGTCCTACCATGTCGCATCGGCGGAGCTCATCGCGCATCTTGCTGGCGAAATGGCGCGCGTCACTCAACAGGCGAGGCCGTCCATGGCTGAGCCCGCCTATCTGCGCGACGGCGCCGCGATCTACGAGCGCTCCTTCGCCATCATCCGCGCCGAGGCCGATCTTTCGCGCTTCTCGCCGGAAGAAGCGGAGGTCGCGGTGCGCATGATCCATGCCTGCGGCCTCGTCGAGGCGGCGCAGTTCATCGCGTTCGGAAACGGCGTCGTCGCAGCGGCGCGGGCGGCGCTGGCGCGCGGCGCGCCGATCCTGTGCGACGCGGAGATGGTGGCGCACGGCATCACCCGCGCGCGGCTGCCGGCCGGCAACGCCGTCGTCTGCACGCTGCGCGATCCGCGCGTGCCGGCGCTCGCCGAGCGCCTCGGCACCACGCGCTCCGCCGCCGCGCTCGACTTGTGGGGCGACCAGCTGGCCGGTGCCGTCGTCGCCATCGGCAATGCGCCGACGGCGCTGTTCCGCCTGCTCGAAATGCTCGGCGCCGGCGCGCCGCGGCCGGCGGCGATCCTCGGCATTCCCGTCGGCTTCGTCGGCGCTGCGGAATTGAAGGAGGCGCTCGCGAACGGCAAGCATGGCGTGCCGTATCTCGTGGTGACCGGGCGCCTCGGCGGCAGCGCGATGACGGCGGCCGCGGTCAACGCGCTCGCACGGAGCGGGATATGAGCGGCGCGCGCCTCATCGGCGTCGGCGTCGGGCCGGGCGATCCCGAGCTGATGACGCTCAAGGCGCTGCGCGCGCTGCGCGAGGCGGACGTGGTCGCCCATTTCGCCAAGGCCGGCAATTCGAGCCGCGCGCGGACGATCGCCGCCGAGCATCTGCGGCCCGACGTTGCCGAAGCTGGCGCTGCTCTATCCGGTGACGACGGAAATTCCCAAGGACGCGCCCGCCTATTGCAGCGAGATCGCCGCCTTCTACGACGCCTCCGCCCGCACCATCGCCGCGCATCTCGACGCGAATCGCGCCGTCGCCGTGCTGTGCGAGGGCGATCCCGCTGTTCTACGGCTCCTACATGCACCTCCACGTCCGGCTCAGCGGCCGCTACCCGACCGAGGTGATCGCCGGCGTCACCGGCATGTCCGGCTGCTGGTCGGCGGTCGGCGCGCCGATCGCCCAGGGCGACGACGTCTTCACCGTGCTGCCGGGCACGCTGCCGGAGGACGAGCTCGAACGCCGCCTCGGCGATGCCGATGCCGCCGTGATCATGAAGCTCGGCCGCAACCTGCCCAAGGTGCGCCGGGCGCTTACGCGCAGCGGGCTGCTCGGCCGCGCCCTCTATGTGGAGCGCGGCACCATGAAGGACGCCGTGGTGAAGCGGCTCGCCGACAAGGCGGACGACTGCGCGCCGTATTTCGCGATCGTGCTGGTGCCGGGCTGGGAGGGGCGGCCGTGAGCGGGCAGCTTGCAGTCGTGGGGCTCGGCCCGGGCGATGCACGCTGGCT
Source organism: uncultured Alphaproteobacteria bacterium (assembly GCA_963793985.1). GTDB lineage: Bacteria > Pseudomonadota > Alphaproteobacteria > Rhizobiales > Xanthobacteraceae > JAJPKK01. Next base: position 155,590 of record CAWCCG010000021.1, on the reverse strand, counting down.
CACGCCGGAGGCCGCGGACGCGCTCGCCGCCGCCGACGCCGTCTATGGCTACGGCCCCTATCTCGACCGCGTTCCCGTGCGCGACGGGCAGGTCCGCCACCCTTCCGACAACCGCGAGGAGGGCGCGCGCGCCGCGGCTGCGCTCGGTCACGCCGCACAGGGCGCAAAGGTCGCGATCGTCTCCGGCGGCGATCCCGGCGTGTTCGCCATGGCGGCCGCCGTGTGCGCGGAGATCGAGGCGGGGCCGCAGGCGTGGCGCGCGCTCGACCTCGTCATCTTGCCTGGGGTGACGGCGATGCTCGCGGTTGCCGCCCGGGTCGGCGCGCCGCTCGGGCACGATTTCTGCGCGCTGTCGCTCTCCGACAATCTCAAACCCTGGGAGCTGATCGAGCGTCGTCTCGACGCCGCTGCGAGCGCGGGCTTCGTGATCGCGCTCTACAATCCCGTTTCGCGGGCGCGGCCGTGGCAACTCGGCACGGCGCTGGAGCGCCTGCGCCGGCATCTGCCCGACGCGACCCCGGTGGTGTTCGGCCGCGCCGTCGGCCGCGCCGACGAGCGCGTCGCGGTGACGACGCTTGGCGAGGCCGCGCCGGCGAACGCCGACATGGCGACGCTCATCATCGTCGGCTCGCGCGAGACGCGCACGATCGCGCGGCCCTCCGGCACGCCGCTCGTCTACACGCCGCGCGCCGCGGCGGAGGCGAGCACATGATCGAGCTCGGCCAACGCTTCCTCGACGTTCGCGACCACGCGTGCGCGCGGCGGCGGCCGCCGCAGCATGATGACCGGCAGGCCGCGTCGGCGCGCCGCCGCGATCTTGCCGTAGGTCGCCGCGCCGCCGCTGTTCTTCGCGACGATGACGTCGATGCGATGCCGTGCGAGAAGCTCGTGCTCGTCGGCTTCGTCGAACGGGCCGCGGCCGGTGAGATATTCGGCCTGCGGCAGCGCCAGCGGCGGTTCGACCGGATCGACGCTGCGGACGAGATAGAAATGCTGCGGCGCCGCCTCGAACGGCCGCAGCTCGTTGCGGCCGAGTGCGAGGAAGACGCGGCGGGGCGTGCTGCCGAGCGCCGCGACCGCGGCTGGCATGTCCGCGACTTCGATCCAGCGGTCGCCGTCGACCGGCTCCCAGGCCGGCCGCTCGATTGCGATCAACGGCACACCTGCGCGCGCCGCAGCATCGGCAGCGTTGGCGGAAATCTGCGCCGCATAGGGATGCGTCGCGTCGATCACGACGTCGATCGCCTGCGCCTCGAGCCATGCGGCAAGGCCTTCGGCGCCGCCGAAGCCGCCGACCCGCACCGGGACCGGATGCGCGGCCGGCGCAGCCGTGCGCCCGGCGAGCGACAGCGTCACCGCGAGGTCGGTGCGCGACGCGAGCCCCTCCGCGAGGCGCCGCGCCTCGGTGGTGCCGCCGAGAATGAGGATGCGTTTCATGGCGCTTGCTGACCGAGTGCCGGAGACTGCCGCATCGCCGCGCTGGCTGTCCATCGTCGGCATCGGCGAGGATGGTGTCGACGGGCTCGGCGCGGTCGCCCGCGGCCTCGTCGGCGGAGCCGCGTTCGTGTTCGGCGGCCGGCGCCACCTCACGCTGGCGGCGCCGCTGATCCGCGGGGCAGCACGGCCGTGGCCGTCGCCGTTCGACGGGGCGGTCGCCGAAGTCGCGGCGCTGCGCGGCCGCGAAGTCTGTGTGCTCGCCTCCGGCGATCCGTTCATGCACGGCGTCGGTGCCGCGCTGGCGCGGCAGATCGATGCGCAGGAGATGCTCGTCGTGCCGGCGCCGTCGGCCTTCAGCCTCGCCGCCGCCCGTCTCGGCTGGGCATTGCCGGAGACGGCGCTGGTCTCGCTGCATGCCCGTTCGCTCGACTATCGTGCGCCCGCATCTCCATCCCGGCGCGCGGGTGATCGCGCTGACCTCGGATGGCGCAGCGCCGGTGGCGCTGGCGCGGCTCCTCGCCGAGACCGGCTTCGGCCAGTCGCGCGTAACCGTGCTCGAAGCGCTCGGCGGCCCGCGCGAGCGCATCCGTACGGCGACCGCCGCTGCCTTCGACCTCGGCGCCGTCGACGCGCTCAACACCGTCGCCATCGAGGTCGTCGCAGCGCCGGGCGCCCGCATCATCGCGCGCACGGCGGGCCTTGCCGACGCGCTCTACGAGCACGACGGCCAGATCACCAAGCGCGAGATCAGGGCGATCACGCTCTCGGCGCTGGCGCCGCGCCGCGGCGAATTTTTGTGGGACATCGGCGCCGGCGCCGGGTCGGTCGCGATCGAGTGGATGCTCGCCGACCCGACGTTACGTGCCGCCGCGGTCGAGATGCGGCCCGACCGCGCTGCCCGCATCCGGCGCAATGCTGCGGCGCTCGGCGTGCCATCCCTCGACGTCGTCGAAGGGGAGGCGCCGGCCGCGCTCGCCGCGCTCGCGCGTCCCGACGCGGTGTTCATCGGCGGCGGTGCCGGCGACGGCGTGCTCGACGCCGCCATCGCGGCGCTGCGTCCCGGCGGCCGGCTCGTCGTCAACGCCGTGACGCTCGCGACCGAAGCGCTGCTGCTGGCGCGTCACGCCGCGCTCGGCGGCGAGCTCGTGCGGATCGCGGTCGCGCGCGCGAGCCCGGTCGGGGGCATGACCGATCCAGCTGCGCCGCTCGCCTGGCGTCCGGCGATGCCGGTCACCCAATGGGTATGGGAGAAGCCATGATCATCGCCGGCATCGGATGCCGCAAGGGAACGCCCGCGGCGGAGATCGAGACGGCGGTGTCGGCGGCGCTCGCCCGGGTCGGACTCGACCGCGCGGCGATCGGCATGATCGCGACGTCGGCTACGAAGGAGGGCGAGCCGGGCATCGCCGGTGCGGCGGCGGCGCTGGGCGTGCCGCTCACCCTCGTTGCCACGGCCGAGCTTGCGACAGTGGGTGAGCGGGTCGCGACGCGTTCGCAGCGCGTGCTCGCGCTCGCGGGCGTTCCTTCCGTCGCCGAGGCGGCGGCGCTCGCGGCCGGCGGCGCGGCGGCGCGCCTCATCGTGCCGCGCGTCGTGGTCGGCGCGGCGACCTGCGCGCTCGCCGAAGCCGCCCGCGTTGCAAGTGTAGAAAGCGGAGACGGCCCGTGACCGTGCATTTCATCGGCGCCGGCCCGGGCGCGGCCGATCTCATCACGGTGCGCGGCCGCGACCTCATCGCGCGCTGCCCGGTCTGCCTCTATGCCGGGTCGATCGTGCCGCCGGAGCTTCTTGCGTTCTGTCCGCCCGATGCCCGCGTCGTCGACACTGCGGCGATGAATCTCGACGAGATCGAAGCGGAGTTCGTGCGCGCCCATGCGGCGAAAGAGGATGTCGCGCGGCTGCACTCCGGCGATCTCTCGATCTACAGCGCGCTCGCCGAGCAGCTGCGCCGGCTCGAGCGGCACGGCATTCCCTATACGCTCACGCCGGGCGTCCCCGCCTTCGCCGCCGCGGCCGCCGCGCTCGGGACCGAGCTCACCGTCCCCGAGGTGGCGCAGAGCGTCGTGCTCACGCGCATGCCGGGCCGCGCCTCGGCGATGCCGGAACGCGAAAAGCTCGCGGCCTTCGCGGCGACCGGCGCGACGCTCGCGATCCATCTCGCGATTCCCGTGATCGATAAAATCGTCGCCGAGCTGATGCCGTTCTACGGCGCCGATTGTCCCGCTGCGGTGGTGGTGCGGGCGAGCTGGCCGCAGGAGATCGTCCTGCGCGGCACGCTCGCCGACATCGCCGGCAAGGTCGCGGCGGCGCAGGCCGAGCGCACCGCGCTGGTGCTGGTCGGCCGCGCGCTCGCGGCAGAAGAGTTTCGCGACAGCGCGCTCTACGATCCGGCCTATCAGCGCCGGTTCCGGGGAGGCGCCTCATGACCGCCGGCGAACGGCGCGCGCCCGACCAGCACGCCGTCGCGGTCGAACACCGCGACCTCGACGGCGATGTCGCAGCCCTCCAGCACGTCGCAGGCTTTCGCCTGCGCGGCCTGCGCCACTCTCTCGCCGAGCGCGATGCCTTCGTGCGCGGCGTCGGCAAAAGCTTCCGCCGCGGTATTTGCGCCGGCGATCTTTTCCGCAAGCGCCGCCGACGCGCCGGCCTCCGCGGCGAGCGCGGCAAGCTCCCCGAGATCGAGGGTGCCGCGCTTGGAATGCAGGTCGAGCATGCCCTGCGCGAGCTTGGTCATCTTGGCGACGCCGCCGGCGATGGTGACCCGCGGCACCGGATGCTGGCGCAGGTATTTGAGCATGCCGCCGACGAAGTCGCCCATCTCGATGAGCGCCGACTCGGGCAGGCGATGGAGCTTCTGCACGGCGGCTTCGGAGGCGGCGCCGGTCGAGCCCGCGATGTGGGTGAGCCCCATCGCGCGGGCGACGTCGATGCCGCTGTGGATCGAATGGATCCAGGCCGAGCACGAATAGGGTATGACGATCCCGGTGGTGCCGAGGATCGACAGGCCGCCGACGATGCCGAGCCGGGCGTTGAGCGTCTTTTCGGCGAGCGCGGCGCCGCCGGGGATCGCGATCTCGATCTCGACGTCGCCCGTCCCCTGCGCCGTCGCCGCGACCTCGGCGATGGCCGCGGCGATCATCTGCCGCGGCACCGGATTGATGGCGGGCTCACCGGGCGGGACCGGCAGCCCCGGCCGCGTCACGATGCCGACGCCTTCGCCCGCGCGGAACGTGATGCCGCTGCCGGCGAGGCCATGGTGGACCGTCACCAGGATGAGGGCGCCGTGGGTGACGTCGGGATCGTCGCCCGCGTCCTTCACGATGCCGGCGGTCGCCGATTGGGCGTCGCGGCGGGTGACCGCCAGCGCAAAGGTCGGCCGTTGGCCGTTCGGCAGCGTGACCTCCACCGGATCGGGAAATGTGCCGGTCAGCAGAGCGGCATAGGCCGCCTTGGCGGCCGCGGTCGCGCAGGTCCCGGTGGTCCAGCCGCGGCGAAGCGGAGGGTCGTGCTCGCTCATGGCGCGAGTGTAGCCGGTTCCGCACGGAAATCCGATTATACGCGTGGTGTGTTGCGCGACAGTGCGGATTCCTCCCCACGGACGGCGATCGGGCTCTCAAGTCGTGCGGAGCACGACAGCACCTCGCCCCGCGTGCGGGGAGAGGTCGGATCGCGCAGCGATCCGGGTGAGGGGGCCTCGCCGCGAGTTTGAGCGTCAGAAGATATCTCGGAGGCTCAGACTCGCGAAACCGCCCCCTCACCCCGACCCTCTCCCCGCGCGCGGGGAGGGAGGGCGGTTGCCGCTCCGCTATCCAGCGCATCGAGAGGCGACCGCTGGCGACGGGTGACGGCACTCGCGTCGCCATGACCGCCTGGACCGACCTTGCGGCGCGCCGCGGCGGCATTCCGGTGCTGGAGCCGGGCCATGTCTGGCTGGCCGGCGCGGGACCGGGCGATCCCGGGCTTCTCACCCTCGATGCGCTGGCCGGGCTCGACCAGGCGGACGTCATCGTTCACGACGCGCTGGTCGATCCGCGCGTGCTGGCGCTCGCCGGGCCGCGGGCGCGGCTCGAATTTGCCGGCAAGCGCGGCGGCCGGCCGTCGCCGACCCAGGAGGACATTTCGCAGCGGCTCGTCGTGCTGGCGCGGGCCGGCGAGCGCGTGCTGCGGCTCAAGGGCGGCGATCCGCTCGTGTTCGCGCGCGGGGCCGAGGAGGCGGAAGCGCTCGCCGCGGCCGGCGTGCCGTTCCGCATCATTCCCGGCGTCACCGCGGGGCTCGCGGCGCTCGCCGCGGCGCGCATCCCGGCGACCCGGCGCGGCATCAACCGCGCGGTGATCTTCGCCGCCGGCTACGGCGCCGATGCCGGCGGTGCGCCGGACTGGGCCGCGCTGGCGCAGACCCGCGAGCCGATCGTGCTCTACATGGCGATGCGCAATCTCGCCGAGATCGCCGCCGCGCTCATCGGCGGTGGCCTCGCCCCGGATACGCCCGCCGCCGTCATCGCCGCGGCAACGACCAGCGGCCAGCGCGTCCTGACCTCGACGCTCGGACGCGTCGCAGCCGCGGCCGCCGCAGACGGCATCGAGGCGCCGGCGATCGTCGTCATCGGCGACATCGTCAACGTCCGCGAAGAGCTCGTGGCCGCCGCGAGCGCGGAGCCTTCGCGATGACGGCACGTGGCCTCATCATCGCGGCGCCGCGCTCGGGCTCGGGCAAGACCACGGTGACGCTCGCGCTGCTCGCGGCGCTGCGGCGGCGCGGCGTCCGCGTGCGCGCGGCGAAGGCGGGCCCGGACTATATCGATCCCGCCTTCCATGCCGCCGCGACCGGCGCGCCGAGCCTCAATCTCGACAGCTGGGCGATGGCGCCGGCGCTGCTCGATGCGCTGGCCTGCGAGGCTGCGCAGCGACGCCGACCTGCTCGTCATCGAGGGCGTGATGGGCCTGTTCGACGGCGTCGCCGCTCCGCCCGGCCGCAGCGGATCGACCGCCGATCTCGCCGCGCGGTTCGGCCTGCCGGTGCTGCTGGTGCTCGACGTGTCGGGCCAGTCGCAGACGGCCGCCGCGGTGGCGCGCGGACTTGCGATGCATGACCCGGCGGTGCGGATCGCAGGGCGTCGTGCTCAACCGCGTCGGCAGCGCAGCGCCATCAGGCGCTCGTCGCCGATGCGATGGCGCCGGCGGGAATGCCGGTGCTCGGTGCGGTGCCGCGCGATCCCGGCCTCGCGACGCCGGAACGCCATCTCGGCCTCGTGCAGGCCGGCGAGCATGCCGATCTTGCGGAACGGCTCGACCGCCTCGCCGACATGGCGGAGCGCGATCTCGACCTCGACGGGATTGTCGCCGCAGCCGGCCCGCTGCAAGCTTTCGCGCCCGACGACGGAGTCCATTGCCCGCGCCGCTGCCGCCGCCGGGGCAACGGATCGCGCTCGCCGCCGATCGCGCCTTCTCGTTCGTCTATCCCCATGTCGTCGACGGCTGGCGGCGCGCCGGCGCCGAGATCGTCGCGTTCTCGCCGCTCGCCGACGAGCCGCCTCCGGCCGATTGCGACAGCTGCTGGCTGCCCGGCGGCTATCCCGAGCTTCATGCCGGCGCGCTCGCGGCGGCGCGGCGGTTTCGCGGCGGGCTCGCGCGGTTCGCGGCGACCCGGCCGGTGCACGGCGAGTGCGGCGGCTACATGGTGCTCGGCGCCGGCCTCGAAGATGCCGACGGCGTGCGCCACGAGATGGCCGGCCTCCTCGGACACGAGACGAGCTTCGCCGAGCGCAAGCTGCATCTCGGCTATCGCGAGGCGCGGCTCATTGCGGCAAGTGCGCTCGGTCCGGCCGGCAGCACGCTGCGCGGCCACGAGTTTCACTATGCGACCGTGACCCATGCGGGGAACGACGCGCCGCTCGTCGAGCTCGTCGACGGTCAGGGCGAGGCGCTCGGCCCATCGGGCGGCCGGCGCGGCCATGTCACCGGCGCGTTCTTCCACGCCATCGCGCGGGAGTAGCGGGATGGCCTCCAACGGCTCAGTCGCGTTCGCGGTGCCGGGCTGCTTCACCTCTCCCCGCGTGCGGGGAGAGGGGGCGCAAGCGTCGTGCCCTGTTGCGCTAAATTTTTTCCGACACGCCGGCTTCGCCGAAGGTCGCCATGCCGGTGTGGCAGGCGAGCGCGGCGCGCAGGATCAGCACTGCGACGGCGGCGCCGGAGGCCTCGCCGAGGCGCATGCCGAGATCGAGCAGCGGCACGAGGCTCAACTCCTGCAGCAGGGCGCGGTGGCCGCCTTCCGCGGACACGTGGGAGGCGCCGGCGTGGGCGAGCGTGCTGGGGCCGAGCTTGCCGAGCGGCGCCACCGCGGCGGTGGAGACGAAGCCGTCGATCAGCACCGGGATTTTGCGCTGCCGTGCCGCGAGCGTCGCGCCGAGGATCGCCGCAAGCTCGCGGCCGCCGAGCGCCGCGGCGACGCCAAGCGGATCCTCGAGCACCGGCTGATGCTGCGCCAGCGCCTTGTCGATCGCCGCGCGCTTGCGGGCGAGGCCCTCGTCGTCGACCCCGGTGCCGCGGCCGGCCCAGCGGGTGCCGCCGCCGCCGAACAGGGCGGCGGCCACGGCAGAAGCGGCGGTGGTGTTGCCGATGCCCATCTCGCCGAGACAGAGAAGGTCGGCTTCGGCCGGGACGGCGCCGTGGCCGGCGGCGACGGCTTCGAGGAATTGCTCCTCGTCCATCGCCTGTTCCAGCGTGAAGTCCGCGGTCGGCTCGTCGAGCGCGAGCGGCACGACCGAGAGCTTGGCCCCGGCGAGCGCCGCGAGCTGGTTGATGGCGGCGCCGCCGGCGGCGAAGTTCGCGACCATCTGCGCGGTGACGCCGGCCGGGTAGGCCGACACGCCCTGCGCGACCACGCCATGGTTGCCGGCGAACACCAGCACTTCGACGCGTTCGAGCTGCGGCACCGGGCGGCCCTGCCAGCGGGCGAGCCATATCGCGGCGTCCTCGAGCCGTCCGAGCGCGCCCGGCGGCTTGGTCAGCATGCCGTTGCGGCGCGTCGCCTCCTCCGCCGCGGCCGTATCTCCGGCCGGCAGGTCGAGGCAGGCGGCGCGCAATTCGGCGATGGTGTTGAAAGCGGTCATGCGGCGAGCCTGCCCCTGATCAATCGCGAAGTTCCTTCGAATGACACCAAATCGGCCGCGCGGTCAAAGCCTCTGAGGGTACAGCCGTGACGGACGCTGGCTGGCCGCGTCCCATCACCGACCTTGCGGTGAACATCGCATTCTGCACGCGGCTGCCGCTCGCGCATGTGGGACGGCTCGCCGACGGCGACATCGCACGGGCGAGCTGGGCGATGCCGGTCGCCGGGGCGCTGGTGGGCGCCGCCGCGGCGCTCGCCTACGCCGATCGCCATCCGCCTCGGCCTGCCGCCGTCCGTCGCCGCCGCGCTGGCGATTGCCGCGGGCATGGCGCTGACGGGGGCCATGCATGAGGACGGCCTCGCCGACACCGCCGATGCCATGGGCGGCGGCGACCGTGCCCGCAAGCTCGAGATCATGCACGACAGCCGGCTCGGCACCTATGGGGCCTGCGCACTGGTGCTGTCGATCCTGCTGCGCTGGGCGGCGCTCGCGAGCATCGCCCGCCCCGGCGCGGTCGCGCTGGCGCTCGTCGCCGCGCACACCGCGGCGCGGGCGACGCTGCCGGCGGTGATGGCGCTCGTTCCGCCGGCGCGGAGCGATGGCCTCGCCGCGTCGTTCGGCGCGCCGCCGCGCGAGGTCGCCGTCGTGGCCGCGCTCATCGGCGTGCTGGCGCTGGTGCTGTGCCTCGGCTTGGGCCCGGGCCTCCTCGCGGCAGTCCTGCTCGGCGCCGCAGCCGTTGCAGTGGCGCGGCTGAGCATGAAGGCGATCGGCGGCCAGACCGGCGACGTGCTCGGCGCCCTCGAGCAGATCGGCGAAGTGCTGGTCCTGCTGGTCGCCGTCGGATCGGGAGTGCGCGCATGAGCGGCGTTGCTCCCTTCGACGAGGCATTTCGCACGCGGCTGCGCGAGCTTTTCGTGTGGCGGCGCGACGTGCGGCGGTTCCGCCGCGACGCGCTGCCGTCCGGCATGCTCGATCGCCTGATCGAGATCGCCTGCCTCGCGCCGTCGGTCGGCCTGAGCCAGCCGTGGCGGTTCGTGCTCGTCGACGATCCCGCAAGGCGGCAGGCGGTGCGCGAAGCGTTCAAGGCCTGCAATGCGGAGGCGCTGAAGACCTATTCCGGCGAGCGCGCGGCGCGCTACGCCGCGCTCAAGCTCGCCGGGCTCGAGGAGGCGCCGTGCCAGTTCGCAGTGTTCGCCGACACCGCCACCGAGACCGGCCATCGGCTCGGCCGCCTCACCATGCCGGAGATGGTGGAATACTCGGCGGTCACGGCGGTGAGCCTGATGTGGCTCGCCGCCCGCGCCGAAGGCATCGGCATGGGCTGGGTGTCGATCCTCGATCCCGCGGCCATCGCCGCAATTCTCGATGTGCCCGCCGCCTGGCGGCTGATCGGCTATTTCTGCCTCGGCTATCCCGAAGACGAAAGCGATCGTCCCGAGCTCGAGCGCGCCGGCTGGGAAGAGCGGCGCGACGCGCGGTCCTGCGTGCTGCAGCGCTGACAAGGGCGCGCGAGGCGCGGCGCGACCCCTCCCGGAGCCGAGAAAAGCTGATACGATCGGTGCCGGTACAAAAACAGGGTCGGCGCGCGGCAGGGCGAAACGCGCGCACGGCCCGATCAGAAAATCAGGGAGACACCATGAGGTTCGTATCGCGAGGGCTCGTACTGATCGCCGCGATGGGGCTCGCCGGCGGCGCCGCCGCGCAACAGGCTGCGCCGGACGCGAAGACCGGCGCAGCCGATGCACGATCCCTATTCGCGCGCGCTCCAGACCTACCAATTCAAGAAGGCCGCCGCGAGCGGGCCGGAGCGCGGGCGCGAGATCTTCTATTACAAGTGCTGGTTCTGCCACAACGAATACACCAAGCACGCGCCGCAGCTCACGGGGCTCTTCAAGCGCGAGACGCTGCTGTCGGGCCTGCCGGTGAACACCGAGACGGTGAAGGACCGCATCCGCAACGGCGGCGAGGGAATGGCGGCCTACAAGTACACGCTGAGCGAGGCCGATATCGACGATCTCGTGGGCTTCGTGCGGGAAGAGTGCTGCTGGAACTCCGACGCGCCGCCCCTCAATCCGGCCTACAAGCCGCAGTGAGCGCGCAAACCAATTCACGGACATTCCTTTTCGGGGAGATGATGATGGCGCGGATTTCTGGACACGGGCAGCGGGCGAGCCTTGTGATGGGTGCCGCCGCAGCGGTTGCGCTGCTTTCGGCGGCGAGCCTTGCGCCGGCGAATGCCGACAACCGGCTCGCCGGCGGTCCTTCCGGCGTCGTCAAATCCAGCAAGGGCGAATTGCTGGAGGGCATGATGGTGCAGCTGATCGCGAAGAAGAGCGCGGTCCGCACCACGGTCTATTCCGATGCCAATGGGCGCTACGAATTCCCGGCGCTCGATGCCGGCGCCTACGCGCTGCGCATCGCGCAGCCGCGCGAGTTCAAGCCGTTCGTCAAGGAAGCGGTCGAGATCAAGGGCGCCGCGGCGCTGCCCGACATCACGCTCGACTACGTCACGGAATCCGACGTGCTGCCGCCGACGCCGGAGATCGCGGCGCAGATGACGGGGTCGGAATGGCTGCTCAGCCTCTCCGGCACCGGCGAGCAGAAGAAGCTGCTCACCAACAACTGCAACTGGTGCCATTCCTACCAGCAGATCTTCCGCAACCATTACGACGAGGCCGGCTGGGGCAAGATCGTCTACCGCATGATCCACGGCGCCGGCTCGCCGCTCATCAACATCAACGAGCGCGGCCGCTGGGGCGGCGACGAGGAGGCGCGGCTGGTGAAATGGCTGGCGAGCGTGCGCGGCCCGGATTCCAAGGACCCGGAATTCGTCACCCTGCCGCGGCCGCAGGGGCGGCAGACTCGCGTGGTCGTCACCGAATACGAATTGCCGCGCCTCGAGACGGCGACGCACGACGTGAGCGGCGATTCCCAGGGCAACGTCTGGTACTCGACCCACCGCAGCTCCTATGTCGGACGGCTCGATCCCAAGACCGGTACGGTGAAGGAATTCCGCGTGCCGCCGCTGGAAACCGGCGTGCTTCCCGGCACGCACTGGATCTATGTCGACAAGAACGACATCGTCTGGGGCTCGGAGAACTGGGCGCACAACATCTGGCGACTCGATCCGAAGACGGAGGAGTTCAAGCGCATCCCGTGGAAGGTGCGCGAGCCCGCGAACACGCCGATGGGCGGCAACTACGCGGTCGATCCCGAAGGCTTCATCTGGAAGGCGCGCGAGCGCAAGGTGACCAAGGTCGCGGCGCTGACCGGCGAGCCGGTGGTGGGCTATGTGCTCAAGAAGTTCGCCGGCACCTATGGCAGCGCGATGAGCCGCGACGGGCGCTATTTCGGCGGCGGCGCGTGGCCGCGCGACGGCGTCGTCGTGGTCGACACGCAGACCGCCGAGGTGTTCGAGCCCGACACCTCGCCGCGGTCCGGTCCGGCGCGCGGCGAGTTCGATCTTCAAAACAACTACTGGTCGGGCGGCCGCGGCGGCATGCTGGTGAAATTCGACACCACCGAGAAGCGGATTCACGAATACCGCCTGCCGACGCCCTATGCATCGATGTACTCGGCGCAGGTCGACAAGAACGGCGAGGTGTGGGCGGGCGAGATGCACTCCGGCCGCTACCTGCGCTTCGATCCGAAGACGGTGGCCTTCACCGAATACGTGCTGCCGGAGCCCTACGGCATCGACCGCGAAACCTGGATCGACAATTCCACCGATCCGGTGACCGTGTGGTATGTCGACCACGAAGGCTGGCTGGTCCGCATCCAGCCGCGGGATTGAAGGGCGAGCGTTGGGGGGCGCCGTACCAATAAATGAGCGTCATGGCCGGGCTTGTCCCGGGCCACCCCGATCGCCGGAAGCACTCGGGGCGGGCCAGGAGGCGACGAATGGCCTGAAGCACTTCGAGAAAAGTCCCCTATAGGGGGACAGCGGACCGTGCGGGCCGCAACGCGTGTGAACATTGAGCAGGCCTCGAAAAAGTCAATGTGGGAGTCGACCCGCCATTCTAACGGGGAAGGCCGCCGTCGTCGGTGAAGCGAGCGAGAAACGCAGCCGGCGATCCCACCGGGGTAGTGATGGCAGCACGCACGGGACATGAGCAGTGCGCAACAAGGGAAGTCTGCGGTCGTGGCAAGAATCGGCAACTTCGCGCCAACGGCGAACCCGCGAGGGCCAGCGCCGGCGAACGCAGATGGCGGATGGGTTCGTAGTACCGCTGAGGCCGAGTAATGCCGGCGGAGGGAAGGAGCCCTGATCCGACCCAAGCGAGGGAAGGGCTGACAGCCCGGCGATTGACGATGAGTCTACCAACGCCGTCTGAAATGGTTGAGAAGCTGCAGACCTCGCTACAGACGAAAGCTAAGGCTGAACCAGCCTTCCGCTTCTACGCCCTCTGGGACAAGGTCTGCCGTCAGGATGTTCTGCTCGAAGCCTACCGTCGCTGCCGCGCCAACGCGGGAGCGGCGGGGGTGGACGGCGAGACGTTCGAGCGGATCGAGGCCCGGGGTCGAGAGCAATGGCTGGGAACGCTGCGGGAGGAGCTGATTTCTGGGCGATACTTGCCCAAGCCCCTTCTGCGCGTATGGATACCGAAGAGCAATGGAGGACAGCGACCTCTCGGCATCCCGTGCATCAACGACCGCGTGGTCCAGATGGCGGCGGTGCTGATCATTGGCCCCATCTTCGAGGCGGACCTGCTGCCACAGCAGTATGGCTTCCGCCCCGGGCTGGACGCCAAGATGGCTCTCCGACGGGTCTACTGGCACGTGACGCAGCATGGGCGCCGGGAAGTGGTGGACGCGGACTTGCGCGATTACTTCACCTCGATCCCACACGCCCCGCTGCTGCGGAGCCTGTCCCGGCGCATCGCCGATGGGACTATGCTTCATATCATCAAGGGCTGGCTGACAGCCCCGGTGGTGGAGGTCATCGACGGGCGGCCGGTACAGACCACCGAAGCGCGACGGACAAAGCGGGGCACCCCGCAGGGCGGAGTGATCTCGCCGCTGCTGGCGAACTGCTACTTCCGGCGTTTCCTGTTGGCCTGGCATAGCCACGGCCATCGGGACCAACTCAATGCTCATGTCGTCAACTACGCCGACGACTTCGTCATATGCTGCCGACCCGGCAACGCAGAAGCGGCAATGACGAGGATGGCGAAATTGGTGACGCGCCTTGGATTGGAGGTGAACGCAACCAAGACTTCGGATCGTCCGACTGCCCGAGGAGCAGTTCGACTTCCTCGGCTACACGGTCGGTCGCTTCTACGGGAAGGACGGGCGTCCCTACTTCGGCACTCGTCCATCGAAGAAGGCGGTAAAGAGCTTGCTCCGGCGTATCCACGAGCGGACTGCGCGTCAGTGGTATCTGGACGAACCGGCCAACACGGTGGCTCGCATCAACAGCATGCTACGCGGCTGGTGCGGCTACTTTGACCAGGGGCCAGTCATAGAAGTCTATGAGCTCATTCGAGCATACACTGAACGACGGGTCCGCCGCTGGTTGATGCGCCGCTCGAAACGACGAGGCGTCGGGTTTCGCCAGATCCCAAACGAGTATCTCTACGAGACACTCGGCCTCTACAGCGTTCCAGCGCGACGTGTCGACCTGCCGAGAGCGAAGGTCTGACGGGACGGGAGAAAGCCGGATGCGGGAAATCCGCACGTCCGGTTTGACGAGCGGGGTGTGGAGACGGGGCCAGGGTCGAATTAGTGAGGCACCGCCAAACGAAAGGGGCGGAAACAGATATGTTCGGCCTACCGTAACCGCGCCACATCTCGACTCTACCCGTCATGTGATCCAAAAGCCAATTATTCACATGCAGCTTGCCGCGGAGACAATTCCGTTTGACGTAAGCTTGTATCGCGCAATCAAATTTTCGCGAGTTCGTCCAAGAGATCTAAAGGCAGCACGCGAGGCACTTAGGTCGCAGGTCAAGGCTGTGAATAGCGAGGGATACGAGGTCGAAAATCCAGTTACTCGAGCTCGAGGATCGCAAGACAGATCGAGAACCTGCGCACACTCGCGGTGCGCAGGAGAGGAAACGTCATGACCCACGACGAGGCAAAACAGAAACTCATCCTCGCCGGCCGCGTGCTGGTGGCGGAAGGGCAGGACGACTTCACCCGCGGCCATGTCTCGGTGCGCCTGCCGGACGAGCCGTCGCAGTTCTTCATGAAGCCGCACAGCGTCGGGCTCGACGAGCTCACCCACGACAACATCCTCACCATCGATCTCGAAGGAAAGGTCGCTTGCAGGCAGCGGCCGGCGCCACAGCGAAGTGTTCATCCACTCGGAGATCTTCAAGGCGCGGCCCGACGTGCAGAGCGTCATCCACACTCATCCGCCCTATGCGGTGGCGCTCTCGTCGAGCGGGCGGCCGATGCGCTGCTTCAGCCAGCCGGCGGCGCTGTTCTACGAGGGGCTCGGCGTCTATGCCGACACCATCAATTTGATCCGCGACGAGAAGATGGGCGCAGGGGTCGCCCGCGCGCTCGGACCGCATCGCGCGGCGCTGCTCAAGAACCACGGCGTCGTCGTGGTCGGCGGCTCGATCGAGGAGGCGGTGATCAACGTCATCATGCTGGAGAACGCCGCGATGATCCAGATGATCACCGAAGCCGCCGGCGATCCTGCCCCGGATTTTCCGGCGGCCGACATCGCGCAGCTCAAGCACGACATCTCGCGGCCCGACCAGTTCGTGGTGAATTTCAATTACCTGGTGCGGCGGCTGGAACGGCGGCGCTAAGCCATTTTGATTCACATTAAACCGTCATCGCCGGGCTTGACCCGGCGATCCCGCTTAAGAGGGCAAGGCCGTGTCACATTGTCCGGATCGCCGGGACAAGCCCGGCGATGGCGGCGAGAGAGCTATTGCCCGCCTAAAGGCGGGATCAAAGATCGGCGCCCCGGTTTCTTCAGCCCAGGCGCGCCTTGAACTCGGCGAGCGTCTCGAGCTCGACGCCTTCTTTTCGATAGGCCGAGCTCTTGTGATAGATGCTCGCATACATATCGCAGCTTTGGCAGACCGGGCGGAAATTGCCCTGCTGCTGCTCCTCGATCAGCGCCATGTAGGTCGGATTGCGGCTGGAGATGATCTCGCGCAGCGGCTTTTCCCTGATATCTCCGAGCCGCAAGGTCGCGTCGGCGTCGCGGCAGGCGCAGCCGTTGACGATGCCGGTCGCCATGATCTGCACGGTGGTGAACAGGCGCACGCAGGCGCCGTTCTTGTAGACGAGGCCGGGACCGACGATGTCGATCGGCAGGTCGCGCACATCGTCATTGGTGACGAAGCCGCCCCAGTTGTTGTAGACGCCCTTCGACACCTTCACCGGCACGCCGGCCTTGCGGAAGCGATCGAGCAGCCGCGTGATCTCGCTGGTCTTCCCGCGCAGCGAGGCGACGCCCGGGTGCAGCGAGATGTGCAGGCTGAATTTGCGCTTGGCGAATTGCCCGAGGAAGGTCTCGAGATTGTCGACGAGACGGTGGTACACCTTCTCGGTCGACTGGGTGATGGCGACGAAGGTCTTGGGGTCGTAGCCGTAGATGCTGATCGCGAGAGCCGACAGCTTGGG
Source organism: uncultured Alphaproteobacteria bacterium (assembly GCA_963793985.1). Lineage (GTDB taxonomy): Bacteria > Pseudomonadota > Alphaproteobacteria > Rhizobiales > Xanthobacteraceae > JAJPKK01. Next base: position 139,459 of record CAWCCG010000021.1, on the reverse strand, counting down.
CAAGTCGAACAGCTGCCTGACGTCCTCGCGCTTCGGAATGGTGAAGTTCGTGAAGAAGCTGTAGCTCAGCACGCCCGGATGGCTCTCCATGTGCTCGAGCTTGTTGAAGACGTCGCGGTCCATGAAGACGTCGCCGGTGCAAGGCGTGAGATCGAAGCGGCGGTATCCCATCTCCAGCGCCTGGGCGATGCAGTCGCGGAAGAAGTCGTCCTTCATCGTCACCTTGGGGCTCTGCTTCTTGGGGTAGGCGCAGAACCGGCAGTCCAGGTTGCACAGGCTCGAAGTTTCGATGCCGAGGGAGAGCGCGGATTTCGGGATGAACTCGCGCTGGCGCACGCGGTTGACGTTGGTCGCCACCGCGTTGCGGAGACTTCGCACCGATTTGAGAATGAGCGCGGGCTTCATTCGTTTCCCTGTGCAAAGGGCGCCGCGGTGCGTCACCCCACCACGCCGTCCCCCTCCAGGGACCATACCAAGCCGGACCCGAAGCTCAAAGGCGCGTCCGCGAGGTCCGTAGGGTGGGCAAAGCGAAGCGTGCCCACGTCTGACTAGGCCATCCGGTTCGACCGCGTGGGCACGGCGCTGCGCGCCTTTGCCCACAGCACCGGTGGTAACACTCAGGATGAGGCCCGCAGGAGTACCGCCAGCGGAACTCTTACGCCGTGGTCGGGGCCTGCTGTCCCTGCGTGTCAGCGAGGCGGCGCTGGTAGAGGCCGACGAAATCGATCGGCTGCAGAAGCAGCGGCGGGAACCCGCCATTCGAAATGGCGCTCGCAATCAGCTCGCGGGCGAACGGGAACAACAGCCGCGGGCATTCGATCATCAGCAGCGGCCCGATGTTCTCCTGGGGAATGTTGGTCAGCCGGAACACGCCGCCGTAGTTGAGGTCGAAGGCGAACAGCACCTTGGCGTCGATCTCGGCCTTGCCCTCGATCTTGAGCTCGACCTCGAAGTCGGTGGTCGAGAGCTGGGTGGGATTGACGTTGATCTGGATCGAGATCTGCGGCTGCTGTTGCTGCTGCATGAGGGAATGCGGCGCATTGGGATTCTCGAACGAGAAATCCTTGATGTATTGCGCGATCACGCCGAGGTTCGGCTGGGTACCGGCTTCCTCGGCACTGCCGCCGTTCGTCGAGCTTGACATCCATTCCCCTCCTGCCGGTCTCGCCTGCGCCGGTGCGGGCGTTGGCTAACACAGGCGGTCGGGGGGAACAAGGCGGCCCCGGCACTGCGGCGCACCGGGAACCGGAGCTCCTTTACGCGTTGCTGGCGCGTCAGTCCTGCTTGGTGCGGCGGCGCCGTCGCGGTGCGTCCGGGTCCGGAAGAGACTGCCACTCGTCGGGCGACAGATCGATGGTCCCGGGCGGCGGCTGGCGCGGGCGGTCGAGAAAGAGCCGCAGCGCGGTCTGGACGAGCCAGTCGCGGGTGGCCGGCATGATCATCAGGAACCCCAGCACGCCGGTCACAAAGCCCGGAATCACAAGGAGAATTCCGCCGAGCGCGGTGCCGGCGCTGCCGCCGCCAAGCGCGATGGTGCGAAAATCGCCCCCCGCCGCGGTGCGCAGGCGGGTCACCTGGCCGGCGCCCGCATGGCGCAGCACCAGCACGCCGAAGAACGAGATCAGGAGGACGAGAACCAGCGCCTTCGCAAAGCCGATCTGGCTCGCGACCACGACGAAAGCGACGATTTCGGCCAGCGGCAGAACCAAGACGCCGGTGGCGATCCATTTGACGAGTTGCATCGGTCCCATACCTGACCCGTGCGCGGCCCGTACGGATATATGGCCTCTTTTCTGGCGCGATGTTAGTTCATCAATACTTTTCCCTTACGGGGAAGACCAAGGTCGCCCCAGGTTGGCGCAAGCTGCCCGATCGTTTAAGCTTGCAGCGCAACCAAGCGCCCATATGACCCTGGAATGGCTGGGCCAATTTCCTACATGACCTAGGGCGACGGAACCGACGAACTGGGTTGATCTCAACAGGCGCTCCTGCGCCTCTGCGGCAGCCGCGAAAGCATAGACGTGTTCGACATTTACACCATCATCTTCCTGGCGCTCGCGGTGTTCATCTTCCTGCGGCTGCGCAGCGTGCTCGGTCAACGGACCGGCCGCGAGCGGCCGCCCTATGACCCCTATGCCGCGCCCGATCCGGTCCGTAATGCGGCAAACGACAAGGTGATCCCGCTGCCGCCGCGCACCAGCGAGCCGCCCAAGGCGGCCGAGGTCAAGGAGACCGGGGACCGCTATGCCGGCATTGCGCCTGCGGGCTCGGCGGTGGCGCGCGGCCTCGATGCCATTACAGCCACCGACAAGAGCTTCGACGCCAAGCATTTCGTCACCGGGGCGCGGGCCGCCTACGAGATGATCGTCACCGCCTATGCCGAGGGCGACCGGCGGGCGCTGCGCGATCTCCTCGCGCGCGAGGTGTTCGACGGCTTCGACCAGGTGATTCGCGAGCGCGAAAGCCGTGGCGAGACGGCCGAGACCCGCTTCGTCTCGATCGACGTCTCCCAGATCACGGGGGCGGAGGTGCGCGGCAAGACGGCGCAGATCACGCTGCGCTTCGTATCGCAGCTCGTCTCGGCGACCCGCGACCGCAACGGCAACGTCATCGACGGCAGCGCCGATCGGGTCACCAGCGTCACCGACGTCTGGACCTTCGCCCGCGATGTCACCTCGCGCGACCCCAACTGGAAGCTGGTCGCGACCGAGGCGGGCAGCTGACCGGAACGGGGGGCCGTGATGGGGGTGAATCTGCGAGCCGTTCTGTTGACCGCGCTGGCGGTGTTCGCCTTCCTCGCGCTCGCGCTGCACGGCGCCGATGCCCGCCGCTACTACCGCTATGTGCATCACCTGCGTTTCCGTGACGTGACGGGCACCATTCCGCGCGGCGCCCCGCAGCCTGCCCCGATCTCCATCGATACCGGCCCCGGGCCGCTGAAGATCCCGAACGCGGCGCTCGAGCCGGCGCGCTGGTCCGAGCTCGACGGCTGGGCCGGCGACGATCATGCGAGCGCGTACGCGACCTTGTTCGCGAGCTGCCGCCCGATCGTGCGATCGATGGCGTTCCGCGCCGAACAGTCGCACGCGCAAGCGCATGCCGCTGCGCGCGGCTCCGCCGGCCGGCGGCGACGCCCGGCCGGTGCGTGCGGCGCTCGAACAGGTCTGCGCGCCGCGCGATCAAGGCGGGGCCATTGAAAGGCGCCGCGGCGCGCGAGTTCTTCGAAGCCAATTTCGTTCCGGTGCGCATCCGCAAGCTCGGCGAAGCGGCGGGCTTCCTCACCGGCTATTACGAGCCGATCGTCGACGGCTCGCGTTTCCCGACGCGGGAATTCTCGGTGCCGCTCTATCGCCGGCCGCCCGATCTCACCGCGCCCGGCCTCGCCGACGGCGCGGCGTTCCCCAACACGGGCAAGGCATTCCGCCGCATGCCGAACGGCGAGCTCGTTCCCTATTACGACCGCGGCGCGATCGAGGACGGCGCGCTCGACGGCCAGCACCTCGAGATTTGCTGGGTGCGCAGCCAGACCGATGCGCTGTTCATCGGCATCGAAGGATCGGCGCAGATCCGGCTCGAAGACGGCACCATGATGCACATCAATTATGATGCGCATAACGGCTACCCCTATGTGCCGGTGGGCCGCGTGCTGATCGAGCGCGGCCTGGTGTCGCGCGAGGAAATGTCGATGCAGCGCATCCGCGAATGGATGCACGACAATCCCGTGGGCGCCAATGACGTCCGCCGGCAGAACCGCTCCATGGTGTTCTTCCGCATCGTCGGATTGGACTTCAGGCGCCGAGGCGCTGGGCGCCCAGGGCATTCCGCTCTCCGCCGGCCGCTCGATCGCGGTCGACAAGAACCTGCATGTCTACGGCACGCCGTTCTTCATCGAAGCCGACCTGCCGCTCTCCGGCGCCCGCAACACGACGGCGTTCCGCCGCACCATGATCGCCCAGGACACCGGCTCCGCGATCGTCGGGCCGGCGCGCGCCGACCTGTTCTTCGGAGCGGGCGACGAGGCGGGCCAGATGGCGGGGCGCATCAAGCAGGCCGGCCGCTTCACCATGCTGCTGCCGCGCGAGCTCGACCCGACCGCCGCCGGCGCGCGCATGCCGCTGCCGCCGACGAAACTCGCCACGAGGCTTGCGCCGCCGCCGGCGACCAAGCCGCTCCCGGAAGTCCCGATAAAGCCGCTGCCCGAGGTGGCGACCCGCTCGCTTCCCGAGGCGGTGCCGCATCAGACGCGCCGCGTGCTCACCTCGACGGCGGTGGCGCGGGAGGTGCGAGAACGGCGGCGCGTGCTGCGGTATTACTGGCAGTGAGCGACAAGCGGCATACGGAGGCGATGCCGCGGGAAATGATCCGAGGCCGGCGCCACCTGACAGCAGAGGAAGAGCGCCTGTGGACGGCGGTGGCGCGCTCGGTGCGGCCGCTGCGGGCCAAATCGACGACCAAGCCGGCAACCAAGCCGTCCGCTGCGCAGCTCGCGAAAGCCGCTCCGTCAAAGCCGCAAAGCGCCAAGCCGAACGTCACCAAGTCGAACGTCGCCAAACACGTGGAGCATGCGCCGCAACCCGTCGCGCCCAAAGCGAAGCCGCCGTCGCCCGCGAAAGCGTTTGCGCTGCGCGAGCGCCGGCAGCTCGCCCGCGGCAACGCCGAGATCGGCGGACGCATCGATCTTCACGGCATGACCCAGGCCGAGGCGCACGACGCGCTGCTGCGCTTTCTGCGCCGCGCCCAGGCGGAAGGGGCGAAGTTCGTGCTGGTCATCACCGGCAAGGGCGGTCCGGGCGGCGAGCGCGGCGTGCTGCGGCGGCAGGTGCCGCTGTGGCTCGCGCTGCCGGAATTGCGCGCCTGCGTGCTCGGCTTCGACGTCGCCCATGTCGGCCACGGCGGCGAGGGCGCGCTCTACGTGCGGCTGCGCAAGGCGCGCGATTAGCCCCGCGCGGCCCGCGCCTCACAGAATAAACCGCGAGAGGTCCGCGTTCTTGGCGAGGTCTTCGACCCGGCTTCGCACGTAGTCGCCGTCGATCTTCACCTCGTCGCCGTTGCGGTCCGGCGCGCCGAACGAGATGTCGTCGAGCACGCGCTCCATCACCGTCTGCAACCGCCGCGCGCCGATGTTCTCCACCGTCGAGTTCACGGACACCGCGATGTCGGCGATCGCCTCGATCGAATCGGGCGTGAATTCGAGCGTCACGCCCTCGGTCGCGATCAGCGCCACGTATTGCTTGATGAGCGAGGCCTCGGGCTCGGTGAGGATGCGCCTGAAGTCTTCGCGGGTCAGCGGCTTGAGCTCGACCCGGATCGGCAGGCGCCCCTGCAGCTCGGGCAGGAGGTCGGAGGGCTTGGCGGTGTGGAAGGCGCCGGAGGCGATGAACAGCACGTGGTCGGTCTTGACCGCGCCGTGCTTGGTCGAGACCGTGGTGCCTTCGATCAGCGGCAGCAGATCGCGCTGCACGCCCTCGCGCGACACGTCGGCGCCGGCCCGGCCGTCGCGGGCGCAGATCTTGTCGATCTCGTCGAGGAACACGATGCCGTTGTTCTCGACCGCCCGGATCGCCTCCTGCACCAGCTGGTCCTGGTCGAGCAGCTTGTCGGACTCCTCGTTGATCAGGAGTTCGTAGGAGTCCTTCACCACGACGCGGCGCGTCTTGGTGCGGCCGCCGCCGAGCTTGCCGAAAATGTCGCCGATCGAGATCGCGCCCATCTGGGCGCCGGGCAGGCCGGGAATCTCGAACATCGGCATGCCGCCGCCGGAGGCCTGCACTTCGACCTCGATCTCCTTGTCGTCGAGCTCGCCGGCGCGCAGCTTCTTGCGGAACGTCTCCTTGGTGGAGGTGCTCGCGGTCGCGCCGACGAGGGCGTCGACGACGCGGTCCTCGGCGGCGGCGTGGGCGCGCACGCGGACGTCCTTGCGCTTCTTCTCGCGGGTGAGCCCGATCGCGATCTCGACGAGGTCGCGCACGATCTGCTCGACGTCGCGGCCGACATAGCCGACCTCGGTGAACTTGGTCGCCTCGACCTTGAGGAACGGCGCGCCGGCGAGCCGCGCCAGGCGGCGCGAGATCTCGGTCTTGCCGACGCCGGTCGGGCCGATCATCAGGATGTTCTTCGGCATCACCTCTTCGCGCAGCTTCTCGTCGAGCTGGAGCCGGCGCCAGCGGTTGCGCAGCGCGATCGCGACCGCGCGCTTGGCATCGGCCTGGCCGATGATGAAGCGATCGAGCTCGGAGACGATTTCGCGAGGGGAAAAATCGGTCATGCGCTTTCTCGGGCCATCACGCGCGGCCTCAGGCCTGCAGCGTCTCGATGGTCACGCTGTGGTTGGTATAGACGCAGATTTCAGCCGCGATCGCCATCGCCTTGCGCACGATCGCCTCGGCGGTCATGTCGGTGTCGACGAGGGCGCGCGCCGCGGCGAGCGCGTAGTTGCCGCCGGAGCCGATGCCCATCACGTTGTTCTCCGGCTCCAGCACGTCGCCGGTGCCGGTGAGGACGAGCGAGACCCGGGCGTCGGCGACGATCATCATCGCCTCCAGGCGCCGGAGGTAACGGTCGGTGCGCCAGTCCTTGGCGAGTTCCACCGCCGCGCGCATGAGCTGGCCGGGGTACTGCTCGAGCTTGCCTTCGAGCCGCTCGAAGAGGGTGAAGGCGTCGGCGGTCGCGCCGGCGAAGCCGCCGATCACGTCGCCCTTGGCGAGCCGGCGCACCTTCTTGGCGTTGGCCTTAACGATGGTCTGGCCGATCGACACCTGGCCGTCGCCGCCGATGGCGACGATCCCGCCCTTGCGGACGGTCAGGATGGTGGTGCCGTGCCAGGAATCCGGCGAGGAAGGTTGCATGGAAAATGTTCTCATACCGTCGCCTGATTTAGGCACTCGACCCGCCGCAACGCAAACCTTCTCCTTCCCCGTCTTCGGGGAGGGTGGCCGAGCGATAGCGAGGTCGGGTGGGGTCGCGAGCGCAGCGAGCCAAGAAAGAACCCCACCCTGCCCTCCCCGAAGCCGGGGAGGGATGACCGCGCCACCATTAATTCATGCTCCTACGCGCCGGCAGTGGCGGGCGCCCCGCACCCCTGATACAAGGCGCGCGAACAACGGAGCGGGCGAGACATGCGCAAGGCGACGGTCAAGCGCACCACCAAGGAAACCGACGTCGCGGTGACCGTCGATCTCGACGGCCGCGGCGAGGCCGCGATCGCGACCGGAATCGGCTTTCTCGATCACATGCTCGACCTCCTGGCGCGCCATTCCCGCATCGACATGACGGTGAAGGCGGCCGGCGACCTCCACATCGACCACCACCATACCACCGAGGATGTCGGCATCGCGCTCGGCCAGGCGGTGAAACAGGCGCTCGGCGACATGCGCGGTGTCACCCGCTACGCCGACGTGCATTTGCCGATGGACGAGGCGCTCACCCGTGTCGCCATCGACATTTCGGGCCGGCCTTTCCTCGTATTCAAGTCGACGTTTTCCCGCGATAAGATCGGCACCTTCGACACCGAGCTCGTTCGGGAGTGGTTTCAGGCCTTTGCCATGAATGCAGGCATCACCCTGCACGTGGAAACCCTTTACGGGACCAACGATCACCATATATCGGAGTCCTGCTTCAAGGGGCTGGCGCGGGCGCTCCGGGCTGCGGTCGCGATCGATCCGCGCATGAAGGACGAAGTGCCCTCGACCAAAGGATCGCTCGGCGGGTGAGCGGTGCCCCCTTCGCGTCTTGCATCGGTGGCGGGCCCCGTGTCGCGGCCTCCGTGAAGCGCGATCAACTTGCGCCCGCCGGGATCGCGCGCTCCTTGATTTTGGGCATGATCTTGTCCGAAAAGTCTGCAACTTTTCGGCTTCCTGCGGTGGAAACGGAATAACGCCATGCCAGCCTACGCCGTCTTCGAGCCCCCGGCGCGCGCGAACCGACCGGTCGTCGACCACGCCGCCCGGTTCGTCTTCCTGCGCGACCGCTTCAGCTGGGGCGCGTTCCTGCTCGGCCCGTTCTGGATGATCTGGCGCCGGCTGTGGCTCGTGCTAATCGTCTACATCGTCGTGATCGCAGCGATCGAGTACGCCCTGCGGCGCTTCGCGATCCCGGCGACGGCACGGTCGATCGTCTATGTGCTGGTGGCGCTCCTCGTCGGAATGGAGGCACCGGGCTTGCGGCGATGGACGCTGCTGCGCCGGGGTTGGCATGAGCGCGGCGTGGTCGTCGCCGATGATCTCGAAATGGCGGAACGCCGTTTCTTCGATACGTGGTCGCGCGAGAGGTCCCTCGGCCCGCCGCCGCCTCCGCCGCCGCCTTACGGCAAGGTCGCGACCGCCGGCGTGATCGGCCTGTTTCCAGAGCCCGGAGGAGGGCGGTGACCGTCGCCATCATCGATTACGGCTCCGGCAACCTGCACTCGGCGGCCAAGGCGTTCGAGCGGGCGGCGCGCGAGAAGAACCACGGCGAGCCGATCGTGGTGACCGACGATCCGGACAAGGTCCGAGCCGCCGATCGCGTGGTGCTGCCGGGCGTCGGCGCTTTCGCCGACTGCCGGCGCGGCCTCGATGCTCTGCCCGGCATGGTCGAGGCGCTCGAGGACACCGTGCGCCGCCGCGGCCGGCCGTTTCTCGGCATCTGCGTCGGCATGCAGCTCATGGCCGAACGCGGCCGCGAATACGAGGTGACCGAGGGGCTCGGCTGGATCGCCGGTGAGGTCGCCCGCATCGAGCCGCGCAATCCCGCCCTCAAGATCCCGCACATGGGCTGGAACACCCTCGACGAAATCGAGCCGCATCCGCTGTTCGCCGGCATCCCGCTCGGCCGCGACGGGCTCCATGCCTATTTCGTGCACAGCTACCAGCTCGAGGTCGGCGACCGCGCCGATCTCGTCGCCTCGGCCGACTACGGCGGTCCCGTCACCGCCTTCGTTGCCCGCGACAATTATGCCGGTACCCAGTTCCACCCGGAGAAGAGCCAGAAACTTGGGCTTGCGTTGATCGCGAACTTCCTCGACTGGAAGCCTTGAAGACCGTGCCCGGATCGAGCGAAGAGCGATACCGTTGATCCTGTTCCCTGCCATCGACATCAAGGACGGCGTCTGCGTGCGCCTGGAGCAGGGCGACATGGCGCGCGCCACCGTGTTCAACCGCGATCCGGCCGCGCAGGCGCAGACCTTCGTGACCGAAGGCTTCGAATACCTTCACGTCGTCGACCTCGATGCCGCCTTCGCCGGTCGTCCGGTGAACGTGCGGGCGGTCGAGCGCATCATCGAAAGCATTCCCCTGCCGGTGCAGCTCGGCGGCGGGCTGCGCGACATGGGTGCGATTTCGTCGTGGCTCGAAAAGGGGGTCGACCGCGCCATCATCGGCACCGCGGCGGTGCGCGATCCGTCGCTGGTCCGTGAAGCGGCCCGTGCCTTCCCGGGCCGCATCGCGGTCGGGCTCGACGCCCGCGACGGCAAGGTGGCCGTCCAAGGCTGGGCGGAGACCTCCGAACTCACCGCGCTCGAAATCGCGCAGCGCTTCGAGGATGCCGGTGTCGCCGCCATCATCTACACCGATATCTCGCGCGACGGGCTCCTCAAGGGCCTCAACCTCGATGCGACCATCGCGCTTGCCGACGCGGTGACGATCCCGGTCATCGCCTCCGGCGGCCTCGCCTCGCTCGACGACATCCGGCTGATGCTGGAGCCCCGGGCGGTAAAGCTCGCGGGCGCCATCGCCGGCCGCGCCATCTACGACGGCCGGCTCAATGCCAGCGAGGCGCTGCGCCTGATCCGCGCCGCGCGGGACCGGTGAGGCATGCTCAAGGTCCGCGTCATTCCCTGCCTCGATGTCAAGGACGGCCGTGTGGTCAAGGGGATCAACTTCGTCGATCTGCGCGACGCCGGCGATCCGGTCGCGGCGGCCATCGCCTATGACGCCGCCGGTGCCGACGAATTGACCTTTCTCGACATCACCGCGAGCAACGAGAACCGCGGGATCATCCTCGACGTCGTGCGCCGCACCGCGGAGGCCTGCTTCATGCCGCTCACCGTCGGCGGCGGCGTGCGCACCATCGCCGACATCCGCACGTTGCTGCAGTCGGGCGCCGACAAGGTCTCGATCAACACCGCGGCGGTCCACCGGCGCGAATTCGTCAAGGAGGCGGCGGAGAAGTTCGGCGACCAGTGCATCGTGGTCGCGATCGACGCCAAGAAAGTGTCGCCGCCGGGCGAGCCCGAGCGCTGGGAAATCTTTACGCACGGCGGGCGCAAGCCGACCGGTCTCGATGCGGTCGACTACGCCCGCGAGGTCGTCTCCCTCGGAGCCGGCGAAATCCTGTTGACCTCGATGGATCGCGACGGCACCCGCGCCGGCTTCGACATCGCGCTGACGCGGGCGGTCGCCGACGCGGTGTCCGTCCCGGTGATCGCCTCCGGCGGGGTCGGCACGCTCGACCATCTCGTCACCGGCGTGCGCGACGGCCACGCCGCCGCCGTCCTCGCGGCGTCGATTTTCCATTTCGGGGAGTATTCGATCCGCGAGGCCAAGACCTATATGGCCGGTGCCGGCCTCGCGATGCGCCTGGACGCGTGAGCCATGCACGCCTTGCCTGTTCGCGTTGCGCCCGAGGTGATAAGGGAAGTTTCCATGGGTGAATTCACCATTTACGATCTCGAACGCCGCGTCGACGAGCGTGCCGGAGCCGATCCCGACGTGTCTTATACCCGCAAATTGCTCGACCGCGGCGTCGCCCAATGCGCGAAGAAGCTCGGCGAAGAAGCCGTCGAGCTCGCGCTCGCGTCGGTGGTCGAAAGCCGCGAGCGGTTGATCGAAGAAACCGCCGATCTCATCTATCACCTGCTCGTCGTTCTCAAGGCACGCGACATCAAGCTGTCCGAGGTCGAGAGCGTGCTCGGTGCCCGGGTCAGCCAGACCGGGCTGCAGGAAAAGGCCTCCCGCAAGGGCAGCTGAAGACGTCCGGATTTGTTGATGGAACAGCGCACCGACGACGGCCTTTCGCCTTACCACGTGTTCTCGCGGTCCGAATGGGCGGCGCGGCGCGAAGACACGCCGATGACGCTCACCTCCGAGGAGGTGACGCGGCTGCGTTCGCTGCACGACCGGCTCGACATGGCGGAGATCGAGGAAATCTACCTGCCGCTGTCGCGCCTGCTCTCGCTCTACGTCGCCGCGACCCAGCGCCTGTTCCGCGCCCAGCAGCGCTTCATCGAAACCGGCGACGCCAAGATGCCCTATGTGATCGGGGTCGCAGGCTCGGTCGCGGTCGGCAAGTCGACGACGGCGCGCGTGCTGGAGGCGCTGCTCGCGCGCTGGCCGAACGTTCCCAAGGTCGACCTCATCACCACCGACGGCTTCCTCTATCCCAACGCCGTGCTCGAGCGCGAAGGGCTGATGGAGCGCAAGGGCTTTCCCGAGAGCTACGACCTGTCGGCGCTGCTGCGGTTTCTCTCCGACATCAAGGCCGGCCGGCGGCCGGTGCGGGCGCCGGTCTACTCGCACCTCGTCTACGACGTCGTGCCCAATCACTGGGTCGAGATCGACCGTCCGGACATCCTCATCGTCGAAGGTCTCAACGTGCTGCAGACCGGGCGGCTGCCGCGCGACGGCAAGGAAATTCCCTTCGTCTCGGACTTCTTCGATTTCTCGGTCTACCTCGACTCCGACGAGGACGTACTGCAGCAATGGTATGTCGAGCGGTTCCTGGCGCTGCGCGAGACCGCGTTCCGCGATCCGAAATCCTATTTTCACCGCTATTCACAGCTCTCCGACGACGCCGCGGTGAAAACCGCGACCTCGATCTGGACGCGGATCAATCTCGTCAACCTGCACGAGAACATTCTGCCGACCCGGCAGCGCGCCGACCTCATCCTCAAGAAGGGCATGAACCACTCGGTCGACGAGGTCGCGCTGCGCAAGCTGTGAAGTGACGAGCTGCGAATGCCAAGCTGCAAGGACCGGCAATCCTCAGCCGTCATCGCCGGGCTTGTCCCGGCGACCCCGATAACGTGGCACGGCCGTGCCTTATGATCGGGGTGGCCGGGACAAGCCCGGCCATGACCATCCTCGGAAACACAAAGGCTTACGCCGCGTGGCGCTCGGCGCCCGGGCCGAAATGGCCGACATAGCGCGAGCTGATCCCCGCCACCGGCAGGACGATCAGCACGTCGGTGGTGCCGAACTGGCGGTCGACCACGGCGCCGTCGCCGACGAAGGCGCCGATCCGCAGATAGCCCTTGATCAGCGGCGGCAGGCTCTGCAGCGCCGCCTTGGCGTCCACCGCCGATTTCGGCATCCGGTTGAGCTCGACATAGCGGCGCGGCAGCGCGCTCGCGCGCCAGGGTTCGGGCGCGCGGGCGTAGTGGTGGAGGAACGACAGCGGCAGCGCCAGCCGGTCCGGATCGGTGCCTTCGAGGCTTGCGCATCCGATCATCACGTCGATGCGGTGGGTCAGCACGTAGGACCAGATGCCGTGCCACAACAGCTCGACGGTGCGCTTGTTGCGGTAGGGCGAGAGCACGCAGGAGCGGCCGAGCTCGAGGAACCGGGCGTCGCCGTGCCGCGCGATCAGCGCGTCGATGTCGAACTCGCCGGCGGTGTAGAAGCCGGACTGGCGGTCGGCGACCTCCTGGCGGAGCAGCCGATAGGTGCCGACGACCGGCGGGGATTTGCGCAGCCGCGGCGCGGCATGGTCGACGACGAGCAGGTGATCGCACACCGCATCGAAGGGGTCGACATCGCGCCGCGACAGGAACGACGCGGTGTCCGGCACCGCCGACATTTCGCGATAGAACACCTTGTAGCGCAGCTTCTGCGCGCGACGGATTTCCTTGGCGTTGCGCGCGAGGCGGACCTCGAGCGCGCCGATACGTCCGAGCGTTTGCGCCGTCGTCGCGCCGGCGACGCCAAAGCCGCTGTAAGCCTTGAAGCCGCTGTAGGCCTTGAGGACGGGAACGATGGCGGGAAACCCGACAAATCGCAGCGGAACGTTCAACCGGCTCACGGGCGCGTTCGAGCCCTTGGCGCGGGTCAGCATGGTGGTCGCCCCCATTACGTTCGGCCGGACGGCCGTCCGAAATCGCGATACCATTCGCGCGAATCGATCAAACCTATCCCAAACCAATAATCATTGGCCGGGCACAGATTTGTGACAAATTCCGGGGCTTTTGCAAAGGTTTTGTGAAACGAGCGGCTTTTCACATCACGCCGCGCGGGCGGATGCGAGGTCGGCCAATGCGGTGTTGAGCCGGTCGCGGTCGAGCGGCTTGGTGACGAAGCCGTCCATGCCGGCGGCGAGACAGGCGTCGCGCATGTCCGGATCGGCGTCGGCGGTCAGCGCGATGATCGGGGTTCGCCGGTCGTCAGGCTCGGCGGCGCGCATGCGGTGCGCGGCTTCGAGGCCGTCCATGCCGGGCATGTGCAAGTCGATCAGCACGAGATCGAACGGCGTTCCGGTATCGAGCGCGGCGACGAAGGCATCGACCGCCTCACCTCCGGTTGCAGCCATGACCGGCCGGTGTCCGAGCCGGGTCATCAGATGACGCGCCAGCAAGGCATTGATCTCGTTGTCCTCCGCCACCAGCACGGCGAGGCTCAAGGCGTGTGCCGGGCGGCGCGGGGGCGTCGCCGCAGTTGTGGCCAAGCGCGCGGCGCCGACGCGCGCCGCCAGCGAGGCGGCACGTACCGGCTTTACCAAATAGGCGTAGCCGGCGTCGCGATGTGCCGGCAGCTCGTCGCGCTCCCGCGGCGAGATGAGCACGATGGCGCGGCTCTCCGAGGGCCGCAGCAGGGGCCTGATCCGCTCGAGGTCGGTCCGGCCGATCGCGCCGTCGACGATGACGGTGTCGAAGGCTTTGCCGCGCAGCGGCTCTTCGGCCGCGGAGACGGAGCTAACGATCTGCGTCATCGCGCCCCAGGCGGAAAGCTGTCGCGCCAGCAGCGGGCCCTCGATCGGTCCCGGTGCGACGACCAGCACGGTCTTCCCCGCAAGCTGCGGGGCAGCGTCCGCGTCGACGTCGTCGACCGGCGGCAGCACGATTGTGCAGGTGAAGGTCGCGCCGCGTCCGGGCGCGCTGTCGAGCGAGATCGCGCCGTCCATCGCGGCGACGAGACGCTTGGTGATCGCGAGCCCGAGGCCGGTGCCGCCGAAGCGCCGGCCGGTGCCGGCTTCGGCCTGCTCGAACTCCTCGAAGATGCGGGCCTGCACGTCTGGCGCGATGCCGATCCCGGTATCGCGGATGCGGAACGTCAGCGCGCCGTCGGGTCCGCATTCGACCTCGACCGCGACCCCGCCGGTCTCGGTGAACTTCACTGCGTTGCCGACGAGATTGAGAAGAATCTGCCGCAACCGGGCACGGTCGCCGATGAAGCGGCGCGCAGCGGACTCGGCGACGAAGGCGGCGATCTCCAGCCCCTTGGCGTGTGCGCGCGGCGCCAGGAGCTCGATCACCTCTTCGGTGAGAGGCCGCAGCGCGAAGGGGGCGAATTCGAGCTCGAGCCGTCCCGCCTCGACCTTGGAGAAGTCGAGAACGTCTTCGATCAGCGTGGCAAGCGCGTCGCTCGAGGATTTCACCGCCCGTGCATAGGTCGCCTGCTCCGGCGTGAGCCGGGTGTCGAGCAAGAGGTCCGCCATGCCGAGAATGCCGTTGAGCGGCGTGCGGATCTCGTGGGACACCATGGCGAGGAACCGGCTCTTCGCCAGGTTGGCGGCGTCCGCCTCGCGCCGTTCCCATTCCTGGTCGGCGAGCGCTTCGAGGCGCGCTTCGAGCCGGGCGATGCGCCGCCGCCGGCTGCGGTCGAGCCACAGGACGACGAGGCCGGCAAGCGCCAGCACGCCGAGAGCGAAGTAAACAGGAATGCCTTCCATCGCCAAGGTTCCTGCGGCACCGATGATTGTCGCGCTGACCTGCGAGTGTGGCGCGATATGCTTGCAAATTAACTTGCATGGTCACGCCGCTGCACGGTTCGCGTGAAGCGACGGTTGAGGCAGAGTTAAGATCGGTCGCGAAAGATCGGGACTTAGGCCGTGCCGTTTCGCCGCACGCGACACCGCACGGCGGTGGGACTTCGCTCGGGGAACCCTTGCGGGAACGCGCTTGCCGTCAGGACATTCGTGCACTACCGGTGGCGATGCGCGCTTTAAGCGTCCTGCCGCGCGGCGGCGGACGATCGGGCCACGGTCAATCAACGGTGCGGGAAACTGCGTGATCGAATTCCGCCGTCCTCAACGACGCCCGTTTCGATGGCGCGTTTCGCCGCGCGGCGTCGGCGTCGTCGCGAAGGCTTGCGCGGTGCTCATCGCCGGCGTGCTCGCCTCCGCCGCCGTTGGCGCAGCCGATGAATCCGCATGCCAAAGAGCCGATCGGAACCGTGCAGCAGATGTACGACGGCGCGCTGTCCGAGACGCTTCTCGTCAACACGCTGCGCAACACCGACCGGCTGTTTCCGACGCGCACGGTCGCCCGCGGCACCAAGGTCTTTTCCCTTCCCGCCGGCAAGCCGCTCGGAAACATCCGGTTCGCCACCGGCGGCAATACCTACGATCTCGCGGATTACGTCACGCTCAACCGGGTATCCGGCTTCCTGGTGATCAAGGACGGCCGGATCGTGCTCGAGCAGTACCGGCTCGGCAACACGGCGAAGACCCGCTGGGTCTCGATGTCGGTGGCGAAATCCTTCACCGCGAGCCTCGTCGGTGCGGCCATCCAGGACGGGCACATCAAGGGCCTCGACGACCGGGTGGCCGACTATCTGCCGGAGCTCAAGGGCAGCGCCTATGACGGCGTGAGCATCCGCAATCTCATCGAGATGGCATCCGGGGTGAAGTGGGACGAGACCTACACCGATCCGTCCTCGGACCGCCGGCGCATGCTCGAGATTCAGAATTCCCAGAAGCCGGGCGGCACGCTCGAACTGATGGCGGGCCTGCCGCGGGCGGCCTTGCCCGGCATGCGGTGGAATTACAGCACCGGAGAGACCCAGGTGGTCGGCGCGCTGGTGCGCGCCGCGGTCCGGCGGCCGGTCGCGGACTATCTCTCCGACCGCATCTGGGCGCGGTTCGGCATGGAGTCCGACGCGACCTGGTGGCTGGAATCGCCCGACGGCCTCGAGATCGGCGGCAGCGGCCTCTCCGCCACGCTGCGCGATTTCGGACGGCTCGGCCTGTTCCTGCTCGGCGGCGGCAAGGCCGGGGCTGAGCAGATCCTGCCGGAGGACTGGGTGCGCGACGCCGGAAGCCCGAAGCGCATCGGCTTCGGCATGGTGGACTACGGCTACATGCTCTGGCCCATTCCCAATGCCGCCGGCACGATCGACGAAGGCGCGTTCGAGGCGCGCGGCATTTTCGGGCAGCACGTCTACGTCAATCCGCGCGAGAACGTGGTGATCGTGGTGTGGAGCGCGCTGCCGAAGCCCGTCAACAACATCGCGATCAACGACAACGACGTGTTTTCCGCGGTGACGCAGGAATTGCATGCGGAGGCGAGGTCGCCATGACCTTCTCCCGGTCATGCACGCCGGAAGTCGCGCGACCGCGGAATATGCGGCACGGTTCATATTGATAATCGAAAGAAATTATCCTCCTTGGCGGGAGGCGCTTGGTTGCGTCCGGACGTCGCGGCGCGTATCGGGGCTGCGTCACTCTGTGGAACTTTTCCTTCCGGCGCTCTCACGCTAGATTGAATTGATCGGCTAATGCAGCTGGCGATGGTCCTACGGGCGCATCCCGGTTGCAGAGTGTCTCTTTATACCGCGACGAGCGATGTGTGACATGCGAGGGCAGCGAGCGGAATCGGTTCCTTCGGGTCGCCTCGCATCGAAATCGCGCGAATGACCCGTCCGGCCCCTACCGACATCATGTCGTCGGGCGGCAACGTATCCGGCGACACCGCGCGCCGGATCGTCCTGTTCGGCATCGGCTCGCCGATCGTCGTCGAATATGTCGAGACCTGCCGGAGGCTCGGCTGGTCGATCGTTGCCGCGGTAAAGAACCGCGACGGCGAAGCCTATTTCGACGATCCCCGCCGCATCATGGATGCCTCCGCTGCTGCATCCGCAATGCGCCCGTATTCCTGCTGGTGCCCAATGTTCACGCCGTCCAACCGAGCAGCCGCGGTCGAGGAAGCGCAGGCTCTCGGTTTTCAATTCGGGGCGCCCCTCGTCGATCCGCATGCTGTGATCGCCGCGACCAGCGAAATCGGCGGAGGCAGTTACATCAACACAGGTTGTATCGTCGGCGCCGAGACCGTGATGGCGCGCCACGTGCTCATCAATCGAGGGGCATCAATCGGACACCATGTCCGTATCGGCGAATGCGCATCGGTGGGTCCGGGTGTGATCGTCGGCGGCCTCGCCGTGATCGAATGCGGCGCCATGATCGGCACCGGGGCGATCATCCTTCCCAAGTCCGGATCGGATCGTTCGCAGTGGTCGGAGCGGGTGCGGTGGTGACCCGTGACGTGGCCGATGGCGCGACGGTCGTCGGCAACCCGGCGCGATCGACCGGAGTGCGGCGCGCCGCGTTCGCGCTGCCGGGCGCGGATGGAGGGCGGTCCGCGTGATGGCGACGGTTCCCGTCAATGATCCGGTTCGGCTCTATCGCCGGCTTCAGCCGGAGCTCGATGCGGCGCTCGCCGAAGTGCTCGCCTCCGGGCGCTTTATCGACGGCCCCTTCACCGAGCGGTTCGCCGCGCAATTCGCCGCGTGGTGCGGCGTCGCGTGCTGCGTGATGGTCGGCAACGGCATGGAGGCCCTCGAGCTCGCGCTCCGGGCGTTCGAGATCGGGCCCGGCGACGAGGTGATCACGGCGGCGAATGCGGGCGGGTTCGCAACCGGGGCCTGCCGGCTGGTCGGCGCGACGCCGGTCTGGGTCGACGTGCGGCCCGACACGCTCGGCCTCGACCAAGACGCTGTCATCGCAGCCGTCCGGGAGCGTACACGACTTGTCATCGCGACCCACCTTTATGGAATCGTGGTCGACGTTCCGGCGCTTCGACGCCGCCTCGACGCGATCGGGCGCGCCGACGTGCGAATTCTCGAAGACTGCGCGCAGGCGCATGGTGCCATGCATTCCGGGCGCCGCGCGGGTTCGCTCGGCGACGTCGCGGCGTTCAGTTTCTATCCGACCAAGAACCTCGGCGCGTTCGGCAATGCCGGCGCGGTGGTCACCAACGACCGTGAGATTGCCCGGCGCGTCGAGCAGCTTCGCTTCTACGGCTGGTCTTCGCAGTTTCGCCAGGAGCTGCCGTTCGGCCGCAATGGCAGGAGCGACGAGATGCAATCCGCCGTTCTGGCGGTGAAGCTCGCCCATGTCGACACATGGAACGCGGAACGCCGGCGCATCCTCGCTCGCTACGCCGCAGCAGTCGCGCCGCCCGCTCGCATCCTCGGCGCCGACGATCCGGCGAGCGCATGCCACCTCGCCGTGCTGCGCACGCCCGACCGGCCGGCCGTCGCGCGCGCGATGGCAGATGCCGGAATCGGGACGGCGATCCACTATCCGTACCTCGATTGCGATCAGGCGAGCGAAGTCGGCCTTCCGGGGCGCAAGATGTTGCTCAGGGTGAGCGAGCAGGCCCGGCACGAAATTCTCACCTTGCCGTGCTATCCGTGCCTGAGCGAGCCCGAGCTTGAGCGGGTGCTCGAGGCCCTGGCGATTTTGCAAACAGTCTGAGTGCGGCCCCGCAATGTGCATCGATCCTCTTCCCGGAAGTCGCGCGATGCCGCTTGTGCCGTTTCCCGGCCATCGCGGATGGCCGCGGTCACTTGACGGTCGCCGAATTCGCCGAAATGCCGTTTCCGGTGCGCCGCGTGTTCTTCATTTCCGGGGTCCCGCCCGGCGAGACCCGCGGCGATCATGCACAAAGAACCTGCGTGGAGCTGCTCCTGCCCGTCAACGGAAGCGTCGTCGTGACGGTCGACGACGGCAGGCGAAAGCAGGACATCCTGCTGCAGGATCGCAACGTCGGCCTCGTGATCGCGCCGAAGACATGGTGTGTGCTCAGCCGGTTCTCCGAAGGAGCTGTATTGGCAGTGTTTGCCTCGCATCCGCACGACGAGGCGGACAAGATCCGCGACTATGCGGAGTTCCTGACGATCGCCTCCCCCGATTGACGTGCGGCAAATCCCGATGAACCCCCAGGTCTCCGTCGTCGTCAAATCCTACAATCACGCCGATTATGTCGGCGAGACCATCCGCAGCATCCTCGATCAGTCGTTTCAGGATTTCGAGATCGTCGTCACCGACGACGGTTCGACCGACGGCACCGCCGACGTCGTCCGCAGCTTTGTCGATCCTCGCATCCGGCTCGAGGTCTTCGAAAAGAATCGCGGCATCTCCGCCGCCATGAACGCGACCATCGCGCGCGCGTGCGGAGAGTTCATCGCCATCCTGAACTCGGACGACTTTGCGCTGCCCGGCCGGCTCCAACGGCAGGTCGATTTCCTGCGCGAAAATCCGGACGTCGCCGGCGTCTTCGGGCTGCCGAGGACGGTCGACGAGCGCGGCGAGCCGACCGAGAATTTCTTCGATTTCACGATGCCGTTTTCATTGCCCGATCTGTCGCGGACGACGCTGCTGCGGCACTTCTTCTTTCGCTGCAATTTCCTGTGTGCGCCGACCGCGATGATCCGCCGTGCGGTCTACACGAAAGTCGGCAGCTACGATCCGCGCCTCACCAATCTTCAGGACTTCGACATGTGGGTCCGGCTGTGCACCGATCACGAGATCCACATCTTGCGGGAGGAGCTGACCGCGTACCGCGTCCGTGCCGGGAACCGCAACATGAGCGCGCCGCGTCGCGACTCCATGCTGCGCACCCAGTTCGAATGGTCCCAGATTTTGAGGCGCTACCGCGCCATGAACAGCGAATTCCTGCGGGAAATCTTCGCTGGCGATCTCGCCGCCATGGGGCTCGACGCGGCCGGTCCCCATGATCTCTGGCTCGCCGAGCTGGTGCTCGGCCAGCTCCGTGCCGGCACATCGGCTGTTCGCGCTGCAGACGATGTTCGAGGCGGCGAGCTGCGATGCCGACCATCATCGGCTGCGCGATGCGATGGGCGATGTCGACGTTTTCGGCATGCCTCGCGGAGATCGACCGTAACGCGGAGATCGCGCGACTGAAGGACGCGCTCGCTTCGCGGGACGCTCTCATCGCGAGCATAAGCCAAGCCGATCGCGGCGGCGTCGAATTGATCACAATGCAGGCCACGACAGTGGCCCACAAATGTCATTGCCCGGCTTGAAGCCGGGCAATGACAAGAACGGACGCGGGCTTGCTTCAATACTTGTGGCTGATCGGCAATTCCTCGGCCGGGAACAGCGTGATCACCCGGCAGCCCTTGTCGGTGACGACCACTTCCTCCTCGATGCGGGCGGCGGAGTAGCCGTCCTTCGCCGGGCAATAGGTCTCGAGCGCGAACACCATGCCTTCCTTGATCTCGGTCGGGTGCGTCATCGAGATGACGCGGCTGATGATCGGGCGCTCGTGCAGCGCGAGGCCGAGGCCGTGGCCGAATTGCAGGCCGAAGGCGCTCATCTCGTCGGGGAAGCCGAACTCATGGGCCTCCGGCCACACGCTGCAGACCTTGTCCGTGGAGACGCCGGGCTTGATCAGCGCGATCGCGTTGTCGAGCCATTCGCGCGCCTTCTTGTAGGCGTCGTGCTGCACCGGCGTCGCGCGTCCGACGTTGAAGGTGCGGTAATAGCAGGTGCGATAGCCCATGAAGGCCTGCAGGATGTCGAAGAACGCCTGGTCGCCCGGCCGCAGCATGCGGTCGGTGAAGTTGTGCGGATGCGGATTGCAGCGCTCGCCGGAGATGGCGTTGATCGCTTCGACGTCGTCGGAGCCGTGGGTGTAGAGGAACTTGTTCACCTCGGCGACGATGTCGTTCTCGCGCACGCCCGGCTTCAACTGCTCGAAGATGAGGTGATAGGCGCCGTCGACCATGGCGGCGGCGCGGTTGAGCAGCGCGATCTCGTCGGCCGACTTGATCTCGCGCGCTTCCAGCATCACCTGCTGGCCGTCCTGCACGTTGAGGCCGGCCTTCTGCAATTCGAACATCATCGGCGGCTCGATGATGTCGACCCCGATCGGCATGTCGGCGACGCCGGCTTCGCGCAGCAGCGACGCGATCTCCTCGGCATGGCGCTTCATCAGGCCGAACGCCGGATTGACGGTGCCGCGCAGGCCGATCAGGCCGGCCTTGCAGTTCTCCGGCGCGAGCCACGGCGTGTAGAGCTTGTGATGGACGGCGGCCGAGCCGAAGTCCCACAGGATCGGCTCGCCGGTGCGGGTGAGCAGCGCCCAGCGCGAAAGCTTGTCGCGCTCCCATTCGCCGATCTTGGTCGAGGTGATGTAGCGGATGTTGTTGACGTCGAACACCAGAAGCGCGCCGAGGTCGGATTTCTCCAGCGCCTGCTTGGTGCGGGAGAGCCGATAGCGGTGCAGCCGCCGGTAATCGACGCGCTCCTCGAAGTCGACGCCCATGGTGCCGAGCGCCGGCAGGGCGCGGCCCCAGTTGAAGCGGGGACTGACGTCCTCGGCGCGGATTTCACGCATCTTCTGGTCCATGCTGGTCTCCCTCGCTTCGTTCCCGACGCGTAGCCCGCATGAGCGAAGCGACATGCGGGGTGGGCGCTCGATATTACATCCGACCAGTCCCGGATGTCGCTTCGCTCATCCGGGCTACTCGGGATCGCAGACGACGGCCGCGGCGCTTGCCGGACGGCCGCTTCCCCCTCCCCAGCCCTCCCCCGCAAGCGGGGGAGGGGCTCACTGGCTCCCTGCCGTGGTGGAGACCGCGGGCCGCTGCTTGTTGCAAATCCGCTGCCGCCACCCCGCCCTCCCCGCTTGCGGGGGAGGGTGGGGAGGGGGAAGCTGACTTCGACCTACGATGCCGCCTGCCTCTCTCCACAAACGGACGCCAGTTCAATCTCCAAGCCCGTCGGCACCTTCTTGTTCTCGCTCGTGAGCTTCATGCCGGCGGCGAGTGCCATCGTCTCCATCAATGCCGCGAAATCGCCGGCGAGATATTTCTCCGGGTCCTTCTGCAGCGTGGCGGCGCCGAAGTGGCTCTGCAGCACCTCGCGGGTCGCCGACGTGATCGGCATCGGCACGTCGTTCTCGCGGCCGAGCTCGAGGCCGAGGTCGAGGTCCTTGCGCAGGAGCTCCGGCGTGAAGGTCGTCGTCCAGTCGAGATTGACGAGCGCCGGCGACTTGTAGGCCGTGAACATCGAGCCCATCACCGAGTTGTTGAGGAACGCGAGAAACGCCTCGCGCGGCACGCCGAGCTTGTTGGTGAGCAGCGTGATCTCGATCAGGTTCTCGATGACGACGCCGAGCATGACGTTGTGGGCGATCTTGCAGATGCGCGCGAGCTCGCCGTCGCCCACATAGGAGACGCCGCGCGGCGCGAACACCTTCACCATCGGCTCGACGGTGCGGAACGCCGCCTCGGGGCCGGAGGCGACGGCGGACAGCTTGCCGGCGTTGATCACCTTGGCGTTGCCGCTCACCGGGCAGCACACGAACTGGGCGCCGCGCTCGTCGAGCTTGCTGCGGATCGCGGCGGATTCCTCGACCGCAATGGTCGAGCAGTCGACGAAGATCGGCGGCACCTTGTTCGCAGTGCCGACGCCGTTCGTGCCGAAATAGACCTGGTCGATGTCCTTGCCGGTCGAGACGATGGAGAACAGCACGTCGACGCCCGCGAGGTCCGTCGGCTTATCGACCACCTTGCCGCCGACCTTGGCGAGCGGCTCCGCCTTGGCGCGGGTGCGATTCCAGATCGACACGTCGTAGCCGGCCTTGAGCAGCCGCTCGGCCATCGGGTAGCCCATCCTGCCCATTCCAATCCAGCCGATCGTCGGTTTGCCGGGCATTCGGACTTCTCCTTGTAACTACACAAACATCTGCCGCGTCGAAGCGCCGCAATTCGAGGCGGCTGCGGTAACACAGCTGATCCGGCCCAGCAACATCGCCGGGCGCATCGGCCGGGCCTGCAATGCAGCACGTGCTTGTCGGCAAAGGCCGCGCCGCATTATGGTCGCGCCGCATCAACGGCAGAGGCGAGGGACATCGCCTGCGTGGGAGGAAATAATGGCGCAGGCGCCGCACGCAACGCTTTCGCCTCCCCTTGCGAGGGAGAGGGTCGGGGTGGGGAGCGGCCGCAGGCACCGGTTGTGGGACGCCAGCGGACCCCCTCCCCAGCCCTCCCCCGGAAGGCGGAGGGAGCCGGCTCGCCGCGGCCGAGGCGAGGTGCTGGGCCGGTCGCTCGTCATGGCTGATGCCGTCGCGACGCCGGAGCTTGCGGCCCACACCGCGCCGCGGCCGACCGAGAGCCGATGGCGCGGCTTTGCGCGCACGGCGTTCCCCTTCCTCGTGGTCGGCGTGATCTGGGAGGTGCTCGCGCACAGCGGCCTCTTTCCGCCGCGCCTGTTTCCGCCGGTCGAGACGATCGTTGCGGCGTTCGTGCGCCTTACGGTGTCCGGCGTCCTGCCGCACCATGCGTTCGACAGCCTCGTCCGCCTCGTAAGTGGCTTCGCGCTCGCCGCCGTCATCGGCGTCTCGATCGGCATCGCCATGGGGCGCTCGCAATTCGCCGAGGACGTCTTTCTGCCGCTGGTGAGCATCGGCGCGCCGATCCCCGGTCTCGCCTATGCGCCGCTATTCCTGCTGTGGTTCGGCCTTGGCAACGTCACCGCCGTGCTGCTGGTCGGCTTCGTCGCGGCGTTCCCGATCGTCTTCAACACCTGGACCGGGGTGAAGGCGGTCAAGGAGATCTGGGTGCGCGCCGCGCAGGCCATGGGGGCCGGCGACCGCGCGCTGTTTCGCCTGGTGATCCTGCCGGGCGCGCTGCCCTACATCCTCACCGGCCTGCGCCTCGGCCTCGCCCAGGCGTGGCGCATCCTCGTCGGTGTCGAGATGCTTGCCGCGGTGCAATGGGGCTTGGGCTGGCTGATCTTCGGCGCCCGCGAATTCCTCGCGACCGACGTCATGCTCTCCGGCATCATCGTGATCGCGCTGATCGGCCTCGCGCTCGAGAAGCTCGTATTCCAGCGCGTCGAAGAGTTCACCCTGGTGCGCTGGGGCATGCTGACATGACCGCGCGCACCGACCGCTGGCGCAAGATGCGACGGGCCGTGGGGACGCTCGTCGTGCTCGCGCTCGTCTACGAAGCCGTCGCGCGCTCGGGCTATTTTCCCGCGGTGCTGCTGCCGACGCTGCCCGGCGTCGCCCGCGCCCTCTTCGGTCTCCTCTCCGACGGGACGCTGCTGATGCACGCGGCCTATACGCTCGCCCGCGTGCTGGCCGGCTTCGCGCTCGCGGTCGCGATCGGCCTGCCGCTCGGCATCGCCATGGCGCGCCGCCGGGCGGTGGAGAACTTCGTGATGCCGCTCGCGAGCGCGCTGATGCCGATCCCCTCGCTCGCCTGGGTGCCGGTGTTCATCCTGTGGTTCGGCCTCGGCGACGCGGTGACGGTGGCGATCGTGTTCTATGCCGCGATGTTCCCGATGCTGCTCAACACCTGGACCGGCGTGCGCGCCGTCAATCCGCTGTGGCTGCGCGCAGCGCAGGCGATGGGAGCCGGCGAGCATGCGCTGTTCTGGAAGGTGATCATCCCCGGCGCCTCGCCGCTGATCATCACCGGCTTGCGCCAGGCCTTCGTGCGGGCGTGGATCGCGGTGGTCGGCGCCGAGATGCTCGCGGCCTCCGACTGGGGCCTCGGCTGGATCATCTTCGACGCCAAGGAATTCCTCAACGCCGACGTCATGCTCGCCTCGCTCGCCGTGATCGGCGCCATCGGCTACGTGTTCGAGCGCTTCGTCTTCGGATCGCTGGAGCGCTTCACCGTGCTCCGCTGGGGCATGGTGCGGGCGGCCAAGACATGATCGGGCACATGATCGGGCACGGATAGAATGCTTCCCATCGAAGTCCGCGACGTCTCGCTCGTCTACGACACGCCGGGCGGCCCGGTTCACGCCGTCGAGGCGGCGAGCTTTCGCCTCGCCGCGTCCGAGTTCCTGTGCATCGTCGGTCCGTCCGGGTGCGGCAAGTCGACGCTGCTCAACATCATCGCCGGCTTTCTCACCCCGACGGCGGGCGAAATCCGCATCGGCGGCAAGCCGGTGACCGGGCGCGGCATGGACCGCGGCGTCGTGTTCCAGGATTTCGCGCAGCTCTTCCCGTGGCGCACCGCGCTCGGCAACGTGGTGTTCGGGCTCGAGATGAAGGGCGTCGGCAGGGCGGAGCGCGAGCGCATCGCGCGCGAGCAGCTTGCCCTCGTCAGGCTCGAGAAGTTCGCCGACGCCTATCCGCATCATCTCTCCGGCGGCATGCAGCAGCGCGTCGCCATCGCCCGCGCGCTCGCCTACAACCCCGCGGTGCTGCTGATGGACGAGCCGTTCGCCGCGCTCGATGCGATGACGCGCGATGCGATGCAAAGCCTGCTCGCCGAGGTGTGGCGCGAGACCAAAAAGACCATCGTCTATGTGACGCACAACGTCGCCGAAGCCGTCTATCTCGCCGACCGCGTGCTGGTGATGAGCCCGCATCCGGGACGGGTGAAATGCGAGGTCGCGATCCCGCTGCCGCGGCCGCGCGATCCGCTGAGCATCCCATTCCTCGAATGCCAGAAGGACCTGCTGCGACATCTCGGCGGGGGCGGCGATGCAGATCACTAGGCGAGTTTTCTGTAGGGTGGGCAAGGCGCGAGCGCCGTGCCCACCGGCTCCGTCGAGGCCGTGGACAACGATGGGCACGGCGTTCGCTTTGCCCATCCTCGACGCCGGGCAATGACAACGAGAGGGGAGGACGCGATGATCGCTCGACCGATCGAATTGACCCGCCGCCAATGCCTTGCCGCCGCCGGAGCGGCCGTGGCCGGCGCCGCGATCCCGCGGCCGGCGCTCGCGCTCGCCACCATCCGCCAGGGCTACCAGACCAACATCTGGGGCATGCCGACCTATTACCTGATGCGCTCGGGCCTTCTCGAAAAGCACGGCATCAAGTTCGAGGAATTCCCCGTGCCGTCCGGCAATCTCACCATGCAGCAGATGGTGGCGCGGCAGGTCGACCTCGGCACCTATGCCGGCCAGTCGATGATCCTCGGTGCCGACAAGGGCGGGCTCGTCGCCATCGCCCAGATCGAGCTCGTCGGCCGCACCACCCAGGTGATGGCGCGCAAGGACCTCGGCATCACCACCATCGAGCAGCTGCGCGGCAAGAAGATCGCCAACCAGACCGGCTCGTCGATCGGCAACGTGTTCGTCGACACCATCGCCCCGCAGCACGGCCTGAAGAAGGGCGACTACCAGGAAGTCCGCATGGACGTGAACAACATGGTGGCGGCGCTCGCGGCAAAGACCGTCGATGCCATGGTCAATGTCGAGCCCTATTGCGCGATCTCCGCGGCCGACGGCATCGCCACCGAGATCATGGATTTCTCCTCCGTCGACAAGATGCCGCTCTTCATGGCGGCGACGCCGGACTTCGTGCAGAAGAACCCGGAGGAGATCGTCGCCTATTGCAAGGCCTGGCTCGAAGCCGGCCGCGACTTCAAGGAGAATCCGGGGAAGGTGACCGACGTCATCTTCGGCTTCTACGCCGACAAGGGCTACACCATGTCGCGCGACACCTTTGCGAAGGCGCTCGCCCGCGTCGACGTCAACCCGGGCTTCCCCGAGGACCTCAAGCCCTACATGCAGGAGCAGGCGCAAATCCTGCAGCGCGAGCGCAAGATTTCCGCGATCCCCGACTGGAGCAAGGCGCTGCGCCCGGATTTCATGGCGAAGGCGCGCGCCGGGGCGTGACGGCGCCGCTGACTTTGATAAGAAGTCATCGTGCAGCGCAACTGCTGCCGGCCGAGATCAGGAGGATACCGCTGTTGAAGCGGCGACGATATCCTTGCCGCTTTGCGTGCGCATGAACCGGAGCTGCGGGCTGCCGGTGTCGCGAGCCTGTCGTTGGTCGGCTCATCGGCGCGCGGCGACGACCGGAGACGTCTGACCTCGATCGTGCTGGTGCGGCTGCAAGCCTGATCCGGTCGCAACAGGGCTTTGCTTATTTCGGGTTCATCGACCAGCTCGCCCACCGTCTTGAGACTCGATTGCCCGGTCGCGTAGTCGCGGAGCCATGTGCAACGACCGCAACTGCGCCGCGAGGTCGAAAGGACCGTGTCGTTGCCTTCTGACCGGCGGGTGCAGACAGGAGAACGAACGGAATGAACAGCCCCCTGAACAAGAGCGCGTCGGAGAGCGTGTGCTGGAACTTCAAGCTCATCGCGCCATCACGAGCTCGACGGCTTCGGCGGCATGGGCGAGGGCATGGCGGTGCAGGTCGCGAAAGACGGCCGCCGCATCATCTGGCTTGCGCATGAGAGCGCGCCGAAGAATTTCACCGCCGTCGACGTCACCGATCCGCGCAAGCCGAAGGTCGTGGTGCAGACCGACCTGCCGGAAAGCTTCATGCGCTCGAATTCGCTCGAGCTCTCGGGCGACATCATGGCGGTCGCCTACCAGACCCAGAAGGCGGGGCAGAAGCCGGCCGGCTTCGAGCTGTTCGACGTCTCGGTGCCGGAGAAGCCGCGCTCGATCGCCTATGTCGATGCCTCCGGGCCGACCTCGCGCGGCGTCCACCAGCTGTGGTTCTGCGACGGCGAGTTCGTCCACATGGCGGCCGGCGCGCCCGACTTCAAGCCGACCAATCCGCAGGACGACCAGTGCTACCGCATCTTCGACGTGCGCAATCCGTCGAAGCCCGTCGAGGCCGGACGGTGGTGGCTGCCCGGCACGCGCCAAGGCGACAACGTGCCGCCGCCGGCGCGCCACCAGGCGCCGCTGCTCGATCGCGGCTTCCGCGCCCACAACACCAACGTCTATCCGCAGCGGCCCGACCGCTGCTACCTCGCCTATCTCGACGCCGGCATGTTCGTGATGGACATTTCCGACAAGGCGAACCCGAAGCCGATCTGCCAGTGGGACAACTCGCCGCCCTACACCGGCTTCACCCACACCGTGGTGCCGATGTTCGAGCGCAATCTCCTGATCGTCACCGATGAATCGACGACGGATGCCGCGACCGACTGGCCGAAGCTCATCTGGATTCTCGACGCGCGCGACGAGGCGCATCCGGTGCCGATCTCGACCTGCCCGATGCCGCCGGTCGACGCTTTCAAGAGCCGCGGCGGCCGCTTCGGCGCCCACAACATCCACGAGAACACGCCGTCGCCCTACGCCTGGCACTCCGAGGACATCGTCATCGGCACCTTCTTCAACGGCGGCTTGCGCGCCTACGACATCACCAATCCGTACCAGCCGAAGGAGGTCGCGACCTTCGTGCCGCCGGCGCCGGCGATGTCGCCGGTCGGCTCGATCCAGCTCAACGACTGCTTCGTCGACGAGCGCAAGGTCGTCTACACCGTCGACCGCTTCTCCGGCGGCCTCTACATTCTCGAGATGGATTTCTGAGGCGCGCGCAAGCCGAAGCCCAAGTGGCATGCGTCATCACCGGGCTTGTCCCGGTGACCCCGATCAAGAGGTTGCGAGCCTTCCCACATGCGCCCGCAGAATCGTGATTGCGCAGTGCCATGTTAAGCGGGGTGGCCGGGACAAGCCCGGCCATGACGACGTTTGGGTGGCGTGGGCGGCTCGGACCACACGAAGAGCCCAATTGATGCTCGAACTCTTCCCCTCCTCGACCGCCGGCCCGTTCGGGCGCCGGGCTAAAGCGCGAGCGCGGCGCGCGGATTCCCGTCACCGTCGTGACCGGGTTCCTCGGCGCGGGGAAGACCACGCTGGTGCGGCGCTTCCTCGGCGCCCCGCAGGGCGCCGGCACCGCGGTCATCGTCAACGAGTTCGGCGAAACCGGCATCGACGACGCGCTGCTGCGCTCATCGAGCGACAACATCGCGCTGCTCGGCAACGGCTGCCTGTGCTGCAACGTGCGCTCCGACCTGCAGGTGACGCTGCACCGGCTGGTCGCCGATCGCGAGCGCGGCGTCATTCCGCATTTCTCGCGCATCGTCATCGAGACCAGCGGGCTCGCCGATCCCTCGCCGATCCTCACGACCTTCGCCACCGACCGTGCGCTCGGGGCTGAGTTTCACATCGAGGCGGTCATCACCGTGATCGCGGCGCAATCGGGCATCGACACCATCGCCTCGTTCGCCGAGGCGCGCCGCCAGGTGATCCTCGCCGACCGCATCGTCATCTCCAAGGCGGACATCGCCGACGACGAGGCGCCGGCCCGGCTCGCCGCGCGGCTGCGCGAGCTCAATCCCCGCGCCGACATCGTCGAAGCGGTGCAGGGCGACCTCGACCCCGACTGGATACTCGCCGAAGGGCAGGGGATGTCGGGCTTCGTCGCCACCGAGGCGGGCCACACCGACGACATCGCGACCTTCACCATTGTCGAGACCGAGCCGATGCCGTGGGCGCCGTTCGCCTGCGCCATGGAAGCGCTGATCGCGCTGCGCGGGCCCGACCTGTTGCGGGTGAAGGGCGTGCTCGACGTCGTCGGCTGCCGCGGTCCCGTCGTCGTGCAGTTCGTGCAGCATCTCGCCCATCCGCCGGTCGAGCTCGACCGCTGGCCGGATGACGCGCGGGGGAGCCGCCTGGTGTTCATCGCCCGCAACCTCGGCGAGGCGGCGGTGCGGGATTTGTTTGCCGCGACGCGCGCGGTGGCGGCGCCGGAGAATATGCGGCCGTTGTCGCGGTGAACGCGGAGAGCCCCACTCTTTCGTCATCGCCGGGCTTGTCCCGGCGACCCCGATAACTGGGGCACGGCCGTGCCACATGATCGAGGTGGCCGGGACGAGCCCGGCCATGAGCTCGCGGCGAGCCGCTACACCTCCCCGCGCAATTGCGACACCGCGTCCGCGAGCACCTCGCAGCCGAACACGATGTCGGCGTCCGACGTGTTCTCGGTGATGTCGTGGCTGATGCCGCCGATCGAGGGGATGAACATCATCGCTGCCGGCATGTAGCGGGCGACGATCATGGCGTCGTGGCCGGCGCCGCTCGGCAGCGACACCGGCTGCTCGCCGCGCCCGATCGCCGCCTTGGCGATGGCAGCGCCCAGCGCTTCGGTGAGCGGGGTAGGGGCGAGGCAGGCGGTGCGCTCGATCTCGACGCTCACCGGCCCGCGGTTGGTCTCGGCGATGCGCGTGCGCACCTGCGCTTCGAGCCGCTCCATCAGGTCGCCGTCGGTGTCGCGGAATTCGAGCAGCATCTCGCCTTCGCTCGGCACCACATTGGCCGCGCCGGGGCGGAAGATCATGTTGCCGACGTTCCACACCGTGTCCGGCTTGGCGAGCCGGCGCATGTCGGCATCGATCGCCGCGGCGAGTGCGATGAGGGTGGCGCCGGCGTCCTTGCGCATCGCCATCGGCGTCGTGCCGGCGTGGTTCGCGGCGCCGTGGCTGCGCAGGCGAAAGCGCCGGATGCCGACGAGGCCGGTCACCACGCCGATGCGCTTGCCGCCGGTCTCCATGCGCGGGCCCCTGCTCGATGTGCGCTTCCAGATAGCAGGCCGCGCGGGCGGCATCGAAGCGGTGCGGCGACGGCTCTGAAGCAATGGTCGCGAGCGCCGCCGCGAGCGGTGCGCCGTCCTTTGACTTCGCGGCAGTAATGTCGGCATCGCCGAGATCGGCGAAGAAGCTGCGGCTGCCGAGGAACGGCATGTAGGTGCCTTCCTCGTCCTCGAACGAGATGACGTCGACTCCCACCGCATGCGGCTCGTTCGCCTCGATGGCGCTGCGCGCGATCTCGAGCGCGTAGCCGACGCCGAGCGCGCCGTCGAGCCAGCCACCCTTGGGCACGGTGTCGGTGTGCGAGCCGATCAGGATCGCCCGCGAAGCGCGGCGATCGGTTCCGAGCACGTTGCCGATCCGGTCCATCGAGGCGGTGAGGCCGGCGGCTTCGAGCTTGCCGACCAGCCAGCGCCGCGCCGCGATGTCCTCGGGCGACAGGGCCACCCGGTCGACACCGGTCTTGTAGGCCCCGATGCTGGCCATTTCCCGCAAATCGGCCAGCAGCCGTTTGCCGTTGATGCGTATCATTCCGAACCCCTCGATGCCCGCCTGCCAAAGCATGTTCCGGGGGACGCGGGCAAGCATCGGGCCGGTAGGGGCAAGGAGAGGAGCGAAGGCTGCAGGGAAGAGCGGGGACGCCCGCATGATCTTGCCAGGTGTCCGCAAGCATCGGGCCGAAGAAGATCAACGGCGTGATCTGCGAGTTCCGCAGTAATTTCGGTGATTAACATGCTATTAACCATGATCATGGGCAGTAAATTAACCTTAACACTGGCGATTTACCACTGGTAAACCACGTTGTGATGAATGTTTCGTATCCGGATATACTTACTTTTTCGGCAAGTTCTATTTACCGATCGGTGGGATTTGTTCACCATACTGCGTGGGTAAGCAAGTGCTGGAGCGAGTTCTGCTCCAGGCGGCGACATGTAGAGAGTACGCCCCGATGTCCCTTCCCCATTCGCCCAGTACCCACTTCGAGGCTTTTGTCGCCGCTCCCGCCTCCCGCGCATGCGCGCGCGGGTTGGCGGTGGCGCTTGCTGCCGGGGTCGTCGTCCTTGCCGCCGGTGCCGATGCGCACGCCGGCACGCTCGGCGGCGGCCTCATCGAATTCCTGTTCACCGGCAAGGCCGAGCCGTCAATGCGCCAAGCGGCGCTTTCGCCCACGGTGGACCCTGAGATTCTGCGCTACGCCGAAGACCCGCGCTATCAACGCCAAGTCGTCGACTATCACGGACCGGAGAAGCCCGGCACCGTCATCATCGACACGCCGGAGCGCCTGCTCTACCTCATCCAGTCCGACGGCAAGGCGCTGCGCTACGGCATCGGCGTCGGTCGCCCCGGTTTCACTTGGGCGGGCGTCAAGACAGTCACCATGAAGAAGGAATGGCCGGACTGGCGGCCGCCGGAGGAGATGCTGCGTCGTAAGCCCGAGCTGCCGCATTTCATGCCGGGCGGACCGGAGAACCCTCTTGGCGCCCGTGCCCTTTATCTCGGCGACACGCTCTATCGCATCCATGGCTCCAACGAGCCGTGGACCATCGGCACCCAGGTGTCGTCAGGCTGCATCCGCATGCGCAACGAGGACGTGATCGACCTCTACAATCGCGTGCCCGTCGGCGCCAGGGTGATCGTGATCTGAGAAAACGTCGTGATCTGAGAAAAGCGGCGCGAGCCGGAAGAGCATCGCGCTGCTGGTTTGCTCTAGCGTTGTTGGTTTGCTCTGGGAGAGCAACATCCGGGTCGTGATGGCCGGGGTCCGACCCTGGCCATCACGACCTTAAATCAACGAACGAATGTTCGTTCGCTTTACGCCGGCTTACGCCGTATCCATGCCGCCGTCGTCGCTGTAATCGCCTGCGTCGTCGGCGCTATCGTCCGCGTAATCGTCGTCCGCGGCGTCCTGCTGGGCGTCTTGCAGGGCGTCCTGGCGGGCGAGGTCGTCGTTGCCACGCCGCCCGATGTCGCCGACGCCCGCTTCGCGCGAAAGCTCGCCGCTGCCGCTGCTGTTCGACCACGGGGACGAGCCGCCGCTGCCGCCCTCATAGCCGCTGCCGAACGTCTGGTGGCTGCCGCCGGCGCCAAACGCATTGCGGATGCCGTTGAGCAGCATCGAGCCGCCGATCACGCCGGCCGCCGTCGCCGCGGCGGTGCCGAGGAACGAGCCGCCACCGCCGCCCATCATCGGGGCGCCCATCGGCGGCCCCTGCATGTAACCGGGCGGAGGCGGATAGCCGGGTTGAGCCTGATAGCCGGGTGGGGGCGGGGGAGGCGGCGGGGCGTTGCCCCAGGCGCCGCTCGAGCCTTGGCCGCCGGGTTGGCCGCCAGTCTGGCCCCCAGTGCGCACCGAAGGAACCGAGCCGCGCGACTGTCCGGCGAAGACGCTGCGCATGCTGTCGAGAAAGCCGCCGCTCTGGGTCTGGGCCGGCCCGGGATTGACGGCATGCTCCAGCTCCTCGATGCGGGTGTTGGCGCGCTTGAGCGCCTCCTCCTGGAGGAGCACCGTCTGCACCAGCGCATAAACGGCGCTCGGTGCACGCGCGAGGCCTTCGCGCATCGCACGCTCTGCATCGGGATCGCGCTGATTGCCCTCGAGCGACGCGAGGCGCTCGAACAGGTCGGCGACCATCTGTCGTTCCTGCGGAGTCGATGTTCCTCTCCTCTGGCCGGGTGGCCCGGCGCGCTCTGATATGGGGAGCCTTGCCGGTGCGGGTAGTAGGCGCGACAACGCGATTCGATTGTGACGCTAGTGCGATGAACGGGGGTTCACTTCACCGTCACGCCAGCGCAAATCCTCGTTCTACCAGCAGCTTCGGAAACTTCTCGCCGGCGAAGAAGGCATATTCCTGCTCGCGCATGGCAGTAAGATGGTCGAGGCGTTCGAGCTCGGCATCGACGAAGCCCGGATGGCACATCACCACGCCGCCATCAGGCAGGCCATCGAGGAACGAGGCGAACACGGCGTCGTAGCTCAATCGGTGCCCGAAATTATACGCGCCGGCAAAGCCCGGATTGGTCGGCACGCCAGCGGCGGCGCTGCGGCTGCGCATGCGACGGCTGAGCACGTCGAGCAGATGCGCCTTGGCGTGGCCGCCGCGCTTGAGGAATGGCGAGGTGCGGCCGCATTGTCTCACCCACGCTGCGGGCGTGCGCGCCTTCATCACCGCGAGCAGTGCGTCGCCGATCTGCGGCAGGAGATGCACGTGCTGGTGTCCATCGATGAAGTCCGGCAGCCGCCCGAACGCGCCGCGGAACGCTTCGATCTGGTGCTCCGCCTCGATCGCCGCGGCGCGGCCATCGAGCGTGCGCGAAAGCCCGCGCGCCAACATCTGCCGCAGCGACAGGAAGCTTCCGTCGGCCGCAGCCGGACGAAACGCGCTCAACGGCCGGAACGGCGCGGTGAGGGTGAAGTGCAGGCCGATCGCCGCCCGCCCCGCGGCGACATCAGCGAGTGCGTCGGCTTCCGCTTTCGCAAAGCTCGGCGTGCCGACCATTACCGAGGTGGCATTGAGACGGCCGCGCGCGACGAGATCGCGGATGGCGCGGTTCACTGCGGGGGAGATGCCGTAGTCATCGGCGCAGAGCCGCAGCCGACGCAAGCTCATTCGGCGGCGTTCCGCGCCGCCTCCGCGGCCGCGGGCCGGTCGTCGGTTTCGGCCGCACGCTTGAGCGTGTGCTCGGCGACGAAGTAGACGGGACGGCCCTTGAGCTCGGAGAGCACCTTGCCGATGTACTCGCCCATCACGCCGATCATCAGCAGTTGCACGCCGCCGATCACCATGAGGCCGACGATGATCGAGGGATAACCCGGCACCGTCTGCTCGTAGATGAAGGTCTCGATCAGGATCCAGACGCCGAATACGAAGGCGCCCGCCGCCAGCATGATACCGAGCAGGCTCGCGATGCGCAGCGGCGCCACCGAGAACGAGGTCAGCCCCTCGACCGAGAGCCCGATCAGCGAGCCGAAATTCCAGCTGGTGCGCCCGTGGGTGCGATCGGCCGGATGGTAGTCGACGCGGAACTGGCGGAAGCCGATCCAGCTCGCGAGGCCCTTGAAGAAGCGGTTGCGCTCGGGGAGTTGCCGCAGTGCCGCCGCGGCGCGCGGAGAGAGCAGGCGAAAGTCGCCGGCGTCCTCCGGGATCGGCTGGCGCGAACCCCAGTTGATGAGCGAGTAGAACGCCTTCACGCCGAGCCGCATCACGATCGACTCGTTTTCGCGGTGCGCTTTCGCCGTGTAGACGACGTCGTAGCCGTCATCGAGCCAGTGGCCGACCAGCGTCTCGATCAGCGCCGGCGGATGCTGGCCGTCGGCATCCATGAACAGCACTGCACCGAGCCGCGCGTGGTCGAGCCCTGCCATCAGGGCGGCTTCCTTGCCGAAGTTGCGCGACAGCGATACCACCTGGACGTCGATACCGTTCGCCGGCAGGGCGAGCGCGGTCGCAAGCGAGGCGTCGCGGCTGCCGTCGTCGACATAGACGATCTCGCAGGCGAGCCCGCGCTCGGAGCCGAGCGCTGAGGCGACCTCGGCGAGGCGCGCATGCAGCGCCGCGAGGCCGGTCGCCTCGTTGTAGACGGGAACGACGATCGAGAGGCCGCCTTCCGCGCTGGGATGGCGGCGGACCGCTCCGCTGCGCTGGTCAGATGTCATGGTCTTGCCGCATCCGTGCCCCGGTATCAGCAACATCATATCCTGAAACCGGTTCCGGCGCGCCAGCGGTACCGATCAAATCAGGCGTTGCTGCGAAAGGACTGGCCGCGAAGGGATCGGCCGCGAAAGGACCAAACGTGAACGGAACCTCAGCCCCCACGCTCGCGCGTCCACTGGGCGCGGCTTCGCAGCGCAGCATCGGACGTGCTAAGCGAAAGCCCATGATTCCGGTCGAATGGATTCGCGCCACGTTCCCCCGCGCCACTGCCCTCATCGAGCCGCATGTCCACGTGCTGCGCAAGGCGGTGTCGTTCGCGCTGATCGGCGTCGTCAACGTCGCTGATCGACACCAGCGTTTTCCTGCTCGCCTATTCCTACCTCAGCGCCTCACCATGGGCGCTGCGTCCGCTCGACGCATTCGCCGACGGTTGCCAATGCGTGAGCCACACCAGCATCGTGCTGATTGCCGCCAATATCATGTCGTGGCTGGTCGCGGTGTCGTGCTCCTACGTGATGAATTCGCACATCACATTCGCCGCCGAGTCCGGGCGGCAACTGCGCTGGAAATCCTACGGCACGTTCGTCGCGTCGGGCGTGCTCGGCGCCGTCGCCAACACCACGGTCCTCGTCTTCGCCGCCAAGTTCATGCCCGTGCTCGCAGCGAAAGGCGTCGCTATTCTCGCCGGCTTCGTCGTGAATTTCTCGATGTCGCATTTCGTGGTGTTCCGGGTACGGCGGCCGGCGCAGGAGATGTGAGGGGACGATTGGTCTTTAGTTTCTCTGACCTCATCCTGAGGAGCCGTGCGTAGCACGGCGTCTCGAAGGACGGCCCCATACACTGCGGCCTGTGGCCGTCCTTCGAGACGGCGCTTCGCGCCTCCTCAGGACGAGGCTTCATATAGGTTCGCGAACCGTGCACGCGTTCATTGCCACAAATTTGCGCGGGCGAGGTCGACGAGGTCTTCGCCGCGGCCGTCGATGACGGCCTTGAGCATGTAGAGGCTGAAGCCCTTGGCCATCTCCACGGTGATGCTCGGCGGGATCGGCAGCACCATCCGGCTCACCACGGCGTCGACGAGCACCGGCCCGTCATGCGCGAGCGCTTCGGCGATGCCGCGGTCGACATCGCTCGGGCGTTTCGAGCCGGATGCCGCGGACGCCGACCGCCTCCGCCATGGCGGCGAAATTCGGGTTCTTGAAGCTCGTGCCGGTGTCGAGAAAGCCCGATGATTTCTGCTCGATCTCGATGAAGCCCAGCGCGCCGTTGTTGAACACCACGACCTTCACCGGCAGGCCGAGCTGCACGAGGCTCAGGAAGTCGCCCATCAGCATGGTGAAGCCGCCGTCGCCGGACAGCGAGATCACCTGCCGGCCGGGAAACGCGGCCTGGGCGCCGATCGCCTGCGGCATCGCGTTTGCCATGGAGCCGTGCCAGAACGATCCGATCAGGCGGCGCTTGCCGTTCATTGCGAGGTAACGCGCGGCCCACACCGTCGGCAGCCCGACGTCGCAGGTGAAGACCGCGTCCTCGCTTGCATGGTCGCTGATCGCCTTCGCCACCTGCTGCGGGTGGATCGGCGGCTTGCCGCTGCGGCTGACCGCGAGCGCGTCGAGGTCTTCGCGCGCTTTCTTGTAGTGCTTGCGCGCCTGGTCGAGATGGCCCGCGTCGCCATGCGCCTTGAGACGCGGCAGCAGCGCATCAACGGTCGCGCCGACGTCGCCGACGACACCGAGATCGACCGGCACCCGCCGCCCGATGACCTCTCCCCGGATGTCGACCTGGGCGATGCGGACGCCGCGACCGCGCGGATAGAACTGCCGGTAGGGAAAATCGGTCCCGAGCATGAGCAGGACCTCGCAGTCGAACATCGCGTAATAGCCCGACGAGAATCCGATCAGCCCCGTCATCCCGACGTCATAGGGGTTGTCCCATTCGACATGCTCCTTGCCCTTGAGGGCATGCACGATCGGCGCCTTCAGGCGTTCGGCGAGAGCGACGATCTGATCGTGCGCGCCGGCGCAGCCCGATCCGCACAGCAGGGTCACGCGGCCGCCCGCATTCAGAAGTTCGGCGAGGCGCTCGAGGTCGCGCTCAGGAGGGGTCACTGCCGGCGGCGCCGCGATGAGCCCTTCGGCCTTGGCGGCGCGGCGCCTCGGACGCGGCCTGCAACGCGACGTCGCCCGGCATGACGAGGACCGACACGCCGCGCTTTGCCGTCGCCTGATGGATCGCGACCTCCAGCATGCGCGGCATCTGGACGGCGCCGGAAATCAGCTCGCAATAGTGGCTGCATTCCCGGAACAGCTCCTCGGGATGGGTCTCCTGGAAATATCCGGAGCCGATCTCGGAGGACGGGATGTGCGCGGCGATGCCGAGCACCGGCACGCGCGAGCGGTGGCAATCGAACAGGCCATTGATCAGGTGCAGGTTCCCGGGCCCGCAGCTGCCGGCGCAGACGGCAAGCGCGCCGGTGAGATGGGCCTCGGCGCCGGCGGCGAAGGCGGCGACCTCCTCGTGCCGGACATGGATCCATTCGATCTTGCCCTGGCGGCGGAGCGCATCGGTGAATCCGTTGAGGCTGTCGCCGACGATGCCGTAGATTCGTTTGACGCCGGCCGCGACGAGGATGTCGGCAAACTGGTCCGCAACGGTTCTTGCCATGGACGGCGTCCTTTCTTGCTCGGCTGTCGTCTGCGAGCTTGGCTGTTCCTCTTACCGCTTTCGTCGCGGGTGGTCTTTTCCAGAATTGCTGCTTGGTCTTCGAGTTCCGCGCGGTCCTCGTGAAAAGCGCACGTCCAGCGCGTGCATCGCGCGAAAATTGGGCTAAGATACCGTCAAAACCAATGGACGCGACGGGATCGCGTCGCGCGCAAAATCGCAGGGAGTAACGCCACACAGGGGAGGAGTTGCATGCCTTATCGCGGGTTGATGGGGATCGTCATCGCTGCGGCGCTCGCGGCGCCGGTTTCCGCCCAGGCGGCCGATGCAAAATATCCCGACTGGAAGGGCGCGTGGGCGCGCTTCGTCGTTCCCGGCCTCGGCGGCCAGCCGTCCTTCGACCAGACCAAGCCGTGGGGGCTCGGCCAGCAGGCTCCGCTCACCGAGGAGTACAAGAAGGTTCTCGATGCGAGCCTCGCCGACCAGGCGAACGGCGGCGAGGGCAATTTCTTCGACCATGCGGTGCGCTGCTATCCCGGCGGAATGCCGCTGATGATGATCGCGTTCCGGCCGCTGGAATTCGTCATCACCCCGAGCACGACCTACGTGCTGATCGGCGGCGCCGAGCACTTCCGCCGCATCTTCACCGACGGACGCGATTGGCCGAAGGACCCCGAGCCGACTTATTCGGGCTACGCGATCGGCAAATGGCTCGATACCGACAATGACGGCGTCTACGACGCGCTCGAGGTCGAGACCCGCGGCCCGTTCAAGGGACCGCGCGCCTACGACGCGACCGGGCTGCCGCTCGCTTTCGACAACGAATCGACCTTCAAGGAGCGCATCTACCGCGACAAGGCCGACCCGAAGATTTTGCACGACGAGATCACCGTGTTCGACCATGCGCTGACCAAGCCGTGGACGGTCGACAAGCGTTACGTCCACGAGCCGAAACACGTCTGGGACGAGGCCTATTGCACCGAGAACCCGTCGATGATGGCGATCGGCAACGAGAGCTATTTCCTCGACTTCGAGGGCAACCTCATGCCGGTGCGCAAGGACCAGCCGCCGCCCGACCTGCGCTTCTTCAAGAAGCAGACGCAGAAGTAACGGGGCTTTTTGAGTACCCACGCTTTGGTCATCGCCGGGCTTGTCCCGGCGACCCCGATAAATGGGGCACGGCCGTGCCACGTGCATCGGGGTGGCCGGGACAAGCCCGGCCATGACGGTTCGATTTGAATCGAACGGCTATTCGGCGAGCGGTTCGCACTTGAAGCCGTCGCCCCAGCGCGTGATCCGTCCCCATGACGGCGACGGAAAATGCGTACCGCAGCACAGCGTGCCGGTGTCGCAATAGCGCGCCAGAAATTGCCGCCGCGTCGCCGCCGACTGCGCCTTGTCGACGTCGAACGTGACCGAAAGCTCGGGGTAGCGCGCCTGCAACGGCGAATGGATGAGGTCGCCGGTAATGACCCCGTCGGCGCCGGCGCGCCCGAACGCGACGGCGACGTGGTTCGGCGTGTGCCCCGGCGTCGGCATGAGATGCACGAGATCGCCGAGTGCGTGGTCGCTCGCCACGAGGTCCGCCCGGTTCGCCTCGACCACCGGCAGCACGCTGTCGGTGAACGTCGTGACCTCGGCCTTGGCGTTCATTTCGGTCCAATAGTCGTATTCCCGCGCGGCAAAGACGTAGCGCGCGTTGGGAAAGGTCGGCACCCAGCGGCCGTTCTCGAGCCGCGTGTTCCAGCCGACATGATCGGGGTGGAGATGCGTGCACAGCACGAAGTCGATGTCCTCGACGGAGAACCCCGCCGCGGCGAGCCGCGTCATGTAGACGTCGTCGGTCTTCATGTTCCATCCCGGCCGGGTCGGGTGGCGCTTGTCGTTGCCGATGCAGGTGTCGACCAGGATCACGTGATGCGGCGTGCGCAGCACGTAGGACTGGAAGCAGAGGATCAGCCGGTCGTCCTTGCTCAGTGCCGCGGGCTCCATCCAGCCGCGGTTCTCGGCAAGCAGCTCCGGCGTCAGGCCGGGCAGCATTTCGAGCGCCGGCATGAAGGGATATTCCTGCTCGATGATGCGGTGAATTGTGATGTCGCCGACACCTGTGATTTCAGCCATGCGGATGTCCCTGTGCTGCAGTGAAGCTCGCCGCATCATGGCAAGCCGAGATGTCGCGGCAAACACAAATGAGCCGACCCGGTGATGGTTGGATTCCGTGCCCGGCGCCGCAGCCGGACTCCCTCTCCCGCTTGCGGGGGAGGGTCGGGAGGGGGAACGGGCCGACATCGCCAGGCTTGGCGCTGGCGATCCCGAGAAGGCCCCCTGCCCTACCCTTCCCCGCAAGCGGGAGAGCCGGGTCGAATCCGGCCGGCCTATCCGCAATCGTCTCGCTACGGGGCGCCGCGCACCGCCGCTTCGAGCTTGGCGAACAGCGGATTGTCGCGCGTGAAGACGTATTCGATGTCGGCGACGATGACGCTCTCGGCGCCGTGCTCGCGCAGGAACATCGCGAGGCGGTGGATCGCGTCGGGCGGGCAGTGCAGGGTGAGCATGCCCGAGGAGGTCGGGCCGCCGAACGGTGTGGCGACGCCGAACTCGGTCTTGGCGCGATCGAGCAGCACGTCGTTGCAGCCGGCAAACCGCGTGCGCACCTCCTTGTAGCGACGCGCCCGCGCCTGCGCCTCGATGCGGTCGAGGATCAGCGCCGCGGTCGCGAGCTCGCCGTTCCCCCACGACGCGCCGCGCGATGCCACGAGGTTCGCCTGCGAGCGCAGCATCACGCCGTCCTCGACGACCTTGAGGCCGTTGGCGGCGAGCGTCGTCCCGGTGGTGGTGATGTCGACGATGAGCTCGGCGGTGCCGGCGGCCGGCGCGCCTTCGGTCGCGCCGGCGCTCTCGACGATGCGGTAGTCGACGATGCCGTGCCGCGAGAAGAACGCGCGCGTCAGATTGATGTACTTCGTCGCGACCCGCAGCCGGCGGTCGTGCTTGAGGCGGAATGCGGTCGCGACGTCGTCGAGGTCGGCCATGCAGCGCACGTCGATCCACGCCTCCGGCACCGCGACCACCACATTGGCATGGCCGAAGCCGAGCGCGTCGACCAGCGCCACTTTCTTATCCGCCGCCGGGATCATCTCGCGCACGAGGTCTTCGCCGGTGATGCCGAAATGCACGGCGCCGGCGGCGAGCTGCTGGGTGATCTCGGAGGCCGAGAGGTACGCGACCTCGACGCCGTCGAGGCGCGCGATGGCGCCGCGATAGTCGCGCACGCCGCGCGGCTTGACGAGGTCGAGCCCGGCGCGGGCGAAGAATTTCTCCGCGTTTTCCTGCAGCCGCCCCTTGGCGGGCACCGCGAGAACGAGCGCGCTCATGACGCGCTCCCTGGTTCGCCCTCGCGCGCGGCGGCGAGCGCGGCAAGGCGCTCGATCCACACCGCGAGTCCGACCGCGGGCACGGCGCGGGAGCTGCCGAGCCGGGTGAGCAGCGCGTCGTAGCGGCCGCCGGCGACGAGCTGGCCGTCGGCGCGGCCCTCGCGGTCGTGCAGCTCGAACACGAAGCCGGTGTAGTAGTCGACGCCGCGGCCGAAGCCGGTTTCGAAACGGATGCGGTCGACGTCGACGCCGCTCGCCGCGAGGAAGCCGGTGCGGCTCTCGAAGAGGTCGAGCGCCGGATCGAGCGAGAGCGAGGCCTCTTCGCGCGAGCGCGCGCAGCGAGGCCGCGGCATCGTCCGGGGTGCCGGCGATGCCGAGGAAGCGCTCGATCACCGCGCGCATCTCGCCGGGCAGCGCCGTCGAGGCGCCGAGCTCGGCCTGCTCGACGAAGCGGTCGG
Organism: uncultured Alphaproteobacteria bacterium; assembly: GCA_963793985.1. Lineage (GTDB taxonomy): Bacteria > Pseudomonadota > Alphaproteobacteria > Rhizobiales > Xanthobacteraceae > JAJPKK01. The sequence continues at coordinate 97,802 of CAWCCG010000021.1, read as the reverse complement.
CGATCTCGCCGATCGAGCGGCCGCCGACGGCGCTGATGCCGGCGATCGAAAGCAGGTCGGTGACGAGGGCGTGCGCCGCCTTGGGGTTGGCGTCGGCGAGCGCCGCCAGCACGCCCTGGTGCTCGGGGCGGCCGTTGGCGGCGGTGAGCGCGAGGCGCTGCAAATCCTCGGCGAGCGTCGCCTTGCGGTTGAAGTCCTTGGCGAGCCGCCGCTTCCATGCCGGGGCGAGATCGAGCGCGTCGATCAGCCCTGAGAACAGCGCGACGTCGCCGATGCGGATCTCCGGATCGTTGATGCCGTAATGGGCGGTCGCCTCGAGGCCGAGGGTAAGCGCCTCGGCGTCGGCCGCCGCGGTGTCGGTGCGCCCGAAGGACTCGATGCCGGCCTGCAGGAACTCGCCGGAGCCAGCGCCACGGTCGCGGAATACCGGGCCGAGGTAGCAGAAGCCGGCCGGCCGCGCGGTCGCCGCCGCAGGCGAGGCGAGGTAATCGCGGGCGACGGGAATGGTGAGATCGGGCCGCAGGCACAGCTCATCACCGGCGGAATCGGTGAGCACATACATGTGCCGCCGCATGTCCTCGCCGGCGAGGTCGAGAAACGGCTCCGCCGGCTGCAGGATCGCCGGCGCCACCCGCGCATAGCCGGCGCGCTCATAGGAGGCGACCAGGAGGTCGGCCTGCGAATAGAGGTCGGGCGGGGCGGCGGTCATGCACGGGTCTCGTTTCGGCCGCGCTCTTACCACGGCTTCCTTAAGCTTTCGATGGCGGGCCGCTTCTCCCTCCCCGTCTTCGGGGAGGGCAGGGTGGGGTCCGCGAGCGAAGCGAGCCAGAAAAACGAGCGGAGCGAGCAGGCAAGAAAGACCCCACCCCGCCCTCCCCGAAGCCGGGGAGGGATAGGCCCGCGTTAACCACGCCCCACCGCGATTGCCAGCCCCGCCGGCCTCGGCTAGGCCTCTCCCGCAACGAGGGCCGCGCCATGAGCCACCAGAACATCATCGTCGAGACCAAGGGCCGGGTCGGGCTGATCCGGTTGAACCGGCCGAATGCGCTCAATGCGCTCAATTCCGCGATGATGGTGGAGATCGCCGCGGCGGTCGATGCGTTCGAGGCGGATGCCGGGATCGGCTGCCTCGTCGTCACCGGGTCGGAGAAGGCGTTCGCTGCCGGCGCCGACATCAAGGAGATGGCGAGCAAGAGCTACATGGACGCATTCATGGGGAACTTCACCGCCACCTGGGACCGGCTCGCCCATGCCCGCAAGCCGGTGATCGCGGCGGTCGCGGGCTTTGCGCTCGGCGGCGGCTGCGAGCTCGCCATGCAGTGCGACATCATCATCGCCGCCGACACCGCGAAGTTCGGCCAGCCGGAGATCAAGCTCGGCATCATTCCCGGGATCGGCGGCACCCAGCGCCTGACCCGCGCCGTCGGCAAGGCGAAGGCGATGGACCTGATCCTCACCGGGCGGATGATGGACGCGGCGGAAGCCGAGCGCTCCGGCCTCGTCGCTCGCGTCGTGCCCGCCGCCGACCTCGTCGCCGAGGCGATGAAGACGGCGGACACCATCGCCGCGATGTCGCTCCCCTCGGTGATGGCGGCGAAGGAGGCGGTGAACCGCGCCTTCGAGATCTCGCTCGCCGAAGGCGTCGCGTTCGAGCGGCGGGTCTTCCACGCGCTGTTCGCGACCGAAGACCAGAAGGAAGGCATGGCGGCGTTCGTGGAAAAGCGGCCGGCGAAGTTCGTAAACAGGTAGCATCGCACCGCAAGCGGTCGCGTGCACCTGTCGGTGGCCGGTATTTTCTACTTTGCATGGGGTTGTTCCTCGCAAAAATGAGGCCTCCTGTTTTCACCCGCGTCCGAGTGCCCCCTGGCAGGGGTTTGAGCTGTGCGCTAGCAATCTCGTCTTCGCAGTCGTGGATCGACCTCATGAAGCTGCCCCGCCGTAAGTTCCTGTCGCTCGCCGCGAGCGCTGCCGCAGCAGCAGCGCTGCCGCGCGCGAGCTTCGCGCAGAGCTATCCGGCGCGGCCCGTGCGCATCATCGTCGGGCAGGCGGCGGGGAGTTCGTCGGACATCACCGCGCGACTCGTCGGGCAATTCGCGTCGGAGCGGCTCGGGCAGCAGTTCATCGTCGAGGTCCGGCCCGGTGCCGGCGGCAACATCGCGACCGAGGCGGTCGCGGCCGCCGCGCCCGACGGCTACACCGTTCTCCTGGTCAACGCGCAGAACACCATCAACCAGGCGCTCTACGACCGGCTCAATTTCAACTTCCTGCGCGACATCGCGCCGGTCGCCGGCATTCACCGCGTGCCGCTGGTGATGGAGGTGCGGCCGTCGTTTCCGGCGAAGACCGTTCCGGAATTCATCGCCTATGCCAAGGCGCATCCCGGCAAGATCAACATGGCTTCGGCCGGCATCGGCGGGCCGCATCATGTGGCGGGCGAACTGTTCAAGTCGATGGCAGGCGTCGACCTCGTCCACGTGCCCTATCGCGGCTCGACCCCGGCGCTGACCGATCTCCTTGCCGGCCAGGTCGAGGTGATGTTCGACGTGACGCCGTCATCGTTGCCGCACATCCAGGCCGGCAAGCTGCGCGCGCTTGCGATGACCACCGCGACGCGCGCCGACGTGCTGCCCGACGTTCCCGTCATGGCGGACTATCTGCCGGGCTACGAGGCGAGCGCCTGGGTCGGCTTCGGCGTGCCGCGCAACACGCCGGCCCGCGATCATCGACACCCTCAACAAGGCCTTCAACGCGGCCGCCGCCGACCCCGCGGTGAAGGCACGTTTCGCCGATCTCGGCGCCATGGTGATGATGCCCAATACGCCGGCAGAGTTCGGCGCCTTCATCGCGGAAGATGCCGCCAAGTGGGCCAAAGTCATCAACGCATCGGGGATCAAGCCCGAATAAGCGGCGATTTCGTTGTTTCAGGCCGTGCTGCCGCGCCTGAGGCATGATTGCGGAGTGGGCAGAGACCGTCGGTTCCCAACACGATTTTGTCTGAAATGCCGGCCATTCTGCGGGTAGGCGCATGAAACCATGCGCCCGCCGGGGTTGTGCGCGCGGTACGTAGCGTCGATATCCCGGAACAAGATGGCGAGCGGGGCGGCGGGCGACTTGCGAACGGGGCTTGGGAACATCGTCGGGTGGTTGGGGCTCGCCTGCGCGCTCGCTGTTGGCGGCTGCGCGTCGGTCTACAATCTTCCCGGCAACCAGCCGCTTGCGAGCCCGGCTGCGATGCACGATCTCGGCGTCGCCAATCTGCCCCCCGCCGACGATGCGTTGTTGATCCTCTCGTTCTCCGGCGGCGGCACACGGGCCGCGGCATTCTCCTTCGGCGTGCTGCAGGAGCTCGAGCACTCACGCGCCGGCGCCAAGCAGACGTTGCTCGATCGCGTCGATTTCGTCTCGGGCGTCTCCGGCGGCGCGATCACCGCCGCCTATTTCGGCTTGAAGAACCGCGCCGCGCTTGCGGATTTCCGCGAACGCTTCCTCGTCCGCAATGCCGAGGAGAATCTCAACACCGCGGTGAACCTCGCCAATATCGGCCGCGCGCTGAGCGGCGGCGTCAATGCGAACCAGTTCCCGCGCTGGCTCGACGACAATCTGTTCGACGGCGCGACGTTCGATGCGTTCAGCGACGGCCACCGGCCGCGGCTGTGGATCAACGCATCCGACATCTACAATCACACGCCCTTCGTGTTCGGTCCGGTCGCGTTCGACGCGATGTGCAGCGATGTCCGTACCTACAAGATCGCCGATGCGGTCGCGGCGTCGGCGGCGGTGCCGGTCGCCTTCGCGCCCGTCGTGCTGGAGACCTTTCCGGGCGGCTGCTCGACGCCGCTGCCGGAATGGGTCGAGCGCGCGCGCAAGAACCGCGAAGCCCCGCCGCTGCTGCGCACATTTGCGCAAGCGACGGCACGCTATCGCGACGGCTCGATGAAATACGTCAAGCTGCTCGACGGCGGCCTCGTCGACAATTTCGGCCTGTCGGGATTCAGCATCGCCATCCTGTCGGGGCAGCGTCCCTACGATCCGATGACGGAAGCGCAGGCGGTGCGGGTGCGCCGAATCATGTTCCTGGTGGTCGATGCCGGGCGCAGCCTGTCGGGCGAGTGGATCAACAGTGTCGAGGGGCCGATCGGGACGGACTTGGTGACGGCGGCGGCCGACACCGCCATCGATGCGAGCGTGCGTTCGAGCTACACGGCGTTCTCGGCGCTGCTCGCCCAGTGGACCGCGAAGGTGCGCTCCTGGCGCTGCGCGCTGTCGCCGGCCGACCGCACGCGGCTCGGATTGCCGGCGGACTGGAAATGCGGCGACCTGCGCACCTTTGTCGATCGCCTGAGCTTCGATCGTCTCGAGCCCGATCGCGCCGCCGCGCTCGAAAAGGTGCCGACGCGGCTGCAGGCTTCCCGCCGATCAGGTCGATCTGACCATCGAGAGCGGCGGCCTCGCGCTCCGCGGCAGCAAGACGTTCCAGACGTTTCGCAGCGGCATCTGAGGGCCGGGCTTTCGCGCCAATGCCGGCCAGAATGCTGGGCTCAGGACTGGCGCGCCAGAACCGGCAGACCGCCTTGCTTTGCGCGCGGACATCTGCCCAAGCCGAGCACGACCTTGCGCTCCATCGGCTGACCGTCGCGGTAGGTGAGGAGATGGATGATGGTCTGCGGTGCCATTGCCGCGATCATCGTGGCGAAATCGCTCGCCTTCTCGACATTCGCGCCGTCGATCGAGGTGATCACGTCGCCGGCCTGGATGCCGGCATCGGCCGCGGGGCTTCCTGGCTCCGGCTGCTCGAAGATCGCGCCGTAGGGCTCCACCATGCCGAGGCTGGCGGCGAACGCCGAGGTGATCGGGCTGACCGCGACGCCGATCCAGCCGCAGGGGTCGGTGACCTGTGCCTGCACCCGGACCTGCGCCTGCGCCCGGGTTGCCGGACCGCCCGGCCCGCCGAGAAGCGCCGTGCCGCAGAAGAGGGCAATTGCACCGATTGCGACGCGCATGCGAATGATTCTCCTGTCCGACGCCGCCGTTTCTAGCGCAGGACGTCCTGCATGCAAGAGGCCGGCCGACCGCTGGGGGTGCGGCGTCTGCGCGACCAAACTCCATATCGACTAGCGGCGGCGTTCCTGTGCTAGAATCCGCCTGAGGGTGCAACATGCTGCAGACTTTGCGAAAGCGGATCCACGACGGGTCCGCCGCCGCGGAAACAGGGCAGCCGTGGGCCAGTTCGATCTGGCTCGCCGGCCTGACGGCTGTCGTCTATTTCCTGGCCGCGCAGCTGAGCCTCCTCCTGCTGACGAAGCCCGACGCCGTGGCGGTGTTCTGGCCGGCGGCGGGCATTGCCGCCGGCGCCATGATCGCGCTCGGCCCGGCCGCACGGTGGCCGGTCGCGACCGGCGCCATGGGCGCGACCGTCGTGGCCAACCTGCTGGGTGGCCGGGGCCTGCCCGCGGCGCTTCTCTTCGCCTTATGCAATGCCGGTGAAGCGCTGCTGTTCGCCGGGTTGATCGAGCGCTATTTCGGCCCGCAGTTCAGCCTCGACCGGCTGCGCAACGTGCTCGGCCTGCTGATGGGGGCGATCATCGCGACCGCGGCGTCCGGGGTCGCCGGCGCGCTCGGGTTCAAGTACCTCGAGCATTCCGCCGCGCCGATCCTGACCACCTGGCATCACTGGTTCGCGTCGGATGCGCTCGGCATCATCACGGTGGCGCCGCTCCTGATCGGGATTGCGGCGTCGGTGCGCGATCCGCCGACGCATGCCGAGCTCGTCGAAGGCAGCAGCGCGCTGGCGCTGCTCGCGGTGATGGGTGCGCTCGTGGTCGCCCTTCCGGACGCGACCTGGGCGCCGGTCATCTCGGTCGCGCTGCTGTTTCCGGTGCTGCTGTGGCTCGCCGCGCGGTGCCGGCCGGTATTCTCAGCCGCGGCCGCGTTCATCGTCGCGCTCACCATCGTGTGGACGACCACCTTCGGGATCGGCCTGTTCGGCGATCCGGCGCTGCCGCCCGCCGATCGCATCCTCGGATCGCAGGCCGGCATCGTCGCCGTGTCGCTGTGCGCCTTCGTGCTGGCGGCGCTGTTCGCCGAACGGCGCCGGCACGAGGCGGTGCTGCGGGAGAGCGAAGCGGGCCTGCAGGAGGCGCTCACCGCCGGCGCCGTCACCGCGTTCGAATGGGACGTGCGCACCGGCGCCTCGCGCCGCAGCAACAACGCCGCGCAGATCCTCGGCTTCGATACCCGCGAGCCGTTTTCCGCGAGCCGCTTCCTCCAGCACGTGCACCCGGACGACCGCGCGCAGTTCAAGACGCATGTGCGCGGCGTGAGCCCGGAGAAATCGTCCTATGCGCTGACGTTCCGTTTCATCCGGCCGGACGGCCAGGAGGTCTGGCTCGAGGAGACCTCGCGCGCCGAGTTCGATGCGGCCGGACATTTCGTGCTGCTCAAGGGGCTCACCCGCGACATCACCGCGCGCAAGCGCGCCGAAGAGCGCCAGGACATGCTCATCGCGGAATTCGACCATCGGGTCAAAAACATCCTCGCCCGCGTCGCGGTGGTGGCGATGTACACCCGCCAGGGCAGCCGCTCGATGGACGAGTTCATCCAGACGCTCGACGGCCGCATCCAGTCGATGGCGACCGCGCATTCGCTGCTGAGCCAGAGCCGCTGGACCGGCGCCGGCCTCGCCGACCTCGCCCGCCACCAGCTCGAGCCCTACACCACCGAGGCGAACACGACGGTGCAGGGCCCCAACGTGATGCTGACCGCGGCGGCGACCCAGGCGGTGGCGATGGTGCTCCACGAGCTCGTGACCAACGCGGCGAAGTACGGCGCCCTGTCGAGCCCGAGCGGCCGCGTCTCGGTGGAATGGGAGGTGCCCGAGGGCACCCTGTCGATCGCCTGGCGCGAGACCGGCGGCCCGCCGGTCGCGGCCTCGACGCCGCAGTCGGGCTACGGGACGAGCCTCATCCGCGACCTCATCCCCCACGAGCTCGGCGGCACCGTCGACCTCGTGATGGCGCCCGAAGGGGTGCGCTGCACCATCGTCATCCCGTTCGACAAGGGGTGACGGCGGTCCTACTGTCATTGTCTGGACCTGCCGGACCATGAGGAGCCCGCGACAAGCGGGCGTCTCGAAGGACGTGCCCAACGACGCCGCTGGCCTCTGGCCATCCTTCGAGACGCCGTGCTGCGCACGGCCCTAGGATGAGGTCCCGAGGGTTGGCAGAATCGCTCAGCTCCGCGGGCCGGTCACCGTGACCTTGGGGTTCCGCACGTATTCGGCGCGGTATCTTCTTGGTCAGCGCGTCGGCGAGTTCGACCGGGGTCACGCCGGCGGCTTTGGTGGGGCCGGCAAGCGGCAGCAGCACGGAACCGGTCTGGTCGATCTGGAAGTCGCCGCTGAGCGAGGGCTCGCCGTAGACGGTCACCTTGATCCAGTCGCCGGGCTGCAACCGGGCGGGTACCGACGCGAGGGTCGGCTCCTCGTCGAAGAGCTTCGGGCCTCCCGAGCACCCGGCCAAGGCAAGGCCGGTCACGAGCACCAGGGTCATGAGCCCGAGGAAAGACCGGCGCGGGTGCCACGAAGTCACGTCATCCACCCACGTCGGACATCACTTCGGACAGCTTTGGCGCCTCGCTCTATTCGGCCGCCTTCTGGGCCGTCAGGGGACGCAGCAGGGCGAGCAGCTGGGCCTCGCCGAACGGCTTCTGGAGCACCGCGACCGCCTTTCCCGGCGGGCGCGGCAGCACCTCGTAGCCGGAGGTCACGATGACGGGAATGCCGCGGTCATGCAGCCGGTCGATCAGGTCGTAAGCCCGCTCACCGCCACGCAAATTGAGGTCCACGAGGGCCACGGCGGGCCGCTGCTCGGAGGTCAGCCGGTCGGCCTCCGCCGCGGTTGCGACGGGTCCGGATACCTCGGCGCCCCAGGCCTTGAGAAGGTTCTTCAAGGCAACGCCGAGATGCCAGGAATCTTCGACCAGAAGGATGTTGACACCCTTCAGGTCCCAGGAATCCGGTGCGGCTCCAGGCAGGTTGTGAGCGTTCGGCGAGGTCATTAGCTTCCCGGCGCGCCGGCCCGGCCGACGCCACCCCCTCCTCAAATAATATTGCAACGGCGGGGGCGCAACCCATAGCAGAACCGCCCATCGATTTTCCGAATAGCATGCTTTTGAAGCGGAATCGTGTTTAACGCCGCGACAAAACCGCACCACCCTAGGATACCACTGACGAGGATCGGGTTATTCCGACCTGTTGCGGCGATCGAGCAAATGGCTCCAGCGCGCCGGCCAGAACGCAATCACGAAGACGACCACCGCGATCACCACGAGCGAAACCATGCCCTGGATGAAGCTGAAATTGGGGGCATCGCTGGCGACGAACCACCCGGTCACCGTGCCGGAAATGAGAAGCAGCCCTCGAACGATCAGACTGACCACACGCCCCTCCGACGCAATCGCCTGTCCGTGCCCAGTTCACGCCGATCGCGCGCCAACGTCCTTGATCTGGCGCAGGCTCCGGAACCGGCCCTCGCCGATACGACCCAAGCTTAGCTGCAGCATCGGCCCGACTGGACCGGCGGGCAAGGAACGCTACCGTAGGAACAGAACACGCAACAGTGGCCGAGCTTGGGTTTCAGCCGGGCGCCGCAGCCCTTGCAATCGTAGAAGAACTGGCAGGCATCGATCGGCATGCGCTCGGTTTCCCGATGGCCGCAGCGGGGACAGGTCAGCTCGGATTCCAGAACCATGCGTCGATCGGATTTCAAGAAATCCGCCTTTCGCTCAATCCGCCCGGATATTCGCGGCTTTGATCACCCGCTCCCACTTCTCGGTTTCGCTGCGCATATAGGCGGCAAATTCGGCGGGCGTGCTCTGCAGCACCTCGATACCCGCGCCATTGAGCTTGGCGACGATATCGTCCTTCTTCACGGTGGCGCGGTAGCTCGCGTTGATCTTGCCGACGATATCCGCCGGCGTGCCGGCGGGCACCACGAAGCCCTGCCAGGCCCAGGCCTCGAAGCCGGGGAAGCCGCTCGCCGCAACGGTCGGCACGCCCGGCAGGCCGGGCAGCGGCTCCAGCGCAGGCGACGGCGAGGGCCTTGATGCCGGGGGTCGCGAGTTGCGAGCGGGCGCTCGCGAAATCGACGAACATCATTCCCATCTGGCCGGCCGCGAGATCCTGCAGGGCCGGCGCGACGCCGCGGTAGGGCACGTGGTTGAGCTTGATGCCGGCGGCGGAGGCAAGCAGCTCGGTCGCGAGGTGGAACGGGCTGCCGACCCCCGGGCTCGCATAATCGATGGTGCCCGGCGCGCGGCGGGCGGCCTCGATCAGCTCCTGAAGCGAGCCGACCTTGAGCTTGTTGGTGTTGACGAGCAGCACGATGGCGAAGCGTCCGGTCAAGGTCACGGGCGAGAAATCCCGTCGCCGGGTCGTACGGGCAGCTTCTGGTAGAGGCTCTTGTTGGCGGCGAAGGTCGCGGTGTCGCCGAGGAGGATCGTGTAGCCGTCGGGCGCCGCATGGGCGACCGCCTCGGCGCCGATGATGGTCGCTGCGCCGGCGCGGTTCTCGACGATGACGGATTGGCCGAGCGCCTCGCCCATGGCGCCGCCGACGAGGCGCGCGAAATAATCGGTGCCGCCACCCGGCGGATACGGCACCACCATCCGGATCGGCCGGTTCGGGTACGCCGATTGGGCGAAGCCGCGGCTCGCGCCGACGAGCGCGAGCGCCGCGGCGCCGGCGAGCACGTGACGGCGGTCCTTGTTCATGGTCGTCCTCCCGCGGGCAGCTTCGCCTTCTCGATGCGAGTGTAGTGGAAACCCGTACGATCGGACACTATGTGCGAGCGAGGCCCGGCGCGCGCATTCCGCGGTGCGGCATCGTTGCGCCGCCAAGGGCGCTGGACGGGCGCTCGACAGGCGACGAGCGGAACGAGGATCGAGCTTGCGATGAATGCGTCCGACGGCCCCGTGCTCGAAGCCGACGAGATCGAGCGCTATGCCCGGCATCTCGTGCTGCGCGAGGTCGGAGGCCCCGGCCAGGCTGCGCTCAAGCGCGCGCGGGTTCTGGTGATCGGTGCCGGCGGGCTCGGTGCGCCGGCACTGCTCTATCTCGCGGCCGCCGGCGTCGGGACGCTCGGTGTCGTCGACGACGATGTGGTGTCGCTGTCGAACCTGCAGCGGCAGGTCATCCATGCGACCGGTGATATCGGCCGTCCGAAGGTGGAAAGCGCCGCCGAGGCCATGGACCGCCTCAATCCGCATGTGCGCGTCGAAGGCCACGCCGTGCGGCTCACCGCCGCGAACGCGCATCGATCTCGTCTCGCGTTATGATCTGGTCGCCGACGGCTCGGATAATTTCGCCACCCGCTATCTCGTCTCCGACGCCTGCTACCTTGCGAAGCGCCCGCTGGTGACGGCGGCGGTCGGCGTGTTCGACGCGACGCTCACCACCATCCGTGCGCCATGAACGGGATCGCGACGGCAGGCCGAACCCGAGCTACCGCTGCCTGTTTCCGGAGCCGCCGCCGGCGGGCAGCGTGCCCGCCTGTGCGGAGGCCGGCATCCTCGGGGCGCTCACCGGTGTCGTCGGCTCGATGATGGCGCTCGAGGTGATCCGCGAAATCGTCGGCTTCGGCGACGGCCTCGTCGGCCGCCTGCTGATGATCGATGCGCGGGCGATGCGCTTCGAAACGCTGACCTACGGCTACGATGCCGACAATCCGCTGTCGGGCACCAATCCGACGACGATCACGGATTTGTCGGGGCACGCGCAGCGTAGGCGCGGCGGTAGCCGTCCTTCTTGCTCCACACCGCTGCCGGCGTCGCCCCGTTCATCACCGACCATTTGTTGGTCCCGGCGGATGTGACGGTGAAGCAGTTGGACGTCTTGCCCTTCCAGGTGTTGCAGAAGCCGTTGTCGTCGAGCTTCCAGCTGCCTTCGCCCTTGGCGCCGCCCTTGCCGACCGGCGTCCGAGTGACCTTGCCGTCCGGTGTGAACACCATCTTGAACTTCACGCCGCCCGACGGCGTCGTGGAGGTGAAGGCCTCGCCGGTGAAGAAGGTGGACTGGATTTCCTGCGGCGTCAGCTTGGTGACGGCCGGCGCCGCCTGGCGCTGCGACCGCCGCAAGCGGGGCGCAAACCACGATCCCTGCCATGAATGCACGCATGGGAATCACCCGGAACTGAACGAGAGGCCGCGACTATAGGCGAAGCCGGGTAAAAAGGCACCGGGTTTTCGCAAGCACGGGTTTTCCGAGCGCCCTCGAAACCTTATTTTCGAACTGCCGGGGGCGCGAGCCGAAACTCGATGCGTCTCACAGCATCGACGGCAGCACCCGATCGGGCGGACGATGGCCGTCCATGAACGCCTGGATGTTGATGATGACCTTGGCCCCCATGTCGGCGCGGCCTTCGATGGTCGCCGATCCGAGATGCGGCAACAGGATCACCTTGCCCGCGCGCGCGAGCCGCACGAGCTTCGGATTGACGGCCGGCTCGTGCTCGAACACGTCGAGGCCGGCGCCGCCGATCTCGCCCGCTTCGATGAGGCGCGTGAGCGCATTCTCGTCGATCACCTCGCCGCGCGCGGTGTTGACGATATAGGCCTCCGGACGCAGCAGCTTGAGCCGCCGCGCCGACAGGAGATGATACGTCGCCGGCGTGTGCGGGCAGTTGACCGAGATGATGTCCATGCGCGCCAGCATCTGGTCGAGGCTTTCCCAATAGGTCGCCTCGAGCGCCGCCTCGATCTTCTCGGCGACGCGACGCCGATTGTGATAGTGCACCTGCAGCCCGAAGGCGCGCGCCCGCCGCGCCACCGCCTGGCCGATCCGCCCCATGCCGATGATGCCGAGCCGCTTGCCGCCGATGCGGCGGCCGAGCATCCAGGTCGGCGACCAGCCGCCCCATTCATGCGTGCCGGTCAGCACGTTCGCGCCTTCGGTGAGCCGGCGCGGCACCGCGAGGATGAGCGCCATGGTCATGTCCGCGGTGTCCTCGGTGAGCACGCCCGGCGTATTGGTGATGGTGATGCCGCGCGCGAGCGCCGCGGTCACGTCGATGTTGTCGACCCCGTTGCCGAAATTGGCGATCAGCCGGAGCTGGTCGCCGGCCTGGGTGAGAACGGCGGCGTCGATCGCATCGGTCACCGTCGGCACCAGGACCTCGGCGGTCTTCACCGCCTCGATCAACTCGGCCCGGCTCATCGGCTTGTCGTTGTCGTTGAGGCGGGTGTCGAACAGCTCGCGCATCCGCGTCTCGACGTGGTCGGGCAACTTGCGCGTGACGATGACGAGCGGCTTGCGACGATTGGCCATTCATATGCCCCTGGCGCGATCGAAACAGGTTTTCCCCGCCCTGTCCCGGAGATCGCGCGCCACCTTCAACTACGTCACGGAAACCCGCCACAAATCCTGCCAACAAATCCTGCCGACAATCCCGCCAAAGCAAATCACGGTGTCCGCGCTGCGCATGTCGGACAGGCCCGTTCAGCCCTCCTTAACCCTCATCGCGGACACTGCCGCGATCGTCACTGTTTCGATCGTCGACAGGTGCGTGGGGGAGCGTCGCCACCATTCTCCTTGGACGAGGACTCCGGTCCTTCTCTATCAGATGGCCGGATCAAGACAAAGCATTCGTGAACGAGGTTCGCTGCCGTCGTGGCCGGTCGTGGGAACCAGGGGCAAACCGGATTGATGTCATCGATCAGCGCATGCGTCGCGAGGCACGCCTTGCGGCTGATGGCGTGCTCGCCGTGGCGTTCGCCGGGATTTGTGGCGCGGCATTCGGCGCGAGCGACCCCAACGAGGGCAGCGGGCTGCCGGTGCCGCGGTTCGTCAGCCTCAAATCCGACCACGTGAACGTGCGCGGCGGGCCCAACAAGGATCATGACGTGGCGTGGGTCTACACCCGACCCGGGCTGCCGGTGGAGATCACCGCGGAATACGAGAACTGGCGCCGCATCCGCGATTCGGACGGCGCCGAAGGCTGGGTCTATCATTCGCTGCTGTCGGGCAAGCGCACCGCGTTCGTCACCAAATCGAAGACTTCGAGCGCGCCGGTCGCGCTCCATGAATCCGCCGACGCCGCGAGCCCGCTCAAAGCGATGCTGGAGCCCGGCGTGCTCGGCGTGGTGAAGCGATGCAGCGGCCGATGGTGCCGCTTCCGCGGCGACGGCTTCGACGGCTGGATCGAGCAGGAGCGCCTGTGGGGCGTCTATCCGAACGAGAAGCTCGACTGACGGAACGGCGGCTGGGCTGCGCGGAACCAAGCTCCCGAGCCGAAACTCCGATGTTCGCGATAACGGGGGAGACCGAAGCGCTCAGCGCTTCTTCTGCCTCAGGCGGACCACCACATCGACGCGGCTGATCTCGTAGCCCTCGGGGACCGGCGGCAACTCGCCGACGATGCCGTCCGCGCTCGGGATGTCGACGAGGTTGTGCTCGCTCTCGATGAAGAAGTGGTGGTGGTCCGAGACGTTGGTGTCGAAGTAGGTCTTCGACCCGTTGACCGCGACCTCTCGCAGCAACCCGGCATCGGTGAACTGATGCAGCGTGTTGTAGACCGTCGCGAGCGACACCGCGATCTTGGCGCGGTTCGCTTCCTCGTAGAGCATTTCTGCGGTGAGATGGCGGTCGCCCTTGGCGAACAGCAGCCAGCCCAGTGCCATGCGCTGGCGCGTCGGACGCAGCTTGACCTGGCGCAGGAGGGCGAGAACGTCGTGCCACGGGCAGCCGTTGCGCTCATCCGACCGCGGATCGATTGGCTGGGCGTCGGCGGACACCTTGTTGACGACTGTGACCGGGCGTGACTCCATAACGCGACTTTTTCTCACATCACTAGCGAAATCGTTTCATTTGCAATCATATCGCCCCATTTCCCATGTTGCAAGCACGTCGATGGGCAGGCTTTTCCGGTCAGGGTGGGCCCAGGGAAGGGCCGCCGCCGGGCGGTTCCGGCGGCATCTCCGGCGTGCTTTGCCGGCCCAATGGCGTGTGTTAGGAGAAGCCCCATATGAACTCGCATGATGCCGCGCTGAACGTTGGTCAACGGCCCCCACAGCGCATTGAGGACCGTGACGGAATGCAGAACCGGCGTTCGAGCTTCGAATACGAAGACCTGCTCGCCTGCGGGCGCGGCGAACTGTTTCCCGGCGGCCCGCAACTGCCGCTGCCGCCGATGCTGATGTTCGAGCGGATCAGCGAAATCTCCACCGAGGGCGGCGACCACGGCAAGGGCCTCGCCCGCGCCGAGCTCGAGGTGAAGCCGGATCTCTGGTTTTTCCCCTGCCATTTCAAGGGCGACCCGGTGATGCCGGGGTGCCTCGGCCTCGACGCGCTGTGGCAGCTCGTCGGCTTCTTCCTCGGCTGGTCGGGCAGCGAGGGCAAGGGCCGCGCGCTGGGGCTCGGCGAGGTGAAGTTCTCCGGACAGGTTCTGCCTTCGGTGAAGAAGCTCGTCTACGGCATCGACATCAAGCGGGTGATGCGTTCGAAGCTCGTTCTCGGCATCGCTGACGGCTGGCTCTCGGCAGACGGATCGATTATCTACCGCGCGTTCGATATCAAGGTCGGGCTGTTCCGCGACGTCGCTGCGCTGCAGCCGGCGTCCTGACCGGCTCGGGGTTCGAGCACGGGCTGGCGGGAAGGCATTGGCTATGCGACGCGTCGTCGTCACCGGGATGGGGATCGTCTCCTCCATCGGCAACAATACCCAGGAAGTGCTGGCGAGCTTGCGGGAAGCGAAATCGGGGATTTCGCACGCCGAGGCCTACGAGAAGCTCGGATTCCGCTGCCGCGTCCACGGCGCGCCGAGCCTCGACCCGCAGGAGTCCGTCGATCGCCGGGCGATGCGATTCCTCGGCGGCGGCGCGGCCTGGAATCACGTCGCCATGGAGCAGGCGTTGCGCGACGCGGGCCTCGAGGAGAAGGACATCTCCAACGAGCGCACCGGCATCATCATGGGATCGGGCGGCCCCTCGACCCGCGCCATCGTCGAGGCCGCCGACACCGCCCGCACCAAGGGATCGAAGCGGGTCGGCCCGTTCGCGGTGCCGAAGGCGATGTCCTCGACCGCCTCGGCGACGCTCGCCACCTGGTTCAAGATCAAGGGCGTCAACTATTCGATCTCGTCGGCCTGCGCGACATCGAACCACTGCATCGGCAACGCCACCGAGATCATCCAGCTCGGCAAGCAGGACATCATCTTCGCCGGCGGCTCCGAAGAGCTCGACTGGACGCTGTCGGTGCTGTTCGACGCCATGGGCGCGATGTCGTCGAAGTTCAACGACACGCCCGCACAAGGCCTCGCGCGCCTATGACGTCGACCGCGACGGCTTCGTCATCGCGGGCGGCGCCGGGGTGGTGGTGCTCGAAGAGCTCGAGCACGCCAAGGCCCGCGGCGCGCGCATCTACGGCGAGGTCGCGGGCTACGGCGCGACGTCCGACGGCTACGACATGGTGGCGCCGTCGGGCGAAGGTGCGGTGCGCTGCATGCGCATGGCGCTCTCGTCGGTGAAAGCGCCGGTCGACTACGTCAATCCGCATGCGACGGCGACGCCGATCGGCGACCTCAAGGAGATCGAGGCGCTGCGCGAGGTGTTCGGAGTCGAAATGCCCGCCGATCTCGGCGACCAAGTCGCTGACCGGCCACTCGCTCGGCGCCGCCGGCGTGCAGGAGGCGATCTATTCGCTGCTGATGATGAACAACGGCTTCATCTGCGAGAGCGCCAATATCGAAACGCTCGATCCGGCGTTCGCGGACATGCCGATCGTGCGCGAGCGACGCGACAACGTGGCGCTCTCCTGCGTGCTGTCGAACTCGTTCGGCTTCGGCGGCACCAACGCATCGATCGTGCTCAAACGGCTGGATGCGTGACGCCGGGATTTCCTTCGGTTCCGGCTCAACGAAGGCAGGGGCATTCCACATGTTGATGAAGGGCAAGCGCGGCCTCGTGATGGGGGTTGCGAACGATCACTCGATCGCGTGGGGCATCGCGCGCGCGCTCGCGGCGCACGGCGCCGAGCTCGCCTTCACCTATCAGGGCGACGCGCTCGGCCGGCGCGTGAAGCCGCTCGCCGAGTTGGTCGGCTCGAAGATGGTGTTGCCGTGCGACGTCGAGGACATCGCTTCGGTCGACGAGGTGTTCGCGGCCGTCGGCGAGGCGTGGGGCGGCATCGATTTCCTCGTCCACGCCATCGCCTATTCCGACAAGAACGAGCTCAAGGGCCGCTACGCCGACACCACGCGGGCGAACTTCGTGCGCACCATGGTGATCTCGTGCTTCTCCTTCACCGAAGTGGCGCGCCGCGCCGCGGCGCTGATGCCGAACGGCGGCGCCATGGTGACGCTCACCTACAATGGCGGCGAGCGGGCGATGCCGAACTACAACGCCATGGGCGTCGCCAAGGCCGCGCTCGAAGCATCGGTGCGCTACCTCGCGGTCGATTTCGGCGCCGATCGCATCCGCGTCAACGCCATCTCCGCGGGGCCGATCCGGACGCTCGCCGGCGCCGGCATTTCCGATGCGCGCTTCATGTTCGCGTTTCAGCAGAAGCATTCGCCGCTGCAGCGCGGGGTCACGCTCGACGAGCTCGGCGGCGCCGGGGTGTATCTCCTCTCCGACCTCTCCACCGGTGTCACCGGCGAAATCCATTTCGTGGATTCCGGCTACAACGTCATTGCGATGCCGCGCCCGGAAGCAGTTGAAAGACGAGCCGACGGCAACTTCGCCCGATTAAGATTGTCGCAATATCCGTTGGTTAGGGTCCCGGTCCACAAGGCGGCCGCACACTGGCGGGGTGAACAACCCGGGCGCCCGGCGAAACCATGGACCGCGCACCAGAGCGAAGGAGCCGCGCAAGCCTGCGCGGGGAAGCATCGGCGCGAAGCTCGCGCTCGCCGGCATTGCCGGCGTGCTGATCGCTCTCTTCGTGGTGCAGCAGCCGCTGACCCAGCCGCTGCCGAACACGCTTCAAATCGCCGACATGACCTGGGTCGAGGTGCGCAGCGCCATCCGCCGCGGCTATACGCGCGTGATCGTGCCGAGCGGCGGCATCGAGCAGAACGGTCCGCACATGGTGCTCGGCAAGCACGACTACATCGTCGGCTGGTCGGCCAACGAAATGGCCAAGCAGCTCGGGCAGACCCTGGTGGCGCCGGTCGTCTCCTACGTGCCCGAGGGCGACTACGATCCGCCGACCGGGCACCTGCGCTTTCCCGGCACCATCGGCATTTCCGAGGAGGCCTATGGGTTGGTGCTCGAAGGCATCGCCCGCAGTCTCAAGGCCGGCGGCTTCAAGACGATCTGTCTCATCGCCGATCACGCCGGGAGCCTCAAAACCCAGAGCGAGGTCGCGAAGCGCCTGACCCAGGAGTGGGCCGCCCAGGGCGTGAAGGTGCTCGACGTGTCGGACTACTACGCCGATGCCGCGGAGACCGCATTCCTCAAGAGCCTCGGTGAGACCGAGGACGCGATCGGTCAGCACGCCGGCATCGCCGACACGTCGGAGCTGATGTCGGTGCATCCCGAAGGCGTCGATCTCAGCCGCATCCCACTCTTCGCTTCGGAGCCGACCGGCGTGTCCGGCGATCCGTCGAAGGCGACCATCGAGCGCGGCCGCTCGCTGCTCAACATCAAGATTCTCGGCGCGATCCGGCAGATCAGAGCGCTGGAGGCTGGGATTTGATCCGGTTCGGCGCGGCGGTCTCGATGAGATCGCGGAACGGATGGACGGTCTGTCCGATGAAACCCGCGGGGAAGTTCGCGTCGTCGATCCCGTAGCGGCCGGGGAGTGCATGCGCCGGCATGTAGAAGGTGCCGAACAGCACGTCCCACACCGACAGAAGCGAGCCGAAATTCGAGTTGCCGCCCTGGTCGAGCGGAGTGTGATGCCAGCGGTGAAACACCGGGGTCGCCACGACGTATTTGAGCGGCCCGAGCGTCCAGTTCAGGTTGGCATGCACGAAGGCCGCGGTCGTGGTGTCGAACGCGACCAGGAACAGGAGCACCGTCGGCGAGATGCCGAGAAACAGCATCAGCGCGGTCACCAGGAACGAGCCGAGCCACAGGTTGACCGGGTGGAAGCGGTAGGCCGTCGTCCAATCGACCTCTTCCGCCGAGTGGTGGATCGCATGGAAGCGCCACATGCGCGCGCCGTGAAACAGGCGGTGGGTCCAGTAGAGCAGGAAATCCGAGGCGACGACGTAGATCGGCACCTGCGCCCAGAACGGCAGCGTGGCGAGCGGCCCGCGGCCGAACTCGAAGTAATCGGAGACCTCTTCGGCCGTCATCACGCCCGAAAGCAGCGCCGCGCCGGCGATCATCAGGGCGATGCGCATGTAGGGCGCGACGAACGGGATGATCAGCATGTAGCAGATGTCGGTCGCGAGCCCGGGATTGCGCCACCACGGGCGCCCGGGATTGCAGGCCTGGCTCGAGAACAGGCTCAGCACGGTGAACGCGATGGCAAAGCCGATCGCGCTCGGGAGCACGATCAGGAGCGTCTCGACGATCTTCGCAAACAGCGATCCGGCCAGTTCCATCTTGTTAACCACGCGCAATGGCGCACGTCCGGGCGAGCCGGCGCCGACGTCAGCGCTCTCGGCTTACGCCCGGCCGTGTTAAGAAAAACTTGTGACAGGGCAATGCGTGGCCCCGGCTTGCGCCTCGGGCATGGCAGGAATGGGACCTTCGTAAACACCGGCGCACCGGGTTCCGCCGCGGCCGCCGCGCTACTATCTCTGCGCCATGCAGGTATCCATCCTCGACCTCTCCCCCGTCACGACGGGCTCGTCCGGCGCGGCGGCGCTGAAGAACTCGATCGATCTCGCAAAGCTCGCCGATCGGCTCGGTTTCACCCGCTATTGGGTCGCCGAGCATCACAACCTGCCGTCGGTCGCGAGCACCGCGCCCGAGATCATGATCGGCCAGATCGCCGCGGCGACAGCGCGCATCAGGGTCGGCTCCGGCGGCGTCATGCTGCCGAACCATGCGCCGCTCGCGGTGGCGGAGCGCTTCCACACGCTCGAGGCGCTGTTTCCCGGCCGCATCGATCTCGGCATCGGGCGGGCGCCCGGCACCGATCCCATCACCTCGGTGGCGCTGCGCCGCCGCCAGGACATCCGCGACGACGACGACTTCCTCGAGCGCTTCCAGGAACTGATGCTGATCGAGAGCCACGGATTTCCCGAGGGCCATCCGTTCCGCAACATCCGCGCGATGCCCGCCGACGTCGAATTGCCGCCGATCTATCTCCTCGGCTCGAGCGGCTACAGCGCCGAGCTTGCCGCCGCGATCGGCGCCGGCTTTGCGTTCGCGCACCACTTCGCGACCTACGACGCGGTCGATGCGATGACGAGCTATCGCAATCGTTTTCGCCCATCGGCCGCGCTCACGCAGCCGCATGCGATCCTCGGCGTCGCCGCGGTCTGCGCCGACAGCGACGCCGAGGCCGACCGCCTCGCCACCACGATCGATCTCAATTTCCTGCGCCGTTCCAAGGGCGAGTATCTGCCGCTGGCGAGCCCGGAGGAGGCCGCGGCCTATCCCTATTCGGCAGCCGACCGCGAACGCATCCGCGCGAACCGCGCCCGCGTGTTCACCGGCACCGCCGAGACGCTGCGGACGCGGCTCGATCCGCTGCTCGCCGCGACCAAGGCCGACGAGGTGATGGTGACGACGATGATCTACGACCACGCGGCGCGGCGGCGCTCGTTCGAATTGCTGGCGCAGGCGTTCGGGTTGGTGGGCGCGCGCGAGCCGGAACCTGCGGCATCGTGAGGGCGCACCTTTGAGGCGACGGCGGTTGCGCGCGCTGCCCCGGCCGCGAATATAGAAGGCCGCCGCTTCTCCGGCACGACAGGCTGATGGAGGTCCCACGTGGGCAGCACGATCACACTCACCGCTTCGGATGGATTCAAGCTCGGCGGCTATCGCGCCGACCCGCAAGGAAAGCCGAAGGGCGGCCTGGTGGTGATCCAGGAGATTTTCGGCGTCAACCACCACATCCGCAACGTGTGCGACCGCTTCGCGGCGCAGGGCTATGCGGCGGTCGCGCCGGCGGTGTTCGACCGCATCCAGCCGAACTTCGAATGCGGCTACACGCCGGCCGAGGTCGAGCATGCCCGCACCTTCATCCCGAAGATCGACTGGGCGAAGATGATGCTCGACACCGCGGCAGCGATCGCCGAGGTCAAGTCCGCCGGCAAGGTCGGCATCGTCGGCTACTGCATGGGCGGCAGCGTCGCCTTCCTCGCCGCCGGCAAGCTCGACGGCCTTTCCTGCGCCGATCGGCTATTACGGCGGCGCCATCGCCAAGAATGCCGACGTGAAGCCGAAGGTGCCGACGCTGCTTGCAGTTCGGCGATCAGGACGGCGTCGATCCCGATGACCGACATCGAGCTGATCAAAGAGAAGCGCCCGGACGTCGAGGTCTACGTCTACAAGGGCGCCGGCCACGGCTTCGCCTGCGACGAGCGCGGCAGCTACAACGAAGCCGCCACCAAGGAAGCGCTCGGCCGCACCCTCGCCTGGCTCACGAAGTACGTCGGGTGAGTGCTTTCCCTCCCCGACTTCGGGGAGGGCAGGGTGGGGCTCTTTCTTCCCTGCTCGCTACCGTGTCGCGGCCCCCACCCGACCTCGCGAGAGCCTCGGCCGCGCGGCGTCTTGCATCGCTTAGGCCCGACCCGCCGGCTCCACCGTCAATCAGCGTCGCCATCGTCACCTCTCCATCGGTGACGTAATGGTTGACGCGTGCCGTGCTCAGCGGCTGGCCGGCCTTGTATGACGTCGCGTCCGCGATGACGCGGATTCTGCTCAGCTCCGCGACGATGAAGTCGCGCTCGACGTTGGTATCCGAAGCGGTCGCGTGGGTGACCTGGAAGGTCAGCCGGGTCAACGAGAAGCCGGTGTCCCTGGTGCCGGCGCCGACCCAGTAGACGCGCGCCGTCTCCGGCGGCCGGTCGGTGTTGAGCCAGAAGCTTGCCGTTCCGAGCGTCTCTTCCGCGCGCGTGGTGCTCAGCGCCCAGAACCGGATGTGATGGCGTTTGCGCGGGCTGTCGTCGATCGCCTTCTGGAAGCCGATGTCCTGGCCGCGCCCGAACAGATAAAGCGTGCTGAACGGCGCCGCGGGATAGGGCGAGTTGAACACGAATGCGCGGACCATCCCCCACGAGCTGCGAAGGCCGAGCGGGTCGGCTTCCGTCCAGCCGGCGGTCCGCGAAGGCGGCGCGGAGCTGTTGCAGCGTGCCCGTCAGCATCAGATTGACGGGGTCGCCGGGCAGTCCGTCGCCGGTGATGGTGTAGCTCGGCACATGCTTGCGCTGAAGGATTTTCAGGCCCATGCGCACGGCGCGCGGCAGGATGACGTAAGCCGCCATTGCGTAGGTGGCGGCGAGGGCCAGAATCCACGACGCCCTGGCGTCGACGAACCTGAAGACGAAGACGATCAGCCAGATGCTGACAAACGCCGAGGGCGAAGATCAGCAGGCGTCGCAGGAAACGGATCAGCAGTCTCGTCATCGCGGTTGTCCTCCCGAGGCGCGCAGGTGCGCGCCCCGGCGATGACGAGCTCGCGCCTTACCGCAGCGCCGCCGGCGCCACCGTCGAGCCGGTGGCGCCCCACAGCTTGAGCGGCTGCACCACCAGGGCGAATTCCGAGACGTTCTTCGCCGCGAGCTCGTCGAGCTTGAGGTTCTCGAGGAGATGCACGCCGTTGACCACCAGCGCCATCTGGTGGATCGGCAGCGAGATCAGCTTGTCCGGGTTGGGCGACACCTCGACCGGCGCGGTGTCGGCGCCGAGCAGCATCGGATCCTTGGCGATCAGGAATTCGGCGGCCTTCACGCCGATGCCGGGATTGCCCTTGGCGTAGCGGGCAGGCTCCTTGTCCCACAGCTTGCCCCAGCCGGTATGGATGATGATGGCGTCGCCCGGCTGGAACGTCAGGTTCTGCTTCTTGATGGCGCCTTCGAGGTCGGCGACGGTGATCTCGTAATTGTCGGGCGAGGATGTCGACGCCCTTGAGACCGGCGACGTCGATCAGCACGCCGCGGGTCATCAGCATGCCGACGTTCTGGATGCCGAGCTTGGTGAAGCCGTTGCGGGTCGCGATGTCCTCGGTCTTGAAGCAATTGTAGTGGCTGTTGGCGTGGGTCTGGTGGGCGAAGCCGTCGAACTGGGTGCCGACCTGGCCCATCTCCGCCATCATGATCTCCTCGTTGCCGTTGCGCTTGTTGGCCTCGGTGCCGACCGCCGTGCGCTTGACCTGCATGTCGTAGACGCGCCCGGGCGACAGCGGCATGGAGCTCTTGCAGCTCGTGGCCGAGCTCGATCACCTCGCCGGTCTTGATGAGCTTCGCCGCATTGAGCACGGTCTGCGGCTTCATGTGATTGGCGGCGCCGCGCTCGTCGCCGGCGCCCCATTTGGACGGGCAGCGCGCGTTGTCGGGCGGCGGCAGCCAGGACGGCGTCTGCGCCGCAGCGGCGACGGTGGCGGCGAGCAATGCCGAAAATGCCAGAACGAGCCTCATGACGATCCTCCCATGGTTTATTTGCTGCCGGCATCATGCGCGCGCGCCGCGCCGGCTTCAACGGCGGGAACAGGCCGCAGCCGCGTAGCGGCAGCGATGTCAGCCGGGCGGCGGCACGGTGTCGCGTCAGAACCAGCGCTCGTCGACGACGACGGTATCGCCCGGATTCATCTGGGTGATGACGGGAACGACTGCCGGGCGGTGGCGCCGTCGAGCGGCCGGCTGAGCTGCACGGTCGGCCGCCATGCCCGCGGCGTGAAGCCGCCGGCGATGGCGACGGCGGTCTCCGCCGTCATGTTCGGCACGTAGGGATACTGGCCGGGGAAATTCACCTCGCCGAGGATGAAGAACGGCCGGTAGAGCTCGACCTCGACCGCGACATGGGGCTCGCGCAGGAAGCCCTGGCGCAGCCGGGCGGCGATCGACGCCGGACAGCTCCGCCGGGGTCAGGCCGCGGGCACGCACCGCGCCGATCAGCGGCATGGTGATGTTGCCGGACGCGCCGACGGCGTAGCTGTTGGTGAGGTTGTCCTGGCCGAACACCACGATGCGCAGCCGGTCGCCGGAATCGAGGGTGAACGGCGGCAGCGGCGCGCCGCCGACGAGCGCGACCGGCGGCGGAGGCGGCGGGGCCGAGGCGAGGCCAGGCGCCGGACCGGCCCCGGTCCGGCGGCCAGCGCGGCCGGGCACCACGGAAGCGGGCGCAGCCCGCGACCATCAGCACGGCGAGGAGGAGAACAGCGAGGCGGACGTGCCGCATTGCAAAATCCGGCGGTTGAACTGGCCTTCTTCCGGATTAACGATTTATGGTTAACAAACCCTAACCGCCGGCCGTGCTTTGGCAAAAAATCAGTAAACGGGTGTCGCCGAAGCGCATCGCAGCGGCACGACCGGCGAATCACGCCGGCGTCGCCGATCGGCCAGGCGGATACCGCCGCCTCGCTCACTCCGGACGACGCTCGCGGCCTTGGAGGCCGCTCCCATGCGGTCGGCGAGCGCGACGACCAGCATCGAGGCGAGGAACACCATGTGGATGCCGACCAGCCAGCCGAGCTTGGTGGTGTCGTAGTGGTCGATGTTCATGAACGCCTTGAGCACCTCGACCGCCGAGATCGCGACGATCGAGGTGATCAGCTTCTGCTTGAGGCCGCCGAAATCGACCTGCGACATCCACAGCGGCCGCGAGTTCGCCTGGCCGTCGTCGGTGTTGATCTGCGAGACGAAGTTCTCGTAGCCGGAAAAGATCACGATCAGCACGAGGTTCGCGGTGAAGACGACGTCGATGAGGCTGAGAACGCCGAGAATGACGTCGTTCTGGTTCGCCGACATCAGGTTGCCGACGAACAGGACGAACACCTTGAAGAAATTCAGCGCCAGGATGAAGAGCGCGGCGACGAGGCCGAGATAGAGCGGCGCCAGCAGCCACCGGCTGTAGAAGATGACCGCTTCGACGGTGCGAACGAGCTTCACCATGATGTCCTCAGCGCCGTCGTCATCGCCGGGCTTGACCCGGCGATCCCGATCGTATGGCACGGCACGGTGCCCTTCGATAAGCGGGATGGCCGGGTCAAGCCCGGCCATGACGATCCCGTAAAACGAACCACGCTCTAAACGTCGACGCTCGCGGTCAGCGCATTGTCCTGGATGAACTCGCGGCGCGGCTCGACCACGTCGCCCATCAGCTTGGTGAAGATGTCGTCGGCCTCGTCGACCTCCTTGACCTTCACCTGCAGGAGCGAGCGCGCATTGATGTCGAGCGTCGTCTCCCACAGCTGGTTCGGGATTCATCTCGCCGAGACCTTTGTAGCGCTGCAGGGTGACGCTCTTGCGGCCGAAGGCGATCACCGCCTCGAACAGGCCGATCGGGCCGTGGATCGGCATCTCCTCGCCCTTGCGGCGGAACGTGCCGGGGCGCGGATAGACGTCCTGGAGCGACGGCGCGAGCTCGTCGAGCTTGCGCGCATCGGCGGAGCCGAGCAGCGCGTGGTCGAGCACCGCGACCTCCTTGACGCCGCGCACGGTGCGCTCGAGCACGAAGCCTTCGCCCTCGGAGAAGCGGCCGGTCCAGCCGCGCTCGGTCTCTTCCGAGAGCGCGTCGAGCCGGCGGGCGATGTAGGCCGCCGCGGCCTGGCCCTTCTCCGGATCGCGGAAAATCGCCTCCTGGAGCACGCCGGCGATCGCCGCCTGCTCCACCGCCTTGCGGTTATAGCGGCTGTGCAGGCCGGCGAGGATGTTGCGCACCTGGCGCGCGTCCTCGACGAGCTTGACGAGGTCGGCGCCGGCGCGCTCCTCGCCCGAGCTCAGCCTGCAGCACGGCCTCGTCGGTGCCGCCGGCGATCAGGTAGTTCTCCAGCGCGCGCTCGTCCTTGAGATACTGCTCGGACTTGCCGCGGGTCACCTTGTAGAGCGGCGGCTGGGCGATGAAGAGATGGCCGCGGTCGATGATCTCGCGCATCTGCCGATAGAAGAAGGTCAGCAGCAGGGTGCGGATGTGGGCGCCGTCCACGTCCGCGTCGGTCATGATGATGATCTTGTGGTAGCGCAGCTTGTCGGCGTTGAACTCCTCGCTGATGCCGGCGCCGAGCGCGGTGATCAGCGTGCCGATCTCCTGGCTCGAGAGCATCTTGTCCATGCGGACGCGCTCGACGTTCAAGATCTTGCCGCGTAGCGGCAAGACGGCCTGGAATTCGCGGTTGCGGCCCTGCTTCGCCGAGCCGCCGGCGCTATCGCCCTCGACGATGAAGATCTCGGATTTCGCCGGATCGCGCTCCTGGCAGTCGGCGAGCTTGCCCGGCAGCGAGGCGACGCCGAGCGCGCTCTTGCGCGTCATCTCGCGCGCCTTGCGCGCGGCCTCGCGGGCGGCGGCGGCCTGGATGACCTTGCCGACGATCACCCTGGCTTCGCTCGGATGCTCCTCGAACCAGGCGGCGAGCGCCTCGTTGAGCACGCCCTCGACCACCGGGCGGACTTCCGACGAGACGAGCTTGTCCTTGGTCTGGGACGAGAACTTCGGGTCCGGCACCTTGATCGACAGCACCGCGGTCAGGCCCTCGCGGCAATCGTCGCCGGTGAGCGCGACCTTCTCCTTGCGCGCCGAGCCGTTGGTCTCGGCATAGCCCGTCACCTGGCGCGTCAGCGCGCCGCGGAAGCCGGCGAGATGGGTGCCGCCGTCGCGCTGCGGGATGTTGTTGGTGAAGCAGAGCACGGACTCGTGGTAGCCGTCGTTCCACCACATCGCGCATTCGACGACGATGCCGTCGCGCTCGGACTTGACGGTGATGGGATTGGGGACGATCGGCGTCTTGTTGCGGTCGAGATACTTCACGAACGCCTCGACGCCGCCCTCGTAGACCATCTCCTCGCGCTTCTCGACGGCGTGGCGCTTGTCGGACAGCACGATGCGGACGCCGGAGTTGAGGAACGCGAGCTCGCGCAGGCGATGCTCGAGCGTCGCCCAGTCGAACTCGGTCATCGTGAACGTCTGCTTCGAGGCGAGGAACGTCACCTCGGTGCCGCGGCGCCCGGACGACGGGCCGACGTCGGCGAGCGGTGCGACCGCCTCGCCGTCGCGAAACTCGATCATGTGCTCGCGGCCGTCGCGCCAGATCGTGAGCTTGAGCCAGCTCGACAGCGCATTGACGACGGACACGCCGACGCCGTGCAGGCCGCCGGAGACCTTGTAGGAGTTCTGGTCGAATTTTCCGCCGGCATGGAGCTGGGTCATCACGACCTCGGCGGTCGACACGCCCTCGCTGTGCATCTCGGTCGGAATGCCGCGGCCGTCGTCGAACACGGTGCACGAGCCGTCCGGATTGAGGGTGACGATGACCTCCTTCGCGAAGCCGGCGAGGGCCTCGTCGATCGCGTTGTCGACGACCTCGTAGACCATGTGATGGAGGCCCGAGCCGTCGTCGGTGTCGCCGATATACATGCCCGGACGCTTGCGGACGGCATCGAGGCCCTTGAGGACCTTGATGCTGTCGGCACCGTAATCGGACGGGTCCGGCATACGTGCAGGTTCAGCCATGAAATCGGGTTCGAATCGCTGTTGGAGAGGCTCCGCGCCTTGCCTGTTTCTGTGACACGAATCGGGGCCGCGGTACAGTGCAAAGTCATAGGTGTTAAGTGGTTGTTTCTGCCGTTAAATTTCAAGGCGCGCGAGGGGCTTTTCGGAGGCTTTTGCCGCAGCGCGAAAAGAGGCCTTGCGAAGGCCTCCTCCGAAGCGGCTTCTGAAAGCCGCTCTGAAGGCCGGCGGAAGACCTCGCCCGGAGCCTCGTTTTTCACCCCGCGCGGCGGGTCGCGCGGCCGGGCGTCACGTCGAAGATCTCCGCCCCGGCGGGGACCTCGGCGAAAGCTGCGGGATCGGCGCCGGTCATCCACACCTGGGCGCCGAGCCGGCCGAGCGCGGCGAACAGCGCGGCGCGCCGCGACGGGTCGAGATGGGCGACCACCTCGTCGAGCAGGATCACCGGCGCGGCGCCGCTCATGTCGGCGACGAGCGCGGCATGGGCGAGGACGAGGCCGATCAGGAGCGCCTTCTGCTCGCCGGTCGAGGCATCGCGGGCGGCAATGCCTTTCGGCTCGTAGACGACCGCGAGGTCGGTGAGATGGGGCCCGTCGAGGGTGCGCCCGGCGGCGGCATCCCGGCCACGATTGTCGCGCAGCACGGCGCGATAGCGGTCCTCGACCTCGACGGCGGGCGCGGCGAGCACCGCGGCCTCCATCCAGCCGTCGAGCCCGATCTCGGCGGACGGAAAGGCGGTCTCGGTGGCCCGCCGCGCCGCCAGCGCCGCGGACAGCCGCCGCACCGTCTCGGCCCGCGCCGCGGCGACCGCGACCGCGACCTCCGCGGTCTCGTGCTCGGCGGCATCGAGCCAATGGACATCGGGGCGCGGGCCTTCGAGGAGCCGGTTGCGCGAGCGCAGCGCGCGCTCGAGCGCGGAGACCCTCGCGGCATGGCCGGCATCGACCGCGAGCACCAGCCGGTCGAGGAAGCGCCGCCGCTCCGAGGCGGGCCCGGCGAACAACTGGTCCATCGCCGGCACCAGCCAGATCACGCGCAGATGGTCGGCGAACGCCGCCGCCGATCCCGCCGGCTCGCGGTCGATGCGGTATTTGCGGACCGGCGCGGCGTCGGCGTTCGCCGGCGGCTCGATGCCGGTGCCGAGCGTCGCGAGGCCGAGCGCGCCGTCGACCTCGGCCGAGACCGCCCACGAGCCGTCGCCTTCGTTGAAGGCGAGCTCGCCCATGTCGGCGCGGCGCAGCCCGCGGCCCGGCGAGAACAGCGAAATCGCTTCGAGGAGGTTCGTCTTGCCGGCGCCGTTCGGCCCGACGAGCACGACGAGGTCGCCGCCGACGGCGACGTTCGCCGCATGGTAGCTGCGGAAATTGGAAAGCGTCAGTCGGCAGATGCGGGCTTTCACGAAAGCGGCCCTTCCGCCCCGGGACGTCGAAGCCGACGATCGATGCCGGCTACACCCGCATCGGCATCAGCACGTAGGTCGCGCCCTTCGCCTCCTTGTCCTGGATCAGCGTGGGCGAGCCGGGATCGGCGAGCTTGAGGAGCGCGGTCTCGCCCTCGAGCTGGGCGGCGATGTCGAGCAGGTAGCGCGAGTTGAAGCCGATATCGAGCGGGTCGGCGTCGTAGCCGACCTCGAGCTCCTCGGTGGCGCTGCCGGAGTCGGGATTGGTCACCGAGAGCACCAGCCGTCCCGCCGACAGCGACAGCTTCACCGCCCGCCCGCGCTCGCTCGCGACCGTGGAGACGCGGTCGACGGCCTGCTCGAAGTCCTGCTTGCCGACTTCGAGGACCTTGTTGTTGCCGACCGGGATCACCCGTCCATAGTCCGGGAAGGTGCCGTCGATGAGCTTCGAGGTCAGCACCACGGCCCCTTGCGTGAAGCGAATCTTCGACGCCGACAGCTCGACCTGGACCTCGCCTTCGACGCCGTCGATCAGCCGCTGGACCTCGCCGACCGTCTTGCGCGGCACGATCACCCCGGGCATGCCCTCCGCCCCCGCCGGCGCTTCGAGATCGAACTGGGCGAGGCGGTGGCCGTCGGTCGCGACCGCGCGCAGCACCAGCGCCTTGCCGGTGCCCGCGGTGTGCAGGTAGATGCCGTTGAGATAGTAGCGCGTCTCCTCGGTCGAGATCGCGAACTGGGTCTTGTCGATCATCCGCTTGAGCGCGGCGGCGCCGATCGTGAACCGGTGGGTCATGTCGCCGGCGGTGAGATCGGGAAAATCGCTCTCGGGCAGCGTCTGCAGCGTGAAGCGCGAACGGCCGGCGCGGATCGACATCACGGCGCGGTCGCCGGCGGCCTCCAGCATGATCTGCGCGCCGTCCGGCAGCTTGCGCACGATCTCGTAGAACATGTGCGCCGGCACGGTGGTGACGCCGCCGGATTGACCTCGGCGGTGACGGTTTCGACCACCTCGAGGTCGAGGTCGGTCGCCTTGAAGGCGAGCTTGGAGCGCTCGGCGCGCATCAGCACGTTGGCGAGGATCGGGATCGTGTTGCGCCGTTCCACCACGCGGTGGACGTGGGAGAGCGATCTCAGAAGCTCGGACCGTTCGACCGTGACCTTCATGGGAAATCCTGCGCGGTGTGAGCATGCCCGGTGAAGAGGAACCGGTTCCAGCGCGCCGTCAGGCTGAGTGGATACCGTTCAGCCGTCCCGACCGCGCGCCCGCCGGTGAAAGCAGCGGGACGCCGCCGGAACGTCAGACCGGATACCATTTTTGCGCCGGGTGCGCTCCAGAAAATGCATCAATATCAACAAAGCGCAGCGGCGGGGCGGCGGCCTGGCGCTCGCCGCCGTCATTCCTGCAGTTGGCTCTTGAGCGACTCGATCTCGGTCGCCAGCACATTGTCGTTGCCGATCAGGCCCTCGATCTTGCGCACGGCGTGGAGCACCGTGGTGTGATCGCGCCCGCCGAAGCGGCGGCCGATCTCGGGGAGCGAGCGCAGCGTCAGCGTCTTGGCGAGGTACATGGCGATCTGGCGCGGCCGCACCACGTTGGCGGTGCGGCGCGACGACAAAAGGTCGCTGCGGCTGACATTGTAGTGGCGCGCGACGATGCGCTGGATGTCCTCGATCCGCACCCGCTTGAGCTCCAGCGGGCGGACGAGGTCGCGCAGCTCGCGCTCGGCGAGTTCCATGGTGATCGGCTGGCCGGTCAGCTTGCTGTGGGCGAGCAGCCGGTTGAGCGCGCCTTCGAGATCGCGTCCGTTATGGGTGACGGAGCGCGAGATGTAGGAGAGCACCGGCTCCGGCACCGTGAAGCCGGGGTGATGGCCGCGGGCGGCGCGCACCCGCGCCGACAGGATTTCGAGGCGCAGCTCCTCGTCGAAGGCGCCGATCTCCACCGCAAGCCCGCCGGCGAGGCGCGAGCGCATCCGCTCGTCGAGGCTTTCGAGCTCGGTCGGCGGCCGGTCGGCGGCGACCACCACCTGGCGGCCGCCGTCGAGCAGCGAGTTGAGCGTATGGGAGAATTCGGCCTGGCTGTTCTTGCCCTGCAGGAACTGCAGGTCGTCGATCACCAGCACGTCGATGCCGCGCAGCGCATCCTTGAAGGCGAGCGCGGTCTGGCTGCGCAGCGCCGACGCGAAGCCGAACATGAAGCGCTCGGCGGTGAGATAGAGCGCGGTGCGCTCGCCGCTCGCATTGGTCTTGATGGCGATCGCCTGGAGCAGGTGGGTCTTGCCGAGGCCGACGCCGGCATGGACGAACAGCGGATTGAACATCACGGGGTCGTTGCGCCGCCCCATCGCCACCTGCTTGGCGGCGGCATGGGCGAGCGTGTTCGAGCGTCCGATCACGAAGGAATCGAAGGTCAGCCGCGGATCGAGCGGCGAGCCGCCATGGCCGTCGAGGAGCGCCGGCGCGGGCACCACCGCGGCCTTGATGTCGATCTTCTGCAGGCAGGCCTCGCGCTTCTCCACCGGCGCGCTCTCGGGCTGAGCGACGGCACAGGGCGGCGCGCTGCGGATCGCCGCCGAGCGCACCGAGAGGTCGATGCGCCGCACGGTCGGGCGCTCGGACTGCCAGCAGGCGAGCAGCCGCTCGCTGTAATGGGACTGGATCCAGCTCTTGAGGAAGCGGGTGGGCACCGAGATCCGGGCGGTGTCGAGGTCCAGGCTCTCGAGCTCCATGCGCGCAAACCAGCTCGTATAGATGGCATCGCCGAGCTCGGCCTGGAGCCTTTTCTTCACGCGAGACCAGCACTCGTCGGATACGTCGGGCATTGCGATCTTCTCGTTGGTATCACTGCGTCGATGCGAACGCGGCCATTCGCTGACGGGCGACGGCGACGCCGGCCGGTCCGCGAACGCGGACGGCTGACGTCCAGAACTGAGGGGGTTCATCGGTTGCGGGAAATACAGCGGTAGGCTGCCGCTCATCCGCCACCCTGTGTGGCGGACTGGCCACGGCGACGTTGCCGCAATTATAAGTTCCATTCAGCAAAGAGGGCGCCAATTCAGCGACGGAGAACGCGAAACGCTGCCGCGGAAAATTCATAATGGCCCCTCTGTTGCCCGCAAATTGATCCCCAAACATTCCGATCGAATCGCATGGGATACTCCAAGCTCTGCCCGCTTTCTACCAAGTTTCGACAAAGCAACGCTAAGTCTTCACCCGAACCCAACCCCCCGAAAGTCTCAGCTATTGCCTGTCTATACTTAAGGTAGCTGGAGAGACGCCTAGAGAACTCATTGTCGATGAGAGCCGAACGCGAACGAATACTGAAGAAAACCCCGGACGGCCGGAGTAGCATTCAAAATACACGGCCACCCCCCGCCCCGCAACGGCCTTGATCTTGCCGCGATCGAAAGCTCGCTGTTGACGTCTGCGGCAACGGATTTGCGAAGCCCGATCCGACAATCGCAAAGGCCTGAATTCGCAGTCCTAATTGGCGCTGGCGAATCGCTGGTGGCACTCTGCAACACCCGGACGACATAAATTCGGAGTAAACATAGCAATCCGTGTCCTACCGGATTTTCGAACCGCAACTCGACACTATCCTGTTAACGCTTTGTTATAGAACTGGATTTCTTGGGCGATTATGACAGGTAACCCGCGGCCTCAGGCCGGCAGAGGTGCGATCAGAAATGTCGCAATCGGCCCCTCATGACGCTTTTGCATCAAATCTGCGACATTTCGCGCAACAGCAATATGTTGTTATGGATTGGCCACACAGGCAAAAACGGGCCTATTCCGACGCGCGTCGGCGCAAACATAGCACAGCCGCGGCCCGATCGGGCCCGGGTGACACGCCGCAGCGGAAAGCAGCCGAGCCGACCCCGGCTGGCGCTTGACTAGCCGAGCTTGGCGATCCGGTGTGTCAGGCGCGAGACCTTTCGGCTCGCCGACTTCTTGTGGATGATGCCCATTCCGCGCCGCGCGCATCAGCGACGGCTCGGCGGCAACCAGGGCCGCCTGAGCGGCCGTCTTGTCGCCCTTGGAAATGGCATCCTCGACCGTGCGCAGCGAGGTGCGCATGCGCGAACGGCGCGCCTTGTTGACCTCGGTACGACGCGCAATCTTGCGCGTGGCCTTCTTGGCCGATTTGGTGTTGGCCATTGATATTCCGTGGCTTTGCCGGTGGCAGAAAAAACAGCGGCGGCGTCGAACGCCGCCGGATTGGCGATGGTTATAGTGATGCGGCGGGAGGGCGTCAACGCGCTCCTGTGGCACGCGCTCCGGTCCGGCGCGCGCTGCGCGGTCGCTCCCGCGTCACGCCACCCGCTTGGCCCGCACCGTGTCATAGCCCGCGACCACCGCGGCGCGGTCGGCGGCGGAGAACGCGGCGAGCGGCGGCATCACCTTTGCCCAGGCCTGGTCGCCATGGATGTGGCCGAGCAGGGATTTGATGCCGGGAACCAGCGGCCGGCCGTCGAACAGCTTGCGGATCGTCACCGCGGCCTCGAGCGCTGCGGCATCGCCATGATGGAAGGCGCGGGCGCAGAGGTCGGCATTGAGGTTGGCGGTCGCCGAAATGCAGCCGGCGAAAGCGCCGCCGCGCGCCTCGAGCAGCACCGCCTCGGTCGACGGAAAGACATGGAAGGCGGGATCGATCGCCGCGACCGAGCGGGCATAGGCCATGTCGCCGGAGGAATCCTTCAGGCCGAGGATGCGGTCGCCATGGGCGTCGCGCAGGCGGCGGATCAGCGCCGGGTGCCAGGGCAGGCTCGAGAGTTGCGGATAGTGATAGAGGTAGATCGGGATCGGCCGCTCCGCGGTCGCCGCGACGATGGTGCCGATATAGGCGGCGAGCCCGTCGTCCGGCACGCCCTTGTAATAGAAGGGCGGCAGCACCAGCGCGCCGGCGAAGCCGAGCTCGGCGGCATGGCGGGTGAGCTCCACCGCATCGGCGGTCGCCGCCGCGCCGGTTCCCACCATCATGACTTCGAGCGGCAGGCCGGCGGTGCGGTAGGCGTTCATCACCGTCTTGCGCTGGGCGAGCGAGAACGAGGTCGCCTCGCCGGTGGTGCCGAGCACATTGAGGCCGTCGCAGCCGTTGCTGAGCAGAAAATGCGCGAGCGCGGTGGCGCGGCCGCAATCGGGCTCGCCGTCGTCGTCGACTGCGGTCGCGATCGCGGCGATGACCCCACGAAGGGCTGGCTTCGTCATGTCGGTCTCCAAAGGTAGGCGGCGAGCGGTCTCGCCGGGCAGGGACGGCAGAAACGGGCTTACCCGCTGATGCCGTAGGCGGCGAGCGCCGCCATGTTGACGAGGTCGCTGTCCTTGGCCCAGAGGCCCGCGATCTGCACCGAGCGGTCGAGGCCGACCAGCAGCGGGCCGATCACCGTCGCGCCGCCGAGTTCCTGGAGCATCTTGGTCGCGATCGCGGCCGAGTGGAAGGCCGGCATGACCAGCACGTTGGCGGGGCCGGTCAGGCGGCAGAACGGGTAGGCCGCCATCAGGTCGGGATTGAGCGCGACGTCCGCCGCCATCTCGCCGTCATATTCGAAATCGACGCGGCGCTGGTCGAGGATCCGCACCGCCTCCTGGACGCGGGCGGCGCGGTCGCCGGGCGGCCGGCCGAAGGTCGCGAAGGCGAGCAGCGCGAGCCGCGGCTCGTAGCCGAGCTTGCGGGCGACGGTCGCCGCTTCGACGGAAATCGCGGCGAGGTCCTCGGCGGTCGGCATCTCGGTCACCGCGGTGTCGGCGACCAGCACGGTGCGCCCGCGCGCCAGCACCAGCGACACGCCCATCACCCGATGGCCGGGCTTGGGGTCGATGCATTGCCGCACGTCCTCGAGCGCGCCGGAGAAGCTGCGGGTGACGCCGGTCACCATGGCGTCGGCGTCGCCGAGCGCCACCATGCAGGCGGCGAAGTGGTTGCGGTCCTGGTTGACGAGGCGCTGGCAGTCGCGCGGCAGGAAGCCCTTGCGCTGCAGCCGCTCGTAGAGATGGGCGGCGTAGGCCGCATTGCGCTTGGAGAGCCGCGCATTGTGGATTTCGATGCCGTTGCCGAGCTCGATGCCGGCGATCTTGGCGGTCTCGCGCACGCGCTCCTCGCGCCCGACCAGCATGGCGCTGCCGAGCCCCTGATGGACGAAGCTCGCGGCGGCGCGGATCACCGGCTCCTCTTCGCCCTCGGCGAACACGACGCGTTTCGGCTCGCGCCGCACCCGCGCGAAGACGTGGGCGAGCACGCCGGCGACCGGATCGCGCCGCGAGCGCAACTGCTCGCGATAGGCGGGCATGTCGGCGATCGGCTTGCGGGCGACGCCGGTATCCATCGCCGCGAGCGCGACCGCCGGCGGCACCGAATAGATGAGCCGGGGGTCGAACGGCACCGGAATGATGTAGTCGCGCCCGAATTTCGGCCGCGCCCCGTAGGCGGTGGCGACCTCGTCGGGAACGTCCTCGCGGGCGAGATCGGCGAGCGCGTGGGCGGCGGCGATCTTCATCTCCATGTTGATCGTGGTGGCGCGCACGTCGAGCGCCCCGCGGAAGATGTAGGGAAAGCCGAGCACGTTGTTGATCTGGTTCGGGTAGTCCGAGCGTCCCGTCGCCATGATGGCGTCGTCACGGACCGCGGCGACCTCCTCGGGCGTGATTTCCGGGTCGGGATTGGCCATGGCGAAGATGATCGGGTTCGGCGCCATCGCCTTCACCATCTCCCTGGTGACCGCGCCCTTGACCGAGAGGCCGAAGAAGACGTCGGCGCCCTCCATGGCCTCGGCGAGCGTCCGCGCCGCGGTCTTCACCGCGAAGCCCGATTTCCACTGGTTCATGCCCTCGGTGCGGCCTTCGTAGATCACGCCCTTGGTGTCGCACAGGATCAGGTTCTCGGGCCGGAAGCCGATCGCGCGCAGCAGCTCGAGCGAGGCGATGCCGGCGGCGCCGGCGCCGTTGCAGACGATCTTGGTCGAGGCGATGTCGCGGCCGGTGAGCGACAGCGCGTTGAGCAGCCCGGCGGAGGCGATGATCGCGGTGCCGTGCTGGTCGTCGTGGAACACCGGAATGTCGAGCAGCTCGCGCAGCCGCTGCTCGATGATGAAGCATTCCGGCGCCTTGATGTCCTCGAGATTGATGCCGCCCCAGCCCTTGCCCAAGAGCTTGACGCAGTCGATGAACTCGGTCGGGTCCTCGGTCGACACCTCGATGTCGATGGAGTTGATGTCGGCGAAGCGCTTGAACAGCACCGCCTTGCCTTCCATCACCGGCTTCGCGGCGAGCGCGCCGCGATTGCCGAGGCCGAGAATGGCGGTGCCGTTGGTGATGACGGCGACGAAATTGCCCTTGGTGGTGTAGTCGAAGGCGAGCGCCTCGTCCTCGGCGATCGCGAGCACCGGCACCGCGACGCCCGGCGAATAGGCGAGCGAGAGGTCGCGCTGCGTCGCCATCGGCTTGGTGGCCACGACCTCGAGCTTGCCGGGGCGCGGATGGCTGTGGAACAGCAACGCTTCCTGATCGGTGAAGGTGGGCCGATGATTCTTGTTGGGTGGATTGGAAGCCATCGCTACTCCTCGTGCCCGCGCGGGGCGGCGGAACTTACCGGAACGGGCGGTGATTGCTCAAGACGTCTCGCAGGCGACGCAAGCCCTCGCGCCGATCGGGAAACGGGTCGAACGAAGTTGAACCGGGCGCCGCGTCGCGGTAAGCCGGAGCGGCACTTCCGCTCCGACGATTCCACGACGGCCAGACATGATCCGCTTCTTCACTCGCGCCATCGGCCTGCTCTTGCTGGCCGTGGGTTTCGTATTTTTCGTCTATGACGGCACCAAGTCGATTGCCGGCAACGCGATCTTCTACACGTCATTGAACGACACCTGGAATTCCGTAAACGCCACGAGCCTCGCGCAGCTCGAGCCGCTCATCGAGCGCTATGCCGGCAACTGGGGGTGGGAGCAGTTCTCGCGGTGGATTCTCTCGTCGCCGACCTTCGTCGATCTTCGGCGTGATCGGGGCGCTGATGGTGCTGATCGGCCGCAAGCCGCAACCGCTGATCGGCTACGACCGCTGACACTGCGACGACCCTACACGAGCGCACCCGGCCCCAGGCGCCTGCGCGCAACGCCGCGATGCCGCGAGCCACAGCCCTGAACGAACGGCTGTGCATGTCCTCTCCTCCCCGCATTCTTGTTCGGCCTTCGAGACCGAAGTGGCCGGGCAGCCCGGCGGGCCGGAGCATAGGGCGTCGGGCGTCGTTTCGAAACAGAAATGTTCGCACGACACGGTCACGCGGATACATTTCACTTGGCCCTCTCACTGCGCTGGCCCTCGCGCCGATGTGACCGCGCCGACGCCCGCAGTGGCCCCGTCGTGATGCCGTTGCGGGATGCGCAAACGCTCGTCTGCGCTTATATTGCGGCCAGACACGATTGCAGCGCTCCGCTTCCCTCTAAGGACTTCGTCGGCCCGCGCCCCCGCACATGGCAGGGCGGGCGGGACGGCGTTTTCGGGGTGCGGACGAGACAGGAGCCGATCATGTTCTTCGCCAGGAAGAAGCCCGAAATGCCGACCGCCGCGACCGCGCTCAAGGGCCGCGCCACGCCGATCCCGACTGCGGCGACCCATTTCGTCAACGGTCATCCGCTCAAGGGACCGTGGCCGCAGGGCTTGGAGACCGCGATGTTCGGCATGGGCTGCTTCTGGGGCGCCGAGCGCAAGTTCTGGGAGCTGGGCGACGGCATCTACGCGACCGCGGTCGGATACGCCGGCGGCTTCACGCCCAATCCGACCTATCAGGAGGTCTGCAGCGGCGAGACCGGCCACAACGAGGTGGTGCTCGTGGTGTTCGACCCGAAGAAGATCTCCTACGAGCGTCTCTTGAAGACGTTCTGGGAGAACCACGATCCGACCCAGGGCATGCGCCAGGGCAACGATGTCGGGACGCAGTACCGCTCCGGCATCTATGTCGCCGATGCGGCGCAGCGCAGGGCCGCGGAAGAGTCGCTCGCGATGTACCAGAAGGAGCTCAAGGCCAAGGGCCACGGCGCCATCACGACGGAAATCCGCGACGCGCCGCCGTTCTACTACGCCGAGGACTACCACCAGCAGTATCTCGCCAAGAACCCGTAC
The DNA here is from genome assembly GCA_963793985.1 of uncultured Alphaproteobacteria bacterium. Lineage (GTDB taxonomy): Bacteria > Pseudomonadota > Alphaproteobacteria > Rhizobiales > Xanthobacteraceae > JAJPKK01. The sequence goes on along the minus strand of CAWCCG010000021.1, from coordinate 60,736 downwards.
GGCTATTGCGGCCTCGGCGGCACCGGCGTGAGCTGCCCGATCGGCCTCGGCGCCGTGACGGCGTGAGCGCCGGATAAAATAACATCCACGCCGTCATCGCCGGGCTTGTCCCGGCGACCCCGATAACGGGGCACGGTCGTGCCCTATGATCGGGGTGCGCCGGGGACAAGCCCGGCCATGACGGTTCTGTGGAAAATGGAACGTTGCTAATTGGTCTTCGGCGCGCTGCGCCCGTGCCCGGGCGTGACGCGGCGCTTGTGCATGAGCGGCGCGCGGACCGAACCGGTGGCCTCGGGCGGGGTGACGACGCTCTCCAGGCGGTCGATGCGGCGGTGGATGGCGTCGAATTCGCTGCGATTGATTTCGGCCTGAAGGTCGAGGGTCGAGCGCAGCGTCAGGAGATCGGTGCCGCCGGTGGCGAGGCTCTCGAGCGGATCTTCCGGCAGCAGCGCGCGGAATTTCGCCTTGAGCATCGCCATCTCCTCGTCGAGCTTGGCGAGTTGCTCGGACTGGGCGGCGTCGCGGCGCATCAGCTCCGCGTTGCGGGCATCGAGGCTCGATGCCTCGCCGATCATCCGGTCGAGAGAGGCGCTGACTTCGGCGATGTCGCGGCGGTGACGGGCGACCTCGGTGCGAAGCTCGGGGTTGGTGCCGAACCCCCGCAGCAGGCTCTGCACCCGGCCGCTCGCGATGCCGCTCACGCCGACGCCGAACAGCGCGGCGGCGAGGATGATCATCGCGATGAGCACGGCGAAAGCGACGGTATCCTTCGGCGGCGAAGCGGCATCTTCCAACGCGGCCATGCGAAACTCCGATACGCAACACGGCCGATTTGATAACCATAATCTGCTTTCCGAATTGCTAACGCGGCGTTTCCTTCGGCGTTCGCGTCATTCCGGGGCGCGCGCAAGCAACTCAGTGGTGCAAGCGCGAACCCGGAATCCAGGCTGGGCGCAAGTGGCCGTACGGAAGATGGATTCCGGGTTCCGGCTTGCAGCCGGCCCCGGAATGACGGCCTGCCCCTACATGCTGGGCCGCGGCATCACGTGGCCGCATGTCCTGCAGGTGCGGAAATCCTCGCTGTCGAAGAAGCGGGCATAGGCCTTGGAGACGGGATCGCTGCGATAATCCCGCACTTCGGCCGCCTCCTCGTGGAGCGGCGCGTCGCAGCGCGGGCAGAACCACTGGAAGCGGTCGACCTCGCCGGCGCGGCGCCGGCGCTCGATCACCAGGAGATAGGAGTCGGGCGCGAAACCGGGGCGAATGCGGGGTGCCGGCGGGGGTGTAGATGGTCGAGCCTTCCGGCACCACCGCGACCTCCTCCTTGCCCTCGGGGGTGCGGTAATGCAGCCGCATCTCGCCCTTGACCGCGAGCATGACCTCGTCGCTCGGGTTGATGTGGAACTCGGAGCGGTATTCGCGGCCGCGGGCGACGAAGGCGAGCGATTCCGGCTCCTGCCACAGCACGCTCACGCGCTCGCCGCGGGCGGCAAGCTCGCGGCCGCGGGCGAGCAGATCGACGATCGGCATCTTCATCATGGGTGGCATCCTGTCTGTCGAACCTCGGTGCTTTGCGCAGAGGGGGACTCAGTGGCCCGGCAGCACCAGGAATTTCGGCTTCGTCGGCAGCGTCTCCTTCGACACCACGATCGAAGGCACTTCGGCGTATTCGACGTCGTATTGGCGGCCGACGCGATCGAGGAACCGGCGCAGCGTGAAGGTCGAGAAGAAATGCATCGGTATCATCAGCGGCGCCTTGATCGACTGCACCACCTCGACCATGCCGTCCATGTCCATGGTGTAGGCGCCGTCGACCGGCACCAGCAGCACGTCGATGCGGCCCATCTCGTCGAGCTGCTGCTGGGTCAGGGTGTGATGGAGATGGCCGAGATGGGCGATGCACAGCTTCCCCATCTCGAAGATGAAGATCGAATTGCCGTTGTACTCGGTGCCGCCGTTCCAGTTGCGGATGTTGGTGGAGACGCTGCGCACCCGCACGTCGCCGAACGAGATGTCGTGGTCGGCCGGCTTGCCGTCGTCGCGCCAGCCGCGCAGCACGAACTTGATGTCCGGGATCGGGCCGGTCGGTGTAGTGGGTCGAGTGCGCGTGATTCATGGTGACGATGTCGGGCAGCAGCGTCGCCGGCGGCCTGAGATAGTCGTTGTAGTCGGTGGCGATGCGCACGAGCTTCGAGCTTTCGAGCAGGAAGGTCGAATGGCCGCTGTAGGTGATGCGCACCTGCCCGTCGGCCAGCGCCGTGCGCAAATAGGCCGCCGGGATCACCGGCGGCCGGTCCGACGCGATGAGGCCGGGACAGCTCTCGCGCATCTCCGGTTTGGCGGGCGTCTTGCGCCTGCGCGGCGGCGAGGAAGAGCCCGCTCAGTCCTGCCGCGACGACCAGACGATGTGCAACGGTCGCAAATCGAGCCATGCAGTGCTCCGTCCGATATTTCCGTGGCGCTGTTCGGCCGTCGCGTCCTGAATGGACGTGCCCGCCGCTCGGGCGGGCCGATCCATCCCGGGCACGGGACGCGTCGCCGATCAGGCCACAAACACGAAGCTTAGCTCAAAATGCGGTGGGTCGCGCAAGCCATGTCGCGGCTCACGCGCCATTCCGGCGCGACAAAACGATCCGGCAGAGAGATCAGCGCGCGACGAGATCGGCGCGATGCAAGCGAGATCAACGCGGGACGATGAGGCCGCGGCTCGTCACCACCACCCAGCGGCCGTCCTGGCGGCGTATCCCGTCGATGCGGCCGAGGCCGGGCACGTTGTCGCCGGGAATGACCTCGAGGATGCCGCCGCGGGGCGACTGGATCATCGCGCCGCCGTTGAAGAGATCTCGCAGCACCCACCCTTCGAGAATCGCGCGCCGCGGGTCGGCAGCCGCCGGTCCCGGGGCGAGCGATGCCGATGGGACGGCGCCCGTCGCCTCGCCGGAGGCGTTTGCGGTCAGGCGATGATCGATCCGATCGAGCGACTCGCCGGTGCGCGCGATCTTGGCGGCGGTGTCGGACTGGGTCTTGTCGGCGCGGTCGAGGCGGTCGGTGATCTTGGCGACCTGGGCGTTCGACTGCTTGGCTCGAGCCTTCGATGCTCGCCTTCAGGTTGGTGAGCTCGTGATCGATCCGCTCGAACGCCGCGGTGAAGGTCATGGGGTCGGACGGAGGCGCCGCCGGCGCGGCGTTCATAGAGAGAAGGCCGGCGGTCGCGGCCGATCCGAGCGCGGCGCCGACCAGCACGGCGATCATGCTGAGTAGCCGCAGGGCTGAGCGCGAAGCGGCGTGGCTTCTCCGGCTGCGGTGCCGGTCCGGCCGCCGCGTCCTCGGGAAGGGTCGAGCAACAGCACGGTGCCGCGCGCCGCACGCGAAGCAGGTTCGATGGCGCGCGAGGGGATGGAGATCTCGCTGGGGTCTACCGGCTCCGCGTCGGCTCTCCGGTTGGCTCTCGTTCGGCGCCTCGTTCGGCTCCGGGCCCTTTCGTCCGGCACCATCGAAGGGGATTCGTGATGGGGGAGCGCGGGTTGCGAACCTTCCCCCGGGGTCTTGTTGGCGCTGTGATCCTCGTTGAACTCACTCATGACCTGCTCCGCACGCCCCTTGCGGGTGCGGACGCTAAGCGATGATGCTTACCAAGCGGTTACTTTGCGCCGACATTGCCCCGATTTCATGAGGCCGTTCAGCCGGATGTGCCGCGGAGCCGCGGCGGCCTTGGCCTGTGCGTCAGGCCAGCAGCCCGTGATCCTGCGCGAGCTTCTTGAGCGGGACCTCGGGGCGGGCGCCGATGTGCGAGATCACCTCGGAGGCCGCGAGCGCGCCGAGTTGCGCCGCCTTTTCGTGGCCGGCGCCGCGCGCGAGCCCGAACAGGAAGCCGGCGGCGAAGAGGTCGCCGGCGCCGGTGGTGTCGACCACCCGCGTCACCGGGAAGGCCGGCGAGGCGATGGTGCTCGCGCCTTCGATGACGACGCAGCCCTTCTCGCTGCGGGTCACCACGGCGAACCGCGCATCGGCCCGCAACGCCGCGACGCGCGGCATCGAAGTCGGTCGTCTGGTAGAGGCTCTTGCAACTCGGCCTCGTTGGCGAACAGGAGGTCGACCGTGCCGGACTTGCAGGAGATGCAGGAACTCGTGGCGCCAGCGGTCGACGCAGAAGGCGTCCGACAGCGTCAGCGCCACCATGCGCTTCGCCTCGTGGGCGATGCCCGCGGCCTTGACGAAGGCCTCCTTCGCGTGCGCCGGGTCCCACAGATAGCCTTCGAGATAGGTGATCGCCGAAGCCGGCCACGGTGTCGGCATCGATGTCGCGGGGGTGCAGGTCCTGCGCGGCGCCGAGATAGGTGTTCATGGTGCGCTCGCCGTCCGGCGTCACCAGCACGTAGCAGCGCCCGGTCGAAGGGCCGTCGGCGGCCGGCGGCGTGTCGAACCGCACGCCGGCGGCGCGGATATCGTGGGCGAACGCCGCGCCGAGCTGGTCGTCCTTGATCTTGCCGACGAACGCCGCGCGCGCGCCGAAGCCGGCGGCGCCGACGATCGTGTTTGCCGCCGAGCCGCCGGAGATTTCGACCGCCGGCCCCATGGCGTCGTAAATCTGCGCGGCGCGCGCCTCGTCGATCAGCGCCATGCCGCCCTTGCGCATGTCGTGCGCGGCGAGGAACGCATCGTCGGCGCGGGTGATGACATCGACAATGGCATTGCCGAGACCGAGAACGTCGTAGCGGGCGGCGGTCATGGTTGCGTTCACAGCGCTGGAGGGAGAGTTCGCGCACTATAGCGGCGGCCCCCGCCGTTGCAACGCTGCAAGCCCTTCGCGAGGAACGGAACGTTTCAAGTATGCCGTGATTTTCCGCAGCGTGTGCGAAGCAGCACGGCGCTCTGCTCCCTCTCCCGCACGCGGGGCGAGGTATTTCCCCGCGACGCGGTTATGTGCGAAGGCGACGGTCCAGCGATGATACGATGCGTGGAGAAACAGGCGGTGAGCGTGCTGTTACACTTGCGTCTCGGAGGCCGCGGAATGACGCTTGCGCGCGATGTCACGACCGTCGGTGCCGCGACGCTGACGTCCCGCCTGCTCGGGTTCCTGCGCGATGCCGGCATCGCCGCGATCCTCGGCGCCGGCGCGCTGTCGGACGCCTATTTCGCCGCGTTGCAGATTCCGAACCTGTTTCGGCGCCTGCTGGCGGAAGGCGCGCTCAACTCCGCCTTCGTGCCGATGTGGATCCGCATCCGCGAGGAAAGCGGGCCCGAGGGCACGCGCCGGTTCGGCGAACAGGCGCTCGGCGCCATGGCGCGCGCGCTCGGGCTCGTCGCGGTGCTCTGCCTCCTCGGCGCGCCGCTCGTCGTGCATGTGATCGCGCCGGGCTTCGAGAGCACCGGCGAGCGGTTTCCCCTCGCGGTCACCTTCGTGCGGCTCTCCGTGCCCTATGTCGCGCTCTCCGGCGTGGTCGCGGTGGCGGCGTCCGCGCTCAACGCGCAGGGGCGGGTCGCGGCCGCCGCGTTCGGCCTCGTGGTGTTCAACGGCGTGCTGCTCGCGACCGTCGCGGCGCTGCTCCTGCTGCACGCCGAGGCGTCGCCTGCCGCTGCGGGGTTGCTCGCGGCGATCGGTGGCCGCCGCGGGCGCGGCGCAGCTCATCTGCGTCGGCTGTCGCCTGGATGCGGACCGAGGAGCGGCCGCGGCGGCTCGCGTTCTCGTCCTCGCCGGCGGTGCGGCGCTTTCTCGTCCAGGCGCTCCCGGGGGTGCTCGCCGGCGGCATCCCGCAGCTCAAGCTGATGGCGGGGGCGATGGTCGCCTCGTCGTCCCAGGCCGCGGTGTCGTGGCTCTATTATGCCAACCGCCTCTACGAGCTGCCGCTCGGCGTCATCTCGATCGCGATCTCCTCGGTGATGGTGCCGGCCATCGCGGCGAGCCTGCGCAGCGGCGACCGCGACGCCGACTGCGGCCTCGCAATCGCGCGCGCTCGAGCTTGCGCTCGCGCTTTCGCTGCCGGCCGCGACGGGATTTGCCGTGCTCTCCGAGGCGATCGCCGGCGGCCTGTTCGAGCGCGGCGCCTTCGGCCCGCGCGACACCGCCATGGTGGCGGCGGCGCTGGCGGCGATCTCGGCCGGGCCTGCCGGGCCACTCGCTGGAAAAAGTGCTCGGCGCGGTGTCGTTCGCCCATGAGGACACCCGCACGCCGATGTATGCGGCGCTGTGCGGGCTCGCGACCGCGGTCGATCGGCTCGCTGCTGCTGTTTCCCCATTACGGCCATGTCGGGATCGCTGGCGCGATCGCGCTGTCGGGCTGGGTCGGCGCGACGCTGCTCGCCATCATCCTGTGGTGGCGCGGCTGGCTGCGCATCGAAGCAGGCGTCGCTTCGGCGGCTGCCGCGGATCGTGATCGCGACCGCGATCATGGGCGCCGTCGTCGGCGCCGGCGAGGCGGCGGCTGACCCGGATGTTCGACCTCTCCGGCTCCTCGCTCGCGCGCATCGTCACGCTGTTCGTCCTGGTCGGCGCGGGCCTCGCGATCTATCTCGGCGCGCTGCAGGCGTTCCGCGTGACGTCGCTGCGCGAGCTCGTGGCCGCGGTCGGCGGCAGGCAAGGCCTGAGCCGGGCCCTTGCGTCCCGCCGCCCTTGCGTGGCATGCACCGCAGCCGATCCGAAGGAGAAGGCGATGGGTTTCAAGCAACTGGTGTTTTCCGGGGTTCAGCCGACCGGCAATCTGCATCTCGGCAACTATCTCGGCGCCATCGTCAAGTTCGTCGCGCTGCAGGAGCGCTACGACTGCATCTATTGCGTCGTCGACCTGCACGCGATCACGGTGTGGCAGGACCCCGCGGAGCTCCGGCGCAACATCCGCGAGGTCACCGCGGCCTTCATCGCCTGCGGCATCGATCCCGAAGCGGCACATCGTGTTCAACCAGAGCCAGGTCGCCGAGCACGCCGAGCTCGCCTGGGTGTTCAACTGCGTGGCGCGGCTCGGCTGGCTCAACCGCATGACCCAGTTCAAGGAGAAGGCCGGCAAGGACCGCGAGAACGCCTCGATCGGCCTCTACGACTATCCGGTGCTGATGGCGGCGGACATCCTCGTCTACCGCGCGACCCATGTGCCGGTCGGCGAGGACCAGAAGCAGCATCTCGAGCTCTCCCGCGACATCGCGCAGAAGTTCAACAACGACTATCGCGGCGTCGATCGCGGCTCGCGGTTTCGGCGACGCCTTCTTCCCGCTGCCGGAGCCGCTGATCCAGGGGCCGGCGACGCGGGTGATGTCGCTGCGCGACGGCACCAAGAAGATGTCGAAGTCCGATCCGTCCGACTATTCGCGCATCAACCTCGCCGACGACGCCGACGCCATCGCCCAGAAGGTCCGCAAGGCCAAGACCGATCCGGAGCCGCTGCCGAGCGAGGAAAAGGGCCTGGAAAGCCGCCCCGAAGCCGACAACCTCGTCGGCATCTACGCCGCGCTCGCCGACAGGCCAAAGAGCGCCGTGCTCGCCGCAATTCGGCGGCGGCCAGTTCTCGACCTTCAAGACGGCGCTGGTCGACCTCGCGGTGGCGAAGCTCGTCGCCGATCACCGCCGAGATGAAGCGGATCGTCGCCGACACCGCCTATATCGATTCCGTGCTCGCCGACGGCTCGGCGCGCGCCCAGAAGATCGCCGCCGAAACCATGGGACCGGTCAAGGACATCGTCGGTTTGATCCGGCGCTGAGCGGCGCGTCGTCGGCGCGGGGCGCGCGTCGCACTGCAAACCCGCTCCCTTGTGCTGTGGCGCCGAGCCATGGCACCATCGGTGCGGTGGTGCGCCGATCAGTCGTCGGGCGCGGTCCGCGGCCCCGGGGGCCAGATGAGTCCGCAAGCGACGCAGCTACGAGGCCGGTCACAAGCCGAAATTCCTCGTCGTCATCGACGATACGCCGGAATGCGACCGCGCGGTCTATTTCGCGAGCCGTCGCGCCGCCCGCGTCGCCGTCACCGTCGTCATGCTGCGCGTGATCGAAACCCACGACCACGGCCAGCAATGGCTCGGCGTCGCCGACATCATGCGCGCCGAGGCGCGCGAGGAGGCGAACGCCATGCTGGCGAAGTTCGCGGGGCGCTCCAACGGCATCGCCGGCATCACCCCGGAATGCGTGATCCGCGAGGGCGACGTCAGCCGAGGAAATCCTCAAGCTGATCGAAGAGGACGAGGACATCTCGGTGCTCGTGCTCGCCGCCGCCGTCGACAGCGAGGGGCCGGGGCCGCTGGTGAGCAGTCTCGGCAAGACCGCCGGCTCGTTCCCGATTCCGATCGCGATCGTGCCCGGGCATCTGACCGACGAAGAACTCGACGCGATGAGCTAGCGATGCCGCCGACCCGCGCCATGGAGATGTCCCGCCGCCACGTCCTCCATGCCTCCGCCGCTGTCGCGACGCTCGCGGCCGGCGCGCGCTGTTGCGCGCGCGCAATCCTATCCGACGCGGCCGATCACGATGATCGTGCCGTTCCCGGCCGGCGGCGCGACCGACACGCTGGCGCGTTTTCTCTCCGAGCGGCTGCGCGCCACTCTCGGCCAGCCCATCATCATCGAGAACGTCGCCGGTGCGGCCGGCAGCATCGGCGTCGGGCGCGCCGCGCGCGCCGCGGGCGACGGCTATACGCTGAGCATCGGCACGCTGACGACCCACGCGCTGATCGGCGGCCTTTATCCGCTGGCAGTTCGATCTCGTCGCCGATCTCGAGCCGATCGCGGAGCTCGCCTCCGAGCCGCTGCTGATCGTCGGCCGCAAGAATTTGCCGGCGGCCGATCTCAAAGAGCTGATCGCCTGGCTCAAGGCGAATCCCGATACCGCGTCGGTCGGCATCGCCGGCGTCGGCGCCGTCGGGCACCTCACCGGCATATCGTTCCAGCGCGAGACCGGCACGCGCTTTCATTTCGTGCCGTATCGCGGCAACGGGCCGGCCGCCCAGGATCTCGTCGCCGGACAGATCGATCTCATGATCGAGCCGTCGTCGAATTTCCGCACGCTGGTCCGCGCCGGCAGCATCAAGGCCTTCGCGGTGACGTCGGCGACGCGCTCCGCGACGGCGCCGGACATTCCGACCGCGGAGGAGGCGGGCTTGCCCGGCTTCCGCACGTCGCTGTGGTACGGGCTGTGGGCGCCGAAGGGCACGCCGAAAGCGGTGATCGGCCGCCTCAACGCCGCCGTCGTCGACGCGCTCGCCGATCCGGCGGTGCAGAAGCGCCTCACCGAGCTCGGGCTCGAGATCGCCCCGCGCGACCAGCAGACGCCGGAGGCGCTCGCCGCGTTGCAGCGGGCCGAGATCGCGAAATGGTGGCCGATCATCAAGGCCGCCAACATCAAGGGAGAATGATGCGCACACCCACCGCCGTCATCGCCGGGCTTGACCCGGCGATCCGCTAGATGGCACGGCCGGGTACGGATGCCGGTCAAGCCCGGCCATGACCATTCGTGGGAACGCAATGCAAGAAGGACGGACGCAGCGAATTCATCGAAAGGTCATGCCATGAACTTCCGCGTCGGCAGTTTCTGCGTCTCGCCACGGCCGCGATCGCGCTGCCCGCCGTCTCGCGCCTTGCCGCGCGCAGAGCTATCCGACGCGGCCGGTGCGGATCGTCTCGGGCTATCCGCCCGGGCGGCATCAACGACATCTATGCGCGCCTCATCGGCCAGTGGCTGTCCGAGCGGCTGGGACAGCAATTCATCGTCGAGAACCGGACGGGCGCGGGCGGAACGCTCGCCGCGGACGTCGTCGTGAGAGCGCCGCCCGACGGCTACACGCTGCTGCTGGCGACCTCCGGCGACACCTGGAACACCTCGCTCTACGACAACCTGAAATACGATTTCGCCCGCGACAGCGCGGCGGTCGCCGTCGATTGCGCGGGCCCCCGGCGTGCTCGTGGTGCACCCGTCGGTCCCCGCGCAGTCGGTTCCCGAGTTGCTCGCCTACGCCAAGGCCAATCCGGGAAAGCTCACGGTGGCGACCGCCGGCATCGGCAGCGCGCCGCACATGTTCTGGGAGCTGTTTCACAGCCTGACCGGCGTCGACCTTCTGCACGTGCCCTATCGCGGCGGCGGCCCGGCGCTCACCGACCTCCTCGGCGGTCAGGTGCAGGTCTATTTCGGCACGATGGCCTCGACGCTCATCCACGTGAAGTCGGGAAAGCTCCGGGCCTTGGCGGTGACGAGCGGCCGAACGCGTTCGCCGCTGCTGCCCGATGTTCCGGCCATCGGCGGAGTTCGTTCCCGGTTACGAGGCGAGCATCTTCGTCGGCGTCACCGCGCCGCGCGCACGCCGCGCCGAGATTGTCCGCTCGCTCAACGAGGCGATCACACTTGGGCTCGCCGATCCGCGGCTGAAGCAGCGCATCGCCGAATTGGGCGACACGCCGCTGCCGCTGTCGCCGCAGGCGTTCGGCAAGCTGATCGCCGAAGAGACGGAGAAGTGGCGCGAGCGTGGTCAGAGTCGCGGGCATCCGCGCGGAGTGATGCGAACCTTTGGCGTGAGGCGCCAAGCCAGTGCACAGCTGATGGAGGACGGGACATGCAAGCGGTGAAGGACGCGAGCGGACTGTACGAGGTAGAGCGCCGCGCATGCCATGCCGAGCGGCCCGGTTTCCGTATCACGGAGCTGCAAATCAGCCCCACGCAAAAGGTGCCGTGGCATTTTCACAATAACGTCAGCGATACTTTTTATGTCCTCGCCGGGTCGATCCGCATCTTTCTGCAAGACCCCAAAGACAAGGTGGACCTGGCACCGGGTCAATCCTTTGCCGTTCCTCCCAAACGGCCTCACCTCGTAACCAATGCAGGTGAAACCTCGGCCGTTTTTCTCGTCTTGCAAGGCGTCGGCGATTACGATTTCGTGCCCCTTACCTGATCGGCTCGCGATAACCCTTCCTGTTTGGGGACACTAACGGAACCTCACTGACGCCCGCCCTTGAGCGGATAGTTCGAGGGATCGCCCAGCAGCACGCCGCGCTGCTCGGTGCCGTAGAGCGACCATTTGCTGTCGTGGTAGCGCGCGCGCGTCTCGGCGACGTTGCCGGTGAAGCGCGGGTCCTGCGGGCGCTCGTGGCTGTCGACGAACATGGCGACGTCCCACGCCTCCTGCTCGGTGAGCGCGTTGCGCAGGCCGTAGGGCATGTTGGCGCGGATGAAATAGGCCGCCGGTCGCGACCGAGGTCATGCCGGCGCCCCAGTTGTAGGAGTTCGGCCCCCACAGCGGCGGGAACTGATAGCCGACGCCGCCGGGCACGCGCCGGCCTTCGCCGTCGCTGCCGTGGCAGGCCGCGCATTTGCCGGCGAACACGGTGGCGCCGCGCTCGCTGCTCGGCGCCGTCGCCGGCTCCGGCAGCACCGGGAAAGCCGGCGCCGGCGAGCTTGCCGCCGGTCGGCGCGCCGCGCGCGAGCCAGAAGAAATAGGTCTGCAGCGCGGTCATGATCTCGCTGTCGTCGGGCGGCGGCGTGCCGTTCATGCTGAAGCGGAAGCAGCCCTGGATGCGCATCGCCATGGTGTTGACGGCGTCGTTCTTGGACCGGAAGCGCGGATAGCGCACCCAGGCCGCCCACATCGGCGCCGCGCCCGGGCGGCGGCCGCGGTCGAGATGGCAGCTCGAGCAGTTGAGGCCGTCGCCGGCATAGGGCTTCGCCTCGTTGCGTGTGTCGGTGAAGATCGCGATGCCGCGCCGGACCGTCTCGCCGAACACGTCGTTCGGAATGTCGGCCTCCGACGGCGGCACGAACACGATCGGCGTGCCCGGCGTATCGGGATCGAGGCCGGGATCGGACCACGCGCGGTCGATCGCCGCGAGGTCCGGCTGGCGCGCCGACTGGGCGGCAATCTGGTGTGGCGTGGCGGCAAGTGCGCCACTGCGAGCACGGCGCAGAGGAAAGCGCATCAGGCGCGCGATGTTGCGGCGGCTCATTGCATGGCTCCCGGCCGCAGCCCGGCATAATAGCCGGCGACGGCCTCGATCTCCTTCGGCTCGAGCCCATGCGCGACCGGGTCCATCAGCCGCAGCATCGCGTTGCGGCGCTGGCCGCCGCGAAACGCGATGATCTGCGCCGCGATGTAGCGCGGATACTGCCCGATCAGCGCGGGAAAATAGGGCGCGACGCCGATGCCGTTCGGCCCATGGCAGCGCCAGCACGGGGCGACCCCGCGGTCGGGCCGGCCGGCGGTGGCGACGGAGCGGCCGAGGTCGACGACGTCGCCGGCGATGGCGGGCGGCGGCGGATAGCGCGGTCGCGCGGAGATGCTCGAGATGCACGGCGATGTCGGTCCAGTCGGCCTCGGTGAGGCCGTCGGCGAGCGGCGGCATGGCGGCGCTCGTCGCGCCAGCCGTTGGCGAAGCTCCAGAGCTGGCGGTAGAGATAGGCCGCGGGCTGGCCGGCGAGGCGCGGAAAGACGCCCTGCTCGCCGAGCGTCGCCGACTGCGCGGTGCGGCCTTCGCCCCGGGCGCCGTGGCAGCCGGCGCACTTCGCGGCATAGGTCGCGGCGCCGCGCGCGGTGTCGGCCTTGCCCGGATCGAAGGCGAGGACCGGCAGGAACGCGCCCTCGGCAAGGTTCACCTGCATCGGATCGGGCCGGCGGGCTGATCCGGCGCACGGCGCGCGAGCGTGCGCGTTGTCGCCGCGGATCGCAAGCTCCTCCGCCTTGTAGGCGCGGAACGCCAAGGGATCGACGGCGAGATAGAGCGCGCCGAGAGCGATGATCAGCGACCGAGAGCATGCCGGTCCAGAACGGCAGGCCGCGATGGAGCTCGAGCGAATGCACGTCGAGATCGGCGTCGATCCCCGCCGAGGTCGCGTCGACCGCGAGGCCGAGCGTGCCGCGCACCTCGTCGCGCGTCGGAAAGGCCGGCGACCGCGATGCCCGGCCCGTTGCGCACGGTGAAGGGAATCTCGCGCCGGCCGGTGACGCGGTCGCCGTCGACGGTCTCGAAGCGCAGCCGGTGAGCGCCGTCGGGGATCGACGTCGTGTCGAGCTTCAGCGCGGCCGGAGCTGCCGGCAAGCTCGGCGATCGGCGTCGTGCTGTCATCGACATAGACGCGGATGAGCATGGATGTCGCCTCGCGCTCCCTCCCCCTGAAAGGGGAGGGCGGGTGGGGGTCTGCCATGCGCTTCGCGCATTGCCGCTCGGCAATCCTCGAGCACCGCCGCCTTGATGCGCTGGCTGCGGGCATCGTCGCGGCCGCGAAAGCCCTGCACCAGCATCACCATCGCGAACAGCCCGAGCGCCGCGGTGACGCCGGCGAACAGATAGTCGGCGAACCCCGGCGGCGCGCCCGGGACCGCCGGCAGGCATTCGCTGACGATGAGGTCGCGGTAGAACGCGAGCCGATCGAGCATCGCTCACTCCTGTTTCAGCGTCTGGAGATAGGCGACGAGATCGAGCGCCTCGCGGCGCGGCAGCGCGACCTTGCCCGGCGGCAGGAACGGCTCGGCGAGCACCAGCACATAGGCGTTCGCGCCGTCGGCGCCTGCGCGCGGTCGACGATCTCGAAATACCAGGGAAAGCCCGGCATCACCGAGTCCGGCACCATGCTGCGCGGATTGAAGAGATGCAGCAGGTTCCACATCACGCTCGGCTGGCGGATGCCGACATTGGCTGAGATCGGGGCCGGTGCGCTCGGTGCCGACGAGCGGCGGCGCCGCGTCGGCATAATCGGTGACCTCGGACGGGCGGCCATAGGCGGCATCGACGAAGATCGGCCGCACCAGCTGCGAATGGCAATAGCCGCAGCCTTCGGCGAGATAGAGCGCGCGGCCGCGCGCCACCGCGGTGCTCTGGCGCGCCGCAGCGACAACGGCGTCGACGCGTCGAGCTCGATGGCGGGCGCAGCGCGATCAGGAACGACAGCGCGCCGAACACCGCGGCACCGATCACGACGATGGCCGACCGGCGAGCGATGAAACAGCGCGTTGAGATCGATCATCGCGCCGGCTCCAGCGCGGGCGAGGCCCAGGCAACGGCGCGCGCGGCTGCGGGCGCATCAGCCACAAATTCCAGGCGAACACGACATGGCCGAGCGTCATCAGGCCGCCGCCGACGGCGCGGATCATGTACCAGGGCCTGTTGGCGACGACCGAACTCGATGAACGGCCGGCCGTCCATCCAGCTCATTCCCTGCAGCACGCCGGCCACCACCATGGCGACGACGTAGAGCGCCATCCCGCCGAGCGCGAGCCAGAAATGCAGCCGCACGTGAAGCGCGGCGTCCGTGCGCGCCGGTGATGCGGGGCACGAGGCCGTAGATCGCGCCGAACAGCAGGAACGAGACGAAGCCGTAGGCCGCGAAATGCGCATGGCCCACGGTGTGGTTGGTGAAATGCAGCAGCGCATTGGCGCTGCGGAAGCTCTGCAGGCTGCCCTGCAGCGAGACGAGCAGATACGCAGGCGGCGCCGACCGCGATGAACCACACCGCGGGCTCGCGGCGGATCATCCGCCACGAGCCGTTCATGGTGAGCAGGAAATTGCCGCTCGAGGCGACGACCGGAATCATCATGCCGATGCCGGTCGCGATCGCCGTCGTCTGCAGCCACCACGGCAGCGGCGAGAACACGAAGTGGTGGGCGCCGATCAGCGGGTAGAACACGAGATTGGCCCAGAACGCGAGCACGCCGAGCGCATAGGAATAGATCGGCTTCGCGCAGCATGCGCGGCAGCGCCCAGTAGGTGATGCCGAGCACCAGGGGCGTGAACCACAGGCCCAGCACCACGTGCATGTAGTAGCCCTGGATCACCACATTGCCGATGCCGCGATCGAATTGCCGGCAGGTAGCCGATGACGTAGAGGATCGGCAGCCAGGTGAAGGCAGCCGAGGATGAACCAGTCGGCGATGTAGAGCTCCTCGGTGTGCCGCCACATCAGCGTGACGAGGATGTTGACGCCGTTGAGCGAGCGAGCCGGCCGCGAACACCGCGGCGATCGGGGTCATCCATTCGCGGTATTCGACCGGCCCGCGCGTCATGCCGATCGTCAGCGTGACGAGGCCGGCGAGAAGCGCGAGGTTGAGGAGCCACAGGCCGATATCGGCGAGCGCCACCGGAGAACAGCGCGCGGCGCGCGGTGCGGTAGACGACGAGATAGGCGATGCCGGTGAGGCCGATCGACAGCCAGCCGAACAGCACGCTCGCGGTATGGATCGGCCGGATGCGGCCGAAGGACAGCCACTCGTACGGCAGCAGGTCCGGCCACACGAGCTCGATCGCCGCGATGCGTGCCGTAGGCCGAGCCGACGAGCAGCCAGAACGCGGCCGACCACGTATAGGCATAGACGACGCCCGCGGTGGCGCGGTCATCGTCCGCCGATGCCGCCGGGCGGCGCGCCTGATCCGTATTCGTGGTGGCAGAGGACATGGGCGAATCCCCCACGCGCGACAGTCCTGCTTGCCATAGGGTCAGGGCGATGACAACGGCCGCACCTTTCCCTCCCCGTCTTCGGGGAGGGCAGGGTGGGGCTCTTTTTCCCTTGCTCGCTGCGCTCGCGGACCCCACCCGACCTCGGCTTCGCTCGGCCCACCCTCCCTCCCCGAAGACGGGGAGGGATGAGCCGCTTGTTGACGCCTCGCCCCGAAAATCCCATCTAATGAGGCTGATATTTCCCGACGGCCCGCGGGCCTTGAACCCGCCGAGGAGACGACGATGTTCATCCAGACCGAGGCGACCCCCAATCCTGCGACGCTGAAGTTCCTGCCGGGACGGCCGGTGCTGGGCGACGGCGTGCTCGACATTCCCGATCCGGCGGAGGCGGCGAAGTCGCCGCTCGCCGAGCGCCTGTTCGCGCTGCCCGGCGTGACCGGCGTCTTTCTCGGCAGCGACTTCATCACCGTGACCAAGGCCGACGGCGAGTGGCAGCACGTCAAGCCGGCGATCCTCGGCGCCATCATGGAGCATTTCATGTCCGGCGCGCCGATCCTTGCGGCGGGCGCCGGCGCCGCGGCGGCGGACGAGATTCTTCGAGACGAAGGACGCCGACACCGTCGCCACCATCAAGGAGCTGATCGAGACGCGGGTGCGCCCGGCCGTCGCCAATGACGGCGGCGACATCACCTTCCGCGGCTTCAAGGACGGCATCGTCTATCTCGACATGAAGGGCTCGTGCGCGGGCTGTCCGTCCTCCACCGCGACGCTCAAGCACGGCATCCAGAACCTGCTGCGACATTTCGTTCCCGACGTCGTCGAAGTCCGGCCCATGTAGCTTTCGGCAGTCGGCTTTGGTCGGCGTCGCGCCTTTGTCGGGCGGGGCGGGAATCGGGTAGTGTCGGCTCCGAACCAGGAGCCGCGAGGCAGTCCGTTCCCGCCGATGCGAGTTCTCGCCATAGATACCGCGCTCGAGGCCTGCTCGGTCGCAGTCCTCGACACCGAGGAGAGCGCCCGGGCGCGCAGCCGGTCGCTGCCGATGGTGCGCGGCCATGCCGAGGCGCTGATGCCGCTCATCGCCAACGTGATGAGCGAGGCGCGCACCGAATTCGCCGAGCTCGACCGCATCGCCGTCACCGTCGGGCCGGGCAGCTTCACCGGCCTGCGGGTCGGCGTCGCGGCCGCCCGCGGCATCGGGCTTGCCGCCGGCAAAGCCGGTGGTCGGGCTCACCACGCTCTCGGCGCTCGCCGTGCCGCTGATCGATGCCGACGACAGCCAGGCGGTGCTCGCCGTCATCGATGCGCGGCACGACAACGTCTACATGCAGTTGTTCGGACCGGGCGGCCGCACCCTGGTCGCGCCGCGCGTCGCGCCGCTGCGCGATGCGATCCGCGCCGCGATGGCGAGCCCGACGCGGATCGTCGGCAATGCCGCCCGGCTCGTCGAAGCGGCATGGCCGGACAACGAGCGCCGGCCGCTCGCTCGTGAACGAGGTCAAGGCGCCCGACATCGTCTGGGTCGCACGGCTCGGCGCCGCCGCCGATCCCGATCCCGCATCGGTGAAGCCGCTCTATCTGCGCGCGGCCGACGCCCATCCGCAGACGGCCGGCGTGTTGCCGCGGCAATGACGATGTTTCCCGCCCTGCTCGCCAGGATGTCGCGGCTGCGGCAACGCCTCGGCGGTCGCGCCGGCGATCTCGCCGGCCGAGCTCGAAGACGCGCCGTCGCTTGCGGCCCTGCACGGCGAAGCATTCCGCCGCGGCTGGAGCGCGGAGGAATTCGAGCGCCTGCTGGTCGAGCACAATGTGGTCGCCGACCGCGCCATGGCCGGCGCCGCGGCTCGTCGGATTCGTGGTGTCGCGGATCGCCGCCGACCAGGCGGAAATCCTCTCGATCGCGGTCGCATCGGATTTTCGCGGCGCCGGGCTGGCGCGCCGGCTGCTCGACGTGCATCTGCGGCGGCTCGCCGGCTATGGCGTCGCCACGGTGTTTCTCGAGGTCGACGAGCACAACGCGCCGGCGCGCCGGCTCTATGCGGGCTTCGGCTTCGCCAAGGTCGGCCGCCGCGAAAGCTATTATGCTGCGGCCGCGGCGGCGCTGGTGCTGCGCCGTCATCTCTCTTGAGCCGTGGACGAGCCGATGCTGCGTGCGGTCTTTTCGCTCGGTGTCATCACGATCGTGAGCCTTGCGCTGATCCCGGTGCAATGGCTCGCGGTGCGCTACGGCATGGCCGCTGCGGCGGCGCATCCCGACCTTCTATCATCGCTTCGTGTGCCGGGTGCTCGGCATCCGCATCACCGAGATCGGCTACCGGATCGGCGCGCATCCGCTGCTGATCGTCTCGAACCACACCTCGTGGCTCGACATCTCGGTGATCACCGCGGTCGCGCCGGTGGTGTTCGTGGCGAAGAGCGAAGTCGCGAGCTGGCCGGTGTTCGGGCTGTTCGCCAAGCTGCAGCGCTCGGTGTTCGTCGACCGCACCCGCCGCCACAAGACCGCCGACGTCAACAGCGAGATCGCCGCAGCGGCTCACCGGCGGCGATCCCGTGGTGCTGTTCGGCGAGGGCACCTCGAGCGACGGCAACCGGGTGCTCGCCTTCCGCACCGCGCTGATCGGCGCGGCGGGCGACGCGCTCGCCGAAGCCGAGCACGTCGAGCGGGTGTGGCTCCAGCCGCTCTCGGTCGCCTATACCGGCCTGCTCGGCCTGCCGCTCGACCGCCACGCGCGAAATCGCATCGCCTGGTATGGCGGTGCGCCGCTGTGGCCGCATCTCTCCTGGCTGGTGGCGCGCGGCGCGGTCGACGTGGTCGTGACCTGGGGCGAGCCGGTCGCCTATGGCGAGGCATCGGACCGCAAGGCGGTGGCGCGGCAGCTCGAGCACGCCGTGCGCCGCCACACCGTGGCGGCGCTGCGCGGCATGCCGAGCGATCCGCGTCCGGAACCGGCCGGCGAGGGCGACGTTTCCGCGAATTCCTTTTTGGCCGGAAAGGCGTTATGACCGCGGCATGGCGGGTGTGGCCCGCCGCGAACCGATCCGACGGCCTTATGGCACCGAGCCGGGCCAAGGGAAATCGAGTGGGACATCGCGTGCGAAATCGAGTGCGACGGTAGCGGCTTGCGCAAGCTTCACGTCAAATCCTTCGGCTGCCAGATGAACGTCTACGATTCCCATCGTATGGCGGACCTCCTGGCGCGCGAGGGCTATGCCGAGTCCGGTCCCGACGAGGCCGATCTCATCATCCTCAACACCTGCCACATCCGCGAGAAGGCCGCCGAGAAGGTCTATTCCGAGCTCGGCCGCATCCGCAAGCTCAAGGACGCGGCGGCGCGCGCCGGCCGGCGCCTGACGGTCGCGGTCGCCGGCTGCGTCGCCCAGGCCGAGGGCGAGGAGATCGTGCGCCGCGCGCCCCTCGTCGATCTCGTGGTCGGGCCGCAGAGCTATCACCGCCTGCCGGCGCTGCTCGCCGAGGTCGCGCGGGGCGAGAAGGTCGTCGTCACCGAGTTTCCGAGCGAAGACAAGTTCGATCATCTGGCGCCGCCCGCACCGGCGGCGATCCGCGGCCGCGGCGTCACCGCGTTCGTCACCGTGCAGGAGGGCTGCGACAAGTTCTGCACCTTCTGCGTCGTGCCCTATACGCGCGGCGCGGAGACGTCGCGGCCGGTCGCGAGCATCGTCGCCGAGGCCGAGCGGCTCGCCGCGGCCGGCGTGCGCGAGGTCACGCTGATCGGGCAGAACGTCAACGCCTATCACGGCGAAGGGCCGGCCGGTCCGGCGAGCCTCGCCGACCTGCTGCACGCGGTCGCCGCAGTGCCCGGCGTCGGCCGGCTGCGCTACACGACGAGCCATCCCCGCGACATGGACGAAGCGCTCATCGCCGCCCACCGCGATCTCTCAGCCCTGATGCCGCAGCTGCATCTGCCGGTGCAGTCGGGCTCCGACCGCATCCTCGCCGCGATGAATCGCCGCCACACCGCCGCCGACTACCTCCGCGTCGTCGAGCGGCTGCGCGCGGCGCGTCCCGACATCGCGTTGAGCTCGGATTTCATCGTCGGCTTTCCCGGCGAGACCGAGGCGGATTTCCGCGACACGCTGCGCCTCGTCGACGAGGTCGGCTATGCCGAGCGCGTATCTCGTTCAAATATTCGCCGCGGCCCGGGCACGCCCGCGGCCGACCGCGACGACCAGGTCGAGGAAGAGATCAAGATCGAACGGCTGGCGCGGCTGCAGGCGGCGATCGACCGCCACCAGGATGCCTTCAACCGGGCCTGCGCCGGACGGACCTTCGAAGTCCTGTTCGAGAAGCCGGGCCGGCTGCCGGGGCAGATCGTCGGACGTTCGCCTTATTTGCAGCCGGTCCAGGTCATGGCGCCGTCATCATTGATCGGTGAAATCGCGGCGGTGGGAATCACCGGCGTCGGGTCGAACAGCCTGTTCGGCGCCTTGGCTTCCGCACGCGAGCGGGAGCCGGCGCCGGCCGCAATGGGAGCCTGATCGAGTTGGCAAGACGCGCATCCGATCCCGGATCGGTCATCCCTGCTCCACCCGCAGAAGCGGCGACCCAGATCGTGGTCGCGTTCGACGACAACCGGCTCGCCTCGGCGCTGTTCGGTCAATACGGCCAGAACCTCGCGCTGATCGAACGCCGCCTCGGCGTCGTCGCCGAGCAGCGCGGCAATCACGTCACCCTCGAAGGCAGCCGCGACGCCTGCGAGCAGGCGCGCCGCGTGCTCGAAGGCCTCTACGAGCAGCTCAAGCGCGGCCGCGATCTCGTCACCGGCGACGTCGAGGGCGCGATCCGGCTCGCCATCGCGCAAGGCTCGCTGTTCGACTTCGATCCCGCCGCGACGCGCACGAGCTTCGAGGAGATCAACCTGCGCAAGCGGCCGGTGCGCGCCCGCACCGCGGTGCAGGACGCCTACATCCGCGCGCTGCGCCGCCACGCGATGGTGTTCGGCATCGGCCCGGCCGGCACCGGCAAGACCTGGCTTGCGGTCGCCCACGCCATCGCGCTGTTCGAGCGCAAGGAGGTCGATCGCATCATCCTGTCGCGGCCGGCGGTCGAAGCGGGCGAACGGCTCGGCTTCCTGCCCGGCGACCTGCGCGAGAAGGTCGATCCCTATCTGCGCCCGATCTACGACGCGCTCGCCGACCTGATGGATGCCCGCATCGTCGAGCGCGCGCTGCAGACCAACGAGATCGAGATCGCGCCGCTCGCCTTCATGCGCGGCCGCACGCTCTCCAACGCGGTCATCATTCTCGACGAGGCGCAGAACACCACCTCGATGCAGATGAAGATGTTCCTGACCCGGCTCGGCGAGAACAGCCGCATGATCATCACCGGCGATCCGAGCCAGGTCGACCTGCCGCCCGGCCAGACCTCCGGCCTCGCCGAGGCGGTGCGGCTGCTCTCCGACGTCGAGGGCATCGGCCAGGTGGTGTTCTCCCACGAGGACGTCATCCGCCACGACCTCGTCGCCAAGATCGTCGCGGCCTATGACCGCGCGGCCGGAAAGCTTGCCGCCGCAAGGGCCGAAAAGATCGGAGAAGAGGGCGGACGGCAAGGCCGACGTCCGGGAATGACCGCCGCCTCTCCGCGCGTCGCGCCGTCCGGTCTCACCGTCGATGTCCTTGCCGAATCGCCGCTGTGGGAGGCGGAACCCGGCGCCGAAGCCGTGGTGCGCCGCGCCATCTCGCAGGCGGCCGCGGTCGTCGGCGCCGCATGGCCCGCCGCGGAGGTCGCGGTGCTCCTGTGCGACGATGCGATGATCGCGGCGCTCAACGCCCACTGGCGCGGACGTGACGAGCCGACCAACGTGCTGTCGTTTCCGGCGCCGCCGGCCGCCGACCCGATCGGTGTCCGATCGGGCGCCGTCCATCTCGGCGACATCGCCATCGCCTGCGAGACCGTCATCCGCGAAGCCCGCGAACAGGGGCGGACGGTATCGCAGCACCTCGCGCATCTCGCCGTTCATGGTTTTCTGCATCTTTTGGGATACGATCACGGAACCGACGGCGAGGCCGAGCGGATGGAAGGGCTCGAACGCGAGATCCTCGCCGGCCCTGGGCATATCCGACCCCTATGCCCCGCAGATGCTTGAAACCGGTGCCATGTCCGACAATTCTGCCGCGATGACCGCGACAAGGACCCCAAGGCCGGCCCGGCGACGCTCTGCCTGCGCCGCGCCGCACCGGCAACGGCGCGCGGAAAATCCGGAATCGTGGTCGAACCGGCTGCTGCGGGCGGTGTTCGGCTGGAGCCCGACCTCGATCCGCTCCGACCTCCAGGTGCTGCTCGAAGGCGAGGGCGCCGAAACCGGCTTCTCGCCGGAAGAGAGCCGGATGCTCAAGAACATCCTGAGCCTGCGCGAGCGCCGGGTCGACGACGTCATGGTGCCGCGCACCGACATCGTCGCGGTCCAGCAGGACGTCGCCCTCGGCGACCTCCTGAAGGTGTTCAAGGACGCCGCCCATTCGCGCCTCGTCGTCTACAACGACACCCTCGATGATCCGGTCGGGATGGTGCACATCCGCGACATGATCGCCTTCATGATGGCGCAGGCCACGGTCGCGACCGAAGCCAATGCCGCCCGCGGCGAGCCGCATCCGGTCGGCCTCGATCTTTCGGCCGTCGACCTCGCGCGGCCGCTGTCGACGACCAAGATCGTCCGCACCATGCTGTTCGTGCCGCCGTCGATGCCGGCGATCGACCTGCTCGCCAAGATGCAGGCGACGCGCATTCATCTCGCGCTCGTCATCGACGAATACGGCGGCACCGAAGGCATCGTCTCGATCGAGGACATCGTCGAGGAGATCGTCGGCGAGATCGACGACGAGCACGACGAGGCGGCGGCGAAGACCGTGATCCGCCAGAGCGACGGCTCGTTCATCGCGGTCGGCCGCGCGAGCCTCGAAGAGGCGCTCGCGGTGATCGGGCCCGAATTCGACGTCGGCAAGGCCGCCGAAGAGGTCGACACCGTCGCCGGCTACATCGTCACCCTGGTCGATCGCGTGCCGGTGCGCGGCGAACTGATCTCCGGCCCCGGCACCTTCGAGATCGAAGTCCTCGATGCCGATCCGCGCCGCGTGAAGCGGGTGCGCATCTATCCGAGCAAGGAGCGCCGCCGCGTCATCGAGCGCAGTCCGCCGCGCCGCGCCGATGCGCGCGGCCCCGCGCCGCAGCGCCGACGCCCGATCCCGGCGAACCGCCGTCGGCCGCGCCGTCCGTGATCGCGACGGAACCCGGCGAGCCGATCTCTCCCGCCGCCGGCCGCAGGCCGAGACGCCAGCCGGATCGACAGCCAAGCCGTGAATTGGTTCCGCCTGGCTCAACCCGTCATTCTCGCCTGGGGATGGCGTCGTGCCGCGATCGCATTCGTCGCCGGCGCGGCCTCGACGCTGGCGATGGCGCCGATCCATTTCTGGCCGGTGCTGTTCGTGACCTTTCCGCTGCTGGTCTGGCTGATCGACGGCGCCGCGGCCGCGCGCTGGCGCGGTGCGGCGGCCGGCTTCCTGATCGGCTGGTGGTTCGGGTTCGGCTACTTCCTCGCCGGCCTCTACTGGGTCGGCTACGCGTTCCTGGTCGATGCCAAGACGTTCGGCTGGCTGCTGCCGTTCGCGGTCACGATGCTGCCCGCCGGGCTCGCCGTCTTTACCGGGCTCGGCGTCGCGCTGGCCCGCGTGCTGTGGACGCCGGGGGCGCTGCGCGTGCTCACGCTCGCCGCCGCGTTGACCACGAGCGAATGGCTGCGCGGCCATGTGCTGACCGGATTTCCGTGGAACGCGTTCGGCTACGCGCTGACCGCGCCGCTCGCGCTCGCCCAGAGCGCCGCGGTGTTCGGCATCTGGGGGCTCACCTTCATCGCGGTCGCGGTGTTCGCGAGCCCGGCGCTGCTCGCCGACGACAGGAAGCGCCGGCGCTTCGTGCCGCTCATCGGCGCCGTCGGTCTCCTCGCGGCGCTCGCGCTGTTCGGCGCGATCCGGCTCGCGCTCGATCCGACCGAGATGGTGGACGGCGTGCGCCTGCGCATCATGCAGCCCGATCTGCAGCAGGACGTGAAATTCAACTACGGCGCCAAGAACGAGGTGATGCGGCGCTATGTCGATCTGTCGCAGGGAGCGGCGTCAGGCGCGCCGCTCGACGGCATCACCCATCTGATCTGGCCCGAATCGGCGTTTCCGTTCTTCCTCACCCGCGAGCCCGACGCGCTTGCGACCATCGCCAGGATGCTGCCGCCGACGACCGTGCTGATCACCGGCGCCGCGCGCCTGCCGAATCGGTCCCCGGCGTCCACGGCGTGCGCGCCTACAACTCGATCTATGTGATCGACCACAACGGCTCGATTCTTTCGATCTACGACAAGTTGCACCTCGTACCGTTCGGCGAATACCTGCCGTTTCAATCTTCCTCGAGAGCCTCGGCCTGATGCAACTCACCAAGATGCAGGGCGGCTTTCTCGCCGGCGAGCGGCGCCGGCGGATGGCGGTGCCCGGCGCGCCGGCGATGCTGCCGCTGATCTGCTACGAGGTGATTTTTCCCGGCGAGGCGGTGCCGCCGGGGAGCGCCCGGGCTGGCTCCTGAACCTCACCAACGATGCGTGGTTCGGCATCAGTTCCGGGCCCTACCAGCACTTGCAGCAGGCCCGCGTGCTCGCGATCGAAGAGGGACTGCCGCTGGTGCGCACCGCCAACAGCGGCATCTCGGCGGTGATCGATCCGTTCGGCCGCATCGTGCAGTCGCTTCCGCTCGGCAGCGCAGGAACGCTCGATTCCGGGCTTCCGCGACCAATTGCCGCCACGATTTACGCGCGAATTGGCGACCTGTGGTTGTGGATCGTCATCGTCGCTATTTTTGCTGCCGCCCTCGTAATACGTGTTCGAAAATAGCAAAAGTCGCAAGTACAACAAACGCGTGTAATGGGGGTCGCCAAGTCTAATTGTCCAAAAACTGCATATAATTTCAATTTCGAACACTAATTCGCAGGTGTTTCCCCATATCTTGAATTGATGGCGGAAATCATCGGTTGCACTTTGGTTGTGTCAGGTGCATGACGCAGAAATTCAGGGGACGTGATGTTATCAAGGGGATGTGAAGGAGAGACTGGATGGCGAAGAAGGCTCCCAACCCAATTGACAAGCACGTGGGCAGCCGGGTGCGCATGCGTCGAATGATGCTGGGGATGAGCCAGGAAAAGCTCGGTGACGCGCTCGGCTTGACCTTCCAGCAGGTGCAGAAATACGAAAAGGGAACGAACCGCATCGGCGCCAGCCGTTTGCAGCAGATTTCGCTAATCCTGCAGGTTCCGGTCGCGTTCTTTTTCGAAGGCGCGCCGGTCATCGCCGGCGAATTCGAGCCGGCGCCGGGAATGCAGGAAGCTCCGTCACCCGCCTACGTCTCCGACTTTCTCGCGACCTCCGACGGCCTGTCGCTGACCAAGGCCTTCATGCGCATCAAGGACGCCAAGTTGCGACGCCGCATCGTCGATCTCGTCCAGCAGATCGCAGGGGAGGACGCCGAGGTCAAAGAGCCTGGTTGGACCACCGCGCGATCCCGCCGATCATCTCGCCCGCCGCCCACCCCCACCCTTCTGCCCACACCTTGACCGCACGCAGCCCCGCTGCAAGAACACGCGGCTATGACGGCGCGAGCGGACTCGCGTCTGCGGGGAGATCATCAGTGTCGCGCGCGAGCTATCTGTTCACCAGTGAATCGGTTTCGGAAGGTCATCCCGACAAGGTCTGCGACCGCATCTCCGACGAGGTCGTCGATGCCTTCTTCACGATCGCGCCACAGCATGGCTGGGATCCGCGCCAGGTGCGCGTCGCCTGCGAAACGCTGGCGACCACCAACCGCGTCGTGATCGCCGGCGAGACCCGCGGGCCGTCCGCCATCACCCGCGACTACATCGCCCACATCGCCCGCCTCGCGGTGAAGGACATCGGCTACGAGCAGGCCGGCTTCCACTGGGAGAAGGCCTCGATCGAGGTGCATCTGCACGCGCAGTCGAGCGACATCGCCCAGGGCGTCGATTCCGCCGGCAACAAGGACGAAGGCGCCGGCGACCAGGGCATCATGTTCGGCTATGCCTGCCGCGAGACGCCGGAACTGATGCCGGCGCCGATCTTCTACGCCCACCGCATCCTCAAGGTGATGTCGCAGGCGCGCCGCTCCGGCGAGTCCGAGGCGCTCGGCCCCGACGCCAAGAGCCAGGTGACGATCCGCTACGAGAACGGCAAGCCGGTCGAAGCGACCCAGATCGTGGTCTCGACCCAGCATTACGACGAGAAGCTGTCCTCCCACGACATCCAGGCGATCGTCGAGCCCTATGTGCGCAAGGCGCTGCCGCCGGACTGGATCACCAAGCAGACCGTGTGGCACGTCAATCCGACCGGCAAGTTCGTGATCGGCGGCCCGGACGGCGACTGCGGGCTCACCGGGCGCAAGATCATCGTCGACACCTATGGCGGCGCCGCGCCCCATGGCGGCGGTGCGTTCTCCGGCAAGGACCCGACCAAGGTCGACCGCTCCGCCGCCTATGCCGCGCGCTATCTCGCCAAGAACGTGGTCGCGGCCGGCCTCGCGGATCGCTGCACCATCCAGATCGCCTATGCGATCGGCGTCGCCAAGCCGCTCTCGATCTATGTCGACTGCTACGGCACCGGGCAGGTCGCCGAGGCCCGCCTCGAGAAGGCGCTCGGCGAGGTGATGGACCTCACGCCGCGCGGCATCCGCGAGCATCTCGGCCTCAACCGCCCGATCTATGCGCGCACCAGCGCCTACGGCCATTTCGGCCGCCCGCCGGAGGCCGATGGCGGCTTCTCCTGGGAGCGCACCGACCTCGTCGAGGATTTGCGCTCGCTCGCCAAGTAGCAGCCCGCTGCGGCGGAGCAAATCGCGTTGCGGCTGCCGCTCATCGGCGGACAACGCCGCAGCTAAATCGTCGCGATCGCAACGCCGGTCGATCGCAAGCCCTGGCACCGAAATCTCCGTGCGGATGATCGAAGACCGCACCATCACCGCAGCATCCGACGGCGGGCGCGACCGCGCCTTCTTCGGCCGCCGCAAGGGCCACCGCCTGCGGCCGCATCAGGCCGCCTTGATCGACGAGCTGCTGCCGCGGCTCGCGATCGACCTCGCAAAGCCGCCCGATCTCGCCGCGCTGTTTCCCGCGCCCGTCGATGCGGTGCGTCTCGAGATCGGATTCGGCGGCGGCGAGCATCTGATCGAAGAGGCCCGCGCCGCGCCGCGCATCGGCTTCATCGGCTGCGAGCCGTTCGTCAACGGCATGGCGAAAATCCTCGCCCTCATCGAGGCGACCGGCATCGACAACATCAGGCTCTACGCCGGCGACGCCGTCGACCTCCTGCGCTGGCTCCCGGCGGCTCGCTCGTCGGCGTCGATCTGCTCTATGCCGATCCGTGGCCGAAGCGGCGGCACTGGAAGCGGCGTTTCGTGCAGGACGACACCGTCGCGATGCTCGCCCGCGTGCTGGCGCCGGGCGCATCGTTTCGCTTCGCGAGCGACATTCCCGATTATGTCGCCTGGACGCTCGAGCGCCTGTCGCGTGCGCCGCAATTCGCCTGGACCGCCGAACGCGCCGACGACTGGCGCCTGCCGTGGCCCGGCTTTCCCGGCACCCGCTACGAGGCCAAGGCGAAGCGCGAGGGCCGCGTGCCCTGCTATCTGGTGTTTCGCCGCGTCTGCCGTGAGCCGCGAGCCGTACTTGCCGCAGCGGTGTGGGACTGAAATCCTCCGCGGCCCCGGTTCTCCATCTTGCGTCGGCGCCGTAAATCGCTATATTTCGCTCGTCTAGTTCGACATCTCATAACGGTCGAGTTTTCGATCGGTTCGTGAGAGTGGGCCCCGCCCGGGACCCGCTCTTTTTTATTACCTGCGGCAGGCGCAGCGGCGAGGCCGGGCACGTATCGAAACGACGGGTAGCCAACGCTTGACGACATCTGCGACCTTCGCAGCAGAACACCGGACCGACGACGCCCGCAGCGCGCTTTCCGAGCCGCGCGTGATCGCCGACACCGGTGTCGCGGCACGCGTCGCCACGATCTGCGCGCCGGTTCTGCTCGAGCTCGGCTTTCGCGTGGTGCGGGTCCGGGTGTCCGGCCAACGACGGCTGCACGGTGCAGGTGATGGCCGAGCGGCCCGACGGCTCGATGTCGATCGAGGAATGCGAGACCGCGTCGCGCGCGTTGTCGCCGGTGCTCGATGCCGCCGATCCGATCGATCGCGCCTACCGCTGGAGATATCCTCGCCCGGGCTCGATCGGCCGCTGGTGCGCCGCTCCGACTTCGAGCGTCATGCCGGCGCAGGTCGTGAAGATCGAGCTCGAGGCGCCGCACCAGGGACGCCGGCGCTTCCGCGGCATCCTCGTCGGCGTCGAAGGCGCCGGTGCGCGCGTGCGCATCGACGAAACCAAGGACGGTGCGACCGCGGACAAGCGAATTCGTGCTGCCGTTCGACGACATGTCGGACGCCAAGCTCGTCCTCACCGACGAGCTGATCGCCGCCGCGCTGCGCCGCGGCAAATCGGAGGTGCGTGCCGCCCGTCGCGGCCGCGCTCGCCCGAACGACAAGGACTTGAACAAAGCCGCCCCGCCGGATCGCGGCCGCGGCCGACACCGAAGGAGATTGACCGATGGCCGTCAGCGCCAACCGGCTCGAACTGTTGCAGATCGCCGACGCGGTCGCGCGCGAGAAATCGATCGATCGCGGCATCGTCATCGCCGCCATGGAAGACGCCATCCAGAAGGCGGCCCGCTCGCGCTACGGCAGCGAAACCGAGGTGCGCGCCGAGATCAATCCCAAGACCGGAGAGATGCGGCTCTCGCGCCTGCTGCTCGTCGTCGACCAGATCGAGAACGACGCCATCCACATCAGCATCGAGGATGCGCGCCGGCGCAATCCCGCCGCCCAGGTCGGCGACTACATCGCCGAGCAGCTGCCGCCGCTCGAATACGGCCGCATCGCCGCCCAGTCGGCGAAGCAGGTCATCGTGCAGAAGGTGCGCGAGGCCGAGCGCGACCGCCAGTACCAGGAATTCAAGGACCGCATCGGCGACATCGTCAACGGCATCGTCAAGCGGGTCGAATACGGCAACGTCGTCGTCGATCTCGGGCGCGGCGAAGCGATCGTGCGGCGCGACGAGCTCCTGCCGCGCGAGGTGTTCCGCAACGGCGACCGCATCCGCGCCTACATCTACGACGTGCGGCGCGAGCCGCGCGGCCCGCAGATCTTCCTCTCGCGCACCCATCCGCAGTTCATGGCGAAGCTGTTCGCCCAGGAGGTGCCGGAAATCTACGACAGCATCGTCGAGGTGAAGGCGGTCGCCCGCGATCCCGGCTCGCGCGCCAAGATCGCGGTGATCTCCAAGGACTCCTCGGTCGATCCGGTCGGCGCCTGCGTCGGCATGCGGGGCTCGCGCGTGCAGGCGGTGGTCAACGAACTGCAGGGCGAGAAGATCGACATCATTCCGTGGTCGGCGGACGTCGCGACCTTCGTCGTCAACGCGCTGGCGCCCGCCGAGGTCGCCAAGGTCGTGCTCGACGAAGAGCGCGAGCGCATCTCGGTCGTGGTTCCCGACCAGCAGCTCTCGCTCGCCATCGGACGGCGCGGCCAGAACGTGCGCCTCGCCTCCCAGCTCACCGGATGGGACATCGACATCCTCACCGAGCAGGAGGAATCCGAGCGCCGCCAGGCCGAGTTCGAGAAGCGTACCAAGATGTTCATGGAAGCGCTCAACGTCGACGAGGTGGTCGGCCAGCTGCTCGCCTCGGAAGGCTTCAACTCAGTGGAAGAACTCGCCATGGTCGACCAGAAGGACATCGCCTCGATCGAAGGCTTCGACGAGGAAACCGCGAGCGAGCTGCAGGCTCGCGCCAACGACTATCTCGCCCAGATCGAGGCCGAGTACGACGCCAAGCGCACCGAGCTCGGCGTCGCGGACGAGCTGCGCGAGGTCCCCGGCGTCACCACCAAGATGATGGTGGCGTTCGGCGAGAACGGCATCAAGACCGTCGAGGATCTCGCCGGCTGCGCCACCGACGATCTCGCCGGCTGGACCGAGCGCAAGGACGGCGAGGTGGTCCGCAACGCGGGCGCCCTCGACGGCTTCGAGCTCGCCCGCGAGGAGTGCGAGGCCCTGATCATGCAGGCCCGGGTCAAGGCCGGCTGGATCACCGAGGCCGATCTCGCGCCCCAGGCGACCGAGGAAGCACCCGCCGAAGCGCCGGCGGAGGCCGAATAAGCGGGCCTGTACGCTTGCGGTTGGTGGATGAGCGGACATGCTGGCCGAACTGCAACGACCTCGACCTCGACGGCGCCGACCGCGGGCCGCGCGACGCGCGTCTGCGACGTCGCGGCTGTGCGTCGCGACCCGGACCGTCCGGCCGGTCGGCGAGCTGATCCGGTTCGTTGCCGGGCCGGACGGGCTCGTGCCCGACCTCAAGCGTCGCCTGCCCGGCCGTGGGGTCTGGGTGACCGCCCGGCGGACCGATGTCGAGGCCGCGGTCAAGCGGCACGCGTTCCAGAAGAGCTTGCGTGCCGAGGTGAGGGTTCCGGCGGCTCTTGCCGACGTCGTCGACGGGCTCCTCGAGCGCGCGGCGCTCGATGCGCTCTCGATCGCCCACAAGGCCTCGCTGGTCGTCACGGGATTCACGAAGGTCGAGGCGGCGATCGCCGGCGGGCCGGTGGTCGCACTCCTTCAGGCGCGCGACGCCGGCGCGGACGGTGCCCGCAAGCTCAGCGGCGGCGCTGACGCGACGTGGCGAGGCGGCCGGCCCGACAGAAATTGTGACCTCCTTCACCACCGCGCAATTGGATTTGGCATTGGGCCGCCTAAATGTGGTACATGCAGCGCTGCTGGCTGGGCGGGCAGGCGAAACGTTTCTCGCGCGCTGGCGAATTCTCGAACGTTTTCGAGCGGTTGAACCGGACGACGGGAAACCCGGCTCGTCGCGCCCGCAGTCGGATGCAGTAGAACCAGGATCGTAATGACTGACAAGAAGAACCCCGGCGAGACATTGACGGTCACCCCGACCAAGACCTTGACGCTCAAGCGCACGGGCGTCGAGCAGGGAGTGGTGCGCCAGAGCTTCAGTCACGGCCGCACCAAGCAGGTGGTGGTCGAGAAGGTGAAGCGGCGCATGGTCGGTCCGGGCGAGGCCAAGGCGGAGCCTGCGCCCGCGCGGCGGCCGC
Organism: uncultured Alphaproteobacteria bacterium; assembly: GCA_963793985.1. Lineage (GTDB taxonomy): Bacteria > Pseudomonadota > Alphaproteobacteria > Rhizobiales > Xanthobacteraceae > JAJPKK01. Next base: position 30,177 of record CAWCCG010000021.1, on the reverse strand, counting down.
CCCGCAGCCGCGTCGCGCCCCGATGCCGAGCGGCAGGGGCGCCCCGCCATCATCGCGGGGTCGGCCGCTGCCGGCAAGCCGTCGGGCGTCGTGCTGCGAACCCTCACCGAGGAAGAGCGCAGCGCCCGCGCCCATGCGCTGGCCGATGCCAAGGTCCGCGAGGCCGAGGAACGCCGCATCGCCGAGGAAGAGGCGCGCCGGCGCGCCGAACGGGAACTCCCGCGAGCGGGTCGAGCGGGACGCCGCCGAAGCGCGCAAGCGCGACGAGGAAGATCGCCGCCGTCACGAGGACGAGGCCAAGCGCAAGGCCGAGACCGAAGCCAAGAAGCGGTTCGGCGAGGACGAGAAGGCGAAGTCCGCCGCGACCTCGGCTCCCGCCGCGGCGCCGTCGGCGCCCGTCAACCGCAAGGTCGTCCAGGAGCCGGACGAGGAAGAGGCGCCGCGTGTCGTGCGGCGCCCCGGGGGAGGGGCACCGCGCCCGGTGCCTGCGCCGAAGCCGAGCCGGTCCGGTCCGCAGAAGCAGCGAGGCCGTCTGACCGTGGTGACGGCGTTCAATGCCGACGAGGTGCGCGAGCGTTCAGTGGCGTCGTTCCGCCGCCGGACGCAGCGCCTGACCAAGGGGCACGCCGCGAACGAGCCGAAGGACAAGCTCGTACGCGAGGTGACGATCCCGGAGGCGATCACCATCCAGGAACTCGCCAACCGCATGGCGGAGCGCGCGGTCGACGTGATCAAGCTGCTGATGAAGCAGGGGCAGATGCTCAAGATCACCGACACGATCGACGCCGACACCGCGCAGCTGATCGCCGAGGAGCTCGGCCACAGCGTGCGGCGCGTCGCCGAGTCCGACGTCGAGGAAGGCCTGTTCGACAAGGCCGATGAGCCTGCCGACCTCGTGCCGCGGCCGCCGGTGGTGACCATCATGGGCCATGTCGACCACGGCAAGACGTCGCTGCTCGACGCGATCCGCGCCACCAATGTCGCCGGCGGCGAGGCAGGCGGCATCACCCAGCACATCGGCGCCTATCAGGTGACGTCGCCGTCCGGCTCGAAGATCACCTTCATCGATACGCCCGGCCACGCCGCCTTCACCTCGATGCGCGCGCGCGGCGCCAAGGTCACCGACGTGGTCGTGCTGGTGGTCGCCGCCGACGACGGCGTGATGCCGCAGACGATCGAGGCGATCCAGCACGCCAAGGCGGCGAAGGTCCCGATGATCGTCGCCATCAACAAGATCGACAAGCCGGATGCGAAGCCCGAGCGGGTCCGCACCGAGCTGCTGCAATACGAAGTGCAGGTCGAATCGCTCGGCGGCGACGTGCTCGACGTCGAAGTGTCGGCGACCAAGAAGACCAATCTCGACAGGCTGCTCGAAACCCTCGGGCTGCAGGCCGAAATCCTCGACCTCAAGGCGAACCCGAACCGTGCCGCCGAAGGCACCGTGATCGAGGCGAAGCTCGACCGCGGCCGCGGTCCGGTGGCGACCGTGCTGGTCCAGCGCGGCACGCTGCATGTCGGCGACATCGTCGTCGCCGGCGCCGAATGGGGCCGGGTGCGCGCGCTGGTCTCCGATTCCGGCGAGGCCGTCGCCGACGGCCGGGCCGTCGACTCCGGTCGAGGTGCTCGGCTTCAACGGCACGCCCGAAGCCGGCGACCGGCTCGCGGTGGTCGAAAGCGAAGCCCGCGCCCGCGAAGTCACCGATTATCGCGCCCGCCAGAAGCGCGAGAGGGCGGCGGCGCGGATCGAGCGGCATGCGCGGCTCGCTCGAGCAGATGATGAGCCAGCTCAAGACCACGGGACGCAAGGAGTTCCCGCTGCTCATCAAGGGCGACGTGCAGGGCTCGGTCGAGGCGATCGTCGGCGCGTTGGAGAAGCTCGGCACGTCGGAAGTCGGCGCCCGCATCATCCTCGCCGGTGCCGGCGGCATCAGCGAATCCGACATCACGCTGGCGGAAGCTGCCGGCGCATCGATGATCGGCTTCAACGTGCGCGCCCACAAGGAAGCGCGCGAGATGGCCGAGCGCGACGGCGTCGAGATCCGCTACTACAACGTCATCTACGATCTCGTCGACGACGTGAAGAAGGCGATGTCGGGACTGCTCGCGCCGACGCTGCGCGAGACCATGCTCGGCAACGCGCTGATCCTCGAGATCTTCAACATCTCCAAAGTCGGCAAGATCGCCGGCTGTCGCGTCACCGACGGCACCGTGGAACGCGGCGCCAATGTGCGGCTGATCCGCGACAACGTCGTCATCCACGAAGGCAAGCTCGGTCCCAGCTCAAGCGCTTCAAGGACGACGCCAAGGAGGTGCTCGCCGGACAGGAATGCGGCATGTCTTTCGAAAACTACCAGGACATGCGCGCCGGCGACGTCATCGAATGCTATCGCGTGGAGATCGTGCAGCGCTCGTTGTGAGCGGCGGCGCTTCTTGAGATTCAGCCGTCGGTGGTAACACCGGCGGCACTAACCAATTTCCCGTCGGCTGGGTCCGAATCCCAAAACGGCGGGCAGGAGCACGATATGTCACGACAGGTTCAAGCGTCCGGCAAGGGCAGTTCACAGCGTCAGTTGCGGGTCGGCGAACTCGTCCGCCATGCGGTGGCGGACATCCTCGCGCGCGGCGGCATCCACGATCCGGTGATCGAGACCCATCTCGTCACCGTGCCGGAGGTGCGCATGTCGCCGGACCTGCGGCTCGCCACCGTCTACGTGATGCCGCTCGGCGGCACCGACGAGAACGACGTGCTCGCGGCGCTCGAGCGCAACAAGCGCTTTCTGCGCGGCGAGGTCGCGCATCGCGTGAATCTGAAATTCGCCCCCGACATCCGCTTCCGGATCGACGAGCGGTTTCGCGAAGCGGAACGCATCGAGCGCCTCCTGCGTACGCCGCAGGTACAGCGCGACCTCGAGCGGCCGGACGGCGGCCCCGACCACAGAGTCCAGCGAGACCAAATGACCTCCACCGTGACCAATCCTGCGGGCGCGGCCGCCGGCCGCGCCGGCCGGCCAGTTGTCCCCGCCCGCCGGCGGCCCGTTGCAACCGCCCGCCGGCCCGAAGCCGAAGCGCGTGAAGCACGACGTGCACGGCTGGGTCGTGCTCGACAAGCCCGTCGGGATGACCTCGACCCATGCGGTGTCGGTGATCAAGCGCCTGTTCACGGCGAAGCGCGCCGGCCATGCCGGCACGCTCGACCCGCTCGCCTCGGGCTGCCTGCCGATCGCGCTCGGCGACGCCACCAAGACCGTGCCGTTCGTGATGGACGGGCGAAAGGCCTACAGCTTTACCGTGCGCTGGGGCGAGGAACGCGATACCGACGATGCCGAGGGGCGGGTCGTCGCGACGAGCGATCGGCGTCCGAGCGCGGAAGAGATCGTGGCCGCAGCTTCCCGCGTTCGTCGGCGCGATCGAGCAGGTGCCGCCGCGCTATTCCGCGATCAAGATCGAAGGCGAGCGCGCCTACGACATCGCCCGCGACGGCGAGGAGTTCGAGCTCAAGCCGCGGACCGTCAACATCGAGCGGCTCGAGCTCGAAGCGATGGTCGATGCCGACCACAGCGCCTTTCGCGCCGAATGCGGCAAAGGAACCTATGTCCGCGCGCTCGCTCGCGATCTCGGCCGACTGCTCGGCTGCCACGGCCACGTGTCGGCGCTGCGCCGCACGGCGGTCGGCCCGTTCGCCGAAGGCGACATGATTTCGCTGGAAGGGCTCGAATCTTTATGTCATAGAGCCGCGTTCGGCGAGTTGAGCCTCGCCGACGCGCTACTGCCCGTTGCGACCGCGCTGGACGACATCCCGGCGCTGGCCGTCAGTCGGGCGGATGCGGCAAGGCTCCAGCGGGGCCAAGCCGTTCTGTTGCGCGGACGGGACGCTCCCATGGTCCGTGGCACCGTGTATGTGACCGCGTCGGGCAGCCTGATTGCCCTCGCCGAAGTCGACCGCGGCGAAGTCGTCCCCAAGCGCGTTTTCAATCTCGCCGGTCTGCAGGGCAGAGCCGGCCGACAGGAAGGTCGTTGACGATGTCGATTACCACCGAACGCAAATCGGAAGTCATCAAGACGTATGCCAAGAAGGCCGGCGACACCGGGTCGCCGGAGGTGCAGGTTGCGATCCTCTCGGAGCGCATCTCCAACCTCACCGAGCATTTCAAGACTCATGTGAAGGACAATCATTCGCGGCGCGGGCTGCTCAAGCTCGTGTCGCAGCGCCGTCAACTTCTCGACTATCTCAAGCGGGTCAATGAAGCGAGCTACAAGAGCCTGATCGAGAAGCTCGGGATCCGCCGCTGAGCGGTCGGCGTGCGAACGAGCACGCAATGTCGGCGGGCGCCTGGTTGCATCCGTCGCGTGAAGCCGGCGGTCAGAAGCCGCCGCAATGCCCGGACGATGAGCGTCCGGTGTGCAGAAGGCATGAAGGTCATGGCAGGATCGCCGGACGCTGCGCCAGATCGGACCCTCGCGGTCCGGTGCAGCCTCTCGCCGTCTTGCTCATGGCTTTCATGGCCGCAGAACCATGAAAGAAAGCAAAGATGTTCAACATTCATCGTGAGGAGCTCGATTGGGGCGGGCGCAAGCTCGTTCTCGAGACCGGCAGGATAGCGCGCCAGGCCGATGGCGCCGTCATCGCCACCTATGGCGAGACCACCGTGCTCGCCACCGTCGTCGCGTCGAAGAAACCGAAGGAAGGCATCGACTTCCTGCCGCTGACCTGCAACTACCAGGAAAAATTCTTCGCCGCGGGCCGGATTCCCGGCGGCTACTTCAAGCGCGAGGGCCGGCCGAGCGAGCGCGAAACGCTGGTGTCGCGCCTGATCGACCGCCCGGTCCGTCCGCTGTTCGCCGACGGCTGGCGCTGCGACACCCAGGTCATCGTGACCACCATGTCGCACGACCAGGAGAACAGCCCCGACATCCTCGCCATGGTGGCGGCGTCGGCGGCGCTGACGCTCTCCGGCGCGCCGTTCATGGGTCCGATCGGCGCCGCGCGGGTCGGCTTCATCAACAACGAATTCGTCCTCAATCCGCAGATCGACGAGATGACCGAGAGCAATCTCGACCTCGTCGTCGCCGGCACCCAGGACGCGGTGCTGATGGTGGAGTCCGAGGCGAAGGAGCTGCCCGAGGAGGTCCTGCTCGGCGCCGTGATGTTCGGCCACCGCCATTTCCAGCCGGTGATCGAGGCGATCATCCGCCTCGCCGAGAAGGCGGCGAAGGAGCCGCGCGAGCTCGTGGTGCCGGACAATGCCGAGCTCGAGAAGAAGATGCTCGGCGTCGTCGAGCAGGATCTTCGCGCCGCCTATTCGATCCCCGACAAGATGGAACGCCACAAGGCGGTCGAGGCCGCCAAGGCCAAGGTCATGGCCGAACTCGCCCCCGAAGGCAGCGAGGCCGCCGGCGGACAAGGAGCGCCTCGCTTCGGTCTTCAAGGACCTCGAAGCCAAGATCGTGCGCTGGAACATCCTCGACACCGGCCGCCGCATCGACGGCCGCGACCTCAAGACGGTACGCCCGATCGTGGCCGAGGTCGGCGTGCTGCCGCGGGCCCACGGCTCGGCGCTGTTCACCCGCGGCGAGACCCAGGCCTTCGTGGTGGCGACGCTCGGCACCGGCGAGGACGAGCAGTTCATCGATGCGCTGGAAGGCACCTACAAGGAGCACTTCCTGCTGCACTACAATTTCCCGCCGTTCTCGGTCGGCGAGACCGGCCGGATCGGTGCACCCGGACGCCGTGAGGTCGGCCACGGCAAGCTCGCCTGGCGGGCCATCCATCCGGTGCTGCCGCTGAAACACGAGTTCCCCTACACCATCCGCGTCGTCTCGGAGATCACCGAGTCGAACGGTTCGTCGTCGATGGCGACGGTGTGCGGCTCCTCGCTCGCGCTGATGGACGCCGGCGTCCCGCTCAAGGCGCCGACCGCCGGCATCGCCATGGGCCTCATCCTCGAAGACAAGCGCTATGCGGTGCTGTCCGACATTCTCGGCGACGAGGACCATCTCGGCGACATGGACTTCAAGGTGGCCGGCACCGAGCGGGGCATCACCTCGCTGCAGATGGACATCAAGATCGCCGGCATCACCGAGGAGATCATGCGGGTCGCGCTGACCCAGGCCAAGGACGGCCGCCTGCACATCCTCGGCGAGATGGCGAAGGCCATCACCTCGGCGCGCGCCGAGCTCGGCGAGCATGCGCCGCGCATCGAGGTGTTCTCGATCCCGACCGACAAGATCCGCGAAGTGATCGGCTCCGGCGGCAAGGTGATCCGCGAGATCGTCGAGAAGACCGGCGCCAAGGTCGACATCTCCGACGACGGCACGGTCAAGGTCGCGTCGTCCTCGGGCAATTCGATCAAGGCCGCGATCAACTGGATCAAGTCGATCGCCTCCGATCCCGAGGTCGGCCACATCTACGAGGGCACCGTCGTCAAGGTGATGGACTTCGGCGCCTTCGTGAACTTCTTCGGTTCGCGCGACGGCCTCGTCCACATCAGCCAGCTCGCGGCGCGCCGCGTGCAGAAGACCGGCGACGTCGTCAAGGAAGGCGACAAGGTCAAGGTCAAGCTGCTCGGCTTCGACGAGCGCGGCAAGGTGCGGCTCTCGATGAAGGTCGTCGACCAGCAGACCGGCGAGGACGTCGAGGCGAAGCAGAAGGCGGAGGACGAGCACCACCGCGAAGCGGCCGGCGAATAACGCCGTGCTTCCTCCTGGTCTCTCGTAACGTGTCATGGCCGGGACTTGTCCCGGCCATTTCGTATGGCGCAGTGCTTAGAAGGCAGCGCCTCATAGCGAACGGCGAGCCGCCACAGCCTCATGCGTCGCGAGGGATTGAGGAACATCAAAGCCGGCACCGACGTTTGCGTTTCACATGACGGCGTTGCAGAGAACAGCCGAGGGCCCATGACCAAGATTCAAATTCCCCACGACGCCATCGTCTTCGTCGGCGACGGCCGCAAGGCGCTGTTCCTGCGCAACGAGGGCGACGAGAAATTTCCCAATCTCAAGACCGAGCGCGTCTTCACCGACGACAACCCGCCGACCCACGAGCAGGGCACCGACAAGCCGGGCCGGAGCTACTCGTCCGTCGGCCACGGCCGCAGCGCGGTCTCCCAGACCGATTGGCACGAGCTCGAGGAGCACCACTTCACCCGCATGGTGGCGGAAGCGCTCGAGAAGCTCGTGCGCGACAACCACGTCAAGGCGCTGCTGGTCGCGGCGCCGCCGCGCACGCTCGCCGACCTGCGCCAGGCCTTCCACAAGGACGTCAAGGCCCGCATCATCGCCGAGGTCGACAAGGACCTCACGAAAGAGCCGATCTACGAGATCGAGAAGCACTTGGCGGGCTGAGCGCGCAGTCGCCGGCTCGTTCTGAAGAACATCTTCCCCACGCACTGTCATCGCCCGGCTTGACCGGGCGATCCAGTAACCACCGGACCCTCGGTGGGGTGTAGCGGCAGCAATAACGATAGCGCATTGCGCCACTCTTGCCGCAGCCGGCGCAATGAAGTGATTGCGCCCTACGTTCACTTCAGTCACGCCGAAACATCCGCCACCCGGCCCACACGCAAAGCACTACCCCGCCGGCGCCGCCGCGCGTTCCTCGAGGCGATAGTGCCCGCCTTCCGGAACGAGGGTGACGTTGCGGCGATGGTATGCCTCGAGCGTCGCGCGGTGCCCGATCGAGATCAGCGTCGCGTGCGGCAGCTTCTCCGCGAGCAGGCGATAGAGCCGCGCCTCGCTCGGCTCGTCGAGCGAGGCCGTCGCCTCGTCGAGGAAGAGAAAATCCGGTTCGAGCAGGATCGCGCGGGCGAGCGCGACGCGCTGCTGCTCGCCGAGCGACAGCGTCCGGTTCCAGTGTCCTTCCTCGTCGAGCCGCGGTGCGAGCTTTTCGAGGCCGACCGCGGTGAGCGCGGCGGCCACCTTGGCGGCGCCGAAGCGGTCCGGCAGCGCCGGATAGCTCACCGCGGCGAGCAGGCTGCCGACCGGCAGATAGGGCCGTTGCGGCAGGATCGTCACGCGCGCACCTTGCGGCACGAATATGCGCCCCGAGCCGAACGGCCAGATGCCGGAGATGGCGCGGAACAGCGTCGACTTGCCGGAGCCGGACGGTCCCCTGACGAGCACGTTCTCGCCGGCCGGCAGATGCAGGTCGTCGACCTCGACCAGCGGCGTGCCGTTGGGCAGGTTGACCTCGAGGTCCTCCATCGCGACGTCCTGCGTGGGCTGCGGACCGACCATGATGTGCGGCGGCTTCGCCGCCGCCGCGCGCGCGGCGAGCATCGCCTCCTCGAACCCCGAGAGCCGGTCGACGACGGCGCGCCACTCGGCGATGGTGCTGTAGGACGTGATGATGAACGAGAACGCCGTCTGCACGCTGGTGAACGCCGACGCGGTCTGCATCATGCCGCCGAGCGCCATGCGGCCGGCGAAGTAGAGGGGGCTCACGACCAGGAACGGAAACACGTTGGAGACCTGGGTGTAGCTCGAGGTGAAGAAGGTAAGTTGCTTCTGCCGCGTCATGATCGCGCGCCAGTTGGCGACGACCTTCGCAAAGCGCGCGAGCAGCCGGTCGTCCTCGGCGCGCTCGCCGCCGAGCAGCGCGATCTGCTCGGAGTTCTCGCGCACGCGCACCAGATTGAAGCGGAAGTCCGCCTCGTAGCGCTGCTGAAGGAAATTCAGCTCGATCAGCGGCCGGCCGATGAGATGGGCCAGCGCGGTGCCGAACACCGCATAGAGCAATGCGCACCACACGAGATAGCCGGGAATCCGCCACTCCATGCCGAACAGGACCAGCGGCGCATCCCCCGACAGGTGCCACAGGATGACGACGAACGAGCCGAGCGTCACGATCGAGGACAGCATCCCGATGCCGATCGTGAGCGTGTTGTCGACGAACAGCTTCAGATCATCGCTGATCCGCTGGTCGGGATTGTCGGCGACGTCGCCGAGCATCTGCATGCGGTAGTGATTGCTGCCCTTGAGCCAGTTGCCGAGGAACTGCACCGTCATCCAGCGCCGCCAGCGAATCTGCAGCCACAGGTTCAGATAGAGCTGATAGACCGCGCACACGATATAGATCGCGGCGAGCATGCAGAAGAACAGGAGCTCGTGGACGAAGGCGTCCCAATTGTGGTCCTGCAGCGCATTGTAGAAGCGGTTATTCCACTCGTTGAGCAGCACGTTGATGGTGACGAGGCCGAGCTCGGCCGCGATCACCGCGATGAGCAGCAGGCGCCCCGGCCAGCGGTCCTCCGACATGAAATAAGGAATGGTGAGCCGCCAAATGGCGACGAGCGTCGAAAGGAAGCTGTGCGCTCGCATTCTCTTGTTCCTGTTTCGGCCTGCCCTTGCCATCGTTGCCGAGCTTATCGGACATCGAGCGCGGCTGAGAGCTTCCGCACCGCCGGCCGACGGTTTTCCCATCGAATTTCCGTCGAAATTGCGGCTTTCCAAGTCCTTCCGCCGCTTGCTCGCGCGGAGGGTGGGTGAGAGCGCGCCTCACGGGTCAGCCTCCTCGATCGCCATAAACCCTGCTCCGCACGGCCGATGACGATTCCGCGCGAACGGAACATGCTCTAAGGTCGCCGCCGCCGCACCACGGGCGTTGCCGAGTATTAACGGGCCTCTGCGGCAGCCCGCGGGAGAACGTGATGGGGACGGGTGTCGGTATCCGCCAAGTCGGCTATTTCGACTGCGCCGGCGGCGGGCAGGTCGTTGTCGAGAACAACATCGCCTATGTCGCACACATGCGCAGTCCGCACGGCACCTCGGTGATCGATGTTCGCGATCCGAAGAACCCGAAGGAGCTCGCGACCATCGGCATGCCGCAGGGGACGCACTCCCACAAGGTGCGGGTCGGCAACGGGCTGATGATCGTCAACCACGAGACCAATTTTGCCGACACCAATCCCATCCCGCCGGAATTCCGCCCCGGGCTCGGCATCTACGATATCTCCAAGCCGGCGTCGCCGAGCCTGATCTCGCGCTGGGTGACCGCGGGAACGGGCGTGCACCGGTTCGACTTCGACGGCCGCTACGTCTACATGTCGCCGACCCTCGACGGTTACGTCGGCAATGTCACCATGATCATGGACCTCGGCGATCCCGTCCGGCCGACCGAGGTCGGTCGGTGGTGGATGCCGGGGCAATGGATCGGCGGCGGCGAAAAGCCGACCTGGGACAAGACCGCCCATCGCTGCCACCATCCGCTGCGGCTCGGCAATCGGCTCTACACGAGCTACTGGCTCGGCGGCTTCGTCATCCTCGACATCGACGACATGACGAAGCCGAAGCTCGTCTCGGGGCTCGACTGGTCGCCGCCCTTCGCCTGCCCGACCCACACCGCGCTGCCGATCCCGTTCGACATCCGCGGCCGGCGCTATCTCGTGGTCGCCGACGAGGATGTTTTCCGCCCCGCCGAAGCGACGCCGGCCTTCATGTGGATGGTCGATATCACCGACGAGACGCGGCCCGTGCCGGTGTCGAGCTTCCAGGTCGAGGGCATCGAAGGCAAGAACCAGCCGACCATGACGGCGTGCCACCAGCCGTGCGAGAAAGTCACCGGCACCGAGATCCCGTTCGCCTGGTTCTCCCACGGACTGCGCATCATCGACATCGCCAATCCCCACGCGCCGCACGAGGTCGCGCATTTCATGCCCGACGTCGCGCCGGATTGCGACCGCGTGCAGAGTAACGACGTCACCGTCGACGACCGCGGGTTCATCTATTTGATCGACCGCCTGCGCGGCCTCACCATCCTCGAGCGCGCGTAGGCGGCGAGGCGCGCTCTGTTAATTCCGCGCCTCGGCCATCGCGGCGCGGCATTGCGGGGAGAGCTGCGAGGCATTCCGTGCAAGGCAGGAGATGATGCGGCCGCCGCCCGGCAGAACGCCGCCGCAGAGACCGCGCGCTTCCTCGACGCACATGCGCAGGATCGCGAGCTCTTCGCGCGGACGCAGCGGACGCATGGTGAAGCTCTCGGCGGGCGGCGTGCCGGCCGCTGACGGCGCGGGCGCGGTGCTCGGCGCCGCATTCGGCGCGACGGCAGCCAATGCAGTGCGGCAGCGTGACGACACCTCGGCCTTGCTGCGCTCGAGACATTGCAGCGCTTCGGGGCCTCCCGGCTGAACGCCCGAGCAGTGGGAGATGAAATCGGAGCGGCAAGCGGCGCGGATGGCGCCGATCTGCTGTTGGGTCGGCCGCCTCGTCGGGGCCGCCGAAGGCGGAGGCACGGGCGCAGAAGGCACTGCTGCCGGCGGCGCCGTCGCGACGGCCGGCGGCGCAGCTGCAGCAGGCGCCACCGCAGCGGCGGGCGGTGCCGCGGCGACCGGCGCGGCCTCCGGGGTTGCGCCGGCGAGGCCGGTCACGACGGCATGACAGGCCGGCGAAAGGTCCGCGGCATTGGCCCTGAGACACAGCACCAGCTCGGGATTGTTGGGGGCGATGAACGAGCAATGCGCGGCGACGTCGCTCAGCGTGCACGCTTTGCTTACTGCGGCGAGTTCCTGCTGTGGGGTCGCCGCGGCGGTGCTCGCAGCCGGCAACTCCGCTGCCACCGGAGTCTCCGGTTGCGCGTTCGCCCTCTCGGCATCCGCCTTCTGCGAGTCCGGCTTGGCCGTATCGGATTTGGGCGCCACGGCGCTCACCGCCGCGCCGCACGCCGCGGACAATTGGGGGGCATGGCTCGCGAGGCATTCCAAAGCCTCCCGGCCGCCCGGCTGGACGCCCATGCAATGCGAGATGAAATCGCTCCGGCACGCGCCGCGGATCGCTTGCACCTCTGCGGGAGACGGCTGTGCCCATCCCGGATGGACCGGCATGAGGGCGCCAAACAGGGCGAGCAATGCAACGGCGCGCAGGCCGCTACGATTTGACGGCATGAATGTCTCCCCCGCATTTGGCCGCCGGAACCGGCCCCGGCGGTTTGTCGACGTTTAGCTCCCGCGCCGCGCGGGTCAACCGCTGTCGGCACGCCAGGATTCTCCTCAAACATGGCAAGCGAAAGAAGGCGACCATGCGGCTCTACGCCTTCCCGATCTGTCCGGTCCGCCGGCCGGAAGAAAATCCACCCGGCCGGTCCCGTCATGGCGTTGCCGCTTTTTGCTTTTGTATGACGCGGCGCGCCAAGTGGCGCGAGCGAATGAGAGAACCGAGCATGAATGTGACGACGTCGCACAGCTGCTTCGTTGGGCCTGTCCTTGCCGTATCCATCCTTGCCGCGCTCGCCGCGGTTATGCAGCCGGCGAAGGCGCAGGCCGAGGCGTTTCCCTTCGGGCGCGAGCTTTTGCTCGACGTCGCCCCGCTGCGCGGCTCGAAGAAGGTGCCGATCCTCGACGTCGGCGACGGCGGCTCTGCCGAGATCGAATTGTGGTGCAACGCCGTCAAGGCCCAGCTCATCGTCGCCGGCGACACCATCACCATCATCACCCGCGAGGCTTCGGCGCGCCAATGCGCGCCCGACCGCGCCCGCGCGGACGAGGATTTGCTCGCGGCGCTCAGCGAGATCACCAACTGGCGGATGGAGCCCTCCGCGCTCGTGCTGACCGGCGGCAGCCGCACGCTGCGCTTCCGCACGCAGACGAATTGAAGCTACCGTCATTCCGGGGCGCGCGTAGCGCGAACCCGGAATCCAGCCTCTCGCAAAAGAATCTGGATTCCGGGTTCCGGCCTGACGGCCGGCCCCGGAATGACTCCGAAAATGAAAAGAGCCGCCTCGCGGCGGCTCTTCGTGTCTCGTTTGCGACGATGCGGACGTCAGAAGTCCATGCCGCCCATGCCGCCGCCGCCGCCGGCCATCGGCGGCATCGCGGGCTTATCCTTCGGCACTTCGGCGACCATCGCCTCGGTGGTGACCAGGAGGCCGGCGATCGAGGCGGCGTCCTGCAAGGCGGCGCGCACCACCTTGGCCGGGTCGATGATGCCCTTCTCGACCATGTCGACATAGTTCTCGGTCTGGGCGTCGAAGCCGTAGGTCTCGGACTTGTTGTCCATGATGTGGCCGACCACGATCGAGCCTTCGACACCCGAGTTCTCGGCGATCTGGCGGATCGGAGCTTCCAGCGCCTTGAGCACGATGTTGATGCCGGCCTGGACGTCGGGGTTGTCGTTGCTGATCTTGCCGACCGCCTTCTTGGCGCGCAGCAGCGCGACGCCGCCGCCCGGCACGATGCCTTCCTCGACCGCGGCGCGGGTGGCGTTGAGCGCATCCTCGACGCGGTCCTTCTTCTCCTTCACCTCGATCTCGGTCGCGCCGCCGACGCGGATCACCGCGACGCCGCCGGCGAGCTTCGCCAGGCGCTCCTGGAGCTTCTCGCGGTCGTAGTCCGAGGTGGTCTCCTCGATCTGCGCCTTGATCTGGCCGACGCGGGCCTCGATGTCCTTCTTCTTGCCGGCGCCGTCGACGATGGTGGTCTTCTCCTTGTCGATCACCACCTTCTTGGCGCGGCCGAGCATGGCGACCGTGACGCTTTCGAGCTTGATGCCGAGCTCTTCGGAGATCAGCTGGCCGCCGGTGAGGATCGCAATGTCCTCGAGCATCGCCTTGCGGCGGTCGCCGAAGCCCGGCGCCTTCACCGCCGCGACCTTGAGGCCGCCGCGCAGCTTGTTGACGACGAGAGTGGCGAGCGCTTCGCCTTCGACGTCCTCGGCGATGATGAGCAGCGGCTTGCCCGCCTGCACCACCTGCTCGAGCACCGGCAGCATCGCCTGCAGGCCGGAGAGCTTCTTCTCATGCAGGAGGATGTAGGCGTCCTCGAGCTCGACCACCATCTTCTCGGCGTTGGTGATGAAGTAGGGCGAGAGATAGCCGCGGTCGAACTGCATGCCCTCGACGATCTCGACCTCGGTCTCGAGCGACTTCGCCTCTTCGACGGTGATCACGCCCTCGTTGCCGACCTTCTGCATCGCCTGCGCGATCATCTTGCCGATGGCGCTGTCGCCGTTGGCGGAGATGGTGCCGACCTGGGCGACCTCGGCCGACGAGCCGACCTTCTTCGACCGCTTCTCGATGTCCTTGACGACCGCGCTCACCGCGATGTCGATGCCGCGCTTCAGATCCATCGGGTTCATGCCGGCGGCGACCGACTTCGCGCCTTCCTTCACGATCGCGTGGGCGAGCACCGTCGCGGTCGTGGTGCCGTCGCCGGCGGAGTCGTTCGTCTTCTGGGCGACCTCGCGCACCAGCTGCGCGCCCATGTTCTCGAACTTGTCCTCGAGCTCGATCTCCTTGGCGACGGTGACGCCGTCCTTGGTGATGCGCGGCGCGCCGAACGACTTGTCGAGCACGACGTTGCGGCCCTTGGGGCCGAGCGTCACGCGAACGGCGCTGGCGAGCACTTCGACCCCGCGGAGCATCTTGTCGCGGGCTTCGGTGGAAAACTTTACGACCTTCGCAGCCATTTCCCTTTACTCCTGATTTTCTCGATGTCTGCCGCTCGCCATGCGGGCGTTCGCGGCCGCGGAATTGTCAGCCGTCAGGCGAGCACGCCCATCACGTCGGACTCCTTCATGATGAGGAGCTCGTCGCCATCGAGCACCACTTCGGTGCCGGACCACTTGCCGAACAGAACCTTGTCGCCGACCTTGACGTCGATCGGGATCAGCTTGCCCGCCTCGTCGCGCCCGCCGGGGCCGACGGCCACGACCTCGCCCTGCTGCGGCTTCTCGCGGGCGGTATCGGGAATGATGATCCCGCCCTTCGTCTTCGCTTCGGGATTGATGCGCTTCACGACGACGCGGTCATGGAGCGGGCGGAACTTGGATTTTGCCATGCGGGATCCATTTGGAAGGCCGCGTTCAGCGGCGATTGTGCAATGCAGCAAAGCTGTTAGCACTCAATAGACGCGAGTGCCAATGGTCGCGGAAATATGGCCTATGCGCCTGTCTGTCAAGAACTTGGAGCGTATTCGCGGGAAAGAAAGTCGCGGGTACGGTGAAAGAGGCGACCAGGCTCCCCTCGACGGCCCGGCCCACCGCCTCAAGTCGCGGCGCCCGCGTCCGCTGCGCCCGAAGGCGCTTTCTGCGAACGCGGGCCGAATTGTGCCCTATAATCCCGCCGTCCAACTTTCGCGTGAAAGGAAGCCGACATGGAAACGCTTATTTCCGATCTATTGGCCCGCTTTGAGAAGGGATCGCTCGACCGCCGGGACCTCGTTCGCGGTCTCGCCCTGCTTGCCGCCAGCGCAACCGGCGCCGGCGCCCAGGAAGAGATCGATTTCAAGACCGCGAACATCGACCATATCAGCATCCAGGTCGCGAACCTCCAGCGTTCCGTCGACTTCTACCAGAAGATGTTCGGCTTCACCGTGATCAGCGAGGACAAGCCGCAAGGCATCGTGCGCGTCGGCAACGGCCGGGTGCTGGTCTCCTTCAACCACGAAAGTCCGGCGGGAAAGATCGATCACTTTTCGATCGGGATACCCCGCTTCAACAAGGAGACGGTGACGCGCTATCTCCAGCAGCGCGGCGCGACGGTCTCGGACGGCGACTTCGCCGGCCTGCACATCAAGGACCCCGACGGGGTCAACGTGCAGATATCCAGCCAGAAATAGCGCGTTCGAGCGACGGTAGATCGCAAGGAGCTGCTATCGGCGCGGGATGAAGCACGTCTCCCGGCGCCCGAACCATTTGTAGCGGTTCGCCGCAACAAAGCCGTACATCGTGTCGGCGGCGCGTTGCGGCAACAGCCGCAGCAGCCATGCGGCGATCTTCCAGCCGCCGCCGATCACATCGAGCACGGCGACGACCGCCGCACTTGTTCTGCAGCGATCGGCCGTCCTGCACCACGAGAAAGCTCGCGGGATCGAGCGCGTCGAGCCCCGCGGCTCGAAGCGCACGCGCGCCCTCGTCGGACTGCGCGGGTACGAAGCGGACTTGCCGATCGACGCGCCGGGCGATCCAGGCGACGGAGCCGCTGCACAGATGGCACATGCCGTCGAACACGATGGTGACCGGCTGCTCCTCGATCCGCCTGTGGCGGGTCGAGATAGCCGAAATAGCTCACCACGCGTCCGCAAAACCGGAAACCGACGAGGGTGCTGAAACGATACCGCCCACGCCATTCCCCGGCCCGCGCCGCCAAGGTCGGGCGAAGCAGCGCCCGGCAGCGGAATCCCGGCGAACCTCACCTGCGCCACATCGAGAGAAAAGCCACCGCGATCCGCCGTCACGTCGTAGACGAAGGTGACGGGAAACCCGACCAGCCGTTCCGTCAGATGGCGGCCTTCCCGCTGCATGATGGTCGTGAACCGGCTCGGGCCGAAATGACGATCCCACGTCTCCAAGTCGTCCCCTTCGACGAAGCGGATATGCACCGGCGTACGGCGCACCGGACGCGGCATGCCGGCGACCGCGCCGATCAGCCGACTCACCGGATTCGTGCCGCCCATGACGCGCGAAATGCCGTGCGTCTCCCGCGTGCCTTCGGCGCCGTGCATGCGCTTCACGGTCTCGGGCATGTCGTCGAACGCGCTCGCCGATGATCTGGCGCAGCAAGACCTCGGTCATGCGGCGTCCTTCCACTCCCATGTGATCGGAAACGACGACAGCGCGCCCTGGAATTCTGCGAGCGAGAAAAGCCCCATGCAGGGATAGGCGCCGGCGGGCAGCGGCTCGCCTGCGAGCATCCGCTTGACCAGCAGCACCACCGGCGTGACCGGGATCTCGAGCCCGCTGCCGTCGCGGGCGATGATCTCGAGTAAAGTCCTCCGCGGGTGGCCCGCGGCGTCGAATCCTTCGCACCGCATGAAGAAGCCGCTGTGGGCGCTGCCGAACGGCTTTGCCGCCGTCATGAAGGCTTGCACGGAGCCGCGCAGAAAATTCCAGTCGGCCACCCATCCGCGGCGGACGCAATCGCTCATCAGCGACAGCACGTGCGCGAGCCCGGGAACGTCGATGCCGCTGCCGAATCCCATGTGTCGCAAGTCGGGGTAGCACGCCGGGAACAACGCATGATCGGGAATGTCGCAATCGACGATGACGCGGCGATGGACGGGTGTCGGGAAGTCATGACGGCGCGGGCGGCCGAGCCCGTAGACCGTGGTCGCCGCTTTCCGTCGTCCAGAACTTCATAAGGCTTGCCGCAGTAGCTCAGCACGGCCTGGAGCGTTGCCGACCCGAGGCCCGTCTTCAGGCTCGCGCTGATGCCGTAATCGATCGAACGCAGCGAGGTGAACTTCGGCAGCGCCGCATCGACCACCGCTGACGAGAGTCCCGGCACCGTGCTGGCGCCGGTGACGAGTGCAATTCCTTTTGCGCGCGCGGCGGCATCGAGCGAGGCGAACTTCGCGACGAACTCCCGGCCGTCCGCCATGTCGATGTAGGGCACGCCGGCCTCGAGGCAGGCGAGGGCAACCTTGTAGTCCTGCCCCTGGAAGGGCCCGGCGAGATGAACGACGAGGTTCACCTGCCGGGATCGGAGCAAGTCCGGCAGGCCGGACCTGCCGACATCGCACGGCGCGAGCTCGATCGCTGCGCCGGGCCGCAAAGCGACGAGCCCGGCCCTGGTTTCCGCAAGCTTCGCCTCGTCTCTGCCGCCGAGCAGAAGCACGAGCCCGCCGAGCCCGATCAAACGGTTGCACAGGCGCTTTCCGAATTGCCCGGAAGCGCCGAGCACCAGGACGCGGCAAGGCCGCTGCAACATCGCACGGGCTCCTCGTCGCGCGGTCGCCTTGCCGCCACGCGCATCTAATCGGAAATTTTATCGCGACGGATCAACACCCCGATTTCTGCTCGACCGGATCGGGATAAGCCGGTTCCCGCGACGACGTCGCCAGCGCGGGCGACGGGAGCGCGACGTTCGACGCGAGCCCGAGCCCCATCAGCAGGCGGACGATCAGGAACGTCGTGTCGACTTCCCACCAGCGATGCCCGTGCCGCGCCGAGCGGGGATCGGCATGGTGGTTGTTGTGCCAGCTCTCGCCGCTCGTGAGGAGCGCGAGGTAGGGGTTGTTGCGGCTCAGGTCGGGGGTCGGATAATTGCGATAGCCCCAGACATGGGTCACCGAATTGATCGACCACGTGAAGTGCCACACGGCGACGGTGCGTAGCGCCGCACCCCACACGACGAGGCTCAGGCCGAATTGCACCGCCTGCGCGAGCGTGCCGCGCGAAGCGAGCACGAAGGCGAAGCCGCCGACGAAATACGCCGCCCACGAGACGAGCGCGACCTTGATCCAGCGGTGGCGCCACTCGAACCAGGCGCAAAACGGATCATCGATGATGTCGCGGGCATAGCGCGCGATCATCGTGGTGCGATCCATGCTGTCCATCCGCACCAGCAGCCATCCCATGTGCGCCCAGAAGAAGCTCACCAACGGACTGTGCGGATCGTGCTCGTCGTCGGTGTGGTGGTGGTGCTTGCGATGCACCGCGACCCAATGCGGCGGCGAGTCCTGCACGTTGCAGACGCCGAGAACGACGAGGCAGCGCACGAGCCAGCGCGGGCAATCGAAGCTCTTGATGGCTGAGCAGGCGGTGGTAGCAGAGGTTGATGCCGAGACCGCCGAACACGTAGAAGCCGGCGACCAGGAGAATGACTCCCGTCCAGCTGAAGAAGTACGGAAACAGGGCGAGCGCGGCGATCAGATGGATGGCCACGAAAGCGAAGACATTGTCCCGCTTCCATCGCGTCCGGCGCGGATCGAGCGCGAAAAAACCGGCGTTGCCGCAACCCACGTTGCCGCCCCCTGCCGCTACCGTTCGGCCGCCTGCGTCACGGTCCGCCGACGAGCTTCAACGCAGCGTCGTAGTAGTGGAGATCGACATAGCGCTCCGGCGCCACCGCCTCGGTTCCCGGCTTGCGCTCGATCTCGGCGCGCAGCGCCAGCACGTTGCGGAAGCCTTCGACGTCGAACTTGGCATCCGGGGTGAAGCCCGAGACCGGATCGATCAGGAGGTCATAGGTCTGCTCGGCGATCGCGCGGTCGAGCTTGAGCTTGTCCACCATGAGATCGACCGCCTCGCCCCGGTGCGCGGTGTCGCGGATCCAGCGCAACGAGAGGACATAGGCGGCAAGATACTTCTCGAGTCTCGGCGCCGTGCTCGCGCGCCCACGGCCGCATCACGAAGGCGCCGGTCGCCTGATAGGGGCCGAGGAGCTCGACCAAGCCGCCGAGGCTCTTCAGCCCCTTTGCCTTCGCATCCACCGTGAACGGCAGGTTGAGGATGCCCGCCGTATTGGAGGGGTCCTCGATCATCGCCTTGTAGCGGTAGACGACGGCGCCGATCGGCTTCACCGCGTAATCGCGGCCTTCGACGAGCCCGCTGCGCAGCAAGAGCTTCTTCGCCTGCAGTGCATAGGCGGTGTCGGGGGCGTCGACGACGAGGGTCTTGCCCTTGAGGTCGGCGAATGAATTGATCCCCGGCTGGACCATGAACTCGTTCATGCCGCTGTCGCCGCCGGACACGATGACGACGTCGCGCTTCGCCACCTCGATCATCGCAACCGCATTGTCGAGCGCAGCCTGCGCGATCTGGAAGCGGCCGTTGGCGAGCCCGTCACGCTGGGCCTGCGAGCTCTCGGTGTGCTCGACCTCGACGGTCAATCCGTATTTCGCGAAGAAGCCCTTGGTGATGCCGACATAGACCGGCAGCGACTTGGCGTTGGGGAAGGTGTTGACCTTGAGCGTCTCCGCGCCCGCCGGCGAACCGATCGCAGCCGAGAACAGCACGACCGCCGCAATCCTCGCGGTAGCGGACCAATCGACGGGGAGCATTTGACACCTCTGCGTTTCCTGCCTTGAGTGCGGCCACCCTACCATCTTTCGGAGACCGACCGGAATGCGCGCCATCAGCCTCGATGAGGCCATGACCATCATCATCGCCTGCTTTGCCGCCGCCAAGGATCGCAAGCTGCGGCCGCTCACCGCGGTCGTCCTCGATGCCGGTGGCCGGCTCAAGGCGGCGCTCAAGCAGGACGGCTGCGCGATGCTGCGCTTCGAGGTCGCCTACGGCAAAGCCTATGCCGCGCTTTCCATGGGCCGGCCGTCGCGCATGGTGCTGCAGAAGCAGCGCGAGAAGCCGGTGTTCATGGACAACCTGATCGCGCTCGCCGACGGCCCGATGTTCCTCGAAGCCGGCGGCCAGCTCATCCGCGATGTCACCGGCGAGGTGATCGGCGCGATCGGCGTCACCGGGGATGCCGGCGAGATGGACGATGTCTGCGCCATCGCCGGAATCCATGCCGCCGGCCACAAGACCTGCGCCGATTTCACCGATCCCGAGACCATGGCCCGCATCAACGTGAAGGAAGGCGGCGGCGCCTTAGAGTCGCCATGCCTTCATGTGACGGTAGCATGATATAGTGCGCCGCAACACTTCGCGCGTTCGCGCCCTTGCGCTCGCCGCAAAGGCCACGCACAGTGACCCGGAGATTAGACGGATTTAGCAGAATCTTAACGTTACCGCTTACGATAGCCCGCCACGTCCGGCGGCGAACCGGTGTCGAATTCGCCTGGATATGTTGCGTGGTTGGGAGGAGACACCCATGCTTCGCATGCGCCAATCTCGTCACCGCGGCCCTCGTCGGGACCGCTGCGGTGATGCTCGCGTCCTGTTCGTCGACCAACAACACCTTTTCGAGCCTGAACCCGTTCGCGTCGTCGACGCCGGACGCTCCGCCGGCGACGCCGCTGCCGCCGCCGAGCCTGCGCGTCGACGAGATCACCGGGCGCTGGGGGCTCGCCTCCTATCACCGCGACGCCGACCGCCCGCGGACCGAGGCTGCGGCGCGGGCCGGATGCAATCAGCCCTTCGACATCGAGCGCTCGGCCTCGGGCGGCGCGCTGATGTATGGTCACGACAATCCTGCCAAGGTCGACATGACGATCAAGGCTGGCTACGACAACAAGACCTATATCGGCCCGGGGCCCACGCCCAAAGGCACCGACGATCGCGAAGTGCTATCGTTCGACGGCAAGGTGCTGGTGCTGAAATGGGTCGATCCCGAGGTCGCCGGGCGCTACGGCATCCAGGTGCTGGTGCGCTGCGGTTCCGAGCCGGCGGCTCCGGCCGCACGCACGGCGCGCGCCAAACGGCCCAACGCGGCGCCGGCCCCGACCGTTCCGCCCCCCCAGCCGCAATGACGGTCTGACCAGCGCTTAGCGGGTGCGACGACGGAGCGGCGGGGTGACGGTCACCATCTGGCACAATCCGAAATGCGCGACCTCGCGCAAGGTGCTGGACGCAATCCGCGCTGCCGGGCATCACTCCCGACGTCGTCGACTACGTGAAGTCGCCGCCGAGCGCTGCCGCCATCCGCACCGTCCTCAAGGCGATGGACATGAAGCCGCGCGCACTCCTGCGCCGCAAAGGCACGCCCTACGACGAGCTCGGGCTCGACGACCCCAAGCTTTCCGACGCCGCCCTGATCGCGGCGATGCACGAGCATCCGATCCTGATCGAGCGGCCGGTCGTGCAGACGTCGAAGGGCACGCGCCTGTGCCGTCCGCCGGAGCGCGTGAACGAGATTCTGTGAAGCGAGTGTGGGCGCGGCGACACGGTCGCGAACAGATTGCCCGCAAGGGCGCTACGATGCGTAGACCCGGCGAAGCTTCCATCTTAAAGTTACTGGTGGGGTGACGGCTTTGCGTACGAACTTCGTTCAGCGCTTTTCGCCGCGGCGCGCCGTTGCATTTGCAGCGGCGCTGGCGGTTGCCCTCTCCACGCTGGTCACGAGCTACGTCGCGGCGCGTGCAGCGGCCGACGCCGTCGTCGATCCCTTCAACATCATTTGCCACGCGGGCAACCCGGCAACCGCGCCGCAACCCGGCGAAGGCGACAGCGGCGGCGGCGCGGCGAAACCACACGTCGATTGTTGTTCTCTCGGATGCATGACCGCGATGGCGGCGCCGCCGCCGCGGATCGCGCTACCGATCGCACATCCGGCCGGCCGCGCTACTGTCGTGGGCCGTAACAGCCGCCGTTCCCGAGCCCGCCCCATCCAGATCGTATCGATCGCGAGCACCTCCACAGCAGGCGTGACCACGTCCGGCCCTCAGCCGGAGTTGCAGCTCACGTCCTGAAATGTGGAAACCGCGATATGTCGAACCGCCCTTCGGTGGGCGCCGTCGCCTTTGCGACGAGTGTCTGCCTGTGCGCGTCGTTGCACGCGCAACCTGCCGATGTCCCCACGCCGGGATCTTCGCCAACCGCCCCGGAATCTTCGCCAGCCGTGCCGGAGTCCGCTGCACGCTCCGGCCGCCCCGGAATCTGCGCCGGCTTCGCCGGCCGCTACTCCGACTTTGCCGGAGATCAATGTCACCGCGAAGCGGGCGGCCCCATCCGTGCAGCCGCCGAAGCCCGGTGCGCCGGCCACCCATGCCGCGCCAACCGTGCGCGTCGCCCGCCCTGCCAACACCGCACGCACGAGGCTGGTGGTATCGCCGCGGTCGCCGGCGACGCCGACTGCCGCGGCACCGCCCGCCGCTCCTGCCCAAGGCAGCGCCGGCGGCCTCGGCAATGGTGTGCCGCCGGTCGTCGCGAAGTTTCAGCTGCCGCAGGAATCCTTCAGCATCACGGCAAAAGAGATCGAGCAGACGATCAACCTCAAGGACCCCGAAGACGCCGTCAAATACATGCCGAGCCTGTTCGTGCGAAAGCGCAACGACGGCGACAACCAGGCGGTCCTCGCGACGCGAACCTGGGGTCTCAATTCCAGCGCGCGCTCGCTGATCTATCTCGATGATCTCCTGATCTCTGCGCTGATCGGCAACAACAACTCCGGCGCCGCGCCGAAGTGGAACCTGGTGCCTCCGGAGGCGATCGCGCGCGTCGATTTTCTCGACGGTCCCTATGCCGCTGCCTATCCCGGCAACTCGATCGGCGGCGTGCTGCTCATCACCTCCAAGATGCCGGACAAGTTCGAGGCGACGCTCAAGGAGACGGTGTCGGTGCAGCCGTGGCAGCAGTACGGCACCCACAACACCTATTCGAGCAATCAGACCAGCATGTCGGTCGGAGACCGCTACGGCGACTTCGCCTGGCTGTTCAGCGCCTACTATCTCGACGCCTACGCCCAGCCGCTGACCTACACGACGGTGTCGGCGCCGCCGGCGGGGACCACTGGGACGTTCCTTGCCCTCAACAAGCAGGGCGTCGTCGCCGACGTGGTCGGCACCGGAGCTTTGATCCACAACGACCAGAAAGCGGCCAACCTCAAGCTCACCTACGACGTTCTGCCCGGCGTCACCGCGAGCTACAGCTTGGGCATCTGGAACAACGTCCAGAACTCCGATCCGCAGACCTACCTGACGTCGACCAAAACCGGCACGCCGACCTTCGGCGGCGTCTCGAGCTTCGCGAGCAACGAGTACACGTGGAATCAGACGCATAGGAACCGGTTAGCGCAGGCCAGTAAAAAAAGGGTCACCGCAACAATGTTCGAAATAATAAAAATCCGCTTGGTGAATTTCCTAAGAGTGCCATGGTTAGCCTGTAAATTACAAATCTTCTTCGTCTGCAGCCCTTTTCAAAATCTCTTTTTCTTCGTCGGTTAGAAAACGATAGCCTTGCTGATTGATCTTATCCAGGATATCATCAATCCGTTTTTGAGTAATATTGGGAATCTTTTTAAAGGGTTGTGTGCCGGATACCTTATAATAAAATTCGTCTTTGGGAGATTTCCTTTTCTTTTTCCTGTCGGGATTGAAAAGGTCATTGCACCAGTCGAAGAACTGATTTATCCAGACGCCCCAGTCATTTCCCGGCATCTGGTAAATGAAGAGAAAACCAAGTCCGGCGCCTGCTAGATTGGCAATATAAGCGCCCGAGTCGCCATAAGTGATGCTCGAAAAATTAATGAGGATATAGATCAAGCGTTAGTACCCATAGAGGGATGCCGCCATTGATCATGGGAAAATGCGATAATCCGGCGCTACGGTAGTGGTGGCTATGGCAACGGCCATGATGGCGGGATTGGCGCCTACCAGCGTGGCGGCTGGAATCTGTACCTGTAGCTTGGGAAAATATGATAAGACAGGATAAAGAAAGCGCCCCGGCTATTCCGCCATAAATGTAAACGGGCACCAGCTTGCGGTTGCCGGTCAGGTCCTGGAATATATATCCAAAACCCCAGAGCCAGAACATATTGGCGATAAAACGAAAAACCCTGTCAGTCGGAAAACATATAGGTGAGAAGCGTCCAGGGACGGGAAGACAGTTTATCCAGGTCGGCCGGCAGAATAAACCAGTTGAAAATATTGTTGTAATAAGCGTGCCAGGTCGAGCAGGCGTAAGCAGGTAAATAACGTAAATGAATTTCAGGATAACAAATAAGACAGCATTGATGACGATGAGCTGGACCAGTGCATTCCCATCCTGCCCCAGGTTCATTCTTTTGCGATAGCTGTCTTCCATTACATTCATAAAATTTAATCTGATGAAGTTACAAAACCTTCGCATAAAACGCTTCGATGCTAGACTAGTGCATACACTTAACAGGTAACGGGCAAAAGGGTTTAATAAAAATCGCGGTTGTTCCGTTTTCCAGTACATCACCAGCAAAATGCCTACCAGGCCCCGCCCAAATGGGCCCAGTGGGCTACATTGTCGCCGGCGGAATTGCTGATTCCCAGGTACAACTCCATGCCGCATATAGCAAAACAAACCATTTGGCCTTGATGGGACAAAGAAATAGAGGTAAACAAGTCTGTTGGGAAAAAGGTAGCCAAAAGCGGCCAGGCAACCGAATACCGCACCGGAAGCACCGAGGGTTGCTTCGTTCATTGCAACACGTGGATTATAAAGGTACTGTTGCTGTTCATCCAGTGGCAGGTTATGCATTTCTGCTGCCATGGCGCCATTTCGCAGTATAAAACGCCAGGTGAAAAAATGCAGCCCCCAATCCGCAGGCCATATAAAAAATCAGGAATCGTTTGGGCCCCCAGAAATTTTCCAGTGTAGTGCCAAACATCCATAAGGCGAACATATTGAAAAAAATATGCTCAATCCCCCATGCAGGAATAAGTGGGTAACCAACTGATGGGGCCTGAAATACACCGACTGCACATCATGCAGCGCAAATAAATTTTCTATATTAAATGAACTGGACTTTTCAAAAGTCTTTTGGGCTAAAAATACCAATACATTGATGATAATCAGATTCTTAATGACCGGCGGAATCATCTGGAAACGTCCGGGCGAAACTCTGTCATATCTATTTCATTAAGGGGTGCAAATTACTATTTAACACGGCAACATCCAGTTGTTCAACCTGCACAGCTAGTTAATTTCTTAACTTTAACTGAACCACATTTTCAATATGATGGGTATGCGGGAACATATCCACGGGCTGGATTTGGGTTACCGTATATTTTTCATCCAGCAGGCTCAGGTCCCTGGCCTGGGTTGCGGGGTTGCAGCTTACATAAACGACAGGCGCTTCCATTTCCAGAATTTTCCGGATCAGCTTCGCGTGCATACCGGCCCGTGGCGGATCGGTAATGATCACATCCGGCTTTCCATGCTGGCAAAAAATCATCGTTGCAAATCTCCACAACATCGCCCGCTACAAAAGTCGCATGCCGATATCATTCAACTCCGCATTTTCTTTGGCATCCTCAATGGCTCTCGGATCACGCCCACCCGATGCATTTTTTGCCCGCCGGACTTACAACATCCCGATGCTGCCCGTTCCGCAATACAGATCATATACCGTTTCATTTCCTGGTCAGTTCCGCAAAATCCCTGGCTACCTGGTACAAGCGTCTCGCCTTGTTCTGAATTGGTTTGAAAAAAAGATTTGGGTCCGATCTTGAAATGAAAATCCTTCCCAGCATTCTTCCATCACATACCCCTTTCCATAATAAACCTGCGGAAACAGATCATTCATGCTGTCATTCTTCTTGGTATTGATCGTATACAAAAGGGTGGTAATGCTGGAAATGACCGTTGCAAAACGTGCTCCAGCAATGGTTCTATTTTTTCTTCATCGAGGTATCCAAACACAATATTGACCATGATTTCGCCGGTAGTACACATGCGTACCTGCATGGTGCGCAGCCAGCCCTGGTGAAGTTGGATGTCGTAAAAAGAAACGCCGTTTTCAATCGCCCATTTTTTGATGGCGTGGCGCAGCAGGTTGGTGGGCTCGTGCTGGAGGTAACAGGTTTCAATATCCACCACTTTATCAAAAATGCCTTTGGCATGAAAGCCTGCCACGTTTTGCTCCGATGATATGGACGGGTCGCTCAATTCCCTGGCCAGAAGAACAAAAACCGTTTATTGGAAAAGGTATATTCCATTTTATTCCGGTAGCCGGTAATATTGACTCGCTCCGATGATTGGGTGTATGGGCGGCAACGCCATCTGTCATGATCCCGGCTTAAATTATCCGTTACCTGTTTTTGCTTGTACAGCAGTTGCTTCTCGTAGGGAAGCATTTGCCATTGACATCCACCGCAAACGCCAAAATGCGAGCAAAACGGTGTTACCCTGTCGGGCGAATACTGGTGAAATGGGTAACAAATCCTTCTGCCCAGTCCTTTTTGTTCTTTAATAACCCTGATATCTACCATATCACCCGGAACGGATTTTCCATAAATATCACCTTGCCATCCACGCGCGCGAACGATTTTCCTTCGGCGGCATAATCCTCCACCAGCACTTTTTCGAGAACAATATTTTTCTTTTGATTTCTCACGGCGCAAAAGTAAGCAATACGAACCGGGCTGTTTTTAGGTAATGTCTCAGTTTGGTTATCCTGGGTTCAAAATAAATTAAAGTGCATGCAGTTGGTGTAGCAGCATACCCACCCCGATGCCTTCGGCATCTGCCCCTCCCAGGAGGGGATTTGAAAGGCAGCCATTTCTCTCTGCAGAGAGAAATGTATTTCATCCCCTCCCGGGAGGGGACGTTCTGGCATCAGCCAGAACGGGGGTGGGTAAAAACGATGCTCATACCTCGACACGTCCTCAGTACACAAACAGTGCTGTGCGGTGGTTATTTTTTAGCAACCTTTAACAACGCCATTCGCCAAAAAGTTTAACTTAGCCGCCAGTATCTGAAAATGTTACTATGCACCTGAAAAAAATTCCCCTGGCAATATTGCTATTTCGTTTGCCAGCTGGTTTTTTGCACAAACAGGGTACGATATTAAACTAACCCTAAACCCTACAAAAACACCTATGTTTACCTGGGTTACTATTACGCAAGCTAAAAGCGCTGGCCGACTCTGTATTGCTGGATGCCAACAGCAGCGGCGCGTTCACCGGTAAAGCAAACATCAGCGGGTGGCATCTACTTTATTGTGTCGCCCAAAAAAGAGATACTGTTCTGAAGTGCTGCTGGATAAACAGCAGCATTTTTCAATAGTGGCAGATATCTACCAATATACCCGATGGGGTTAGTTTCTCTGGTTCTTCAGATAATACCTTGTTCCAGTCTTACACCCGTTTTGTAACTAAAAGTGGCCGGGATATTACCCTTGCACAGGGCGAACTGGCCACTGCGGAAAACAAGGCGGATTGGCCGTATTGTCAACCAGGATCAAAACAAGCAATAAGGTTATACAGAACCACCCGACAGTACGGGAAAAAATATCCCGGGTTCTTTACTGGTCACCCTTTTTCATACGCTGAAAGTAACCCGTGGTGCCGCCTGTTGCCGAAACAGGCCGGGGGCCCGCGCGATAGCTTGTTCGCCTATCACTATTATAAATCGCATTATTGGGATGGCATTTCGTTTACAGATGAACGTCTGATCCGCACACCAATCTTCGAACCCAAACTCGATAAATATTATCAAGGACCTGGTTGCGCCGGAACCGGATTCCATCAACCGGGAAGTAGATATGATGCTGCTTCAGTCGCGCACCAGTAACAAGAAATGTTCAAATACCTGCTGATCCATTTCGTGCAGAAATACATTAACCCGGAATACATGGGACAGGATGCCGTTTTTGTGCACCTGTTTGAGAAATACATCAATACCGGTCAGGCTGAGTTCTTTCACCGACAAATACCGGAAATTCGTCAATGACCGGGCCTATAGCCTGATGGCCAACCTGATTGGTCAGCCTGCGCCGAGCTGGATATGGTGGATACTTTGGGTAAAGCGCTCCCCTTTATGGCGTGGATGCAAAGTTCATCGTGATCTGTTTCTGGGATCCTACCTGCAGCCATTGCAAGGAAACAGTCCCTAAGCTGGACTCGATCTATCAGGCCAAATGGAAGCAGGAAGGGGTGAAGATTCTACGGTGTGATGGTGGACGGGGGAAGGAAGCCTGGCTGAAATTCATACAGGACCACAATTTGAAAGACTGGATACACGTTTACCAGGCTGAGGCTCTGAAGCGGATGCCGATGAAAAGGCGGAAACCGGGTTACAGGCAATTATATGATGTGTACCAGACCCCGATCCTTATACCTGCTGGATAAAGACAAACGCATCATTGCCAAAAAACTAACTTACCTGCAAATTGATGAGGTGATTGACCTGAAACTGAAGAATGCTAAATCCAATTGATATGAGTAAGATGGCCAATATCTTTCCTTACCACCATCCTTTCTGCTCTCTTGTTATCTCCACCCACTACAGGTACTCTTTTCGTACGGCAATAACAATGTTACCAAAGTGGATTTTTTAAAGGCCTATAATAAAAACAATACGGCTAACAAATCAAGATAGAGTTCTTCTACTGCGAATACTGGATCCTACACCCGGTATAACTAAAAAGTAAGAGCGGCGTATGATTTAAAGCTGGATACCCTCTCTAACCAGGCGGTAAATCAAAAACTTCCGTAACCAGGTGGTGGAAAGTTTTATGACCGATGAGGAAAGCATGAACAACTAAGTTACAGAAGCATTTACAGGAGCCAAAAAGATATTCATGTTGCACATATTTTTATAGCAGTTAGCAAAGATGCTGCGCCGGCAGATACCTTAAAAGCTACAAATCAAGGCCATGGAAGCTATACATGCCGAAAAGGGGAACCGATTTTACGCTGTGGCAGATTTGTATTCAACCGACCCTTCGGCTAAAAGCAATCATGGCGATATTCGGTTCATTACTGTTTTTAAATTGCCGTATGTACTGGAAAGCCTGGCCTATAACACACCGGTAGGGCGTTTTTCAGTGCCGTTAAGTACTAAGGCTGGCTATCATATTTTTAAAAATATAGCAGAAAGAAAAGCCATTGGAAGAATAAAAGTGAGCCAGTGTGCTGGTTGCTTTTCCCTACAATGCCACACAAGCCGACAAACT
The DNA here is from genome assembly GCA_963793985.1 of uncultured Alphaproteobacteria bacterium. Lineage (GTDB taxonomy): Bacteria > Pseudomonadota > Alphaproteobacteria > Rhizobiales > Xanthobacteraceae > JAJPKK01. Next base: position 986 of record CAWCCG010000021.1, on the reverse strand, counting down.
ACAAACCCAACAAAAAGCAGACTCCATTTATTATGCGATGGGAAGGCGCCAACTTTGCCAGATGGCCAAGTTGTACAGCGGCGATAACATCTCGTACGAGGTAGCCGGGGAAATAGCAGAATTTGGTGTAGGCAGGTACGATGCCCGCTTTGAAACGGCTGCATTTGCTTTACAACAAGACGGGGATATCAGCCTGCCCTGTGCCAAGCGCTTTTGGATACCATATTAGAAACCCACCTGGGTAAAAAACGAAGTACTCACCACCGCCGTTAAGCATGTTATAACCGGCCTGCGGGGCACAGGTAATGAACGACAGGCCATGGCTGTTTCAAAAAAGGCATTGTTACAAAAGATTTTTCGTGTGACAGGTTCCCAACGCGCCGCCGTTAATGAAAACAACCTGTTTGCTTTAATACTGACAGCGCTACGTCAGATAAGGATGCTCCCCCATTTGCAGGACTGAATGACCAGACTGCTTCTCTTTCTTTTCGCCAAACAAAAGATTACCGTAAAGAACTGGATTGATTATGTAACCAATATTAAAAAACAGGGTGGCATTCTTAATTAAATAAAGAACTGCTGGACCATAATATATTGAACAGTGGCATGGGAGTATTACCGAAATCATTTGGAAGATTACAATACTGATTTTGCATTCCAGTTAAGCGAATTCAAACGAGGGAGCCTCCTGTTGAGATCATGCAACGAAAAATATGGGACCGCGCTTCTGCTGATACGCGCGGGGTTAAAAAATTACTAGAATACGCACCGGGATAAATATGGGTGGGAGCCCCTAGCGCAGACGCCATCCTGTTTACCTGCAACAATGAAAAAACAGCCGCCGAAATAAAAAAAGCTGTGCAGGCAAATCCGGCTGGTTGGAGAAAGCTGATTGAAAATGCAGAATCTGCCAGTACACAGGGCGATTCGGGCCGTTATGAGCTTGGCTAGTAATACGTAACCAACCAGTAAATAGGCACAAACAT
>CAWCCG010000020.1:0-58358 GCA_963793985.1 uncultured Alphaproteobacteria bacterium | reverse complement strand
CTAGTGTCGCGTCCCATTAATAGCCTTACATATTTTTTCCAACTTTCTCGAGGATCGCATCGCTGGTGGCTGTCCATACAAACGGGGCGCTTTTGGCGTTATACGCGTCGACGAAGGTCTCGATCTTGGCGATGAGGTCTTTCGCGCTGACGAATGATCCGCGGCGGATTTGACGCTCACTGATCAAGGCGAACCAGCGCTCGACCTGGTTGAGCCAGGACGAATAAGTCGGTGTGAAATGGAGGTGGAAGCGCGGCCGGGCAGCGAGCCAGGCACGCGCTTTGGGGTGTTTATGCGCGGCGTAATTGTCGACGACGAGGTGGGCATCGAGGGCCGTCGGGATATTGGCCTCGATATGCTTGAGAAAGGCGAGGAACTCCTGGTGGCGATGTCGTGCGCGACACTGCGTGAGGACCCTGCCATTGGCCACGTCGAGGGCTGCGAACAAGGTCGTCGTGCCATGCCGGATGTAATTGTGGGTGACACCCTCAACATAGCCAAGTCCAAGCGGAAGCACCGGCTGCGTGCGCTCCAGAGCTTGAACCTGGCTCTTCTCATCGACGCACAACACCACGGCCTTATCGGGCAGATTGAGGTACAGGCCGACGATGTCCCTGACCTTGTCGACGAACAGCGGATCGGTGGAAAGCTGGAAGCTTTTGGAGCGGTGCGGCTGAACGCCAAACAATGCAAACATCCGCGCCACGGTACTCTTCGACAGGCCGGTCGCCTGCGCCGCGGATCGCACGGTCCAGTGGCTCCCCGCCGTTGGCTTCGTTTTGAGAACCGTCCGAAGAAGGTTGGCAACCACCTCTTCGTCGTGGGTGCGAGGTCGCCCGGGCCGCGCCTCACCGGTAAAGTCCGGCGATCCCCTGAGCGAACCATTTGTTGCGCCAATGACAGATCGTGGGATTTGCGATCCCGAGCCGCCGCGCGATCGACGTATTGGATTCCCCAGCAGCGGAGGCCAAAATGATCTTTGTTCTCCGGACCAAGCCGTGAGACGCAGAACGCGAGCGCGCAATCCGCTCCAATTCCTCACGCTCACCATCCGTCAGCGAGATTCGCCGTTCCTGAGGTCGTCCGATGCGCGCCATGATCCGCCCCGAAACAAGGAACAAATCATCGCCATATTCGCAGAATATGTAAAGTTCTTTCTGGGACGCGACACTAGCAGGCCGCTGAAAAACGCCTCTGACAAGCCGATGCGAATATGATTTTGTGTCTCGTCGACGAGTGGAGGCGCGGAATGCGGGGCACGGATGGGCGATCTGGGAGCTGTTCTCCTATGTCGACCTTGAGAAGCGGGTGCCTGCGAAGCATCCGTTGCGGTTGGTCCGCAGGGTGGTGAACGACGTGCTGGCTGCGCTCGACGGCGACTTCGCCACGGCTTATGCGCCGGGAGGTCGTCCTTCGATCCCGCCCGAACGGTTGCTGCGGGCGCTGCTGCTGCAGGCGTTCTACACGATCCGCTCGGAGCGGCAGCTGATGGAGCAGCTCGACTACAACCTGCTCTATCGCTGGTTCGTCGGGCTCGGGGTCGACGATCCGGTGTGGGTGCCGACGGTGTTCACGAAGAACCGCGACCGGCTGCTCGAGGCCGACGTGGCGCGCAAGTTCCTCGCCGAGCTGCATGGATCACGAGGAGCTTCGCGGGCTGCTGTCGGACGAGCACTTCTCGGTCGACGGCACGCAGATCGCGGCGTGGGCGTCGATGAAGAGCTTCAGGGCGAAGGACGGATCGAGCGATCCGCCGGCGCCGGGCCGCAACGGCGAGCGCGATTTTCACGGCGAGAAGCGCAGCAACGCCACCCATGCCTCGACCACGGATCCGGAGGCACAGCTTTACAAGCAAGGGACCGGGCAAGGAAGCCAAGCTCAGCTTCATCGGGCCACGCGCTGATGGAGAACCGCAGCGGGCTCATCGTCGACGGCGACGGTGACGAAGGCGACCGGCACCGCCGAGCGCAAGGCGGCCGAGGAGATGATCGTGCGCCGTTCGCCGGGCGTCCGCCGCCTCACGCTGGGTGGCGACAAGGGCTACGACGCGGCCTCGTTCGTCGCCGACATGCGCGCGCTCAACGTGACGCCGCACATCGCCCAGAACACCAGCGGCCGGCGTTCCGCGATCGACGCTCGCACCACGCGGCATCCCGGCTACGCCGCGAGCCAGCGGAAGAGGAAGCGCATCGAGGAGCCGTTCGGCTGGGGCAAGACGATCGGCGGCCTTGCGCGACCGATGCTGCGCGGCATCAAGAAAGCTCGGCTTCAAGTTCACCCTGACGATGGCCGGCTACAATCTGATCCGCCTGCCGAAGCTCCTCGCGGCATGAACACAGCCAACCCGAAAGCGCTTGACCGCGTTGTCAAACGACAGCCATCACACCCTCGCTTTGCGAGATATAAAATGAAGCGCGGCCCGGAAGACGAAATTTCAGCGGCCTGCTAGTGGATCAAACCTGACATTTAATCCCGGCCGGATTCCCCGGCGGGCTCGGTACGTGCGAGTCTGGCGGATGCGAACGGGAATTTGCATCACTCTCAAGCCCGCTGACCGCCGCCGCTTGGCTACGCTCGCGCGGGATCGTAATGCGCCGCACAAGCACGTCTGGCGGGCCGAGATCGTCCTGTTGAGTGCCGAAGGCGTCGGTACCAATGAGATCATGCGCCGGACCGGCAAATCGAAAACCTGCGTGTGGCGCTGGCAGGAACGCTTCATGCAGGTGGTTGCGACGGTCTGCTGCACGATAAGACGCGACCCTCGCGATTCCCGCCACTGGGGTCGGGTCTCGTTGAGCGTGTCGTGATGCTCACCCAAACCGATCCGCCTGCCGAAGCGACCCATTGGACCGCCACTATGATGGCGAAAGCAGTCGGCATCAGCGCAAGTTCTGTCCAACGCATCTGGCGGGCGCACGGTCTCCAACCCCACCGGGTTCGGCAATTCAAGCTCTCCAACGACCCAAAGTTCATCGACAAGCTGCGCGATGTCGTCGGGCTCTATGTCGACCCGCCCGCCCACGCCATCGTCCTTTCGGTCGATGAGAAGTCGCAAATACAAGCCCTCGACCGCACCCAGCCCGGCCTGCCGATGAAAAAAGGTGCGCGCCGGTACGATGACCCACGACTACAAGCGCCATGGCACAACGACGCTGTTTGCGGCTCTCGACGTGCTCGAAGGCAAGGTCATCGGCCGATGTATGCAGCGCCATCGGCACCAGGAGTTCGTCCGCTTCCTGAATGCCATCGAGGCGCAGGTGCCGGCCGGAAAACTTGTTCACGTGATCCTCGACAATTACGCCGTCCACAAGCATCCGAAGGTGCGCCAATGGCTCGCTCGGCACCCCCGCTTCGCTTTTCACTTCACGCCGACTTCGTGCTCGTGGCTCAACGCTGTCGAGGGGTTCTTCGCCAAACTGCCAAGCAACGACTAAAGCGAGGTGTCTTCCGTTGCGTGGTCGATCTCCAAGCCACCATCAACCGCTTTGTCGCCCAGACAAACCATGACCCCAAACCCTTCACCTGGACCGCCGACCCAGACAAAATCATCGCCGCTGTCAGGCGTGGGCACCAAGTGTTAAATTCCATCCACTAGCTCCCATCTCAGCTCTGATGTTGCAGTGAATAATGACGATTGTGCTGTATAGCGCGACTACGAAAATAAACGCGAATGCCATCGCAGTCAGAATCAATGTGGAAGGCTCCCCATATGGTCCCGCAAGAAGCTCAGAAAAAAGGAAGAAGGACAGACACGCATATCCAATAAACCAAATCGCGGACCCAGCAACGATCGGCCGCAAGCGAAATCTCTCTCTCGTGGCCAAACGATTTATATCGCTCATAAGGAGATACACCCAGACCAACCCAAAGAAGCCGCCAGTAATCATTGTAAGGAAATACCAAAAGAACGGTGATCGACGCTTCACGATCCGACCTTGCTGCTGCGCTACTTCCGTCATTGTAATTGGCCCGTCGCAGTCATTGCAGAATGAAGAGCAACAACTAGGTTGATTTCGCCGCTGCGATCAACGCCCACACCCGTGGCGGCGACAGCGGCAGGTCGCGCGGCTCGACGCCGAGCGAGCGCAGCGCCGCGGCGACGGCGTTCGCGATCACTCCGCCGACCGGGATGATGCCGCCTTCGCCGGCGCCCTTGGCGCCGAGCGGATTGTGCGGCGCCGGCTTCTCCTCGAGCGCGACCGCGCGCACGGCGGGAAAGTCGCTCGCGGTCGGCATCAGGTAGTCGGCGAGCGTGCCGGTGAGGAGTTGCGCGTCCTCGTCGTAGACGAGATGCTCCAGAAACACGCCGCCGAGGCCCTGCACGATGGCGCCGACCGCCTGGCCGTGCAGCGTCGCCGGATTGATGATGCGGCCGACATCCTCCACCGCGACATAGTCGAGCACTTCGACGCCGCCGGTGCGCGGATCGACCGCGACATGGGCGGCGTGGGCGCCGTAGCTGTAGGTGCGATTGGAGCTCCCGAAGGTGCCCTCGGCGGAAATTCCGTCGGCAGCGAGATCGGCGAAGGTCACCGCGCCCGCGCCGGGGGCCACGGCCTTGCCGTCCCCGAGCACGACATCGGCCGCAGCGCAGCCGAGCCGGCGCGCTGCCGCCTCGCGCATCGCTTGGCGCAGCTTGCCGGCGGCATCGAGGATCGCCGAGCCGCCCATCACCACCGAGCGCGACGAATAGCTGCCGAAGCCTTCGCGCACGCAGTCGGTCGAGCCATGGAAGACGCCGCGGATGCGATCCGCCGGCATCTCCAGCGCGTCGGCGGCGATCTGGGCGAACACCGTCTCGAGCCCCTGCCCGTTCGCCGACGAGCCGACATGGACCGAGACCGCGCCGTCCGCCTCCAGCACGAGGCGCGCCGATTTCCCGCGGCCCCGAGGCGCCGCCCTCGAAATAGCAGCCGATGGCAAGGCCGTGATAGCGCCCGTCGACGAGCGTTCCCTGCAGCGGCGCCTTCTCGGCCCAGCCGATCTCCTCGAGGCAGCGCGCGAAGGTGGTGCGGTAGTCGCCGCTGTCGGTCTCGGTCGAAAGATCGAGCTCGACGACGCGCGCCAGCGGATAGGGCATCTCGCTTTCAGCGATCAGGTTGCGGCGGCGAAACTCGACGGGTCGATCCCGAAGATCTCGCGCGGCCATGTCGAACAGGCGCTCGCGAAAGAAATCGGCCTCGAAGCGGCCCGGCCCGCGATAGGTGCCGACCGGCGTCTTGCTGGTGATGACGAGGGAAACCCGCATGTGAATGTTCGGCACGCGATACGGGCCCTGAGAGAATCTGCGCGGTGTTGCGCGCGCCGGTCGCGCCGTTGGTGCGGATGTAGGCGCCGACGTCGGCTTTGGCGTGGCCGCGCAGCGCACGGATGGTGCCATCGCGATCGCAGGCGATCTCGAGCTCGCAGGCGACGTCGCGGGCATGGTTGGTGGCGAGGAGATGCTCCCGGCGGTCCTCGATCCACTTGACCGGCCGCCCGGTCACCCGCGCGGCGAAGGGAATGAGGAAATCCTCCGGATAGAACTCGCCGCGCACGCCGAAGCCGCCGCCGACGTCGTTCTCGACCATGCGGATCGCGCTCTTCCGGCACGCCGAGCTGCTTTGCCAGAATGCGCCGGTTGGGGAACGGCACCTTGGCCGCGCCATAGACCGTGAGCCGGCCCTCGTGCCATTCGGCGAGGACGCCGCGCAGCTCCATCGGCACCGCCGTGTGGCGCTGCACCTCGAACGTTTCCCGCCGCACATAGGCGGCCTCGCGAAACGCCGCGTCGGCATCGCCCTTCACCGCAGTCAGCGTGCCGGCGAGATTGGACGCGGTCTGTTCGAACAGCAGCGGGCCGGTCTCAGCGGCACCGCGGTCCGCCACCGCTGGCAGCGGCGCGATCTCGACCGCGACCATCTCGGCCGCATCCTCGGCGAGCGCCGCGCTCTCGGCGACGATGACGGCGAGCGGCTCGCCGACATAGCGCACCTTGCCGGTCGCGATCACCGGCTGCTGGAACGGGATGAAGGCATCGAGCTGCTCCTGGCGGAGCGGAATAGTCGGCACCGCGCCGAGCTCCGACACGATATCGGCCGCCGTGATCACGGCATGCACGCCCGCGCGCGCCCGCGCCGCGGCGGCGTCGATCGAAACGATGTTTCCATGGGCGAGCGAGCTGCGCAGGATCACGGCGTGGAGCAGGCCGGGACGCGTGACGTCGTCGACATACTCGCCCTTGCCGCGCAGGAACCGCAGATCCTCGATCCGCTCGAGCGGGCTGCCGATGAGGGCGTTCGCGGTGCGCGCGGAAGACCGGTGACTCATGACACGACGTTTACATGCAACGCCGCGGCGCGTCAGCCGGCCTTCGCGCGCGACTCATTCGATTGCCGGCCTTCGCCGGCGGGTCATTCGATTGCCGGCCTTCGCCGGCGGGTCATTCGATGCGCGTTCCCGACTTCTGCACCACCGTCTTCCACTTGGCGCGCTCGGCGCGGGTGAAGGCGGCGAATTCCTCCGGCGGCTGCGGCGCCGGCTCGGCACCGCCCGCGGCGAGCTGGGCGGCGACGTCGGGCCGCTCGAGAATGGCCTTCACCGCCTCGGCGAGCCGGTCGACGATCGGCCGCGGCGTCCCGGCCGGCGCGAACAGGCCCTGCCATGCCGTCGCCTCGTATCCAGGCAGCGTCTCCCCGATGGTCGGCAGATTGGGCATGGAGGGATTGCGCTGCGGCGTCGTCACCCCGAGCGCGCGCACCGCACCGGACTGCGCGAAGGGAACGGTCGTCGTCATCGAATCGATGCCGAGATCGATGTTGCCGCCGATCATGCTGTTGACGACCTCGCTCGTGCTGCGGAACGGGATGTGCGTCATCTCGGTCCCGGTCGCGAGCGCGAACATCACGACCGAGAGATGCGACGAGGTCCCGATGCCCGACGAGCCGTAGTTCACCTTGCCCGGATTGGCCTTGAGATAGGCGATGAGTTCGCCCACCGAGCGCACCGGCAGCTTCTTGTTGACCATCATCAGGTTGGGGAACAGCACGAGCCGCGTCACCGGCTGGAAATCGCGGTCGAGATCGTAGTTGAGGCGGGAATAGAGCGCCGCGTTGATGGCGTTGGAGCTGATGGTTCCGACGAGCAGCGTGTAGCCGTCATTCGCAGCCTTGGCGACGTAGCCGGCGCCGATGCTGCCGCCGGCGCCCCCCTTGTTGTCGATCACGAAGGGCTGGCCGAATTTCGCTTGCAGATGAGGGGCGATGACTTCGCGCGGTGAGGTCGGCGGAGCCGCCGGCCCCGAACGGAACGATGAGGGTCACCGGACGCTGGGGCCACGTACCCTGGGCATGGGCCTGCGAGGCGAGCACAAGCGCCGCCACCGCGGCAATGAACCATCGCATGATCGATCTCTCCAGAACTCCGGCCCGCCGAATTCAGCAGCCGCGCCCCTCTTCGTCAAATGCCGGCGAGGTCGCATGTCGAAAACGGCGGCCATGTGCAGTTGTGACAGTTGCGTCTTCAATACGACCGCGGCAGGCCCAGCACCCGTTCGGCGATGAAGTTGAGGATCATGTGCGGGGACACCGGGGCGATGCGGGTGATCATCGCTTCCCGCAGATAGCGCTCGACGTGATACTCCTTCGCATAGCCCATGCCGCCGTGGCTCATCACCGCGGTCTCGCAGGTGGTGAAGGCCGCCTCGGCGGCGAGATATTTGGCGGCATTCGCTTCCGCCGCGCAGGCGGCGCCTGCGTCATAGAGCGCGGCGGCGCGAAACAGCATCAGGTTGGCGGCCTCGAGCTTCATCCAGCAGTCGGCGAGCGGGTGCTGGATCGCCTGGTTCTGGCCGATCGGCCGCCCGAACACGATGCGCTCGCGGGCATAGCCGGCGGCCTTCGCAAGCGCGGCGCGGCCGAGCCCCACCGCTTCGGCCGCGATCAGGATACGCTCGGGATTCATGCCGTGGAGAATGTATTCGAACCCGCGGCCCTCCTCGCCGATGCGATCGGCGACCGGCACCGGCAGGGCGTCGATGAACAGCATGTTGGAGTCGACCGCCTTGCGGCCCATCTTCTCGATCTCGCGGACCTCGACATGGCGGCGGTCGAGGTCGGTGTAGAACAGCGAGAGCCCCTCAGTGCGTTTCTTCGCGGCCTCGCGCGGCGTTGTGCGGGCGAGCAGCAGCATCTTGGTCGCGACCTGGGCGGTGGAAATCCAGATCTTGCGTCCCGGTGACGAGGTAGCGGTCGCCGTCGCGCACCGCGCGGGTCGAAAGATTGAGGGTGTCGAGGCCGGCATCGGGCTCGGTGACGGCGAAGCACGCCTTGTCGTGCCCGGCGACGAGCGGGGGCAGCATGCGGCGCTGCTGTTGCGCGGTGCCGAACTTCACCACCGGGTTGAGGCCGAAGATGTTCATGTGCAGCGCCGAGGCGCCGGACAGGCCGGCGCCCGACTGCGCCACCGCCTGCATCAGGATCGCGGCCTCGGTGATGCCGAGCCCGCTGCCGCCATGTTCCTCGGGGATGGCGATGCCGAGGAAGCCGGCTTGCGCAAAGGCGCGATGGAAATCCTCGGGGAAGCCGCCGTCGCGATCCTTGGCGAGCCAATAGGCATCGTCGAACGGCTTGCACAGGCGCTCCGCTGCATCGCGGATCGCCGCCTCATGAGGTGAGACGGCGAGCATCGAAGCCGTGTTGGTGCCGGCGGAAGGCGTTTCCATGATGGGCCGCTCTTGCGACAGACGGTGCACCGTTTTCTCTACACTTGTATCCGCAGCCAACCAATTTAGTTTGCGCCCGGACCCGGCCCCCTGGCGCCGGCGCCAGCAAAGAGGAACGCCCGGTGCCGATCGACGTTCACGCGCATTACGTGCCGCAGCAGCTCATCGCCGCCGTCAAGGCGCGTGGCGCCGACATCGGCGTGCGGCTCGCGGCGACTCCGGGCGGCGAAGCCTTGGCGTTCGACTACGGCTTCAAGGTGCGTCCGTTCTTTCCGAAGCTCATCGAGCCGGTCGAGGCGCGCCGCGCCTGGCTTTCCGCGCAGCGCATCGACCATCAGATCGTCGGCACCTGGCCGGACATCTTCGCCTATGGCCTGCCGCCGCAGGCCTGCGAGGCCTGGCACCGCATGCTCAACGATACGCTCGGCGAATGGTGCGCCGAGCACGCCGAGTTCTCCTGGCTCGCATCGGTGCCGATGCCTGATGCGGATTCGGCAGCTCGCGAACTCGACCGTGCCATCGGCCGCGGCGCGGTCGGCGCCATCGTCGCTTCCAATGTGGAGGGCATCAATCTCGGCGAGGTGCCGCTCGACCCGTTCTGGGCGAAGGCGGTGGCGCTCGACGTGCCGATCCTGATCCATCCGGTGATGAGCACGCCGGCGCCGCGCGCGGCCAAATTCGCGCTGGCGCAGATCGCCCAATACACCTTCGACACCACGCTCGGCGTCGGCTCGCTGATGTTCTCGGGCGTGTTCGACCGCTTCCCCGCACTCAGCCTCGTCCTGTCCCATGGCGGCGGCGCCTTGCCTTACCTCATCGGCCGGTTCGACCTGATGCACCAGCGCATGGACCGCGCCGCCCAGGGCGACGTCGCGGCGAAGCCGCCGTCGGCCTATGCGCGGCGGATGGCCTATGACAGCATCGTCCATGCGCCGAAACCGCTGCGGTTCCTCGCCGACGAGATGGGGCTGGACCAGGTCGTGCTCGGAACGGACTACTCGTTCCCGCCCGCCGATCTTGCGCCGCTTGCGCACCTCGAGGCGGCAGGCTTCTCGGCAGAAGAGATCGCCGCCGTCGCCGACGTCAATCCGCGACGCATCTTCAAACGCCTGAAGCGGATGAGGCAGCGTTCCGGCCGTCGCGCCAGCTCGGCACGGGCCAAGTTCCATTGATTGCAAATTGTTAACCGGGCGGCCGGCTTACGATGGGCCGGACACCGGCGGTTCTTGCTTGATTTTCTTACCGGAAATATCGATATGCGGTGCAGCAACAAAGGTTTTTCATCCGGGGAACGGATTCATGACGGATTTCGCCGCCAACAATAACAGGGCATCCGAAGACGAGGCGACGGCCACCGATCCTGCGCAGGAAGTAGCGGCCGCGCTCGCCAAGGAGAATTCCGAGCTCAAGGACCGGGTGCTGCGCACGCTCGCCGAGATGGAGAATTTGCGCCGGCGCACCGAGCGCGAGGTCGCGGATTCCCGCGTCTATGCGATCCAGAGCTTTGCCCGCGATCTCGTCGGGGTCGCCGACAACATTCAGCGCGCCCTCGATGCGGTGCGCGATTCCGGCGTCGCATTGGAGGGGCCGGCCAAGGCGCTGGTCGACGGCGTCGAGCTGACCGAGCGCGAGCTTCTCAAGGTCCTGGAGAAGAACGGGGTCAGGAAATTCGACCCCAAGGGCGAGAAGTTCGACCCCAATCTGCACCAGGCGATATTCGAGGTGCCGGATGCCCGGGTGCCGTCGGGCTCGGTGGTGCAGGTGATCCAGCCCGGCTTCGCGATCGGTGACCGCGTCTTGCGCCCTGCCCTCGTCGGCGTTTCGAAGGGCGGCCCGAAGACGGCGCCGACCTCTTCGGCCAGTGGCGCCGCCGCCGGCGAGGCCTGATTCACCTGTCGCTCAGCCAGGTTGAAGACCTCGTCCTGGAGGACGAGGTCACGTGGATTTCAGTCTCCCGACTTTACCGGTCCTCGCCGCGCGGGCCGACGCCGTCGCGCACGGCGCGGAAGCGCGGGAATTCCTTCGTCCACACATCGGCGCGCGCGACGCCGACCATGCGCACGAAGGCGCCGGGGCCGAACCGCACCCACTGCACGATCTTCATCGGCGTGTCGGTCTTGAGGTCCTTGGCCTCCGCCTGCAGCTCATGGGTCGGCAGGCTGCCGCCGCCGAGGCGGAGCATGTCGCCGCTCACGATGTGGATGTCCTTGAAGTCCGAGAGGCCGCCGAACAGATTGCGCGCGAAGTTGGCGCGCTCCGCGGCCTGTTCGGGTCCGCCCTGGCCGATCGAGACGACGAAGACCGGCTGATCGGCGACCGCCGGCGCATCCTTGGGGCCGTCGGTCAGGAACACGCCGGTGCCGCCCAAAATCCGCACCGGCCGCATGCCGGACATGTCGGCGAGCTTGAACGGCACCAGGCTGAGCTGCTCTTCGATCGGCACCGAAGGCCGCGCCGTCATGGTCAGGAGCGAGGCCTTGATGGCGTCGTCCAAATCGGACTTGACCGCCCCGTCCGGAATGCGGATGGCCGCGATCCCAATGGCGGCGGGAATCGAACCGAGGAACATCCACTTGCGGAACTTCTGTCCGCTGTCTTCCTCGATGCCGGTCACCAGCATGCCCTTGCCGTCGGGAAGCGCAAGATTCTCACGCTTCTCCTCCGTGATGCCCTGGGCCTTGAAGGCCTCGGGAGTCATCGACTTCTCGATGTCGGCATAGGCCTGCGGCGGCAAGGTCAGCAGCACCATCGACCCGCCGTCGGAATTCTCGAAGCCCGGGAAGTGTTTGCTGACGGTGAACCCGGGCGGCGGCACGAAGCCGATCAGCGAGCCGGTCGGAAACAGCGCCTCGGCGCCAAGCGCCGGCGCCACTGCGAGCGCCGCCGGCACCGCCAGCAGCGCGAGAAATCTGAATGCGTTCGAGATCATGAAGGTCCCCCTCGGGACATCGCCCCCAAGCGATTTGTGTCACCGCCCCGACCGTCCGGCCTGATTGTGGCGGTCCAGTGACGCTCGGCCGGTTCCCGCCGGTCTGCCCTTGTTGCCCGAGAGGCTTCGGCGGACCGCGAACATTTGGCGCGATTAAGGAAAAGGCAAGCGGCCCCCGATATGTGAGAGCGATCCGACCTACGAGCCATGCAGGTGACGCCTTGCTCAAACGCTCGGCCGTGCCGATCGCCCTCTTCCTCGGGGCCGCATGGCTCATCATCGTGGTGCAGCTTCTCGCCGACCACTGGGCCGAGACCGGGCGCACGCTCGGCGACATGGACGACGCCATGCGGCTCGTCGAGCTGCGCGGCTTCATCGACGGCCACGGCTGGTTCAACCTCCACGAACCGCGCCTCGGTCCGCCGGAGGGTTATGATACCCACTGGTCCCGGCTGATCGACGCCGGCCTCGCCGGGCTTCTCTGGCTGTTCGGGCTGTTCACCGGCCCCGCCATGGCCGAGCGGCTGATGCGGGTGGTCTGGCCGATGCTGTGGCTCCTGCCGACCATGGCGGGGGCAACCGCGATCGCCTGGCGGATCGCGGGACGCGATGCCGCCCCGATCGCGCTGGTGCTGACCGCTGTCGGCCTGCCGGCCTTCGCGCATTTCGCGCCGGGGCGGATCGATCATCACAATGTCCAGATCGCGTTCGCCGTGCTGCTGGTGGCGGCGGTCGCCTGGAGCGACCGCGAGCGCTGGGCGGCGGCCGCCGCCGGGGTCCTGACCGGGGCCGCGATGGCGATCGGCTTCGAGGGGCTGCCCTACATCGTGCTCGCCGGCGTCGCGCTCGCGCTCCGCTTTATATTCACGGCAGACGACGACCGCGCCCTCGTCCGCTACGGCCTCTGGGCGGCCGGCAGTGTCGCCGCGGCGTTCCTGGTGAACGTCGGACCCGCGCAGTGGGGACGCACGGCGTGCGACGCGATCGCCATCAACTCCGCCGCGGGGCTCATCGCCGCGACGCTCGGGCTCGCGGTCGTCGGGCGCCTTCTTGCGCCGGCCGGCTGGCCGATCCGGGCTGCCGGTGTGGCTGCTGCCGGGGCGGTCGCAGCGGCGGCCTTCGTTGCGATCGAGCCGCGCTGTCTCGCCGGCCCCTTCGCGATGATGGACCCGACGGTCCGCGCCCTGTGGTTCAACCATGTCGCGGAGATGCAGTCGCTCTGGGCCGTGGCATTGAAATCGCCGCCGGCCGGCGCCGCGGTCGCCGCCTTCCCCGCGGTCGGCCTCCTCGCTCTCGCCCTGATCGCCCGCGATCCGGCGACCCGGCGCGACTTCGGCTTCCTCGTCGCCGCCGCGGCACTGATGATCGCGACCGCAGTCATGTGCTCGATGGTCCGCGCCTTCAGCTACGCCATCTGGCTCGCGATCCCGGTGGTCGCGGCCGGGGTGGTACGCCTGTTCCCGCCGCTGCGGTCGGGGACGCTCGCGGCGCGGGCACTCGTTGCCCTGTTCCTGACGCCGACCGTGACCGCGGCGGTCGCTATGGCAGCGGTCCAAGCCGTGACGGCGCGCGCTCCCGAGCCGGAGAACTCCCGCGTTGCCGCCGGCTGCCTGCTCAACGAGAGCTACGACAAGCTCGCCGCCCTGCCGCCCGGGCTCGTCGCGACCGACATCGACTACGGCCCCTTCGTGCTGGCGCTCACCCCCCATGCGGTGATGTCCGCGCCGTATCACCGGCTGGTCGGGCCGATCATCGCAGCGCATGAGATCTTCGCGCTGCCACCCGAGGCGGCGCGGAAGGTGGTGGCCGCGGCAAAGCCCGATTATCTGGCGCTCTGCGGACGCCATACCCTGGGCCATATCGGCGCGGCGGAGCGCGATGCGAGCCTGTGGGGACGGCTTGCCGCAGGCGAGGTCCCGCCCTGGCTCGAGCGCGTCGAGGCGACCCGCGACGGGCCGTTCGTGATCTACCGCGTCAAGCCGTGACGCAGACGCGTTTGGGGCTTGTTAGTGCTGCCGATTTCGACCAATCCCGCCTTGCGGCCCAATGGCTGCCTCCTATATGACGCTGTGAACCCGCCAAGCTGGCGGGCAAGGACGATTTTAGGGATCGGTCCAGGGGCGATCCTCGGCAGACTGACCATCTGCCATCCGCTTCATCCGGGTGCCGCATGGGCCCGGCCGATCTGCTGACAGAGAAGGATTTAACGAATGGGCAAGGTCATCGGCATCGACCTCGGCACGACCAATTCGTGCGTCGCCGTGATGGAAGGCAAAGCTCCCAAGGTCATCGAGAACTCGGAAGGGCGTAACACCACGCCGTCCATCGTGGCGTTCACCGACGACGGCGAGCGCCTCGTCGGCCAACCGGCCAAGCGCCAGGCCGTCACCAATCCGGAGCGCACCGTCTTCGCGGTCAAGCGGCTGATGGGCCGCCGCTACGACGACCCGATGGTGGAGAAGGACAAGAAGCTCGTCCCCTACAAGATCGTGCGCGCCGGCAACGGCGACGCCTGGGTCGAGGCGGACGGCAAGACCTATTCACCCTCCCAGATCTCCGCCTTCGTGCTGCAGAAGATGAAGGAGACCGCGGAGGCGAACCTCGGCCAGAAGGTCACCCAGGCCGTCATCACCGTTCCCGCCTACTTCAACGACGCCCAGCGCCAGGCCACCAAGGACGCCGGCAAGATCGCCGGCCTCGAGGTGCTGCGCATCATCAACGAGCCGACCGCGGCGGCGCTCGCCTACGGCCTCGACAAGAAGAAGACCGGCCTGATCGCGGTCTATGACCTCGGCGGCGGCACCTTCGACGTGTCGATCCTCGAGATCGGCGACGGCGTGTTCGAGGTGAAGTCGACCAACGGCGACACCTTCCTCGGCGGCGAAGACTTCGACATGCGGCTCGTCAACTACCTCGCCGACGAGTTCCAGAAGGAGCAGGGCATCGACCTGCGCCGCGACAAGCTCGCGCTGCAGCGGCTCAAGGAAGCCGCGGAAGCTGCGAAGATCGAGCTGTCGTCGACGACCCAGACCGAGATCAACCTGCCCTACATCACCGCGGACGCGACCGGTCCGAAGCACCTGACGATGAAGCTCACCCGCGCCAAGTTCGAGGCGCTGGTCGACGACCTCATCCAGAAGACCGTCGAGCCGTGCCGGCTCGCCCTCAAGGACGCCGGCCACACCGCGAGCGAGATCAACGAGGTGGTCCTGGTCGGCGGCATGACCCGCATGCCCAAGGTCCAGGAGGTGGTGAAGCAGTTCTTCGGCAAGGAGCCGCACAAGGGCGTCAACCCCGACGAGGTGGTCGCGGTCGGCGCGGCGATCCAGGCCGGCGTGCTGCAGGGCGACGTCAAGGACGTGCTGCTGCTCGACGTGACGCCGCTGTCGCTCGGCATCGAGACGCTGGGCGGCGTGTTCACCCGCATCATCGACCGCAACACCACGATCCCGACCAAGAAGAGCCAGGTGTTCTCGACCGCGGAGGACAATCAGAACGCGGTCACCATCCGGGTCTTCCAGGGCGAGCGCGAGATGGCGGCCGACAACAAGATGCTCGGCCAGTTCGACCTCGTCGGCATCCCGCCGGCGCCGCGTGGCGTGCCGCAGATCGAGGTGTCGTTCGACATCGACGCCAACGGCATCGTCAACGTCCAGGCCAAGGACAAGGCGACCGGCAAGGAGCAGCAGATCCGCATCCAGGCCTCGGGCGGCCTCTCGGAATCCGAGATCCAGAAGATGGTCAAGGACGCCGAGGCCCATGCCGAGGAGGACAAGAAGCGCAAGGCCGGCGTCGAGGCGAAGAACCACGCCGAGGCGCTCGTCCATTCGACCGAGAAGGCGCTCGCCGAGCACGGCTCCAAGGTCGGCGACGCCGAGCGGCGCGCGATCGAGACCGGGCTCGCCGATCTCAAGGAAGCCCTCAAGGGCGACGACGCCGACGCGATCAGCGCCAAGACCAATACGCTCGCCCAGGCTTCGATGAAGCTCGGCGAAGCGATGTACAAGCAAAGTGAAGGCGGTGGCGGCGGCGGTGATGCCGGCGGCCCCGATGCCGGAGCTGGGGCTAAGAAGGACGACGTGGTCGACGCCGAGTTCACCGAAGTCGACGACGACAAGAAGAACAAGAAGTCTGCGTAAGGCATGAGCGGCCCTTGCTCCGGGGAGAGCGAGGGCCGGTTTTGCGAGTTCGGCCTCCGACCATGAATTGCGCTTAAAACGATGTCCTCCACGACCCGTCACTTCCGCACACCGGGGGTAATCGCGTCCTTCCCTGTCCACGGGAAACGGGGATATGGTACGGGGCGATACCGAGACGGGTTGGGGTGACCTGCCATGGCCAAGCGATGCTATTACGAGGTGCTGGGCGTCGAACGCGGCGCGACCGACACCGATCTCAAGGGTGCCTATCGCAAGCTTGCGATGAAGCTCCACCCCGACAAGAACCCCGGCGATACCGACTGCGAAGTCCGCTTCAAGGAAGTCGCCGAGGCCTACGAGATCCTCAAGGACGGCGACAAGCGGGCGGCCTATGACCGCTTCGGCCATGCCGCCTTCGAGCAGGGCAATGGTGGCCATGGCTTCGGCGCCGATTTCGCGACGACCTTCGCCGACATCTTCGACGATTTCTTCGGCATGGGAGGCGGCGCCCGGCGCGGCGGCCGCGGCTCCGGCCGCGAGCGCGGCGCGGACCTGCGCTACAACATGGAGCTCAGCCTCGAAGAGGCCCATGGCGGCAAGCACGCCCAGATCCGCATCCCGACCTCGGTGACCTGCGAGCCGTGCTCCGGCGGCGGCGCCCAGTCCGGCACCAAGCCCAAGACCTGCTCGACCTGCGGCGGCCAGGGCAAGATCCGCCATGCCCAGGGCTTCTTCACCCTGGAGCGCACCTGCCCGTCCTGCCAGGGCCGCGGCCAGGTCATCGAAAATCCCTGCACCGCCTGCGGCGGGCTCGGCCGGGTCACGCGCGAGCGCGCGCTCTCGGTCAACATCCCGCCCGGTGTCGAGGACGGCACCCGCATCCGGCTCGCCGGCGAAGGCGAGGCCGGCGTGCGCGGCGGGACGCCCGGCGACCTCTACATTTTCCTCTCGATCTCCGCCCACGTCTTCTTCCAGCGCGACGGCGCCGACCTGCACTGCCGCGCGCCGATCTCGATGGCGACGGCGGCGCTCGGCGGCGAGTTCGAGGTGCCGACCATCGACGGCGGCAAGACCCGGGTGAAAATCCCCGAAGGGACCCAGTCCGGCCGGCGGTTCCGCTTGCAGGCCAAGGGGATGCCGGTGCTGCGCTCCAAGCAGGTCGGCGACATGTACGTCCAGGTCATGGTCGAGACGCCGCAGAATCTGACCAAGCGGCAGCGCGAACTGCTGGCCGAATTTCAAAAATTGTCTTCCAATGAAACAAATCCGGAGTCGGCGGGCTTCTTTGGCCGCGTCAAGGAGTTCTTTGGCACCCGGGCGGGCTCGGCCTGACCCCGAACTGCCCCCGTGGCGGGCTTGACCGCCACCTTGCCGCCCTATAGTCGTGACCATTGTGTGACAAAAGAGTGGCGGGCGATCCTTTGTTTCAGCCGACGTTGAGTGGTGCCAAAACCAAAAAGAGTCTGCGCCTCGACGACGAGGTGCATTTTTTGCGTTCCTGGATGGAGAAGCCCCTGGCGACCGGGGCGGTGACGCCCTCCGGCAAGCCACTCGCCCGCGCCATGGCGAGCTTCGTCGACCCTGATCTCGACGGCAAGGTGATCGAGCTCGGCCCCGGCACCGGGGCGGTGACGGCAGCGCTGGTCGAGCAGGGGATCGACCCCGAGCGGCTCGTCCTCGTCGAGTTCAATCCGTCGTTCTGCCAGCTGCTGCGCGCCCGCTATCCCGAAGCCACTGTCGTGCAAGGCGATGCCTACGCCATCCGGCGTCTCGCCGGGAGTTTGATCGGCCGGCCCGCGGCGGCCGTGGTGTCGAGCCTGCCGCTGTTCACCAAGCCGATGAAATTCCGCCTGCGCCTCGTCAACGACGCCTTCAACCTGATGCACCCCGGCGCGCCCTTCATCCAGTTCACCTACGCCGTGGTGCCGCCGATCCCCAAGGAGCTCGAAGGCGCCACCACCGAGTGCTCCGAGCGCATCTGGCTCAACCTGCCGCCGGCGCGCGTCTGGGTCTACCGCCAAGCGTGAGGCGGGCTTTCACCTAAAACCTTCCACGAATCTCATCAGACCTTCCACGGACGCAGACCTTCCACGGACCGCAACGTGTGTGGCCATCCTTCGAGACGCCGTGCTACGCACGGCTCCTCAGGATGAGGTCCGCAAACATGCCCGCACCGCGCGACCGGCTGATCGTCGCCCTCGATGTCCCGTCCATTCCGGCGGCCGCTTCCCTCGTCGAGCGGCTCGGTGACGCCGTCTCGTTCTACAAGATCGGCTATCAGCTCGCCTTCGCCGGCGGCATGGCGCTCGCGGAGACGCTCGTCGGCGCCGGCAAGCAGGTGTTCCTCGACCTCAAGCTGCACGACATCGGCAACACCGTCGAAAAGGGCGTCGAGAGCGTCGCCCGCATGGGCGCGACCTTCGTCACCGTGCACGCCTATCCGCAGACCATGAAGGCCGCGGTCGCCGCGCGAGGCGGCGCCGGCCTGCGCATTCTCGCGGTGACCGTGCTCACCTCCTACGACGATGCGGACCTCGAAGCGGCGGGATACGCGCTCGGCGTCTCCTCGCTCGTCGCCCGGCGGGCGGCGCAGGCGCGCGAGATCGGCGTCGACGGGCTCGTCTGCTCGGCCGAGGAAGCCGCCGCGCTGCGCTCCCTCGTCGGCACCTCGATGATGCTCGTCACCCCCGGCATCCGTCCCGCCGGCGCCGCGGCGGGCGACCAGAAGCGGGTGATGACGCCCTCCCGCGCGATCGCCGCCGGCGCCGACTACCTCGTGGTCGGCCGGCCGATCGTCGAGGCCGCCGACCCCAAAGCGGCGGCCGAGGCCATCGTCGCAGAGATCGCGGCCGCAGCGGCGGCCTGAAACCAACCCGGAGAACGACACAATGGCGAAGGGATACTGGCTGGCGCTCGTCGACGTGTCCGACCCCGAAAGCTACAAGGCCTATGTCGCCGGCATTCAGGACGTCTTCCGCAAGTTCGGCGGCCGCTACGTCGTCCGCGGCGGCCGCAGCGAAGTCATGGAGGGCGAGCTGCGCTCGCGCCTGGTGACGGTCGAGTTTGCCGACTACGCCACCGCGCTCGCCTGCTACAAGTCGCCCGAATACACCGAGGTCAAGAAGCTGCGCCAGCACTGCGCCACCGTCGACCTCGTGGTCGTCGAGGGCTATGACGGCGCGCAGCCTTAGGTGCCGTCCCAGCCCGTTCGCTTTGCATTCCCGCCGCGTCCCGGTATATCGGCGGCGAAACCGGAGGGACTGATGTCCGACATGCGGCTGATCGTGGCCGGTGCCGGGGGGCGGATGGGCCGCACCCTGATCGAGGCGATTTCCGACAGCGACGGCGCCGTGCTCGTCGGCGCCGTGGAGGCGGGCGAGTCCGCAGCGATCGGGCGCGACGCCGGCGAGCTTGCCGGCCTCGGCGTCAACGGCATCCTGGTGACCCGCGAGATCGAGCCGCTGCTCGCCGAGGCCGACGGCGTTCTCGATTTCACCGTGCCTGCAGCGACGGTGGCGCTCGCCGGCTAAGGTCGCGCAGCGTGGCCTCGTCCACGTCATCGGCACCACCGGACTTTCGCCCGACCACGAGAAGGCGATCGCCGCCGCCGCGAACGGCGCGCGTATCGTGAAGTCCGGCAACATGAGCCTCGGGGTCAACCTGCTCGCCGCCCTCGTCAAGCGCGTGGCGCGCACGCTCGGGCCTGAGTTCGACGTCGAAGTCCTCGAAATGCATCACGCGCGCAAGACCGACGCGCCTTCAGGCACCGCGCTGCTCCTGGGCCAAGCCGCGGCGGCCGGGCGCAACGTCGAACTCGGCACCCATTCCGTGCGCGTGCGCGACGGGCACCCCGGCGCGCGCAAATCCGGCGACATCGGCTTCGCGAGCCTGCGCGGCGGCACCGTGGTCGGCGAGCACAGCGTCATCTTCGCCGGCCCGCACGAGCGGGTCGAGCTCGTCCACAAGGCCGAGGACCGCATGATCTTCGCCCGCGGCGCAGTGAAAGCGGCGCTGTGGGCGCGGACGCGCCGGCCGGGTCTCTACACCATGAGCGACGTGCTCGGCCTGTCTCGGATGATGTCGATTTCGGAGGAGACAATGGACCGTCTTGGTGCTCACGCGTCACGGCCAGAGCGAGTGGAACCTCAAGAACCTGTTCACCGGCTGGAAGGACGTCGACCTCACCGAGGTCGGCATCGCCGAGGCGAAGGCCGCCGGGCGCAAGCTCAAGGCGCAGGGCATCACGTTCGACGTCGGTTTCACCTCGGATCTCAAGCGCGCCCAGCGCACCATGACGCTCATGCTCGAGGAGATGGGCCAGCCGGGCATCCCGGTGATCAAGAACGTGGCGCTCAACGAGCGCGACTACGGCGACCTCTCCGGGCTCAACAAGGACGACGCCCGCGAGCGCTGGGGCGCCGAGAAGGTCCACATCTGGCGCCGCTCCTACGACGTGCCGCCGCCCGGCGGCGAAAGCCTGCGCGACACCGCCGCGCGCGTGCTGCCCTATTACATCCAGGAGATCCTGCCGCGGGTGCTGCGGGGCCAGCGCGTGCTCGTCACCGCCCACGGCAATTCGCTGCGAGCCCTCCTTATGGTGCTCGACCGCCTGAGCCCCAAGGAGATCATCGCCCGCGAGCTCGCGACCGGCGTGCCGATGGTCTACCGGCTCAACGCCGACGCGACGGTGGCCGAGCATCAGGAGCTGGCGGCGTAGGCAATCGATTGAGAGCGAGCCAACGCATGGCGCGTAGGGTGGGCGAAGGCTCGTCTTCGCGCCGTGCCCACGCGATGACATGAGGCAAAGAAGACGTGGGCACGCTTCGCTTTGCCCACCCTACGGCGCACCAAGCCCCCACGCCCTGCCCATCGCCGCGAACAGCGTCGGCTTCACGAACAAAAAATCCGCCTGCAGCACGTTGCCGGCGCCAGCGCGGTGCAGCTCGCAGATATCGACGCAGCGGAAGCCGTGCTGGGTGATCGCCGGCAGGGTCTCGCCGATCAGCGGCGCGTCCTTGTTGTAGCTCGCGAGCGATAGCTCGGCGATCAGCGCCTCGCAGCGGGAGAGCGCGGTCTTGGCGCCGGCGATGACGTCGAGCTCGGCGCCCTGGACGTCGATCTTGATGAGGTCGGCGGGCGGGAGCTGCTCGGCCGCGACCAGCGTGTCGAGGCGCGACGTCGCGACCTTGCGGACGACGAGGTTGCTGCGCGTCGTAATGGGCGGAGTTCTCGCGATAGAGCGAGGTCCCGGTGGCGTCGCCCTCGCGCGGCAGGAACAGCGATTTCTCGCCGTCCTCGGCCGAGAGCGCGACGGTGAAATGGCGCAGCGGCGAAAGATGCGCCGCGTTGTCGGCGTTCGCCTCGAACAGGACGAACGCCGCCTCGGGAAACACTTCCCCAGCGAGCCGCGTCCAGCCGCCGCGATAGGCGCCGATGTCGTAGATCGTCGCCGGCGCGAAACCCAACGCCTTGAGGCGCAGCAGCGCATTGCGGTGGGAGAGCTTTGCGGCCTTGCGCTTCACCCATGGCAGCCGCGACAGCGCGCGGGCAACGAAATCCGCCATCGGTCAGCCGAGCGCCAGCCGATGGCCGTCGACGGGGTCGGCGAGGAGGCGCGTCAGCCGCTCGATGCGCTCGGCGGCCGCGTTGATGGCGGCGGCGACGTCGGCCTGCAGCGCATCCGTCCGCCCGGCGGCGGCGATGCGCTCGTGTTGGAGGCCGAGAAGCTCCTCCTCGGTGCGGCGCATGCGCTGGCGCGCCTCCGCGAGTTCGTCGGCAAGGAGCAGCGCCGCCATGACGGTGAGGCGCATGTCGCCGATCTCGCCGAAGGTCGTGCGCAGTTGAGCGATGCGCTGGTCGAGTTCGTGGGAGAGCCGGGCGAGATGGTGCTCCTGGCCGTCGTCGCAGGCCATGCGATACTGGCGGCCGCTGATGGTTACGCTGACATGAGCCATGACCAGGTCTCGTTACGCGGTACTCGGAACACGACCTTCAACGCCGTTTCAGCGCTGATTGGTCTCGATGATGTCACGGATCGCGGTCATCGCCTCGTCGAGGCGCCGCGCAGCCTCCCGGTTGTGGGTCTCCAGCATTCGCGAATGGGCCTGGACGCTATCGAGCTCGGCCGCGAGCCGCGACCGGTCCAGGCTGAAATCGTGAACCTCTTCGGCGAGCGTGCCGCGGCGGCGGTCGGCCTCGAGCCGCATCTCCATGGCCGCATCGAGCGCATCCAACGCAGCGCTGAGGCGCTTGACGGCCTGCTCGACTGCGAGGGTGTCGCTCACATTGCCACCTCGGGCCCCCTCGGGGCTGATCGACCCGGGTCACGGCCACAATCTGGTCGCCTCCGGGCCGCCGAACCATTCGGAAGCTTAAGGGCTTTGACGGTTTGGCGTCAACGCGCCCGCGCCGCGGGAGGTGTGGAAAGCGCCGTTTCCGCTCGCGTTGACTCGCACGCGTCACATCCCTAATCAGTCCGAGCGTCGGCGAATTCCGCCGCAATTCCTCAGATCCTGCAGGGGGTGCCGTTCTTGGTGATTTCGAGCCCTTCGGCGGTCCCGCGCGTTGCCCACGGCCGCCTCGCCAATGCGATCCGGGCGCTGGCGATGGACGCGGTCGAGCAGGCGAAATCGGGCCACCCCGGACTGCCGATGGGCGCCGCCGACGTCGCCACCGTGCTGTTCACCCGCTTCCTCAAGTTCGACGCCGCTGCCCCGCACTGGCCGGACCGCGACCGCTTCGTGCTCTCCGCGGGCCACGGCTCGATGATGCTCTACGCGCTCCTCCATCTGCTCGGCTACGAAGCGGTGACGATCGACGAGATCAAGCGCTTCCGCCAGCTCGGCTCGGTGACCGCGGGCCATCCGGAATACGGCCATGCGCCGGGCATCGAGACGACCACCGGCCCGCTCGGGCAGGGCCTCGCCAACGCGGTCGGCATGGCGATTGCGGAACGCCACCTTGCCGCCGAGTTCGGCGCCGACGTCGTCGACCACCGCACCTATGTTCTCGCGTCCGACGGCGACCTCATGGAGGGCATCAGCCAGGAGGCGATCGCGCTCGCCGGCCATTTCAAGCTCGCGCGGCTCATCGTGCTGTTCGACGACAACGGCATCTCGATCGACGGGCCGCTGTCGCTTGCGGACTCGGTCGACCAGGTCAAGCGGTTCGAGGCCTGCGGCTGGAACGCCTGCCGGGTCGACGGCCACGACCCCGACGCGATCGCCGCGGCGATCGCAGCGGCGCAAACGTCCGATCGCCCGAGCCTGATCGCCTGCCGCACCGTGATCGGCTTCGGTGCGCCCACCAAGGCGGGCAGCGAGAAGTCGCACGGCTCGCCGCTCGGGCCTGACGAGGTGAAGGGCGCCCGCGAAAAGCTCGGCTGGACGTCGCCGCCGTTCGAAATCCCGGCCGACATCGCCGCCGCCTGGCGCGAGGCGGGATCGCGCTCGCGCACCGCGCGGCTTTCCTGGGAGCAGCGGCTCGCGAGCCTCGCCCCGGAGCGGCGCACCGAATTCGATCGCCGGATGGCCGGGGACCTGCCGGCCGAGGCGCTCGCCGCCGCGGTGCGCGGCATGAAGGAGAAGCTCGCCGCCGCGCCGAAGGAAATCGCGACCCGCGTCGCCTCGGAACAGGCGCTCGAAGCGCTCACCGCCGCAGTGCCGGAAATGGTCGGCGGGTCCGCCGACCTCACCGGCTCCAACAACACGCGGGCGAAGGGAATGGCCGCGCTGACCGCGGCGAACCCCGGCGGCCGCTTCATCCATTACGGCGTGCGCGAGCACGGCATGGCCGCGGCGATGAACGGGATGGCGCTGCATGGCGGGATCATTCCGTATTCCGGCACCTTCCTGGTGTTCTCCGATTATATGCGGCCGTCGATCCGGCTCGCCGCGCTGATGGGACTGCGGGTGATCCATGTGCTCACCCACGATTCCATCGGCCTTGGCGAGGACGGCCCGACCCACCAGCCGGTCGAACATCTCGCGGCGCTGCGGGCGATCCCCAACCTCCTGGTGTTCCGGCCCTGCGATGTCGTCGAGACGGTGGAGTGCTGGGAACTCGCGCTCCAGGCCAGCACCTCGCCGAGCGTGCTCGCGCTCACGCGGCAGAACCTGCCCCAGCTCCGCACCGGCTACACCGCGGAAAACCGTTGCGCTGCCGGCGCCTACGAGATTCTTGCGGCGGAGGGCGAGGCGAAGGTGTCGCTGTTCGCCTCGGGCTCCGAGGTCGCCATTGCCGCGGCGGCGCGCGCCCTGCTCGCGGAGCGCGGCATCGCCGCCCGGGTGGTGTCGGTGCCCTGCTTCGAGCTGTTCCTCGCCGCCCCGGCGGCGGAGCGGCAGCGCGTGGTCGGCACCGCACCGGTCCGGATCGGCATCGAGGCGGCGGTGCGGCAAGGTTGGGACGCCGTGATCGGCTCCGACGCCATGTTCGTCGGCATGAGCGCCTTCGGCGCCAGCGGGCCCTACAAGGACCTCTATCGCCACTTCCGCATTACCCCCGAGGACGTCGCCGAGGCGGCGTTCACCAAGCTCTCCAAGGGATGAAATTCTGCACTGGAAACATGCGGTTCATATGTTATCAACGCCGCCAAATTGAGCACTTGGCCCGCCTGTTGAGCGGGCCCCGGTGCCGGTCTGGCCGGTCACAAGCCAAACGCGGAGGATGGACGAGATGTCGGTGAGGGTTGCCATCAACGGATTCGGCCGGATCGGCCGCAATGTCCTGCGCGCCATCGTCGAATCCGGCCGCAAGGACATCGAGGTGGTGGCGCTCAACGATCTCGCTCCGGTCGAGACCAATGCCCACCTGCTGCGGTTCGACTCGATCCACGGCCGCTTTCCCGGCGAGGTCAAGGTGACCGGCGACACCATCGATTGCGGGACCGGACCGATCAAGGTGACCGCGATCAAGAACCCGGCGGAGCTGCCGTGGAAGGCGCTCGGCGTCGACATCGCGCTCGAATGCACCGGCATCTTCACGTCGAAAGAGAAGGCCAAGGCCCATCTCGATGCCGGCGCCAAGCGCGTCCTGGTGTCGGCGCCGGCCGACAATGCCGACCTCACGGTCGTCTATGGCGTCAACCACGACAAGCTGACGCGCGACCACCTCGTGGTCTCCAACGCCTCCTGCACCACGAACTGCCTCGCCCCGCTCGCCAAGGTGATGAACGACGCCGTCGGCATCGAGAAGGGCTTCATGACGACGGTGCACGCCTACACCAACGACCAGCCCTCGCAGGACCAGTTCCACAAGGACCTCTACCGCGCGCGGGCGGCGGCACTGTCGATGATCCCGACCACCACCGGCGCCGCCAAGGCGGTCGGCCTCGTGCTGCCCGAGCTCGCGGGCAAGCTCGACGGCGTGTCGATCCGGGTGCCGACCCCGAACGTGTCGGTGATCGATCTCAAATTCGTCGCCAAGCGCAATACCTCGAAGGACGAGATCAACGGCGCGATCAAGCGCGCCGCCGAGCAGCAGCTCAAGGGCATTCTCGGCTACACCGACCAGCCCAACGTCTCGATCGACTTCAACCACGATCCCCGCTCCTCGATCTTCCACATGGACCAGACCAAGGTCATGGACGGAAACTTCGTGCGGGTGATGTCGTGGTACGACAACGAATGGGGCTTCTCCAACCGCATGGCGGACACCGCCGTCGCGATGGGCAAGCTGATCTGAGCCGTGAGCGAACTTTCGCACCCTCGACGACGTCGACCTCCGCGGCAAGCGGGTGCTGCTGCGGGTCGACCTCAACGTGCCGATGGCGGACGGCGCGGTGAGCGACCCGACCCGCATCGAGCGGCTCGCGCCGACGGTCGCCGAGATCGCGGCAAAGGGCGGCAAGGTCATCCTGCTCTCGCATTTCGGCCGCCCGAAGCAGCGCAACGCCAAGGATTCGCTCGCGCCCATCGCGGCGGTGCTGGCACAGCATCTCAAGCGCGACATCGCCTTTGCCGATGACTGCGTCGGGCCGGTCGCCGAGGCGGCCGTCGCGGCGATGAAGAACGGCGACATCCTGTGCCTCGAGAACACGCGCTTCCACATCGGCGAGGAGCACAACGATCCGGCCTACGTCGCGGCGCTCGCCGCGCTCGGCGACATCTGGGTCAACGACGCCTTCTCGGTCTCCCACCGCGCCCACGCCTCGACCGAAGGGCTCGGCCACGTGCTGCCCGCCTATGCCGGCCGCACCATGGAGGCGGAGCTCGTCGCGCTCGCCAAGGCGCTGGAAGCGCCGCAGCGCCCGGTCGCGGCCGTCGTCGGCGGCGCCAAGATCTCGACCAAGCTCGATCTGCTCGGGAACCTCGTCGCCAAGGTCGACGTTCTGATCATCGGCGGCGGCATGGCGAATACGTTTCTCGCAGCGCAGGGCGTCGCGGTCGGGAAATCGCTGTGCGAGCACGATCTCGCCGAGACGGCCCGGCGCATTCTCGGCGTCGCGCAAAGCCAAGCACTGCGAAGTGGTGCTGCCGGTCGATGCCGTCGTCGCCAAGGAGTTCAAGGCCGGGGCGCCGTCGCGCGCCGTCGCGATCGATGCGGTCGAGGCCGACGACATGATCCTCGACATCGGCCCGCGCACCGTCGAGCACGTCATCTCCGTGCTGGCGCGGGTGAAGACGGTGGTGTGGAACGGCCCGTTCGGCGCATTCGAGCTCGAGCCCTTCGACATCGGCACCACCGAGGTCGCGGAGGCGGCGGCGGAGCTGACCGCGGCCGGCAAGCTCGTTTCCGTCGCCGGCGGCGGCGACACGGTGGCGGCGCTCAACCGCGCCGGCGCCACCGAGCGGTTCACCTACGTGTCGACCGCGGGCGGCGCGTTTCTCGAGTGGATGGAAGGCAAGGCGCTGCCGGGCGTCGAGGCGTTGCGGCTGAGAAGGTCGGCCGCGGCGCAGCGGGAGACGACGCCGGCGTCATGACGTCCGCGTCGCGCGGGAAGTTCTTTTAGCGCGAGAATCTGGCCGCGGTCACAGATGAGGAGGATGTGCGATGGACCTCGATGCGCTGAACAAGGTCGCGACCGCCATGGTCGCCCCGGGCAAGGGCATTCTCGCCGCCGACGAGTCGAGCGGCACCATCAAGAAGCGCTTCGACACCATCGGCGCCGAATGCACCGAGGACAACCGGCGCGACTACCGCGAGTTCCTGTTCCGCTCGACCGAGGCGATGCGCAACCACATCTCCGGCGTCATCCTCTATGACGAGACCATCTGGCAGAACGCCAAGGACGGCACGCCGCTCGTCAAGATCATCGAGCAGGCCGGCTCGATCCCCGGCATCAAGGTCGACGAGGGCACCAAGCCCCTGCCCGGCTGCCCCAACGAGCTCGTCACCATCGGGCTCGACAAGCTCGCCGACCGGCTGCCCAAATACTACGCCCAGGGCGCGCGCTTCGCGAAGTGGCGGGCGGTGATCGACATCGGCGCCGGCATTCCGACCCACGCCTGCATCCACGCCAATGCCCACGCGCTCGGCCGCTATGCGGCGCTGTGCCAGGCCGCGCAGATCGTTCCGATCGTCGAGCCCGAAGTGCTGATGGACGGCGATCACGACATCGACCGCTGCTACGGCGTCACCGAATGGGTGCTCAAGGAGACCTTCCAGGAGCTCTACTACAACCGCGTGGCGCTCGAGGGCATGGTGCTCAAGCCCAACATGGTCGTCCCCGGCAAGAAGAGCAAAAAGCCGGCGAGCGTCGAGGAGGTCGCCGAGATGACCGTGCGGCTCCTCAAGAACTGCGTGCCGGGCGCGGTGCCGGGCATCGCGTTCCTCTCCGGCGGCCAGTCCGACGAAGAGGCGACCGCCCATCTCGACGCCATGAACCGCATCGGCGGCCTGCCGTGGAAGCTCACCTTCTCCTACGGCCGCGCCCTGCAGGCGGCGCCGCAGAAGGCGTGGTCCGGCCGGACGGAGAACGTCGCCGCCGCCCAGCGCGCCTTCTCCCACCGCGCCCGCATGAACGGCCTCGCGAGCCTCGGCCAGTGGAAGGCCGATTTGGAGAAGAAGGCGGCGTAGGCCTCGGGCTTAGTCCTCACGGAATCACCGACGTCGGCGTTACCGAATTTCCTCGCCGACGGGCTCTCCCCAATCGGTTTCGCCGTGGCGGTTCGCCTCGGTGATCGCCCGCACCAATTGCTCCAATGTATAGCGTCGGCGCTTGCGAGAGCAGACCTTTGCGCGCGAGCGTCGCTTGGGCACGATCCGGCGAATCATTTCGATTTCGAGCCTTCAGCGACGATGGCGAACCTCACTCCCAGGGCTCGCAAGACGGCATTGACCGTTTCGTAGCGGGGATGCGCACCCGCTTCCAAAGCCTTGTACAGGCTTTCCCGGCCGAGCCCCGCGTCCTTTGCGATCTTCGCCATCCCGCGCGCCTTGGCGACATCGCCCAGCGCAGCGAGAAAGACATCTGGGTTCGGATCTTCCACTGCGGCCGAAAGATATTCGACGACTGCCACATCGTTATCGAGGTAGTCGCCTGGATCGAAAGCGGCGTAGGTCGTCTTCATGATTTCATGTCCGTATCCAATCGGATACGATTGCGCAACCCTCGACCGCGCTCGCTGCATCCCCGCGAATTCGTGCGATAAGTCCGATGCCGCCAATTCGCCGGAATAAGGCGGCATCGACGTCACGATGTCAGCGCGATCTCGACCACGACAGCCGCTTCCGCGCCTCTACCTGCTCACGCCTCCGGTGGAACGGCCGGCGGTGGTGACGGACATGGCCGACGCCATGGCGAGCGCCGATGTCGCCGCCGTGCTGCTGCGGCTCGCCGGTGCCGACGAGCGCAGCCTCATCAACCTCGTCAAGGAGATCGCGCCCGCGGTCCAGCGCCGCGACGTGGCGCTGATCCTCGCCGACCGCGACGACATCGTCGCCCGATCCGGCGCCGACGGCGCCCATCTCGGCAATATCGAGGCGCTCAAGGAGGCGGTGTCGCGGCTCAAGCCGAAGAACATCGCCGGCGCGGGCGGGCTCCACACCCGCCACGAGGCGATGGAGGCGGGCGAAGCCGGCGCCGATTACGTGATGTTCGGCGAACCGGATGCCGCCGGCCGTCGCCCTTCCTTCGACTCCGTGGTCGACCGGGTCGAATGGTGGGCCGAGGTGTTCGAGATACCCTGCGTCGCCTATGCCGCGCGGCTCGAAGAAATTCCCGCCCTTGCCGGGGCCGGCGCCGATTTCGTCGCCGTCGGCGAGGCGGTGTTCGACGATCCGCGCGGGGTCAGGGCGGCGCTGGCGGACGCCGTGGCGCGGCTCGGGCAAGGCCGGAGGTGCTCCATGACGCACAACGCCGGCCGACTGCGGATGACGTTCATCGCGGGCGCCCTCCTGCTTGCGGTGCCCGGATATGCGCAGGCGCCGGAACCCGCAGCGCCTGCCCCTAAGCCGGCGGCGCCGGCGCCCGGCGCCGAAGCCCGCCGCCGCCGAAGACCAACCCGTTGCCGCCGCCCAAGGCCAGCCGGCCGCGCCGCCGCCGCCGCGGCTGCGCCGGCAACCCCGGCGGCGCGCCCGGCCGTCGAACCCGATCTCGCCTACGGCGCCTATCAGCGCGGCTATTTCCTCACCGCCTTCGCCGAGGCGACCCGCCGGGTCGACCAGAAGGGCGATCCCCGCGCGATGACGCTGCTCGGGGAACTCTATTCGAGCGGCGTCGGCATTCCCCAGAACGACGGCAAGGCGGTCGAATGGTACCGCCTGGCTGCCGGGCGCGGCGACCGCGACGCCATGTTCGCGCTCGCCCTGTTCAACATGACCGGACGCGGCGGACTGCACGACAAGGCGGAGGCGGCGCGGCTGTTTGCCGAAGCGGCGAAGCTCGGCCACGCGGCCGCGGCCTATGACCTCGGCCTGCTCTACCTCGAAGGACAGCAGTTTCCCCAGGATTTCGGACGCGCGGCAGAACTGTTCCGCGCGGCGGCCCAGGCCGGCAGCCCGGAGGCCCAATACGCCCTCGCCACGCTCTACAAGGACGGCCGCGGCGTCGAGAAGAACGACGCGGAGGCGGCGCGGCTGCTCGCGGCGGCGGCGCTCGCGGAGAATCCCGACGCCGAGGTCGAGTACGCGATTGCCCTCTTCAACGGCACCGGCGTCACCAAGGACGAGGCCCGCGCCATCGCCCTGTTCCGCAAGGCGGCGCTGCGCGGCAGCCCGATCGCCCAGAACCGCCTGGCGCGGATCTACTCGATGCGGCCGCGGCGGCACCGCCAATCCGATCGAAGCGATCAAGTGGCACCTGATCGCCAAGGCCGGCGGCAACAGCGACCCCTATCTCGACAAATACGCCGCCGACCAGCCCGAGGCGGTCCGCCAGGCGGCGCAGAAGGCCGCGAGCCCCTGGCTTGCGGTCATGCCGCGGTCGTAGCCCTTCGGCTGCAATCCCGTCTTTCCGCCGGCTTCGACGCCTTGACGTGGCGGGCGCAGCCATGCACACCACCGCCACCTGCTCAAAACCTCGCGCGGCGTCGACATCTTCATGCTGCGGTCCGCCCTTCTCAATGTCATGACCGCGGCGGCGCGCAAGGCCGGCCGCAGCCTCAAGCGCGACTTCGGCGAGGTCGAGAAGCTGCAGGTCTCGTTGAAGGGCCCCGCCAATTTCGTCTCCGCCGCCGACCATCGCGCCGAGGAAATCCTGCGCGAGGAGCTCGCCAAGGCACGGCCGGGCTACGGCTTCCTCGGCGAGGAAGGCGGCCTCGAGGAAGGCACCGACAAGTCGCATCGCTGGATCGTCGATCCGCTCGACGGCACCACCAATTTTCTCCACGGCATCCCGCAATTCGCCATCTCGATCGGGCTCGAGCGCGACAAGGTGTTGGTCGCCGGCGTCGTCTACAATCCGGCGAACGAGGAGCTGTTCGTCGCCGAGCGCGGCAAGGGCGCGTTTCTCAACGACCAGCGGCTGCGCGTCGCCAATCGGCGGCGGCTGTCCGGATACGGTGGTCGCCTGCGGCCTGCCGCATCTCGGCCGCGGCGATCTCGCGCTGTTCCGCAGGGAATTCGCCGCGATCCAGGAGCGCGTCGCCGGGATTCGCCGCTTCGGCGCGGCCGCCCTCGATCTCGCCTGGGTCGCCGCCGGCCGGCTCGACGCCTACTGGGAGCGCGACCTGTCGCCGTGGGACATGGCCGCGGGCATGGTGCTGGTGCGCGAGGCCGGCGGCTACGTCACCGACCTCGACGGCGGCGACGCCATCTTCGAGAAGCGCCAGATCATCGCCGGTAACGAATTCCTCCAGACGGCGCTGATTTCGCTGTTGAAGGACGCGCCGGCCAAGGAATGACCGCGTATTGTCGCGAAATCCGTCGCCGGTTTTCCGCCATCCACAGATACCGCCACCGGCATGGAACGAGGTGCGGCGACAGGTCATAGTGTGGTGCCGTTGCAGCTGATACTTGCGTATCCTCACGCGGCCTACCTGTGCCATATTGGCGGTTGAGGCGATTTGCTTTCGGCGGGACATCGATGCTCCGGCAAGAACTAGATCCGTTCAAAGTGTCCTCACCTCGGATCTTCCTGGTGCGGATGCTGGTCTTCCTCACCATCGGCGCGCTGCTGGTGGTGGTCCTCAATCGCCAGATCTGGGCGGCGTTCCTCGCCAATCCCGGGCTCAACGCCCTGATCATCGGCGTGCTCCTGATCGGCATCCTGCTCGCGTTCCGCCAGGTGCTGCGGCTGTTTCCCGAGATCGCCTGGGTCAACAGCTTCCGCCTCGCCGACCCCGGCCTCGCGGTCGAGCGCGCGCCCGTGCTGCTCGCGCCGATGGCGGCGATCCTGCGCGACCGCATCGGCCGCATGGCGATGTCCTCGCAGACCATGCGCAGCCTGATGGACTCGATCGCGAACCGCCTCGACGAGGCGCGCGACATGTCGCGCTACATGACCGGCCTCCTGGTGTTCCTCGGCCTGCTCGGCACCTTCTGGGGCCTGATCGAGACGGTCGGCTCGGTCGGCAAGGTGATCGAGGGCCTCAAGGTGGGCGGCGATGCCGGCTCGATGTTCGAGTCTCTCAAGGAAGGGCTCGCAGCACCGCTCGGCGGCATGGGGATTTCGTTCTCGTCCTCGCTGTTCGGCCTCGCCGGATCGCTGATCCTCGGCTTTCTCGACCTCCAGACCAGCCAGGCGCAGAACCGCTTCTACACCGAGCTCGAGGACTGGCTCGCCACCACGGTGCGCGATCTCGGCAGCGAAGGCGATGCCCGCCGTCGCCGGCGGCGGCGACATCTATGCCGCGATCGAGCGCCTCAACCAGGTGATCACCGAGGGCGGCTCGAACAAGACGGCGACCGCCGCGATGGCGAACCTCGCGGAGGCGATCCAGGGCCTCATCCACCATATGCGCAGCGAGCAGCAGCTGATCCGCGAATGGGTCGACGGCCAGGCCGGCCAGCACCGCGAAATCAAGCGGCTGCTCGAAACGATGGCGCGCGCCCCGGCCCATCGGGACTGAAGAGCGGGACTGAAGAGCGGGACCTAGAACACATGGCACTCGCACGCGGACGCCGCGAACGCAGCATCGACTACTGGCCCGGCTTCGTCGACGCGCTGTCGACCCTCGTTCTCGGCATCATCTTCCTGCTCACCGTGTTCGTGGTGGTGCAGTTCTTCCTCTCGCAGGAAGTGGCCGGCAAGGACACCGCGCTCACCCGCCTCAACGTCCAGATCGCCCAGCTCACCGATCTCCTGTCGCTCGAGAAGACCGGCAAGGTCGATCTCGAGGACGAGATCGCACGCCTGCGGGCGGGTCTGTCGGGCGTCGAAAACGAGCGCGACCGCCTGCGCGCCACCGCCGAAAACGGTTCGAGCACCGCCATCGTGCAGGGGCAGCTCACCGAGGCTCAGGGCAAGCTCAACGAGCTTTCGAGCTCGCTCGACAGCGAGAAGAGCGTGAACGCCCGGGCGCTCGCCCAGGTCGAGATCCTCAATCAGCAGATCATGGCGCTGCGCCGGCAGCTCGGGGCGTTGGAGTTGGCGCTCGACGTCTCCGAGCGCAAGGACAAGGACGCCCAGGCCAAGATCGCCGATCTCGGCCAGCGGCTCAACGTGGCGCTCGCCCAGCGGGTGCAGGAGCTCTCGCGCTATCGCTCCGACTTCTTCGGCCGGCTGCGCGAAATCCTCGGCAACCGGCCGGACATCCGCGTGGTCGGCGACCGCTTCGTGTTCCCGTCGGAGGTGTTCTTCGACAGCGGCCAGGCGGTGTTGAGCCCGGAAGGCCGCCTCGAGCTCGACAAGCTCGCCGGCGCGTTGCTCGACCTCGACAAGAAGATTCCGTCGGACATCCCATGGGTGCTGCGCGTCGACGGCCACACCGACGTGCGGCCGATCGCGAGCCCGCAGTTTCCCTCGAACTGGGCGCTGTCCGCCTCCCGCGCCATTTCGGTGGTGCAGTACCTCGTCAGCAAGGGAATCTCGCCGCAGCGCCTGGTCGCTGCCGGATTCGGCGAATTCCAGCCCCTCGACCCCAGCAACACGGAAGAGGCGTTCCGCCGCAACCGTCGGCTCGAACTCAAGCTGACCGAGCGGTGACCGCGCATCATACCGGCCGCGCCGCGCGGGCGGCGAGGCGCGACGAGGCACGTTCCCGGTGCGAGGGCGCATGATGCCGGCGCAGGAGCCCGCCCGCGCTTCGAGCCTGACGCTGCGTCCCTATCTGCCGGACGACGAGGACACCGCGATCGCGCTGTGGCAGCGCACCTGGCAGCAGGCCTATCCGCACATCGATTTCGCCGCACGCGTCGCCTGGTGGCGTGAGCGCTGGCGCAGCGAGCTGGTGCCGGTCTGCGTCATCACGGTCGCGATGGTCGATGCGGCGATGGCGGGCTTCGTCACCGTCGATCCGACGCACCGGCTATCTCGATCAGCTCGTGGTCGCGCCGGAAGCGTGGGGCAGCGGCGCCGCGGCCGCGCTGATTGCCGCTGCCAAGGAGCAGTCGCCGACGGGCCTCGACCTCCACGTCAATCGCGACAACGTCCGCGCCATCCGCTTCTACGAGAAGCACGGCTTCGCCGTTTCGGCCGAGGAGACCAACCCGCGCTCCGGCGCGCCGATCTATCGGATGAGCTGGCGGGGGTGAGCGTCGCGGGGCCGTAGGAACCGTAGGGTGGGCAAAGGCGCGCCTTCGCGCCGTGCCCACGCGGACGGCCTGCGGGGATGGAGCCGACCCCATGATGTGGATGGCCGACGTGGGCACGCGGAGCCTGTCATCGGGCCGGCCAAGGGCCGGACCCGTTGGCTTTGCCCACCCTACGAAACTCGATCCAGCCTACGTTCTACGACGCCGGCGCGGTCGATGGCGCCCGTCGCATCGCGAGCCGCACCGCGACCAGGAACGCGTTGAGCCCGAGGCCGATCGGCACCAACGCCTGCGGGATCCACAGCGGAATGTCGGCGGCCTGGCTGCGCTGGTCGAACTCGGCGAGCATCTCGATCGCCGGCCAGCCGAGCACGATCAGCGCCACGCAGACCACGATCATGGTGAGATCGGCGAGCACTTCGAGGCCGTGCCGCCACCGCGCCGGGAGCGCCTGCAGCAGGACGTCCATGCGCAACTGCTTGCCCTCGTAGCCGACGACGCTGTTGCCGAGAAACACGATGCCGACGAGGAGAAACAGCATCACCTCCTCGGCCGAGGCGATCGGCGCGGAGAACACGTAGCGGCCGACGATGTTGGCGAAGTTGAGCGCCACCGCGACGAGCAGCAGCACCGCGGTCAGCGCCTGGATGAAGGAAACGAGCGCGCCGATCCAACCCGCCGCCCGAACGCTCGCGCTGCTGCCGGCTTCCATCATCCGCCCCTCACATCACATCGTGCGCTTCGCCGCGGCGACGAGCTGATCCCATAGCGGCTTGAGCTCCGGCTTGGTCTTGACGATCTCGTCGCCGATCGGCGACGTCTTCGTCATCAGCTCGGCGTGATCGGCCGGGGAAAGCGCGATCACCTCGCCGCCTTTCTCGATCCATGTCTTGCGCTGTTGCCCGATGAAATCGAGCGACCACGGAATGACCTCGGCGCGGGCCTGGTCGGCGGTCGACATCACGATGGCTTTGAGGTCGGCCGGCAGCGCGTCGAACCAGCGCTTGCTGAACACCGTCATGCTGAAGATGTAGGCGTGGCCGGCCTCGGTGATGTACTTCGCCGTGTCCTGGTATTGCAGCGCGCCGAACACCGGCAGGGCACCCATCGCGCCGTCGAGCGTGCCCTGCTGCAGTGCCGGCAACACGTCGCCGAGCGACAGCGGCACGCCGGTGCCGCCGAGCCGGGCGAGCTGCTCGGTCTGGAACGGCGAGGCGAGCACCCGCACCTTCTTGCCCTTGAGCTCGGCAAGGCTCTTCAACGGAGCGCGCATGTCGAAGACCATGGGCCCGGTGAGAAAGAGGCTCGCGCCGACGAGCCCCTTGTTGGCCCCGAGCGCGAGGAACGCTTTCGAGAATTCGGGATCGGAGATGAGCTTGACCGCATGCTGGTCGTTCTGGATCAGGCCCGGCGCGCTCATCAGCTCGTAGCGCGCGTCGACGCCCACCAGGAATTCCGGCGGCCCGACCCAGGCCTGGATCGAGCCGAGCTGGGTGCCTTCGATCTGGCGCGGGATGGTGCCGAGCTGGCTCGCCGGATAGACCTCCGCCTTGATGCGCCCGCCG
The DNA here is from genome assembly GCA_963793985.1 of uncultured Alphaproteobacteria bacterium. Lineage (GTDB taxonomy): Bacteria > Pseudomonadota > Alphaproteobacteria > Rhizobiales > Xanthobacteraceae > JAJPKK01. The sequence continues at coordinate 22,952 of CAWCCG010000020.1, read as the reverse complement.
GTGTTCTTCTCGATCGCGACCGCGAAGCGCTTCATCCATTCGTGCTGGGCGTCGTTGAGCGTCGCCGTGGAGAGCTTCATCACCAGCGTCTTGTCCTGCGCCGCGGCGGGGCCCGCCGGCCGCGAGCATGGCGAGCGCTGCGGCACACAGGACGAGGCGGGCGTTTGCGAATATCGTCATCGCTGTCTCTCCTCCGGCCGCCTCTTTGGGCGGGCCGGCCGGAACTTTGCAACTTTTTCGCGGGATGCGCGAGCGCGGCCGGCCGCCGGTACCACCCCTGCGGCTGGGACGTTTCGACGCGCAATCGGCGCACGACTTATTTGCGGCCGGCCTTTTCGAACGGCAGATCGATGATGCCGAGCAGGAACACGGTGAAGGCGAGCTGCACCGCGGTCGCAATGAGAACGAGCGAGAGGGTGAGCACCCGCGTCACCGCCGGCGCCGTGAGCGGACCGAAATCGAGCGCGGCCCACTGCCAGAGCGACCACGCGACGCCGCCGATGCCGCCGCACATCAGCGCCAGCGCGATCAGGAGGCCGCGCTCCATGGAGACGCGCGACATCAGCCCGTCGAGGCTCTTCGACCGCGGCAACAGGCCGTTCGCCGCGGCGAAATGGCGGGCGATGACCCCGAAGCCGACCACCTGGACCCCGACCAGGATGGCGATGGTGGCGACGAGGAAGGTGTGGTCGTCGAGCCCGAACCGCGGCGTGAGCATCAACGGTCCCGGCAGCAGGAGCGAGCGTCGCCAGCACTCCGAGCGCGAGCAGCACCGCGCCCGGATAGAGAAACAGCCAGCGCGGGCTGAACATCAGGAGAAAGCGCAGATGCCGCCAGCCGTCCGACCAGGTGCGCAGATGCGGCGGCCGCGACCGGCCGTCGACCGCGAGCGTGGTCGGCACTTCGGCGATGGCGAGCCCGTTGAGCGCCGCGCGCACCACCATCTCGCTCGCGAACTCCATGCCGGAGGTCCGCAGGTCGAGCGCGAGGATGGCGTCGCGGCGCAGGCCGCGCAGGCCGCAGTGGAAATCGCGGATGCCGGAGCGGAAGAACATCCGTCCGATCAGGCTCAGCACGGGATTGCCGAGATAGCGGTGCAGGAACGGCATGGCGCCGGGCGCGATGCCGCCGGCGAAGCGGTTGCCCATCACGAGGTCGGAGCCGTCGCGCAGCTTGGCCAGAAACAGCTCCAGGCGGGAGAAGTCGTAGCTGTCGTCGGCGTCGCCCATGATGACGTAGCGGCCGCGCGCCGCCGCGATCCCCGCCCGCAGCGCGGCCCCGTAGCCGCGCTCGGTGACGGCGATGACGCGCGCGCCGCGCGCCAGCGCATATTCCACCGATCCGTCGCTCGAGCCGTTGTCGGCGATCAGGATTTCGCCGGCGACGCCGGAGCGGGCGAGGAAGCCCTGGGCCTTGTCGATGCAGGTCGCGATGGTCTCCGCCTCGTTGAGGCAGGGCATCAGGATCGTCAGCTCGACGTCGCGGCTCTCGGGCTCCGGGATGGCGGGCCTGACGGCATACGGGGGCAAGGCCCGGGACATGACAGCGCTCGCGTCAGTCGGAGGAAACCGGCACGCGAAGCGGCTGCAATCGCCGCCGCTCCGCCTTCATGCTAAGGCATGCCAACATCATGCCAAGCGTTGCGCCCAATGCCCAGTACAATGTTGCCGCAGCCGACAGTCTGCCGGTGAAAATCGCGGCGCATCAGCGCCGCAAGATGTTCGCGCGCTTTCTTGCCGACACCGGCGCGGGCATCGACGACACCGTGCTCGACGTCGGCGCGACCTCCGAGCGGACCTACGAGGCGTCGAACTATCTCGAGGCGTGGTACCCGTACAAAGACAAGGTGACGGCGCTCGGGCTCGACGACGCCTCGTTCCTGCCGACGCTCTATCCCGGAATGCGCTTCGTGCAGGCGGACGCGCTTGCCCTGCCGTTTGCGGACGCCGCCTTCGACATCGTCCACGCCGCCGCGGTGATCGAGCATGTCGGCGCGTTCGAGCGGCAATGCGGATTGCTGCGCGAATGCTGCCGGGTCGCCCGGCGCGCGGTGTTCGTGACGACGCCGAACCGCTGGTTTCCGATCGAATTCCACACCGTGCTTCCCGTGGTGCACTGGCTTCCCAAGCCGCTGTTTCGCGACCTCATGCGCCGCACCGGCCGCGGCTTCTTTGCGCGAAGAGGCCAATCTCAACCTGATGACCGCGGGGGAATTGGGCCGTGCCGCGGCCGGGGTTTCCGGCTTCTCGGCCACCGTCTCCGCGGTCCACCTCGGCGGCTGGCCGAGCAACCTCCTCCTGACGATGCGGCGCGACCCGCCGCGGAGCGCGCCAGATCACTCTCAAACACAATTTGGTGTCATGCCCCGCGAAAGCGGGGCATCCAGTAACCCCGGCCCATCGATGCAACGCGGCCGTACCCCATCGGTCGGTGGTTACTGGATCGCCCGGTCGAGCCGGGCGATGACAGGTCGAGCGTCGAGACAATCACGATGACAGTTCTGCCGCCAGCATCGGCTTGTCCCGGCCCCGCCTGCTGGCGTTCGCGCTGTTCGCGCTCGGCTTTGCGCTGCTGTTTCGCGGCTGGCTGTTCACCGGCTTCGACCGGGCGTTCGGCGACGACGAGGACGGCTATCTCGCCCTCGCCATCATCGAGCACTGGCGCCATGTGTTCGCCGGCACTGTCCATTGGACCGACCCCATCGTCTTCTTTCCCGAACGCGGCACGCTCGGCTACACGGACGCGTTCTTCCTGCTCGGCGCCGCGCATGCCGCGCTTCGCGGCCTCGGCCTCGATGCGTTCACCGCCTTCATGGTGGTGATGGCCGCGGTATCGGCGATCGGCTTCTTCGGCTTTCGCAGGCTCGCCATCCGCCATTTCGGCGTGCCGCCGGCCTTCGCCGCCATCGGCGCGTTCCTGTTCGCGTTCTGCAATCTCGACGCGGTCAAGCTCATCCACGTCCAGGCCTATTGCGCGATGCTGCTGCCGGTGCTGTGCGACCTCGCGCTGTCCGCCTGGAAGGGGGCGCGCCGCGGGCCGATCCTCGCTGCCGCGGCCGGCGCGCTCTATGGGCTGATGTTCCTCACGGCCTTCCAGGCCTCGTGGTTCTTCGCCTTCTACCTGCTGCTGATGGCACTGCTCTACCCCGCGGTGTTCGGCTGGCAGGCGACGCGGACGTTGGTGCGAGGAAGCCGTTGCGCAGCGCACCATCCTTCTCGCGGCAGCGGCCGGCTTTGCCGTCGGGATCGTGCCGTTCCTCCTGCTCTACGTGCCGGTGTTCCTCTCAGGGCACAGCCGCGACTTTGCCGAGGTCGCCGGCAACATGCCGCTGTGGCGCGACCTCCTCAACGTCACCCCGGAAAACGGCGTGTGGGGCGCGCTGTTCGAGCGGCTCGGCCTCGCCGGTCGGCCGGACCGGCCGGTCTGGGAGGTCGAGCTTGCGTTCACGCCGGTCGTCCTCGCGGTGTTCGCGGCGGGACTGGTCGTGATCGCGGCGCGGCTGCTCGACCTCTCGAGGCGAAAAGCCCCCTCCCCTTGAAAAGGGGAGGGTCGGGGAGGGGATCGCGGGCCGCAGGCGCAGCGCTTGTGGCACCTCAGCGGACCCCCACCCCGACCCTCCCCCTGAAGGAGGGGGAGGGAGCGCGGCCGCAGCGGGAGCGACCGCTTCTTGCTCCTCATGGGCCTTGCGGTCGTCGCGCTCTGGCTCCTGCAGATGGACTATTTCGGCGTGCGGCCGTGGCGGGCGGTATGGGCGGTGGTGCCCGGCGCCAAGGCGATCCGCTACACCTTCCGCTCGCAGCTCGTCGCGAACCTGTTCGTCTCGCTCATCGTGGCGCAGACCCTCGCCGGTGCTCGCGCGCCATCGCATCGCGGTCGATCGTGCTCGCCGCCGTGCTGATCGCCGAGCAGGTCAACCTCGTGTGGCCGGCGACGATGTCGCGCAAGGCCGCGCTTGCCTGGATCGACGCCGCACCCGCGCCGCCCGCAGGCTGCCGCGCCTTCTATGTCGTTCCCGGCGCCGGGCCGCCGGAACGCTCCGGCCCGCAGCACCAGGACGACGCCATGCTGTTCGCGCAACTGCGCGGCATCCCGACGCTCAACGGCTATTCGAGCTGGTTCCCCGACGGCTGGGCGCTCGACGAGCCGTCGAGCCCGGGATACGCCGCCGCGGTGCGCGCCTGGGCGGAGAAGAACCGCATCGCAGGCGAGGTCTGCGGGCTCGAGCCGCGGACCGGGCGATGGGTGGCGGGGTTGCCGCGATAGAGCGGAGTCGTTCAAGGCGGCAGCAAGGACGCAGATCTAGCCTGTCGCATTGCATATGCAAACGCATATACATATCATCAGGACGACATGCGTCATTCGCGCGCGGCATGCGAACCCGGCAATCCAGCTCGGCTGCAAGCTCGATTGCTCGGCTCATTGCGTTCTCGTGTCATCGCCCGGCTTGAGCAGGGCGATCGCCGGACCACATAGCCCGCATCGGCGGGCGGCTGCGGGATCGTACTCAGCGACGCGACTATCCAGGTCAAGCCGGACAATGACAGTGCCAGAGCGCGCGCGCTCACCCCGCCGCCTTGCTGCGCTCGACGATGCGCAGCACGTCGGTCATCACCTGGTTGAGCTCGAAATCCTTCGGCGTGTAGACGGCGGCGACGCCGGATTCCTTGAGCTCGGCGGCGTCGTCGGGCGGGATGATGCCGCCGACCACGACCGGCACGCCGTCGAGGCCGGCGTCGCGCAGGCGCGTCACCACGTCCTTGACCAGCGGCAGGTGCGAGCCCGAGAGGATCGACAGGCCGACCACGTGCACGTCCTTGTCGCGCGCGGCGTCGACGATCTCCTCGGGCGTCAGGCGGATGCCGTCATAGACCACGTCCATGCCGGCGTCGCGCGCCCGCACCGCGACCTGCTCGGCGCCGTTGGAGTGGCCGTCGAGGCCGGGCTTGCCGACGAGAATCTTCGGCCGGCGGCCGAGCTTCTTCGTCATGCGGTCGACCTCGGCGCGCAGATCGTCGATGCCCTGGCAGTCGTTGCGCGCGGCATGCGAGACGCCGGTCGGCGCGCGGTACTCGCCGAAACCCTGGCGCAGCACCTCGCCCCACTCGCCGGTGGTGACGCCGGCCTTCGCGCAGGCGATCGAGGCCGGCATGATGTTGGTGCCCGATTGCGCGGCACGGCGCAGCTCGGCGAGCGCCGCCTCGACGGCTTTCGCGTCGCGGGCGGCGCGCCACGCGTTGAGCTTGGCGATCTGCTCGGGCTCGACCTCCGGCGGCACCGTGAGGATCGCGCCTTCGCCGGCGGCGAGCGGCGACGGCTCGGTCTCGACGAAGCGGTTGACGCCGACCACGGTCTGCTCGCCGCGCTCGATCGCCTCGAGCCGGCGCGCGTTGCTGTCGACGAGCTGGGACTTCATGTAGCTGTTCTCGACGGCGGCGACCGCGCCGCCCATGCCGAGAATGGCGTCGAGCTCCTCGCGCGCCTCCTTCCGGAGCGCCGCGACCTTGTTCGCGATTTCCGTCGAGCCTGCGAAGATGTCGCCGTATTCGAGCAAGTCGGTCTCGAAGGCGAGGATCTGCTGCATGCGCAGCGACCATTGCTGGTCCCACGGCCGCGGCAGGCCGAGCGCCTCGTTCCAGGCGGGAAGCTGCACGGCGCGGGCGCGGGTGTCGCGCGACAGCGTCACCGCCAGCGTCTCGAGCAGGATGCGGTAGACGTTGTTCTCCGGCTGCTGCTCGGTGAGGCCGAGCGAGTTCACCTGCACGCCGTAGCGGAACAGGCGCTGCTTCGCATCGGCGACGCCGTAGCGGTTGGCGGTGATATCCTCCCACATCTCCGACATCGCGCGCAGCTTGCACATCTCGGTGATGAAGCGCATGCCGGCATTGACGAAGAACGAGATGCGGCCGACCACCTCGCCGAAGCTCTTGGCGTCGACGTCGCCCGAGGCCTTCACCGCGTCGAGCACGGCGATCGCGGTGGCGAGCGCATAGGCGAGCTCCTGCACCGGCGTCGCGCCGGCCTCCTGCAGGTGGTAGGAGCACACGTTCATCGGATTCCAGCGCGGCATCTCCTTGGTCGTGAACAGGATCACGTCCTTGGTGAGCCGCATCGACGGCCCCGGCGGAAACACGTAGGTGCCGCGCGAGAGATATTCCTTGATGATGTCGTTCTGGGTGGTGCCCGAGAGGCTCTTGCGCGGCGCGCCCTGCTCGTCCGCCACCGCGATGTAGAGCGCCAGCAGCCAGGCGGCGGTGGCGTTGATGGTCATCGAGGTGTTCATCGAGGCGAGCGGGATCTCCTCGAACAATGCCCGCATGTCGCCGAGATGGCAGATCGACACGCCGACCTTGCCGACTTCACCCGCCGCCAGCGGATGGTCGGCGTCGTAGCCGGTCTGGGTCGGAAGGTCGAAGGCGACGGAGAGGCCGGTCTGGCCCTTGGCGAGATTTTTCCGATAGAGCGCATTCGACTCCTTCGCGGTCGAATGCCCGGCATAGGTGCGGATGATCCAGGGCTTGTCGCGCATACCTCTCCGTTCCAGTTCTCCCGGCCGCCTCGGCGCTACCGTCCCATCGGACTGCGCCCCAATTGTTCGATCGAAAGCTCTTCCATCGATCTCAGACCCGCCGGATCAATCCGATGATCACGAGAACGATCACGGCACCGACGGCGGCGCTCAGAATCTCTCCGATCATTCCGCCCGGCAGCCCGATGCCGAGCCGCGGAAACAGATATCCGGCGACCAGCGCGCCGATGATGCCGACGACGATGTTGCCGATCAGGCCGAAGCCGAAACCGCGCACGATCAGGCCCGCGAGCCATCCGGCGATGGCTCCGACCAGGAGAAAAACCAGCAAACTCATCGTCCGTCCTCCCCGCACCGGCGAGGCACGCCGCTCGCCGCCAATGCTGCGATGCAGCGTCGGAAGGATACGGTATCTTCTTGCCGATGTCAGCTAGGCCGACACGGTCTTTCGGCGGCGCAACATCGCTGCGACTGCTGCTCGCCGATCCGGCACTCGGCACTGCAGCGGGGGCGCATTTGCGGAACCCTTACGCCTTACGGGCATTTATTGCGGCGCAGCATCAGCTGAGGCATAATGCTTGCCTGGGATGTCGCCGCCCGCGCCGCGCCCCCGGAGGTCCCCCATGTCGGCAGTCGTCGAGTTGAAATCCGCTCCGAGCCACAAAGACCTCTACGCCATGGGCGAGATTCCGCCGCTCGGCTACGTGCCGGCGAAGATGCACGCCTGGGTGATCCGCAAGGAGCGCCACGGTCCGCCGCTCACCTCGATGCAGCTCGAGGTGGTGCCGACCTGGACCATCGGCGAGGACGAGGTGCTGGTCCACGTGATGGCCGGCGGCGTGAACTACAACGGCATCTGGGCGGGGCTCGGCATCCCGATCTCGCCCCTCGACGGCCACAAGAACCCGTACCACATCGCCGGCTCCGACGCGTCCGGCATCGTCTGGGCGATCGGCAACAAGGTGAAGCGCTGGAAGGTCGGCGACGAGGTCATCGTCCACTGCAATCAGGACGACGGCGACGACGAGGACTGCAACGGCGGCGATCCCATGCTCTCCCCGTCGCAGCGCATCTGGGGCTACGAGACGCCGGACGGCTCGTTCGCCCAGTTCTGCCGCGTGCAGTCGCGCCAGCTCATGACCAAGCCGAAGCATCTCACCTGGGAAGAGGCGGCGTCCTATACGCTCACCCTCGCCACCGCCTACCGCATGCTGTTCGGCCACCCGCCGCACACCCTCAAGCCCGGCGACTTCGTGCTGGTGTGGGGCGCCTCGGGCGGCCTCGGCGTGTTCGGCGTGCAGCTCGCCGCCGCCTCGGGCGCCAATGCGATCGGCATCATCTCCGACGAGACCAAGCGCGACTACGTCCTCGAGCTCGGCGCCAAGGGCGTCATCAACCGCAAGGATTTCAACTGCTGGGGCCAGCTGCCCAAGGTCGGCACGCCGGAATACGACACCTGGGTCAAGGAGGCGCGCAAGTTCGGCAAGGCGATCTGGGACATCACCGGCAAGCGCGACGTCGACATCGTGTTCGAGCATCCGGGCGAGCAGACGTTCCCGGTGTCGTGCCTCGTCGTCAAGCGCGGCGGCATGGTGGTGTTCTGCGCCGGCACCACCGGCTACAACATCACCTTCGATGCGCGCTACGTGTGGATGCGCCAGAAGCGCATCCAGGGCTCGCACTTCGCCCACTTGAAGCAGGCGAGCGCCGCGAACCAGTTCGTGCTCGACCGCCGCCTCGATCCCTGCATGAGCGAGGTGTTCACCTGGGAGAACATCCCGCTCGCCCACCAGATGATGTGGAAGAACCAGCACAAGCCCGGCAACATGGCGGTGCTGGTCAACGCGCCCCGCGCCGGCCTGCGCAATTTCGAGGACGTGGTGGAGGCGGCTGGCGGGGGACGTAATCAGGCACATGCGTCGAAGAAAAATACCGATAGCCGACATGACTGGAGTCGCGTCGACTCCATGACCGAGCCGAACGTCATGCGGCGGCCGTCCGCGACCCCGACGCGCGAGCCGGAGCGTCTGGCTCGCATGCGCCGCACACCACAAGCCAGATCATCCGTCGCGCGCTGGGTATGTCGCGCGAAGAATTCGCTACCCGTTTCACATCCCTTCCAAGGCACTTCACTGCGGCTTTGGAGCGCGATACGCCGCAAATGCATCGCTCAGCAATCCGGCTCGCGGACTTGACCGGTGCCGTTGCACGTCGGGCAATCGATCTCCAGAAAGGGCGTCGGACCGGGCAGGTTGTCGAGCGAGCGGGGATTTTGCCGGTTCCGCCGCAGTCCGGGCACGGGATCGTCTTTGGTTCGTCGTCGCTCGTGTCCATGGCGATCACTCGGGCCTGATCCGTGAGGAGGAAATCAAATCGGAGATCATCCTGAACCTACGACGAGGGTCCGGCGCAATAGCCAAAGCGCGTTACGGACTGGTCGCCGGTTGCTTCTTTTTCGCCCGCGCGCGGCGGATCGCCTGGTTGAATTCGCCGCCGTACACGAAGATTCCCGCGGTCCAGTAGAGGAACACGAGCGCGATCATCGCCGAGGCGAGCCCCGCATAGGTCGTGACGTAGGCGCTGGAGAACTGCGCGAGATAGCGGCCGAACGCGGCGCCCAGCATCATCCAGCCGACCAGCGTCACCAGGATGCCCGGCGCGATGTCGGCGAGGCGGCGGCTTCCGAACGGCAGCCACTTGTGCACCAGCACCAGCGCGACCACGAGCACCACGGTGGCGATGCCGTAGCGCGCGAGGTTCAACTGCGCCTCGAGGCGGGCGAGCCAGGGCGCATAGGGCAAGGCGGTGTGAAAGATGAGCGGCCCCAGCACGATCAGGAAGGAGAGCGCGACCAGCCCGGCGGCGCCGACCAGCACATAGGCGATCGATTCCAATCGCAAAATCCACCACGGCCGCATCTCGATCTCGTTGTAGGCGCGGTTGAGCCCGATGCGCAGGCTCTCGATGCCGCTCGAGGAAAAGTAGATGGCGAGCACCACGCCGAAGGTCAGCTGCCCGCTATGGGCGGTCGTCAGCACCCGCGCGATCTGGCCCGCGAGCGGCTCCGCCACCTCCTTCGGCCAGGCCTCGAGGAGGATGCGCGCCACCTGATCGGCCAGCTCTTCGGTGCCGAATATGAAACCGGTCAGCGCAGTGATGAAGATCAGGAACGGAAACAGCGACATCAACGTGGAGAGCGCGATATGGCTCGCGATCGCCCAGCCGTCGTCGCGGGTGAAATCCCAGAAGGCATCGACGGCAATCTGGTACCAGTGGGCGAGGCTGCGCAACGGCACGCTCCCTGCAGGCGATGGCGCAGACGACTTGGTTGCTCATAACGCGCTTGACCTGTGACCGGAAAATTATGTTCTGCGCGTCCCTGTGGAAGGCTGGCGGAGAACGCCGGAACGGTATTATGCTGCGTTGCAGCATGGGCGATCCGGGCGCCCCCGTATGATCTGACGCCGATGATCTGACGCACGGAGGAGACGATGTCGCAGCCAGCGCCGCTTGTGGAAGCCGGATCGGATTTGCTGGGCCTGATGCAGGAGGCTCGGGGCGCCGCCGACGCGCTGCTCGCCGACGCCACCTACAAGGTCCGCGAACGCGTCACGGTCGCCGGCAAGCTCGATGCGGACGCGATCGAGCGCGAGCAGCGGGCGACCCATGGCCTCGCCTGGCTCGCGACCTATGTCGAGGCGATCCGCCAGCTTTCCGCCTATGCGGAGCGGATGAGCGAGCAGGGCCGGCTTCGGCGAGATCGAGGAGCTCCTGGTGCGCATCGGCGCCGGCGAATTCCTGGCGCAGATGGCGGGCGGCATCCTGATGAGCCAGGGCGAGCTCGTCCGCCCCGCCGATCTCGGCCTCGACGCCAAGGCGGTGGCGGCGCGCTTTGCCGGCGCGGCCGACGAGCTCATCGCCACCGGCAACACGAAAGAAAACCGCGCCCGCCTGATCGCGCTGATGGCCGGCCACAGCGGCGCGACGGTCGGCGACTGCGGGCTCGACGACATCCTCGACACCATGCGCGAGGAGATGCGCAAGTTCGCCGACACCGAGGTGATACCGCACGCGCAAGCATGGCACCGCACCAACTCCTACATTCCGCTCGAAGTGATCGGCAAGCTCGCCGAGCTCGGCGTGTTCGGCCTCACCCTCCCCGAGGAGTTCGGCGGGCTCGGCCTCGGCAAGGAGTCGATGTGCGTCGTCTCCGAGGAGCTGTCGCGCGGCTATATCGGCGTCGGCTCGATCGGCACCCGCAACGAGATCGCGGCTGAGCTCATCCTCGGCAGCGGCACCGACGAGCAGAAGAGCAAATGGCTGCCCAAGCTCGCCTCCGGCGAGGTGCTGCCGACCGCCGTGTTCACCGAGCCCAACACCGGCTCCGACCTCGCCTCGCTGCGCACCCGCGCCCAGCGCGACGGCGACGTCTACAAGGTCAACGGCAACAAGACCTGGATCACCCACCCGGTGCGCGCCGACCTGATGACGCTCCTCGTGCGCACCAATCCGAAGGAGCCGGGCTATCGCGGCCTCTCGATGCTGCTCGCCGAGAAGCCGCGCGGCACCGACGAAAATCCGTTCCCGGCGCCCGGCATGTCCGGCACCGAGATCGAGGTGCTCGGCTATCGCGGCATGAAGGAATACGAGATCGCCTTCGACGGCTTCGAGGTGAAGGCCGAAGGGCTGCTCGGCGGCGTCGAAGGCCAGGGCTTCAAGCAGCTCATGCAGACCTTCGAGTCGGCGCGCATCCAGACCGCGGCGCGCGCCGTCGGCGTCGCCCAGGCGGCGATGGACCAGGCGATCCTCTATGCCAACGACCGCGTGCAGTTCGGCCAGAAGCTGATCGAGTTTCCCCGCGTCGCCGACAAGATCGCGATGATGGCGGCGGAGATCATGATCGCGCGCCAGATCAGCTATTACGCCGCGCGCGAGAAGGACAAGGGCCGGCGCTGCGACCTCGAGGCCGGCATGGCGAAGCTCCTCGCCGCCCGCGTCGCCTGGGCCGCCGCCGACAACGCCCTGCAGATCCACGGCGGCAACGGCTTTGCGCTGGAGTACAAGATTTCCCGCATCCTGTGCGACGCGCGCATCCTGTCGATCTTCGAAGGCGCCGCCGAAATCCAGGCCCAGGTGATCGCGACGGCGGCTGCTCGACGGGCGTAATTGATCGCTCCACATTCGAGAGTCGATTCACGTTGCCCATGAGGTCATGGCCGGGCTTGTCCCGGCCACCCCGCTTAACGTGGCACGGCTCGTGCCCCAATGATCGGGGTCGCCGGGACGAGCCCGGCGATGACGCCGGTGAGTCGATCGATTCTCGAGCGGCCCGTCCCCGCAAAATCGCAGGCGTGGCCCGCGACGCGGCGACTTGCCGCGGCGTCGCCATGGCGTTATGAGCCGCCGGTACAGCGGAATCGGTCACGGGAGGCACAATGACGACGGTCGCGGAGGCAACGACCCCATCGCGCCCGATTCCGTTCCGTGAGGTGTGGCTGATCTCCGCCGGCCACATGATGACCCACTGGTATCCCTCGACCTTCTACCTGCTGCTGCCCGCGATCGGCACGAGCCTCGGCCTGAGCTTCGCCCAGATCGGCTCGATCCTGACCGTCCAGTACGGCGCCGGCGCCATCTCCAACATCCCCGGCGGGATGGTGGTCGACGCGGTCGGCCGCAAGGGCCTGCTGATGGCGATTGCGCTGTCCTGGATCGGCCTGCCCTATCTCGTGATGGGCCTCACCCACAGCTATCTGGATGCTGCTCGTCTGCGCGGCCTTCGTCGGCATCGGCAACAACCTCTGGCATCCGACCGCGATTCCACTCCTCGCCCAGGGCTTTCCGCAGCGCCGCGGCCTCGTGGTGTCGATCCATGCGATGGGCGGCAACCTCGGCGATGCGATTGCGCCGCTGGTCGTCGGCCCGATGCTCGCGGTGCTCAACTGGCGCGAGGTCGTGGTGATGAACGTGGTGCCGGGGCTGATCGGCTCGGTCCTGCTCCTCGTCCTGCTCGGCAACATCGAAGAAAAGGCGCCGGCGCGGGCAGCGCGGCCCGATGCGGCCGGCGCGCTCGCGGGCCTGCGCATGCTGTTCGCGAACCGCACCGTGCTGATGCTCTCGCTCGGCTCCGGCGTGCGAGCGATGACCGCGATGACGCTTCTGACCTTCCTGCCGCTGTTTCTCGCGGACCAGCTCGGCTACTCGCCGGCGATAGTCGGCGCCTGCCTGTTCGCGCTGCAGGGGGCGGGCTTCGTCGCGGCGCCGATCGCCGGCCATCTGTCCGATCGCGTCGGGCGGCGCAGCATCATCATGTCGAGCATGGTGATGTCGGCGGTGGTGCTGGTCGCCATGGCGTTCGCCGGGCGCTCGCCGCTGTTCGTGCTGTTCGTCGCCTTCCTCGGCTTCTTCCTGTTCGCGATCCGCGCCGTGCTGCAGGCATGGCTGCTCGATGCGACGCCGTCCCACATGGGCGGCACCAGCATCGGCATCCTGTTCGGCGCCCAGGCGGCAGGCGCCGCGATCGGCCCGCTGGTCGGCGGCGTGCTCGCCGACCACTACGGCATCATCGCGATGTTCTATTTCCTCGCCGCCACGATCGTGGTCGCGAACATGTTCATCTTCTTCACCCCGCTGACGCCGGCGGAAGAAGAGCGCGTCCGGGCGTAAGCGAACGCCGCCGCGTCCCCGAGGCGGCGACCGAGTTGCCCCGCAGCAGCTCTGCCTCGATCCATCGACGCAATCTACTCGGCAACCGTGCTCGGGTTCTTCTGGTCTGCAACCATGAAGACCAGAATCTTTGCACGCTTGTCGATGCTTGGATTTCGCGATGTTGAGTGAATCGCGCCAGGCGGCTCGTAAAATGTATCTCCGGCTCTCAGCGTGCGGCTTGGCTCGCCGTTGATTGCAAATTCATACGTCCCTTCGATCACATAACCGAACGTATGGTGGCCCGGGTGGCGATGCCGGGCACTGCTCGCCCCCGGCTCGCGATCGAGAAGGCTGATGCGCACTTCTCGTCCCGGGAGATCGGCGAGCGGTTGAGTGAGGAGGGTCCCCGTGGCTGGCGCGGCGGGCTGCGCCGCAGAGCGGACAACAAATTGCGTTGCACCCCACGTCCCAGCGGCGGACAGAATGGCAGTAACGGCGGCAACCGCAGCGTAGGACGCAACTGATCCGCTTCTCTGTGTGGACATTGATCGATCCTCCCGAGTATCGCCCGTGGGCGAATGCCATCTTTCGTATCTTTATCGAGCATTCTCACGCGATGTGGACGTTGAGGAGCGCGACCAGGATGAGGCTGGAGGCAACGACTCCCGCAGCGATCAAGGCCAATGCGAGGCGATTGGCCGTCGCCGGAGAAATATCGTGCTGCAGCAAGACCGCTCTCAGGCCAGTGGCGACGTGAGCGATAATTGCGATCGGCCCCACCCAATAGTGGGCAATCAGGCGAAGGTTGGAAAGACTGACCAGCATGCTGCCATTGGTGCGGGTCAACCAAGTCCAATTCGTATCGGTGCCCGCATAGCGCGCGGCAAACACCGCCGTCATATGGGCGAGGAAATAAACGCCGATATATACGCCGCACATGGTCTGCACGGTGCCGAAGAAATCGCTCGGCATTCTCATCTTCGACCGCACCAGCACGATGCCGCTCAGGATCTGAAAACCGATCAACGCCAGCAAAATCGGTTGAACAAAGTCGTCGCGATAGACGTGGCGCGCGGCATTCATGATTTCGATGTGTACTGATCCGCTCCAGACGGCGGTGAGATGATTCCCGATGTGAGGCCCGACGAACAGCAGCAGGATTGCGAGAGCGGAAACGCCATGGGCAACGGCCAGTCGGCGATGTCCGACGGGCGATATGGCAGATGCTGCCGATGACGACCCCACCGATGACGACCCCACTGATGACGGCCTGGAGCCCAGCAGGACGATCATCGCCATCAGCGTCCAGAAGATGAGCCATGCGACCGGCACCGCCGAAGGCGCACGCAGCACGCCTCCGACGTTTGCGAACCCCACATAGAGAGAGGGCGTGGCAAACGCCAGAAGGGCAACGCATCGGGCGCGAAAGTCCTCGGGTCTCCCGACATGCGGTGATCCGAGCGTCAGTCCAAATACAAAGCTGACCAGCATGACCGCCAGCGCCAGTGTCAGCGCCCCGATGACACTCGCCCAAACGATCGGTCCGTTCGGCGAGTCCGACCCGTGCACCAGGACAAGGCCGGCGGACAGCCAACTCAACAGCGACGGATAAGCCAACGCGCACAGCGCGGGAATGACGAGCAACAGGCGATGAAGCGATACCGCACTCAACCCTAAAATGCCGCCGCGACGGGCGTCTTGCGACGCCATGATCGCCGGCAGACTGAGAGCGTTGCGTTCGTTCATCGTATTTCTCCTGAGGTGTTCACGACGCGCGTGCGTCCGCGATCAGGCTGCGCTTGGCCAAATACGCAGGCTCGCGGGAGGTGGACCGGCCTCTTTTTGCTGCGTCAAAAGGCGAACGGAAGCCATCGCTTCACCTGTCCGCGATAGGCAGAATATTCAACGCCGAATTGTCGCTCCAACCGCGCCTCGTCGTGCAGAACCCGCCGTTGGAACCACATTGCGCGAGCAACAAGCAGGATGAGCGCGAACCACGACCGGAAAGTAATGACGAGACCGGTCATGAAGATGAGGTGGCCGAGATACATCGGATTGCGCGTATAGCGATATGGGCCCGCCGCGATGATCCGGTTCGGCATGGCGTCCATGCCCTCAGTCCCGCCTGCACGTGGCAACCGGTAATTCCCGACGAGACGATATTGCACATAGCCCCATGCCAGGAGCGGGATGCCCCAAGGCGACACCGATAGTCGTCCGCCGTGCAGCGCCAGCTCGAATGCAATGACGAGCAGGGGAATCATGAAGAAGGTGTGGACGGGCGTCCGCTGTGCCCACCTGAGAATCTGGGCCCTCAGCGGCTTGCGCGTATCCAACATGGAGCTGGCCTCGTACATTGGTGCTTGCTTACGATAGCCGGAGTTGGTCTAGACGATAGGTCCGACATTTGTGAATTTGAGTGGACCATGCAGCGAAAGCATCACGCCATTCGGTCAGCCCCCGGTGGTCTTCCCGTCTATCGTCAGGTTTATCGGCGGATTCGTTCCGAGATCCTGTCCGGGAGGCTTGCCGCCGGCGCTCGCCTGCCATCCTCGCGGACTTTGGCAAGCGAGTTGGGCATAGCGCGCGGGACGGTCGTGACTGCGTTTCAGATGCTCGCCGGCGAGGGCTACACCGTGAGCGCCGGTGCGCGGGGAACGGTCGTTAATGTGGCGCTGCCCCGCGCCGGGAAGTCAAAGCGCTCGGCAGAGCCAGCGGAAACTGGTGGCAAACTTCGCAGAAGCATCAGCACTCCCCCGACACCGGCCCTCTTTCGGGTCGGCTTGCCGGCACTGGACGCGTTCCCGCGCAAGCAATGGACGCGAATCGCTGCACGGGTGGTGCGACAGCTCGACGGCGAGCAGATGGCCAATCCCAATCTGCACGATGTCATGGGCTACGAGCCCTTACGGCGCGCAATTGCGAGCTATTTGCGGATCGCACGGGATATCACATGCTCCGCCGATCAGATTCTGATCACCGCCGGATTCCAGGGTGCTCTCGGCCTGATCATTCAGGTGCTGCTCAAGCCCGGCGCCAAGGTTTGGGTCGAGGACCCCGGATATTTTTTCGCGCGCAATCTGCTGCAGCAGGCCCCGCTTCGGCTCGTGGGCGTGAGAATCGATGATGGAGGGCTCAACGTCGCTGCCGCGATCCGCAGCGCGCCTGACGCCGCGCTCGCGCTCGTGACACCCTCCCATCAGTTCCCGTTGGGCATGACACTCCCCGTCGAGCGGCGGCTTGCCTTGCTCGACTGGGCCGATCGCCAACGCGCCTGGATTGTGGAGGATGACTACGACTGCGAATTCCATCATCGCGGTCTCCCCCCGCCGGCGCTCAAGAGCCTGGATCGCAGCGGACGCGTCCTTTACGCCGGGTCCTTCAGCAAGGTGCTCTTCCCCGGGCTGCGGCTTGGATATCTTGTCCTGCCAGGCGCCATCGCCGAACGCTTTGCCCACACCGCGAGCGCCGCCTTTCCCACCCCACCAATCATGATTTAGAAGTCGGTGGAGGCCTTCATGTCGCAGGGTCACTTCGCGCGCCATCTGAGCCGCATGCGGACGCTCTATACCGAGCGTCGCAAGGCGCTCGCGGCGGCGATGGAGTCCTCAATGCGGCAGTATGTTGAAATCCGTCTGCAGGACGGAGGAATGCATTTCGTCGCTTGGCTTCGGGGTGGCGTCAGCGATACCGAGATAGTTGAACGCTTGGGGCGGCAGGGGATTGGTCCCGCGCCACTGTCCCGCTGCTCGCTAAGGGCCGCTGGCCACAATGGGCTGATGATCGGATACACCAACGTGCCGAAGGAGCATGCCGCGTCGGCCACACGCCGTATGCTGGCCGCCATGCAAGCGGCTCGATGATCCGAGATTTCGGAGTCGGACTCTTCGTGCTGCTGACGTCCGAACGGGTCAAAGGCCGCCTCACCAACTCGTGCCCGCGACGGCAGCTTCACCTCAACCAGCGGACATCATGGAGGAAGAGAGCGAGGGTCGAGTTGGGCCATAGGCGACCTTCATGCATTGCACAAAGATATGTGCCGCTGCGCTCGCGAGATCAATCGGCGTTGAGGCCCTCGATCGTCCAACTAGTCCCCACCGTGGCGACGCTTCCGGAAGCGACCACCAAGCCAGGCCTGATGAGCCAAATTGCTACAGTTCCGGTACCGCTATCACGCCAGAGAATATCGCTCTGGCCGTTTCCGTCGAAATCGCCGGTCTCGGCAATGGTCCAGTTCGTAGGGACGTTCCCGAAAACCGCACTGCCTATAACTTGCGCGCCATTCATGAGCCAGACCGCAAGATCACCGACGCTGTTGCGCCAGAGTATGTCGCTCTTGCCGTCGCCGTTGAAGTCGCCGGTCCCCACGATCGTCCAGCAACACGACACAGTACCGACACTTGCGGACGAGGAGACCTGACTGCCATTCATGAACCAGATCGCCGTGTTGCCGTTGTTATCGCGCCAGAGAATGTCGGTCTTGCCGTCGCCGTCAAAGTCGCCCGTCCCGTAGATCAGCCAGTTGGCGGGCACCGAGCCGACAGATGCGGATGCGGAGACCTGCCCTCCGTTCAAGAACCAGATGGCGATAATGCCGCTCGTATTGCGCCAGAGGATGTCACCCTTGCCGTCATTGTTGAAGTCGCCCGTCCCGACGATCGTCCAGGTAGACGATGGCACGTTTCCGAGCCACGCTGACGAAAGGACCTGTGTGCCGCTCATGAACCAGATCGCCGTATCTCCGCTGACGTCCTGCCAAAGGATATCGGACGTGCCATCGCCGTTGAAATCGCGCTGTCCCCAGATACTCCAGGACGACGCGTTTCCGACGCCGGCGCTCCGCGCCACCTCAGTCCAATCCATCAACCAGATTGCGCTATCGCCGTTCGGGTTGTTCCAGAGAATGTCGCTCTTGCCGTCGCAGTTGAAATCGTGAGTCGCCGGCGTAGCCGGAAATCGGACGGCGCTGCGAACAAATACCCAGCCCATAGAGAGCGCGGTGCTGCCGTCGTGGGACAATGCAACACTAGTTCCGAGGCCTGCCACTCCCGTCGTACCTAACTCGCACCACAGGCCATTGCTGCGCACGAAGAACGGTGAAGCTGGTGCGCCTATCTCGGCCGAACCGACGCCCAGCATCACCGTGCTGCCGTCGCCAGACAGCGCGACTGAGGTACCTTGATAGCCGTCCGGAACGCCCGGGCGTAAGTCGGCTATCTTCGGCCCTTGCTGAGTCCAAGTCCCGCCGGTACGAGTGAAAACCCACGCCGCTCCACGTCCACCATCGTAAGGCCCCCCCGCAGCCACGGTGTTGCCATCGGCAGACAATGCGACCGAAGATCCGATGCGAGGGCCGATGCCGGTCCCGTAGAGGGTGTAGTCGTTGCCAACGAGCTTCGGACCCTGCTGGGTCCAGGTGTTGCCGCTACGAGTGAAGACCCACGCCGCTCCCACCTGCACCACCTGCGCACCGTCTAATGGACCGCCCGCGACCGCGGTGCTGCCATCGCCGGACAACGCAACCGAAGATCCTAGGGCGGGGCCAGCGGCGGCATCGTTCGCGACGAGCTTGGAACCTTGCTGGGTCCACGTCGTGCCGCTTCGGGTGAAAATCCATGCCGCTCCGCGTGAAAAGGCGTCCCCGGGACCGCCTACTATGGCGGTGTTCCCATCGGAGGATAGGGCGACCGCAGTGCCTTGTGCTGGGCAGACGCTGATGTCGGCCGTATAGGGACAGGGCCCGACCGCACCGGTGCCGACCAGCTTGGCTTGCTGGCTCCAGGTGCTGCCGCTGCGGGTGAACACCCACGCCGCTCCGTAGTCATTGCCGTCGCCAGGCCCGCCTACGATCGCGGTGTTGCCATCGGCGGATAGCGCGACCGCCTGGCCTTGATTGGCGCCACCCGACGGTGTGCCCACCAGCTTCGGGCCCTGCTGGGTCCAGGTGGTGCCGCTGCGGGCGAAGACATACACCGCTCCGACACCGTTGTTGTCGCTCGGGGCGCCGACAATCGCGGTATTGCCGTCACCGGACAGGGCAGTAGCGAATGGACCCTGTGCATAACTACCATCGAGTGTGCCGCTGCCCAGCAGGCGCGCCTGTTGCGAATACTGTGCTTGCGCAACGTGTGACGCAGTGAGCAGCGCGACGCAAAGCGGAATCCACCTCCGGAAAAGATGCCAAGACGAGGCAGCTCGCTTGATGCGCAATGAGTTCATCTTGCTTCCTTCGCGGCAAAGTCGGCCCGATGCCCGCGACCTCAGAAGAGGCACAAGCCATTTTCGACCCGAGCGCCATTGGGCGCAGCTCGACTCAATACTGTTTGTTGGAAGTACTGTTTGTTGGAAGTCGCCCCTGCGTCACCCAAAAGGGTGATCACTTATCAGGCGCTGCCTGCCGATGGCGTGCCCCCCTCACTTCGGCATCCCCGCAGACGGAGCGGTTGCTTCATCGATAACTGAACTACGCATTCCATGTCAAAGCGCTCACATCTTCTCGGCGAAATGCGAGGACCTGCGCGACGACGCGAGACAACTCGTCCGCATGGATCGAGACCGAGTTCAGCCGCTCGCTGCAGCGCAGGATATCGGCCCACCTGATGTCCGAGTCGAGTCAAGATCGGACGTGACAGCCGAACCGCCGGCACGGCCGGCATCTCCCCTAACAGGCCGCTGAAATTTCGTCTTCCGGGCCGCGCTTCATTTATATCTCGCAAAGCGAGGGTGTGATGGCTGTCGTTTGACAACGCGGTCAAGCGCTTTCGGGTTGGCTGTGTTCATGCCGCGAGAAGCTTCGGCAGGCGGATCAGATTGTAGCCTGCCATCGTCAGGGTGAACTTGAAGTCGAGCTTCTGGACGCCACGCAGCATGGGCCGGGCGAGCCCGCCGATGGTCTTGCCCCAGCCGAACGGCTCCTCGATGCGCTTGCGCGTCTGCTGGCTCGCTCGCGTAGCCGGGATGGCGCGTGGTGCGAGCGTCGATCGCCGAGCGCCGGCCGCTGGTGTTCTGGGCGATGTGCGGCGTCACGTTGAGCGTCGCGCATGTCGGCGACGAACGAGGCCGCGTCGTAACCCTTGTCGCCGCCGAGCGTGAGGCGGCGCGACGCCCGGCGAACGGCGCACGATCATCGTCCTCGGCCGCCTCGCGCTCGGCGGTGCCGGTCGCCTTCGTCACTGTCGCCGCGACGATGAGCCCGCTGCGGTTCTCCATCAGCGCGTTGCCCGATGAAGCTGAGCTTGGCTTCCTTGCCTGTCCCTTCCTGTAGAGCTGGGCCTCGGGATCCGTGGTCGAGGCGTGCGTGTCGTTGCTGCGCTTCTCGCCGTGGAAATCACGCTCGCCGTTGCGGCCCGGCGCCGGCGGATCGCTCGATCCGTCCTTCGCGCGGAAGCTCTTCATCGACGCCCAGGCCGCGATCTGCGTGCCGTCGACCGAGAAGTGCTCGTCCGACAGCAAGCCCGCGCAGCTCCTCGTGGTCCATGAGCTCGGCGAGGAACTTGCGCGCCACGTCGGCCTCGAGCAGCCGCTCGCGGTTCTTCGTGAACACCGTCGGCACCCACACCGGATCGTCGACCCCGAGCCCGACGAACCAGCGGTACAGCAGGTTGTAGTCGAGCTGCTCCATCAGCTGCCGCTCCGAGCGGATCGTGTAGAACGCCTGCAGCAGCAGCGCCCGCAGCAACCGCTCGGGCGGAATCGACGGCCGTCCGCTCGGCGCGTAGAGCCTGGCGAACTCGCCGTCGAGCGCAACCAGCACGTCGTTCACGATCGTGCGGATCAGCCGCAGCGGATGCTTCGCCGGCACCCGCTCCTCAAGGTCGACATAGGAGAACAGCTCCCCAGATCCGCCCGTCCGATGCCGCGCATCCTCGCCTCCCTCATCGACGAAGACACAGAATCATATTCGCATCGGCCTGTCAGCGGCCTTTTTCAGCGGCCTGCTCTCATGTTCGCTGTCAAGAGCTCAGACGCGGTCTCTCGTCTCCGGCTTTCGCCGAACGGAAATTAAGAAGCAATCAGACGCGCACGGCAGGAGGCAGAGACTGAAGACGCCGGTTAACAAGCTCTCATGCGCGGGTTGGTTACCGCATGACCGAATTCCGTCTCGGGCTGCCTCGTTCTAAGTGACGAGCGTCGGCGCAGGCCGGCTCATAACAGGTCTCGAGGATTCCCTGCGGTTGCTCTGCCTCCCGCCGTATGCGCCTGCGAGATGACGATGGTTGGGGTGCGGCCCTCCTGCTGGTCGGATCGAGTTCGTTTTGATTATCCAACTGCCTGCGGCTGAACCTGACGGGCGATGGCCCAGATGAACCCGGCCATCTCGCGTGCGATCGCGGTCGTAACGACGACCTTCGGCTTCCCGCTGGCGGCAAGACGTCGCCACCGACTGCACAATCGAACCTGCGCCTTCCAAGCGATGTCGCGCACGTTCTGCGGCAAAGCCTCAAGCCGATCGTACAGCTTGCGGCTGACGCGTGCCTGCATGCGGTAGGTCCAAGCTCCTTCGATCAGGGCGCGTCGCGCGTGGAGATTGCCGGCCTTTGTGATCCCACCCCTGCGCACTGCGCCGCCACTCGAATGCTCAGACGGAACCAGGCCAAGATAGGCCATCAATTGCCGCGGATTGCCGAACCGGGAAAAGTCGCCGACCTCCGCCACGATCGTTACGGCATTGATCAAAGCAACCCCGCGCATCGCCTGGATCGCAGTCGCGACCGGCGCCATCGACCAGCCGGGTAGATGCTCGGTGATCTGCAGCGTCAATCGATCAACCCGGCGCTCCGCATCAGTGACCGCATCAATGTAATCCTGCAGCACGATCTGCTGAGCAGGGTGATCAAACCTCACCGTCGTCAACCAGCGTCGATAAGCTTGGGTCCAGGTCCGAACGCCGGAATAGATCTTCCCGTGTCGAAGGAGAAATCCACCAAGATGCTGGCGCGCCTTGGACAGCACCTTCATCGCTGTAGCACGGGCTCGCACCAAGTCGCGCATTGCTTCATGGGCGGCATCTGGCACCCAAACCTCGGTGAGTTCGCCGGCGCGATGAAGCCTCGCCAACATCACAGCATCGCGCCGGTCCGTTTTGATCCGATCCCCCGCCTTGATCGGGACCAGCGACGGCGCAACCACCGTGCAGGCGTGCCCAAGCCCGGTTAGAAACCGATGCAGCCCATAGCCGCACGGTCCAGCTTCGTAACAGAACCTCAACTGCCGGCCTGGTCGCTCGAGCCGCTCGACCATCTTGCGCACAACCTCGGCTCGATTGGCAAAAACACCCAACTGACGAACCTCGCCTAACCGGCCTCCATCAGCTACGGCAACGGCGATCGTCGCCTTGTGCACATCAATCCCAACGTAAGTGATAGAATCCATCTGGCCCGTCTCCCATGATTGAGGCTCTGTGCCGGTCTACCGGCACAACCCTCGTATCTTGCATGTCGTGAGACGGGCCGCCTCTGAGCTAGGCGAACATACGGTCTAAGAGCAGACGTCGTCAGTCACGCCAATTGGACGAGGCGCTGCGCAAAAACGAAACACGCCGCCCAGAGGGGCGGCGTGTAATCGTTCGCGGAGTTGCGCGGCTTTACTGCGCGAAGCAGTAGAACAGGCCGCCGCCGCCGGTGGCGACGAGGCCCGGCTGCGTGCAGTCGCGCGACATGTGCGACGAGATGGGCGAGTGCTGGTAGACCGTGTCGGCGATGCCTTCGCGGTCGCTGTGGCCGAGCATGGCGCTGCCAAAATTGCTGCTCGTCCAGTTGTTGCAGGAGCAATACATTGC
>CAWCCG010000019.1:0-72541 GCA_963793985.1 uncultured Alphaproteobacteria bacterium | reverse complement strand
GCCCACGTGCCTCGTCGGGTCCTATCCCCAGCCGGAATGGCTGATCGATCGCGCCAAGCTGTCGAAGCAGGTGCCGCGGCTGCGGGCGCGCGATCTCTGGCTGATCGGGGATGAGCATCTCGAGGCCGCCCAGGACGACGCGACGCTGCTGGCGATCCGCGACCAGGAGCGCGCAGGCCTCGACATCGTCTCGGACGGCGAGCAGCGCCGCGAGAGCTATTCCAACCACTTCGCGACCGCGTTGGAAGGCATCGACATCGACAATCCCGGCCTCGCCATGAGCCGGGTCGGCCGCAAGCTGCCGGTGCCGCGCATCGTCGGCAAGATCAGGCGGCGCGGCCCGGTCGAGGTCCGTGACGTGGCGCTGCTGCGCGCGAACACCGACCGCAAGATCAAGGCGACGGTGCCAGGCCCATTCACCATGAGCCGCCAGGCCCAGGACGACCATTATGGCGACGACGCCGCGGTGGCGATGGATTTCGCCGACGCCGTCAATGCCGAGATCAAAGACCTGTTCGCGGCCGGCGCCGACGTCGTCCAGGTCGACGAGCCGTGGATGCAGCAGTTCCCCGACCAGGCGCGCGCCTACGGGCTCGATGCGCTCAACCGCGCGCTGGCGGGAGTGGGCGGGACCATCGCGGTCCATCTCTGCTTCGGCTATGCCGCCGTGGTCCAGGACAAGCCGACCGGATACTCGTTTCTCGCCGAGCTCGAGAACTCGGGCGCCCAGCAAATTTCGATCGAAGCCGCCCAACCCAAGCTCGACCTCGCGGTGTTGAGGAAGCTGCCCACCAAGACCATCATCCTCGGGGTGATCGATCTCTCGGACATGACCGTGGAAACCCCCGAGATCGTCGCTGCCCGCATCCGCGGGGCGCTCGCCCACGTGGAGCCGGAACGGCTCGTCATCGCCCCGGACTGCGGCATGAAATACCTGCCGCGCGCGGTCGCTTACGGTAAGATGAAAGCCATGGTGGATGGCGCCGGCATCGTGCGGCAGGAACTCCGGCGATAGGCGCCAGGCGAAAGACACTTGCAGGAGAGTTGCATGCCCTATGTGACCGAGCAGAACCTGACCGACGTCGTTCTCGATCGCTGGAAGGCGATCCCGGACCCGCGGCTCAAAGAGGTGATGCAGTCTTTGATCAAGCATCTCCACGCCTTCGTGCGTGACGTCGAGCCGACCGAGGCCGAATGGGCGAAAGCGATCGGCTTCCTCACTGCCATCGGCCACAAGAGCGACGACAAGCGGCAGGAGTTCATCCTGTTCTCCGACGTCATGGGCGTGAGCATGCTGGTCGACACCCTCAACCATCGGCTTGAGAGCGGCGCGACGCCGACCACGGTCGAAGGCCCGTTCCACATTCCCCATGCACCGGAATTCGCCGACGGCGGCAACATGGCGGCGAAGGCCCCGGGAATTCCGTGCTTCATCACCGGGACGGTGCGCGGCCTCGACGGCCGCCCGGTCGCCAATGCCACGCTCGATCTCTGGCAGACCGACGGCGAGGGCCTCTACGAGGCCCAGCGCGACGTCACCGAGCCGTGGATGCGCGGCGTGTTCCACTCGAAGGCGGACGGGACCTATTCGGTGCGCACGGTCGCCCCGATCGGCTATTCGATCCCGATGGACGGGCCGGTCGGAGGCCTCTTCCGTCACACCGAGATCTCGGAGATGCGCCCCGCCCACATCCACTTCTGCCTCGAGGCGCCGGGCTATCACCGGGTGGTCACCCACCTGTTCCAGCGCGGCTGCCCCTACATCGAAACCGACGTGGTCTACGGCGTGAAGGCGCCGCTGATCGTCGATTTCGTCGAGCATCCGCCGGGCATCGCGCCCAACGGCGACAAGGTCGACACCAAGTTCTACACCGTCAAATACGATTTCGTGCTGCAGCCCAAGGCGCAAGCCGCGGCTGCTGCGTGACGATCGCGCCATTTCGGAACGCGAATCCCGACGTCTGGAAATGGTGAAAGGCAAATCCTGGATTCCGGGTTCGCGCGAGAGAGCGCGCCCCGGAGTGACTGAGGCCTTCAGAGCTGATCGGAATTCCTTCATGATCCGTGGTTGGCATTTCGCAATCATCGCCGCCGCCTTGGGCGCCGGACTGGCCGGCGCTGTAGCCCAGGCGCCCGACCTCACGGGCTGGCCGACGAAGCCGATCAAGGCCTACATCCCGTTCGGGGCCGGCAGTGCGACCGACGTGGTGCCGCGTGCAGTGTTCGAAGGCTTGGCGACAGAGATCGGCCAGCCCATCGTGATCGAGAACCGCGGCGGTGCCGGCGGCACGTTGGGCGTCGGCGCCGTGGTGCGGGCGGAGCCGGACGGCTACACCATCCTCGCCAATTCCTCGGCCCACACCATCGCGCCGTGGATCGTGCCCAACATCCCCTATGACACCGCGAAGGACCTCACCGGCGCGTTGATGATCGGCCAGAACGCCAACGTGCTGATCGTGTCGCCGGCAAAGGGCTGGAAAACCGTCCAGGATTTCGTGGCTTATGCCAAAGCACACCGCGGTTCCGTCAATTACGGCTCGGCCGGGGTCGGCACGGCGACCCACATGAGCGCCGAGCGGTTCCGCCTGAGCGCCGGCATCGAGGCGGTGCATATCCCCTATAAGGGCGGCGCCGAGGCCCTGACCGACGTGCTCGGTGGTCGCGTCGACTTCTATTTCTGCCCGATCTCGACGGCGCTCCCCTTCATTCGCGACCACCGGGTGCTGGCGCTCGTCGTCAGCACGCCGACCCGGATGCCCGATCTTCCCGACGTGCCGACCTCGCTCGAAGCCGGCTACCGCGATTCCGATACGACGATCTGGTACGGTGTCTTCATGCCGGCGAAGACGCCGCGCGCCATCGTCGACAAGTTCCATGCCGCCGGTACCAAGCTCCTCGCGTCGCCGCTGATGCAGGAGAGGTTGAAGCAGCTTGCGGTCTATCCGATGCCGCTGACGCCGGCCGGGATCGACAAGCTGGTCGCCGACGAGATCGTCGCCAATGGCAAACTGATAAAGGCCGCGGGCGTGCAGTGAGCCGGACGGCTCGACGACGCACCGCGCCGCTGTTCGGGAGGACTGGAATGGACATCAGGAAGATCACCGACGAGCTCTCTGTCGCGCCGCAGATCGGGGCGTCCGACATCGCCGCCGTCGTCGCTGCGGGCTTCCGCTCCGTCATCTGCAACCGTCCGGACGGCGAATCCTCCGATCAGCCGTGCTGCGGCGACATCGAAGCGGTGGTGAAGGCCCATGGGCTGGTATGGCGCTCGCAGCCGGTGCGCTCGGGCGCGGTCACCATCGCCGACGCCCTGGAGTTCGGAGCCCTCCTCGCCGAGCTGCCGAAGCCGGTGCTCGCCTATTGCCGGTCGGGAACGCGCTGCGCCACCCTGTGGTCGCTCTCGGAAGCCGGCAAGCGGCCGCTCGCCGAGATCGTCAGCCGCGCCAATGCCGCCGGCTTCGACGTCGTCTCGGTGATGGAACGCACCCTCAATCCGGGGGCGTGAGGACGCGCGGTCCGTAGCCCGGATGAGCGAAGCGACATCCGGGTAATGCCGGATGCTGCCGACACCTCGCCGGCCATCCCGCATATCGCTTTCGCTCATGCGGGCTACGGATGCGCGGTTCGCTGCGCCGCCGCAAACGCTGACGGCCTCATGCCGCTGTGCAGCATGCATCATTATACCTAGGGAAAGGCGAGCTTGCCCCTAAGAACAATTTTGCTTGGCGCCCCATCACGTAAGGTCATAGGGCAGCGTCGCACCTTACCAACTGCCGTCTGGTGCCCGCGTATAGGCAGGGGGTTTTTCCCATGGGGTCCCAACACGGCCAACGGTATCGTCAGATCGTTGACCGCATTGAGGCGCTACTCCGTAGTGATCGCGGTGAACAATTGCACGTGGACGACCTCTGTCGTGTCGCCGCGGTGAGCGAGCGCACGCTGCGCAACGCGTTCCGCAAGGTTCACGGCGTTTCCCCCTACCGCTTCCTGCGCGGCTTCCGCATGACCCAGGCCCGCCAGGCGTTGATGGCCGCCGGGGCGCGGCGCGGCACGGTGACCGAAGTCGCGATGCAGTTCGGATTTCTCGAGCTCGGCCGGTTCTCGGTCGACTACCGCTCAGCCTTCGGCGAGTGCCCTTCGACCACGCTGCGTCGCGCCGTCGGGCGCGAGGCCACCGAAGCACCGGCGTTCGCGCCGGCTGCATACCGTATCCCCGCCATGAAGCCCGGAAAGTTCGCCGGGCCCGCCGAGCACGTCGCCAACTGATCCAAGCCGGATCGCGCTTCTTTTTGCCTCTTCGAGGCCACGGGTTTATTGCGCCACCTTGCCCCCTTCTCCGCCCTCAGCGGGGGAGGGGGCGATTTTTCCCGGGTATCGGCGCGTCGTTAACCCTAGTTTAACGTTTGCGGCCGGACCACCGATCCGGCAGTTAGTTGATCTTTAAATATTACGAAAATTCGAGGTATATTATTGGTAACTGGGGTTGGGGGCTGTGCCGAAACGGCACGTCGCATCAGCGACTTGTTTGGCATCGTAGAAACGAAGGACCGCAGCGGTCGTTCGAGCGATACGATTTTGCCGCCGCGGCACACGACCTCTGGAGGGGGGTAGATGCAGCACGCGTCACACGTCATCCATGTTGTCGACGACGATTCATCGTTTCGCAGCGCGATCGCACGGCTGCTCAGCGCCGCGGGCTACGAGGTCGCGCTCTACGAGACCTCGCAGCAACTCCTGGACAAGCGGCCGACCAGGCTCACCGACTGCATTCTGCTCGATGCGCAGATGCCGGATCTGTCCGGCCTGCAGCTCCAGGACCGCCTGTCGAAGCTCGGCAACCGCCTGCCGATCGTTTTCCTGGCCGGTCACGCCGACATTCCGACGAGCGTGCGCGCCATCAAGGCCGGGGCCGAGGACTTCCTAACCAAGCCGGTTGGCAGCGAACAGCTGCTCGAGACCATCCGACGCGCGCTCGATCATGCCGAAGAGGCGCGTGCCCGCACCGAGCAGGTCGAGGCGCTGGTCGCGCGGGTGGCGAGCCTGACGCCGCGGGAGCGGCAGGTGTTCGCGCTCGTCGTGCGCGGCATGCTGAACAAACAGATCGCGTACGAGCTCGGCACCTCCGAACGCACGGTCAAGGCGCATCGCCACATGGTGATGCAGAAGTGCGGCGTGCGCTCGGTGGCCGAGCTCGTGATGATCGCCGAGCGCACCGGCATCATGCCGGGCGACGTCGTGCTCGCGAAAGCCGTGCGCCCCAACGGACGGCTCGGCACTCACTGATCAAGCTGTTGAGGTCGTACGCGCCGCCTCGCGCCAGCGTCGGGCGTTCGAAGCGCGCCCGCAGCTGTACCACCACACGCGTCATCGCCGGGCGTCACCCGGCGATCCCGATAATGTGGCACGGCGGTGCCTCAATAAGCGGGATGGCCGGGTCAAGCCCGGCCATGACGTTCTGTGGAGACGAACGGCGCTTTGACGAAAGCGTCGCCCGTCGGTTTCACTATCGAGTATCGCCGCGAATTTAACCATTCCAATTGAAATGACCTCCGGGTGTAATTGACCTCGTTCAGTATTTCTTTAGGTTAATTAATCGTTACTTCCGTGGGGCCGGACGTTAATTTGAGTGGGGGGCGTAACATGAAACCTTCGAAACAGGCGAAAGTCATCGTGGCGACCGACCGGAAAGGGGTTCCGGCGGCGGTGCGGGCGATGCTCACCCTCGAATTCGATCTCGTCAGGGTGGTCTACGATGCCGACACCTTGCTGCGCGAGGCGCTGCGGCTGCGGCCCGACCTCGTGGTGATCGAGGCGGAGCTCTCGCTGCGCGACGAGTTCCGCGCGACCCGGGAGATCATGCGCCGGCTGCCCGACACCAAGATCATCCATCACGCGACCGATGCCGACGGCATCGACCGCGAGCGTCGCAGCGGACGACGAGGCGCCCGACGAGGCCGCCGATGACGCTGCCGCCCCGTGCGAGCAGCTCGCCCAGGCGGTGCGCCTCGCCGCATCGCAGTGCCCCCCGCTCGTGCCGGCGCCGTTCGCGTTGCCGGCATCCGAAGGCTCGTCCGCCGAGCTGACCACGCGGGAACGCGAGGTGCTGGCGCTCCTCGCCACCGGACACGCGATGAAGGTGATCGCGCACCGGCTCGGGATCACCTACCGCACGGTGGCGTTCCACAAATACAAGATGATGCAGCGCCTCGGCATCAGGACCAATGCCGGGCTGACCACCTACGCGCTGCGCTCGGGCGCGCTCGGCGCCGCCCTCCCCATGGGGGTCGGGGCCCCGGCGCGGCACGCCACTGCTGCGTAAGCTCCGCAGCTGCCGCACGAAACGACGGTTGTGATGAAAAACGGCAACGTCGGTGCGAAAAGACGCGGTCCCCGACACCAATTCGGCGGATTCTGAATCGACTTAAAGTGTGGCTTGTGGTCCGAATCGGGCCCGAGCGCCATTCGAGTCGGATGCCGAGACGGAGGGGGATCATGCCGAGACGTGCCGTGTTGACCGTGCTTGCCGCCGTGACGTTGGCGAGCGTTGCGGGCATCGCCGACGCCGCCGACCGCAATGTTCCGCCCTATGGCCGTGGACCCGGTCCGAACAAGCCGGTGATCGTGGGCGCGACCGGTGTCGGCGTCGCCGCCAGCAATTGGGCCTTCTATGGCGGCGACTATCCCGTCCTACGCCAGCCCTGCCTACCACGGCTACCTCGGGACGCCTTATTTCGCCGGCTATGCGGGCGGCGGCCCCTACTACGGCTTCTACAAGACGATGCAGTGGGGCTGCGGCTGGCTGTGCTGACCGCGAGTCAGCGCGCCTAAGCCCGGTATTCGCGACGCATTCACTTTTTCCGGCGCGGCGGCGCACGGCCGACGCGTGAGCGCGATCTGCCTGCCCGGCGCGCGTCTCACGCGGTGTGGCCGGGATCGTCGTTGCGCTCGAGCGGCATGTCCTTCTTGTGCTTTTCGTCGAGCTCGGCAGGCGGAAGCTTGCTCGAGCCGCGCGATCCGCCGAGAGAGGCGCGGGCGATATCGTCCTCGGTCGGCCGGTCATAGCTGCGTTCGGACTTCGGCTTGTTCTGCATCGGTTGTTCCTTCGGTTAGAACCGGAGCTGACGGTCGGGTGCGCATCTCTGACAAGACGCGCGACCTAGCATCGCTCATATCGGTCCTGCATGTCCGCAACGGCAACGGCGAACGCCTCGGGTGCGGTCGCTGTCAGATCGTGCAAGGGCCGCGCTTTCGCCACCTTTAATCCCATTCGCGCCGGATTTCTCGGCTTTGTTGTGGAGGGGGGGATGGTCGAATGCGCTTGTCCCCGATTTCTCGCCGTTTCCAAGGAGAGACACGCATGCGTCGCCACTACGCCTTGTTCACGCTTCTTCCGGTCTTGGCGGCGGTGTCGCCAGCGCCTTCACACGCTCAGATCCTCTCGATCACCATCGCGCCGCCGGCGCTGCCGGTCTACGTGCAGCCGGCCATTCCGGCGCCCGGCTACATCTGGACGCCCGGCTACTGGGCCTACGGCGACGCAGGGTACTTCTGGGTGCCCGGCACCTGGGTGCTGCCGCCCTCCGCCGGACTGCTGTGGACCCCGGGCTACTGGGGGTGGAGAGAGGGCGTCTATGCCTGGAACGGCGGTTACTGGGGGCCGACCGTCGGCTTCTACGGCGGCGTCAATTACGGCTTCGGCTATGGCGGCGTCGGCTTCGCCGGCGGTGAGTGGCGCGGCGGCGTGTTCGCCTACAACCGCAGCGTCAACAATTTCGGCACCGTCAACATCACCAACGTCTACAACAAGACCGTGATCGTGAATAACAACCACGTCGCCTTCAACGGCGGCGCCGGCGGCTTGGCCTCGCGTCCCAATGCGGCGGAAATGGCCGCCGTGAACCAGCACCACATCGCGCCGACGGCGATGCAGACCCAGCATCAGCAAACCGCGAGCACCGTGCGCGAGAACTTCGCCTCGGTGAACCACGGCGCTCCGACCGTTGCGGCGACCGCGCATGCGGGCCAGTTCTCGGGCGCCGGGGTGGTTGGTGCACATGGCACGCCCAATGCCGGCGGTCTTGCTCACGGGCCCGGTGCAGTCGGCGCGCCGAACGCCAACGCCGCTCACACGCCGGGAGCGCCCGGAACACCCGGCGCGGCGAATGCCAACGCCGCCCACACGCCGGGAGCGCCCGGAACCCCGTGCGGCGAATGCCAATGCCGCCCACACGCCGGGAGCACCCGGCGCGGCGAACGCAGCTCACCCGCCGGGAGCGCCCGGCGCAGCGAATGCTGCCAATGCAGCTCATGCTCCGGGAGCGCCCGCCCCGCGGCCGGCCTCAATGCGGCGAGCCACCCGAACCCGAGTGCCAACGCCTCGCTGCATCCGGTGTCCCCGGCGCCGGCTGGTGCTGCGCCGCCCGCCGCCCGTCCTCAGGCTGCCATCTCTCAGCCGCCCGCCGCGCCAGCCGCGTCCGCAGGCTCCCGCGGCCCCGCGGCCGGCGCCGATGGCTGCGGCACCGCGCGCTCCGGCCGCGGCTGCTCGTCCCGCTGCACCTGCGGGACGTCCGGCGCCGAACGCTCATCGGCCGGGCTAGAGCGAACGCGGCGCCAATCGCGCCGCGTTCCCGGTCTTCACATCGGCGTGCCCGCGAGAGCGGGCACTTTTTTACGCCCGCCACCTGGAGCGAACTCGTCCGCGTACGGCGACTGCCCAGCCGCGTACGGTTTGATTTCCTCGCTCGCTTGCGCTGTTGTGGCCGGCGATTCCTGCGGCCCAACCGTCGATACCCCTCATGGCGCTGCCGTTTCGCGAAAAGCTCACGATGCTGGTGCCGCCGGCGTGGTTCTATCGCCGCCGCATCCGCTATGAGCTGCGCACCGGAGAGCCCGAGCTCGCGATTCTCGGCGAGTTGATGCCCCGCGGCGGAACCGCGGTCGACGTCGGCGCCAACCAGGGATTCTTCGCCTATGCGCTCGCTGAGGTCGCCGATCGCGTCGTCGCCTTCGAGCCCAATCCGGACTATGCCGCCTTCGCACGATGGATGCTGCGCGGCCGCGCCGAGGTCCGCGAGATCGCGCTCTCGGATGCGCCCGGCCGCGGCACCTTCTTCGTGCCGGTCTCGGGAGAAGGCATGGTGCTCCATCTCGCCGGCAGCCTGAAAAAGACCCACGATCAGTTTCCCGCCATCAACACCTTCGCCGTGGAGATCGCGACGCTCGACAGTCTCGACCTCGCCGACGTGCGTTTCATCAAGGTCGACGTCGAGGGCAGCGAGCGCGAGGTGCTCGACGGCGCGCGGGCGACGATCGCGCGCGATCGTCCGGTGCTCCTGCTCGAGCTGCTGTCGGGAACCTACGCCGATCCCGGTGCCGCGACGGCGGCGATCTGCGAGGCCTTCGGCTACGACGCCGTGCTCGTCCAGCATGGCCGCCGCATCCCGGCGCTGCCGGCGATCGCCGCGCTCGGCAAGAACACGAGCTGGGGAACCGAGATCGAAACGCGCAACGTTCTCTTCCTGCCGCGGTGAGAAATCGCGGCCCTTCGGCCGATGTCGTGCTAGCATCATGTCGCTGCAAACAAGAACGGCGCGGTTCCGCTAAAGCTCGTGCGCGAAGCGAATGCTGGCGGAAGACTGCGCTTTCGGTGACCTCGGGAGGAAACCATGATTGAGCGCAACACGCTTGCGATGACGACTGCCGCGCTGCTGACGGGCACCCTGCTCGCCGGTTCCGCGATCGCCGCCGACGTGACGGCGGACCGGCTCGCCAATGCCGACAAGGAGCCCGGCAACTGGCTGATGAACCACCGCACCTATGATGCGCAGCGCTACTCGCCGCTCGACAAGATCAACAAGGCGAACGTCAAGAACCTCAAGCTCGCCTACGCGCTCGCGATCGGCGGCACCGCGGTCAACGAGAATCTGGAATCGACGCCGCTCGCCGAGGACGGCTATCTCTACGTCGTCGATCAATGGGGCGTGGTCTACAAGATCGACGGCCGCTCCGGCGATGTCGGCCGGATCGTCTGGCGCATGGACCCGGGGCAGGAGAAGACGCCGCTCGCCAATCGCGGCGTCGCGCTGTGGGGCAATCTCGTGATCAGCGTCGCGAACTATCCGCCGCGCGTCATCGCCACCAACAAGGAAACCGGCAAGCCCGCCTGGGAGGCCAATCTCGGCGACGGGCAGGCCGACCTGCAGCTCACCGCGGCGCCGCTCCCGGTCAAGGACAAGATCATCATCGGCGCCGCCGGCGGCGACCGCGGCGTGCGCGATTTCATCGCCGCGCTCGACGGCGCGACCGGCAAGGTGGTGTGGCGCAAATACACGGTGCCGGCTCCCGGCGAGCCCGGCTCCGAGACCTGGAAGGACAAGAACAACGCCTGGCAGACCGGCGGCGGCGCGATGTGGGTCACCGGCTCCTACGATGCCGCGACCAACCAGGTGCTGTGGGGCACCGGCAATCCGGTGCCGATGTACAATCCGTATTACCGCCCCGGCGACAATCTCTACACCAACAGCCTGATCTCCTGGGATCCCGACACCGGCAAGATGAACTGGTATCACCAGTACACCCCCGGCGACATGTGGGACTACGACGCCGCCGGCACCCACATCCTGATCGACGGCGCAGTGGCGGGCGCGCCCCACAAGATGGTGGTGCATCCCGGCCGCAACGGTTTCCTCTACGCCTTCGAGCGCACCAACGGGCAGACGCTGCACGCCAAGCCCTACATGGAAGGCATCACCTGGACCAAGGGCATCGACCAGAAGACCGGCATGCCGGTCGACTACGATCCTTCGAAGGACATCCAGGTCTATTCCGGCGTGCAGGCGCAGACGATGACCGACCGCACCAAGGTGCTGTGCCCGTCGCACGAGGGCGGCAACAATTACTGGTCGGCGTCGTACAGCCCGCGCACCAAGCTCCTCTACATTCCGTCGCGGCCGACCTGCGATGAAGTCACGATGACGCCCGAGCAGATGCGCAGCGCCACCGGGTCCCTGCTCGGCGGCGGAATCCGGTTCTTCGCGCGGACCGAATCCGAGATCGTCGTCTCCGATCCCTTCACCGGCGAGGTCAAGCGCCGCTTGCGCTCGACCTATCCGAACTACAGCGCGGCGCTCACGACCGCCGGCGGCCTGATGTTCACGGGCTTCGGCGACGGGACCTTCATCGCCTATGACGACGAGAGCCTCGATCCGCTGTGGAAGATCAATGTCGGGACCGGCTTCAACGCGCCGCCGATGACCTTCGAGTTCGGCGGCAAGCAGTATGTCGCGATCCTCGCGGGGCTGAGCCAGATCTCCAAGGGCCGGCTCACCCTCACGCCTGAGCTGCGCGAGATGCGCAACCAGACCATGCTGTTCGTGTTCGGCCTGTAACCGCAACGCCCGGCGCCGCGTCAGCGCGGCGCCGGGACGCCAACGCTGACGAACCTCGCAAGCGAGCGCTCGCTTCGCTGAAGCGCCTGCAACCGCCTTTCGGCGCGCGCAGGCGCTTGCTACCATGCGGCCGCGTTTTAGAAGTCGGAACAATCCGACAGGGAGGAAACCATGCGGAGACACCACTTGCTGACGGCGGCTGCGGGTTTTGCCGTACTGTTCGCCGCCGGATCGGCGATCGCGCAGACGAGAAACACCCTCGACATCTACACCGTCGACGTCGAAGGCGGGAACGCGACGCTGTTCGTCGCGCCGTCCGGGCAGTCGCTCCTCATCGACACCGGCAATTACGGGCCCGAAGCTTCGGTGCGCGATGCCGAGCGGATCATGGCGGCCGTCAAGGCTGCGGGGCTGACCCAGATCGACCACCTCATCATCACCCACTGGCACGGCGATCATTTCGGCGGCGTCGCCGAGCTCGCCAAGCGCATTCCGATCCGCCACTTCATCGACCACGGCCCGAACGTCCAGCCGTCGCCGGTGGTCGACGACTTCCTGGCGAAGGTCTATCCGCCGCTCTACGCCAACGCCAAGCACACGGTCGCGAAGGTCGGCGACAAGATCCCGATCGACGGCATCGATGCGACCATCGTCACCTCGGCGGGCGAGACCTTGAAAACGGCGCTGCCCGGCGCCGGCGCGCCCAATCCCACCTGCGCCAACTATAAGCCCGGCGAGAACAACGCCGAGGACCCGATGTCGGTCGGCACCTACATCACCTTCGGCAAGTTCCGCACCATGCATCTCGGCGACATCACCAAGAACAAAGAATTCGAGCTGATGTGCCCGGTGAACAAGATCGGCACAATCGATGCCTTCATGGGCCTGCATCACGGCGTCGACAGCTCGAACTCCGAGGTGATCGTCCACGCGCTGCATCCGCGCGTCGCCATCATCAACAACGGCACCCGCAAAGGCGGCCAGCCCGACGTGATGAAGGTGCTGCATTCCTCGCCCGGCCTCGAGGACCTGTGGCAGATTCACTTCTCGCAGCTCTCCGGCCAGGAATACACCGTGCCCGGCATGTTCATCGCCAACGGTCTCGACGAGCCGCTGAATGCGATGCCGGTTGCGCCGATCGCCGCGCCGGCGCCCGGTCCGAACACGCCGGCGCCGCCCGCGCACAACGGTCCGGCCTACTGGATCAAGCTGTCGGCGCAGCCCGACGGCACGTTCACGGTGACCAACACGCGAAACGGCTTCAGCAAGACCTACGCCGCGCCGAAGCCCGGCACCAATTAGCGCGAGACAGCTGTGCCGATATGATGGGATGGCCGGGATGGGCCTAACGGCTCGACCCGGCCATCGCCGTTCCATGCAGCCGCGTTCACAGGCTGAAAACAGGTATGCACCATGCTCGAGAACAAAGAGGTCCGGCCCTTCGACGGCATCCGGGTGATCGACGTCACCCATGTGCTCGCCGGGCCGTTCGCGACCTATCAGCTCGCCGTCCTCGGCGCCGACGTGATCAAGGTCGAGCACCCCGACGAGCCCGACCAGAGCCGCAGCACCGGCACGGATAAGGCGCTCAACCGGGCGGGGCTCGGCACCGGGTTCCTGGCGCAGGCCTCCAACAAACGCGCCATCACGCTGGACCTCAAGACCGAAGCCGGCCGCGAGGCTTTGAAGCGGCTCGTCGCGACTGCCGACGTGTTCGTCGAGAACTACCGGCCCGGCGCGCTGGAAGCGCTCGGCCTCGGCTATGCGCATCTGAGCGCGATCAACCCGCGCCTGATCTACGCCTCGTTCTCGGCCTTCGGCGACAGCGGGCCGTTTCGCGAGCGCACCGCCTACGATCACGTGATCCAGGCGACCTCCGGCATCATGGCGATGACCGGGACCAAGGAGTTCAACCCGGTGATGTTCGGCGCGCCGGCGATCGACTACGCGACCGGCACCACCGGCGCCTTCGCGCTGTCGGCGGCGCTGTTCCAGCGCGAGCGCACCGGCCGCGGCCAGCGCATCGACATGGCGATGCTCGATGTCGCCATGATCCTGATGAGCTCGCATCTCGCCGGCTATCTGCGCAACGGCACCCATCCCAAGCCCCACGGCAACCGCCACGCCCACGCGACCAACGGCGCCTACGAGACGAAGGACGGCATTCTGATGGTCGGTGCCAGCAATCTGCGCCAGCAGCGCCGGCTGTGGACGGTGCTCGGGCGCCCCGACCTCATCAAGCGCAGCAACGACGAGCGCGAGGCCGATCATGCCCGCGAAACCGAGGTGCTCTCCGAGATCCTCAAGACGCGGACGGCAGCGGAGTGGGAGGAATTCTTCCAGGCCCGCCACGTGCCGGCGGCGCGCGTGCGCACCATGGGCGAAGCGGTGGCCCATCCGCAAATGGCGAGCCGCGGCGTGATCCACCGCCACGCCGGCGCGCCGGGCATCGCGGGGGAGTTCGGCGTTCCCGTCGCCGCCTTCAAGTTCGCCCATGGCGGGCCGCGGGTCGACACGCCGCCGCCCGCGCTCGGCGAGCACAACGCCGAGATTTTCGCCGAGCTCGGCCTCGCGCAGCGAAAGGTGTCGTGAGGCGCGATCCGGGCGGAACGCCGACCGGCGCGACATCAGCGCGTTCCGGCCGGTCTTGCGCGCGGTCGGCAAAGCCGCCAAAAATGAGCGTAACCTTGCTGGAATCGAGGAGATCGAAATGTCCGGGCCCCGACATGCGCCGCCGTTTGCCGTCCTGGGCGGGGCGCTCGCCGCAACCTTGATCGTCCTGGCGCCTGGGCCGGCAGCGCGGGCCGAGTCCGGCCAAATCCCGAACCTCGCCGCCGCCGAATACGGCTGGCAGTCGAACGTCGCGGACTGGCAGGACCCGCCGGCCGGCCACGGTCACGGGCCGATCAAGCCCGATCCCGAGCACCCCTTCACCAGCAACGTCAATGCGCTGCGCGCCGGCACCCAGCCGACGCTGCGCATCGGCAACGCCAAGGACCCGGTGTTGAAGCCGTGGGCGGCGGCGGCGATGCAGGCGTCGAACGACGAAGCGCTCAAGGGCGAGCGGGCGGTGCCCTTCGCGGCCCAGGCGCGCTGCTATCCCGGCGGCGTCCCCGGCCAGCTCCTGTTTCCGTTCGAGCCGCTCTATTTCATCCAGACGCCGAAGGAGGTGTGGATGATCTGGCAGCGCGACCACATGGTGCGCCGCGTCTTCCTCACCGACAAGCATTCCGAGCACGTCACGCCGTCCTGGTTCGGCGAACTCGATCGGCCACTACGAGAACGGCGACACGCTGGTCATCGACACCATCGGTCTCTCCACCGACAACAGCTACATCGACAATTTCCGCACGCCGCACACCGAGCAAGCTGCACGTGGTCGAGCGCTTCACCATCGAGCCCGGCGGCAAGTTCCTGACCGCGATCGCGACCGTCGAGGACCCCGACACCTTCCACGAACCGCTGACGATGAAGCAGCGCTGGATCAAGACCGACGGCACCCTGCAGGAAACCGTCTGCGCCGAGAACAACCACGACTATTTCAGCCAAAACCTGTTCGCGGTGCCGACCGCGGAGAAGCCGGATTTTTGAGTGAGGTGGTCACTGGCCGGGCTTGTCCGCGGCCACCCCGGCTTAGGGCACGGCCGTGCCACGTGATCGGGGTCGCCGGGACAAGCCCGGCGATGACGGCTGCAGATCGACGGCGACGCTAGCGGCTTCCTGAGTGCCTGCAATCGGCGACGTGTCCGAGGATCATCTGCCTCACCGAAACGACACGGGTCTCGCCGGCGGCTTCGGCTTGGCGGCGACCTCGATCGGGGGCCTGGTGCTCGGGCTTCTCGTCGCGACGTGCGCGACGATCCACGCCGACAGCGCGACGGCGGTCGAAGAGTAGAAGACCAGCACGATCCGCCAGATGAGGCGCGCGACCTCGCGGTCCTCTTGCGTCAACGGAGAATGCGGCATCGTCTCCTCCGACCGCGGCCCGCGTGAGGGGCCAGCGAAGCGGAGGGTAGCCCGCGGCATGCCGCGGCTTTGTGAGGCCGTTCACCGACGGGAAAATTCTGCTCGTCCGGCGCGGCAGCCGACGCCCTCAGCTGCCCGCGGCGTCGTGGACCAGCGGGAAGAACAAATCCTTCCAGCTCTTCGGCTGACCCTTGAGGGTCCCGATGTCGTGCATGAATTCGGCGTATTTCATGATGCCTTCCGGCGCCACCGAATAATGCGTCTCGGGATCATTGAGCATGCGCATCATCTCGTCTTCGCTGGTCTTGACCTTGGCGAGCGAAACGTAGGCGCGCGCCGCTTCGCGCTTGTCGGCCGCGATCAGCGCGGCCGCTTCCTTCGCCGCTTCGACGAAGGCCGCCGCGAGCTTCGGGTTCGCCTCGTAGAAGGAGCGCCGCGTGTAGGCCATGATGATGGTCAGCGGGCCGAGCACGTCGGACGAATTGACCACGCGGTGGAAGTCCGGGCTGGTCGTTCTCGATGTAGCAGAACGGCGGCGAGGAGAAATGGCTGTTGATCTCCGACCTGCGCGACAGCATCGCGGTGAGCGCGTCCGGATGCGGCAGGCTCACGGTGAGCGGATCGAGCTTGGCGTAGTTCGCCTTGCCGAACGCCTGCGCCGCCGCCATTTCGAGCACCACCGCGACGAACGACGTCTTGATGCCGGGGACCGCGATGCGGTCCTTGGCGGTGAAGTCGGCGAGCGTCTTCACGTTCGGATTGCGGGTGACGAGCCACACCGAGCCGGCGCCGATGCCGGCGAGCCCCTTGACCTCGTATTGCGGGCACGCTGCGCGCCTTGTCCCACAGCGTGAGAAAGCCGGGCACGCCGCAGGGACGCGATGTCGAGCGCGCCGGCGAGCATCGCGTCGTTGATCACGTTGCCGCCGTCGAGCGACGCGTAGCTGACCTTCACATTGGCAAGGCCGGCGGCGGCAG
Organism: uncultured Alphaproteobacteria bacterium; assembly: GCA_963793985.1. Taxonomy (GTDB): domain Bacteria; phylum Pseudomonadota; class Alphaproteobacteria; order Rhizobiales; family Xanthobacteraceae; genus JAJPKK01. The sequence continues at coordinate 56,210 of CAWCCG010000019.1, read as the reverse complement.
CGTGCTTCTCGACGAGCTTGAAGCGCTCCATGATGTAGAGCGGCAGGTAGTGGATGCCGTAGCCGCGGGAGATGCGAAGCTCGGCGGCCTCGGCCGCGGCCCGATCAACCCCCGCCGCGACCGCCGCCACGACCAGCATCGCGGCGAGCGCGCACAGCGCAGTCAGCCTTCGCCCCGTCATGACGACCTCCCGTGAACGCGCGCGTTTCCGCGTCTGTGGAGCCATCCTACAGGCGGGGAATCCACCCGCAAGAAGCTTGTCCGCTGCGGCCCTGCGTGGAATCCTCTGGGGCTATGTCCCTCGACTCCATCATCATCGTGCCGCCCGACGGGCGCCAGTCCGAGACCGCGCTCACGATCGCCCGCGGGACCCAGCGGCTGCTGCTGGCCTTGGGCCTCTCCTGCGTCAGCGAGCTTTCGCTGCTGTCGGGGCGCCGCGCCGACCTCGTCGCGCTCGGCGGCGACGGCGAGATCTGGATCGTCGAGATCAAGTCGTCGGTCGCGGATTTCCGCGCCGACCAGAAATGGACCGACTACCGCCTGCATTGCGACCGGCTGTTCTTCGCGACCGCGGCGCACGTGCCACTCGATATCTTCCCGCCCGACGCCGGGCTCATCCTCGCCGACGGCTACGGGGCCGAGCTCGTGCGCGAGGCGCCGGCGCACCGCCTTCACGCCTCGACCCGCAAAAGCGTGATGCTCGCCTTCGCGCGCGCCGCCGCGGTGCGCCTGCAGGCGCTCTCCGACCCGCAGGGACCCTACGGCAGCGAGATTTGAGAGCACCGCACGTAGCCCGGATTGAGCGCGAGCGAAATCCGGGGCCGTGTCAGCCAAACGCGACGCCGCTCCCGGGTTTCGCTGCGCTCAACCCGGGCTACGTTTCGCGTGGTTAAATTTCGGTAAGGCTACTTCGGCGCCCGCTTGGCGAGGATGCGCTGCAGGGTCCGGCGGTGCATGTTGAGCCGCCGCGCCGTCTCCGACACGTTGCGGCCGCACAGCTCGTAGATGCGCTGGATGTGCTCCCAACGCACCCGGTCCGCCGACATCGGGTTGATCGGGGGCTCGGCCTTGCCGCCATCGAGTGCCAGCAACGCGTTGGCGACGTCGTCGGCGTCGGCCGGCTTCGACATGTAGTCGACCGCGCCGAGTTTCACCGCGGTCACGGCGGTGGCGATGTTGCCGTAGCCGGTAAGCACGATGCCGCGGGCGTCGGGCCGGCGCCGCTTGAGCGCCGAGATGACGTCGAGGCCGCTGCCGTCGCCGAGCCGCATGTCGACCACCGCATACGCGGGTGCCGCCTTCTCGACCTGGTCGAGCCCGGCCGCGACCGACTCGGCGGTGGTGACGCTGAACCCGCGTCCTTCCATCGCACGCGCCAAGCGCTGCAGGAACGATTTGTCGTCTTCGACGATCAGAAGAGAGCGATCGCCGGGGATCGCCGAGACTGTTGCATCAGACATGATCAATCCTCGTTCAATCAGTTGAGACACACCGTCGCTCCCTTCACTGGGGGCGTAGGTAGTCGATTAGCGATTTTCGGCAAGAGGCGAAGCGGCAACTTTCTCTGTTGCAGTGCGGTCGTCGTCGGCGTCGATCGGGCGCTGCAAATTTTGCGGGCGCTCGAATTCTTCACGGTTCCAGCGGATTTTCACCACCGCGCCGCGCTGCGGGAACGGCCGGTTCTGCAGCGACATTTTGGCACCGGACCGCTCCAACAGCGTTTTCGCGATGAAGAAGCCGAGGCCGAGCCCGGGCATCTCGCGGCCGCGCATCCGCCTGCCTTGCGCGCTGGTAATATAAGGCTCGCCCATGCGATCGATGATTTCGGGCGGAAAGCCCGAGCCGTCGTCGGCGATGACGACGCTCACTTTATCGTCATCCCACGAAGCCGTGACCTGGACTTGATTGCGCGCGAAATCGACGGCGTTCTCCAGGATGTTGCCGAGCCCGTAGAGTATCGCGGGATTGCGCGCGCCGACCGGCTCGGTCGGATCGTCCTTGGGGATCTCGACGTCGATCTGCACGCCCATGTCGCGATTGGGCGCGGTCGTCTCCTCGATCAGCGCCGAGAGCTTCATGCGCTCGAACGGCTCTCCCGGCGCCGGCAGCTCGGTGAGCTTGCTCAGGATCACCCTGCAGCGCTGGGCCTGCTCGCGCAGCAGGCGGATGTCCTCGGTGTGGCGCGAATCCGGCTCGATCTCGCGCTCGAGCTCGCGTGCCACCACGAGGATGGTGGAGAGCGGCGTGCCCAGTTCATGGGCGGCGGCGGCGGCAAGGCCGTCGAGCTGGGAGAGGTAATGCTCGCGGGTGAGCACGAGCTCGGTGGCGACGAGCGCGTCGGAGAGCTGGCGCGACTCCTCGATGATCTGCCACGCATAGACGCTGATGTAGCCGATCGCGAGCAGCAGCGAGAGCCAGACGCCGATCATGTAGAGCGGCGGCAGCTCCAGGGGCTCCTCCTCGGGCCACGGCAGCGGATAGTGCTCGAACACGAGGAACGTGGCGCAGGCGATGGCGAGCGCGGCGAGCATCAGGGTCATGCGGGCCGGCAGCGCGGCGGCCGAAATCAGCACCGGCCCGGCGAACAGGAACGAGAACGGGTTCTGCAGCCCGCCGGTGAGGAACAGCAGGACGGCGAGCTCGATGATGTCGAGCGCCAGGAGGTAGGCGGCATGCTGCGGCTCGAGCCGCTGGTTCCACCGGAAACGCAGGCGCAGCACCACGTTCACCGCGCCATAGACGGCGATGACGGCGAGGCAGGCCCAGAACGGCACGTCGAAATCGAAGCCGTCATGGACCACCAGCACGGCCGCGGATTGCCCGAGCACGGCGAGCCAGCGCAGGCGCACCAGCGTGTCGAGCCGCACGCTGCGCATGGTGTGCTGTTGTTGCTCGATGCCCAGATCCGACATCCCGGTATCCCTTGCGACGCATCCCGACGGGGTGGCGCATGATGTCACTGCGAAACTTGCTTCCGCGGCGACAACCCGTAAAAACGGCAGCGCTTGTCAACACATATCGTGATTCATGCCAGAAATTGAACCCGTGCTCGCCGTGACAGACTTGGCGAAGTCCTATGGCGGCGGCGTGGCCGTCGCCGGGGTGAGCTTTTCGCTGCCGGCCGGCTCGATCACCGGCCTGCTCGGCGGCAACGGCGCCGGCAAGACCACGACCATCGCCATGATCCTGGGCCTGGTGACGCCGTCGGCGGGGTCGGTGCGGGTGCTCGGCGCCGATATGCCGCGGCAGCGCTACCGGGTGCTGCACCGCATGAATTTCGAGAGCCCCTACATCGAAATGCCGATGCGCCTCACGGTGCGTCAGAACCTCACGGTGTTCGGGCGGCTCTACGGCGTGCCCGATCTCGCCGAACGCATCATCGAAATCGCGCGCGAGCTCGACCTCGTCGACCTGCTCGACCGCCCGACCGGCAAGCTCTCGTCCGGGCAGAAGACCCGCGCCTCGCTCGCCAAGGCGCTGCTCAACCGCCCCGAGGTGCTCCTTCTCGACGAGCCGACCGCGTCCCTCGACCCCGACACCGCCGACTGGGTGCGCGGCACCCTGGAGCGCTACCGCGCCGTCCACGGCTCGACGCTGCTGCTCGCGTCCCACAACATGCTGGAGGTCGAGCGGATGTGCGAGCGCGTCATCATCATGAAGAAGGGGCGCATCGAGGATGACGACGCGCCGACGGCGCTGATCGCGCGCTACGGCCGGCGAACCCTCGAAGAAGTGTTTCTCGACGTGGCGCGCGGCCGGGTCGGGGAGGCGGCCCAGTGAAGGAGCCAGCAGATCGGCAGTTCGACTTCGCGGCTCTCGGGGCGGCGCATCGGCGCGATGATCGCCCGCTACTGGTACCTGCTGCGCTCGTCGTGGCCGCGGCTGCTCGAGCTCATCTACTGGCCGACGGTGCAGATGCTGATGTGGGGCTTCCTTCAGCTCTATATCGGCGAGAACTCCGGGTTCTTCGCCCGCGCCGGCGGCACCTTCATCGGCGCCGTGCTGCTGTGGGACATCCTGTTCCGCGGCCAGCTCGGCTTTTCGGTGTCGTTTCTCGAGGAGATGTGGTCGCGCAATCTCGCCAATCTCATGATCAGCCCGCTGCGGCCGATCGAGTTCGTGATGGCGCTGATGGTGATGAGCATCGTGCGCCTCGCCATCGGCATGGTGCCGGTGTCGCTGCTCGCCATCGCCTTCTTCGGCTTCAACCTCTATGGGCTGGGCCTCGCGCTCGCCGCGTTCTTCGCCAACCTGATCCTGACGAGCTGGGCGGTCGGCATCTTCGTGTCGGGCCTCGTCATGCGCAACGGGCTCGGCGCCGAGAGCTTCGCCTGGACCATCATGTTCCTCGTGATGCCGCTCGCCTGCGTCTACTATCCGGTTGCAGTGCTGCCGGGCTGGTTGCAGTGGGTCGCCCTGGCTTTGCCGCCGACCTACGTATTCGAGGGTATGCGCGGCCTATTGATTGAGCATATATTCAGGGCCGACCTGATGTGGCGGGCACTGGCGCTCAATGTCCTGTGGTTCGGGGCCGGAGTGTTCGGATTCATGCGATTGCTGGACGCGTCGAGGCGTCACGGATCGCTCCTCCAGGCGGGGGAATGAGCAAACGGTGGGGCAAAGGTGGGCAGCGTAACTATATTGTCCATTGAACCGGGGTCCTTCGACCCCGACGAACTCACTGCAGGTTGACCGTGTCGGCCCTCGCGGCCATCTTGCTGCAGTGCAGCAATAGGTAAGGACGCTTTTGTCATGGCGATCGGTGAATTCGGTGGCGCGCCGGCGCTGCCCGGTGACGGCGGAGTTCTATTTTCGGCGCCGATGTACTGGTTCTACGAGATGAACCAGGCGGCGCTCAATCCGTCGCGGGCGATGGCCGATGCCACCAAGCTGCTGTTCAAGAATCCGCTCAACCCGCTCACCACCACGATGTTCGGCAAGTCGGTGGCGGCGGCCTGCGAATTGTTCGAGCGCTCGACGCGGCGCTACAGCCGGCCCGAATGGGAGATCTCGGCGACGTTGGTCGGCGGTGAGCGCGTGCCGGTGCATGTCGAGGCGGTGTGGGAGCGCCCGTTCTGCCGGCTCATGCATTTCGTGCGCAATTTCGAGCACGTGCCGCACCGGCCGCAGCCGCGCCTTCTCATCATCGCGCCGATGTCCGGGCACTACGCGACCCTGCTGCGCGGGACGGTCGAGGCGTTCCTGCCCAACCACGACGTCTACATCACCGAGTGGACGGACGCGCGCATGGTCCCGCTCACCGAAGGGCGGTTCGATCTCGACGACTACATCGACTACGTGATCTCGATCCTGCACTTCCTCGGCGGCGACGTTCATGTCGTCGCGGTGTGCCAGCCGTCGGTGCCGGTGCTCGCCGCGGTCGCCCGCATGGAGGCGGCGGACGATCCCTACGTGCCGCGCTCGATGGTGCTGATGGGCGGACCGATCGACACCCGCGTCAACCCGACCGGCGTCAACCAGCTCGCCAAGTTCCGCGGCATCGACTGGTTCCGGCGCAACGTCATCACCAAGGTGCCGTTCCCGCATCCCGGCATGATGCGCGACGTCTATCCGGGCTTCCTGCAGCTCAACGGCTTCGTCAGCATGAACATCGATCGCCACATCGATGCGCATCGCAAGCTGTTCCGCCACCTCGTCGACGGCGACGGCGACTCCGCCCAGAAGCACCGCGAATTCTACGACGAATATCTCGCCGTCATGGACCTCGCCGCCGAGTTCTATCTGCAGACCGTCGAGACCGTATTCATCCGCCACGCCCTGCCGCGCGACATGATGGTTCACCGCCACGAGCCGGTGCGGCCCGCCGAGATCAGGCGCGTCGCCCTGATGACGGTGGAAGGCGAGCACGACGACATCTCCGGCGTCGGACAGACCGAGGCGGCGCAGCGGCTGTGCGTCAACATTCCGGATTCGAACAAGGCGCACTGGCTGCAGCCCGGCGTCGGTCATTACGGCGTGTTCAACGGATCGCGCTTCCGTTCGGAGATCGCGCCGCGCATTTCCGATTTCATCCTCTCGCACGAACTCCGTCATGCCGCGGCCGCCAAGAGCGCCGGGCGGATCGAGAGCCGAAAGCGCGAGACGAATGGCAGCGACGCGGCGCACGCCTCGCCGGTACCATCTTCAACCTGATTGCAGCGGTTAGTTGCAAAACGGGGCATTTGAAGCGCTAACCCAAGCAGCGACTTGTGATTCAATCTTATAAGTCGAGGAATTCCGCGACCTTGCCGGATTTGAGATCATAACAGTCTGAAATCTAAGCAGAATTTCCTATGCCGGCAGGGCGCCGGGCGAAGTCATAAAATGAATCGTTGTTCGTTCTTTGCGAACGCAAGATGTTGCGGCAGGCGAGTTCCGCTATCTATATTCGGTATGAAAGTGGCCTCGCGAGAATGTTTCATTGATCTTTTCGCGGATATGCCACTATCGACCGACTGATTTGCCCTGGATCCAGCCTCGATGTCCTCGCGTGCCCTGCTTTATCGTCGTCCGACCGAACCTCAAGCGATCGAGGTCGTCTGTGAGGACGCGGTCTTTCTCGTACGATTGCGCCGGCATCGTCAGGCGCGACGCTACACGCTGCGCATCGTCGCGGTGACGCGCGAAGCCGTGCTCACCATGCCGCCGCGCGGCAGCCTGCGTGAGGCGCGCGAGTTCGCTGAGAAGCATCGGGCCTGGATCGCGACGCGCTTCGGCCGCCTGCCGAAGGCCGCGCCGTTCGCGCACGGCTCCGAATTGCCGTTGCGCGGCGCGGTCCACGCGATCGTTCACCGCCGCAGCGTGCGCGGCACCGTGTGGACCGAGACCGACGCCCGCGGCGAACGCCTGCTGTGCGTCGCCGGCGAGAGCGAGCACGTATCGCGGCGCATCACCGATTATCTCAAGCGCCAGGCCAAGCGCGACCTCGAGGTCGCGGTCCGGCGCTACACCGAGATGCTCGGCGTCACCTGCCGGCGCATCTCGATCCGCGATCAGGCGAGCCGCTGGGGCTCGTGCTCGACGTCCGGCGTGCTGTCGTTCTCGTGGCGGCTCATACTGGCGCCGCGCTACGTGCTCGACTATCTCGCCGCGCACGAGACCGCTCATCTCGTCGAGATGAATCACTCCTCGCGGTTCTGGCGCCTGCTGCGCCGCATCTGCCCGGAGATGGAGCGCGCCAAGGCGTGGCTCGATGTCCACGGCACCGATCTCCATCGCTACGGCCTCGAGCCCGATCCCGCCGGCAAGAAGCGGCGCTCGCGCCTCACCATCGCCTGAGACTCGGCGCGGCCCTCCACGGGCCCGGCTCAGCGTCCTGGAAACAACCGGTTCGTCAGCCAGCCGTCGATGGTCCCCTCGGCGGGTCGGACCGCGTCGCGCGGCCGTGCTGGCGCAGCGGCGGGCTGAGGCGCGATCGGCGGATGTGCAGACATTGGCGCGCCGGCCTGCGGTATCCCGGCAGGCGGCATTCCGGCCGATGGCACTCCGGCAGGTGGAATTGGAGCGGGCGGTAATCCGGGCTCAGCCAGGCTCGCGATCCCGCCGGTGGTGAGCGGAAGGCCGGCGATCGGCACACCCTGGTGCGCCGCCTTCATGAAGCGGCTCCAGGCCTCCACCGGCAGAGTGCCGCCCGTCGCATGGCGGGTCGGCGAGGAATCGTCGTTGCCGAACCAGACGCCGGTGACGAGCTGGCTCGTGTAGCCGATGAACCAGGCGTCGCGGAAATCCTGGCTGGTGCCGGTCTTGCCGGCGGCGGGCCAGCCCGGCAGGTCGGCCTTGCGCGCGGTGCCGGAGGTCACCGTCTCGCGCATCATCGTGTTCATCATCGCCACGTAGCGGGGATCGATGACGCGGCCGAGCGTCGGCGTCGGGCGCGTGTATATGGTCTTGCCGCGAAGCGTACGCACCCGCTTGACGACGTGCGGGATGATCGCGGTGCCGCCATTGGCGAACGGGACATAGGCCGAGACCAGCTCCAGCACCGATACTTCCGACGTGCCGAGCGCGATCGAGGCGTTGGGCTCGAGCTTCGAGGCAATGCCGAGCCGGTGGGCGGTGCGCACCACGTTGGTCGGTCCGAATTCGAGGGTGAGCCGCACCGACACCGTGTTGAGCGACATCGCCAGCGCCTGGGTGAGCGTGACCGGGCCGTAGTACTCGTGGCCGTAGTTTTCCGGCCGCCAGTTCTTGATCTCGATCGGCCGGTCCTCGCGCACGGTGTCCGGGGTGAGCCCGTGCTCGAGCGCGGTCAGGTAGACGAACGGCTTGAAGGCCGAGCCGGGCTGGCGCTTCGCCGCGACCGCGCGGTTGAACTGGTTCTCGGCGTAGCTGCGCCCGCCGACCAGCGCGCGCACCGCGCCGTCGGTGGTCATCGCCACCAGCGCCCCCTGCTGGACGCCGAACTTCTCGCCCTTCTGGGAGACTTCCTCGATCAGGGCCTTCTCGGCCACCGCCTGCATGGTGGCGTCGATCGTGGTGTCGACGATGATGTCCTCGTCGACCCGGCCGATGAGGTCGTTGAGCACGTCCATCACCCAGTCGGCGACATAGTTCGAGGAGCCGCCGGCGCTCGGCTTCACGATCTTGGGCGGCGACGCCGTCGCGACCCTTGCGGTGTCGTCGGGAATCAGCCTGGCCTCGGCCATGGCGGCGAGCACGACCCGGGCGCGCTCTTCGGCGGCATCGAAGTTGCGCGTCGGCGCGAGACGCGACGGCGACTTGACGAGGCCGGCCAGCATTGCGGCTTCGGCGACCGTGACGTTGCGCGCCGACTTGCCGAAATAGCGCTGCGACGCAGCCTCGACGCCATAGGCGCCGGAGCCGAAATAGACCCGGTTGAGATAGAGCTCGAGAATCTCGTTCTTGGAGAATTTGTGCTCGAGCCACAGCGACAGCACCACCTCCTGCAGCTTGCGCATCATGTGGCGCTCGGGGGTGAGGAAGAGGTTCTTGGCGAGCTGCTGGGTGATGGTCGAGCCGCCCTGGGAAATGCCGCGGTGGAGCAGATTGGCGAACACGGCGCGGAACAGGCCGACCGGATCGACCCCGTGATGGGAACGGAAGCGCCGGTCCTCGATGGCGATGAAGGCATTGGGCAGGTGCGCCGGCATCTCCTTGATGGCGAGCGCGGCCCCGCCCATCTCGCCGCGGTTCGCAAATACCTTGGCGTCGAGGCTGTTGATCTGGACGCTCGGCGGGCGCTTGGGAATTTCGAGCGACTGGATCGGCGGCAGGTGCATCGCGACCCAGGCGAACAGGCCGACGACGCCGAGCGCTGCCCAGATCGAGAGGACGGCACCCCAATAGGCCAGGCGCACAATGCCGAACCGGCGTCCGCCGCGACGCGCCGTCTTGCCCTTCTTCGGCGGCACCGGCGGGCGCGACCGCGTCGGCGGATCGAACTTCGGCTCGACGCGCCGCGCAGAGTTCGACTTGCCGGAGGTGGCCTTCGCGGAGGACGTCTTGGTCGATCGCCGGGCGTTCGGCGTTTCGGCGGCGGCAGGGGACGCGCGGTCCTCGGGCGCGAGGCGCACGTCGAGCGTGCCCGCGCCGCTCTCCAAGGAGGGCTCGCGACGCTTCTCCGCGCCTCGGCCTGGTTTCCCCACGTCCCACCCCGCCCGCGACCGTGCACGGGCCGCACCCGGCCCCCACGCTAGTGCGGCGGGTTTAAGGGGGGGTTACCGGGGGCCGCGGCAGCCCTCGGGTTTGTCAGGTCGGGGTTCGTCAAGTCGGGGTTCTTCAGGTCGCCGTCGCACGGTATCGTTACCCGCGCGACCACGCCGGCCGTGTCGGGCCGGTTGTCGATCGTCAGCTGGAAATCGTTGCGGTCGGCGATCGCCTTGGCGATCGCGAGACCCAGGCCCGTTCCCTCGACGTCGGGTGGTGCTGCGCGAAAGAAACGGTCGAAAATGCGTGGCAACGCGATGTTCGGGATACCGCAGCCGGAATCGATGACCTCGACGAGCGCTTTGGCGCCGTCCATCTTGAGCGCGACGTCGACGGTCCCGCCGCTTGGTGTGTAGCGAATCGCGTTGTCGACCAGATTGGCGAACAGCAACTTCGCGTCAGGGTCTGACAGCTCCAATTCGATGGTGTCACCGATCGACAGGCCAAGGTCGATGTCCTTCCGCCCGGCAATCGCCACGTGATCGGCGACGACGCTTCCGATGAGCTCCCTCAGGTCGATCGTCTCGCAACGGCGTGGCGGCGCTGGACGTTCCATGCGTGCCATCTTCAGCAGCTGCTCCACCACCAAGCTGGCACGGCGCACTCCCGCCTTGAGATCGTCGATGGTCTCGCGCCACGCGCCATTTTTCGCCCGCGTGCCCGATGGCAGATTGTCGACCTGTATCTGCAGGGCGGCGAGTGGCGTTCTGAGCTCGTGCGCCGCATCAGAAACGAAGCGACGTTGCCGCTCCGCTGCGCCCTGATGCCGTCTGATCAGCGAATTCATCGCCGAAATCAGCGGGCCGATTTCGCCCGGAACCTGCTCCGAGGGAGATCGGATCCTGGGCGTCGACGCTCCTCTCCGCGATGGTCTTCGGCGAGGCTGGAGAGCCGGCCCAGCGATCGATTGATGGCCCAGATCAGGACGATCCACGCTATCGGGATCGCCGCTATGACGGGCATTGCCGCGCCAGCGGCCGCGTTGCGCGCGAGCTCGTCACGCGCGCTCCAGCGCTGCGCTACCTGGGCCGTGCGCCGCCCATCGCTCGCGGCATAGACCCGCCACCTCTTTCCAGCGAAGTCGATATCGGCGAAACCGAGCGTCGATTGCCTCGGCAGCGCGATGGACGAGGACTGGAATATCGCTCCTCCGGACGCGTTCCAGATCTGGATGACGATCTCATCCTCAGCCGAATGAGTCATCCGCGGCATCGCGTCGTCGGCAGACAGTCCCTCGCCGGCGTTGAGCGCGATCTGGCGCAGTTCGGCATCCAGCAGTTTGTCGGTTTCCCATTTGGCGAGAAAATACGATGCGGCGCTGGCGCCGACGCCGACGAGCGCGAACAGCACCGTGATCCAGACGAGTATGGTTCGACGCAACGACATCGTCTTAAAGGACCATCCAGCCCGCACCTCGCACGTTTCGGATGATATCGCGGTCGAATCGTTTGCGGATGCCGTGGATCAGAACGTCGACCGCATTGCTCTCGACCTCTTCTCCCCAGCCGTAAATCTGCTGCTCGATCTGCGCTCGCGAGAAGATCGCTCCCGGCCGCTGCATGAGCACCTGCAGAAGCGCGAATTCCCGCGCAGAGAGAACATGCTCCATGCCCCGATAGGTTGCCCGGTGGGTGGCGAGATCGAGCGTGATCTCACCGCTGGCGATCAGCGACTGCGCCTGACCGTTGTGACGTCGCCTCACCGCCCTGATGCGAGCGAGGAGTTCTCGCAGCTCGAACGGTTTGACGATGTAGTCGTCGGCGCCGACGTCCAATCCGGTGACGCGGTCGTCGATGCCGTCGCGTGCGGTGATGATGACAACCGGGATCGCGACCCCCGCGGCGCGCGCGGTCTTTCAGAACGTCGAGCCCCGATCGTTTGGGCAGTCCGAGGTCGAGCAGCACCAGGCGTGCTCGTCGTGGGCGAGCGCCGCGCTCCCTTCGGCACCGTCGCGTGCCCAGTCGACGGTCACGCCGTGATCGCTGAGGCCGCGAACAAGCGCCTTGCCGAGCATCGGATCGTCTTCGATCAGGAGAATCCGCATCGCTGTTCAACCAAGCCCGGATGGCACGTCCGATGGAGCGACGACGCGCTCCTGAAACCATGCAGAGCTTCGCGCTTTCTGCCCGGATTAGCGAGCTCATTCGCTGCTAATTCGCCGCGCCTCCGCACCGTCTAAGTCTGATCTAAGTTTCAGATGCTAGAGATGCGAGATGGTCAATTCGCCAACTGCGAGCGTTTGCATGCCGAGCAAAGCCACGTCACGAGTGCTTTTCACATGATGCGACGTCGGTTGCGCGCGGGTCGCTCGTCCTTTCGCGCGACGGTGAGGTCGAGCGTCGGGAGGTCGTGCCATCGAGCGGCATTTCGCGCCCCAAGTTGCGACCTCTCGCCGCAACGCTCGCTGCGGTCGGGCGAATTGCGGGGCACCCCGGATTGAGGCTTCGTGCCCGCTCTTGCCCGGGACGCCTGCCGCCCCAATACTGCCACCTCCAACCAGGGCGAGTTCGAAAACAGAATGCGACGGTGGCCGGTCATAGTGCTTGTGCTCCTCGCCGGCGGGACTCCTGGCCTATGTCGTCGTGCCTCGGCTTACGCTCCTCGGCCGGGCGCGCCGGCGTCGCCCCGCGCACCGCTCGCCGCCATTCCCGTGATCGCAGCGCGAGGTGCGCCGCACCGACGTTCCGATCTTCCTCACCGGCCTCGGGACCGTGCAGGCCTTGAACAGCGTGCTCGTCAAGTCGCGGGTCGACGGCCAGATCAAGAAGATCAATTTCTCCGAAGGCCAGGACGTCCGCGCCGGCGACGTGCTGGTCGAAATCGATCCGGAGCCCTACCAGGCGGCGCTCAACCAGGCGCAGGCGAACAAGCTCCGGGACGAGGCGCTGCTCGAAAACGCGCGCCTCGACCTGAACCGCTTCACCCGCCTCGCCGCGACCGGCGCAGTCAGCACCCAGCAATTGGACACGGCGCGCGCCCTGGTGAAGCAGCTCGAGGCGAGCATCCAATCCGACCAGGCCGCGATCTACAGCGCCCAGGTCCAGCTCGACTACAGCCGCATCCGCTCGCCGCTTGAACGGCCGCGCCGGCACCCGGCTGATCGATGCCGGCAACATGGTGAAGGCGACCGACACCGGCGGCATCGTCATCATCAACCAGCTCGACCCGATCTTCGTCACCTTCCCGCTGCCCGCCGATTCCCTGCCGGCGATCCGCGGCGGCCATGGCGACAAGGCGACGTCAAGGTGACGGCCGAGGACAGCGACGGCAAGGCTCTCGCCGTCGGCAAGCTCGCCGTCATCGACAACCAGATCAATCCGAACACCGCGACGATCAATTTCAAGGCGGTGTTCGACAACGCGGCCCACGTCGCTGTGGCCGGGCCAGTTCGTCAATGTGCGCGTCGAAATCGATATCCGCCGCGACGTGGTCGCGGTGCCCATCACGCGTCGTCCAGCAGGGCCCGAGCGGACCCTTCGCATTCATCGTCGGCCCGGATCGCATCGTGCAGAAGCGCATGCATCAAGGTCGGCGTCACGAACAAGACGACGGCGGTGATCGATTCACGGCCTGGAGCCCGGCGAGCGCGTGGTCACCGACGGTCAATACCGCATCCAGGCCGGCAGCCTGGTCGAGCTTCGTCGGCGATCCGCGGCAGATGCCGGAGCCAGAAAGCGGCCGGGGGCTTCCGATGAACGTGTCCGCGCCGTTCATCGTTCGGCCGATCGCGACGACGCTGCTGATGATCGGCGTCACGCTGTTGGGGCTGGTCGCCTATTTCATGCTGCCGATCGCCGGCGTGCCCCAGGTCGACGTCCCGACCATACGCGTGTCCGCGAGCCTGCCCGGCGCCAATGCCGAAACCATGGCGACCTCGGTGGCGGCGCCGCTCGAAACCCAGCTGTCGCTGATCTCCGGCGTCACCGCGATCAGTTCCACGAGCTCGCTCGGCCAGACCCAGATTCAGGTCGAATTCGATCTCGGACGCAGCATCGAAGGCGCCGCCCAGGACGTCCAGACCGCGATCAGCGCCGCCGGCGGCCTGCTGCCGAAGAACCTGCCGAATCCTCCGACCTACGAGAAGATCAATCCGGCCGACGCGCTGCTGATGTCGATCGCGGTCACCTCGGAGGACCTGCCGATCTCCAAGGTGGACGAGTATGTCGAGAACTATCTCACGCCGCAGATTTCCCGCATCACCGGGGTCGGCCTCGTCGACTATCACGGCCAGCAGAAGCCGGCGATTCGCATTCAGATCAACCCGATGGTCGCCTCGGCGATGGGGGTGACGCCTCGAGGACATCCGCGCCGCGATCGTGACCGCCACGGTCAATGTCCCCGAAGGGCACGCTCGACGGCGCGCAAGCAGTCGATGACGCTCGACACCACCGATCAGATCTTCGACGCCGCGCACGTTCAACTCCGTGATCGTCGCCTATCGCAACGGCGCGCCGGTGCGGGTCGAGCGATCTCGGCCGCGCCGTCGCCGGCGTCGAGAACATCCGCGAGGCGGCGTGGCTCAACGGCGAGCGCGCGGTCATGATCGATGTGCACAAGCAGCCCGGATACAACATCAATCAGACCGTCCAGCGCGTGAAGGACGCGCTGCCGGACCTCGCGCGGCTGCTGCCGCCGTCGATCAAGCTGCGGGTGCTCGGCGACCGCACCCAGACGATCCGCGCCTCGGTCGACGACGTCCAGATTCACGATGGCGATCAGCATCGCGCTCGTGGTGCTCGTGATCTTCCTGTTCCTGCGCCGGCTGCGCGCGACCATCATCCCGAGCGTCACCATCCCGGTGTCGCTGCTCGCCACCTGCGCGGTCATGTACCTCGCTCGGCTACACCATCGACAACGTGTCGCTGATGGCGCTCACCATCGCGGTCGGCTTCATCATCGACGACGCCGTCGTCATGATCGAGAACATCAGCCGCCACATCGAGGAGGGCAAGCGGCCGTTCGAGGCCGCCATGATCGGGTCTCAGGAGATCGGCTTCACCATCGTCTCGATGACCCTGTCGCTGACCGCGGTGTTCATCCCGCTGCTGCTGATGGGCGGACTGATCGGGCGGCTGTTCCGCGAATTCGCGGTGACGGTCAGCGTGGCCATCCTGATGTCGGGGGTCGTCTCGCTCGTCCTCACGCCGATGATGTGCGCCTGGATGCTGCAGCCGGCGCGAGCACGGTCGAGCGCGACGAGCCGGTTCATGGCGTGGCTCGAAGCCGGGTTTCAGCGCTCGCTCGATGTCTATGCCGTTGCGCTGCGCTGGTCGCTGCGCCACCGCCTGTTCATGATCTTCGTGATGGCGGCGACCATGGCGGCGACCGCCTGGCTCTACATCGTGATCCCCAAGGGCTTCTTCCCGCAGCAGGACAACGGCACCATTCAGGGCACCACCGAGGCGGCGCAGGACATCTCCTACGCCGCCATGGTCGAGCGCGTGCACGAACTCGCCGAGGTCGTCGACCGCCGATCCCGACGTCGACACCGTCTACTACTGGGTCGGCGCCAATCCGACCGTCAACACCGGCCGGCTGATGATCGACCTCAAGCCGCTGACGCCAGCGCAAGGCGAGCGCGACCGAGATCATCAACCGGCTGCGCCGCGCGACCGCCAAGGTCCCCGGCATCGCGCTGTTCGGGCAGGCGCGCCAGGACGTCCAGATCGGCGCGCGCGTGAGCAAGACGCAGTATCAGTACACGCTGCAGGATCCCAATGTGGCCGAGCTGTTCCAATGGGCTCCGATCGTCCTGGAAAAGCTCGCGGCGCTGCCCGCAACTGCAGGACGTGACCGGCGACCTCCAGGCCACCGCGCCGCGCCTGATGCTCAAGCTCGACCGCGACGTCATCGGCCGGTTCGGGCTGTCGCCGCAACTCATCGACGACACGCTCTATGACGCGTTCGGCCAGCGGCAGGTCGCCGACGGTCTTCGGCCAGCTCGACCAGCGCCGCGTCATTCTCGAGGTCGCGCCGGGCTTCCAGGAGGACGCGTCGACGCTGCAGAATCTCTATGTGCGCACCGCAAACGGGCAACTGATGCCGATGTCGGTGCTGATCAAGCAGGAGCTGTCGGTATCGCCGCTCACCATCAATCACACCGATCAGTTCCCGTCGGTGACGCTGTCGTTCAATCTCGCGCCGGGATATTCGCTGGGCGACGCGCTCACCGCGATCCAGAATGTGGAGCGATCGCTCGCCAAGCCGGCGGCGCTGACGGCGCGATTCCAGGGCTCCGCCAAGGTGTTCGAGACGTCGCTTTCGACCCAGCCCTACCTGATCGCCGCGGCGATCATCGCCGTCTACATCGTGCTCGGCATCCTCTATGAGAGCTTCATTCACCCGATCACCATCCTCTCGACCCTGCCCTCGGCCGGCGTCGGCGCGTTCCTGGCGCTGATGGTGCTGCACTACGACTTCTCGCTGATCGCGCTGATCGGCGTCATCCTGCTGGTCGGGCATCGTCAAGAAGAACGCGATCATGATGATCGACTTCGCGCTGGTCGCCGAACGCGGCCGGAATCTCACGCCGGAGCAGTCGATCTACGAGGCCTGCCTGCTGCGCTTCCGCCCGATCATGATGACGACGATGGCGGCGCTGCTCGGCGGCCTTGCCGCTGGCGCTCGGCACCGGCGCCGGGTTCGGAGCTGCGCCGGCCGCTCGGCATCGCCATCGTCGGCGGGCTGCTGCTGTCGCAGTTCCTGACGCTGTTCACGACGCCGGTCGTCTACATCTATCTCGCCAAGTTCGGGGCTTGGCTGCGGCCACCGCGCGCTGCGGACGACGGGTGCCCCTCCGACACCGCGGCGGCCGAGCTTCGCGCCGCCGAGTGAGGACGTCGGGCCGCCGCAACGACGGCACCCATCACTGCGCCGCCACCACCCTCTGCCGGCTTTCCTGCTGCGGCGTGAACACCTGGATCAGCGCGCGCTTGATCGCGGCGTTGCGGGTCGGCGTCGAGATCATCGCGCCCATCAGGTCGGTGACGTAGAACACGTCGACGGCGCGCTCGCCGAACGTCGCCACATGGGCCGACGCGATGTTGAGGTTGAGCTTCGACAGCGTCGCGGTGAGCTCGTAGAGCAGGCCGGGCCGGTCGAGGCCGCTGACCTCGACGACGGTGTAGCGGTTCGACCACTGATTGTTGATGGTGACCTCGGGCTCGATCGCGAAGGCCCGGATACGCCCCTTGGGCGTCGCGCGCTTCGCCACCACGTCGGGCAGCCGCAGATCGCCGCGCAGCGCATTCTCCATCGCCGCGGCGATGCGGTCGGCGCGGCGCGCCTCGTCGGCGTCCTCGGGGAACTCGCGGGTGATGGCGATGGTGTCGAGCGCCATGCCGTCGGTCGTCGTGTAGATCTGGGCGTCGACGATGTTGGCGCCGGTCACCGCGCAGGCGCCGGCGATCACCGACAGCAGCCGCGGATGGTCGGGCGCGAGCACCGTCACCTCGGTGACGCCGCGGTCGGGGTCGAACCGCACATGGGTGGAGAGCGCCTTGCCCTCCTGCTCGGCGGTGCGCACGAATTGCGCGTGCGCGATCTTGCTGCGCCAGGTCGACCTTGAGCCAATAGGCCGGGTAGTGGCGGGCGATGTAGCGGTCGATCTCGCTCTGCCGGCCAATCCGCGATCTCGGCGCGGAACTCGGCCTGCGCCATCGCGACGCGCTTCGCGCGGTCGACCTCGGAGAAGCCGCCGGTCAGCGACGGCTCGGTCTCGTAATAGAGCGCGCGCAGCAGCTGCGCCTTCCAGCCGTTCCACACGCCGGGGCCGACCGCGCGGATGTCGGCGGTGGTCAGGATGGTGAGCAGCTTCATGCGCTCCAGCGATTGCACGATCGAGGAGAAGTTCTCGATGGTCTTGCGGTCGGACAGGTCGCGCGACTGCGCGATGGTCGACATCACGAGATGGCGCTCGACCAGCCAGGCCATGGTCTCGGTCTCGGCCGGCGAGAAGCCGAAGCGCGGGCCGAGGTGGCGGGCGATGCGGGCGCCCGCGATCGAATGGTCCTCGACCCGGCCCTTGGCGATGTCGTGCAGGAACAGCGCGAAATAGAGCACCTCGCGATGATTGGGCTGGATCTTGCGCATCAGGTCGTTGGCGAGCGCGTATTCCGGATTGGTGCCGTTCTCGATCTCCGCCAGCACGCCGATGCAGCGCAGCAGGTGCTCGTCCACCGTGTAGTGATGATACATGTTGAACTGCATCATCGACACGACCTGGCCGAACTCCGGGATGAAGCGGCCGAGCACGCCGGCCTCGTTCATGCGCCGCAGCACGATCTCGGCGTTGGTCTTGCGACGTGAGGATTTCGCGGAACAGCTGGTTGGCCTCCTCATTCTCCCGCAGCGACTTGTCGATGAGCTTGAGCGAGTGGGTCGCGCGGCGCAGCGCGTCGGGATGGAACGACAGGCCGTGGCGCTGGGCGAGGCGGAAGATGCGGATGAGGTTGACCGGATCGCGGGCGAAGACGTCCGTCGTCGGCGATGTTGATGCGGCTGTTGTCGATGACGAAATCGTCGCTCTCGCGCAGCACGCGCCGGCCGCGCGGCCGCAGCTTGGCGACCACGCGGTTGAGCATCGGCACGGGCTTGGCCTGCCGGCTCTCCAGCGCGGCGCACAGGATCGCGGTGAGGTCGCCGACGTCCTTGGCGATCAGGAAGTAGTGCTTCATGAAGCGCTCGACGTCGCGCAGGCCCGGTCGCTGCGAATAGCCGAGCCGCTGGGCGATGCTGCGCTGGATGTCGAACGACAGCCGCTCCTCGGCGCGGCCGGCGAGGAAGTGCATGTGGCAGCGCACCGCCCACAGGAAATCCTCGCAGCGCTGGAACAGCCGGGACTCGGCGCGGTCGAACACGCCCTGCTCGATGAGCTCCTCCGGCTCGCGCACGCGATAGACGTATTTGGCGATCCAGAACAGCGTGTGGAGATCGCGCAGGCCGCCCTTGCCGTCCTTGACGTTGGGCTCGACGAGATAGCGCGACTGGCCGCTGCGGCGGATGGCGCTCCTCGCGCTCGGCGAGCTTGGCGGCGACGAACTCGGCCGCGGTGCCCTGCACCACCTGCTTGTCGAAGCGCGCCAGCAGCTCGTCGATAGAGGCTGCGGTCGCCGAGCAGGAAGCGCGCCTCGAGGATCGCGGTGCGGATCGTCATGTCGGCCTTGGCCTGGCGGATGCACTCGTCGATCGAGCGCGTCGCGTGGCCGACCTTGAGGCCCATGTCCCACAGGCAATAGAGGATCGCCTCGGCGATCAACTCGCCCCAGGCGGTCTGCTTGTAGGGCAGCACGAACAGGAGATCGATGTCCGAGCCCGGCGCCATCAGCCCGCGGCCGTAGCCGCCGGTGGCGACGATCGCCATGCGCTCGGCTTCCGACGGGCTCTTCGACGGATAGAGGTGCTCGACCGCGAACTCGTAGAGCACGCGGATAACCTCGTCCTGCACCTGGCACAGCCGCGCGGCGCAACGCCCGCCGTGGCGATCCTTGAGCAGCAGGCGCTCGATCGCGACGCGGCTTTCGGCGAGCACCGCCTTGAGCCGCATCGCGACCGCGGTGCGCAGCTCGCGCTCGTTCCCGGCATAGGAGGCCGCGAGCTTCGCCAGCTCGCCGGAGATCGCCTCGGCGTCGAACAGGTGAGGAGGGTCGGCGGTGACGAGCTTGAGCGCTTGAGCCATGCTGCATCCGATAGCCGAGGCGGGCCGTCGTGTCACGGACCGGGCGCGGCGAGAGTACGAGGGTAGCGGTAAGGCAATGCTCCGGCAGCACCGTCCGGCCGCAGGCGTACCACGTAATTCACTCTAATCACAATCGAATCTTGGACGGACCCGGCGGTGCGGCGCGCCGCAGGGCCACTGCTTTCCCACGATCCATATGAACTCCGGCGGCGGCAATCCGTGCTCTCTTGGGGATCATGCTGTAGAATGTTGGTCAGCCGAATCCACGGGAGCGGGGGAGCTGCGCATGGCGACGAGGTCGAAACTCAATCCATCGTTGGTGCGGGGCGCGCGACGGGTTTGCGCCGTGCTCGGCCTTACGCTTTGCAGCGCCGGCGCGGTGCTCGCCGGCGAGTGCTTTCCCGTACTGCGACTACAACCACAATTACGGCCCTTACGATTTCACCTATGTGAAGCCGGGGCTGTGGGGCTATCCGACCTGTGGACCGCGCGGCAACTGTCTGCCGCGGCTGAGCTACTCGGTTACCGGACGGACGCCGCGCGGCAATATCGAGGTGCGAACCCTGCCGCGTGCGCGCGCCGCAGTGATGCGGTCGGGCGTGGGCGCAGGAACCTCGCGATCGAAACCGACTGCGCCGCGGGATGAGGCTCCTCAAGCTGACCGAGCGTTATTGCGTGGTCTACCAGACGATACGGAATGGCTGCCGGTGGACGTGACGATGCAGCGGGGGTAGGACCGCCAAGTGGGGCGTCCGAGTTGGGCGTCCCGCCCGCGAAACGTGCGCCCATCAGAATGTCTCCCGACCTTTGGTTCCTCCTCGTTCTCGCCATCAAGATGGCGGTGGCCGCGGCGTTCGTGGTGACCGCGTCCTTCGTCGCGGAACGCGCGGGCGCGCTGGTCGGCGCCATGGTGATGACGCTGCCGGTCGGTGCCGGCCCGGCCTATGTTCTGCTCGCGCTCGATCACGGCGCCGCGTTCATCGCCGATAGCACTGTCGCGAGCCTCGCGATCCATGCGGCGTCGGGCATTTTCGGCATGGTCTATGTGCTGGCGGCGCAGCGGCGCTCGTTCGCGTTCACCATGGCCGTGACGCTGGCGACCTGGGTCGTCTGCGCGCTCGTCATCCGCGCGATCACCTGGTCGGTGACGGGCGCGATCCTCCTCAATGTCGCCGCCTATGGCGTCTGCGTGCCGCTGGCGCAGCGTTATCTGCACGTGCGGATCCCCGTCGTCGCGCGGCGCTGGTTCGACATTCCGCTGCGCGCCGGCCTGGTGGCGCTGCTGGTCGGCATCGTCGTCACGCTCGGCGACAGCGCCGGCCCGGTGCTCGCCGGCATCTTCGCCGTGTTTCCGATCGTGACATTGAGCATGATGCTGATCCTGCATCCGCGCATCGGCGGCCCGGCCACCGCCGCGATCATCGCCAACGCGATGTGGGGCCTCGTCGGCTTCGCGCTCGCGATCCTCACGCTTCACGTCACCGCGGTGCCGTTCGGCGCACCGCTCGCGCTCCTGAGCGCGCTCGCGGTCTCGGTCGCGGCGAACTGCACGATTTTCCTGCTCCGCCGCGCCGGCCATGCGGCGCGCACCGCCGCGCTCAACTCTGCGGCTTCGCCAAGAGCTTGAGGGCGTAGAGCGCCTCCATCGCCTGGCGCGGCGACATCTCGTCGGGCGCGAGCGCGGCGAGCGCTTTCATCACCGCCTCGGCGGCGGGATCGGCCGGCGGCGGCGGAGCCGCGCGGGCGGCGACGCTGAACAACGGCAAGTCGTCGACGAGACGCCGCGCCGGCGACTTGCGGTCCTCGGCCTCGAGCTCGGCGAGCACGAGCTTCGCCCGCTCGATCACCTTCGGCGGCAGGCCGGCGAGCTTCGCCACCTGGATGCCGTAGGAGCGGTCGGCGGCGCCGGGCACGACCTCGTGCAGGAACACGACGTCGCCATGCCACTCCTTCACCCGCACCGTCGCGTTGAAGAGGCGCGGCAGCTTCGCCGCGAGCGCGGTCAGCTCGTGGAAATGGGTGGCGAACAGCGCGCGGCAGCGGTTCTGCTCGTGCAGATGCTCGATCGCCGCCCAGGCGATCGACAGCCCGTCGAAGGTCGCGGTGCCGCGCCCGATCTCGTCGAGAATGACGAGCGAGCGCGCGGTCGCCTGGTTGAGGATCGCCGCGGTCTCGACCATCTCCACCATGAAGGTGGAGCGGCCGCGCGCGAGATCGTCCGCCGCGCCGACCCGCGAGAACAGGCGGTCGACGACGCCGATACGCGCCTCCTTCGCCGGCACGAAGCTCCCCATCTGGGCGAGCACCGCGATCAGCGCGTTCTGCCGCAGGTAGGTCGACTTGCCCGCCATGTTCGGACCGGTGATGAGCGAGATGCGCCCGGCAGCATCAGCCTGTCGGCGGAGAGAGGTCGCAATCATTGGCGACGAACGGCGCGCCGTCCTCGGCGAGCGCCTGCTCGACCACGGGATGACGCCCGCCCACGATGACGAAATCGCGGCCCGCATCGACCTCCGGCCGCACATAGCTGCGCTCGACGGCGAGCGTCGCGAGGCCCGCGGCGACGTCCATGGTCGCGAGCGCCTGCGCCGCCGCCTTGATGTCGTCCGCGGCCGCGACGACGAGCCCGGCGAGGCGCTCGAAGATATCGAGCTCGAGGCCGAGCGCGCGGTCGGCGGCGCTGGCGATCTTCGCCTCCAGCGCGCCAAGCTCGGTCGAGGTGAAGCGGACCTGCCCGGCGAGCGTCTGGCGATGGATGAAGGTCGCGTTGAGCGGCGGCGCCATCAGCCGCTCGCCGTGCTGCGCGGTGACCTCGACGAAATAGCCCAGCACGTTGTTGTGCCGGATTTTCAGCGACTTCACCTGGGTCTCGTCGGCATAGCGCGCCTGCAGCGCGGCGACGACACGGCGTGATTCGTCGCGCAGCGCGCGGGTCTCGTCGAGCGCCGTGTCGTAGCGCGGCGCGACGAAGCCGCCGTCGCGCTTCAGCAGCGGCAACTCGTCGGCGAGTGCCGTCGCAAGCTCCGCGGCGATGCCGCGGTCGGGCCGCCCGAGCGCCGCCATCGCCTCGGTGACCTCGGCGGTCGCCGGCACATCGGCGAGCCGCGCCTGCAGTCCGGCTGCGGCCTCGAGCCCGTCGCGGATCGCGGCGAGATCGCGCGGGCCGCCGCGTCCAAGCACGAGGCGCGCGAGCGCGCGTGCGAGGTCGGGCGCCGCGGCGAGCCGCCCGCGGACGTCCGCGCGCAACACCGCGTCCGCCGTGAACAGCTCGACCGCATCGAGCCGGCGCGCGATCACCGCAGGATCGGTGAGCGGCGCCGCGAGCCGCTGCGACAATAGCCGCGCGCCGGCGACGGTGACGGTGCGGTCGATCGCGGCGACGAGCGAGCCGCGGCGCTCGCCGCTCTGCGTGCGCATCAGCTCGAGATTGGCCCGCGTCGCGGCGTCGATCGCGAGCGTCGCGCCGGCGGCTTCCCGCGTCGGCGGCGACAGCGGCGGACGCTTGCCGATCTGGGTGCGCTCCACATAGGTGATGCAGGCGGCGGCGGCGGTGAGTTCCAGCCGCGAGAGCGTGCCGAACGCATCGGTGGTCGCGACCGCGAAATAGGCGGCGAGCCGGCGCTCGGCGGTTGCGCCGTCGAACACGTCGCGGCCGAGCGGCGTCACCGGAAGCGTGCGCAGCAGCGGCGCGACTTCGCCATCGCCGTAGAGCGCGTCGGAGACGATGATCTCGCCGGGCTCGAGGCGCGCGAGCTCCGCCGGCAGGCCGGTGCGGTCGCATTCGGCGAGGCGGAATTCGCCGGTCGAAATGTCGAGGAAGGCGAGCGCGAAGCGGCTCTCGCCGTCCGCCGACGGCTTGGCGCGGGCGATGGCGACGAGATAGTTGTTGCGCCGCGCATCGAGAAGCAAATCCTCGGTGAGCGTGCCCGGCGTGACGAGCCGCACGACGTCGCGGCGCACCACGCTCTTGCGCGCCGCGCTTCTTCGCCTCCGCGGGGTCCTCGAGCTGCTCGCACACCGCGACGCGGTGGCCGAGCGCGATCAGCCGGTGAAGGTACTCGTCGGCGCGCTCGATCGGCACGCCGCACATCGGGATGTCCTGGCCGCGATGCTTGCCGCGCTTGGTGAGCACGATGCCGAGCGCGCGGCTCGCGACCTCCGCGTCGCCGAAGAACAGCTCGTAGAAGTCGCCCATCCGATAGAACAGCAGGCAGTCCGGATTGGCGGCCTTGATCTCGACGTACTGCTCCATCATCGGCGTGACGCGATGCTCCTCGCCCGCGGCGGCGGGCGGCGGCGTCACGGCGGGGGAGGGTGTCGCATCCATGGCGCGACGCTAGTGCGAGGTGTCCATGGGTTCAATCGCAATCGAAGGATGCCCACTGCGGTAACGGAATGGCGTGGCAAGCCCCGCCGGGCAATAAAATCCACACGAAGCTGCAGCAGGCGAACCGATTCGGTGCGGCACGTTGCCCCGATGCTCGATATCACTGCGGCGAACGGCTAGAATTGCCCGCCGGACGGCATCGTGATGCGGCCGCGATGCCGTGGCTCCGCGGAGAGCCATCATGAACGCCGAGATATCGGGACAGCAGGTCGGTCGTGCACTGACGGGCCGCATCGAGCGTTTCGAGCACGCAGACCTTCGCACCTTCGTCATCGCCGCCGGGATCGCCTGGGCTGTCCTTTTTGTCGTCGTCGGTCTCGCCTACGAGCTACAGACCTATGGCGACGGCGCGATCTTCTCTTACGCTGTAGGCGCCGAGGCCGCCTGGGCGTTCCATTGGCACAACATCGCCGGGCGTTTCGTCGTGTATCTCGTGTCGTCGGTGCCGGGCGAAATCTACGTCGCGCTCACCGGCGATGCGCGCGGCGGCATCGCGGTCTACGGATTTCTGTTCTTCGCCGCTCCGCTCGCCGGACTTGTCGCGACTTTCGCGGCCGATCGTTCCAAGGGCCGCGTCATCTCCGCCTTCGCCTGCAGTTCGACCGCGTGCCTCGCCCCGCTCGTGTTCGGCTTTCCGACCGAGATGTGGATCGCCCATGCGCTGTTCTGGCCGACCTTGGCGCTCGGCCATTTCGCGCGGCGCGATGCGGCGGGTTCGGCGCTGGTGTTCGCGGCGCTCTTCGCGCTCGCCTTCACCCATGAAGGCGCGCTGGTGCTCGCCGTCGTGATCGTCGCGACGTTGCTGCTGCGCGGGCGTCACGATGCGGCGTTCCTGCGCGCGGCGCGGGCGCTCGTCGTCATCGTCCCGGTCTGGGCGGCGGTCCACGCGCTGTTTCCGCCCGATTTCTATTACGCCGCGGTGTTCTACCGGGCGGCGCTCCACTTCTTCGACCTGGCGATCCTGACGCAGGGGACCGGCGTCCTCGCCGGTGCGCTGGCCGGCTACGGCATCGTCGTTCTCGCCTTGCGCCGCGTGTGCCCGAGCTACGCGCCGCTCTGCGCCGCAGTGCTCGTCGCCGGAGCGTTGGCCTATTACTGGCTGAGCTTCGACCATCCGCCGCTCGCGGAGGACCGCTATTACATGCGCACCGTGCTGCTGATCGGCACCGCCATGTTCGGTGTCGCGGCTGCGGCCGGTGCCGTGTGGACCGAGGGCGGATTCGGTGAGCGCGCTTTCGTCTCGCGGGCGATGTCGACAGTCTCAGGCGGCGCCTTCGCGCACACGCTCATCGGTGCGCTGGCGCTGGTGATGCTGATCCACGCGGTCGAGACCGCGCAGTTCGTCGAAGCCTTCGCCCAATACCGGACCGCGGTGCGGGCTCTCGCCATGGGCGCGGAGACCGATCGCACGCTCGGCGATCCGCAATTCGTGTCCGCGGCGCGAATCCACGGCGATCTCGATCCGCTGGCATGGCCTTCGACCACGCACTTCCTCTCCGTGCTGGTGGCGCCGGACCTCGCGCCTCGGCATCTCGTGGTCGACCCACGGGCGAATTACTTCTGGATTTCGTGCCGCACCGCGACGCGCAACCAGGAGACCAACCGCGCGCTGCCGGCGCACACGCGCCTCCTGGTGCGCCTGCACGCCTGCCTGCACCGGTGAGGCGACGTCGCGCGAAGGCTGCGGCTCACTTCACGAATGTTCTTGCCCGTGATCCCCTCGAGGTTCTTGTAGTAAATCTTCTCCTTCACGTCCTTCGCGAGATTGAGCGACTCCAGAATCCGCAGTGTCTCGCGGATGTAGCCGGTGCCCTTCTCGGGATCGAACGGGCAGTCGGACGCGAACACGATCTTTTCGGTCGGATAGAACGCGAGCCCGCACACGGTCGCGGCGTCGGCGCCGAACACGGCGGTGTCGGCGTAGAAGTTCTGCTTGAAGTAGTCGAGCGGGCGCTTCTTGAGGCTCTTGCGCAGCGACACGTAGTCCTCGTCGGAGGTGCGCGCGCCGAGCTGGTCCCAGCCCGGCCCGATGCGGCCTTCGAGGATCGGGACGATGCCGCCGAAATGGTGGACGATGAGCTTCAGGTCGGGATGGCGGTCGATCACCTTGGAGAACACGAGGCGCCCCATCGCGGCCGCGGTCTCGTAGGACCAGCCGAAGGTCCACCAGATTTCGTAGAGCGACTTCTTCTCGTCAACGTAGTCGGGCCGCGCGGCGGTGCGCGCCGGATGGATCCAGATCGGCTTGCCGATCTTTTCCATCGTCGCCCAGAACTCCTCGTATTGCGGCCGGTCGATCGGCGTGCCGTTGACGTTGGTGTAGATCTGCACACCGCAGGCGCCGAGCTCGTCGATCGCGCGTTTCGCCTCCTTCACCGCGCCGGCCGGCGAGGCGAGCGAGACCTGGGCGACGAAGCCTGGGAACTGATCGCCGTGCTTCGCGACGATCTCGGCGAAGCCGTCGTTGAGCATCCTGCAGAACTCGTCGACCTGGTCGGGGCCGAGGAAGTTTTCGAGCGGCGGCATCGGATAGGACAGGATCTGCGCGTAGTCCGGGAACAGGCCGACGATGCGCCGCCGCTCGTCGAGGTCGTAGATGCAGGGCACGCCGCGCATACGCTTGCCGATGTCGGTGCCGGCGCCCGGGATCTTCTCGACCGCCTCGAAGAACTGCTTCGGGATGAAGTGGGTGTATGCGTCGATGCGCATGGGGCGGTCCTCCGGATGCTGTTGGGCGGCCGTGCCTGCGGACGGCCGGATGTGGCGGGGGTTCGCGCGCGAAGGGACACAGCGGCGCGCCGCTGTCAAGGTCACCGGTTATTTGGCGAACGTCATTCGGCGGCGATGCCGAGGTCGGAACTCCGCTCGATCTCGGCGAGGCAGCGCGCCAGCGCCTCGCCCTCGGGGTCGACGAGCGCGGCGGTGCGCGCGCTCGCGATGGCGTCGATGCCGCGCGCGACCGTCATGCTCCCGGCCATCACGGGATCGATCAGGCGCGTCTCGATCGTGGCATAGTTCGCGGCGCCGCGCTTCAAGGTGTCGCCATAGCCCTTGATCAGCCGCGCGCATTCCGCGATTTCGAACGCGAGCGCGGTCGATTTCGCTGCCGCCGCGGCGATCAGGCCGAGCCAGGCTTCGATCGCCGTCTGCTCCTCGTGGAAACGGTAGGTATGGCGCCGGAATCGCTTGAGCTTCGCGAGCAGCAGGAACCTGAGATAGCCGGTGACGGAGGTGGTGCGCACCTCCATCCCCCAGTGGAAGCGGCTCGATCCAGCCGCGGCGTCGCGCAAGGCCGAGGATCGATATCGCGAGGCGCGGCGGCAGCAGCTGGCAGAACTCCTCGATCCCGGGCTTGAGGAATTCGACGATCGCCACCGGCTCGCCGGGCTTGCCGCTCATCTTCGCGACGATCCCGGCGATACGCGCCGGCGCGATCTTCTCTTCGGCGACGCGGATGACGTCCTCATAGGACATGCGCACCGCGAGATGGCGCGCGGTCTCGCGCAGCAGGCGCTCGTCGCCGCGTGCGGCAAGTGCGATCGGCTGCCAGGCGCTCGAGGTAGAGCCGGGCGTAGGCCACGTCCTGCCAGGCGGCGAGCCGGCGCAGCCCTTCGATGACGATGTCGGCGGCGCCGGGGAAAGCGGCCGCCTGCGTTTCGAGGTCGGCGAGGCTTTCGGCGCGCGCGGCGTGGGTTTTGGCGTCGCGCTGCGAGACGGGCGCGGGCGCAGCGCTCGCGGGCGGCGGCAAGGCCCGCCGCAAAGCCGCGCAGATTGGCTTCGACCGCCTTGCCGTCGGCGCGGATCGCGGCCGCGAAGGCCTCGACCGGCATCGGCAGGCGGCCCGATGCGGCGATCGCGCCGAGCATCACCGCGTTGATCATGGCGCCGGCGCTGCGCGCGGCGGCCTCCATGTCGAACAGGATCGCCTCGCGCGCATTCTTGGTGACCTCGCCGGCAAGCTTCGCGACGTCGAGGCGGCCGTCGCCCATCGCCATCTTCTCGGCGATGGCGTGGGAGCGGTGCGTCGAGGCGATGGCGAGCGTGCGGTCCGGCGTGACGAAGCCGGCAGCGACCGTGCGCGCCGCTTCCAGGAGCTCGCTCGCCACCACGACGTCGACGTCGCCGATGCCCGGGGAGAGCGCCATCACCGGGCGTTTGCCGCCGAGCTCGCGCCACGGCCGCGGGAATATCTCGATGTAATAGGTGGTCGCGCCGGTGCGCTGGGCGACGCCAGGAATCGAAGTGCTCTGCACCGGCAGGCCTTCGCTCGCTGCCGCCGCGATGATCCAGCCGGTGAGCACGCCGCCGCCCTCGCCGCCGAGCGCGGCGATCAGCAGGGTGAGCGGGCGCTCGCGTGCTCATGCCGGCGCCTTCGCGAAGCCGCCGAGGTAACCGATGACGCGGGCGCGCAGCGCCGCGACGAGGCGGTCCCATCGGCTCGGGTTGCGGATGAGCTCGGCACGGTAGAACGACGGGCACAGCACGGCCGCGTGCGCGACCTCCCCGCACAGGCCGCAGCCGACGCAGCTCTCGATCACCGTGGTGACGGGATCGCTGCGCAGCGGGTCGGGGTTCGGCTTCACCGTCAGCGACGGGCAGCCGGACAGGCGGATGCAGGAATGGTCGCCGGTGCAGATCGCTTCGTCGACGCCGTAGCGCGTCGTCACCACGCGCTCGCCACGGGCGAGCTTCTCGGCATCCTGCGCGCGGACGCGGCGCTGGCGCACCAGCTGGCATTCGCCGTCGGCGATGATCACCTTGAGGCCGCGCTCGGCGCTCGTGAGCGCGTCGCGCAGTGCGGCGACCATCTTGGCGACACCGTAAGTGCGCACCTTGCGCAGCCACGTGACGCCCATGGCGCGCAGCGTGGTCTCGACGTCCATGCCCGGCGCGCCGTCGCGGCCGGCCGGGCTCGACGGCATGAACTGCTGGCCGGTGGCGGAGGTGTAGCCGTTCTGCATGACGACGAGCACGCCGTCGCCCTTGTTGAAGAGATTGCTGGCGACGCCGGTGATGAGCCCGTTGTGCCAGAAGCCGCCGTCGCCCATCACCGCGATCGGGCGCTTCGACATATTCGGACCGACCGCGGCCGCGCTCGCGAGCGACATGCCGTAGCCGAGGATCGAGTTGCCCATGCTGAACGGCGGCATGGTCGCGAACGAATGGCAGCCGATGTCGGCGCTGATGTGGGTCGGGCCGAGCTCGCGCTGGACGAGCTTGAGCGCACTGAACACCGGGCGCTCCGGGCAGCCGGTGCAGAACGCCGGCGGTCGCGCCGGCAGTTCGCCGAGCGCAGCGGCCGCGCGGGTGCGGCGACCGAGAATGCCGCGCACCTGTTCGGCGATGGCGTCGGCATCGATGCCGGCCGGCCGCGCGGCGGCGAGGAATGCCGCGAGGCCTTGCAGCAGCACGTCGGCGGTGTACTCGCCGGCCTTGGGGAGCGGCCCCTTGCCGTAGACCCGCGTCGCGATGTCGGCGCGGCGCAGCTCGACGTTCACCGCCTGCTCGATGTAATCGGGATGGCCTTCCTCGACGACGAGCACGGCGCGCTTGCCGGCGCAGAACGCGCGCAGCTCTTCCGGCACCAGCGGATAGACGACGTTGAGCACCAGTATCGGCACCCGCGAGGCGCCGAAGGCATCGGCGAGGCCGAGCCGTTCCAGCGCGCGGAGCAGGCCGTTGGTGAGACCGCCCATGACGATGATGCCGACCTCGTCGAGATCGCCGGGGACGACCTCGTTGAGCTGGCGCTCGCGGATGAAGGCCTGCGCCGCCGGCATCCGGCTCTCGACCTTGAGCCGCTCGTGCACGAAGGTCACCGGCGGATGGGCAAGCCGCGCGTAATCGAAGCGCGGCGGGCCGGGGAGGGGGCTGCGCCCCGAATGGACGCCGGGGCGGTTATTCTTCGCGGTGAACGAGCCGGTGACGTGGCAGGCGCGGATGCGCAGCTCGAGCATCACCGGGGCGTGGCTCGCCTCAGAGAGCGCGAAGCCTTCCTCGACACAGCGCACGATGGTCGGCAAGTCCGGCCGCGGATCGAGGAGCCACATCGAGGATTTCATCGCGTAGGCATAAGAGCGTTCCTGGATGACGCTCGCGCCCTCGCCGTAGTCCTCGCCGATGATGATCATGGCGCCGCCGATCACGCCGGGCGAGGCGAGGTTCGAGAGCGCATCGGCGGCGACGTTGGTGCCGACGATCGACTTCCAGGTGACGGCCCCGCGCAGCGGATAGTTGATCGAGGCGCCGAGCATCGCCGCGGCGGAGGCTTCGTTGGTGCAGGTTTCGAGATGAACGCCGAGCTCGGACATGATGTCCTCGGCGTCGACCAGCACGTCGAGCAGGTGCGACACCGGGGCGCCCTGGTAGCCGCCGACGTAGCTCACGCCGGACTGCAGCAGCGCCTTGGTGACGGCGAGGATGCCCTCGCCGTGAAACTCGGCGCCGTCGCCGAGTCGCAGCGCCTTCACCTCGGACTTGAACGAGCGTTCCATCTGGGTCTCGCGTTCGCGCGGAAGCGCGAGGGCGGTCGGGGTGAGTTCGATCCCGACGGTAGCACGGTTCTGGCCGAGCCGGACGCCCGCGTCCCCGGTGAGCTTTTTTCGCGCTGCAGCAAATTCCGAGGAACAACCCCATGCAAAGTAGACTTTTTGGTGCCGATCGGTGCCGATGACGGTGTTATTGCACCGTGGCGCTGCCGCTCGAGCCCTGGGGATGACAGGGTGGTTGACCAGCCCTCTCCAGCACGCTGGTGGGAAGATCGGAAGAAGGTCGCGGCGAAGCTCGATGCGTAGCCCGCATGAGCGCAGCGACATGCGGGATCCGGGGTCGAGGTATTTCCCGGATATCGCTTCGCTCATCCGGGCTACGCGGCCATCTCCCGCGCTTCGCTCCTCCTCCGCAATTGGAATTGCGCCCGGACGTCGAATATAGTCGCGTCGAACGCAGTGGCCGCGCCGCGCGCGAAGCGTCCATTGCGAATACGAATGCGCGTCCAGGGAGGAGACGATGAAGGCTTACCTCATTCCATTGCTGCTGTTGCCGCTTGCCGGGCCCGCGATGGCCCAGCAAAGCGCCCCCGCCATTCCCTTCGATTCGGTTCCGAACTTCCCGACCCTGCCGGCGGGCATGAATTTCGGCGAGGTGCCGGGCGTGGCGGTGAACTCCAAGGGCCACGTCTTCGTGTTCACGCGCTCGAACAGCGCCGGCGGTCCGGCCTATGCGCCGGCGGCCGCGCAACTGCTCGAATTCGACCAACAACGGCCAATATCGTCGGCGAGATCGGCAAGGGCCTCTACGCCTGGTCGTTCGCCCACAGCGTGCGCATCGACAAGGACGACAACATCTGGGCCATCGACAAGGGCTCGGACATGATCGTCAAGTTCAATCCGGCCGGCCGCGTGCGTGTGGGTGTTCGGCCGCCGCAAGGAATCGGCGGACGACGAAACCAAGGCCTGGGAGCACGTCGACCCGCCGCTCGCGCCGATCGACGGCATGTTCCGCCAGCCCACCGACGTCGCCTGGGATTCGCAGGGCAACATCTACATCACCGACGGCTACATCAATTCGCGCGTCGCCAAATTCGACAAGAACGGCGATTGGGTGAAGTCGTGGGGCACCAAGGGCACCGGCCCCGGCCAGTTCCGCACGCCCGCATGCGATCGCGATCGACAAGCAACGACAACGTCTATGTCGGCGACCGCGCCAACCATCGCATCCAGGTGTTCGACACCGACGGCAAGTTCCTGCGCATGTTCTCGATCGACGTGCCGCCGGAGCCCGGCACCCACGCGGTCTACGGCAACACGCCGACCGGCGAGCGCCTCGCCCAGGTGATCGGCGCGCCGAACTCGCTCTGCATCACGCCCGGGCCGAACCAGGTGCATGTTCGTCGGCGAGTCGACCTTTCCCGGACGCATCTTCAAGGTCTCGCTCGACGGCAAGGTGCTCGGCGTGATCGGCAAGTCCGGGCGCAACCTGAAGCAGTTCTCCGGCGCCCACGGGCTCGCCTGCCCGTCGGAGAACGAAATCTACGCCGCCGAAACCGCCAACTGGCGGGTGCAGAAGCTCCGTCTCCACGGCGGATGAGGCGGGGCGTAACGACGCAGCGCAATCGCGCCCGGAGGTCGGCACCATGCGGAGGGAACGAGTTCCCATCAGCCTCGCGCGGGCGCGTCATCCTCGTGAGATCGCTCATGTCGCACGTTGTCGCAATCTTCGTCCGACCGCCCGGATGCGGCGGCCTGTCGCCGCATCGCGGCGCTGCTCGTCGTGTCGATGTGCGCCGTCGTTCCGGGGTTCGCGCAGCCGGCACCCTCATCGCCCTGCCCATCGCAGACCACGCCGTCGCAGACTGCGCCCTCATCGCCGCGCCGGCGCCCGCCCCTGCGCCAAGCGGAAAGATGAGCGACGGCGTCCGCGAGCTCGGCAAGGACCAGCGCCTCAAGGGCATGTCCCAGGCGCAGCAGATGGACATGATCGAGTTCGTGGTCGGCAACATGCTGTTCGTGGGTTTCCACGAACTGGGGCACGCCCTCATTCACGAACTCGGACTGCCGGTGCTCGGACGCGAAGAGGATGCCGCCGACTTCGTTCGCGACGATCGCCATGATCAACATCGGCACCGACTTTTCGACGCGCGTGCTGGTCCAGGCGGCGCGCGGCTGGTTCCTGACGGATCGCCGCGACCGCAAGGAGGGCGAGAAGCTCGAGTTCTACGACGAGCACGGCCTCGACCAGCAGCGCGCCTACCAGATCGTGTGCTTCATGGTCGGCTGGAACGAGGACAAGTTCAAGGAACTCGCCGACTGGGTGCAGATGCCGCCCGAGCGCCAGGACAGCTGCGCCGGCGACTACAGCAACGCCGAGTATTCCTGGAACAGCCGTGCTCAAGCCGTTCCGCCGCGCGCCCGATGCGCCGAAATCCAAGATCGACACCGACTACGGGAAGGCCAAAGGCAAGCTCGAAGTGTACGCCAGCGCTCGCTGCGCGCCATCGGCTATCTCGAAACGATCGCCGGCTACGCCGCGGAATTGATCGTGTGGCCGCGGCCGATCTCGATCGTGCTGCAGGAATGCGGCGACTCGAACGCGCAGTGGAGTCCCCGGTCAGCAAGAGCGAAATACTGTGCTACGAGCTGGCGGATGAGTTTTTCGAGCTTTATCGCAAATACGGCGCGGACGGCAAACTCGCGAAAGCGACGATGAACGAGCTGCTGGGCAAGAATATTGCGCGCCTGCGCGCTTTGCAGAGCAAATCCCAGCAGAATCTCGCCGCGGACGCCGGCATGAATCAGAACTGGGTCGAGCGCATGGAGAACGGCGAGGAGAACGTGACGGTTTCGCAGCTGGACAAGCTCGCCAAGGCGCTCAACGTCGAGACCGCAGAGCTGTTCAAGCGCGAGGACGCGAAGGCGGCAGCAACCGGCCAGCGACGCCGGCAGCCTGCGGCAGCTTCGAAGCGTTCGCGGAAATAATTCGTTCGCCAAACCGCGAAAGCGCAGGCGAAAGCGTTCACGGGGCGTTCACAAACAAGTCAATATGTTTGCATTGCGCGGCATTCGCCCTTGAGAATAGAAACTGCAGCATGCTGCGCGGGAGGCCATATTCTGTACCTTTGGGCCGCGTGGCTTGATCGAATGGAAATGCCCCCTACCTCCAACAACGAAACATAGGTGGACAAATGAAAGCCATAGCCATTCCCGCCGCGTTGCTCGCCGGCTTCGGAGGCCTCGTGTCTGATGGGAACCGTCGCGTCGACTGTCCCCGCCTCGGCCCGCTGCATGGTCGACGAAGGCAACGGCCGCTTTACGCCGTGCTCGGCGCTCTACCAGAGCAAGAAGTGCATGGTCGACGAGGGCAACGGCCGCTATACCCCGTGCTCGGCGCTCGCGAAGCCGATGTCGAAGAAGAAGAAGGGATAATCATCCCATCAAAGCTGGCGGTGCCTGCGTGACGGTCCGTGGTGTTAAAATACCTGGACTTTGCTGGTGGGTGCCGCTGCTCGTTGTGTGGTGCAGCACGGAGCCGGCCTTCTCGCAGCCGGCTCCGTCGCAAGTCAGCGCCGGTGCAATCAGCCCCAGTCGAGCCTTCGCCTCCATCCGCAGCCGGCCGCCCCTGCGGAGCCCCCGGAAGCCGCGTACCGCGGGACCGGTGGATTTCAGGCGAAGATCGACGCCGCGGCCCTCGCGCTTGCGTGAGAGCGATCCGAAGCTCAAGCAATATTCTCGCGAAGCATATGCAGGCGGTCGCCGAATTCGTCGTCGGCAACATGCTGTTCGTGCTGTCTGCACGAAATCGGCCATGCTGCGATCACCCAGATGGGCTTGCCGGTGCTCGGCCGGATGGAAGACGCCGCCGACACCTTCGCCGCCCTGCGGCTGATCAGGATCGGGTCCGACTTTTCCCATCGCGTGCTCACCCAGGCCGCGGAGGGTTGGTTCATGGCCGACCGGCGCGATCGCAATACGGGCGACAAGGTCGCCTTCTACGACGAGCATCAGCTCAATCAGCAGCGCGCCTATCAGATCGTGTGCCTGATGGTCGGGTCCGACGACGAAAAGTTCAAGGACCTCGCGACGGAAACCAAGCTGCCGGAAGACGCGTCAGGAAAGCTGTCTCGGCGATTTCAGCAATGCCGCCTATTCCTGGGACCTGCTGCTCAAGCCGCATCTGCGCAGCTCCCGATCAGCCGAAGACCCAGATCGATGTCGTCTATGGCTCCGGCCGAAGGCAGGAACGAGCATCGCGAAGCAAGTCTTGAGCTCGGTCAGGCTGTTGGAAACCGTCGCCGGGCATCTCGCAGACGAATTCGCGTGGCCGGCGCCCTTCACCTTGGAAATGGCGAGCTGCGGCTTTCCCAACGCCCGCTGGGACCTGCCGACCCACAAGCTCACCCTGTGCTACGAGCTCGCGACCGACTTCGCCGATCTCTATCGCAACTACGGTCCGGCCGAGGCGAGCGCGAAAACCACCGCCGTGAAACGCAAGACCGTCGGGCCGGCGGCGTACAAGCCGAACTCAGAAGGCCCGCAAGCGCCGGTGACGATCTCAGCGCTGCCGTGAGCGCACGGGCATGCCCGTTCGGCGTCGCACCGGGCTTGCGGATCCCGTCATGCACGGCCGCTTGGTCGCCGTACGCCCGCGTCGGGCTTGATCGCCAGCGCTCAGTCCGTGAGCTTCGCGATCACCTCGGCGGGGATCGGCAGGCCCTTGAGCTTGTCGGGATTGGCGGGATCGCGGCCGACCCAGACGCGGGTCTCGGTGCCTTCCACTGCGAGCGGTTTCGCCGCGCAGCAGCCGGTGCTGCATGCGGAAGCTCGAGCGGCGGATCTCGGCGACGGTCGATTCGATGGTGACGACGTCGCCGAATGTCGACGGCACGATGAAGCGGGCGCCGACGTCGACCAGCGGGATGCCGACGATGCCGTAGCGCCTGATCATCTCGAATTTGTTGTAGCCCAGCGCGCGCAGGAACAGCGCGTTGGTGCCGCTGTCGAAATAGGTGAAGTAGTTGGGGAAGTAGACGATCCCGGCGGGATCGCAATGCCCCCACTCGATCGTCACCTGATGGCGGTTGGTGAGCATCTTCAGCGCGGCGCGAGGCGCACGGCGCCGTCGAGCCGGATCACCTCGCCGTTGAGGTAGCGGTTCTCGATGATGTGGAGGGCGAGGTCGGCATATTGCTCCGGACGCCCGAGCGCCTTCGGAAACGGGATCGAGGCGGCGAGGCTCTGCTGCACCTCTTCCGGCATGTCCGACACCATCGGCGTGTTGAAGATGCCGGGCGCGATGGCGCACAAGCGAATGCCGAACTGCGAGAGCTCGCGGGCGATCGGCAGCATCATCGAAACGACGCCGCCCTTGGAGGCGGCATAGGCGGCCTGTCCGATCTGTCCGTCATAGGCGGCGACCGACGCGGTCGAGACGATCACGCCGCGCTCGCCGTCCTCGAGCGGATCGAGCGTCGACATCGCGTGGGCGGCGAGCCGGATCGCGTTGAAGGTGCCGATCAGGTTGACGTTGATCACCCGCGCGAAATCCTCGAGCGGCATCGGCCCGTCGCGGCCGACGACGCGTCGCGCCGGGCGCGATGCCGGCGCAATTGATGAGGATGCGCGCCGGTCCGAACTTGTCGCGCGCCGTGGCGATGGCGGCGGCGGTCTGGTCGGCGTCGACGACGTCGCAGGCGATGGCGATGCCGCCGATCTTCGCCGCCACCTCCGCCGCGGCCTCGACGTTGATGTCG
The DNA here is from genome assembly GCA_963793985.1 of uncultured Alphaproteobacteria bacterium. Classification (GTDB taxonomy): domain Bacteria; phylum Pseudomonadota; class Alphaproteobacteria; order Rhizobiales; family Xanthobacteraceae; genus JAJPKK01. The sequence continues at coordinate 20,234 of CAWCCG010000019.1, read as the reverse complement.
AGGATCGCCACCTTGGCGCCGAGCGCCGCAAGCTTCGCCGCGGTCGCCCGGCCGAGGCCGGAGCCGCCGCCGGTGACGAGCGCTGCATAACCACTGGGATGCATGGAAAGACGGGTCCCGCTTATTTGAACCGCAGCTACTAAACGGTTTGTGCGCCGCGGCGCAAGCCTCGCCGGCAGGCGGCGCCAAGCTCCCGCTGCGGGAAACAAGCCCCCGCTGCTCGAAATTTGACCGGACCGGAGTTGATCCGTAAATAACCGGCGTCACGACGTCCTTGGAAACGACGTATGTCCGAGTTCATGTCCCTGGCCGCCGCCGTGGAGGCGCACGTTCGCGACGGCGACACGGTGGCGATGGAGGGCTTCACCCATCTCATTCCCCATGCCGCGGGTCACGAGGTGATCCGCCAGCGTCGCCGGCATTTGACGCTGATCCGCATGACCCCGGACCTCATCTACGATCAGCTGATCGGGATGGGCTGCGTCGACAAGGTGGTGTTCTCGTGGTGCGGCAATCCCGGGGTCGGCTCGCTCCATCGCATGCGCGACGCGATCGAGAACGGCTGGCCGCAGCCGCTCGCCTATGAGGAGCATTCCCACGCCGCCATGGCGAACGCGTTCGAGGCCGGCGCCGCCGGCCTGCCGTTCGCGGTGTTCCGCGGCTACATCGGGGTCGACCTGCCGAAGGTCAATCCGAACATCCGCAGCATCACCTGTCCCTACACCGGCGAAACGCTGGCGACGGTGCCGGCGATCCGGCCGGACGTCACGATCATCCATGCGCTTGCGTGCCGACCGCGCGGGCAACGTCCTGCTCGAAGGCATCGTCGGCGTGCAGAAGCAGGCGGTGCTGGCGGCGAAGCGTTCGATCGTCACCGTCGAGGAGATCGTCGACGATTTCGGTCCGCGCAGCCCGAACCTCGTGATCCTGCCGGCATGGACGGTGAGCGCGGTGGTCGAAGTCCCCGGCGGCGCCCATCCCTCCTATGCGCACGGCTACTACAAGCGCGACAACGCCTACTACAAGAAGTGGGACGAGATCTCGCGCGACCGCGACGGCTTCCTCGCCTGGATGAAGGCGAACGTGCTCGACCGCGGGCCGGAGGTGTTCGCCGCCGAGCGCAAGCGCCTCGACCGGGAGCGCGGCATGAACAAGCCCGCGCTCGCCTACACGCCGGCCGAGATGATGACGGTCGCCGCCGCCCGCGCGCTCAAGTCGAGCGACGTCTGCTTCGTCGGCATCGGCCAGCCGTCGGCCGCCTGCAATCTCGCCCGCCTGACTCACGCGCCCGGCATCACGCTGATCTACGAGTTCGGCACGCTCGCGACCAAGCCGTCGATCCTGCCGCTCTCGATCGGCGACGGCGAACTGTGCGACACCGCGCTGTGCACGGTGTCGGTGCCGGAGATGTTCCGCTACTGGCTCCAGGGCGGCCGCATCACCGTCGGCTTTCTCGGCGGCGCCCAGATCGACCGCTTCGCCAACCTCAACACCACCGTGGTCGGCCCCTATCACAAGCCGAAGGTGCGGCTCCCCGGCGGCGGCGGCGCGCCGGAGATCGCGATCTCCTGCGGCGAAATCTTCATCATCATGAGCCAGACGAAGCGCGGCTTCGTCGACAAGCTCGATTTCGTCACCTCGATCGGCCACGGCGAGGGCGGCGATCATCGCGCAAGGCTCGGCGTCACCACCAAGGGGCCGACCCGGCTGATCACCGATCTCTGCGTGTTCGCACCGGACCCCGAGACCAAGGAGATGACGGTCGTCTCGATCCACCCCGGCGTCACCCGCGACGACATCGACGGCAACACCGGCTGGAAGGTGAAATACGCGCGCGACGTCGCCGAGACCGCGGCGCCCGATCCGCACGAGCTTGCGGCACTGCGCGAGATTCATGCCCGCACCCGCCGCGCCCACGGCGATCAGGCGTAGCGTTGTGATCGTGACGACAGTCGACGTGTCCTCTGCTCCCTGCCCCTGAAAGGGGGAGGAGTCCGGCGGAGGGGGTCGCGGGCGGCAATGAAGTCCGGTGCGTTCAGTGGATCCCCACTCCAACCCTCCCCCTGAAGAAGGGGGAGGGGAGCGCGTTGGGCCGCGTCCTGACGGCGATCAAGGAGCAGGGAACATGCGCGATGTCTTCATCTGCGATGCGGTGCGAACGCCGATCGGGCGCTATGGCGGCAGCCTCGCCCGCGTGCGCGCCGACGATCTCGCGGCGCAGCCGATCAAGGCGCTGATCGCGCGCAATCCCGAAGGTCGACTTCTCGCAGGTCGACGAGGTCTATCTCGGCTGCGCCAACCAGGCCGGCGAGGACAACCGCAATGTCGCGCGGATGGCGCTGCTGCTCGCCGGGCTGCCGGACAGCATTCCCGGCATCACCGTGAACCGGCTCTGCGCCTCCGGTCTCAACGCGGTCGGCGCGGCGGCGCGCGCGATCCGCTCCGGCGAGATCGATTTCGCCATTGCCGGCGGCGTCGAATTCGATGACGCGGGCGCCGCTCGTCATGGGCAAGGCCACGGAAGCGTTCCAGCGCACGGCCGAGGTCTACGACACCACCATCGGCTGGCGCTTCATCAATCCGCTGATGAAGGCGCAATACGGCGTCGACGCCATGGGCGAGACCGGCGAGAACGTCGCCGAGGAATACCAGGTGTCCCGGCAGGACCAGGACGCCTTTGCGCTGCGCTCGCAGCAGCGCGCCGGCAAGGCGATGGCGGAGGGCTATTTCGCCGAGGAGATCGTCGCCGTCGAGGTCCCCGGCGGCAAGGCGGGGCCGGTCCGCGTCGACACCGACGAGCATCCGCGGCCGGACACCACGGCGGAGCAGCTTGCCAAGCTGCGCACCGCATTCCGCAGCCCGGGCACGGTGACCGCGGGCAACGCCTCCGGAGTCAATGACGGCGCCGCCGCGATGATCGTCGCTTCGGGCGACGCGGTGAAGCGCCACGGCCTCACGCCGCGTGCGCGCGTGCTCGGCATGGCCTCGGCGGGCGTGCCGCCGCGCGTCATGGGCATCGGGCCGGTGCCGTCGACCCGCAAGCTGATGGAACGGCTCGGGCTCAAGATCGGCGATTTCGACCTGATCGAGCTCAACGAGGCCTTCGCCTCCCAGGCGATCGCCTGCCTGCGCCAGCTCGGGCTCCCCGACGCCGCCGATCACGTCAATCCGCATGGCGGCGCGATCGCGCTCGGCCATCCGCTCGGCATGTCCGGCGCGAGGCTCGCGCTCACCGCGGTCCACGGCCTCGAAAAGAACAAGGGCAAGCTCGCGCTCGCAACGATGTGCGTCGGCGTCGGCCAGGGCGTCTCGCTCGCTCTGGAGCGAGTGTGAGTGGAGATGGGTGCGACCGCACTCGTAGTGGGCAAAGGCGCGTAGCGCGTGCCCACGCGGACATCGCGGCAGAAGCCGCAGACGTGGGCACGCTTCGCTTTGCCCACCCTACGTAACCGTGCCGGGATTGAAAGATCGCGGTTGAATCAACAAGAAAAGGAGATGCCCGCGTGGCGATGAGTCCCGGCTACATTCCGTTCCATCCCAATCCGTCGAAGCCGCACTACAAGCCGCCGGCGGGTGCGGTCGATGCGCATTGTCATGTGTTCGGTCCGGAGGCGAAGTTTCCCTATGCGCCGGAGCGCAAATACACGCCGTGCGATGCGCCGAAGGAGAAGCTCACCGCGCTGCGCGATTTTCTTGGGCTCGACAAGAACGTGATCGTCCAGGCGAGCTGCCACAGCAAGGACAACCGGGCGATGGTCGATGCGCTCGAGACGTCCGACAACCGCGCGCGCGGCGTCGCCTTCGTCGGCGAGGAGGTGACCGACGCCGAGCTCAAGGCGATGGACCGCGCCGGCGTGCGCGGCGTGCGGTTCAATTTCGTGCGGCGCCTGGTCGATTTCACGCCGCGCGAGGTGCTCGAAGGCATCGCCGCTCGCATCGCGCCGCTCGGCTGGCACACCGTGGTCTATTTCGAATTGCCGGATCTGCCGGACCTCGAGTCCTTCTTCACCGCGCTGCCGACCACCGTCGTCGTCGACCACATGGGGGTGCCGTCCGTCGCGAAAGGGGTCGATCATCCCGAGAACCGGCGGTTCCTGAACATGCTTGAGAAACATTCCAACATGTGGACCAAGGTGACCTGCCCGGAGCGCATGTCGCTCGCCGGACCGCCCTATGACGACGTCGTGCCGTTCGGCCGCACGCTCGTCGAGCACTTCCCGGACCGGGTGATCTGGGGCACCGATTGGCCGCATCCCAACATGAAGAAGGAAGCGCCCGACGACGGCGTGCTGGTCGACTACATCCCCAAGATCGCGCCGACCGCGGCGGCTCAGCAGGCGCTGCTGGTCGACAATCCGATGCGGCTGTATTGGTCGGCGTGACGACGTGATATAGAGGCCGAAACACGAGAAGACCCCGGAGCAAACCCGATGACCGGCGCCAAGCAAAAAGAATATGACGACATCCCCGGCACCTTCGTGTTCGACGCCGACCGCTCCCGCGAGGGCTATCATCTCAACATGTTCTGCATGTCGCTGATGAAGGCGGAGAACCGCAAGGCCTTCAAGGACAACGAGGCCGCATATCTCGAGCGCTTCCCGATGACGCCGGAGCAGCGCCAGGCGATTCTCAAGCGCGACTACAACCGCATGCTGGAGCTCGGCGGCAACATCTATTTCACCGCCAAGCTCGGTGCGACCGATGGTCACTCGTTCCAGCACATGGCGGCGGTGATGACCGGCTCGACCCAGGAGGACTACGCCAAGATGATGCTCGGCGGCGGCCGCTCGATCGAGGGCAATCGCAGCAAATCGAAGCCCGACAGCCGGCCGCGGGCGGCTGCGCGCAAGCCGACCGCCAAGGCCGCGCCGAAACGTTCCAGCAAAACAGCGAAACGTCCTACCAGGTCAGGATCGAAACGTGGCTAAGATCATCGCAGGCGTCTCATGCTCGCACGTGCCGGCGATCGGCGCGGCGATCGACAACAAGCGGACCGAGGAGCCGTATTGGCAGCGCGTGTTCTCCGGCTTCGAAAAATCCAAGCAATGGATGGCGGAGGCCAAGCCCGACGTCGTCATCGCGGTCTACAACGATCACGCCTCCGCTTTTTCGGTCGAGCTGATCCCGACCTTCGCGCTCGGCTGCGGCGCCGCGTTTCCGCCGGCCGACGAAGGCTGGGGCCCGCGGCCGGTGCCGGTGGTCAAGGGGCATCCGCAGCTCGCCTCGCACATCGCGCAATCGGTCATTCTCGACGAGTTCGATCTCACCATCGTCAACAAGATGGAGGTCGATCACGGGCTCACCGTTCCGCTCAACCTGATGTTCGGCTCGCCCGCCGAATGGCCGTGCCCGGTGATTCCGCTCGCCGTCAACGTGGTGGTGTATCCGCCGCCCACCGGGCATCGGTGTTTCGCGCTGGGGCGCGCGATCCGCAAGGCGGTGCAGTCCTTCCCCGAAGACCTCAAGGTCGTGGTGATGGGCACCGGCGGCATGTCGCACCAGATTTCGGGACCGCGCGCCGGCCTGATCAACACCAAGTTCGACACCGCCTTCCTCGACAACCTCACCAAGGACCCCGGCAAGCTCGCGCGCATGCCGCATCTCGAATACATGCGCGAAGCCGGTGCCGAGGGCATCGAGATGGTGATGTGGCTCGTCATGCGCGGCGCGCTCGACGACAAGGTGGACGAGGTCTACCGCTTCTACACGGTGCCGGCGTCGAACACCGCGGTCGGGCACATCATCCTCGAAAACAAGGAGCGTGCGACCCGCAGCCGGCGGCCGTCCTCGGCGCGCGGACGTCTGCGCGGCTCGGCGAAGGCGGGCACCAAACGGAAGTCCGCAGCGAAGGGCCGCCGCGCCGCCGCGCAGCGGGCAAAAAACAATGACGTGCTGAGGAGCAAGTGATGAAGATTTGCGTCGCCGGACAGGGCGCGTTCGGCCAGAAGCATCTCGATGCCTTGAAGCGCATTCCCGAGGTCGAGGTGGTGTCGCTGATCGGCGGCAATCAGGACGCCACTGCCGAGATCGCCAAGAAGTACGGCATTCCGCACTTCGGTGGCGATCTTTCCGAGGGCATCAAGCGCGCCGACGCGGTGATCCTCACCACGCCGACCCAGATGCACCGCAGCCAGGGCGAGCAGGTGATGCGCGCCGGCAAGCACGTGCTGATCGAAATCCCGATCGCCGACAGCGTCGAGGATTCCCAGGCGCTGGCGAAGATCGCCAAGGAGACCGGCGTGACGGCGATGGGCGGCCACGTCCGCCGCTTCAATCCGAGCCACCAGTGGGTGCACAAGCGGATCGAGAAGGGCGAGCTGAAAATCCAGCAGATGGACGTGCAGACCTACTTCTTCCGCCGCACCAACATCAATGCGGCCGGCAAGGCGCGCAGCTGGACCGACCACCTGTTGTGGCATCACGCCGCCCACACCGTCGACCTGTTCCAGTACCAGACCGGCGAGACCGTCTCCGATCTCTACGCCGTGCAGGGCCCGCGGCACCCGACGCTCAAGATCGCCATGGACATGGGCATCGTGATGAAGGTGCCGTCCGGCGCGATCCTGACGCTGTCGCTGTCGTTCAACAACGACGGGCCGATCGGCTCGTTCTTCCGCTACATCTGCGACAACGGCACCTACAACGCCTATTACGACGACCTGTTCGACGGCAAGAAGAACCAGATCGACCTCTCGAAGGTCGATGTCTCGATGGACGGCATCGAGCTCGAGGACCGCGAGTTCATCGCCGCCATCAAGGAGAAGCGCGAGCCCAACGGGAGCCTCGCTCAGGTGCTGCCGTGCATGGAGGCGCTCGGCAAGATCGAACAGATCATCGATCCGCGCCGCGAGGCCCACGCTTAGAACGAACGATTCCGGCCGCAGGGGAAGCAGCGTCGCGGCACCGGAATTGCAAAGAAGGGGAAGGCCAGCGGGGAATACCCACCGGGAGGACAGACGTCATGGTTCGTAACATCATGATTCGTAACATCGTGATGGCCGGCCTCGCCGCCGCGGCGCCGGGCTTTGCCGTGGATGGCGCGCAGGCGCAAAGCACGGTCAAGATCGGCACGCTCCTGCCGATGACCGGTCCGCAGCAGTCGACCGGCGTGCAGATCACCGCGGCGATGCGGCTCTATCAGGCGCTCCACGGCGACACGGTGGCCGGCAAGAAGGTCGAGATCGTGCTGCGCGACGACGGCGCGATCTCCGACAACTCCAAGCGGCTGGCGCAGGAGCTGATCGTCAACCAGAAGGTCAACTTCGTCGTCGGCTTCGGCCTGACGCCGAACGCCTTCGCGGTCGCCCCGCTCGCGACCGAATCGAAGACGCCGCATGGTGGTGATGGCGGCGGGCACGTCGAGCATCACCGAGCGCTCGCCCTATATCGTGCGCACGAGCTTCACGCTGCCGCAGTCGAGCGTGATCATGGCGCAGTGGGCGCTCAAGAACGGCCTCAAGAAGGTCGTCAGCATGGTGTCGGACTTCGCGCCCGGCATCGATTCCGAGACCTCCTTCAAGGAGGCCTTCCTCAAGGGCGGCGGCACCATTCCGGAATTCATCCGCGTCCCGCTCGCCAATCCCGACTTCGCCCCGTTCCTGCAGCGCGCCCGCGACGCCAAGCCCGACGCGGTGTTCATCTTCGTGCCGGCGGGGCAGGGCGCGATCTTCGTCAAGCAGTTCATCGAGCGCGGCCTCGACAAGGCCGGCATCAAGATCATCGGCCCCGGCGACGTCACCGACGACGACGTGCTCAACGGCATGGGCGACCAGGTGATCGGCACCGTCACCGCGCACACCTATTCGGCCGCGCATCCCTCGCAGATGAACAAGGACTATGTCGCCGCGATCCGCAAGGCCAACAACGGCCTGCGCCCGAACTTCATGTCGGTCGGCGGCTTACGACGGCATGCACCTCATCTACGAGGCGCTCAAGAAGACCGGCGGCAACACCGACGGCGATGCGCTGGTCGCGGCGATGAAAGGCATGGCGTGGGAGAGCCCGCGCGGGCCGATCTCGATCGATCCGGAAACCCGCGACATCATCCAGAACGTCTACATGCGCCGGGTCGAGAAGGTCGACGGCGAGCTCTACAACGTCGAGTTCGAGACGTTCCCCAACGTCAAGGACCCCGGCAAGCTCAAGAAGTAGCGCCGTGACGCTCGTGTCGCCTCCGTCATCGAGAGCAGCCGGCCGCGCCACTGCCCCTCTCCTGCTTGCGGGAGAGGGAGCGCACGTGGCGCTCCCATGCTGACCATCCTCTTCGACGGTGTCGCCTATGGGATGCTGCTGTTCATCCTGGCGTGCGGGCTCTCGGTCACGCTCGGCCTGATGAATTTCGTCAACCTCGCCCATGGCTCGTTCGCCATGGCGGGCGGCTACATCACCGTCGATCGTGGTGAACCGCTATGGCGTGCCGTTCTACGGCGGCCTCGTGCTCGCCTTCGTCCTCACCGCCATCATCGGCGCGGTGCTGGAGCGCACGCTCTACGTCCACGTCTATCGCAAGAGCCATCTCGACCAGGTGCTGTTCACCATCGGCCTCGTCTTCATGTCGGTCGCCGGGGTCGACTACTTCATGGGCTCGTCGCAGCAGTTCGTGCAGATTCCGGCGGCGCTGCAGGGCCAGTTCGACGTGTTCGGGGTCGGGGTCGGGCGCTATCGCCTGCTGATCATCATCGTGTGCGGCCTGCTCACGCTCGCGCTGCAGTTCATCCTGATGGGCACGCGGTTCGGCAGCCGGCTGCGTGCGGCGGTCGACGATCAGCGGGTGGCGCGCGGACTCGGCATCAATGTCGGCTTGGTGTTCGGCATCACCTTTGCGATCGGCTCCGGCCTCGCCGGCCTCGGCGGCGCGCTCGGCGCCGAAATTCTCGGGCTCGATCCGACCTTTCCGCTCAAATACATGATCTACTTCCTGATCGTCGTCGCGGTCGGCGGCACCTCGAGCATCGCCGGGCCGTTCGTCGCCTCGATCCTGCTCGGCATCGCCGACGTCGCCGGCAAATACTATGTGCCCTCGCTCGGCGCCTTCGTGATCTACACGATCATGATCGTCGTGCTGATCTGGCGGCCGCAAGGCCTGTTCGCGCGGGCGACGGCGCGGTAGAGCATGATCCCGAAAAGTTGCAGCTTTCGGACAAGGTCATGCTCCAAAATCAAGGAGTTCGAGTGCGATTCGTTCGATCCGAATCGATCGCACTTTGAGGAGCCCGATGCGCCACGACCTCGAAGCCGCCACCACCCGCTTCCTGCGCGGCGCGCCCGCTTCGGGCCGCTGGAAATCCTGTTCTGGATCGTCGCCTTCTCGACCATCTGGCTCTTGCCGACCAAGCACCTGATCCTGACCGAGACCGTGATCTGGGGCCTGTTCGCGCTCTCGCTCGATCTCATCCTCGGCTATGCCGGCATCATCTCGCTCGGTCACGCCGCCTTCTTCGGGGTCGGCGCCTATGCCGCGGGCCTGCTCGCCAAGTACGAGATCATCAACGAGCCGGCCGTCGCGCTGCTGGCCTCCGGCGTCGCGGCGGCGGTGCTCGGCTTCGCGACGAGCTTCCTGGTGCTGCGCGGGACGGACCTGACCCGGCTGATGGTGACGCTCGGCGTCTCGCTGGTGTGCTTCGAGCTCGCCAACCGCTATGGCGAGATCACCGGCGGCGCCGACGGTCTCCAGGGCGTCACCATCGCGCCGATCTTCGGCACCTGGCGGTTCGACATGTTCGGCCACACCGCCTACATCTATTGCCTCGTCGTGCTGTTCCTGCTGTTCATCCTGGCGCGGCGTATCGTCAATTCGCCGTTCGGTCTTTCGTTGAAGGCGATCAAGGGCAATCCGCTGCGCAGCGCCGCGGTCGGCATCGCGGTCAACTGGCGCCTCGTCGCGGTCTACACGCTCTCGGCGGGATTTGCCGGCATTGCCGGCGCGCTGCTCGCGCAGACGCAGGCCTTCGCCTCGCTCTCGATGCTTTCGCTCGAGCGCTCGGCCGACGTGCTCCTGATCCTCATCATCGGCGGCACCGGCTATCTCTATGGCGGCATTCTCGGTGCGCTGATCTACCGCCTGCTGCAGGACTATCTGTCCGACCTCACCGCGCGCTACTGGCAGTTCTGGATCGGGCTTTTGCTCGTCGCCATCGTGATCATCGGCCGCGAGCGGATCGGCGGCTGGATCGCTCCGGTGGTGCGGTTCGCCTCGCAGCTCGGGCGGCGCAAGGCGGCACCCCAAGTCGCGCCCAAGGTCGCTGGTCCGGGGGAGGGCGGCTGACATGGCGCCGGTCCTCGAAACGCGAAGCCTCGACAAACGGTTCGGCGGCATCATCGCGGCGAACGCGATCTCGCTCGCGATCGAGCGCGGCGCCCGCCATGCGCTGATCGGGCCGAACGGCGCCGGCAAGACCACCTTCGTCAACCTGCTCACCGGCGTGCTGCAGCCATCGGGCGGCGAAATCCTGCTCGACGGCGCGCCGATCACCTATCTCGCGCCCTACAAGCGGGTGAAGCTCGGCATCGCGCGCACCTTCCAGATCAACCAGCTGTTCGCCGATCTCACGCCGATCGAGACGCTCGGGCTCGCGATCTCCGAGCGCCACGGCTCGGGCCGCGACTGGTGGCGGATCGTCGGCACCCGCCACGGCGTCACCGAAGAGATCGCCGATCTCATCGAGCGGTTCCGCCTCGCCGACGTCATGACCGAGCGCACGGCGGTGCTGCCCTACGGCAAGCAGCGCCTGCTCGAGATCGCGCTCGCCTTCGCCTGCCGCCCGCGCGTTCTCCTGCTCGACGAGCCGGCGGCCGGCGTGCCCGAGGCCGAGCGCCACGATATTCTGGCCACCATCGCCGCGCTGCCGAAGGACGTCACCGTGCTCCTCATCGAGCACGACATGGACATCGTGTTCTCCTTCGCCGACCGCATCTCGGTGCTGGTCAACGGCGAGCTGTTCGTCGAGGGCACGCCCGACGAGGTCGCCCGCGATCCGCGGGTGAAAGCGGTCTATCTCGGCGAGGCCTTCCATGGCTGAGCTCCTCGCCATCGAAAAGCTGCGCGCGGGCTACGGCGAGGCGGTCGTGCTCTCCGACATTTCGCTCGACCTCGCCGAAGGCCAGTCGCTGGCGCTGCTCGGCCGCAACGGCATGGGCAAGACGACGCTGATCAATTCGATTGTCGGCGTCACGCGCTACCGCAGCGGCACCATCTCGCTCGCCGGCCGCGACATCACGCGGCTGCCGCCGGAGCAGCGCGCGCATGCCGGCGTCGGCTGGGTGCCGCAGGAGCGCAACATCTTCAAGTCGCTCACGGTGAATGAGAACCTCACCGCGGTGGCGCTGCCGGGGCCGTGGACGCCGGACAAGGTCTACGCCATGTTTCCGCGCCTCGGCGAACGCAAGTCGAACCTCGGCAACCAGCTCTCGGGCGGCGAACAGCAGATGCTCGCGGTCGGCCGTGCCCTCGTGCTCAATCCGAAGATCGTGCTGCTCGACGAGCCGCTCGAAGGTCTCGCGCCGATCATCGTCGAGGAGCTGCTCGCCGCGCTCACCCGCCTGATCCGCGACGAAGGCATGTCGGCGATCCTGGTCGAGCAGAGTCCGCAGAAAATCCTCGGCGTCACCGACCGCGCGGTCATCCTCGAGCGCGGCATGGTCGTCCATGCATCGAGTAGCGCAGCGCTCAAGGCCGACCCGGCGGTGCTCGAAACCTATCTCGGCGTCACCGACCAGAGCCCGCGCCGCGGTCATGCGCGATAAGCCATCGGCATGGGCCACGCCCCACCGCTTCCCATACCTTCGATCGTGTATATAGCCAGCAAGGCGCAAGCGTCGCGCCCAACAACATCTGCCGGGAGAAGCCCATGACTGCACGCACCAAGCCGCCGTTTCGCGCCGACCACGTCGGGTCGCTGCTTCGCCCGGCTGTGCTCAAGGAGGCACGCGAGAAGGCGGCGAACGGTGCGATCAGCGCAGCCGAGCTTGCCGCGATCGAGGACCGCGAGATCGAGAAGGTCATCCGCAAGCAGGAAGCGATCGGCCTCAAGCTCGCGACCGACGGCGAGTTTCGCCGCGCCTGGTGGCATTTCGACTTCTACGGCATGCTCGACGGCGTCGAGCTCTACGAGCTCGGCCACGGCATCCAGTTCCAGGGCGTGCAGACCAAGGCGCGGAGCATCCGGGTCGTCGACAAGATCGGCTTCTCGAACCATCCGATGCTCGCCCATTTCAAGTTTCTCAAGGCGCACACGAAAGTGATGCCGAAGATGACGATCCCGAGCCCGAGCGTGCTGCACTTCCGCCTCGAGCCCGGCGCCGTCGCCAAGTCCGCCTATCCCGATCACGACGCGATCTTCGACGACCTCGCCGCCGCCTACCGGACGGCGGTGCGCGCCTTCTACGACGCCGGCTGCCGCTACCTGCAGTTCGACGACACGGCCTGGGCCTATCTCTGCTCGGACGTGGAGATGAAGAAGGCGCGCGACCGCGGCATGAACGTCGAGCGTCTGCAGGAGTCCTATGCCGCCCTCGTCAACAAGTCGCTCGAAGGCAAGCCGGCCGACATGGCGATCACGACCCATGTCTGCCGCGGCAATTTCCGCTCGACCTGGATCGCGTCCGGCGGCTACGAGCCGGTGGCGGAGAGCCTGCTCGCCGCGCTGTGCCTATGACGGCTATTTCCTCGAATACGACACCGAGCGGGCCGGCGGCTTCGAGCCGCTGCGCTTCCTGCCCAAGGGCGACAAGATCGTGGTGCTCGGGCTCATCAGCTCCAAGCTCGGCGAGCTCGAAAAGAAGGACGACATCAAGCGCCGCATCGACGAGGCGACGAAATTCGCGCCGTTCGAGCAGCTCGCGCTCTCCCCGCAATGCGGCTTCGCCTCGACCGAGGAGGGCAATGTGCTTGCCGAGGACGAGCAGTGGGCGAAGCTTTCCATGGCGGTCGAGATCGCCGGCGAGATGTGGGGCTGAGCCGATGCAGCGCACGAAGCCGCCGTTCCGCGCCGACCATGTCGGCAGCCTGCTGCGCACTGCCGCGCTGAAAGAAGCGCGCGGGCGCCGCGAGCGCGGTGAGATCGGTCCCGGCGAGCTTGCCGCGATCGAGGATGCGGAGATCACGGCGCTGATCCGCCGCCAGGAAGGGGTGGGGTTGCAGTCGATCACCGACGGCGAATACCGCCGCGCGTCGTGGCAGACCGACTTCCTGGTGGCGCTGCCCGGCGTCGAATCCTATCACGGTGAGCGCACGTTCAAATTCCAGGGGCCGCAGCCGCGGCCGATCCTGCTGCGCGCGAAGGGCAAGCTCGGCGACTTCTCCGGGCATCCGATGATCGCGCACTACCAGTTCCTCGCCGCCCACACCAAAAAGAATCCGAAGATGACCATCCCGTCGCCTTCGGCCATGCATTTCCGTTACGGGCGCGAAGCGGTGCCGGCGTCGATCTACCCCGCGATGGACGACTTCTATCGCGACCTCGGCACGAGCTATCGCAAGGCGGTGCGCGCCTTCGCCGATGCCGGCTGCCGCTATCTTCAGCTCGACGAAGTCAACCTCGCCTATCTCTGCGATCCCGCGCTGCGCGAGCAGGTGCGCGCCCGCGGCGACGATCCGGAGGCGTTGCCGGCGGCCTATGCCGGCATGATCAACGCGGCGATCTCCGACATTCCGTCGGACATGGCGATCACCATGCATCTCTGCCGCGGCAACTTCCGCTCGACCTTCGTTGCCGACGGGAGGCTACGAGCCGATCGCCGAGATGCTGTTCAACACCATCGGCGTCCACGGCTACTTCATGGAGTACGACACCGCCCGCGCCGGCGGCTTCGAGCCGCTGCGCTTCGTGCCCAAGGGCAAGACCGTGGTGCTCGGGCTCGTCACGTCGAAATCGGGCACGCTGGAGAGCAAGGACGAGCTCAAGCGCCGCATCGAGGAGGCGACGAAGTTCATCGACATCGACCAGCTCTGCCTGTCGCCGCAATGCGGCTTCGCCTCGCACCGAGGACGGCAACGCGCTCGCCGAGGCGGAGCAATGGGCGAAGCTCGCGATGATCGTCGAGCTCGCCGATGAGATTTGGGGTTGAATCGACTTCGGGGGCCTGTGAGTGCGCGATGGAAGTAAGCAGGGTACGCCCCTCTGCCCCACACCTGCCGTCATCGCCGGGCTTGTCCCGGCGACCCCGATTATCGGGGCACGGCCGTGCCATATGATCGGGGTGGCCGGGACAAGCCCGGCCATGACGATTCCGTAAGACCAAACACGCCCTAGTCGCGATTTCCCATGAGCGATACCGAACAAACGCGGCCCCTCGCCGGCCTTCTCGTCGTCTCCCTCGAGCAGGCGGTGGCGGCGCCGATGTGCTCGTGCCGGCTCGCCGACGCCGGCGCGCGCGTCATCAAGATCGAGCGGCCGGAGGGCGACTTCGCGCGCGGCTATGACGATCTCGTCCACGGCGAGAGCGCCTATTTCGTGTGGCTCAACCGCGGCAAGGAATCCCTCGTCCTCGATCTCACGACGCCTGCGGACAAGGCGCTGCTCGAGGCGATGCTCGCCAAGGCCGACGTGTTCATCCAGAACCTCAAGCCCGGCGCGGTGGCGCGGCTCGGCTTCGCCCTCGACCGGCTGCGCCGGGATCATCCGCGGCTCATCACCTGCTCGGTGTCGGGCTATGGCGAGACCGGACCCTATGCGCAGCGCAAGGCCTACGACCTGCTGATCCAGGCCGAAGCCGGGCTCGCCTCGGTCACCGGCGGTCCGGAGGCGCCGGCGCGTGTCGGCGTCTCGGTGGTCGACATCGCGGCGGGCATGAACGCCTATGAGGCGATCCTCGAAGCGCTGATCGCGCGCGCGACGGACCGGGCAGGGGGCCGACATCTCGATCTCCATGTTCGATGCCATGGCCGACTGGATGACGGTGCCGCTGCTCCAGCACGAGGGCGGCCGCACGCCGCAGCGCGTCGGGCTCGCGCATCCGTCGATCGCGCCCTACGGCGTGTTCAAGACGCGCGACGGCGCCGACGTCCTGATCTCGATCCAGAGCGACCGCGAGTGGCGGGTGCTGGCGACGCGAGGTGCTGGGCGATGCCTCGCTCGCCGACGACCCGCGCTTCGCGACCAATGTCGAGCGCGTGAATCACCGCGCCGCGACCGACGCGCGGGTCGCCGCGGTATTCGGCGCGACCGACGTCGCCGCGCTCACCGACACGCTCGCCGCGGCGGATATCGCCTTTGCCCGGGTGAGCGACACGGCGATCCTCGCGGTGCATCCGCATCTCCACCGGATCACGGTCGGCACGCCGTCCGGCCCGGTCTCCTACCCGGCGCCGCCGCACCGCCGCGCGGGCTACGGCGCGGTGCCTGCGCTCGGCGAGCACACGGAGAAGATCCGCGAGGAGTTTGCGTCGGCAAAGGATGCGGCGAAGAAGTAGGTTCCTCCGCATTCACCACACGACGTCCATCACCAATGGGCGTCATCGCCGGGCTTGTCCCGGCGACCCCGATCATGTGGCACGGCCGTGCCATGTTAAGCGGGGTGGCCGGGACAAGCCCGGCCATGACGTGAGGTGGGCTGGAACTCGGCACTCCGCCGCTCAGATTGCGCTTGAGCGCGGCGTGAATTTGC
The DNA here is from genome assembly GCA_963793985.1 of uncultured Alphaproteobacteria bacterium. Lineage (GTDB taxonomy): Bacteria > Pseudomonadota > Alphaproteobacteria > Rhizobiales > Xanthobacteraceae > JAJPKK01. The sequence goes on along the minus strand of CAWCCG010000019.1, from coordinate 4,631 downwards.
GGTCTCTGCGCCTCGGACGAGGACGCGGTCCGATCGCGTCTTCCCCGCACTCCGCGCATTCCCATCAGCGAGGTATGTCCATGGACAAGGCGAGATTCGATAAGGGGCTCGAGGTCCGCACCGCGGTGCTCGGCAAGGACTATGTCGAGGCATCGATGAAGAATGCGGACGACTTCAACCGTCCGTTCCAGGAGCTGGTCACCGAGTATTGCTGGGGCGCGGCCTGGGGCAGCGACGGCCTGTCGCACAAGACCCGCAGCATGCTCAACATCGCGATGATCAGCATCCTCAACCGGCAGCACGAATTGAAGCTGCACATCAAGGGCGCGCTCAACAACGGCGTCACCAAGGAGGAAATCCGCGAGGTGCTGATCCAGGTCGCGATCTATGCCGGCATTCCCTGCGGCGTCGATTCGTTCCGCATCGCCCGCGAAGCCTTCAAGGAGGTCGAGGCGAAGAAGTAGTCTGCACGCGCGCCTCGTAGCCTGGGTTGAGCGAAGAGAAACCCGGGGCCCGCGTTTTACTGAACGGTAGACACCGCTCCCGGATTTCGCTGCGCTCAATCCAGGCTACGAGGCGACACCAATCCCTGCGCCCGGAACGCGGCCTCGTGGTGCTCGGCGGCGCGGCGGTCGAAGCAGCAGAACACGATGTGCTGCACGCCGGCGGCGTCGGGCAGCGTTGCGATCACGGTCGACACGGCGATGCCCGCCGCGCGGTCGGCCGGGAAGCCGTAGACGCCGGTCGAAATCGCCGGGAATGCGATCGACGCCAGTCGGTGCTCGCGGGCGAGCGCGAGCGAAGCGCGGTAGCACGACGCAAGCAGCGCATCCTCGTCGCTGCCGCCGCCGTGCCACACCGGCCCGACGGTGTGGATGACGTGGCGCGCCGGCAGCCGGTAGCCGGCGGTGATCTTGGCGGCGCCGGTGGCGCAGCCGCCGAGGCCGCGGCACTCCGCCAGCAGGTCGGGCCCGGCGGCGCGGTGGATCGCGCCGTCGACACCGCCGCCGCCGAGCAGCGAGCGTGTTGGCGGCGTTGACGATGGCGTCGACGTCGAGCGTCGTGATGTCGGCGACCGCGACCTCGAGGCGCGCCGCACCGCGCGTCGCGGTCAGGATCGAGGTCGCGGGTTTTGCCATCGCTTAAGCCCCCATCGCGTCACGCCCATTCGGCTTGCGCCTCGGCGCGCAGGTCGAAGGTGCTGCGCTGGCCGATGTCGTCGAAATGCTCGTCGAGAAAGCGGCGCGCCGCGCGGCGGCCGGCGGCCTGCAGCATGCAGAAAAAATCGTAGTCGGTCGAGAGCTTGGTCTCGGCCGAATAGGACTTCTGGTTTTCGCCGAGCACGATGCGGTGGGCGTTGATGCGGCGGTACTGGCCGGGCCCGGTGCCGCGCTGCAGGCGGCCGTGGTCGATCAGGCGGGCGACGAATTCCACCGCGCGGAATTCCGAGGCGAGCGACGAGTTGAAGCTGATCTCGTTGACGCGGTTGACGATGTCGCGCGACGAGGTCGGCACCTCCGTGCGTTCCAGCGGATTGATCTGCACGATCAGCACGTCTTCGGTGTGGGTCGCGTGGAAGAGCGGGAAGATCGGGGGATTGGCGAGATAGCCGCCGTCCCAATAGGGCACGCCGTCGATCATCACCGCCTTGAACAGCAGCGGCAGGCAGGCCGATGCCATCACCGCGTCGGCGGTGATCTTCTCGCGCGGAAAAATCTTGAGGCGTCCGGTCCGCACATTGGTCGCGGAGATGAAGAGCTGCAGCTTGTCGAACGCGCGCACCGCCTCGAAGTCGACGAACCGCTCGATCACGTCCTTGAGCGGATTGATGTTGAGCGGATTGAGGTCGTAGGGCGAGAAGTAGTGCGACATCGCGTCGACCCAGGCCGCCACCGGCGAGCCCTCGAGTGGCACGAAGGTGAAGAGACGCTCGAGGAGCTTGCGCTGGATATTCGGCAGGTCGCCGTCGATGCTCGCGGCGCGCCAGAAGTCGGCGAGGCGGGTGCGCGCGACGTCGTTCCCTCCGCGGGCTAGCCCGTCGGCGACCATCACCGCGTTGATCGCGCCTGCCGACGCGCCGGAAATGCCTTCGATCGCGAGGCGCCCGTCCTCGAGGATGTAGTCGAGCACGCCCCAGGTGAAGGCGCCGTGCGCGCCGCCGCCCTGCAGCGCGAGATTGATGCCCTTCTTGGTGCCTTCTTTGGCCGTCGGCGCAGTTGCCTGTGCGTCGGTCGCCTGGGTCGGCTGCTCGCTCGCGTCCGTCGTCTTTGCGTCCGTCATGAGCCGGCTCGCATTTTTGTCTGCGGGCCGATGAAGCCAGCGGTCGGCAGGGCGAACGGAAATGTTCTCTCCGGCATGAACTGTCCTGAGCTGTTTGCGGTGGGGCTAACTTGGTACCTGCGATGCTGCATTGCAACATGCGTCTGCGACACCGGTACGATGGTGCGGTGAGCTCCCATTCCCTCAACGCATGAGAAATCGGCGGCCGGCACGGCTATAGAGCCCCATGAAACGGCATCAACCCCGCCCGCTGGACGCTGTTGCGATCGCGTTGATGGTCGTTCTGTGCCTGAGCTGGGGCCTCAACCAGGTCGCGATCAAGCTCGCGCTGCCCGAAATACCGCCGATGATGCAAGGTGCGCTCCGCTCGCTCGGCGCTCTGCCGGTGGTGCTCATCATCGCGCGGCTGCGTGGCGTCCCGTTGACGGCGCGCGACGGCACGCTCGTCGCAGGTCTCGCTGCGGGCGCGCTGTTCGGGCTCGAGTTCATCTGCATCTATGCCGGCCTCGTGTGGACCACCGCGAGCCGCGGCGTCGTCTTCGTCTATGTCGGGCCGTTCTTCATCGCGCTCGGCGCGCGGGTCTTCCTTCATGAGCGGCTCGTGCCGCTGCAATGGGGCGGGCTCGCGCTGGCCTTTCTCGGCATCGTCGTCGCCGTCGGCGTTCCCGACCCGACGGTCGACGGCCGCGTTCTCCTCGGCGATGGTCTTTTGATCGTGGGCGGCCTGTTCTGGGCGGCGACCACGCTCATCATCAAGGGCACGTCGCTCGCGCGAGCGCCGGCGGAGATGACGACGATCTATCAGCTCGCGGTGTCGGCGATTCTTCTCGCCGTCGGCGCCGCCGTATTGGGCGAGCGCATGACGCGGATGCCGGGCGCGGTCGCGCTCGGCTCGCTCGCCTATCAGACCATCTGGGTGCTCGCCATCACCTTCACGGTGTGGTTTGCGCTGGTGGTGAAATATTCGGCGAGCCGGCTCGCGGCGCTGAGCTTCTTGACGCCGCTGTTCGGCGTCGCTGCCGGGCATTTCATTGCGGGTGATCCGCTCACGCCGCCCTTCGCGATCGCGGTTATTCTGGTGGTCGTCGGGCTGGTGCTGGTCAACCGGCCGCGGTGAAGTCACGGCGTGCTGAGGTGGCTCAGCGTAAAACCGCCAACCGCGTCATCGCCGGGCCTTGTCCGGCGACCCCGATCATTGGCGCAGGTCCGTGCCGCGTTAACGCGGGGTGGCCGGGACAAGCCCGGCCATGACCGGCGAACGGCAGCCGCCTCAGTTCGCGTCTGCTTCTGCGTCTTGAAGTAGCGCAGGTCGGGCGGCGGCTGGTCCTTGCGCGCCGGCATCAGGTAGCCCTCGCCGGAGAGATAATAGTTCTCGTTGCCGATCTCGACATGGTTGTTGCCCTCGGTGCAGTTGTTCTCGGTCCACAGCACGTTGCGGCTGCGGCGGAAATTCTTCGTCGCGGTCCACGGCCGGGTCAGCGAGGAGTCGGTCGTCGTCATCTCGATGTGAAAGATGTCGGGATTGGCCTTGTCGAGGAAGAAGCGCTCCTTCACGACCGCGTTGCCGTCGTCGGAGAACGGGATGCCGGCCTGGTCGAAGGTGCGCGGCGTGCGGATGTTGCGGGTTTCGACATCGAGCTCGTCGTAGCGGCCGTCGCCATCGGTATCGAGCCATTTGCCGATCGAGTAGCCGACGAAGGTCGGTTCGCCGAGATCCTTCGGCCAGGCGCGGCCGTCGGTGTAGATGCGGCGGGGCGCGTTGATCATGAACTCGAACAGCACGAAGGTGGTGTCCGGCGTGAACACGAATTCGTGCGGGAATACCCCGGACATCATGCGCGGCATGCCGGTCGGAATGCACTTGTAGGTCACGTCGAGGCCCTGGCCGCCGGCCTCCTGGTCCTTGAGGCTCGCTTCGAGCTTCGCCTGCGCCTCGGGAGTGAGCGGCGCCTGCTGGCCGAGCCCGTTGGGCTTGCTGGGATCGTAGCGCGGCGGACCGCCGTCCGGCACGCGGCGCCATTGCCCGCCCCAGTCCGGAAACTTGCCCATGTCGACGATCTGCGCCGGCGCCGCGCTGCTCCACAGCGCCGCCACGAGGATCATCGCTCCCGTCGATACTCGCATCGTCGTCCCTCCCGTCGTCGGCTTGTGCTTTCCGCCGATCCGCGGTGTTTCCCGCGCGTCGGCCGAGCAACGAGCTTACACGTAACGGGGTGGGCGGTCAGCCAGGTTGCGGCTGTCCGGTCGGCATCTTGCCGGGGCAGGCCACCGTGCGGCAATTTGCTCAACGCCCGCGCCGCGCGAAAACCCCGCCAATTCGACCAAACCGCGTCGTGCGGCGGGTGGCCCCG
>CAWCCG010000018.1:0-178882 GCA_963793985.1 uncultured Alphaproteobacteria bacterium | reverse complement strand
GTGAGCGGCAACGGCTTCCCGGCCGGCAAGCCCGTCGCACTGAAATGGTGGACTTCTACGGGCAACCGCATGACCGGCCGCGGCTGGGAGGAAAACGCGCGGGTGATCGCGGAAACGGTCCCGGATGCCGCGGGCCACGTCGAATTCCGCTTCAAGGCGCCCGACGATCTCGGCGGCGCCCACGGCCTTGCCGCCGAGGCCGGCGGCGTGACCAGGACCGGGACGTTCTGGATCGCCCCCACGGCGTTGCCGCTGGACGTCGCCCGCGGTCCCGTCGGCACCACCTTCAAGGTTCACCTCAAGGGCGTCGGGTGGAGCGAGACCGCCAACATCTGCCCTCGTCTACGACAACGGCCTCTCGGGGTACGCCTGCGGCTTCAACAGCCAGGGCGACGTCGAGATCATCATGCAGGCGACCGGCGAGCCGGGCTGGCATTTCATCGATCTCTACCCCGCGATCTACAAGGGCAAGGAGACGCGGCCGATCAACTACCGCCTGCCCCAGCTCACCGGCGAGCGCGACCATCCGGGCGAAGACTTGCCCGCCTTCCATTTCGCCTTCGAGGTGACGCCCGATCCGCCGGAAGGCATTTCGGAATAGCGCGAGAGCTATTGCGCAATCGACGGCTCGACGGAGACTGGGCACGACAACGAGTTGGCGATGAAACACTTGGCGTGAGCATCGCGGTGCATCGCCATCGCCTTCGCCGGGTCCGAACCCGCGGCAATGCGCACGGCCGGATGAAGCACGATGCTCGCGAAACGGCCGCTGCCGTCGGCGTCCTCGATCATCGTACCGACCGGTTCGTCGCGGTACGTCAGCACGACGACGCCAGCGTCGGCGCAGAGGTGCAGATACCAGAGCTTGTGACAGGCGGAGATCGCGGCAACGAACAAATCCTCGGGATTCCATTTCGCGGCATCGCCGCGGAACGCCGGATCGGATGACCCGAGAATATCGGCCTTACCCGGTGAGCGGGATCACATGCGCGCGCTCATAGGCGCGGTAGTCAGAGGTGCCGCTGCCGACGTTGCCGGTCCACTCCACCACCGGCCGGTAGACATGGGTGCGATGCGCCATGAGCTCTCCCGTTTCGCCGCCGCCGCAGCTCAGAACCGCGGCACGAAGCCCTCGCGGTCGCCTCGATGTGGCCGGCGAACGGCGCGCCGACGTGGCCGGGGCACGCCAGCGCGCCGGTCGCCGCGCAGTGGGCGAGCATGCGGCGGCGGCTCACCCGCGCCTCGTCGGCATCGGAGTTCTTCGGGAAATTCCAGTCCGGATAATAGACCTGCAGCAGGTGGTGGAAGACGTCGCCGAGGAACACCGCGCGCTCGCCGCCGCTGTCGAGATCGAACACGACGTGGCCGGCGGAATGGCCGGGCGCCGGGATGATCTCGATGAAGTCGTTGAGGCGGTGCGGCCCGGTGACGAGATCGGCGCGGCCCGCCTCCACGATCGGCAGCACGCATTCGCGGAAGGTGCCGAACTCCACCGGCTCGGCCTGGTCGGTGTCGAGCTTGAGGTAATACTCGAAGTCCGGCTTGGAGAAGACGTAGCGCGCATTGGGAAAGGTCGGCACCCAGCGGCCGTCGCGATTGACGGTGTTCCAGCCGACGTGATCGTGATGGAGATGCGTGCACATCACGAGATCGATCTCGTCCGGCCGCGCGCCCGCCGCGGCGAGCCGCTCGAGATAATTCGTGTTGAGCATGTTCCAGAACGGCCGCGCCGGCTTGATCTTGTTGTTGCCGCAGCAGCCGTCGATCAGGATCGTCTGGCCGCCGATCTTGAGGAGCCAGCTGTGCACGCTGAGCTTGATGAGGCCGGTCGCCGCCTCGTAGTGGTTCGGCGCCAGCCATCGCGCGTGCTCGCGCGAGAATAGCATCGTCGCAGGCGGGAAAGATATTCCGCACCGGATAGGTCGGCAGATAGGTCTCCTCGATGCGCACGATGGTCGCCTGGCCGACCTTGAACTGGGTCATTGCTTACTCCATTGGGACGACGCGCGATCGGCACTGCTGCAGACCTTCACACCTTCAGCCGCTCCATGTAGCGGAGCATCTCGGTGTGGTCCGCAGTCTCGGCGAGTTCTCGCGCGGCCTCGTCCCACAGCTTCGCGCAGAGGTCGGCGAGCGGCGTCGCGATGCCGAGGTCGCGGGCGAGATCGTCGGCGGTGCGGACGTCCTTCGCCATCAGGCGCAGCGGGAAGCCGGCGTTGAACGTCTGCGAGATCATGAACTGCTTGAGCTTCACCTCGGTGGTGTTGTTCTTGCCCGACGAGACGTTGAGGATGTCCGCCATCAGGTTCGGGATCGAGGCCGAACTTGCGCCCGACCTGCAGCGCTTCGACGGTCGCGACGAGGCCGGCGGCCGAGACGTAGTTGTTGAGCGCCTTCATGGCGTGGCCGGAGCCGAGCCCGCCGGTGCGGAAGATCGAGCCGGCCCATCGCCGCGAGCACGGGATCGACGCGATCGATGGTCGCGGCTTCACCGCCGACCATGATGGCGAGCGTCCCGTCCACGGCACGCTTCACCCCGCCGGATACCGGCGCGTCGATGAAGCCGTAGCCGGCGGCGATCAGTTCCTCGCCGAGCTTGCGGGTGCCGAGCGGCGCGGACGAGCTCATCTCGATGATGATGGTTCCGGGCGCGAGATGCGGGCGCAGCGTGCTCCACCGCCTCGCGCACGATCTTGCCGTTCGGCAGCAGCGTGATCACGACCTTCGCTCCGCCGACGGCGGCGCCCGGGCTCGGCGCAACCTTGCCGCCAGCCGCCGCGAAGCGCTCGCGCGCAACGGTCGAGGGGTCGAACCCGGTCACGGCGTAGCCGGCCTTGACGAGGCAGGCGCCCATCGGCACGCCCATATTGCCGAGGCCGATCACCGCGATCTGGTGCCGGCGGAACGATTTTGTCGGTGGCGTTCATTCAGCGGGTCCTTGCCTTCCGTCCCTGGCGAGACGCGAGCCCGCATCTTCGCCGGGCGAACATATCCGTCGGCCGCCGCCGGCAGCCATCCCTCTGCGCCGCAGGGGCCGGCGCGGCATTTCTGCGTGGCGCGCCCGCCGCGAAGGTGGGATGATGGCGCAAAGCAGAGGACGCCGCGCATGGAATTCGGAATCCTGTTCACCTCCCATTCCAACGTCGACACCGAGCCCTATCCGCATCGCGACGTGCACGCCCGCGTCACTCGCGAAATCCTGCGCGCCGACGAGCTCGGCTTCGATTACGCCTGGCTCGCCGAACATCACTTCAGCAGCGAATACGGCATCATGCCCGATGTCTTCGTCTATGCCGGCTATCTCGCGGGACTGACGAAACGCATCAAGATCGGCACCGCGGTGGTGACACTGCCGCTCGCCAATCCGCTGCGGGTCGCCGAGAACGCGGCGTTCCTCGACATTCTGAGCGGCGGCCGCTTCGTGCTCGGCCTCGGCTCCGGCTATCGCAAATACGAGTTCGACGGCTTCGGCATCGACTTCGAGGCGCGGCGCGACATCCAGGAGGAGGCGCTGCCGCTGCTGCTCGACCTCTTCCACAACAAGCGTGTCTCCCATCACGGCAAGCATTTCAACTTCGACGTGACCGGCGCCTACGAGCTGTTCCCGCATCCGTTGCAGGAGCCGCATCCGCCGATCTTTCTCGCCGGCGCGACCGAACGCTCGATCACCGTCGCGGCGAAGATGGGCTTCGGCCTCATGCTGTCGAGCTGGACGCCGTTCGCCGACCTCGCCCGCCAGACCGCGAAATACCGCGCCGAGCTTCCGCAGACGCCCGCGGCGTGGCGCGCCAATCCGGCGCGCGGCCATGTCGACATCGCCCGGCTCGTCTACGTCGCCGAGACCGACGCGGCGGCGCGGCGCGACAGCGAGGCCGGCATCCTGCGCCACCTCGCGCATTTCTCGAGCGGCCACACCTCGGGCTATCTCGGCACGGTGCAGGAGAAGACGGTCGGCGCCCGCTCCGGCTACGACGCGCTTGCCCACGACATCATCCTGCACGGATCGCCGGCGACCGTCGCCGACAAGATCGCCCACCTGCGCGACGTCGTCGGCGCATCGTCGATCATGGTGCACTACCCGCCGTGGTACGGCGTCGAGAAGGCGCTGGCCTCGCTCGAACTGTTCGCCAGCGAGGTCGCGCCGAAATTCCGCACCGACGCACCCCAGCGCCTGCGCGCGTGAAGACCACGGAATGAGCCGTAGGGTGGGCAAGGCGAGCGTGCCCACGCGTCTCTCGGCGCAGCGTGGCACGGCGGACAGGCGCCGAACATCAATGAGAGACTCTGCGGTCGCCTTTGCCCAGCCTACGAATATCCAACGCCGGCAATGCAGACCCCGGTACATCAAGGAGGAGGACACCCATGAAATCCCAGGCCCTCATTTTCGCCGTCGGCGCGAGCGTTCTTCTCGCCGCCGCACCGGCGCGCAGCGAGGAGAAGGTTCACGAGCTCAAGGCATCGCCCACCACGGTGCATCGCGGCTTCTTCGACGCTTCGCTCAAGCCGGTGCTGACCATCGATTCCGGCGACGTCGTGAAGCTGTGGACCACGACCGGCAACCCCCGCTACTTCGAGAGCCTGGGCGTGCCGAAGGAGAAGATTCCCGGCGGAGCTCTTCGCCGCCTTCGAGGGCGCGCCCGGCGAAGCCCGCGACGACCACACCCTCGACGGGCCGATCGAGGTGCGCGGCGCCGAGATGGGCGACACGGTCGAGATCAAGATCCGCGCGATCGACCTGTGGTTGCCGATCGCCGCCATGAGCTTCCGCGCCAACCGCGGCTCGCTGCCCGAGGACTTCCCCTATTCGCGCGACCGCGTGTTCTTCATCGACCCGGCGAAGAAGGCGATCGAGTTCGCACCGGGCATCGTGGTGCCGACCCGGCCGTTCTGGGGCGTCATCGGCGTCGCACCGCCGCCGTCGATGGGACGGGTGCCGAGCGGACCGCCCAACGTGTTCGGCGGCAACCTCGACAACGCCGCGCTCCAGCCGGGCACGAGCCTGTTCCTCCCGGTCCACGCCAAGGGCGCCTTGATCTCGATCGGCGACGGCCACGCGGTGCAAGGCGACGGCGAGGTCGGCATGTCGGCGGTCGAGACGTCGCTCAAGGGCGAAATCCAGGTGATCCTCCACAAGGGCATGCACACCAACTGGCCGCGCGCCGAGACGCCGACGCACTACATGTCGATGGGCCTGCACGAGGACCTCAACCAGGCCGCCAAGATCGCCATCCGCGAGATGCTCGACTTCGTCGTGGCGACCAAGGGCCTGTCGCGCGGCGACGCACTGATGCTGCTCAGCGCCGCGATGGACCTGCAGGTGAGCGAGATCGTCGACGGCACCAAAGGCATGCGCGGCATGCTGCCGAAGGCGATCTTCCAGAAGTAGGAAGTCGTCGCGCCGTGCGCAGGCCGGCGCGACTTGCCCATCTGCGTCATCGCCGGGCTTGTCCCGGCGACCCCGATGACCGGTCCAGCACCGTGGCACGTAGGGTGGGCAAAGCGAAACGTGCCCACGTCGGGCGCCGCGCGTGGGCACGGCGGGCCGGCGCGAATGACTAAGTCGAACCGCCGTGGCCGCCTTGCCCACCCTACGCCTCCCCTACCCCGCCTCGACCGCGCCGCGCTCGATGCGGAACACGCGCGACAAGAGATCGGCGACGTGGACCTCGTTCGAACTCGGCGATCAGCATCGACACGCCCTCGTCCTTGAGGTTCGCCATCACCTCGCCGAGGCGCCGCGCCAACGCCGGCGCGAGCCCTTCGAAGGGCTCGTCGAGCAGGAGGAGCTTGCGCCCCGCCATCAGCGCGCGCGCCAGCGCCACCATCTTCTGCTGGCCGCCGGACAGCTCCAATGCGCGGCGGCGGCGGAACGCCGCGATCTCCGGCATGATCGAGTAGATCCAGGCGAGCCGCTCCTCGACTCCGGTTATGGCGGTGGTCCAGGTCGGCAGGCGGATGTTGTCCTCGACGGTGAAGTGCGGCACCAGGCGCCGATCCTCCGGCATGTAGCCGATGCCGTGGCCGACCCGGCCATGCGCCGGCAGCGCGATGAGGTCGACGGCGTCGAACGTCGCGGTGCCGGTCGCCGCCGTCGCGCCCATCAGCGCGCGCAGCAACGTCGTCTTGCCGGCGCCGTTGCGGCCGATGAGGCCGCACATCTCGCCGGTCGAGACGGCAAGACTCAGCGCCATGGATGATCGGGATCGCACCGATCGCGACGTCGAGGCCGGAGACCCTAAGCACCGGCGCCTCCTCGCGCGCGCGTTCCGCTGATCAGGGTCTGGACGCGGGCGTCGGCGAGCGCCGCCGCCGGCGGCCCGTCGGCGATGACGGTGCCGTCGTAGAAGGCGAGCACGCGGTCGGCATAGCGCTCGACGATCTCCATGTCGTGCTCGACGAACAGCACCGTGAGCCGCCGGCTCTTGAGCGCCGACATCACGACTTCCATGATGCCGAACTTGTCCTGGATCGAGATGCCGCTGGTCGGCTCGTCGAGCAGCACGACGCGGGGCGATCCGACCACCGCCATGGCGATGTCGAGCAGCTTGCGCACGCCCTGGGGCAGCGTCGCCGCGCGCACGTCGCGATAGCCGGCGATGCGGAAGAGCTCGAGCGCAGCCTCGGCCTGCGCGATGCGTGCCGGCGAGCGCAGCGGCGCCAGCGCATGGCCGAGCGTGCCGCCGGCAGCGCCCGCGACCGCCGCCGCCGCGCACATGTTCTCGAACACGGTGAGCGAGGGAAAGATCTGCGCCACCTGGAACGAGCGCGACACCCCGAGCCGCGTGATCTCGCGCGACGGCCGGCCGGTGATGTCGTGCTCGCCGAACCGGATCGTGCCTTTGCTCGGGCGCAGATGCCCGGTGATCATGTTGATGAAGGTGGTCTTGCCGGCGCCGTTCGCCCCGATGATGCCGACGGTCTGCTCCGCCGGCACGTCGAGGGTGATGTCGCGGGCGGCGACGATGGAGCCGAAGGTCTTCTCGAGATCGCGGACGGAGAGGATCGCGGTCATGGGCGCGCCTTTCCGTCCGCCTTCCGGGGCCGCACGAAGCGCTGCACAACCGAGCCGAGCCCCTCCGGCAGGAACAGGATGGTGAGCAGCAGCGCGGTGCCGAGGATGATCTGCCAGGTGTTGGGCGCGATATCGACCGCGATCGAGCGCACCAGTTCGAACACGAACGAGGCGACGAAGGCGGCGGCGACCGAGGCGGTGCCGGCGAGGATCGTCACGAACACGAAGCCGCCCGACGTCGTCCAGTAGGCCATGTTGGGATCGACGTGGGCGATCGACAGCGCAGCAAGCGCGCCGCCGACCCCGGCGAGCGTCGCGGCGATCACGAGCTTCAAATGGATCAGGCGATTGACCGAGACGCCGAGGAATTCGAGACGGATTTCGTTGTCGCGCACGGGAACGGCGAGCGCCCCTGCCACCGTGCGGAAATAGAGCGAGACGACGAATGCCGCGACGGCGCCGCAGCCCAGGGTGAGCCAGTACATCGCGAGATTGAGCGCCGGACCGGTCGGCCGATACCCGAGGAACGTGCCGGCCTGGACGTGAAAGCCGTCGGTCGAGCCGAGCGTCTCGGTCTTTACCAGAATGCCGTAGAGGATCATCGACATCGCGAGGCTGAGCATCGCGAAGAAGATTTCGCGGTAGCGCGCGAGGAGATACCCGACGAGCCAGGCGACGACGGCGGCGCAGAGCCCGCCCGCCAGCACCACGACGAAGACGTCGCGCACCGGCGTGTAGCGGCCGATCAGCGCCACGGCATAGGCGCCGATGGCGTAGAACAGCGCCTGTCCGAACGGGACGAGCCCGGTGCGCCACAGGATGATGAGGCCGAGCACGACGAGCGCGTTGGCAAAGGCGATGGTGGCCAGCGAGACGAGCCATGCCGGCATCGCCGGTGCGATCGCCGCCGCCGCGACGAAGGCCAGGGCACCGACGAGATCGGCGCGCGAGAGCATCGTCAGATCTTCCGCGGCGCGGCCGGCGAAAACAGGCCGTAGGGCCGGAACACGAGGACGAGCGCCATCACCGCATAGATGACGAACAGCTCGAGCTGCGGCAGGAGATGGACCGCGGCCGCCCGGCACAGGCCGACGATCAGCGCGCCGAGCACTGCCCCCTCGATCGATCCCATGCCGCCGATCGCGACCACCGCAAAGGCGAGCACGATGACCTCGACGCCGATACCGAGCGTGACCGAGATTTTCGGGGCCATCATCGCGCCGCCGAGCGCGCCGAGCATGGCGCCGATCACGAACGTCACGGTGTAGACGAGGCGGACATTGATGCCGAACGCCGCCGCCGTCTCGCGGTCGAAGATGACGACGCCGAGCAGCCGGCCCCAGCGCGTGGAGTTGATCGCCCAATGGGCCACGACCGCGACCAGCGGCGGCGACGGCGACGAGGCCGATGTCGTAGTTCGACAGGATCAAGTCGCCGACCTCGATGTTCCCGGCGGCGACCATCGGCTGGTAGGCCGCATAGGATTGCGGCCCCCAGATCAGGACGATGGTGTCCTCGAGGATGAGGAAGCAGGCATAGGTCACGAGCACGATGACGATCTCGTCGCGGCCGTAGACGAAGCGCAGGATGCCGCGTTCCAGCACGAGGCCGAGCACCGCGCCGATCGTCATGGCGAGCGCGATCATGAACAGGAAGCCGCCGGCCTCGGACCAGCCGCGGCCGAAATAGAGGCCGACCGCGGTCGCCGCGCCATAGGCGCCGAAGGCATAGAACGAGCCGTGGGTGACGTTGAGGATTTTCATGACGCCGAAGATCAGGCTCAAGCCCACCGCGACGAGAAAGAGATAGGCGGCGTAGACGAGGCCGTCGGTCAGAATGGCGAAGACGGTCAGCACGACGGGCCTCTCCCTCCTTCTTCCCGCACGTGGCTGCGGCGTTCACACATCCGACTGGTTCGAAGCGCTGGCCGATTGCTCCCTCTCCCCGTGGAGCGGGGAGAGCGTCGGGGTGAGGGGGCTTTGCTGCGAGTCTGAGCATCCGAGGATCTCTTCCGACGCTCAAACTCCTGGGTAGGCCCCGTCACCCTCCCTCGCTGGCGCTCGATCGAACTCTCCCCGCACGCGGGGAGAGGTTTTCGCCGTCAATTGCAGCCCGGGCTCTTCATGCCGCCCTTGATCCAGTCGTCGGCGGTCATGTCGGCGGGCGGATTGACGCAATCGGCGGGAAACCGCACCACGTCGACGATCTCCGGCATGTTCTTCTGCTTGTTGAAGCGGAACGTGCCGTAGGCGGTCTCCTGGACGCCCTGGTGGCCCTTGCCGATCGAGAGCGCCACGTGGCCGCTCGGCCCCTCATAGGCGATCCCCTCGAAGGCGGTGATGACCTCCTCGGTGTTCGGACGGGCGCCGCCCTTCTTGGCCTGCGCCTTCTCCCACGCGACCTTCAGCCCGAGCAGCGCGAGCGCCATCTGGTAGGACGGATAGGTCGGCGGCACGCCATAGCGCTCGGTGTAGACCTTGTGGAACCAGGCATTGAGCGGCGTGTCGGGGGCGAGCGGCCCGTTGGGGCCGCGTCCGCCGACGATGGTGCCATCCGGGATCTTGTCGCGCAGGCGCCACATCGAGGCCTCGACGGTGGTGCCGACGATCGGCATGCGCTTGGCGAGCCCGCGCGCGTCGCTCTGGTAGATGAAGCTTTCGAGGTCGCCGTCCCAGAAGCTCGTGTGCACCGCCTGCGACCCGGAGATCAGCAGCGTCGAAATCTCGGCGCCGAATTCGCCCGCGAACAGTTTTGGAAACAGTTCCTTGTCGACCTTGGCGGCGGGCGCCAGCACGCCCATGGCGCTGGCGAAGTCGCGCCAGGAGTCCTGGCCCCAGGCGTAATTCTGGTTGATGCCCGAAAAGCGCTTGAGGTCCTTGATCTTGGCGACGAGGTAGCGCGCGGCGCCGACGCTGTCCATGGTCGCGGTGGGCGGCGGCCGGAACACGTATTTGCGCGCCGTCTCCTCGAAGATGCGCGGCGTGCCGCAGTCGTAATAGACGGTGAGCGCCTTGAGCTCCTCGGCGACCGGCGTGACCGCGAGGCAGCTTCCCGAGGAGATGTAGCCGACGACCGCATCGACCGCGTCGCGCTGGACGAGGTTGCGATATTCGGTGACGACCTGGGCCGTCGAGCCGGCCTCGTCGACGAACTTCACCTCGATCTGCGCGCCGCCGAGCCCGACCGTGTTGTAGGGCGCCGGCGCCTTTCCGGCATTGAGGGCCTCGATCAGAATCTCCGCCCCGTTGCGTCCGGGGATGCCGAACGGCGCCGCGGCGGGGCCCGACAGGAACGACACGACGCCGAGCTTCACCGGCGCGGGTGCTCTGCGCAGCGGCACCGAGCGAGCCGGCAAGAGAGAGCGATGCGACGATGAACGCGCGCGCCGCAAAAGTATCGATGCAAATCATTGGCCTGTTCTCCCGGATCGATGCGCGGTTGGGTCCGTGCTGGTTTTCGGGAAGCTTATCGCGGGGCCGAGACCGGCGCCATCGGCAACATCGTCGCCGCGTGAAGGGGCGACTCACTTCCGTCGTCATCGCCGGGCTTGTCCCGGCGACCCCGATCATGTGGCACGGCCGTGCCTTGATCGGGGTGGCCGGGACAAGCCCGGCCATGACCGAGAAACCGATGACGTACTAGATCGCCCGCCCTTCCGCAAGCCCGCGATCTCCTCCGCGGTGTAGCCGAGCGAAGCCAGCACCTCGGCGGTGTCGGCGCCGAGCGCCGGGGGCGGCGTCGCCGGCACCGGGTCGCCGCTCGCGAGCCGGAAGCCGGAGCGCACCACCGCGACCGGCCGGTCCACCCCCGGCGCGTCGGGGAAGCGCTTCACCAGGCCACGCCCCGCGACCTGCGCGTGGGCGAGCACCTCGGGAATCTCCAGCACCTCGCCGGCCGGCACGCCCTGCGCGTTGAAGAGCTCCGCCCACTCCTGCGCCGATTTCGCCGCCAGCGCCGTCTCGATCTCGGCCTTGAGCGCGAGCCGGTTGCGCTTGCGGTCCTCGCGCTCGGCGAAACGAAGATCGGTCGCGAGCTCGGGACGGCCGATCAGCCGCACCAGGGTCTCGAACTGCTGCTGCTGGTTGGCGGCGATGTTGAGCGGGCCGTCGCCGGTCGCGAACAGGCCGGAGGGCGCCGCCGTCATGTTCTCGTTGCCGAGCGGCTGCGGGCGCAAGTCCGGCGATCAGCCAGTTCGAGACCTGCCAGCCCATGGTGACGAGCGTCGCCTCGAGCATCGACACGTCGATGCACTCCCCCTCCCCGGTCCGTCCGCGGCGCACCAGCGCCGCCGCGATGGCAAACGCCGCCGTGAGCCCGCCGATCGTGTCGGCGATGGGGTAGCCGACCCGCAGCGGCGCGCTCGCCGCATCGCCGGTGACGCTCATCACGCCGGCGAGCCCCTGCACGATCTGGTCGTAGGCCGGATTGTCCTTGAGCGGGCCGTCCTGCCCGAAGCCGGAAATCGCGCAGTAGACGAGGTCGGGCTTGAGCTTCTTGAGCGCCTCGTAGCCGAACCCGAGCCGCTCCATCACGCCCGGCCGGAAGTTCTCGATCACGACGTCGGCGGTCGCGACCAGGCGGCGGAACACGTCCTTGCCCGCCTCGCTCTTGAGATTGACGGTGATCGAGCGCTTGCCGGCGTTCTGGGCGAGGAACGAGGCCCCCATCAGCGCCTTGTTGAGCGCGGGATCGGCGCCGAGCTGGCGCGCGAGGTCGCCCGCGCCGGGCTCCTCGACCTTGATGACCTCGGCGCCGAGCAACGCGAGCTGATAGGCGCCGAACGGCCCGGCCAGCACGTTGGTGAGGTCGAGAACGCGAATGCCGCCGAGAAGCCCGCTCATCCTCGACATCAAAAAGTGTGGAGCGCGATCGGGAATCGACCGCGCTCCAAAGGTGGTGAAAACCTATCCTAGCGCGGCGCGTACGGCGACTGGATCGTGCGCGGCGCGGCGTCGGACGGATCGGTGCGCCGCGGCCCGCGGCGGGGCCGGCGCGCGCACCTGCGGCGGCCGGCGCGGCGGCACGGGAGTCGTGGTCCCCGGCGTCGCCGCAGCCGGCTGCGGATCGGCGGCCGGCGGCGAGACGGCGGCCTCGTGGCTCGGCGGCGGCGTCGGCATCGACTGCGGCATCACATCACGCGCCGGCGCAGCGTCGCGCGCCGAATCCTTCGGCGGCGGCCCTTCGGGCGCCATGATGCTGACCGCCGGGATCGATTTGGACGACGGGAAATCGTACTTCGGCGCCACCGTTCCCGGCCCGGTCGCACTCGGCAGCGAGACCGGCGGCCCGACCGCCGCCACCACGCCATCCGCCGGACGCGGCGCGTTCCAGCTCGCGGTGTATCGCTTCACCTGCTCGTCGTAGGCGCGATCGCGCAGGTTCGCCATGACGCGGCTCTTGTCCTGGAACGTCGCCACCGCATCGCAGCGCTCCGCGGTGCAGCCCTGGCGGTCGGCGAGCACGTGGGCGACGAGGCCGAAGCGGTCGAGCTCGATCGCGGCACGCAGCGGCGCGAGCTCGGCGGCATAGGTCGAATCCTGCATCGCGTAGGCGGTGCCGTCCTTGAGAAGGGCGAGCTGCGCCGTGACGTATTTCACCGCAGCGGCGATCGCCTCGGGACTGGCGAACACGGCCTTCTCGCAGGCGGTCGCGACCGCCTCGCCCGCCGTTTCGTCGAGGCACGAGAGCGCCGAGCCGGGCGCGATCGCCCCGGTCATCAGCGCGGTCTTGCGGTCCTCGAGCGCACGCCGGTCGGTGTTGTCGGCATTCTTGGCACCGCCGCGATCCACATAGAGCCAAGCGCCGAGCACGAAGGCGGCGATGATCCCGACGCGGAACAAGGAGGTGACCACCGCGTGGCCGCCCGCCCGTTTGACGGCCACCAGGATGGCCACCAGAAAAAATGCGCTGCCCGCTCCCGCGAGCCAGATCGGAACCGTCAGGGTTCCCGCCGCTGCATCAACGCCCGGCATCACTCACCCCCTGTTTCATTCGAGCTAAGCCCCGCCTTGTCCACGGATTTTCCGCATTATGGCGCAGCAAGCTTAGCCGTGGCTACCGTCAACCTTAAATCAATCTTAACGAGCGTCGGGCCCGCTTGGTCGGAACCGGCGAATTGGCTATGAGACACGTCCAAGCGCTTCGACACCCCGAGTCAGGGCGTGATCTGTCCAAAGGTTCGCGATTTTTTCATGGCCAAGCACCGCACGAAGCTCCGTCCCACCGCCCCCGGTTGTCCACCTTTCGTTCTCCGGTTCATCCCATGACAGACCAGAAATCCGCCCCGAAATCCGGCGGCCCCGTCGACCCCGCCGTGATCGAAGACCTCGTCGCGGCGAACCGCATCCTCGCCGACCAGGGCGTGCTCGACGGCTACGGCCATGTGACGATCCGCCATCCCGGTGCGCCGGACCGCTACTTCCTGTCGCGCTCGAAGGCGCCGGCGATCATCACCGCCGCCGACATCATGGAGTACGACCTCGATTCCAATCCGGTCGATCAGGCCGGGCGGCTCATGTACATCGAGCGCTTCATCCACGGCGAAATCTACAAGGCGCGGCCCGACGTCAACGCCATCGTGCACAGCCATTCGCCGACGGTGATCCCGTTCAGCGTCAGCAAGGTGAAGCTCAAGGCGATCTGCCACATGTCGGCGTTCCTCAAGCAGGACGTGCCGGTGTTCGAGATCCGCGACTGCGACGGCATGACCGATCTGCTGATCCGCAACGAAAAGCACGGCAGCGCGCTCGCGCGCTCGCTCGGCGCCGCCAACGTCGCGCTGATGCGCGGACACGGCAATGTCTGCGTCGGGCCGAACGTCATGACCGCGGTCTATCGCGCGATCTACACCGAGGTGAATGCGCGGCTGCAGGCGCAGGCGATCGCGCTCGGCGGCCCGATCGAGTTCCTTTCGCCGGAGGAAAGCGAGCTGATCACCGGGCGCAAGGACACCAATTTCCAGCGGCCCTGGGCGATGTGGAAGAGCCGCATCACAGTGGAGTGATCGCGTGCACGGCGGCCCTTGCATTGCCATTGCGCCGTCGCGTAAACCGGCCCCGCGACGCAACAAGCAATGGAGCCTCGCATGACGTCGAAACTGCCCGGCGTATTCCTCGCGGCCGCGCTCGGGGTTCTCGGCCTCGACGCGCGGGCCGAGCCGCTCGCGACCCAGGGCATCGGCACGTCGAGCTGTGCGCGGCTCGTCGTGACCTCAATCCGAGCGAGGGATTGAACAATCCCGTCAACGTCATGCTGCTTGCCTGGGTGCAGGGCTATATCAGCGCCGCCAACATCGCGCTGCTCGAGGACGACGCCAAGCATGTCGACCTCTCCGCCCTCGACGAGGGCAAGGTGCTCAACCTCGTGGTCGGTTTCTGCAAGGCCAATCCCGACAAGAAGCCGGTGATCGCGATCGACGAGTTCATCCGCAAGTCGCCGAAGGTGAAGGCGAAGTGGGAGCCCGGCACGATCGATTGGGACGGGTGACGCAACGTCAACAGTTGGCCGACCGTCATTCCGGGTCGCGCCCGGCGCGAACCCGGCAATCCAGTAGCGCCTGCGCCATCGATGTTTCTAAGACTTTGCCCATCGAGAGTCTGGAGTTCTGGGTTCCGCCTGCGGCGGCCGGAATGACGGCGCGAGGCGAAGTCGACCTACACCAGCGCGAACACGCGCGTGAGGCCACCGGTCGCGTCCTTCACCTTGGGGGCGCCGACGACGAGCGTCGCGCCGCTCGCCGGGACCTCGCCGAGATTGGCGACGTTCTCGAGGCCCCAGCGGCCCGACGGCAGCCAGATCTTGTGGGTCTTGAATTCCTTCGACGGCCCGTTGTCGAGGGAGAGCGTGTCGACGGCGATGCCCGCGACGCGGCGCTCCTTGATCATCCATTCCGCGGCGTCGGGATCGAAGCCCGGAAAATGGAACGTGCCGTCGACGTCGCGGCCGGAGAATTTCGCCGCGTCCTTGGCGACGAGCTCGCCCCAGCCGGAATAGAGCGCGACGCAGCAGTTGTCCGGCAGGCGGCCGTTCTTCATCTCCCACGCCGCGAGGTCGTCGCGGGACAACAGGTAGTCGGGGTCCTGCTCCGCCTTGTAGGCGATGTCGACCACCGCAAGCGGCACCACCAGTTGCTCGATCGCGAGCCTGTCCGCCGGCACGCCGCGTTCGGCGAAATGGAACGGCGCATCCATGTGCGTCCCGGCATGTTCGCTCACGCGCCACCAGTTGAGGTTGTAGCCGTCCTTCTTGAGCGAGAACTCCCGCTGCATCTCGATGCCCGGCTTGCCGTTGAAGGTCGGAAAATCGACCGACATGGTGTGGGTGAGATCGACCACCTTGGTGAAGCTGCGCGGTGCCGCCATGGCAACACTCCCCGGCACGGCCGTCGCGACAAATCCTGCGGCGCTCGCGCGGGAGAAGAAACCGCGCCGCGTCATCGCATCGCGCACCGCACGCTCACATCCGGCAACGCACATCGCATCCCCCTTGGCTCCGCCGCGGCCCGGCCGGTCACGGCGGTTGGCGCGATTGTGACGGCAGCATCGCCCTGTTGGCAACCCGTCCGGGCCGCGACACCAAGTATCGGTTGCAACCTGCCGGCCATTGCGGCCATACCACGCCGATGCTGGTGATCGACGATGTTTCCTTGCGCGTGGCCGGGCGGCTCCTGATCGAGCGCTCGACCGCGCAGATACCGTCCGGCGCGCGGGTCGGCCTCGTCGGCCGCAACGGCACCGGCAAAAGCTCGCTGTTCCGCGCCATCGCCGGCGACATCGCCCTCGAGCACGGCCATTTCGTCTGGCCGTCGCGCGCGAGCATCGGGCGGCTGCCGCAAGAGGCGCCTGACGGGCCGGAGCCCCTTGTCGACATCGTGCTCGCTGCCGATCGCGAGCGCAGCGCGCTCCTCGCCGAGGCCGAGACGGCGAGCGATCCGCACCGCATCGCCGAGATCCAGTCGCGCCTCGCCGACATCGGGGCGCATGCCGCACCGGCGCGCGCCGCCGCGATCCTCGCCGGCCTCGGATTCTCCCATGCCGACCAGCAGCGCCCGTGCGCGGAATTCTCCGGCGGCTGGCGGATGCGCGTCGCGCTCGCCGCCGTGCTGTTCGCCGAGCCGGACATCCTCCTGCTCGACGAGCCCACCAATTATCTCGACCTCGAAGGCACCTTGTGGCTCGAAGATCACATCGCGCGCTATCCGCGCACGGTGATCGTCATCAGCCACGACCGCGATCTCCTCGATTCCGCAGTCGAACTCGATCCTGCATCTCGAGCGCAATCGGCTCACCTTCTATCGTGGCAACTACACCTCGTTCGAGCGCCAGCGCAACGAGCGGCTGGCGCTTGATCTCGGCCTCGCCAAGCGCCAGGAGGCCGAGCGCAAGCGCCTCACCGCTTTCGTCGAGCGATTCCGCGCCAAGGCGACGAAAGCGCGCCAGGCCCAGTCGCGGATGAAGTTGCTCGCCAAGCTGCAACCGATCGACGTGAGCATCGAGGACGACGTGCGCGGGATCGCCATCCCCTCCCCCGACAAGGCGCTTTCGCCGCCGATCCTCGCCGTCGACGAGGTGTCGGTCGGCTACGAGCCGGCACGCCCGGTGCTGCGGCGGCTCACCCTGCGGGTCGATGCCGACGACCGCATCGCGCTCCTCGGCGCCAACGGCAACGGCAAGTCGACGCTGACCAAGCTTTTGACCGGACGCCTCGCGCCGTTCTCCGGCAAGGTGACGCGCGCGGACCGGATCAGGATCGCCTATTTCGCCCAGCACCAGCTCGACGAGCTCAATCCCGCGGCCAGCGCCTCCGACCATGTGCGCAAGCTGATGCCCGACGCGCCGGAGGCGAAGGTCCGTGCCCGCGCCGGCACCATCGGCTTTTCCGGCGCCCATGCCGACACGCCGGTCGCCAATCTCTCCGGCGGCGAGAAGGCGCGGCTGCTGCTCGGGCTCGCCACCTTCGACGCGCCGCACCTCGTCGTGCTCGACGAGCCGACCAACCATCTCGACATCGACAGCCGCGGCGCGCTCATCGAGGCGATCAACGATTACTCCGGCGCGGTGATTCTCGGTCTCCCACGATCGCCACCTGCTCGAAGCCTGCGCCGACCGGCTGTGGCTCGTCGCCGAGGGCGGCGTGAAGCCGTTCGACGGCGACCTCGACGACTACCGGCGCTTCGTGCTCGGCAACAGCGGCGGCAATGGCGAGCGTGCCGGCAAGGACGACGCGCGACAGTCGCGCGCCGACCTGCGCCGCGCCGCCGCCGAGCGTCGCGCCGAGCTCGCACCGCTCAAGCGGCAGATCGATGCCTTCGACAAGACGATCGCGCGGCTCACCAAGCGCATCGCGGAGATCGACGCGCTGCTCGCCGATCCCAAGCTCTACGATCGCGATCCCACCCGCGTCGCCACGCTCGGCAAGGAGCGCGCGGAGGCCGCGAGCGCGCTCGCCGACGCCGAGGACCGGTGGCTCGCGCTCAGCGGCGAATACGAAGAGGCGGTTGCGGACTGAGACGAGGCCATGGAGACGAGGAGA
Source organism: uncultured Alphaproteobacteria bacterium (assembly GCA_963793985.1). Lineage (GTDB taxonomy): Bacteria > Pseudomonadota > Alphaproteobacteria > Rhizobiales > Xanthobacteraceae > JAJPKK01. The sequence goes on along the minus strand of CAWCCG010000018.1, from coordinate 161,340 downwards.
ACGCAAATGAACGAGGAAGCCCTCAACATCAGCGTGCGCAAATTCCTCAAGAAGCTCGGCGTCACCGCGCAACGCGAGATCGAGACCGCGGTGCGCGAGGCGGCGGCGAACGGCCGCCTCAAGGACGGCGCGCCGCTGCCGGCCAAAGCCGTCGTCACGATCGCCGGCGTCGATCTCGCCTTCGAGGTCGACGGCGAGATCGAGTTCTCGTGAAGGCGCGGCGGGCTCGAGCCGCCGCCGAACCTCACAGCGTCTTGAGGTACTCGAGCAGCGCCTTCTTTTCATCGGGGCTGAGCTGGGTTCCGAACTCGTGGCCGCAACGGCTGTTTCCCGAATTGAGGTCGGAACAATCGGTGGTCTCCAGCTCGAAGTTGAATTGCATCTGATCGACGGCGAGGCCGACGTTGACGATGTCGTAGGCCGGTCCGATCTTGAACTTCTTGACGCGATCGGCCGCCGGCTTGAGCAACTCGGCGAGCGTCGGCACCGAGCCATTGTGCAGATAGGGAGCGGTGGCCCAGATGCCGTGCAGGACCCGGGATTCGTAGGATCCTTTGGCGGGCGCTGCGGCCGACTTCTCCAGCCAAGCCTCCCGGCAACTGTAGCGGCACCGGGAAGAAGGCGCCTCCAAGCTCTCTGAGAAACGGCGGCACGCGGTTTTCCCGGAAAAGACCGAGCGGATCGAGGAAAGCACCACCGGCACCGAGCGTCAGGAAATGCTCCCCGATGACCCCGATGACAGAGGTGCCGAGGACTTTGAACGCGCTGTCCCTCGGCTTCAGCGGCTGCTGAAGGAACGGTATGGAAGCGCCGTTCAATACGCCCGTATCCACCTGCCAGCCGAGGACGTCATACTCCCGGGTGTCGGTGCCGACATTCTGCGATGGCGTGGCCCAGGTCTCGCTGAACGTGACACGGATTTTTCCCGGCCTTTCGTCGTGGCATTCGGCACAACCGCCCTGTGGCGTCGGCCGATCGTAAATGAGCTTGCCTTGAGCCTTGAGGTTCTCGTCGATCGACCATTGCCATTTCGGCGGCCCGATCTTCTTGATCAGATTTTCGATCTTGGCGAGCCCGTCGAAATTGATCGAAGTGGCGTTGACGAAATTGGGAAAGCCCAGAAACTTGGTCGGCTGGAAAACTGCGAACACGCCGATGACTTCACCGACGTTGCGGGCAAGTCCCAGGATGTCGTCGCCGTTGTCGGCAAATCCCGGCCACTGCGTCTTGTCCTGGCGCGCCGCATTCCACAAAAAGGGATAGCGAACGGGCGCGTCCGCGGCTTTGATGTTGTCGGGAATGAGCAGGCTCGGCGGCGGTCCGAGGTCGAGGCCGGTCAGCCGGTTGAAGATCATCCCGACGGCGTCGAGACGGCCCGGCCCCCATGGCGGCCGCGGCAGCGCTCTGCGTCATCAGCGTGTGATAGCGCAAATACCAGGCGTCCACGGTTTCGCGTAGAACTCTTCACATCGTCCGCATTCGAAGGCAGCGGAGCGAGAACGGCAGCCGCAAACGGCGCGAAAGCCGCGTCGCTCGCCAACACGGTCCCGACGGCGACATCGAGGTCGCTCAGAAAACTCTGGAAGTCGACGATCCCTGGACCGCCATCGATCCGGTAGGCCTTACCATCGACGGTGATCTGCCGCGTGTGACAGGCCGAACACGTCATCCCCACGGTCCGCGCGCCCGTCGGCCCCGAGGCCGCGAAACCCACCGGCAATCCGTCGGGGTTGTTCGGATTTGGCAGATACCCGTAGCGACCGAGGCCATCGGCAAGGAACGGCTGACCGTCCGGCCGCTTCAACGCCCGCAACCAAGCGAAGGGGATCACCCGCGATCCCTGGTCGTGACTGTAGAAGTCCTTGCGTGTCGCAGGAGTCCAGTCGTCACCTTGGTAGAACCGGCGGTGTCTGAGCCGCCGCGTGTTCCGCCAAAATGGTCGCAAGCAAAGCAATCGCAATTTGAGAAATGCGCATTCTGATATCCTCTGATGCTGAAAAACACGGATGCTTATAGCGAAGAGACGCCCATTATCCAATCAAAACTCTCACGTTGCCAATGTGAAATCGTTCACAAACGAATTGCGCGCGTTGTGATCGAATAGTCGAATCAGTCGTGAGCAAATAATCGATTTACGTGACGGCTTCATCACGCCCAGGCGGCGTCGACCTCGCTTTCGAGATCGACGCCAACGCGTTTTGAGCGGGCTCAGCGCGCCGGCAGCACGGCGACGGCTTCCACCTCGAGAAGCGCGCCCTCGCGCGCGAGCTTCGAGATTTCGAGCGTGGTGCTCGCCGGCGGCGCTGCGGCGTTGACGTACTTGTCGCGCACCTCGCGATAGATCGGGAGCTGGGTGCGGATGTCGGTCAGGAAGGCGTTGAGCTTGACGATGTTCTCCATCTTGCCGCCGACGCTCTCGACCGCGGCCTTGAGGTTCTCGTAGACGAGCGTCGCCTGCTCGCGGAAATCGCCGCCCTGCTTGCCGGCGCCGTCATAGCCGAGTTGTCCGGCGATATAGACCGTGCGGACGGGCCCGCTGACCTCGACCACGTGGGTGTAGCCGGGCGGCTTGGCGATCGCAGGAGGATTGATGTAGCGGACGTTCGGCGTCTGCGCCTGCGCGCAGGCGGTCATCATGACGGTCGCACCGACGACGAGCATCGGCAGCCGGAAGGCATCGAGATCGCGGGGCATGATCGCTGTCCTGTTGTGAGGAACCGACAGCCGATCATAGCCTCGCCGCGCCGAGGGTGGAAACTCGCCTTTCGCGATGCCGCCGGATTGACTACGGTGGCCACGCCCTACCGTTGATGGAAACCGCATGCTCCCGCCAATGCCTGTCCGTCTCACGCTCATCGCCGCCGCCGTCGGCCTCGCCTTCGCATCGATGCCGGCGCGCGCGGAATATCCCGAGCGCCCCGTCACCATCGTCGTGCCCTACACCGCGGGGAGCCAGACCGATTCGGTCGCGCGGCTGATCGCACAGGCGCTGCAGGAAAAGCTCGGCCAGCCGTTCCTGGTCGAGAACAAGGCCGGCGCCAGCGGGCTCGTCGCCGCCCTCGCGGTCGCGCGCGCCGCGCCCGACGGCTACACGCTGATGGTGACGACCAACACGACGCACGCGGCGGCGCCGGGCCTCTTCAAGAACGTGCCCTACGATCCCGTGAAGGACTTCACCGCGATCGCGCAGATCGGCATCTTCCGCTCGGTGATCGCCGTCAACGCCAACTCGCCGGTGCGCAGCATGGGCGAGTTCGTCGACCTATGCGAAGGCGAATCCGGGCAAGCTCGAATACGGCCAGGGCAACGGCACCACGCAGGTCGTGTTCGAAACGATGAAGAAGCGGGCCGGCATCGACGTCGTGCGCGTTCCCTATCGCAGCAATCCGGCCGCGACCACCGATCTCGTCGCCGGCCACATCGCGGTGGCAGCGCCCGACTATCTCAACGGCCTGCCGCAGATCAAAGCCGGCCGCATCCGTCCGCTTGCGGTGATGACCAAGGACCGCAGCCGCATCCTTCCCGACGTGCCGACGCTCGACGAAACGGTGATGCCGGGCTTCGATATCGAGGCCTGGGTCGGCCTGTTCGGCCCGGCGCATCTGCCGGCGCCGATCGTCGACATTCTCGGCCGCGAGATCGAGCCGATCCTGGCGCGGCCGGAGGTCAAGCAGCGCTTCCTCGATTCCGGCAGCGAGGTGAAGTGGAAGGGACCGCAGGAGTTCGGCGAGTTCGTCAAGACGGAGGTCGTGAAGTGGACCGCGCTCACGCGGGAAGCGAACATCCAGCCGGAGTGAACTACTCCCTCCCCCGTACGCGGAGGGAGGAGAGAAGAAGCCTCACTCCCGCTGCAGCGCCCGAGTGTACATCGCGCGGGCATCGTCGCGCAGTGCGCGGCGCGAGGCGTCGCGGCTGTAGAACATGTGGCCGCCGCCATAGACCGCGAGCTTCACGCGGTCGGCCGATCCGTAGACCGGAAGCTGGTCGAGCGTCATCTGCGTCGCGAAGTAGGGCGTGACGAGATCGTTCGCGCCGTGCGCCACCAGCACATAGAGATCGCGGTCGGCGGCGAGCGTCGTTGCGCAGATCATCGACCACCTCCGGACCGACGCGGCCGCCGCCCCAGTTCCACTGCCCGTTCACCTCGTGGCTGAGCAGATGGTAGGGCTGGTCGACCCGCCACTTCAGCGGGCCCTGGTAGAGCGACGTCATGGCGCCGGTGAGCGGCGGCCCCATGGCGTCGAGCACCGGATCGGAATAGCGCGTGGTCGCCGCCGACGGCGTCGGATCGAGCGCCGTGACAGTCGGATCATAGGCGCTCGCGACGCGGCCGCGCTGGCGGTTGAGCTCGCGCTGGAACGTCGTGTTGTCGATTCGCGCCGCGAGCCGCCGCACCTCGGCGGCGTCGAGGCCGGTGTAGGCGGCGATCCGCGGCGTCATCCGCTCGATCGCCGCAGTGTCCTTCTCGCCCTTCATGAGGTCGCGCAGGTAGTCGCCGGAGGCGTAGCTCTCGACCTCGCGCAGCCGCTCGCGATCGAACGGCCCGGTGCCCTCGAGCACGGTCGCCGCCATCGACGGCAGCCGCCGCACCCAGTTCATCGGATCGTGCCGGCGGTTGCCGAGCGACGTGAAGTCGAGCACCGGCGAGATCATCACGAGGCCGCGCACACCGACGCCCTGCCCGGTGAGCGCGCGGGCGACCTTGGGAACGCGAAAGCCGCCGTAGCTCTCGCCGACGAGGAATTTGACCGCGCCCTGCCGGCCGTTCTTCTCGATCCACTTGCGGATCGTGACGGCGAGCGCGCTGGCGTCGCCGTCGATCGAATAGAAACTCCGGCGCGCGTTCTCGTTGCTGGTCGCGATCCGGCTGTAGCCGGTGCCGACCGGATCGATGAACACGAGATCGGTGAAGTCGAGCCAGGTCTCGGCGTTGGGCGTAAGCGCGGTCGAGGCCGAGAACGTGATGTTGTCGAGCGGCAGCCGCCACGGGCCGACCGCGCCGATGTCGAGGTAGGCGGAGGCCGCGCCCGGACCGCCGTTGAACAGGAAGGTGACGGGGCGCTCAGCCGGCGACCCCATGGTGTAGGCGATATAGGCGACCTCGGCCTGCAGGGCGAGGCTCTCCGCATCGAGCAGCGGAATGGTGCCGGCGGTCGCGGTGAAATGCAGCGTCCGGCCGGGCAGCTCGACGCTGTGCTCGGTCACGGAGTCCGCCGGAAGGCGGGGCGAGTTGTCGTTCTGGGCGCGCGGGCGGCCGCCGGGTTCGCCGGCCGGTGCGTTGGCGCGCGGCGTTTCGCTCGCCTGCGGCACCGGCGGATGGGCGGCCTGAGCGAACGCAGGCGGCGCGCCCGCGCCCCACGCGGCCCATGCGACAACGGCCGCGGCGAGCAGCATCGTGCCGCACCGCCGGTCTTTGATTGCGTGCATGTTTTAGAATCCTAATCCGAGGTTCGGGATGTCATGCTTCATTCGAGCATGATCCCGTCCTGAAATATCTTCAACTTTTCGGGATTAGGCGCCCTGCTGGGTCTTGGGCTTCTTGGCCGGCGCGGTCTTGGCGTTCGCGCGCCGGCGCCGGCAAGGGATCCGGCCCCTGCTCGATCGATTTCAGGCGTCCGGCGTAGAACCGGTAGATGCCCGGCCGGTCGCCGGTGCGATAGGTCAGCGCCGCCATGCGCATGCCGCTCTCGGTACCGATGTCGACGGACGAAGGCTGCCCGAGCGCGCGCACGATGTCGCACTCCGGCATCTCGAGTCCGACGCTGCGCGGTATGCTCGCGGTGGTCGAGGCTTCCGGCGAACCCTGCGGCGGCGGCCCGCCCGGCCCGCAGGCGCCTTGGGCGTCGACGAGGTCGTTCGGGCCGACGGGACCGGTCTGGCTCACCGGCCCGACATAGGCGGCCGTGCTGGTCGGAAGGAAGGTGTTGCGGTTCGGCAGGCGGAATTCGGACATGTCGGGCATCATTGAACAGCCGCCGGCAGCAACCGCCGCCGCGACTGCGACACCGCGCAGCAATAATCCGAAGCTACCCCCCGTCACCCCGAGACCCCCTCGATCTCGCCTTCGGCCAGCTCGACCGACTGCCCATAAAAGCACCCGACATTGCGTCATCATCATGGCGCCGGTACCGGATTCCGACACAACCCCACGCAGCGCTCGGCTTTTTGCCCGCGCCGCGTGGCCGGGGCGGCCCTGCGGGCACCTTCGCGCCGCCCAACCCATTGCTTCAGCTTCCGATTTTCGCTTCGCGGCTAAGTCGCGTCAGCGCCGCCGCTGCCAGCGCCCGGTCTCGTCGGCCTGCCAGTACGTCACCTCGAAGCCGCGCGCCGGCGGCGGCCTTCCATTGCTCGCGCGCCGCCGCCACCGCGTCGTCGTCCTCGCCGTCGAACAGCACCACCACGCGCTCATAGACCTCGGCATCGGCAGGCACCGGCGCGCGGTCGATCAGGAACCGCACCGAGGCACCGTTCGGGTTGTGATCGTGGAGCGTGAGCAGCACCGGCTGGTCCGCCGCCGTCGCTTCGCGGAAGGTGCCGTGCGGCAGAAAGCTCTCCTCGGCGAAGGTCCACAGATGCGAATCGAGCGCATCGACGCGCTCCTCGAGCGAGGTCTGCACGACGACGCGCCACCCCCTCGACAACGACCGCTCCAGAAGCACCGGCAGCACCCGTTCGAGCGGCTGGGCCTGCAGGTGATAGAACAGGAACTCGGTCATCGCGAAGCCATCGGCGACGTCACGATTCGTAGTGATCCCGCACGAGCTGATCGAGCAGCCGCACGCCCCAGCCCGAGGTCCAGCCCTTGCTGATGTCGCTTTGCGGCGAGCCGAGCGCCGTGCCGGCGATGTCGAGATGCGCCCACGGCGTCTTGCCGACGAAGCGGGCGAGAAGCTGCGCCGCGGTGATCGCGCCGCCGTGGCGTCCGCCGGTGTTCTTCATGTCGGCGAACTTCGAATCGATCATCTTGTCGTATTCGGGCCCGAGCGGCATGCGCCACACGCGCTCGCCGGTCTCCTCGCCGGCCGCGATCAGGCGGTCCACCAGCTTGTCGTCGTTGGAGAACAGCCCGGCATATTCCTGGCCGAGCGCGACCATGATCGCGCCGGTCAGCGTCGCGAGGTCGATCATGAACTGCGGCTTGTACTTGGTGTTCACGTAATGCAGCACGTCGGCGAGGACGAGACGGCCCTCGGCGTCGGTGTTGATGATCTCGATGGTCTGGCCGGACATCGTCTTGACGATGTCGCCGGGACGTTGGGCGTTGCCGTCCGGCATGTTCTCGACGAGGCCGATGGCGCCGATGGCGTTGACCTTGGCCTTGCGGGCGGCGAGCACGTGCATCAGGCCGACGACGGTCGCGGCACCCGCCATGTCGCCTTTCATGTCCTCCATGCCGCCGGCCGGCTTGATCGAGATGCCGCCGGTGTCGAAGCAGACGCCCTTGCCGATGAACGAGACCGGCGTGGCGCCGCGCTTGCCGCCGTTCCAGCGCATGATGACGACGCGGCTGTCGCGGACCGAGCCCTGCCCGACGCCGAGCAGCGAAAACATGCCGAGCCGCTTCATCGCCCGCACATCGAGGATGTCGACGGTGACGCCGAGCCTGCGCAGCGCGGCGGCGCGGCGGGCGAACTCTTCCGGATAGAGCACGTTCGCCGGCTCGTTGATGAGATCGCGCGCCCACACGACGCCCGCGGCGAGGCCCTCGCGCTCGACCCAGGCGCGTTTCGCCGGGGTGGGATTCGCGGTCGCGATGGTGAAGTCGAGCGAGGTGCGCTTGTCCTCGCCTTCCTTCTTCTTGGTCTTGTAGCGATCGAAACTGTAGGCGCGCAGCGTCGCGCCCACGGCGATGCCGGCGACGGCATCAGGGGACATCGCCGCAGCCGGCAGTTCGGCGACGACGGTCACCTGCTTCGCCGATGACGGCACCTTCCCGGCCGCCACGCCGCCGAGCTTGAGGAAATCCTTGGGCTTGAGGTCGGCCGCCTTGCCGCAGCCGATCACGACGAGGCGCGACGCCTTGAGGCCCGCCGGCGCGATGATGTCGAGCGTCGCCCCGCTCTTGCCGGTGAAGCCGTCCGCCTCGGCCGCCCGGCTGACGAGATCGGCCGCACCGCCGAGGAGCTTGCGGGTGGCGGCGCCCATTTTGAGGGCATCGTCGCAAAAGACGATCAGCACGCCCTTCGCCGGCGCTTTGAAGCGGTCAAATTCGATATTCAATTTCAAAGACATACCGACGTTCCTTGCAGCGTTGTTCCAGCCTCGGGTGCCACTCCCCGCGCGCTCCGGCCGAGGTGGCGCGCCCTCCTGTCTGCCCTGTTTGGCAGCACGGTTCTTGCGGCCGCAATGGGGTAGTGAACGGAACCGATTCGCCATTCGAAGTGGCCGCGGGGCCGCTCCGGTACAGGCTCTTAACCATTCTTCATTGAAGTTCAACAGCTTTGCCTTGTAGCGGCCATTTTGTGGACGGATGAATTTAACCGTCTATGGGGGCTGGCGCAGCGGGGGTTGGCGCCGGCGGGGGACCGGCGCGTCGCGAAAGCGCGGCCGGTGGGGATGTGTTGCGTGATGGGTTGCGCGGTCTCAACCAATCGTCGGGGACGCCGCCATACGTGCGAACGCCGGGCCGCAAGGCACGAAACCTGCCGTTTGGGCGGGGTTTTCGGCGTTGCGTCTCAGACCGTTATGACTGCTTTGCAACAGGCTTCGCGAACTCTCGTCCGGCGCCGCGGCCGGCCCCGGCTTTGGGGTGGCATCGGGCGCGGATTTGCGTCTATTGTCACGCCCGCTTGGGTGAATACGGGCATGGTGGATTTGGGGGCCGCCATGGCGGGTGCTTCGGCATCTGCGCAATGGGGTCGTATTGCGGGGTCGGGAGCGTTGTTGAACCGGGGTGGCGAATGATGGTGGGCGCGGCCACAGCACGCCCGCCCGCTCGGCGTCGCAGTGCGCGGTTCGCTGCGGCGGTGCTCGCCGTGGCGGCAGCGCTCGCGGCGTGCGTCGCCACGCTGTCGCCCGCCATGGCGCAGACCGACTTCCTCAAGTTTCGCGACCAGTTGCGCCCCAAGCCCACCGGCAAGGGCCTCGCCGCAGCAGAAGAACGCCAACGGGCAGATGCTCGTTCAGGCCGACGAAATTCGCTACGACAACGCCAACGACCTCGTGTCGGCGATCGGCAACGTGCAGATCTACTACAACGGCGCGACGGTCGAAGCCGACAAGGTGGTCTACGACCAGCGCACCAAGCGGCTGCATGCCGAGGGCAATGCGCGACTGACCGAAGCCGACGGCAAGGTCAGCTACGGCCAGCAGCTCGATCTCTCCGACAACTTCCGCGACGGCTTCATCGATTCGCTGCGCCTCGAGACCGATCGACGAGACGCGCATGGCGGCCGCGCGCGCGGAACGCACGGGCGCCAACTACACGGTGTTCTCGAGCGGCGTCTACACCGCCTGCGAACCTTGCAAGGACAACCCGCTTGAAGCCGCCGCTGTGGCAGGTCAAGGCGGTTCGCATCATTCACGACCAAGCCAACCAGATGATGTACTTCGAGGACGCCAAGATCGAGTTCTTCGGCGTCCCGCTGGCGTACTTCCCCTATTTCTCCGCGCCCGACCCCAGCGTGAAGCGCAAGTCCGGCTTCCTGATGCCGGTCATCACGACGAGCTCGGCCTACGGCCTCGGCATCGAAACGCCGTACTACTTCGCGCTCGCGCCCAATTACGATCTGACGGTCTCGCCGCGCATCACCACCAAGCAGGGTCCGCTGCTGCGCACCGAATACCGGCAGCGCTTCGAGGACGGCAGCATGACGTTCCGCGCCTCGGGCATCGACCAGCTCGACGAGAAATACTTCGTCCACGACAACGGCGTGCTGACCCCCGGCTTCCGCGAATGGCGCGGCGCCGTCGAAGCGCAGGGCAAGTTCGCCCTGTCGCCGCGCTGGACCTGGGGCTTCGACGGCGTGCTGGTGTCCGACCAGACGTACTTCCAGGATTACAAGATCGGCCTGCTGCAGCAGACCAGCACCGATCCGCAGCTCAATGCGCTCACCGAAGGCGTCTCGCAGCTCTATCTGACCGGGCGCGGAGACCGCAGCTACTTCGACATGCGCACGATCAAGTATTACGGATTCTCCGAATCCGACGTCGAGAGCACGCTGCCGGTCATCCTGCCGGTGATCGACTACGCCTACACCTTCGACCAGCCGATCTTCAACGGCGAGCTCGGATTCAAGGTCAACTTCACCAGCCTGTCGCGGCAGACCGCGAGCTACGACGCGATCAGCCTCAATGCCGTGGTCAACAACTGGTGCGCCATCAACGCCGACCCCGCCCAGAAAGTCTCGTCGAACTGCCTGCTCCGCGGCTTCCCCGGCACCTATTCCCGCCTGTCGGCCGAGACCACCTGGAAGAGCCAGTACATCGACCCGATCGGCCAGGTGTGGACGCCGTTCGCCTCGCTGCGCGCCGACGCGGCCGCGGTATCGGTCCAGAACCAGATCGGGGTGTCGAACTATCTCACCCCCGGCGACACCGACGTCGGGCGGCTGATGCCCACCGTGGGCGTCGAATACCGCTATCCCTTCATCGCCGTCGAATCGTGGGGCACCGAAACGGTGCAGCCGATCGGCCAGCTCATCGTGCGCCCCAGCGAATCCAACATCGGCAAGCTGCCGAACGAAGACTCCCAGAGCCTGGTGTTCGACGACACCAACCTGTTCAAGGTCGACAAGTATGCCGGCTGGGACCGCGTCGAGGGCGGCGGCCGCGCCAATGTGGGCGTCGAGGCGACGACCCAGTTCAACCGCGGCGGCTACGTCGATGCCATGTTCGGCCAGTCCTACCAGCTGTTCGGCACCAACTCCTTCGCGATCGGCGACACCACCAACACCGGCCTCGGCAGCGGCCTCGACAAGCCGGCCTCCGACTACGTCGCACGGCTGAGCTATCAGCCGAACCGCATCTACACCTTCACCTCGAGGTTCCGCTTCGACGAATCCAATTTCAGCGTGCAGCGTTTCGAGGTCGAGGCCCGCGCCACGCTCGACCGCTGGACCGGCACCGTCATGTTCGGCGATTACGCCGCCCAGCCGCAGCTCGGCTTCCTCTACCGGCGCGAGGGCATCCTCAGTACGTCGGCCCTCAAGCTCAACGAGAACTGGGTGGTCAGCGCCGGCGCCCGCTACGACATCGCCGCCGGCAAGTTCGACCAGACGCGTCTCGGCTTCGGCTACATCGACGACTGCTTCATCCTGGCCCTGAACTACTACACCGACTACACCTACAGCGGGAACGTCACCGCCAACCAGACGGTGATGCTGCAATTCAACCTGCGTACGCTCGGAGGCGGCAATCTGTAACAGCTCGGCCCCCCGGGCGACGGTCTTGCCCGGCAGGCCGAATGGGTGAATAAAATCGGTCGAAGGCTTACGACCCGCAGACATCGGCGGAGGTAACAGACATGGAAGCCCGTCGGAATACGAAAGGAAGGACCTGTCGCACGGCCCTCGCCGTCGCCTGCCTCATCGCGGCAGCGGCGGCTTCGAGCACGGCCCGCGCCCAGCAGGTGGTGATGATCGTCAACGGCGACGTCATCACGGCCTACGACGTCGAGCAGCGGATGAAGTTCGTCCAGCTCTCGACCCGCAAGCCCGGGGTGCGCAGCGAAGTCATCGACGACCTCATCGACGACAAGCTCAAGGTGCAGTTCGGGCGCCGCTACAAGATCGAAATCCCGGACTTCGACGTCGACGCGCAGTTCGCCGACATGGGACACCGGATGCACATGACGTCGGAGCAGCTGACCCAGGCGCTGGCCCAGGGCGGCGTCGATTCGTCGACGCTCAAGGCGAAAATCCGGTCGGACACCGTGTGGCAGAACATCGTCCGCGGCAAGTACCAGGGCGACCTGCAGATTCGCGAGAAGGACGTCCTCGCGGCGTTGCAGACCGACAAGCCGGACGAGAAGAAGGACCAGGTCGGCTACGAATACCGGCTCCGCCCGATCCTGTTCCTCGTTCCGCACGGCGCCGCCCAGCTCACCGAAGCCCGCCAGAAGGATGCCGAAGCGCTGCGCAGCCGTTTCACCGACTGCGACAGCGGACTGAAATACGCCCGCACGCTGCGCGACGTCGCGGTGCGCGACGTCATCGTCAAGAGCTCGTCGGACCTCCCGCAGGTGCTGCGCGACGTTCTCGACAAGACGGAAATCGGCCACCTGACCGCGCCCGAGGTCACCCCGCAAGGTGTCGAGCTGTTCGCGCTGTGCGAGCGCAAGGAGACCGAAGGAAGATACGCCGGAGAAGCGACAGGCCCGCGAGAAGCTCTTCTCCGAGAAGTTCCAGGCCAAGGCCAAGCAACTTCTTCGCGAGTTGCGCAAGCAAGCGATGATCGAGCGCAAGTAAGGTCGCGATGGTGCGACCGCTCGCTCTGACGCTCGGCGAACCGGCGGGTATAGGTCCGGACATCACCGTTGCGGCATGGCGGCAGCGGCGCGAGCTCGACCTGCCGCCGTTCTACGTGGTCGGCAGCCGCGACTTCATCGCCCGGCGGGCGCGCTCGAGCTCGGAACGCCGATTGCGGTCGCCGCGTGCGCGCCCGGCGAAGCCGCTGCGGTGTTCGCCACCGCCCTGCCGGTGGTCGAGCTCGGCCTCGCCGTGAGCGCGGCGCCCGGTCGTCCCGACCACACGAGTGCGCCGGCGGCAATCGCCTCCATCGATACCGCGGTCGAAAACGTGCTCGACGGCCTCGCCGAGGCCGTCGTGACCAATCCGATCGCCAAGAACGTGCTCTACCGCTCGGGGTTTTCCGAGCCCGGCCACACCGAATATCTCGCCAAGCTCGCGGCGCGCGCGACCGGGACCGTGCTGCGCCCGGTGATGATGCTGTGGTCGCCCGAGCTCGCCGTGGTGCCGGTCACCATCCATCTGCCGCTGCGCGACGTGCCGGCCGCGCTCGATGCCGACGTGATCGTCGAGACCGGACGCATCACCGCGCGCGACCTCACCGGGCGGTTCGGCATCGCCCGCCCGCGCATCGCCATCGCCGGCCTCAATCCGCATGCAGGCGAGGACGGCGCGATGGGCGAAGAGGACGACGCGATCGTGCGCCCTGCCGTCGAGCGGCTGCGCGCCGAAGGCATCGCGGCGCGCGGGCCGCTGCCCGCCGACACCATGTTCCACGCGGCGGCGCGCGCCGGCTACGACGCGGCGCTGTGCATGTATCACGACCAGGCGCTGATCCCGATCAAGACGCTCGCCTTCGACCACGCCGTCAACGTGACGCTCGGCCTGCCCTTCGTGCGCACCTCTCCCGACCACGGCACCGCCTTCGACATCGCCGGCAGCGGGCGCGCCAATCCGACGAGCCTCATTGCCGCCATCCGCCTCGCGGCACGGCTCGCGGCGCACAGCCGCGCCGCCCATGCCGCATGAGCGCGCTCGACGATCTGCCGCCGCTGCGTGAGGTGATCCGGCGGCACGATCTGTCGGCCAAGAAATCGCTCGGACAGAATTTCCTTCTCGACCTGAACCTGACGGCGCGCATCGCCCGCGCCGGCGGTCCGCTCGAAGGCGTCACCGTGGTCGAGATCGGGCCGGGGCCGGGCGGGCTCACCCGTGCGCTGATCGCCTCCGGCGCGCGGCGGGTGATCGCGGTCGAGCGCGACAGCCGCGCCGTCGCCGCGCTCGACGAGATCGCCGCGCATTATCCCGGCCGGCTCACGATCGTTCCCGGCGATGCGCTCGCGGTCGACGTCGCGCCCTATCTCGACGGCGGCCCGGCGCGCATCGTCGCCAACCTGCCCTACAACATCGCAACGGCGCTCCTCGTGCGCTGGCTCGCCGCCGAGCCGTGGCCGCCCTGGTTCGACATGATGGTGCTGATGTTCCAGCGCGAGGTCGCCGAACGCATCGTGGCGAAGCCCGGCGAGAAGCCGTACGGCCGCCTCGCCGTTCTCGCCGGCTGGCGCACGCGAGGCGAAGATCATGTTCGACGTCGCGCCGTCGGCCTTCGTTCCGCCGCCCAAGGTGACGTCGTCGGTGGTGCGGCTGATCCCGCGCGCCGCACCGCTGCCGTGCGCGCGAACGACGCTCGAGCGCGTCACCGCCGCCGCCTTCGGCCAGCGCCGCAAGATGCTGCGCCAGAGCTTGCGCGCACTCGGCGTCGATCCGCGCCGCTCCTCGCCGCCACCGGCATCGACGGCGCGGCACGCGCCGAAGAGATCACGATCGAAGGATTCGTCGCACTCGCCAATGCGCTCGACGCCGCCTCTCCTGTCATCGCAGGATGGCCCCGCAGAAGGAAACGCCCGCATGACCAAGCTGCGCCGCCAATCGCTCGTCGCCTATGGCGCCCCTTTATGCGAAACCGTGGTCGATTGCCCGCAGCCGCAGGGCAGCGAAGTGCTGGTGCGCATCGAGCGATGCGGCGTCTGCCATTCCGACCTGCACGTCCAGGACGGTTACTTCAAGCTCGCCGCCGACAAGAAGCTCGACATCAGCGCGGGCCGCGCGCTGCCGTTCACCCTCGGCCACGAGATCGCGGGCGTGGTCGAAGCCGCGGGTCCGCAGGCCGACATCGCGCCGGGGCGCAAGGTCGCGGTCTATCCGTGGATCGGCTGCGGCGAATGCGCGGCGTGCCGCCACGGCGACGAGAATCTCTGCAGCGCGCAGCGCCATCTCGGCATCGCGGTGGACGGCGGCTATGCGAGCCACGTCGTCGTCCCCCACCCGCGTTATCTCCTCGATTACGCGCCGCTGTCGCCGTCGCTCGCGGGCGCGCTGATGTGCTCGGGGCTCACCGCCTATGCCGCGCTCAAGCGGCTCGCCGACCGCGCCGCGCGCGGACCTGTTCTGCTGGTCGGCCTCGGCGGAGTCGGGATGATGGGGCTCGCGCTCGCCCGCGCCATGTACGAGACCGCACCCGTCGTCGCGGACATCGACGCGGGAAAGCGCGACGCCGCGCTCGCGGCCGGCGCCGCGGCTGCGTTCGATCCGGCCGATCCCGACGCGCGCAAGGCCGTGCTCGCCGCGACCGGCGGCGGCGTCTACGGCGTCTGCGATTTCGTCGGCTCGGAAGCTTCGCTCGGCTTTGCCGTCGGCGCGCTCGCCAAGGGCGGCAAGGTCGTGGTCACCGGCCTGCTCGGCGGCGGCTTCTCGACGGCCGTTGCGATGTTCCCGCTGCGCGCCATGACCATCGAAGGCACGCTGACAGGAACGCTCGCCGAGGCGGAAGAACTTCTGGCGCTGGTGCGCGGCGGCGCCACCGTGCCGGTGCCGATGACCGAGCGCCCGCTCGGCGAAGCGCAGGCGGCGCTCGATGACCTGCGCGCCGGTCGGGTGGTCGGGCGCGTCGTGCTCACGATGTGAATCGCAGCAGGTATCGGTAGGCACCTCTCCGCAGTGCGCAGAGAGGGCGGAGCGCGCGCTGCCTTCGCGCGCCGCTTGCGTGCGCATGTTCCCTCTCACGCCGCGATAAAGAACACGTGATGTCCACGCCTGGAATGTTTCCACCGCGCCATGGGTACGGTGGTCATCACAGGTGCTTCGCCTCTCGAAAGCTCACGCGAAACGGGCCCGTGCTGGTCGGAATTGAGGCGCGCAACCGCGCCGGCACATCCGATCGACCCCATCGAGACGCTTCGTCTCTCCGCCAGGAGACTGCACATGTCCGCCAAACTTACGCTTGCCGCACTCGCTGCGGTTCTGACCGTCGCTTCCATCCAGGGACCGGCCTTCGCGCGCGGCGTCTCGCCGACCGCGCACGATCTGCGATCCGATCCGGCTTTCCACGGTGCGCACGGTTCGCGCGCGCTCGGGTTCGATCAGCACCGGCCCGTCGTTCGGCCGCGGGCCGGGTGACGTCATGTTCGGCGGCAGGTCGATCGGGCGCGACCCCGATCCGAACGTGCGCTTCCAGCTCATGCGCGACCAGGCCCGCGACCGGCTGTAAGCACTGCGGTCCGCGACACCCGCCTCGAAGGCGCCTTCGCAACAGGCGGCCTCCACATCACGTGGAGGCCGTGTGTCCCAGCGCAAGCGTCGTCCTTCCAGTGACGAGGTGCAGCGATGCAAAACGCGCGCACCAGGTATTTCGGCCCCCGGGAATAAACCGACGCTCCCCCCGGTCTCATCCGGTGCGTCGCAAGGCGCAACGGCCTCACACCCCATCACACCGATTTCACTTCAACGAGAGGCAATCCATGACGGTCGTGAGCCTTCCCCGCCGCGACGCGTTTCGTGCTCACGAACGCGCCGGCGGTCGCGGCGAAATCCGCGACGCGCACACCGACGACGAAGACACCGGCGATGCCAATGCGCGCTTCAACCAACTCGTGCTGCCGCATCTCGGCGACGCCTATTCGCTGGCGCGCTGGATCACCGGCAGCCGTGCCGACGCCGAGGACGTGGTGCAGGACGCGTGCCTGCGCGCGTTCCGCGCCATCGGCGGATTTGCCGGCGCCAATGCGCGCCCGTGGCTGCTCACCATCGTGCGCAACACCGCCTACACGTGGCTGCGCAAGAACCGGCCGTCCGCCATTCTCGGCGTCGAGGACCTCGAAGGCGTCGAGGCCGCGCAAGCGACGCCCGGCGACCCCGAGCGCACGACGCCGGAGACCGAGCTGATCGCCAAGGCCGACGCCGCGTCTCTCGAGGCGGCGATCGCCGCGCTGCCCGCGGCTTATCGGGAGACGATGATCCTGCGCGACGTGCAGGGATTGTCGTACCGCGAAATCGCCGAGGTGACCGGTGTGCCGATCGGAACGGTGATGTCCCGCCTCGCCCGCGGACGCGACCACGTGATCAAAGCTATCGGCAGGAGCGCAGCATGACCCGACCCAAGTTTCACGAAGATCCGATCCTGCCCGTCCATGCCTATCTCGATGGCGAGCTCGATCCCGCCAACGCTCTCGCCGTGGAAAAGCGCATGTCTGCCTACCCTCTCCTTGCCGCCGAATGCGAGCGCATCGATGCGCTGCAGCGGCGCATCCGTACCGCTTTGCCACGCGAAGCGCCGCCGCCGGGTCTGCGCCGGCGCATCGAAACCGCGGTCGACCTCGCGCGCCCGCGACCGACCTTTGCGCAACGCCAGTACTCCTGGCGCGCGTTGGCCGCCTCGATCGCGCTCACGGCGATGGTCGCCGGCAGCACGACCTCGATGCTGTTCGGCCCGCAGCTCGCGTCCGACACGATGTCCGACACCACGCGCGTCGGCGTCGTCGACGCCCATATCCGCGCTCTGATGGCGCCGACGCCGATCGACGTCGCATCGTCGGATCAGCACACCGTGAAGCCGTGGTTCAATGGCCGCATCCCGCAAGCGCCGCGCGTGGTCGATCTCGCCAAGGCGGACTTCCCGCTGGTCGGCGGCCGGATCGACGTCGTCGGCGAAACGCCGGTGCCGACGCTCGTCTACGGCCATCGCAAACATCTCATCAGCGTGACCGGAGTGCCGGACGCCAAGCACGCCGACACGGCGCCGGTGCTGAGCACCGCCAACGGCTACAACGTGTACCGCTGGACCGAGGGCGGCGTCGCCTATTGGGCGGTGTCCGATCTCGCGCCGGGCGAGCTCGACACGCTGGTCACGCTGTTCCGCACCACTCCGCCCGAGCAATGAGCGCCGCAGCCCCTTGCGGCGCGCTTTGCCGAGCGTAGATTCGCCCCTAGCATGCGCGTGGCCCGCGTCGTTTCGAGCGGGCCGGGGCTGCAGATGGCGCAATGGATGCCGGCGATCTGAGGGTTTTCGAGGCAGTCGCGCGGCTCGGCGGCATGAACCGGGCGGCCGCGGAACTCAATACCGTGCAGTCGAACGTCACCGCGCGCATCCGTCAGCTCGAAGACGAGCTCGGCACGCGCCTGTTTCACCGCAACAGCCGGGGCGTGACGCTCACTGAAGCCGGGGAGCGCCTGCTGACCTATGCTGTGAAGGTGGCGCAGCTCCTCAAGGATGCGCGACAAGCGGTCGCCGACGACGGGCAGCCCAAGGGCACGCTCACGCTCGGCTCGCTCGAGACGACGCTGGCGCTGCGGCTGTCGCCGATCCTTGCGGATTACGCGAATGGGTTTCCCGAGGTCGAGCTTGGACTGCGCACTGGCACCACTTGCGAGCTGATCGAGGACGTCCTCGCCCATCGCGTCGAGGGCGCCTTCGTCTGCGGGCCGGTGGCGCACGAGGATTTAATCTCCGAGCCCGCGTTTCACGAGGAGCTTGCGATCCTCGCGGCAAAGGGCCGTGATCTCGATGCGCTCATCGCCAACGGCAATACGCGGACCGTGGTGCTGCGGCGCGACTGCTCCTACCGCGATATCCTCGAAGCGATGTTGGCGAAACGCGGCGTCGTCGGGCTTCGCTATCTCGAGTTCGGGACGCTGGAAGCGATCTATGCTTCGGTCGGCGCCGGACTCGGCATCACGCTTCTGCCGAAGGATCTGATCGGGACGATATGGCGCGACGGGCGCGTCGCCGTGCATGAGATGCCTACGGAAGAAGTGCAGGTCGATACCGTCTTCATTCGCCGCCGCGATGCCTTCGTGTCGAGCGCGCTCGAGGCTTTCCTGAAGATGCTGCGCGTGCGGCCCGTGCAGGCACAAGCCGCCGAGTAACGCTGCGTGCCCTCCCCGCCTGCTGGCCTCGCAGCGGCTACCTGAAATCCTGATCGCCCTATCAGATAAAAGCGTTTTTCCTCGTTCCCGTAGGACTTTACCTGTCGTGCGTCGACAGCGGAGGGTTCTGTGCAAGCGACATTGGCGGCGGAGACACACGACGCGACGGCGCTGTGGCGAACGACGTTATCCGGCGTCTGCGCGAACCTCGTCGGCATTGGCCTTGCGCGCTTTGCCTACACGCCGCTGATTCCGGCGCTGATCCTCGCCGGCTGGTTCTCGCCGACGCAAGCCGCCTATCTCGGCGCGGCCAACCTCGCCGGGTATCTCGCGGGCGCCCTGCTGGCGCGGCCGCTGGCGTCGCGCATGGCGTCGGCGACCTTGCTGCGCGGCGCCATGCTGCTCACCGCGGCGTCGTTTCCGGCCTCCGCCTATCCGCTGTCGTTTGCCTGGTTCTTCGCCTGGCGGTTTGCCGCCGGATTCGGCGGAGGCGCGCTGATGGTGGTGGCGGCGCCCGTCATTCTGCAGCACGTGCCGGCGCGCCAACGCGGCGTCGTCAGCGGCGTGATGTTCGCGGGCGTCGGGCTCGGCATCGCCGCGTCCGGCACGCTCGTCGCGCTCTTGCTGCGTTTCGGGCTGGCGCAGACGTGGAACGCGCTCGGCGCCGTCGCCTTGCTGTTGACCGCCGCCGCATGGAACGGCTGGCCGCAGGCCTCGGAACGTGAAGTTGCACCATCTGTCCCCGCGCCGCCACGTGTGCTGACTGGGCCCGCGCTCCGGGCGCTGCACATCGAATACGGCCTGAGCGCCGTCGGCCTCGTTCCGGCGATGGTGTTCCTGGTCGATTTCATCGCCCGCGCCAGCCACCTGGGCGTCGAAGCCGGCGCGCGGTACTGGACGCTGTTCGGCATTGCCGCGATCGCCGGACCGGTGCTGCTCGGATCGGTGGCCGATCGCGTCGGCTTTCAGCCGACGCTCCGCGCCACATTCGTTCTCGATGCCGGCGCGCTGGTGCTGCTCGCGCTCACGAGCCACCCGGCGGTGCTCACGCTGTCGGTCATCATCCTGGGCGCGTCGGTGCCCGGTGTGGTGCCGCTCGCCGTCGGCCGTGTACACGAACTGGTGCATGTCGAGGCGCAGCGCCGTCACGCCTGGACCATCTGCACGGTCGCCTTCGCGGTCGGCCAGGCCGCGGCAGCCTACGGGTTCTCGTTCCTCTTCGCGACGACGGGCGGAGCCTATGTGTTGCTGTTCGCCGTCGGCGCCGGCGCGTTTGCACTTGCACTACTGGTCGATCTCGTCGTCGCGTTCGCCGCGAGACGCCAAAAACAGCCGTCGACGTGAGAGGGGAACGTTCGGCCTCAAATCCCCGCCTGCAGCGAGCGCACGAAGGCGGAGAGACCGGGCTGGCGCTCGCGCTTCAAGCGCTCGGCGCCGAGAATGGCGCGCACGTCTTCGAAGGCGTCGGCGATCTCGCGATTGATCACCACGTAGTCGTACTCCGCCCAGTGGCTCATCTCGTCCGCCGCTTTGGCCATGCGCGAGCGGATCACCTCGGGCGTATCCTGGGCACGGCTCTTCAGGCGCTGCTCGAGATCGGGAATCGACGGTGGCAGCACGAATACGCTGACGAGATCGGCACGCCCCTTTTCGCGCAGCTGCTGGGTGCCCTGCCAGTCGATGTCGAACAGCACGTCGCGGCCGCTCGCGAGCGCCTTCTCGACGGGGCCGCGCGGGGTGCCGTAGCGGTTGCCGAACACCTGCGCCCATTCGAGGAGCTCGCCGCGCGCGACCATCGCGTCGAACTGCGCGCGGTCGATGAAATGGTAGTCGCGGCCGTCGACCTCGCCGGGTCGCGGCGGCCGCGTCGTCACCGAGATCGACAGGTCGATCGCCGGATCGCTCTCCAGCAGCCGCCGGGACAGCGTCGTCTTGCCGGCACCGGACGGCGAGGACAGCACCAGCATGAGGCCGCGCCGGGCCACGCCGAGGTCCGATGCGCCGTTCGCCATCCCCTACTCCAGATTCGCTACCTGCTCGCGGAACTGCTCGACCGCACCCTTGAGGGCGAGGCCGATATTGGTCAACTCCGCGTCATTGGCCTTGGCGCACAGCGTATTCGATTCGCGGTTGAATTCCTGGGACAGGAAGTCGAGTCGCCGCCCCACCGCGCCGCCCTTCGTCACCATGCCCTGGGCCTGCTCGACATGCGAGGCGAGGCGATCGAGCTCTTCGCGCACGTCGGCCTTGGCGGCGATCAGCACCGCCTCCTGGTGCAGGCGGTCGGGATCGAAGCGGTCGGAGCTATCGAGAAGCAGCGCGACCTGCTCGGCGATGCGCTGCTTCATCAGCTCCGGCCGACGCGCCGCCGCCGTCTCAGCACGCCCGATCAGCGCGGTGATCTCGTCGAGCCGCGCCGACAGGATGCGGCCGAGCGCGTCGCCCTCGCGCCGGCGCATCTCGACCAGGTCGGTGAGCACCTTCGCGAACCCCGCAACCACCGCAGCTTCGACGGCGCGCCGCTCGTCCTCGCGCTCCTCGGCGTCGACGACATCGACCACGCCCTTGATGTTGAGGAGCCCGTCGAGCCGCGGACGCTCCGCGTCGACCCGGCCGGACAATTGCTTGACTACGGCGAGCACCGCCGCCAGCACGTCCTCGTTGACGCGTACCTGGGCCGGCGCGCCGCGGCGCTCGACCGTGAGCGTCGCATAGATGGTGCCGCGGGCGAGCACCTCGGCTCCCTTTGCGCGCACCGGAGGCTCGATGGCGTCCCAACCCGTCGGCATGCGCAGCCGCAGGTCGAGCCCCTTGGCATTGACCGACTTGATCTCCCAGGCCCAGGCATAGCCGGCGGACTCGCCGTGCCCGCGGGCAAACCCGGTCATACTCGACAGTGCCATGGACAATCTCACGATTTCGGGGGACGCAAAGTGCGCCGCACCATACCGATGCGACCTCGCGGTCTCAAGCGGGGATGACGGGCACCTGCCGACCCGCCAGCCTTCTCCCCGGACCTCGTCCTGAGGAGCCCGCGAAGCGGGCGTCTCGAAGGACGGCCACAGGCCGCAGCGTATGGGGCCATCCTTCGAGACGCGCCCTGCGGACGCTCCTCAGGATGAGGTTCGTAGAGGATTCGAACGCTATAACTCCAGGAACGCATCGAGGATCGGCACCTGGCCCTTCACCAGCTTCATGCGCGCCACCGCCGGCGAAAACCATTCGGCGCGATCGACCTCGGGAAAGCTCGCCTGACGCCCGGAGCGCGGCGGCCATTCGATCGTGAAAGTGTTGCTGCGCAAGGCCGTCACGTCGAAATCGCCTTCGACCGCGAAGGCGGTGACGATCTTGCCGCCGGGCTGCCGGAAGCTGCCGAGCGCCACGAACTCGCCTTCGACACGGCATCCCGTCTCCTCCTCGAACTCGCGCCGCGCGGCGGCGAGCGGGTCCTCGTCCGCGTCGTAGAGGCCCTTCGGGATCGACCACGCCCCGGCATCCTTGTTGCGCCAGAACGGCCCGCCCGGATGCACGAGCAGCACCTCCGGCGCGGGCTCACGGCGCCGGTACATCAGCAATCCCGCGCTTCGCAGAGCCGGCACATCGTCTCCCATGCATTCGAGGCAGCGCGGTCATGATGCCCATGCCGGCACTGGCCTCGGCCCGGATTGCAGATTATCTGAAGGCTTCCGCATGGTCGCCGCCCGAGGCGTCAACCTGCGGTGCCGGCGAGGGGCAAGATGGACAAGGTCACGAATAGCGCTCACTCCCACGCGCACAACCACGACCACGCGCACTCCCACGGCGCTTCCCAGCTGCCGATACCAGCGCGATCGATCCCGTCTGCGGCATGACGGTCGATCCGCACAAGACGCCGCATCGCCACGCCTATCGTGACCGCACCTACTACTTCTGCGGCAACGGCTGCCGCACGAAATTCGCTGCCGATCCGGAAAAGTACCTCGACAAGAAGGCCGCGGCCGCTCCGGCGGCGCCGCCCGGGACGATCTACACCTGCCCGATGCATCCGCAGATTCGCCAGGTCGGGCCCGGCAGCTGCCCGATCTGCGGCATGGCGCTCGAGCCGCTCGAGCCGACCGCCGAGACCGGCCCCAATCCCGAGCTCGCCGACATGACGCGGCGGTTGTGGATCGGCATCGCGCTGGCGATCCCGGTGGTGGTGCTGGAGATGGGCGGCCACCTCTTGAACATGCACTTCGTCTCGCCGGCGATGTCCAACTGGATCCAGCTCGTCCTCGCGACACCGGTGGTGCTGTGGTGCGGCTGGCCGTTCTTCGTGCGCGGCTGGCAATCGCTGGTGAGCCGCAATCTCAACATGTTCACGCTGATCGCCATGGGCGTCGGCGTCGCCTGGCTCTACAGCGTCGTCGCCACCGTCGCGCCGGGGCTCTTTCCCGAGGCCTTCCGCATGGGCGGCGCGGTCGCGGTCTATTTCGAGGCCGCCGCCGTCATCACCGTGCTGGTGCTGGTCGGCCAGGTGCTGGAGCTGCGCGCCCGCGAGCAGACCTCCGGCGCCATCCGCGCCCTGCTCGATCTGGCGCCGAAGACGGCGCGGCGCGTGCGCGCCGACGGCAGCGACGAGGAGGTCGCGCTCGACGCCGTCGCCGTCGGCGACCGCCTGCGGGTGCGCCCCGGCGAGAAGGTGCCGGTCGACGGCGTGCTGCTCGAAGGCCGCTCGTCGCTCGACGAATCGATGGTCACCGGCGAATCGATGCCGGTGACCAAGGACGCCGGCGCGAAAGTCATCGGCGGCACGCTCAACCAGACCGGCAGCTTCGTGATGCGGGCCGACAAGGTCGGCCGCGACACCATGCTCGCCCAGATCGTCCAGATGGTGGCGACGGCGCAGCGCTCGCGCGCGCCGATCCAGCGGCTGGCCGATCAGGTGGCCGGCTGGTTCGTGCCGACGGTGATCCTCATCGCGGTGCTCGCCTTCATCGCCTGGGCGGTGTGGGGGCCCGAACCGCGCCTCACCTTCGGCCTCGTCGCCGCGGTCACCGTGCTGATCATCGCCTGCCCCTGCGCGCTCGGGCTCGCGACCCCGATGTCGATCATGGTCGGCGTCGGTCGCGGCGCCCAGGCCGGCGTGCTCATCAAGAACGCCGAAGCGCTGGAGCGGATGGAGAAGGTCGACACTTTGGTGGTCGACAAGACCGGCACGCTCACCGAAGGCAAGCCCAAGGTGGTCGCCGTGGTCCCGGCGCCGGGTTTCGCCGAGAAGGACGTGCTGCGACTGGCGGCCGGCGTCGAGCGCGCGAGCGAGCATCCCCTCGCCCGCGCCGTCGTCGATGCAGCGGGCGAACGCGGCATCGTCGTTCCGGAAGCGAGCGGCTTCGAAGCGCCGACCGGCAAGGGGGTCACCGCGACGGTCGAGGGACGACGGATCGTGATCGGCAATGCGAGGATGTTCGCGGACGACGGCATCGCGACCACCGCCCTCGATGCCGAGGCGGAGCGCTTGCGCGGCGACGGCGCGACCGCGGTCTTCGTCGCGGTCGACGGCAAGGCGGCGGGCGTCATCGCCATCGCCGATCCGGTCAAGCCGACGACGCAGAGGCGCTGCGCGCCCTCGCCGCCGAAGGCGTGCGCGTCGTCATGCTGACCGGCGACAACAAGACGACGGCGCAGGCGGTGGCGCGCCGCCTCGGCATCGCCGAGGTCGAAGCCGAGGTGCTGCCGGACCGCAAGAGCGCGGTGATCGAGAAGCTGCGCGCCGAAGGCCGCGTGGTCGCCATGGCGGGCGACGGCGTCAACGACGCGCCGGCACTCGCCGCCGCCGATGTCGGCATCGCCATGGGCACCGGCACCGACGTCGCCATCGAAAGCGCAGGCGTGACGCTGCTCGGCGGCGACCTCACCGGGATCGTGCGGGCGCGGCGCCTGTCCGCCGCGACCATGAGCAACATCCGGCAGAACCTGTTCTTCGCCTTCATCTACAACGCGGCCGGCGTGCCGATCGCGGCCGGCGTGCTCTATCCCGCGTTCGGCATCCTGCTGTCGCCGATCATCGCGGCCGCCGCGATGTCGCTCTCGTCGGTGAGCGTCGTCGCCAATGCGCTGCGGCTGCGGTCGGTGCGGCTGTAGCGCTCGACTGCATTTCGCGGCGCATGTGAGCGGCGAGGCAGTTCCGCGGATTTCGCTGGCGCTCAGATCCGGGCTACGTCGTCACTACTCCCGCCGGATGATCGGAGCGGCGACGCTTTCGATCAGCACGTTGACGCAAGTCGGCTTGCGGCTCGCGAAGGCGCGATCGAGCGCGGCCGGAAGGTCGGCGGCGCAGGTCACGAACTCGCCATGGCCGCCGAGCGCGGTCGCGACGAGGTCATAGCGTGTGCCCGGCGCGAGCGTGCAGCCCTGCGCCCGGTTCGCGCCGTAGTCGCGCAATTGAATCTGATACTCGGCGTTCCAGCGTGCATCGTTGCCGACGACGGCGACGAACGGGAGACCGCAGCGCACGGCGGTGTCGAACTCGGCCATGTGAAACCCGAAGCTGCCGTCGCCGAGGACGGCGACGACCGTCGCGTCCGGGCGCGCCGCCTTGGCCGCAATCGCAAACGGGATCGAGGCGCCGATGGCGCCGGCCGGCCCGTTGATCAGCCGATCCGGCGCGCGAATGATCGCCTGGGCCCATTGCCCGATCTCGCCGCCATCGCTGACGAACACCGCGTCGGCGGATCGCGCCAGCCTGTCGTTGACCTGGCGGCACAGCTCGGCGGGATGGACGGGCGCATCCGACATGCGTCTGCGCGTGCGCGCCACGACGGCGGCCGATAGGCGATGCTGTCGCGGACGCGATCGATCCAGGCCGCGGCGCCCGTGCTGGACGCGCCGCCCGGACGCGCCTGCGCCGCTTCGATCAAGGCGGCGACGGCGCTCGCCGCATCGGCCACGGCATGGCAGACGACCCGCTCCGGCATCTTCGTGAGCCGCGCCGCGATCGCGGGGTCCGGCTCGACCGCAATAAACCGGCAGCGCGGATCGAGCGGCGGCGACCGCCCGAACCGCAAGGTGAAATCGAGCGGCTTGCCGAGGAGCACGATGAGGTCCGCCTCGCCAAGAATCTGCGCGTAGCAGCCGAGCGCGGGATCGTTGATGCCGCGCGGACTCTCCATCGCGATCACCGGCGTCCGAAGCGCGTTCTCCAACGAGGCGATGAGGGCGCGGCCGCGCCGCGTGCACAGCGCAGGCGGCGCGACGATCAGCGGCCGTTGCGCAGCGGAAATCTCGCCGAGAATCCGTTCCGCCTCGGGTGCTGACAAGGGCATCGGCTCCGCCGCAAAAGCCGCAGCCGCCGGCCACTGCGTGGTCTCATCGACGCGCTGCTCCAGCACGTCGAAAGGCAAACTCACATGCACCGGGCCGGGTCGACCGGAGCGCGCGATCCGCATGGCGCGAGCGATGTCGTCGGCGAGTCCGGCGCCAGATCGTGCGGTCCACGAGGCCTTGGTCACCGGCTCGGCGAGGTCGGCCTGTCGCATCTCCTGAAAGGCGCCGAGGCCGATCTCGTCGAGCGCGGCATGTCCGGACAGCAGCAGCACCGGCGATTCCGATGCCGCCGCCGTGCACAGCGCGCCGATGGCATTGGCATGACCGGCGCCGCCGGTCACCAGCGCGACCCCGACCTCTCCGGTCATGCGCGCCCAGGCATCGGCCATGTGCACGGCGGCCGCTTCGTGGCGGACATGAACGAGGTCGATCCCGCTCTCCGAGCGCCGCATCGAACACCGGCATCACGTGATTGCCGGACAGGGTGAAGATCTTTGCTGACGCGAGCGCGCGCCAGCGTCCCGACCACGACGTCAGCGCCGCGCATCATCTCGCTCAAAGCGGCAATCTCCTGCCCTTGCGCCTCGATCGAACCTACGTGCAGCTCAGCGCCGCTGCGCCACGACCGCCGGCGGCTTCCAGGCGCCATCGAGCACCTCGGGCTTCGGCCAATAGAGCCGCATCACCATGTAGATCGGCCCGGCGGGCGCCGGCAGCCAGTTCGATTCCTTGTCCGCGCCGGGGGAATCCTTCTGGATGTAGAGGGTGAGCGAGCCGTCCGGATTCGTTTTCATGTCCGGCAGCATCGGCGAGTTGATGAGATAGCGGTTGATCGGATTTTCGATCAGCAGCTGGGTCTTGCCGTCGTACATCGTCACCGACCAGAAAGCGTTGACGGGAGGCAGGCCGTCCTTGGGAAAGGTGAGCGTATAGTTGTGCTTCGCGCCGTCGAGCTTCTGGCCGTTGCCGTCGGTCGTCGCCAAGGGATAGAGCGCTTCATCGGGGCTGTTGCCGAAGATGCCGGCATAGGCGGCGACCGCGCGCTCCAGCCAATTGCCGTTGTAGTCAGCGCGGTCGCCGAAGCCCGAATAGGTGATGCGCCAGCCGTTCACACTGGTGCCGAAGGTGTCTCGCCCGGCCGCGATCTTCTCATAGGCACGCTTGATGCCGAGGCCCTGGGCGACGCGGTCCTCCAGGGACAATTTCGCGAAATCATAGGGCTTGCCGGCGCCGATCCCGATCTGCGCGAATTGCTCCCGCAGCTTCACCTCTTCGGGAACGGTCGGCGCATACATCAGGAGGAAGTTGAGGAATGCGAAGGCCTCGGTCTTGAACGCGGCTTCGGTGAAGGCGGGCCAGCGCGGCTCGGGCGGCGATGGCGGCGCCGGCCGGTTGAGGAACTGCGAGAGCATCGGCGTTCGGTAGCCGGCCTGGACCTTCTTGACGTTGTCGATGTCTCCCGGGCCGAACAGCTGGGTGCGGAAGATCGCAACGTTGAAATCGGTGTCGCTGTGGAAGACCTTGGCGATGCCCGCAGGCGTCTCACCCTTCCACGACGGGCCCGTCACCATATAGCAGCCAGCGCCGCTTCCGGTCGCGCGACTGCCGATGTAGCCGAAGTTGAAGGTGTACATGTCGACGAGCTGGATCGAGTAGTAGCGCGACTTCTCGATCTCGGGCACGCAGATCACCATCGGCTCCGCGCGCAAATCCATGCCGACGAAGGAATACGGCGTGTCGCTGTTCGGCGTGACGACCGCGGTGTCTTTCGGTGTGAAGACGCGCGCCTCGTTGAAGAGCTGGTTGAGCGGCCCCTTGTACTGCGACGACGCCTTGTCGATGAAGAACTGGTACATCGCCTTGTAGGAGGCGATCATCGGGAAGGCGTAGGTGTAGGCCTCTTCGGCGATGTCGTAGGTATCGATGAGGTCGGCACATCTGGCCGTCGTCGCGAAAGCAGGAATGACCAGAAGGCCGAGAGACGTCGCCAACGCGGTCCTGTTCATCCGCTCCTCCAGTCGATTTCACCCGAGCGCCACACACTGAGGTCGATCGGTCTCCGCACGGCTGCGTCCTAACACATTCGCAAGTCCTTGCAGTAGAAGCTATGCGGAGCGCGCGAGAAATCCGGCGACGAGTTCGTCGATCCAATCGACGACGGCTCTGATTCTGGCCAGCGCCTTGAACTCCGGCAGCACCAGCAGCCACAATTCACGGTCGAGCACGGGCGTCGGACCATCGAGGCGGCTCAAGCCCGGCTCGCGATCCCCCACCGCGCACGGCAACAGCGACTTTCCGATCCCCGCGCGGATGGCGTGGAGCGCAACTTCGGAGTCGTTGACGGTGAGGCTCGCCGGCGCCCCACGCTCGAGCCTGATCGCCTTCTCGATCCATGCGACATGAGGCAGGGCCGCCATGCCCGGATCATAGGTGATCCACCGCAGCGACCCCGGCGTTCGCCGCGACGGCCCATACACCGCGTAGCTCAACGTGCCGATGCGCCGCGCGATGACCTTGTGCCTCGCGGTCGGGCCGCGCGAACCGCAACGCGATGTCGGCTTCCCTTTTGGTCAGGCTGACGTTGCGCGGCTCCGCGATCGCTTGCAGGCAAAGCTGTGGATGCGCGGCGTAGAGGTCCCGCAATGCCGGGATCAGCAGACGATTGACGATCATGGGGATTGCGCTGACGCGGACCGTGCCTGCGGCCGACGCGTCGACACCCGAGGCCGCGGCCTTCAGAAAATCGACCTCGACCTCCATGCGCTCGGCGCGCTCCACAGCCGCCTCGCCGGCTTCGGTAGGAACCATCGCGCCTTCGATGCGATCGAACAGCTTCGATCCCAGGCTGTGCTCCGCCCGGGCAATCCGGCGCGCGACGGTCGTCTCGTCGACGCCAAGTTGCCGGGCCGCAGGTGCCAGCGCACGCGACCGTGCCACCGCGAGGATGTGACGCAGATCGTTCCAATTGAGGTCCGGCTTTTTTGCCGATTGCGTTCGCAAAATCACTGCTTTTCCTGCAGATTTGCTCTCGATAGCGTGACCTTACACACCTGCCGTCAGCGCCGCGAGGGGTCATCCATGGTTCGTCGAGACCTGCTGAGGTCCGTGATCGGTTTCACCGGATCCCTGATGCTGACGGGGTCATCAGCCGCGGCCAGCGGCGCCTCGAAGTTCCGCGCCATCGCGTTCGATGCGTTCCCGATCTTCGACCCGCGCCCCGTCGCGGCGCGTTGCGAGGCCCTCTTCCCGGGACGAGGCAGTGAGCTCATCCAGACATGGCGAACCCGCCAATTCGAATACACATGGCTGCGGACGGCGGCCGGCCGCTACGCCGATTTCGAACACGTCACCGCGGAGTCGCTGGCGTTCGCCGCCGACGCGTTGAAGCTCGATCTGACCGCGGAGAAGCGGAATCATTTGTTGCAGGCTCATTTCGAGCTCAAGGCGTGGCCTGACGTCATTCCGGTGCTGACGCGGTTGCGAAACGCCGGTCTGCCGCTCGCCTTCCTCTCGAATTTCACGCCCGCGATGCTGAAGGGTTGCATCGAGTTCCGCAGGACTTGGCGGAATGTTCGACCAAGTGGTGAGCACGGATTCCGCGCGGACCTACAAGCCGGATCCCCACGCCTACGCGTTGGCGGTGGCCGCGCTCAAGATGCCGCGCGAGCACATCTTGTTCGTTGCATTCGCCGGTTGGGACGCCGCCGGGGCGAAGCTGTTCGGATACCCGACCTTCTGGGTCAACCGGCTCGGGCTTCCGCCGGAGCGGTTCGGTCCGATGCCCGACGGAACGAGCACAGACCTCGATGCCCTGCCCGCTTTCGTCTGCTGAGATTCACCGATTCCAGCCGCCGGCTTCGGCTCCGTGGGGGCCCGTAGGGTGGGCGCGCCCACACGCCCCGCGGGGGCTGTGCAGTTCGCGTGGGCACGGCACAACGCGCCGTTGCCCACCCTACGGATTGGGAACTAGCAGGCGGCTCTCGCGAACTCGTCGCGAAACCGGCGATGGCCGGAGAAACCCAGGATCGGTTGCGCCTTCGGCCGGCTCGCCGCGACGCGGCGGAGCATCGTTTCGAGTTCGCCGGCGTCCACCCGGTCGGCCTTCATGACAAGCTTGACGAGGCCGTCCGACAGCAATTCGGTGAGCGTCGGCTCGCGATACCACCAGTTCATGCGATCTCCTTTGCTTCGGTACGAGTTGCTTTGAGGGTCCGTTCGGTCGGCTTCGCCCCGGCCCATTTCGCCCACGCCTGCACGTCGATGCCTGGAGGGTCATTGGGCGTCACTGTCGGCGCGGATGCGGCGGCATCCTCGTCGGCACGCACGCGGAACCACAGCGCATAGAGCGCGGGCACGACAACGAGGGTGAGCACCGTCGCGACGAACAGGCCGCCCATGATGGTGATCGCCATCGGGCCCCAGAAGATGCTGCCGGCGAGCGGGATCATGCCGAGGATCGCGGCGAGCGCGGTGAGCGCCACCGGCCGCGCCCGGCGCAGGGTCGCGTCGACGATCGCGCGATAGCGGCCGTGCCCGGCTTCGATATCGCGGTCGATCTGATCGACGAGAATCACCGTGTTGCGCATGATCATGCCGGCGAGCGCGATCAGGCCGAGCAGCGCCACGAAGCCGAACGGCCGGTTGGAGAGGAGAAGCGCGCCGGTCGCGCCGATCAGCCCGAGCGGCGCCGTCACGAACACCAGCGCGAGGCGCGAGAAGCTCTGCAGCTGGATCATCAGCAGCGCCAGCATGACGACGGCCATCACCGGGAACACGACGACGAGGGCGCTGTTCGCCTTGGCGCTCTCCTCGATCGCGCCGCCGGTCTCGATGCGATAGCCCTCCGGCAGCGCGGCCTTGACCGGCCCGAGCTTGCGCAGCACCGCGGTGGTGACGTCGGGCGGCTGCACGCGGTCGACGACATCGCCGCGCACGGTGAGCACGGTGTCGCGGTTGCGCCGCCACAGGATCGGCTCCTCGAACTCGTAGTGAAGCCGCGCGACCTGGGAGAGCGGCACGGCGACGCCGTTGCGGGTCGAGATGGTGAGCGACGGCAGGCGGTCGAGCTCGAGCCGCTCGGACGGCACCGCGCGGGCGACGACGTCGATGTGCTCGATGCCCTCGCGGTATTGCGAGACGACGTAGCCCGACAGCAGCGTCTGCAGCATCTGCGAGATGTCCTGCGGGGTGAGGCCGAGCGCGCGGGCCCGGTCCTGGTCGACCTCGAGGCGGATCGACTTGACCTGTTCGCCCCAGTTGAGGTGCGGATCGATGATGTCGGGATTGTCCGCCATCACCGCGCGCACCTGATCCGCGATCACGCGCACCTTCATCGGGTCGGGACCGACGACGCGGAACTGGACCGGGAAGCCGACGGGCGGGCCGAAGCTGAAGCGGTCGACGCGCGCCCGCGCTTCCGAGCACTGCCCCGTCCGCGAGCGCTTGCTCGAGCCGCGCCTTCACCCGCTCGCGGGCTTCGAGATCCTTGGTCACGATGACGATCTGGGCGAAGTTCTGGTTCGGCAGCACCGGGTTCAGCCCGAGCCAGAAGCGCGGCGCGCCTTGGCCGACATAGGTCGTGTAGGTGAGGATGTCGGGATCGCCGACGAGCATGCTTTCCGCCTTCTTCGCCGCCGCGTCGGTGACGCCGATCGCAGTGCCCTCGGGCAGCCGCAGCTCGAAGAACAGCTCGGTGCGGCTCGAGGTCGGAAAGAACTGCTGCTGGACGAGGCCAAATCCGGCGACCGCGGTGACGAACATCAGCACGGTCACGGCGACCACGCTCTTGCGCCAGGCGAGCGCGAACTCGATCACATGGCCGAGCGCGCGGTAGATGCGGGACCGGCGCAGGCCCGTCGGATCGTCGTGCTGGTGCCCGGCCTGGGCGCCGTGCTTCGCCACATCCGGCAACAGCACGAGGCCAAGATAGGGCGTGAACACCACCGCCACGACCCACGACGCGATGCAGAGCGATGCCGACGATCCAGAAGATGCCGCCGGCATATTCGCCCGCGCTCGACTTCGCAAAGCCGACGGGAAGAAATCCGGCGGCGGTGACGAGCGTGCCGGTGAGCATCGGGAAGGCGGTCGAGGTCCACGCGTAGGTCGCGGCCCGGGCGCGGTCCCAGCCCTCCTCCATCTTCACCACCATCATCTCGATGGCGATGATGGCGTCGTCGACCAGCAGCCCGAGCGCGATGATCAGCGCGCCGAGCGTGATGCGATGGAGGTCGATGCCCAGCGCATACATGATGGTGAGCACGATCGCGAGCACCAGCGGAACGCAGAGCGCGACCACGATGCCGGCGCGCCAGCCGAGCGAGATGAAGCTCACCAGCAGCACGATGGCGAGCGCCTCGACGAAGGTCTCGATGAACTCCGAGACCGAGTGCTCGACCACGTTCGCCTGGTCGGCGATCTGGGTCACCTCGATGCCGACTGGAAGCGTCTGGGTGATCGCCTCCATCGCGACCTTCAGGTCCTCGCCGAGCTTGATGATGTTGGCGCCGTCCTGCATCGACACGCCGAGGCCGAGCGCCGGCTTGCCGCCCTCCCGCACCAGGAAGGTCGCGGGGTCCTCGTATCCGCGGGAGACCGTCGCGATGTCGCCGAGCCGGAAGCTGCGGCCATTGGCTTCGACGGGGACCGCGGCGATCGCCTCGGCGCCGGAGAACGCCCCGGTGACGCGCAGATTGATGCGGTCGGCCGCGGTGTCGACCGAGCCGCCCGAGGTCACGGCGTTCTGGCGCGCGACGCTGTCGAAAATCTGCTGCGGGGTGATGCCGAGCGTCGCGAGCTTGGCGTGGTTGAGCTCGATGAAGATCTTCTGCGGCCGCTCGCCGATGAGGTCGACCTTGTTGACGTTGGGCACGCGCAGCAGCTGCTGGCGGATGTCTTCGGTGCGGGTCTTGAGGTCGGCGAGGCTCATGCCGTCCGCGGTGAGCATGTAAAGCGCGGAATAGACGTCGCCGTATTCGTCGTTGAAGCTCGGCCCGACGACGCCGGCGGGAAGGTCGCCCCTGATGTCGCCGACCTTCTTGCGCACCTGGTACCACAGCTCCTTCACCTTGGACGGCGGCGTGCGGTCGAGCAGGAACACCTGGATGAACGACATCCCCGGCTGGGAATAGCTCTCGACGCGGTCGAGGTAGGGAAGCTCCTGCAGCTTCTTCTCGATGCGGTCGGTGACCTGGGTCTGCATCTCGCTCGCGGTCGCGCCGGGCCAGGCGGCGGCGACGATCATGGTCTTGATGGTGAAGGACGGGTCCTCGGCGCGCCCGAGGTTGAGGTAGGAATAGGCCCCTGCCCCACCGAGCACGATGATCATGAAGAGGACGAGCGCGCGGTGCGTGATCGCCCATTCCGAGAGATTGAAGCGCATGGCGAGGCTCCCCCGATCGATCCATTCAATGCTGTTCGACGACGCGAACCTTCTCGCCGGCGCCGAGCTTCTGGACGCCGAGCGTGACGACGCGCTCGCCGGCATGCACGCCCGCGGTCAAGAGCGCTGCATCCCCGGTGAACGAGGCGACCTCGACCCGGCGCAGCTCGAGCATGCCGGCCTTGTCGACCACGTAGACCGACGGCCCGGTCCCGCGGTCGAGCACCGCGGCGAGCGGCAGCTTGGCGACGGAGGGAGCGGGATGGCTGAGCGTCAGGATCGCGGTCATGCCGAGCGCGACGCTGTCGTCGGGCTCGACGATGGTGAAGCGCGCCGCGTAGGTGCGGGTCGACGGGTCGGCTTGCGGCGACAGCTCGCGCAGCCGTGCGGAAAAGCTCTGCGTCGGGCCCGACCACATCCGCACGCTCGCGCGCGACTGGCGCGCCTCGGTGAGCCAGGTCTCGGGAAGCGCGACGGCCGCTTCCATCTCGCCGTGCTGGGCGAGCCGCACCACCGCTTGGCCGATGGCGACGACCTGTCCGGGCTCCGCGAGCGTCGCGGTGATGACGCCGTCGGCGTTCGCCCGCAGCTCGGCATAGGCGAGCTGGTTGCGGGCGAGCTCGAGCGAACGGCGCGCGCGCTCGAGTCGGCCCTCGGCTTCGTCGCGGGCCGACTTCTTGCGCTCGTAATCGGCGACGGCGGCGTAGCCGCGCGCCTTGAGGCTGGTGAAGCGCTCCTCATCGGACGACGCCTGGGCGAAGTTCGACTTGGCCGCGGAAATCTCCGCTTCCGCGCTCGCCACCTGGAGCCGGAGGTCCTCCGGATCGAGCCGCGCGATCAGGTCGCCGGTGCGGACACGGTCACCGGCATTGACGATGCGATCGGTGATCTTGCCGGCGACGCGGAAGCCGAGATCGGTCTCGTGGCGGGCCCGCACCACGCCGACGAACTCGCGGCTCGCGTTGTCGGACCGGAACGCGACCTGCTGCACCTGAACCGGGCGCTCCAGCTTCGCGACCGCCGAGACCGCCTGGTCCTGGCACGCGGCAAGCAGCGGCAGGAGGGACACGGCGGCGAGCGCTTTCAGGGCGGTCGGGATCGAAGAGGCCATGGCGGCATTCCCTTGCATGTGATGACTGACGAACTTCGTATTTCGTCACAAATCAGACACGGTTAGACCCTCGCCGTGGTCCGTCACGGGATCACTGGCGGGGGGTAATGGCGCGCAGGAGGAAGCGGACCGAGGCACGGGCCTCGGCTTCGACGTCATGCCCCTGTTGGAGGCATTCGCTGACCAGCATCGGGTGGCAGAACGCGACCGTCGAACGCAGCATCAACTCCGCGGTCTCCCGCGGATCGACCGGCTCGAACTCTCCGGCGTCGATGCCGTCGCGAATGATCAGCCCGACGACATTGCGCATCACGTCCTTGTGGACGTGGATGGTGTCCCACATGTTCTCCATCGCGAACACGACGATCTCGTTGACGCGCTGCTCGATGAGCAGATTTTCCTTGTGGTAGGCCAGGATCTCGAGGAACAGGCGCTCCATGCGCGCCGCCGCCGGGCCCTTGGCGCGGGCGACCGCCCAGGCCTTCTCCTCGACCTCGGCGAGACAGCGCCGGCAGATCGCCTCGACGATCGCGTTCTTCGAGGGAAAGAAGCGGTAGACATTGGCCGGCGACATCCGCAGCTCGGCCGCGATGTCGGCGACCGCGGTTTTGGCGAACCCGAGCCGGCGGAACAGCGCCTCGGCGGTCTCCATGATCCGCGCGCGCGTGTCGTCGGGCTTTGCTTTGACCTGCGGGTTCATGGCTTGCAGCTCTCGGTCCCCATCCTGACTACTGACGAATTTGATAATTCATCACTCGTCAGTCGTCAAGCCCTGCAACACGTCATTCCGGGGCGCGCGTCAGCGCGAACCCGGAATCCAGTGGTCCTCGGTTAGACCGAGAGCACGTTCGGATCATGTGGCCTAGCCGCGGCGCAGCTTGTCGAGGCCGCGCAATGACGGTCTCGATCGGCTTTGAGCCGACGAGAGGCGCTGGATTCCGGGTTCGCGCTGACGCGCGCCCCGGAATCGACCGGCGTAGAAGCCCCTACTGCTGCCGGACCGGAGCCGGCTGCTGCGGGCGTGGGGCCTGGGTGGTGCGGCGCGGCGCCGGAGGCGGCGGCGCAGCCGCCGGAGCGGGTGCGGCGACGGGCGGGTCGACTACAGCGGCCGTGTCGCCGCGTTCCAGCGCGCGCAGGCGGGCGACGCCGCGCTGATGCTGATCGAGCGTCTCCGAGAAGGCGTGCCCGCCGGTGCCGTCGGCGACGAAGTAGAGTTCCTTGGTGCGGGCCGGATTGGCGACCGCTTCCAGCGCCGCGCGCCCGGGATTGGCGATTGGGCCGGGCGGCAATCCTTCGATCACATAGGTGTTGTAGGGCGTCGGCTGCTCGATCTCGCTGCGCATGATCGGCCGCCCCAGCGTCCCCTTGCCGCCGACCAGCCCGTAGATGATCGTCGGGTCGGACTGCAGCTTCATGCGCTGCTTGAGGCGATTGACGAAGACGGCGGCGATCCGCGAGCGCTCGTCGGCGCGGCCGGTTTCCTTTTCGACGATCGAAGCGAGCGTCACCAGCTGGTCCGGCGTGCGCAACGGCAGGTCGGGCGCGCGATGATCCCAGATCTCCTGGACGACGCGCTTCTGGGCCTGCTGCATGCGCACAACCACCTGGTCGCGCGGTGTGCCGCGCGGGAACCGATAGCTTTCCGGCAGCATCGATCCCTCACGCGGGATTTCGCGGATGTTGCCGGTGAGGAGGTCGGCTTCGAGCAGGTGCTGCACCATCTGCTCGGAGGTCAGGCCCTCGGGAAGCGTGATCTGGTGCTGCACCACCTTGTTGCTGACGAGCGTGTTGAGGACGTCGTGCAGGCTCGAATGCTTGGTGAACTGGTATTCGCCGAAGCGGAGCTCTTCATGGTTCTTGGTGAGCAACGATCCGCCGATGAAGGTCAGGGGATGCTCGATGACGCCTTCCTTGACCAGGAGATCGGCGATGTCGCGGATGCCGTAGCGCGGCGGAATGTTGACGACCTTGTCGGCCGGCAGCGGGCCGGGAGTATCGAAACGATGCTTGCCCACGGCGAAGCCGACGCCGAGCAGGACCGCCACCATGATGAGGATCGTGAAAACGGCATTGCCCGCGATCACCATCGGATGCCGGGCGCTTTTCGACCACTTTGTCGGGACCGGGACCCGTTCCGGCTCGAGCGCGGCGCGCGGGCTGCGCGGCGCGAGCCTCCGCGGGTCGCGTGTTACGGCGTATGACGCGCCCGAGCTGCGCGCGCCCATCGGGGCGGAAATCTCGCCAGTGCTGCTCATGCCCCACCCGCTTTCGACCCGGGCGAATTAGACCGCCCAGGCATCCAGTCTAACGCATCAAAATTTCGCAGCATTGTGGCCGATTGTCGGCCGCTGGATACCTTCGGGCAGGGTCTCCCCTGCCAAAAAATGCATCAGGTGTAGCGCCGAAACACCAGGGAGGCGTTAGTCCCGCCGAATCCGAACGAATTGGACAGCACGATGTCGACTTGGCGGGCTTTTGCCGAGTGGGGGACGAGGTCCATCGGGGTCTCGACCGAAGGATTGTCGAGATTGAGGGTCGGCGGCACGAGGCCGTCGCGCATGGCGAGGATCGAGAAAATCGCCTCCACCGCGCCGGCGGCGCCGAGCAGGTGCCCGATCGAGGACTTGGTGGACGACATTGCGATGCGGCCCGCGGCATTGCCGACCAGCCGATGCACCGCATTGAGCTCGATCTCGTCGCCGAGCGGCGTCGAGGTGCCGTGCGCGTTGATGTAGTCGATCTCGGCGGCGCTGATGCCGGCGCGCTTGACCGCGGCGCTCATGCAGCGAAACGCGCCGTCGCCGTCCTCGGCGGGCGCCGTGATGTGATAGGCGTCGCCGGACATCCCGTAACCGATCAGCTCGGCATAGATCTTGGCGCCGCGCGCGCGCGCGTGCTCGAGCTCCTCAAGCACCACCACGCCGGCCCCCTCCCCCATGACGAAGCCGTCGCGATCCCTGTCATAGGGACGCGACGCGCGGGTCGGCTCGTCGTTGAAGCCGGTGGAGAGCGCGCGGCACTGGGAGAAGCCCGCGATGGAAAGCCGGTTGAGCGGGAACTCCGCACCACCCGCGACCATCACCTCGGCGTCGCCGAGCGCGATCAGCCGCGCCGCGTCGCCGATCGCGTGCGCGCCAGTCGAGCACGCCGTGACGACCGCATGATTGGGACCCTTCAGGCCGTGGGCGATCGACACGTAGCCGGAGGCGAGATTGATGAGGCGTCCCGGAATGAAGAACGGCGATACCCGGCGCGGCCCTTTTTCCTTGAGGATGATCGCGGTCTCGGCGATGCCCTCGATGCCGCCGATGCCCGATCCGATCATCACGCCGGTGGTGATCTGCTCGTCATAGGTCTTGGGCGCGCAGCCGGCGTCGTCGATCGCCTGCGTCGCCGCGCACATGGCGAAGGTGATGAATTCGTCGACCTTGCGCTGTTCCTTGGGCTCCTGCCACTTGTCGGCGTCGTAGGTGCCGTCGTCGCCGTTGCCGCGCGGGATGTTGCAGGCGATCTTGCAGGGCAGGTCGGACACATCGAACGTCTCGACCCGCCGCGCGCCGCTTTCGCCGGCGATGAGGCGTTTCCACGTCGTCTCGACCCCGCAGCCGAGTGGCGTGACCATCCCCATCCCCGTTACGACGACCCGTCTCATCTCATGCCTGCATGCCGGCTCCCCCGGCTGGATTTAGCCGCGCAACCGGCTTTCGCAAGACTGCGGAGTGGGATAGCCGGCAACGCCAAGCCGTCGAACGGCACCGCCCACCCGCACCGACGTATCGCGGTGCGCGGTGGCGAACGGCGGCGACGCAACGTCAGCTTTTGGCGTTCTTCTCCAGGAATTTCACCGCATCGCCGACGGTGAGGATCGTCTCGGCGGCGTCGTCGGGAATCTCGCAGCCGAACTCCTCCTCGAACGCCATGACGAGCTCGACGGTATCGAGGCTGTCGGCGCCGAGATCATCGATGAAGCTCGCGGCTTCCGTGACCTTCTCGGGCTCGACGCCCAGGTGCTCCACGACGATCTTCTTCACCCGCTCGCCAATGTCACTCATCGTTCAAACCTCGTCCGCCCTCTCGAATTGGCTCAACCCGCCATGCGATCCTCGTGATCGAGCGACCTCGCGATCGTCATGGTGCGACCGATCACAACGGCCGATCGGCCCCGTCATGGTCGACAGCGAAGGACAATTCCAGCCACGGGGTATTGCAACGAACGAAGCCCCCTACACCAGCGTGTCGTCCAGCCACTCGGGGGGTTACCATACTTCAATTGCGTTGACCAGCATGCCTGGGGAACGCTCCGAAGCACCCGTACAGTGATGCACAAGACATTCAGATCATTGCCATTCCGCCGTTGACGTGAAGCGTTTGCCCGGTCACATAGGCCCCCTCGTTGGAGGCGAGATAGAGCGCCGCCGCAGCGACATCTTCAGGTGCGCCCAGCCGGCCCGCCGGCACCCGGGCGAGGATCGATTCCTTCTGCTTCTCGGTGAGCACGTCGGTCATCGCGGTCTCGATGAAGCCCGGCGCGATGACGTTCGCGGTGACTCCGCGCGAGGCGACTTCGGCGGCGAGCGACTTCGTCATCGCGATCATGCCGGCCTTGGCGGCGGCATAGTTCGCCTGGCCGGCATTGCCGGTGACGCCGACCACCGAGGCGATGCCGATGATGCGGCCGAACCGCCGGCGCATCATGCCGCGCACCGCGGCGCGGGCGAGGCGAAATGCCGCCGTGAGATCGACGGCGAGAACCTCGTCCCAGTCCTCGTCCTTCATCCGCATGAACAGCTGGTCGCGCGTGATCCCGGCATTGTTGACGAGAATGTCGACGTGTCCCATCGCCTTCTCGGCCGCCGGCACCAGGCTCTCGACGTCCTCTTTGTTGGCGACGTCGCAGGGCAGCACGTGCACGCGTCCGGCGAGCTGGCCCGCGAGGCCGTCGAGCAGATCGCCGCGCCGTCCCGAGATCGCGACCACCGCCCCCTTGGCATGCATCATGCGGGCGATCGCGGCGCCGATGCCGCCGGTCGCCCCGGTCAC
The DNA here is from genome assembly GCA_963793985.1 of uncultured Alphaproteobacteria bacterium. Lineage (GTDB taxonomy): Bacteria > Pseudomonadota > Alphaproteobacteria > Rhizobiales > Xanthobacteraceae > JAJPKK01. Next base: position 121,916 of record CAWCCG010000018.1, on the reverse strand, counting down.
GAGCGCCGTCCTGTCGGTGAGATCGAACATCGAGTCCTATCCTCTTCGATATCTTTGCGATGCGGCGCGGAGACAACGCCCGAGGCGGCACGGCCTATTGCGGGAGCTGGCCCGCCGCCTTGACGATGCGCTCGGAACGCGCCCGGTCTTCCTTGAGGAAGCGCGCCAAACTCCTCCGGCGTATCGAACACCGGCTCGAGGCCGACCTCGACGAGGCGCTTGCGGCGGAATTCGGGATCGCGACCGATGGCGGCGATCTGCTGATAGAGCTCGGCGATCACTGGGCCGCGGCGTTCCCGGCGGCGCCACGAGGCCGAAATAGGTGCGCGTCATGTCGGCCGTGTAGCCGAGTTCGCGCACCGTCGGCACCTCCGGCACCAGCGGCGAGCGGCGGTCGCCGTCCACCGCAAGCGGCCGCACGGTGCCGGCCGCCAAGATGCGGCAGCCAGTTGCCGATGCCGAAGAACGCGACCGGCGTCGCGCCGGAGAGCATGGCGTTGACCGAATCGCCGCCGCCCTTGAACGGCACCCGCACGAGGTCGGCGCCATGGGCGGTCCGCCACCAGTCCATGAACAACGACAGCGGCTCGGACGGCACCGCGTAGCTCAGCGTGCCGGGCTTCGCCTTGGAAAGCGTCGCAAGCTCGTCGAGCGACGAGACGCCGAGCGCCGTCGAGACCACCATGAGCTGGGTGTTGAAGAACGGATTGGTGATCGGCTCGAAGCGTTCGGGGTCGTAGGGCAGCTTCTTGTAGAGGAACAGATTGTAGGTGAGCACCGGGTTGGGCAGGCTGCAGATCGTGCTGCCGTCGTTCGGCGCCTCGGCGCAGGCGCGTCCGCCGATGTTCATGCCGCCGCCGGCGCGGTTCTCGATCACGAAGGGCCGGCCGAAGCGGCGGTGATACTCCTCGCCGACCACCCGCATGAACACGTCCGCGGTGCCGCCGACGCCGGTCGCGAGGATGACGCGGATCGGCTTGCTGCGGTCCTGCTTGCTACGGTCTTGCTGCGAACGCGAGCGTCGGCACGCGAGCGACGGAGCAGCGCAGGGCCGCGGCGAGACGACGCGTCATCGGGCAGCTCCCTTCGTCGCCATGGCGGCGACCGGCAGCTTCAACAGCCGCGCGGCATTGCCGGCGAACACCGCCTCGCGCTCGCGCGGCGGCAGCCCGAGATCCTCGATGAGCTTGATGGCGCGCGGCTTGAGCGAGGTGAGCGGCGGCGCGTCGCTGCCGTAGAGCACGTGATCGGCGCCGACGGTGTCGAGCACGAGGCGCGCCGCCGGCGGATGATAGGTGACGCTGTCGAAATACATCTTCTTCGAGATAGTGGCTCGGCGGGTGCTTGATCTTCATCGGCACATAGGGCCCGAGGAAGAACGCCTCGTCCTGCAGCTCATAGGCATAGTCGAGGCGGCCGATCACCTCGCAGATGCCGCCGCCGCCGTGCGACCCGACGATGGTCGCGCGCGGAAAGTCCTCCAGGATGCCGCGCACGATGAGCCGCGACAGCGCGAGGCAGAGATCGGCCGGGCGGCCGACGCTCGACGCGAGCCGGTACTCCTTCATGCGCTCCTCGCCGAAGCCGACATGCGGCGGATGGATCATCACCGGGATGTCGAGGTCCTGCACGAGCTCCCAGAAGCCGCGCGCCTCGTCGTCGTCGGGATAATGTCCCTTATGGCTCGAGTTGATCAGCACGCCCTTGAGGCCGAGCTGCCGGATCGCGCGCTCGAGCTCCTTGAGATAGGTCGGACCCGCCGCACGGCGTGGCCATCGCAAGGCAATAGAGCGTGCCCTTGTGGGCCTCCTGCAGCTCGGCGGCATAATCGTCCCAGCGCGAAATCGCCTTGAGCTCGTCGGCTTGGCTCTTGCCGCGCAGATAATGCGCGGCGTTGCTCACGACGCTCACGGCGAGCCCCGCCTGATGATGGGCCGCGAGCACGTTCTCGACCGTCATCGGGCAGCGCCCGCCCCAGAAGGCGCTGCCGGCCGCCTCCTCGGGAGGATAGACGTGGGTGTGCCATTCGATGATCACGAGCGTCCTCCCGGTCGCGGCCGCGGCGCGCTGATTTTGGGACCAGGAGTCCTACAACAGAACGCGCGCGCAGACGATCGGCGCTTCAACGTGTTTCCGTCCGTACGTACGACACGCTCTTCCCGCTCCGTCATCGCCGGGCTTGTCCCGGCGACCCCGATTCATTTGGCACGGCCGTGCCACACGATCGGGGTGGCCGGGACAAGCCCGGCCATGACCATCACATATGATCGAAATTCTTCTGGCGAGGAAACGTCGTCGCGCTTCAGGCGAACGACCGCGCCCGCGACGACACGAACGCCTCGACGTCTTCCGGCGTGCCGATCGCGGTCGCGACGGCGCCGTCGGCGATGCGCTTGACGAGGCCGCTGAGCACCTTGCCGGCGCCGACCTCGTAGAACTGGGTCACGCCGTGGGCGGCCATGTAGGAAACGCATTCGCGCCAGCGCACGGTGCCGGTGACCTGGGCGACCAGGAGGCGCGCAATCTCGGCCGGATCGGTGACGGCGGCCGCCTTCACATTGGCGACGAGCGGCACGACGGGCGGGCGGATCGTCACCGCGGCGAGGGCTTCGGCCATCGCGTCGGCCGCCGGCGCCATCAGCGCACAATGGAAGGGCGCGGACACCGGAAGCAGCATCGCGCGCTTGGCGCCCTTTGCCTTGGCGAGCTCGACGACACGTTCGACCGCCGCCTTGTCGCCGGACACCACCACCTGCCCCGCGCCGTTGTCGTTCGCCGCCTGGCAGACGGCACCTTGCGCGCCTTCGGCGGCGACCGCCTCGGCGACATCGAATTCGAGCCCGAGCAGTGCGGCCATGGCCCCTGCCCCGACCGGCACCGCCTTCTGCATGGCGCGGCCACGAATCCGCAACAGGCGCGCGCTGTCGGCAATGCTGAGCGACCCGGCGGCAGCGAGCGCCGAATATTCGCCGAGCGAATGCCCCGCGACGTAAGCGGCATCGCGCGCAAGATCGACGCCGCCTTCGGTTTCGAGCACCCGCATCGCCGCAAGCGAGGCCGCCATCAAGGCCGGCTGGGCATTCTCCGTCAGCGTCAGTCGATCGAGCGGTCCCTCCCAGATGACCGCGGAGAGCTTTTCGCCCAGCGCATCATCGACCTCCTCGAACACCCGACGTGCGGCCGGAAAGGCCTGCGAAAGCGCACGGCCCATGCCGACCGCCTGGCTGCCCTGCCCCGGAAACACGAACGCCGTCGCCATCTGCTGGACGCCTCCCAAAAGATCGCGGCGAAGAACACCCGCGCGCGGGCGCTGTCAAGTTTGAGACATTTCCGTCATGTTCCGGAGCGGACGGGCAAATCTGCGACCCGCGGCATCAGTTGTCGCAGCGAAAGGCCGTGCCGCTGCCTTCGAAGCCACTGCGGGCGACGGCGTCCTAACCCATTGCATTCCGCCAAAAAGGTCTTATAACCCCGCTTCCGCTCGATCCCGGCTGGGAGCTGAACGGACGGCCGTGTCACCACCTCTGGTTACGACGTAAGGTGTGGCGCGGCAGGACCAAGTGGTCCGTCGTCCCGTGTTTCCGCCTTCATGAGCTTTCGAGCCTTTCCTGAAAGGCACGAGGGGCTTGGCGCCGGATCGGCAAACGCGAAGGAGAGGCATCGTCATGCCATTGTACGAACACGTCTATCTGGCGCGGCAGGACCTGTCGCAGCAGCAGGTCGACGAATTGACCGCCCAGTACCAGGGCGTCATCGAAGGGCTCGGCGGCAAGGTCGCCAAGGCCGAATACTGGGGGGTGAAGTCCCTCACCTACCGCATTCGCAAGAACCGCAAGGCGCATTTCACGCTCCTCAACATCGACGGCCCATCGGCCGCGATCGTCGAGGTCGAGCGCCAGCAGCGCATCAATGAAGACGTGCTGCGCGCCCTGACCGTGAGCGTCGACGAGCTCGAAGAGGGCCCGTCCGCGATGATGCGCAAGGTCGACCGCGACCGCGATCGCGACGAGCGCCGTGGCGAACGCCGCCGCGACCGCGACGATCGTGACGGCGGCCGTGATGGACGCGACAGCCGCGGTCCGCGCGGCGGCGACGACGTCGAGACGAGCGGGGAGTAAACGCCATGAGCTTTGCACAGAGTGGCGCTGGTGGTGGCTTCGGAGGTGGCGGCGGTGGTGGCGGCGGTGGTGGCGGCGGAGCGCGCCGTCCGTTCTTCCGACGGCGCAAGACCTGCCCGTTCTCCGGCTCCAACGCACCGAAGATCGACTACAAGGACGTGCGGCTGCTGCAGCGCTATATTTCCGAGCGTGGCAAGATCGTGCCGAGCCGCATCACCGCGGTGTCCGCGCTCAAGCAGCGCGAGCTCGCACGGGCGATCAAGCGCTCACGCTTTCTCGGCCTGCTGCCGTACGTGATCAAGTAATCCTGCCTCAGAGGGCAAGGATCAGCGAAACGAGGCCGCCGGGAATCCCGGAGGCCGATGGTTGGGACGGGGAAGTCCGTCTCTAACCGCTCCAGCAAAGGGCGGGACAGCTCGTGAGCATGCCGAACATCCTGGTTGGCCTGGGCGCCGGCGCGGCAGCAGCCTTGCTGTTCGCTTCCGTTGCGTCGGGCTCGCTGCTGTCGCTCTTCCTGTTCTATCTCGCACCGCTGCCGATCCTGATCGCCGCGCTCGGCTGGAGCCACCTGTCCGGTCTCATCGCTGCGGTCATCGCGTCGGTCTGTCTCGGGCTCGCTTTCGGGCCGCTGTTCCTCTTCTCCTTTCTGCTCGGCATCGCGGTGCCGGCGTGGTGGCTCGGCTATCTCGCGCTCCTGGCGCGCCCCGCGGCCGGCGGCGACGTCGAATGGTATCCGCCAGGGCGCCTCGTGCTGTGGGCGGCGGCGCTCGCGGCCGGCGTCATCGCCATCGCGCTATTTCAAATCGGCAGCGACGAGGAGACCATTCGCAACGGCCTCAAGCAGGCGCTCGGGCGGCTGCTGCGGCTCGAAACCGGCGGCGCGGCCGACGAGCCGCTGAACCTCCCCGGAATTTCCGAGCCGGAGCGTCTCATCGAACTGCTCGCCATCGCGCTGCCCCCTGTCGCAGCGATGTGCGGCACCCTCACCCTCATCCTCAATCTGTGGATCGCCGGGCGTGTCGTCGCTCTCTCCGGGCGCCTCAAGCGCCCGTGGCCCGACATCCCCGGCATGACGTTTCCCCGCTCGGCGCCGGCGCTGCTGGCGATCGCGATTGCGATCGCCTTCGTGCCGGCACTCGTCGGTCTGGTCGCAAGCCTGTTCGCGGCGACGCTTCTGATCGCCTTCACCCTGCTCGGCTTCGCGGTGCTGCACGCGCTCACCCGCGGCGTGCCGGGCCGCACCGCGATCCTCGGCGGTGCCTACGCCGCTGTCGTCGTGCTCGGCTGGCCGGCGCTCGCCGCCGTGCTGCTCGCGATCGCCGACATGATCTTCAGATGGCGCGCCAAGGCCGTAGGGCGCGGGCCGCCGCCCCTGCCGCCGCCGCGGACCTGAAATCGATCATTGGAAACTGCAATCATCAACACCGGAGTAAAATCATGGAAGTCATTCTGCTCGAAAGGATCGGCAAGCTCGGCCAGATGGGCGAGGTCGTCAAAGTCAAGGACGGGTTCGCCCGCAATTTCCTGCTGCCGCAAGGCAAGGCGCTGCGCGCGACCAAGGACAACCGCGCCAAATTCGAGACGATGAAGACGCATCTCGAAGCCCGCAATCTCGAGCTCAAGAGCGAAGCGCAGACGGTCGCGGAGAAGCTCGACGGCCAGAGCTTCGTGGTGATCCGGCAGGCGTCGGAAGCCGGCCATCTCTACGGCTCGGTATCGCCGCGCGACCTCGTCGAACTCATGAATGCCGGCGGCTTCAGCGTGTCGCGCGGCCAGATCGCGCTCAATACGCCGATCAAGACGATCGGGCTGCACAAGGTTCCGGTGGCGCTGCACCCGGAAATCGAGGTGACGGTCACCGTCAACGTCGCCCGCAGTGCCGACGAGGCCGAGCGCATCGCTCGCGGCGAGGACGTCACCTCGCGCCGCGAGGAGCGCGAGGAGGACCAAGCGGCAGCCGCGGCCCTCGCCGCCGAGACGTTCTTCGAGACTCAGGAAGCCGCCGGCGAGGAGCCGGCGGAGAAAGTCGGAGCCGGACGCGAAATAGCCGGGAGCCGCTTCAGGCCGGGGCCTGAAGCGGCAACGGCCGCTATTTTTCCGGAGCGTCGGAGGATTTCTCCGCAGCGTCGGGGGCTAAGCAGCGTCGGAGCCGCAGCCGCCGGCTCCGGCGTGCTGCCGGTCACGATTTCGGCCGGCTCTCCGGTCTCCGCCGGCGGGGCCGTAACCTCAGCCTGGCCGTCGGCACGACGATGCGATTTGCCGGACGCCGGTTTCGGGGCGTCGGCGGCGATGGCCTCCGCACCCTCTCCCGATACCGCGTAAGCGTGGACGCGTGCTGCGGAATCGGCGGCCGGTTGCGGCGCAGCCGCAGCGGCGACCGGCTGCACGGCCGGAGCAGCGGGCTGCGGTGGCACGGCCGGAGCGGCGGCGCGGGCGTTTGGCTTCGCGGCGGGCTTCGCAGGTGCCGCAGGTGCTGCAGGATGCGGTTGCCGCCTCCGCCGCAGGTGCCGGCTGGGCCGGTTGCGGCACCGGCGGCGGGTGGTCTTCGCTCGCCACGGTGCCCGGCGGCTTTGCGCGCGGCTTCTTCTCGCCGTCGCTCGACACGTCGCTGCGGTGCTTACCGTCCGGCGACCTCGCATCCTCGGCGGTCGGCGAGGTGGTGGCGACCGGGCGTGCCGCCGCAAATCCAATGACGTATTTGGCGAGCGACCCCGCGGTCTCCTGCTTGGTCGTGTAATGCGCCCGCAGGAACCCGGTCAGCGAGCCCGCATTGTACTTCTTGCCGAGCCCGTCCGGCGAACGGTGGCAGGCCGAACAATCGGAAGCGAACAGCTGGGCCGGCGTCTTGCCGGCGGTGAAATCCTGGGCGAGCCCCGCACCCGCTGTCAGAGCGAGCGCAGGAACAGCGGCTAAGCATTTGATAATTATGTTGTTCACGCCTTGCGACCCCTCTCTGTACGCCGCCCCAAGCAGCGATTTCAGCCCGTTTGCCGGGCGTTACAGTCCCCCAAACCGCGGCCGGCGGACCGGCCCGCCACCGATATTCATGCGCCGAATGGCAGAAATTTGATTTCGAGATTTAAACCCGACACGCGCAAGATGCGTTGTCACCTGCTTACGGTTACGGGCGGACCCAGGGAAGGCGGTTATTGGTCGTCGAGGTCGACTATGGACCGTTTGTTGCGTGGAGCACTGGCTCACATTCGGCGCGGCAATCTTCAGATCACCAGCGCCAAAGGCACCGTTATGAGATTCGGCGACGGCACCGGCCCGCCGATTGTCGCCCGCTTCACGTCGAAGGCGGCCCAACTGGGCGCCCTGCTCGACCCCGAGCTTCGATTCGGCGAGGCCTACATGGACGGCACGTTCGTCGTCGAACAGGGCTCGATCGCGGGCTTCCTCGACCTCGTTGCCCGCGAACAGGCCGCGGACCCACCCTGGGCCGTCCCGCTCGCGGCGATGCGCTACGCGTGGCGGCGGCTCAGCCAGCTCAATTGGCGCTCCCACGCGAAGAGCAACGTCGCCCACCACTACGATCTCGACCACCGGCTCTACTCGTTGTTCCTTGATTCCGACCGCCAGTACAGTTGTGCCTATTTCGAGACGCCCGACCGAGCCCCTGGACGACGCCCAGCTCGCCAAGAAGCGCCACCTCGCGGCAAAGCTTCTCGCCGGCGCCGGCGACCGGATCCTCGACATCGGCTCCGGCTGGGGCGGGCTTGCACTCTATCTCGCCGAGTTCTGCCGCGGACGGGTGACCGGGATCACCTTGTCGAGCGAGCAACTCGAGGCGGCGCGGGCGCGGGCCGGCGAAGGCGGCCTCGGATCCAAAGTCGATTTCAGGCTCACCGACTACCGGGATGTCGAGGGCACCTATGATCGCATCGTCTCGGTCGGCATGTTCGAGCATGTCGGCGTCGGCTTCTACGACGCCTTCTTCAAGAAGTGCGCTGCGCTGCTCTCAGAAGCCGGCGTGATGGTGCTGCACTCGATCGGGCGCTCCGGTCCCCCCAACGCGACCAACCCGTGGATTCGCAAGTACATCTTCCCGGGCGGCTACATTCCTTCGCTGTCCGAGGTGCTGCCCGCCATCGAGCGTGCGGGACTCGTCGTCACCGACGTCGAGGTTCTCCGCCTTCATTATGCGCAGACGCTTGCCGCCTGGCGCGAGCGCTTCCTCGCCCACCGCGAAGACGTCGAGCGCATCTACGACACCCGGTTCGTGCGGATGTGGGAGTTCTATCTTGCGTGCTCGGAGGTCGCGTTCCGTTACTTCGGCCTGATGGTATTCCAGATCCAGCTGGCGCGACGGCAGGAGGCGGTTCCACTCACCCGCGATTACCTCGTCGAGGCGGAGAGCGCTTTGCGCGCCCGCGACCGTGCCGACCGGACGCGGCTGCGGCTTGCCGGCGAATGAGCGCGCAGGCGGCGTCGAACGCGGATTCACGCGGATAATCGAGCGCGCAACGCGTCGCTGTCACAGTCAAGACTCCGTCGCGCGGTGATCGCCAAAAATAAATCTAGCCCTGGTGATCCTGGTGATAAGGAGGAAAATGCGACGAGCTGATTCCCAACCTCGTGGCCGCGGTCTATTGCAGACATCGGGAGCGGCGTCGACCAAGTCGAGGTGGAGTGAATGTGCCGGGCATCGAGACGGAGTGCGTCGCGGCGATCGTGGCGAGGTCTCGAAGCCAGGAATGTCGCTTGGCTTGTCCGAGCTTGTTGAGTGGCGTGGAAAAATCAAAATAGAAACGGAACGTCATGGCGCTCGAATCGACGGCACGCAAGCAGCTTGCGGAAGCAACGCCGCTTTACCGCACTGCTCCTCACAATATCGAGCTGGAGCAGGCTCTGCTCGGCGCGATCCTGGTGAACAACGAGGCGTTCTACCGGGTCTCCGACTTCCTCGAGCCGCGGCACTTCTTCGAGCCGATCCATCAGAAGATCTTCGAGGTCTCCGCGCAGCTGGTGCGTGTCGGCAAGACCGCGACGCCGATCACGCTCAAGACCTTCCTGCCGCCGGACATCGACGTCGCCGGGCTGACGGTGAGCCAATACCTCGCGCGGCTTGCCGCCGAAGCGACCACCGTCATCAACGCCGCGGACTATGGTCGTACCGTCTATGACCTGGCGCTGCGCCGCTCCCTGATCACCATCGGCGAGGACCTCGTCAACGCGGCCTATGACGCGCCGGTCGACCAGCGACCGCAGGACCAGATCGAGGAAGCCGAGCGCAATCTCTACGAACTCGCCGAGACCGGCCGCTACGACGGCGGGTTCCAGCGCTTCGCTCAGGCGCTCACCACCGCCGTCGAGATGGCGGCGAACGCCTATCAGCGCGACGGCAAGCTCTCGGGAACCGCGACGGGGCTGCGCGACCTCGACCGGATGATGGGCGGCTTGCAGCGCTCCGACCTCGTGATCCTCGCCGGCCGTCCCGGCATGGGCAAGACGGCCCTCGCGACCAACATCGCCTACAACGTCGCCAAGGCTTGGGTAGGCGAGGTGCGCCCGGACGGCCGAACCGAGGCTGTGAACGGCGGCATCGTCGGGTTCTTCTCGCTCGAAATGTCGGCCCAGCAGCTCGCCACCCGTATCATCTCCGAGCAGACCGAGATCGCCTCCCACCGCATCCTGCGCGGCGAGATCGACCCCGGCGATTTCGACCGCATCGCCGAGGCGGCGCGCGAGATGGAGCAGATCCCGCTCTACATCGACGAGACCGGCGGCCTCTCGATCGCCCAGCTCGCAGCGCGGGCCCGCCGCCTCAAGCGCCAGCGCGGCCTCGACCTCATGGTGGTCGACTATATCCAGCTGCTGTCGGGCTCCTCGCGGCGCGCCCAGGAAGGCCGCGTCCAGGAGGTGACGGAGATCACGACGAACCTCAAGGCGCTGGCGAAGGAGCTCAATGTCCCGATCGTCGCGCTGTCGCAGCTCTCGCGCCAAGTGGAAAACCGCGAGGACAAGCGGCCCCAGCTCTCGGACCTTCGCGAATCCGGCTCGATCGAGCAGGACGCCGACGTCGTCATGTTCGTGTTCCGCGAGGAATACTATCTCAAGAACCGCGAGCCGCGTCCCGGCACCGAAGAACATTTCAAATGGATGGCCGAGATGGAGGCGGTCCACGGCCGCGCCGAGGTGATCCTGGGCAAGCAGCGCCACGGCCCGACCGGCACGGTGCAGCTGCAATTCAAGTCCGACGTCACCCGGTTCGCCGATCTCGCCGTCGACGATTACCTGCCGGCTCGGGTTTAATCCATTACAAAGACAGGGATTTCGGCGGCACGGCCTAACCGCCCGGTGGTCGCGGGACCGAAGTCCTGCGCACAAAACGCCGCAATCCGGTTTATACAGGTGTCAGTGCCGAGGCAGAGTGGGGACCAGATCTTGCTGACCAAGACGCCGACCGACACCATGGCAGCGGCCACGCCGCAGCCGATCACCGGGGGACCGCCGGAGCTCGAGACGGGCGGCGTGCTCACCGTCGACCTCGCCGCGGTCACGATGAACTGGCGGTCGCTGATGCAGCGCTCGGTGCCCGCCGACTGCGCCGCGGTGGTCAAGGCCGACGCCTATGGCTGCGGTCTCGAGCCGGTCGCCGTCGAACTCGCCCGCGCCGGCTGCCGCACCTTCTTCGTCGCCAATCTCGCCGAAGCGCGCCGGCTGCGCGCCGTTGCCCCGGAGGCGGTGATCTATGTCCTCAACGGGATCGTGCCCGGCAGCGCCGAGACTCTTCGCCACCATCGATGCGAGGCCGGTGATCGGCAACATCGCCGAGTTCGTCGAATGGGACGCCTTCCGGCGCGCCAGCGGATGGCAAGGCGGCGCAGCGCTTCATTTCGATACCGGCATGAACCGGCTCGGCCTCTCGGTCGACGAGGCACCGGCGCTCTCGGCGCGGGTGAAGGCGCCGGACCACGGCATCTCGCTCGTCATGAGCCATCTCGCCTGCGCCGACACGCAGGCGCATCCGCTCAACAACAGCCAGATCGAGGCGTTCCGGCAGCTGCGCTATATGTTCCGCGGCGTCACCGCCTCGCTCGCCAATTCCTCCGGCATCTTCCTCGGTCCCGCCGCCCAGTGCGACATGGTGCGGCCGGGCGCGGCGCTGTTCGGCATCAATCCGACCCCCGCCTCGCAGAACCTGATGGAGCCGACCGTCACGCTCAAGGGCCGCATCGTCCAGATCCGCTCGGTCGAGCGCGGCGGGACCGTCGGCTACGGCGCGACCTGGACCGCGCCGCGGCCATCTCGCGTCGCCATCGTCTCGGTCGGTTACGCCGACGGTTATTTCCGCGTGACCGGCAATTTCCCCGCCGGCAAGAAAGGCGCGCCCATCCCCGCCCAGGCGGTGGTCGCCAACAAGCGCTGCCCCCTGATCGGCCGCATCTCCATGGACCTGATGGCGCTCGACATCACCGCCGTGACCGAGGGTGCGGTCCGTCGCGGCGATTTCGCGACCCTGATCGGAGACGGCATCTCGGTCGACGAGTTCGCGACCTGGTGCGGCACCATCGGCTACGAGGTGCTCACCGCCCTCGGCCACCGTTACCACCGGGTGTGGTTGCGGTAGAATCCCGCACGAATCATCTTGAACCTCGTCCTGAGGAGCGGCCGAAGCGCCGCGTCTCGAAGGACGGCCACAGGCCGCAGTGTGTTGGGCCATCCTTCGAGACGCGCTCGGCTTCGCACGGCTCCTCAGGATGAGGTCAACAGCGTATTGTGCGCGCCTCCTGGAACATGCCCGATGGCACGTCGCCCGCTGACCTTCGTCTGCCAGAACTGCGGCGCGGTCTATGGCCGCTGGCAGGGCAAGTGCAAGTCCTGCGGCGAGTGGAACACGATTTCCGAGGAGGGCGGCGGCGCCGCGACCCCCGCGGCCGGACCGGGGCGGCCGGCGCGCAAGGGGCGGCCGTTCGCGCTCCATCCGCTTGCCGGCGAAACCGATGATGCTCCGCGCACCGCATCCGGCATGGCCGAGCTCGATCGCGTCACCGGCGGCGGCTTCGTGCGGGGATCGGTGCTGCTCGTCGGCGGCGATCCCGGCATCGGCAAGTCGACGCTGCTGATCCAGGCCGCGGCGGCGATCGCCCGCGCCGGTCACCGCGCCGTCTACATTTCCGGCGAGGAGGCGGTGGCGCAGGTGCGGTTGCGCGCCGAACGGCTCGGCCTTGTCCGCCGCCGCCGTCGAGCTCGCCGCCGAGACCTCGGTCGAGGACATCGTCGCCACCCTCTCCGAGGGCAAGACGCCGCGCCTGGTGGTGGTCAATTCCATTCAGACCATGTGGAGCGACGCCATCGAATCCTCGCCCGGCACGGTGAGCCAGGTGCGCGGCGCGGCCCAGGTGCTGATTCGTTTTGCCAAGCGCTCCGGCGCGGCGGTGATCCTGGTCGGCCACGTCACCAAGGACGGCCAGATCGCGGGGCCGCGCGTCGTCGAGCACATGGTCGACGCGGTGCTCTCCTTCGAGGGCGAAGGCGCGCATCTCTTTCGCATCCTGCGGGCGGTGAAGAACCGGTTCGGGCCGACCGACGAGATCGGCGTGTTCGAAATGACCGGCGGCGGCTTGCGCGAGGTCGCCAATCCCTCCGCCCTGTTTCTGTCCGAGCGCGACCTCGGCGCCCCCGGCACCGCCGTGTTCGCCGGCATCGAAGGCACCCGGCCGGTGCTGGTCGAGATGCAGGCGCTGGTCGCCCCGACGACGCTCGGCACGCCGCGCCGCGCCGTGGTCGGCTGGGACCAGAACCGCCTCGCCATGGTGCTCGCCGTGCTCGAGGCCCATTGCGGCGTGCGGCTCTCCGGCCACGACGTCTATCTCAATGTGGCGGGCGGACTGCGCATCCAGGAGCCCGCCGCCGACCTTGCCGCCGCGGCGGCGCTCGTCTCCTCGCTCGCCGGCGCGGCGCTGCCCGCCGATGCGGTCTATTTCGGCGAAGTCTCGCTTTCCGGCATGGTGCGGCCGGTCGCCCAGACGGCCGCGCGGCTCAAGGAGGCCCAGAAGCTCGGCTTCGCCCGCGCCTTCGTGCCGGACACCACGCGGAGCGAGGCCGGCGATATCGCACTCTCGCTCACCACGCTCGGGCCGCTCCTCGACCTCGTCGCCAACATCGCCCCGGAGGGGCGGGCCCGCCGCCGGGCCGGGAGCGAGCGCCCGTCCTGAGACGTCACAATTCTGTTGCCTGCGTGCAACCGACCGGCGGCTTTGCCGTTGGAGCGGCCGGCAAATTCCACAGTCCAAATTCCACAGGTCCGGGGTGACGGCGGGGGTTCCGCCCGCTATACACGAGCGCTCGCGGTTTGGACCAACCGGGCGCCCAGCGCTCCGCTCCCAGACGAAGGCGCCTGAATGTATCTCGACCTCTTTCTCATTGCCGTCATGCTGATTTCCGGGCTCCTCGCGATGGTGCGTGGGCTGATCCGCGAGGTGCTGTCGATCGCCGGCTGGGGCGCCGCCGCGATCGCCGGGCTTTATGCCTTTTCGAAGCTCCTGCCGGTCACCAAGCAGTACATCGCCAACGACTACGTGGCGGCCGGGGTCACCGTCGGGGGCGCGTTCTTCCTCACCCTGATCGTCGTCTCGATCATCACGGTGAAGATTTCCGACACCGTGCTCGACAGCCGGATCGGCGCGCTCGATCGCACCCTGGGCTTCCTGTTCGGGCTCGCCCGCGGCCTGATCATCGTCGTCGTCGCCTTCATCTTCTTCGACTGGCTGGTGCCGGCGAAATCGCAGCCGGAAATGGTCCGCAACGCCCGTTCCCGGATCGTCCTGCAGAACACCGGGGAATGGCTCAAGGGCCTGTTGCCGGAGGACCCCGAGAACACCATCTTGAAGAAGCTGAAGAAACCGAAGCCCGGCGAAGAGGACGCGCCGGAGGAAAACAAGTGAACACCCGGGCCGAGAGGTTGGCCCATCTTGTGCTAGGCTTGAAGAGCGGATTCGCGGGACTAGCCCGGCCGACGGAGAGACGATGCAGACCGATCCTGTCGAAAGCCACGCTGGGCCCGGTGCGCCGGGACAAGGATTCGACTGCGACGCTTCCAAGGATGACGCTTCCAAGGATACCGCGGGCGACCGCAATCTCGACATCGACGGCGACCGGTTGCGCGAGGAATGCGGGGTGTTCGGCATCTACGGGCATCCGGATGCCGCCGCGATCACCGCGCTCGGCCTTCACGCCCTGCAGCACCGCGGCCAGGAGGCGGCGGGCATCGTCAGCTATGACGGCCACCGCTTCCATTCGGAACGGCGCCTCGGCCTCGTCGGCGATACCTTTGCCCGGCGCGAGATCATCGACCGCCTGCCCGGCATGCTGGCGATGGGGCACGTGCGCTACTCCACCACCGGCGAGACGATCCTGCGCAACGTCCAGCCGCTGTTCTCCGAGATCAATACCGGCGGCTTCGCCGTCGGCCACAACGGCAATCTCACCAACGGCCTGACCGTGCGCCGCCAGCTGGTGCGCGACGGCGCGATCATGCAGTCGACCACCGACACCGAGGTGATCCTGCACCTCCTCGCCCGCTCGACCCGCAATCGCTTCATCGACCGCTTCATCGAGGCGCTGCGCCAGATCGAGGGCGCCTATTCGCTGGTAGCGCTGACCAACAAGAAGCTCGTCGGCGCCCGCGATCCGCTCGGCATCCGCCCGCTGGTGCTGGGCGAGCTCGACGGCTGCCCGATCCTCGCCTCGGAGACCTGCGCGCTCGACATCATCGGCGCGCGGCACGTGCGCGACATCGAGAACGGCGAGATCGTCGTCTTTTCCGAAGAGGGCGCGCAGTCGATCAAGCCGTTCCCGCCGGTGCCGCCGCGGCCGTGCATCTTCGAATACATCTATTTCTCGCGGCCGGACTCGGTGGTCGGCGGCCGCAGCGTCTATCAGATCCGCCGCAATATGGGGAGCGAGCTCGCCCGCGAGGCGCCGGCCGAGGCCGACGTCGTGGTACCGGTGCCCGACAGCGGCGTGCCGGCGGCGATCGGCTACTCGCAAGGCGCCGGCATCCCTTACGAGCTCGGCATCATCCGCAACCACTATGTCGGGCGCACCTTCATCCAGCCGACCCAGTCGATCCGCGAGCTCGGCGTGCGCTTGAAGCACAACGCCAATCGCGCGGTGGTGGCGGGCAAGCGCATCGTGCTGATCGACGACAGTCTGGTGCGCGGGACCACCTCGGTGAAGATCGTGCAGATGATGCGCGAAGCGGGCGCCAAGGAAATCCACTTCCGCATCGCCTCGCCGCCGATCACCCATCCCGACTTCTACGGCATCGACACGCCGGAGCGCGACAAGCTGCTCGCCGCGACCCACACCGTCGAGGAGATGCGGCGGATCATCGGCGCCGATACGCTCGCCTTCCTCTCGGTCGACGGCATCTACCGCGCCATGGGCGAAGCCTGCCGCGACCCGGCGCGGCCGCAGTTCACCGACCACTGCTTCACCGGCGAATACCCGACGCCCCTGACCGACCGCTCCGGCGAGGCGCCCTCGCCGCGGCAATTGTCGCTGCTCGCCGAGGCGAGTTGAGGGACCATTGAGGGGCCAAGCGTGAACGCGGCCGGGAGCCCTTCCCCTCGCCAACCGCATCGCTCTCGTCACCGGCACCTCGCGCGGTATCGGTGCCGCGACGGCGCTCGCGCTCGCCCGCGCCGGCGCGCATGTGGTGGCGGTGGCGCGCACCGTCGGCGGGCTCGAGGAGCTCGACGACGCGATTCGCGCCGTGGGCGGCACCGCGACCCTCGTGCCGCTCGACGTCACCGATACCGAAGGCATCGTGCGCCTCGCCGCGGCGCTCGACGCGCGCTACCAGCGGCTCGACATTCTCATCGGCAATGCCGGCCTGGTCGGGCCGTCGTCGCCGCTCGACCATGTCGTCCCCAAAGACTGGGACGCGGTGATGGCGGTCAACGTCACCGCCAACTGGCACCTGATCCGCGCGATGGATCCGCTGCTGCGCAAGTCCGACGCCGGGCGCGCGGTGTTCATCTCGTCGGGCGCCGCCAGCAACATGCGGGCCTATCGCGGGCCCTATTCCGTCTCCAAGGCCGCGCTCGAGGCGCTGGCCCGCACCTATGCGGCCGAGACCGCTTCAACTTCGGTGCGGGTCAATCTCGTCAATCCCGGTCCGACCCGCACGCGGATGCGCGCCGCAGTGATGCCGGGCGAAGATCCGATGACGCTGCCGCCGCCGGAGCAGGTCGCCGAGAAGATCGTCGCGCTGTGCCTGCCGAGCTTCACCGAGACCGGACGGCTCTACGATTTTCCGCAGGACAAGCTGCTGACACGGGTGGTGTTCGATCTGCATCCGGCGCCGCCCACGACCTGCGGGCCTATCGCGGGCCCTACTCGGTCTCCAAGGCGGCGCTCGAGGCGCTGGCGCGCACCTATGCGGCCGAAACCGCATCGACTTCGGTGCGGGTCGATCTCGTCAATCCCGGGCCGACCCGCACTCGCATGCGGGCCGCGGTGATGCCGGGCGAGGACCCGATGACGCTGCCGCCGCCGGAGCAGGTCGCGGAAAAGATCGTCACGCTATGCCTGCCGAGCTTCACCGAGAGCCGGACGGCTGCTACGATTTTCCGCAGGACAAGCTCGGTGACGTTTCGAAGGCCGGAGTGACGCGCCGTCAAACGAAATGGCGGCAAGCTCACTGTAAAGCAACCGTTGACATGCGTAAAGCGATATTTTACACTCGATAAACGTGAGCGCCGATGATCGAGAGCTTTCGGCACAAGGGATTGCGGCGGCTGTTCGAAGATGACAACCCCAAAGGGGTCAATCCGGATCATCTGCGTAAGATGAAGCAGATCCCTCGCGGTATTGCACGCCGCACAGACGATTGAAGCGCTTGATCTGCCCACGTTCGGGCTGCATCCCTTGAAAGGCGATCTCAAGGGCTTTTGGGCGGTTACAGTGCGTGCGAATTGGCAAATCATCTTCCGCTTTGCGGATGGCCGCGCTTCGGACATTGACCTTGTCGACTATCATTGAGGGCCGGTGATCCATGGACATGAAAAATCCGCCGCATCCCGGGGAGCTCATCGGCGACAATCTCGATGAATTGGGCGTCACGATCAGCGATGCAGCCAAAGCGCTCGGCATTTCGCGGCAGCAGCTTCACAACGTAATCGCCGGCCGAAACTCGATAAGCCCCGAGATGGCCGTTCGGCTCGAAAAGGCCTTGGGGGGCACCGCGGATGCCTGGCTGCGAATGCAGATGAACTACGATCTGGCCCAGGTCAGGGCGCGAGCCTCCTCGCTGAAGATAAGGCGCCTCGCGCCAGCATAATCCGGAAAAACATCATAGGCGAGCAAACGGGTCCGGCCTCGCAGGCCGGGCCAACGACAGGCACCACGTGCAGGCACCCGTCCGCTGGGCACGGCGCGAAAGAGCGCGCCTCGCCCACTCTACCGCTTGCTCAAATTTGCCCTTACGACTTCGGCGCGGCCTTCGGCGTCCAGCGGCGCAGGTTGAGCGTGTTGGTGTAGCCGCCATAGACGTTGCCGGCGTCGTCGACCGCGACCGCCTCGACGCCGTTCACCTCGACGGATTCGAGGATGAAGGCGCGCACGATGCCGTCATGGACGCTGCCGACCCGGATGCCCGAGCGGTACGGCGGATTGGTCTCGTCCGGCGAATTGTCGGCGACATAGAGCATGTCGTTCTTGTCGATGAAGAGGCCGCTCGGCCGGCCGAACTGTCGCCACTCCAAAAGGTACTTGCCGTCCTGGTCGAACACCTGGATGCGGTTGTTGCTGCGGTCGCCGACGAACAGCCGCCCGGCAGAATCCATCGCGAGATTGTGCGGCACGTTGAACTCGCCAGGCCCAAAGCCCTTCTTGCCCCACTCCTTGATGAACTTGCCGTCCTTGTCGAACTTCACGATGCGGTTGTTGCCCTTCGGGCCGCCATGGCCGTCGGCGACGAAGATGTCGCCGTTCGGCGCGACCAGGATGTCCGAGGGCTCGCTGAAGTGGTCCGGTCCGGCGCCGGCTTCGCCGGGCTTGCCGAGCGTCATCAGGAGCTTGCCGTCCTGATTGAACTTCATGACGGTGTGGCCCTTGCCGTTGTTCATGTCGCGGCCGTCGCTGACCCAGATGTTGTTGTCCTTGTCGACGTGCAGGCCGTGCGAATAGTTGATCATGCCGCCGCCGAAGCTCTTCACGAGCTTGCCTGACGCATCGAACTTCATGATCGGATCGAGATTCGATTTGGAGCAGTCGGTCGCCGACTCACAGCGGTCGAACGCCCACACGCTCTTGCCGTCCTTGTCGATGTCGACGCCGACCACCGCGCCGAACTTGCGCCGGTCCGGAAGCTGGGCCCAGCCATAGTTGAACTTGTAGAGATTGGGCGCGTCGTTGGGGCCGTAGGGCTGCTGCGCCGAAGCGGACATCGCCGGCAGCGCGACGCCTGCGATGACGGCGGCGCACAAGACAAAACGTGAGCGTAAGGCGGATGGCATCGGGTTTCCTCCTCGTGTGACCGGTTTCCGGTTGCGTGGTTGCAGCCTATTGTCCATCTATTCGGACGGACATTCAACCTGCGGCGCGACGGTGCATCCTGTGCGGCGGACGGCGTCGACGCCTACCCTCGCCGCTTCCTTCCCGCATACGGGTTCGCCTTCTCCCGCAGCGTGAGCCGGATCGGCACGCCCGGCAGGTCGAAGGCGTCGCGCAGCGCGTTGACGAGATAGCGGCGATAGGCGTCGGGCACGGCGTCGGCGCGGGTGCAGAAGAGAACGAAGGTCGGCGGCCGCGCCTTGGGCTGGGTGATGTAGTTGAGCTTGAGGCGCCGGCCCGAGACCGCGGGCGGCGGATGCGCGGCGAGCGTCGCCTCGAGCCAGCGGTTGAGCGGCGTCGTCGCGATGCGCTTGTTCCACAGCGCATGGATGTCGAGCACCGCCTGCATCAGCCGATCGAGCCCCGCGCCGGTGAGGCCGGACACCGCGACGATCGGCACACCTTTGAGCTGGGCGAGCCGTTCATCGGCCTCGCCGCGCAGCCTCCCTGCAGCGCCGGGATCGCCCTCCTTGAGGTCCCACTTGTTGACGCCGATGACGAGCGCGCGGCCCTCGCGCTCGACCAGATCGGCGATGCGCAGGTCCTGCTCCTCGAAGAGCGCCGCCGCGTCCATCAGGAGGATCACGACTTCGGCAAACCTTATCGCTTCGAGCGCATCGCCGACCGAGAGCTTCTCGAGCTTGGTGTCGATCCGGGAGCGTCGCCGCATGCCGGCGGTGTCGTGAACCAGGAACTCGCGTCCCTGCCAGACGAGCGGCACCGCGATGGAATCGCGGGTGATGCCGGCCTCGGGGCCGGTGAGCAGGCGCTCCTCCCCGATCAGCCGGTTGATCAGGGTCGACTTGCCGGCGTTCGGCCGCCCGACCACCGCGATGCGCAGTGGCCGCGCCGGCTCCGTCACGGTCGTCGCTTCGGCTTCGTCCGCGTCCGCCTCCGCATCCGCGCGGTCGGGCGGCGCAGTCTCATCGGGAAGCGCCTCGCGCAAAGCGTCGTAGAGGTCGGCGAGCCCTTCGCCGTGCTCCGCCGAGACCGGCACCGGCTGGCCGAGGCCGAGATCGTAGCCTTCGAGCGCGGCGGCGGCGCCGGCCCGGCCCTCGCTCTTGTTGGCGACGAGAACGGTCGGCTTGCCGGCGCGGCGCAGCAGATTGACGAAGGCGCGGTCGGCCGGCACCACGCCGGCGCGGGCATCGATGACGAAGAACACGGCGTCGGCCGCTGCGACCGCAGCCTCGGTCTGGGCTTGCATGCGGCCGGTCAGGCTTTCGCTCGGTGCCTCTTCGAGGCCGGCCGTGTCGATGATGGTGAAGGTGAGATGGCCGAGCTGGGCGGTCGCCTCGCGGCGGTCACGGGTGACGCCGGGCGTGTCGTCGACCAGTGCGAGGCGGCGACCGGCGAGCCGGTTGAACAGCGTCGACTTGCCGACGTTGGGACGCCCGATGATGGCGACGGTAAAGCTCATGGCGGCGCGCCCCCGGCGGGCCGGCGGCATCCCAGAAACGAGAGGCGTTCAATAGACCGGTTGTCGCGCGCCCGCGAATCTCAGCGTGCGGTCACCTGCCGGAACTCGGCGCCGGCCAACCGGCCTGCGGCTGGGCCTGTTGCTGCTGGCCGGGCCACGGAGCGGGTTGGCTGCCGGGCGCTTGCGCGGCCGGCGCTGCCGGTGCCGTCGGCGCTGCCCCTTGGACCGATGCCGTCTGCGCCGGCTGCGCAGCAGGTTGCGGTTTGGGCTGCTGCACCACATGCGGCTTCGGAGCCGGCTTCGGCTTCGCCTCTGCCGTCTTCTGGTCGGCCGCCTCGGAGCCGGCGGCAGCGTCGGCCTGCTCGCGTAGCCCTTCATGAGCTCGGGAGGCACGCCGGGCGTCACGCCGGGCACGCCGCCCGGGAACACATCCTTTGCGCTCGCCCGACAGCTTCTGCTTGGTGTCGAAGATGCTGAAGTCGAGCTTGTCGGGATCGAGGCTGAAGTTGCTGCAGCCGGACACCAGCGCGGCGGCACCAGCGAGGCCAATGGCAAAGCCCAGGCGAACGAGAGGGCGCATCGGCTGCTCCTTATGTCTTCGACGTGTCAGCGAGCAGGGTGTTGAGCACCTCTGCCCGCGCCCGGATGCCAGGCGGTACTTCCGGATCACTGGTGGCGGCTTCCGCCCATTTGCGGGCGGCCGCGGCATCGCCGTTGCGCCAGGCGGACAGCGCCAGCAACTCCCGCGCGGTGTGCCGGAAGCTGCTGGTGGGCTGGGTCAGTGGCTCGAGCCGCTGCGTCATCTCGTCGAGCTTCGCCGTGTCGAGCAGCAGCATGGCGGCACGAATGCCCGCAAGCTCGCGGATCAGCGACGGTCCGGATTCGCCGGCGATGGTGTCATAGGCGGCAACGCCGGCCTTGGGATCGGTGGCGCCGAGCTCGGCCGCCTGCCGCAGCCGCGCCAGCGCCGATAGCCCGATGTGCCCTGAGTCGCGAGCTTGCCGAACGCATCCTCGGCCTCGGTGTGCTTGCCTTCATCGGAGAGCTTGAGGGCGGATTCGTAGACCGCACCGGCTTCCGCTGCCTTGCGGGCCTGCCAGTACTCGTATCCGCGCCAGGCGGCGACGCCGGCGACGACGAGGAAGGCCGCGGCGATGATGAGATTGCCGTAGCGCTCCCACAGCTTCTTGAGCTGTTCTCGCCGTACTTCCTCGTCGACTTCATTAAAGATATCGGACACAGAACCTCCCCGCCCAACGGCGCATAGCCGTCCCCATGCCGGGTCCAGCCTCTCCGTTAAGATAGCGATATGGCGCTGGCGTGGCAAAAAACGGGCGCGCGACCAACGGTCATGGGCAGCCATGTCGCATCGCTAACGAGGTCGCGGTCGCTCCGCCACCGGCTGGCTCGACCCATCAGCAACGCGAAACGGCCGGCGCCGGATATTGAATTTTTCTGCTCCGGTTTCCACAATACCGGCATCGCCATGCCCGCCGGAGCGCTCAACCAGGACGGGCAGGCTCTTCGGGAAGGAAATGCGATTATCGCGGGAAAAAGCGACACCAAGGAGGGAAAAGTCGATGAATCGTCATGTTCTGAGCGTCTGCGCCATCGCGGCATTGGGACTTGCGGCGCTGCCGGGCCCGTCGATCGCACAGCAGAAGTCGACCAAGGACATGCTGGTCGGCGCCTGGACGCTGCTCCTCGTCGACGGCGTGAAGAGCGACGGAACGCACGTACCGCAGTTCGGGCCTAATCCCGACGGCATGCTGATGTTCAGCCCCACGGGACGCTATTCGGTGCAGTTCGAACGCGCGAATCTCCCGAAGATCAAAGCCAACGATCGCGAAAAGGCGACCCCGGACGAGAGCAAGGCGATCACCGCCGGAGCCCTCGCCCACTTCGGCAGCTATGCGGTGAACGACGCCGACAAGACCTTCACCATGCACATCGACGGCGAGCTCGTTCCCGAACTGGAACGGCACCAAGCAGGTCCGCAAGATCACCGGGCTCACCGACGACGTGCTCACCTACAATGTGGCCAATCCTTCGGCCGCCGGAGCGGCGGGCGACGTTGCGCAGATCGAGCTCGTGTGGCGGAAGGTCAAGTAGCGGCGGTCGTTCTCGCCCGGATCAAGCGGTAACGCAGGTCATTCCGGGGCGCGCTCTTGCGCGAACCCGGAATCCAGCGCTGCGGTGCCTCACATCCTGGATTCCGAGCTCGGCCTTCGGCCGCCCCGGATTGACGGCGCCGGCGCCGCCCTCACCGCTCGCCCTTCAGCGGGTAGACATGCGCGGCCGCCGGGAAGGCGCGGCTGCGCACCTCTTCCGCATAGGCCGACACCGCGGCCTCGATCGAGGGGCCGAGATTGGTGTAGCGCTTGACGAACTTCGGCACCCACGGCGACAGCCCCAGCATGTCCTCGAGCACCAGCACCTGGCCGTCGCAGGCTGCGCTCGCGCCGATGCCGATGGTGGGGATCGCGATCTCGCGGGTGATCTCGGCGGCGAGCGGCTCGGCCACCGCTTCGACCACCACCGAGAAGGCGCCCGCCTCCGCGACCGCGCGCGCATCGGCCACGATCGGCGCCCAGTCGGCGCGGTCGCGCCCCTGGGCGCGGAAGCCGCCGAGCGCATTGACCGCCTGCGGGGTGAGGCCGACATGGGCCATCACCGGCACGCCGCGTTCGACGAGAAAGCGGATGGTCTCCGCCATGCGCTGGCCGCCTTCGAGCTTGATGGCGCCGCAGCCGGTCTCCTTGAGCACGCGGGCGGCGGACGTGAAGGCCTGCTCCCTGGAGACCTCGTAGGAGCCGAACGGCAGGTCGACGACGACAAGAGCATGCGTCGAGCCGCGCATCACCGCGCGGCCCTGCAGGATCATCATGTCGAGTGTCACCGGGATCGTGGTCTCGAGCCCGTGCATCACCATGCCGAGCGAATCCCCGACCAGGATCACGTCGCAATGGCGGTCGAGGATGCGTGCGGTGTGGGCGTGATAGGACGTCAGCATCACGATCGGGGTTGCCGCCCTTGCGCGCCCTGATGTCCGGTGCGGTCAGCCGCTTCTGGTCGGTGTGGGTCGACACGGGATCAGGTTCCGAGTGCGCGAGGGCCGAACAACAGCACCGATTTTCCGATCACCAGCGGATGGAACACCAGCGCAAGGGCGAAATAGAGGATCGTGCCGACGATCACCGCGGCGATGTCGTTGCGGCGGCCGCCGATCGGGATCGGCAGCCCACCCGGGATCGCTGCGTCGCTTGAGCGTGATGCGGTCGTAGACCGCCCAGGCCAGCACCGAGATGAAGATGATCATCGAGCCGAGATCGCCGTTGGAGATGAGATGCGCCACCGCCCACAGCTTCACGCCGACCAGCATCGGATGCTTGAGCACGCGCTTGATGTCGCCGGGAATGTAGGCCGCGGTCACGAAGATGATCGACGGCCACATCAGCGCGACGGTGATGTGCCGCGTCCAGTCCGGCGGGTCCCACACTTCGATCATGCCGGCGTCGCGATAGAGCGCGAAGCCCTTGCCGATCAGGTAGAGACCGACGATCGACAGACCGCGAACAGTCCCTTGTACGAGCCCCTCGCCGATGCGCGCGATCAGGGCCCCGCGGGCGCCGCGCAGGGTGACGAACACATGGGGCCCGAGAAACAGGGCCAGTCCGAGAACGAGTAGCGCCAAGCCCATCGCCTCAGCTCCGCGAGAGGCGCGCAGTAGAGGCGAAGGCCGCCGCCGTTGCAAGCGGGTCAGAGCGGCGACGGCGTCAGGGCAGGCCCGCTATGCAAATCTCACCGCATAGATCGGCGGCAGCGTGTGGGAGATGCAGGCCCAGCTGTCGCCCTGGTCCTCGCTCACCCACAGCCCGCCGGTGGTCGAGCCGAACGCGAGCCGCTCGCCGGTGCCGTCGAGCGCCAGCGCGTGGCGATAGACGATGTCGTAGGCGTGCGATTGCGGCAGCCCGCGGGTCAGCACGTCGAAGCTCCTGCCGCCGTCGCGCGTGCGCGTCACCGCGAGCTTGCCGCCGCTCGGGATGCGCTTCTCGTCTTTGATCTCCGGCACGAACCACGCGGTATCGGGATCGCGCGGATGGACCGCGACCGCAAAGCCGAAGGCGGACGGCTCGACGCCGGTGATCTCCGTGAACGTGCGTCCCTCGTCGGAGGAGACGAAGATGCCGTTGTGATGTTGCACCCACATCCGCTGCGGCGCGGCCGCACACTGGACGAGACAATGCACATCCTGCGAGACCGGATCGTGCGCGAGCTCCGTCGGCATGTATTCGGCGCGCATCCCCTCCCCGCGCAGCGTCCAGGTGTCGCCGCCGTCCGCGGTGAACCAGATCCCGCCGGTCGAGACCGCGACCGAGACCTGCCGGGAGTCGCGGGGATCGACCACGATCGAATGAATGCCCGGCAGGTCGGCGCCGCCGCCCGCCCATTTCTTGCGAAGCGGGTGGTCCCACAGCGAGCGCACCAGCTCCCAGCTCTCGCCGTCATCGCGCGAACGGAACAGCCCGCCGGGCAGCGTGCCGCACCAGATGACGCCCGGTTGGTCGGCGCCGCCCGCGGCGAGTGCCCAGATGCGCGCCGTGCTCCACGCCAGAGGACGGCCCCAGGTGTCGTTCTCCTCGTACCCTTCGGGCTTGGGCGGATAGGCGGGCGCGGCGATCTCCTCCCAGCCGTTCGCGGTCGAGCGATGCAGCTTGACGCCGAAATGGCCGTGATCGAGGGCGGCGAAACGAGCGGCCGCTGCGCGGATCGGTCAAGGTGAGGGTGACGTTGTCGCCGAGGAAATCGACCTTGGCGACGTCCCAGCGCCCGCCCGCATTTTCGACGGTGAAAAGACCCTTGCGGGTCGACACCTGCAGGGTGTCGGTCATGATCAGCCTCCTGACAGTGCCTGGAACACGTGGATCGTGCTGGTTTCGGTCACGGTGTCGGACAGGCGCACGCGGTCGCGAATGCTCCGTCCGTCGACAAATACGGTCATGTGCTTGCGCAACGCGGACTGGTCGTCGAGCACATAGCCGCGCGCCTCGGGATTGTCGGCGAACACGGCCTCGAGCACATCGCGCACGGTCCGGCCGGACGCGTGGGCTTCAGGGCAGCCCACGTGGCGCTGGATGTTCGCGGTGAACAGGACCTTCGTCATCGCATCGTTCCCATGCCTCGATGCTCCATGCGTCGATGCTTCCCGAGTGGCCCGACGGCCCCTGCGGAACACTTTCCAGTTTCTCACCAAGGACGAACGGGGAATTCTGGCCCCGACAAGGCGATCGCGGAAAAATTTCGCCGTCACCGAGCCGCGACGGTCCTGGGCTTCGATACCGTCGTCGTGGCCGGACGCCGGGGCCGCCTTGGCGGACGCTTGGCAGCGCGGCTTCCGCGCCACGGAACCGAATGTTACCTTTCTCGCGACACGGCGCGGCACGGCCCGCCGAACGAACCGACGGGAGGACGAGTGATGAAAGCAACGTGGCTGTTGTCTGCGGGAGTGGCGCTGGCGTTCGCGACGAGCGCCTCGGCGCAGGAGATGGACTTCTCCAAGGTCGAGATCATCACCGAGAAGCTCGGACCGAACGTCTACATGCTGACCGGCTCGGCCGGCCTCGATCCCTCCCACGAGGACGGCGCCGGCGGCCGCATCGGCGTGCTCGCGGGACCCGACGGCATCCTGATGATCGATTCCCAATACGTGCAGCTTGCCGACAAGGTCCTCGCGGCGGTGAAGAAGATCGACGGCGGTCCGATCCGCTTCCTCGTCAACACCCACATCCACCGCGACCACACCCAGGGCAACGCGTTCTTTGCCAAGCAAGGCGCCGTGATCTTCGCCCGCGAGGAGCTGCGCGACGGCATGGTGCGCCTGTCGAAGGCGCCCAACGCCGCGAGCAACCCCGTCGCCAATCCGGCCGGATTCCCGATGGTCACCTACGGCATGGGCCCGCCGGTGAAGATCCACATGAACGACGAGGTGGTCGAGTTCATCCCGATCCGGGCGGCGCATACCGGCGGCGACACCAACATCAAGTTCGAGAAGGCGAACGTGCTGTTCATCGGCGACTTCTACCGCAACTACGGCTTTCCCTTCATCGACATCAACAACGGCGGCACGCTGAAGGGAATGCTGGAAGGCCTCGATGCCACGATGAAATCCGCCGACGCCAACACCGTCATCGTCCCCGGCCACGGCACGCTCATCAAGCGCGACGACATGGTGCCCTACCGCAACATGGTCGTCGCGGTCGCCGACCGGGTCGGCCAGCTGATCGCGCAGGGCAAGACGTTGCAGGAGGTGCTGGCGGCGAAGGTCACCGCGCCCTACGCCGTCGCCGGCGGCACCGACGACGAGCGCGGAACGCTTCGTCACCGCGGTCTATCAGGAGCTCAAGGGCGGCGCGAAGTAGCGCTCGCACGTCGGTGAGCGAGCGTCGATGGCACCGAGAATCGACTGCTCCCGTCGATACGCCTGATCGAGCGGGTGCTCGCCGCCGACGTGTCCTACACGATGTCGCGGATGCGGGTGCTCGAACGCATTCCCGGAAATCCGATCGGCATCGGCTATCGCCGGATCGACGACCACGCGGTGGCGCTGGTGGCGCGCTTCCTGCCGGCATTCACCCGCGTCATCGGGTTGCGGCCGGGTCACGAAGGCGAGATCGAGCCGCTGCTCGCCTGGTATCGCGAATACGGCGTGAAGCCGACCTTCGAAATCGTGCCGGGCATGTTCAATGCCGAACTCGGGCGCGAGCTCGCCCGGCACGGCTTTCTGCCTTCGAGCTTCCATGCCGCGCTGATCGGGGAGCCCGATCGCATCGAACGCGCCGAATCGCGGACATCGACATCGAGCAGGTCGCCTCCGAAGAGGCGATGGAGCGCTACCTCGACGCCTATGTGGCAGGATGGGGCATCCCGGAAAAGGACCATGCGCAGTTCAAGTCGAACGTACGTCCGTGGCGCGAGCAGCCGGGCTGGTCGCTCTATCTCGCGCAGGTCGACGGCCGCCCGGCGGCTGCCGCGACCCTCTACGTCGCGGATCGCGTGGCGTATCTCGCCGACGCGACCACTGCGCCGGCGTTCCGCGGCCGCGGTCTCCACGCAGCACTGCTGCGGCAGCGCATTCGCGATGCCAGCGTCGCAGGAGTCGACTTCGTGTTCAGCGGCGCCGAGCCGATGGGCACGAGCCACCGCAACATGGAGCGCGCCGGGCTTCGCCTGACATTTCCTGCGAACGAAATGGAGGGCGGCCTGACCGAGCCGCGGCGGGCAGTTTTGCCGCACGACGTCCAGGTGCCGCCGCTTGACGCCGCGTCGGAATTTCCCGCTAAGCTCGCCGCCGCCATGAGCCCCCCGAACGTCATCCGCGAGCCGGCGCGCGAAATCCCCGTGCGCGGCGAATACGACGTCGTCGTGCTCGGCGGCGGCCCGGCCGGCATCGCCGCCGCGGCCGCGGCCGGTGCGCTCGGGCGGCGCACGCTCCTCGTCGAGCGCTACGGCTTTCTCGGCGGCATGGGGACGGCGGCCGGCGTCACCAATTTCTGCGGACTGCATGCGAATGTGCACGGCGAGGTCCGCCAGGTCGTGCACGGCGTCGCCGACGAGCTGCTGGCGCGCCTCGCCCGTCTCGGCGGCCTCAACGCGCCGCACGCGATCTTCGGCCGCACCATGGCGCAGGCCTACGACACTGCGGCCTACAAATGCGCGGCCGACGAGATGCTGCTCGGGCGCGGCGTCGCGATCCTGTTCCACGCCTTCGCCTGCGGCGTTGTCAAGGACCACGAGCGGCATCGATGCGCTGGTCATCGAGACCAAGTCGGGACGCGCGCCGTGCGCGCACACATCTTCATCGACTGCTCGGGCGACGGTGATCTCGCGGCCCTCGCGGGCGTGCCCTACGAGGTCGGCGACGGCGCCGGCAACATGCTCTATCCCACCATGATGTTCCGCCTCGCCGGCGTCGACCCCGCGCAGGCCGGCGAGGCCTGGCGCACCGTTCCGGCGCTGATGGAGGCGGCCGAGCGCGCCGGCCGCGCCAAATTTCCGCGCAAGGGCGGCATGATCCGGCCGATGGCGCACCCGACCGAGTGGCGCGTCAACTTCACCCAGGTCAAGAGCGCCAACGGCCGCGCCCTCAACGGTGCCGATGCCGACGAGCTCTCCGCCGGCGAGATCGAAGGCCGCCGCCAGGCGCTGGCGTTCTTCGAATTCCTGAAGCGCGAGGCGCCCGGCTTTGCCGGACGCCTATATCGTCGACATGCCGCCGCAGCTCGGCATCCGCGAGACCCGCCGCATCGCCGGCCTCTACCAGCTCACCGGCGACGACGTGCTCTCCTGCGCGAGCTTTCCCGACACCGTCGGCGTCAACGGCTGGCCGATCGAAGCGCATGTCGCGGGCGACGTGGTGTGGCGCTGGCCCGAGGCGGGTTCGCGCGGCTTCAACCACCTGCCCTACCGCATGCTGGTACCGCCCGGCATGCGCAATCTCCTGGTCGCCGGCCGCTGCGCCGCGATGAGCCATGAGGGCCAGTCGGCGGCGCGGGTGTCCGGCGGCTGCTTCGTCATGGGCGAAGCGGCGGGCACTGCGGCCCATCTCGCCCTTGCCGGAGACGGCGCGGTGGCCGATATCGACGTGGGCGCGTTGCAGCGCCTGTTGGAGCGCGGCGGCGTTTGGCTCGGCCGGCCCGATGCCGCGCTGCCGACCCCGGTGTTCGAGATGAGTGGATCATGAAGGCAAGGCTTTGGTTTGCAATCCTCGCGGCGCTCGCATTCGCCGCACCCGCCGCGGCGCAGGACTGGCCGACGCGGCCGGTGAAGATCATGATTCCGTTCGGCCCGGGCTCGACGCCGGACCTCGTCGGCCGCCTGATCGCCGACCGCCTGCAGCACAAGCTCGGCCAGCCCTTCGTCGTCGAGGACAAGCCGGGGGCGAGCGGCAACATCGGCACCGACGCCGTCGCCAAGGCCGATCCTGACGGCTACACGCTCGGCATCAGCATCGGCGGGCCGCTCGCCATCAATCCGATGCTGTTCTCCAAGATGCCCTACGATCCGAAGACCGATCTCTCGCCCGTCACCATGATCGCGACGCAGCCGAGCGCGCTCGCGGTCAACGCGCGGCTCGGCGTCAATTCGGTCGCGGAGCTCATTGCGCTCCTCAAGAAGAATCCCGGCAAGTACAATTTCGGCTCGATCGGCAACGGGTCGCTCTCGCACCTTGCGATGGCGGCGCTCGCACTCAAGAGCGGCACCGAGATCGTGCACATTCCCTATGCGAGCTCGCCGCAGGCGATGACCGCGCTGGTGCGCGGCGACGTCGACATCGTCTGCCTGCCGGCGATCTCGGTGACGCCGCACGTCGCGTCGGGCGACGTGAAAATTCTCGCGGTGTCGACCGCGACGCGCTCGCCGCTGCTGCCGGACGTGCCGACGCTCAAGGAAGCCGGCATCGACGTCGAGGCCGACGCCTGGATGGGCCTGATCGCCCCGGCGAAGACGCCCGAAGCCATCGTCGCGCGCATCGCCCGCGAGGTCGGCGCCGTGATCGCTGCGCCCGACATCCGCGACAAGCTCGCGGCGCAGCTGATGGAGCCGATCCCGACGACGCCGGCAGAATTCCGCGCCCGCATCGACGCCGACATCGCGCGATGGTCGCCGGTGATCGCGGCGGCGAAGATACGGATCAATTAGCGACGTATTGCCGAGCTTCGCGATGTTCTCCAGCTGCCGTCATCGCCTGGCATGACCGGGCGATTCCAGTACCGCCGGCGGCGGGCGAAGCCTCGGCAGCTCAGATCGCGTCAGGGGTTCGGCTTGCCGGTCAGCCCTATTCCGGGTTCGCGCGGTGCGCGCGTCCGAACGCGAGGGACCGAAGGACCGACCCGCATGGATCGCTTCGTGCCGACGACCCTCGTCGCACGCGGCGGCGCAGGTGACCACTCAGTGATCGTGGGTCGTGGCACGTCACGGAGGCGCCCTCAATTCACCGCCACCCCGATGCGCTTCGCCGTCTCGCCCAACCGCGCATATTCGTCGCGCAAGAGCTTCGCCATCTCGGCCTGCGTGCTGCTCGCGGCTTCGGTGCCCTGCTCCTCGAACTGCTTCTTGACCTCAGGGCGCGTGACGACCGCGGCGATGGTGGCGTTGAGCTTGTCGACGATCGGCTGCGGCGTGCCGTTGGGGACGAAGATCGCGCCCCAGCCCACCGCCCTGTAGTCAGGGTAGCCGGACTCGGCGACGGTCGGCACGTCGGGCAGAAGCGCGAGCCGCGTCGGGCTGCCGACCGCGATCGCCTTGAGCTTGCCGCTGCGCACATGCGGCAGCCGGCCGGCGATGGGAGCGACGGTGAACTGCGAGTCGCCGTCGACCACCGCCTCGATCGCCGGGCCGCCGCCCTTGTAGTGCACCACCACCGGCTTGATGCCCGCCATGGCGATCAGCATCTCGCCGGAGAAATGTCCGGAGGTGCCGGCGCCGGCGGTCGACATGCGCAGCTTGTCGGGATTGGCCTTCACCATCGCGACGAGGTCCTGCAACGTGTTGACCGGCAGCTTCGGATTGGTCGCGATCAGGGTCGGCTGGATCGCGAAGCGCGCCACCGGGGTGAGGTCCTTCAAGGGATCGAACGACACCTTCTTGACATGCGGCAGCAGCGCGACGTTGCCCGACGAGCCGTAGATCAGCGTGTAGCCGTCGGGCGCCGCCTTGATGCCCTTCTCGACGCCCGCCTCGAGGAACAGGTTCTCATAGTTCACCGGCTGGCCGAGCGCCTCGCCGATGCGCCCGCCGATGATGCGCGACATGATGTCGGCGGCGGAGCCCACGACCTCGGGCACGATCACGGTGATCGGCCGGCTCGGGTAGCTCTCCTGGGCGCCGGCGGCAAACGTCGTGGCGAGCAGCGTCGCCGTCGCGACGCCTATTGCGGTGAGGGTTAGGCACTTCATGGTCTCGACCTTCTTTCCGTAGGGGTGATGACGATTTCCGGCGCATACGGACTGCAGCGCGCCGACGTCGGTGATTTCGCGATCCGGCAGTGACCCTACGCCCGCGTCGCTGCCACGATCGCGCCGGCCTGCGGCAGCGTCTCGAGCGCCCACAGTTGGCGCAGCAGCTCGTCGGTCTTCGCCGCCGAGAGCTGTTTGCGCGCCAGGGAGCGGAACTTCTCCTCGAGCTCGGCGTCGGTCATCGGGTTCTTCCAATGGCCGCGATGGTACTCGACCCGCACGTTCTCGCGCCGGCCGGATTTGAGCACGATCTCGAGGTCGCACAGGTTGATCTCCTTCTCGCGCCGGTCGGCCTCGTCGGACGGCAGGCAGCGCACGCGGCCGACGAGATCGAGCAGGCGCGGGTCGTGCAGATACGGGTCCTCGTAGTGCTGCTCCTCGACCGTGCCGTACATCAGCGCCACCGCCGCGGCGTAGGGCATGCTGTGGTCGGCGGTCTCGTGGGTCTGCGGCCGCCATTTGTCCGGGCTGTCGGCCATGACCTGAATGGCGATGTGCGAAACCCGCAGGTTCACCTGGTCGATCTCGCCGACATCGGAAAAGAACTTCCGCGCCTCGACTCCGGCCTGGGCGACGGTCTGGGAGTACTGGCCGAGCGCGAAGCGCTTGGTGAAGCACTGCAGCATGGCGAACGGCGCGCTGCCGCCGCCGAGCTGCGGCAGCGTGAACGGCTTGCGGTTGATGCGGAGAAAGAAGCCGTCGCGGCCTTCGAACACCTGGTTGGGCCCGGTCATGCCGGCCTGGGCGAGCTCGACGGCGAAGATCGCCTTGCGGGAGGATTCGCCGGCCGCGCAGGCTTTCCAGTTCGACAGCGTGCCGACGCGGGTCTGGTTGAGCGTCACATTGCCGACGACGTAGATGCCGAGCGCGTGCACGAGCTGCTGCTGGGTGAGACCCATCATGCGTCCCGCGCCGGCGACCGCGGCAAAGCCGACCATCGTCGACGAATCCAGGCCGACGCGCGGTTGTCGAACACGTCGCAGATCCGGCAGAACACCTCGTAGTTGAGCACGGTGCCGGTGATGAGATCGCTGCCGCTGCGCCCCATCATGTCGGCGGTCGACAGCACCGACGCGATGGTGTCGCTCGGATGGCCGCCGCCGAGGCTCAGATAGCCGTCGTTGAAATCGAGATAGCGGATCATCACGCCGTTGGCGAAAACCGCGAGATCGGGGCTCGTCTTCACGCCGCTGCACATCACGGTGGCGCCGCGCTGGGCGCTCACCCCGGCGGCGAGCCGGTTCGCGATCTGGCTCGGCTCGGCGCTGAACCCGCCGAGCCCGCAGCCGATCGCGTCGATCAGGTAGCGCTTGGCCTCGCGCACGACATCCGGCGGCATGTCCTCATAGCGCAGGCTCGTCGCGTAGCGCGCGAGCGTCTCGGCGATCGTCGGGCCCGCCGGTCGCTGCGCGCACGGCAGGCGGCGGTGACGCCGGCGACGACGACGGGTGGCGACGACGATTGAGGCTTTTCCTGCGCCCAGGCCGGCAAGGCCCCTGCCCCGGCGATGACGCCGGTCGTGGCAATCTGCTTGAGAAAACGGCGACGCGCTTCGCGCGGCGGATCGAGCAGCTGCGAGCTCTCCGTATCGTCCAAGATGTCCTCCCAAGTCGTCTATAGCCGGCGGCGGACCCGCCTGTGGCCACCACCGTAACACGTGGGAGATTTCACCGGGAGCCCGGCGGTCGGGGAATGCCGTCAACGCGATCGCGCTTTACGCGTATTCGCCACCGGAATCGGAGCGGGCTTCGCCGGGACGTAGGCGCTGTAAAGTTGGACGAAGTCGAACGCCTGCTCGTAGCACATGGTGACGATGCGCGTATCGGTATCGTAGTCGGAGCCGGGACGGCCGCAGCTCTCCATCGCAAGCGTCCACGGATGAGGCCACAGGTAGCGTTCCTGCGCATGCTCGGCCACCGTCTCCAGGAACCGGATCGAGCGGAACATGTTGGCAAGCACGTCGAACATTCCCTTTGCCGTCGCCGTAGACGACGTTGATCTTGGTCTCCGGCTGTCCGGGCTGCCGAAGATGCGGCGCGAGCACGGCATCCCAGGCCTCCGAACGCCTTCCGATAATCGCGCTTGCAGGTCTTCTGGCGCTCCTCCGGCATCTTCGCCTGGTCGGCGAGGCTTCTGAACTTCTCCGGATCGGAGCCCACCATCAGGCACACGATCTGGTAGGCGCGCTGCGCGCTGACATTGTGCTCGTCGTAATAGAGCGGCTTGTCGCCGATCTCCTGATCGCGGCGCGCATCGAAGAACCAGCCCTTGGCCGCATCAGCGAGGCTTTGCACCGAGAAGCTCGTGCCGATCCGGAGCATGCTCAGCGCGGCGTAGGTGTCGGCCGCGTCCTCTTCGCGGCCGAGCACCGGCAACTGAAACTCGGAGACGAGGACATGCCCTATCTCGTGGAGCAGCAACACGAGCGTGTTTCCAACGACGAAGTCGACCCGCTCGACCCGCTGCTGCTGGGTGAGATTCTTGAGGCGGGGATTGTTCTGCAGAGCTTGCGCCGCCGCTTCGATCCTCGTTTGGAACGTCGAGGGCGGAACGGGCGAAATCGGCGCGGTCGGCGCCGCCGGCTGGGCGAGCCCCGGCGGCGGTGCATGCGACGAAGCCGAGCGCGGCGGCGATCGATGCGGAAGGCGCGCCTCGAGCCGAGGGCGTGCGCGATGCTCACATGATGACGGGATGGCATGGCAGTCCTCTCCAGGCGGTAGAGGTCGTCACATGCTGCAGGATGCTCCGGCCGAATCGGCGGGCCGGCAGCCAACTCAACGGCGGCGCCGCGCGAAGTCGCGTGCTCACCGCCACTTCGTGCGTTCGCGCACGCCGGCGAGTGCGGCACGTGCCTCCGCGACCACCTTCGGCGTGTCGATCGCGACGAGCTTGCCGCCGCGCTTGAGGATGCGGCCGTCGACCACCACGGTGTCGACGTTCTCCGGACCGGTGGCTTCGAGCACGGCATGGGCGGGGTCGGTGACGACCGCCATGCTCAGCGTCGTCGGGGCTGATGGCGATGAGGTCGGCGCGCTTGCCGGGCTTGAGCGAGCCGATCTTGTCGTCGAGGCCCATCGAGCGGGCGCTGTCGATGGTGCCGAGCTCGAGCGCGCGGCGCGCCGTCATCTTGAACTCGCTCTCGGCCTTGGCGTTCTCGGAATTGCGCGCGAGCTTGAGAATTGCGAACAGGTTCGAGCTTCCCGTCAGCGCCGAGGTGTCGACCGAGATGCCGACCGGGATTCCCTTGGCGAACATCTCGCTGATCTGCGGATAGCCGTAGCCGATGCGCAGCTCGCTGCCGGGCGACACCGACACCGGGCACCCCGCCTCCTTGATCATGTCGAGCTCCGCCGGGCTTGCGGAGAGCGTGTGGATGAGCTGCACGTCCTTGCCCATCAGCTTCGCCTTGAACAGCGGCTCGATCTGGTTGACCGCCTTGCGCGCGCTCGCGACGTGCACGGTGATGGGAACGCCGAGCCGGCGCGCATTCTCGAACTCCGGCCGATAGATTTCCGGCGCGATCGGCCCGGCGCGGAACTGGCCGCGCCACGCCATGCCGAGAGTGATGAGGCCGTCGTTCGACCGGCTCTTCCAGTCCTTGGCGAGCGTTTCGAGCGGCGCCTGGTCGGCCATCTGGGTGTCGGGCATGCCCTGCGGCCAGCCGCAGGAATGCCGGGCGCGGATGCCGATCTCCGCGAGCGCGCGCACGTCGGCCTCGGCATGCGCGGTGCTGCGCACGTTGTGGCACCAGGAATGAACGTAGGTGGTGCCCGAATTGATCGCCTCCGCCGCGGCGAGCCGGGCGCCCTGGAACATGTCGTCCGGGGTCATCTGCGCGCCGAACCGCGCGACGGTCGGGAAGTAGCCCTCCTCCGGCTTGTCGCCGGCGAAGCTGCGATAGAGCGTGTTCCACATGTGCCAGTGGGTCTCGACGAGGCCGGGCATGACGATCATGCCATTGCCGTCGATCCGCAGGCCGCCGCCGGCGATGTCCTTGCCGACCGCGACGATGTCGCCGTTGCGCACATGGACCGACCCGCCGGCGATGTCGCCGAGCGCCGGGTCCATGGTCATCACATAGGCATTGGCGATGGTGAACTCGCCCCGCGCCGGCAGCGGTCCGCCGCCGCCCGCCTGCGCCATCAGCGGCGAAGACCATAGCGAGGCGGGACCAGCCGCGCTGAGGGCGGCGACGCCGCCGATGAAACCGCGCCTTGTGAGCTGGTACATGAGCCTCTCCCGGAACTGTCGGCGGCCGCCGATCGTTGTTGGCGTTTCGCCCGAGATTCTAGCAAATGCGCAAGCGAGCCGCACCAGCGTCAAAGGGCCTCTATCAAGAACTTCTGCGGCGTCCCACCCGTGTTGCCCACTTGCCAGGCAGAGCCGGCATCTCGACATTGCGGGAGCGACCGCAGGACGTAGCGCCGGGCGAAACGACGGGACGAAACGACTCCTTGTCAGGCCGCATTGTTGCTATATTTCAGGAGTCGCGTGCGGTTCTGAAGGTTGCAGGGGCGGCGACCCATTAGCCTCATAGGATCAAGGAATTGGCAGTAAGCTCCGCACTCGCCCGCCTGGTCGGTGGCCTCAAACGGGAGCAGCACGACTACCGCGCCTCGCTCGACGTCTTCCCGGCCCTCAACGTCGCCAAGCTCGCCGCGGACCTCAAAGTGGGACAGCTCGGGGCCCAGCGCGGCGCCGAGGAGGAGCCGTCGTCCGACTCCGCCGTCCTCGACGACGTCGAGAGCCTGATCGTCGAACGCATCGAGGCGGAGAAGAACAGCGCCCACGGCATCCTGCTCGACGAGCTTCACCTCTACAAGGAACGGCTGTCCGGCCTCGACTTCGAGGGCCGGTTCGCGACCATCCGGCAGGCGGCGCCCGCCGCGGTGAGCGAATTCCGCGCCGAGGCCGCCCAGGGCCGCGACGAGCTGCACAGCCTGCGCCGCCACCTGCGCGACGTCGAGGCCGAGCGCGACGACTTTCGCCGGCGCCACAAGCTGCGGCGCACCGCGCGCTGGGCGGCCGGCGGAAACCTCACCCTGAAGGTCGGCATTCTGCTCTGCCTGTTCGTCTTCGAGGTGTTCCTCAACGGCTTCTTCCTCTCCAAGGGGAGCGAGCTCGGCTATGTCGGCGGCGCCGCCGAGGCGCTGGTGTTCGCGCTGCTCAACATCGGCGCCGCCTTCCTTGCCGGCGCGATCGGCGTGCGCGAGCTCAACCACCGCAACTGGCTGCGCAAGCTGTTCGGGCTCGTCGCCCTCCTCGCCTATCTCGCGATCGCGATCGTGCTCAACCTGACGCTCGCCCATTACCGCGAGGCCGCGGGTGCGCTCGTCTCCGACGCCGGGCCAGGAGGTGCTCACGCGCCTGCGCACCAATCCGCTCGGCATCGCCGACGTCAAATCCTGGCTGTTCTTCGGTATCGGAATGCTGTGCTCGCTGGTCGCGTTCGGCGATTCCTATCTGCTGTTCGACCCCTATCCGGGCTACGGGCTCCTGGAGAAGCGCCGCGCCGGCGCCTATGACGCCTACATCGCCCGCAAGAACGATCTGATCGAACGGCTGCTCGCGATCCGCGACGAGGCGATCGAGATCCTCGAGGAGGCGAACCGCGACCTCTCCGTGCGCCGCGGCGAGTACGACGCCATCATGGAAAGCCGCACTCGCTTGATGCGGCTCTTCGAGGCCCATCAGTCCCATCTCGACCGCACCGCCAATGCGCTGCTCTCGACCTATCGGGAGGCCGACAAGCGCTCGCGCAGCACCCCGCCGCCGCCGCGGTTCGCGATGCCCTATATGCTCGAGAAGATATCGACCGAGCACGAGCAGGTGTCGCCGGCGGCGCGCGAGGATTTGCGCCTCTCGATCAAGGAATTGCAGGACGTCCTGGTCGAGCAGGTCCACGCCATTCACGCCGAATTCGAACGCGCTTTCGCGACCTATCGCGAGATCGACGACCTGGTAGAGGAGCATCCCGTTGCGAGGTCGGACGCCAAGGCCGCGTAGGAGAACTCCGGGCGACCTTCGCAAGCATGTGCTCGGAGGCGTGCTCGCCGTGCTCGCGCTCGGCGTGCTCGGCGCCGGGGCCTACGTCTATGTCGAGCGCGGCGCGGCCGCCGGCGCTCGACCGCGCCTCGCTGTGCCCGCTCGACGGCCCGCGCTCGATCACCGTGGTGCTGCTCGATTCGACGGACGACATCCCGGACGTCGGCAAGCACGAGATCCGCACCGTGCTGACCGACATGGCCGAGGCGGTGCCGGTCTACGGCCTGCTCGAGCTGCGCCTGCTCGATCCTAAGAGCTGCGGGCGGCCGGCCGATCTTCGCCAAGTGCAATCCCGGCGACGGGGCGGACTTGAGCGAATACACCGCCAATCCGCGCCTTGCGAAAAAGCGCTGGATCGAAGGCTTCCGCGGGCCGCTCGAGACCGCGCTCGAATCCGGGTTCCAGCCGTTGCCCGGCAAGACCTCGCCGATCATGGAGACGGTCCAGCGCATCGCCGTCGACCGCTTCACCGGACGCGCCGCCGAGGAGGCGCCGAAATCGCTGGTGCTGGTGTCGGACATGCTGGAGAACGCGCCGGACTATTCGCAATATGGCGGCGACCTCACCTACGGCCGCTTCAAGTCGTCGCGCGCCTATAAGCGCCTGCAGACCGACCTGCACGGCGCCGAGGTCACCATCTATTACATCCAGCGCGCCAGCGGGAAGCCGTTCAATTCGGCCGACCATATCCGCTTCTGGGTCGACTGGATCCGCGACAACAAGGGCCGCTTCAAACAGGCCAACAAGCTCCAGGGCGAGGGTTGAATGGCGCTGCGGCCTTCCTATCGGCTTCCGGGAAGCTTGGGTGACGACGTCCCGACATCGGGCGTCGGCGCGCTCGTCTTCATGCTCTTCGTCGCGGCGGGCTCGGCCTACATCATCGCCGCCAAGCTCGGCAGCGTGAACCGCGTCTACGTCACCCTGGTGCCGGTGGCGATCATGCTCGGCTACGCCTTCCTGATCTGGACGGCGCGAAGCCTGCGGCTGCGCGACGACCAGGCGGGCGACAACCTCTATTACATGGGCTTCCTGTTCACGCTCACGAGCCTCGGCGTCTCGCTCTATCAGTTCAACGCCGACCATGCCGCCGAGGACATCGTGCAGAACTTCGGCATCGCGATCGGATCGACCATCACCGGCATCGCGCTGCGCGTGATCTTCAACCAGATGCGGCGCGATCCGGTCGAGGTCGAACGGATGATGCGGCTCGAGCTCGCCGATGCCGCCCGGCGCGTCCGCCGCGAGCTCGACGCGACCGTGGTCGAGTTCGGCTACATCAGGCGCAGCGCCCAGCAGGCGGCGTCCGATTCCTTCGAGCACGTCGCCGCGAAGGTGGACGAGGTCGCCGAGCGGCTGCTCGCGCGTGTCGCCGACGTGGCGCTGCGCTCCGCACGCCCGCTGGAAGACGCGTCCCGACGTTCCGCCGACACCCTCTCGGACGCTTCCAACATGATGGTGACGGCGCTCGCGTCGGCCGGGCGTCAGCTCGCGACCGACATGGAGAAGCTGTCGCAGAGCGCCGTCGCGATCTCCAAGACCATCGCCGCGGTGGGCGAGAAGTTCGAACGGCTGCGCACGCCCGACGACGTGATCGAGGTCCGCATGGACCCGGCGATCGCATCGCTGACCGGCGCGGTCGATCGATTCTCGGCCCAGTCGGATCGCCACGCCGAGACCCTCGAAGGTGCGGTCGCGGCGGCGAAGGGCGTGGCGGAAGGTTCCTCCGCGACGCTCGCGCTGCTGCGCGAGCACATCAATTCCAGTGCGGTGGCGAGCCGCGCCGCGCTCGAGACCGTCAACGCCTCGAGCACCGCAATCCACGAGGCCCTCGAGCAGTTCAAGGCGGACACCTGGCAGCAGATCGAGTCGTTGCGCCGGGTGCTCGAGCACACCGATGCGTCGCTGCGCACCTTCACCGAGGTCGTCAAATCCGGCAACAGTGTCGATGCGCAGTCGCAAGGCTTGCACGACGTGCTGGTGACGATCGAGCGCAGCGTGCAGACGCTCGCGGTCGCGGCCGAGCGGTTGTCGGACATTGCCGAGGACATCGGCGCGCGGCGAATGGCTCCCGTCAGAGAGGCGATAAGGTGATGTCCGGTTCGATCGGTCGTCAGACGACATCCTACCGTCAG
Organism: uncultured Alphaproteobacteria bacterium; assembly: GCA_963793985.1. Lineage (GTDB taxonomy): Bacteria > Pseudomonadota > Alphaproteobacteria > Rhizobiales > Xanthobacteraceae > JAJPKK01. The sequence goes on along the minus strand of CAWCCG010000018.1, from coordinate 82,621 downwards.
GGCCTGGTGCTCGGACTGACCATGGCGGAGATCATGCTCCTCCTGGTGTTCAGCCTCTTGATCGCGATCGGCGTCTCGCTCGCCTCGGAGCGCGACAAGCGCGCCGGGGTAACCGAACGCCTGCGCGCATCCGAAGCCGCGACCGCGAAGGCCAACGCGGTGGTCGACCAGATCAAGCGCAATCCGCGCCTCTCCGAATTCCTCACCCGCTCGGCGAAGGCGCCGGTATCGGCGGCGAAGGTCGACGAGTTCTGGCGCACGCTGGTCGAGAGCGACGACATCGTCGTGGCGATGGAGCGCCGCGGCGTGTCGCGCACGGCGCTGCGGGAAAGCGGCGACTACTTCGCCAAGATGCAGCAGCTCAGAAAATCCGGATTCGATCCTGACAGCGCGACGCGGGGCGACGCGCTGGCGGCGGCGATCGAGGAGGCCGTGCCGAAAGAGATCATCGCCGGCAAGACGCCGGAACAGATCGCGGCGCTCATCGTCAAGGGCGCCGGCGCGGCGGAAGCGCGCAACGAGGGCGGCCCGAAGGACGGCCACACCTGGCCGCCGATCATCAACCTGAGCGAGGCCGAGGGCTATTTCTTCGCGACCCGCAGCGCCGAGTTGCGCCCGGAGTTCGAAGCCGTGCTGCGGACCACGGTGGTCGAGAAGCTCCTCGAGATCGCGGCGGCCTTCCAGGTCGACGTCATCGAGGTGATCGGCCATACCGACGAGCGCGCGCTGCCGGGCGGCCTGTCGAATCTCGACCGCGAGCTGCCGGCAGCCACGGCGGGTTACAAGAGTATCGGCGCGTTGCAGCCCGCCGACAATGCCGGGCTCGGCCTCGCCCGCGCGCTTGCCGTGGTGAACGTGCTCGCCTCGGATCTGCGGCTGCGCAACTTCCGCATCCTGCCGCTCTCGGGCGCACAGCTCATCGGCACCGACGGGCGCCTGACGCGCTGGGACGAGCAAGGCGATGTTCGCGAGCGCCGCAGGATCGAAATCCGGATGCGCAAGTCGACGTGAGGTGCGTCGGCCGACGCGGTCGTCTCCTCGCCGCGTTCAATTGAGCCGCCGCGGCCGTTCCTCGTCGTCTTCCCCGCTGTCGGGTGTGAGCGCGATCGGGCTCGCATGATGGTGGATCATCCGCCACGCGCCGTCGATGCGGCGAAACCAGTTCGAGGCGGCGAACGCCGTCTCGCCGAGCACCTCGATGCACAGGACCCGCCCTTCGTCGCCGGCGACGATGGCCGTCGCTTCGTGGAATTCGATCCGCTCCGATCCGGGATTGCCGAGAATGCCTTTCCAGGAATCGAGCACCGCTTTGCGGCCGATCAGCACCGGCCAGCCCGGATGAACGCAGGACACCTGATCCATCGCCCAGATGCGGCTCATCGCGGTGAAATCCGCGGTCGCGAAGGCGCGATAATAGGCTGCGTTGACGCGCAGAATGTCGTCGTCCTCGGCCATGCTGGCGACCACCGCTCCAAAGTTACTCTAGTCACACGCGCCGACGGCTGGCTTCCTCCCCCGCTAGCGGGGGAGGAAAAGAAGAGCGTCACTGCGCGCTTGCGCCGGACATTTTCGCGACCTGCGCCCATTTCTCGATGTCCTTGCGCAGGTACGCTTCGAACTCGGATGGCGACATCGGCATCGGCGTTGCGCCCTGACGCTCCCAGGCCGCCAACATCTCCGGGCGTTTCATCGCCTTGTTGATCTCGGCATTGAGCTTGTCGACGATCGGCTTCGGCGTGCCGGCGGGCGCCATGATGCCGATCCAGATCGTCGCCTCGTAGCCCGGCACGCCGGCTTCGGCGATGGTGGGAACGTCGGGCAGCACCTTGGACCGCGTCGACGCGCTGGTGCCGAGCGCGCGCACCTGGCCGGCCTGCACGTTGGGGGCCATGGTGGTGATGGCGTCCATCATCATCTGCACATGGCCGGCGATCACGTTGTTGCGGGAATCGCCGGAGGCCTTGTGGGGCACGTGCACGATGTCGGTCCCGGTCATCGCTTTGAAGAGCTCGGCGCCCATGTGATAGGGCGTGCCTGCGCCCGCGGAGGCGTAGTTGAGCGACGCCGGGCTTCGCCTTGGCGAGCGCGATGAACTCCTTGAGATCCTTCGCCGGCACCTTCGGATTGATCACCATGACGAGCTCCGAATAGTTGAGCGGCGCCACCGCAACGAAGTCGCGCAGCAGCGCATACGACTTATTCGGAAAGAGCGACTCGTTCGCGGTGAGCGTGTTCGAGATGGTGAGCAGCGTGTAGCCGTCGGGCGCCGACTTCGCGACCACATCGGCGCCGATCATCGAAGCTGCTCCAGGCCGGTCCTCGACCACCACCGACTGCTTGAGCTGCTCGGAAAGCGCCTGGGCCAGCTGGCGGCTGAACACGTCGCCGGGGCCGCCGGCGCCGAACGGCGCAATGATCTTGATCGGCCGGGTCGGATACTCCTGTGCGTCCGCGTGGGAGGCGATGGCCGCGAGAGCGACAAGGGCAAGGGACAGCTTCGACAATCGCGACATTCGCGGGCACTCCGGAGTTATTTTCGGCACGGGAGTACCATCCTAGCGTGGCCGCAGGTCAGGTGAAACCGCGCCCACTGTCGCTGCCGCCCGTTGGGGCACGCCCGGTTGAGGCCGCGCGCTGTAACGAAGGTCGACAACCGGTACTTGAACCGTACCGGGTTGTGCTCCCTCGGGGGTACTATTTGACCAACTGCTGCCTTTTTGTGCAACGACAGAAATGGCGCCGTGTTGCGAATCTGCAACAACATATTGAGCCGCCAAAAACTGCAACGTTTTCGCACGCTTTCCCCGGTTGGCACACGGTTTGAATTCGTCCGCCCGGGGGCAATGTCCGATCCGGCATCGCCTATCCAGGGGCACCCCTGCCAGGGGGATAAGAGGGATAAGGACCCGATGAAATTCGTCATGGCTGTGATCAAGCCATTCAAGCTCGACGATGTCCGAAATGCGCTGACCAGCGCGGGTGTGCACGGGCTGACGGTGACCGAGGCCAAGGGCTTCGGTCGCCAGAAGGGCCACACCGAGATTTACCGGGGCGCCGAGTACACGGTGAACTTCCTGCCCAAGCTCAAAATCGAAGTCGCGGTGGCGTCGGACCAGGTCGATACGGTGGTCGCGGCGATCGTCGGGGCGGCGAAAACCGGCCAGATCGGCGACGGCAAGATCTTCGTGATGTCGCTCGATCACGCCGTGCGCATCCGCACCGGCGAGACCGACGAGACCGCACTTTAAGAGCGCAACAACCGTCTACGGACAGGAGCAAACAACATGATCAGTAAACCGACCCGTGGGGGGCTTGCGGCTCTCATCCTCGGGCTAGTCGTCGCCATCTTCATCGCGGCGCCGTTCTTCGCGGCGACCTCGGTCCACGCCCAGGCGCCGGCCGAGGCGCCCGCCGCGGCCGCGCCGGCGGCGGAAACCCCGCCTGCCTGCGATGCAAAGACCCTCGAGAAGTGCACGCCGAACTCCGGCGACACCGCCTGGATGCTCACCTCGGTGGCGCTCGTCCTGATGATGACCATTCCCGGCCTCGGCCTCTTCTACGGCGGCATGGTGCGCAAGAAGAACGTCGGCGACACCGTGATGACGAGCTTCGCCATTACGGCCCTGGTCACCGTGTTATGGACGGTGTGCACCTATTCGATGGCGTTCCGCTCCGGCACGCCATTCATCGGCGGGTTCGACCGGGCATTCCTGCAGGGCATCCTGAGCGACATCTCCAAAGGCATCGGCAATCCGAACCCGCTGGCGCCGACCATTCCGGAGACGGTCTACATCTGCTTCCAGATGACCTTCGCGATCATCACCCCGGCGCTGATCGCCGGCGCCTTTGCCGAGCGCATGAAGTTCTCGGCGATGCTGTGGTTCATCGGACTGTGGGCGATCTTCGTCTATGCGCCGGTCGCGCACTGGGTGTGGGGCCCGGACGGCTTCATGAACTCGACCAACGCCGACGGCCTCGTGAAGGTCCTGGACTTCGCCGGCGGCACGGTGGTGCACGTCAATGCCGGCGTCGCCGGCCTGATGTGCGCGCTCATGCTCGGCAAGCGCAAGGACACCGGCCCCGCCCACAACATGGTGCTGACCTACATCGGCGCCTCGCTGCTGTGGGTCGGCTGGTTCGGCTTCAATGCCGGCTCCGCCGTGACCGCCGGCATGCAGGCCGGCATGGCGATGACCGTCACCCAGATCGCGACGGCAGCCGCAGCGCTCGCCTGGATGTTTGTCGAATGGGCGCTGCGCGGCAAGCCGACGGTGGTCGGCATCTGCTCGGGTGCGGTCGCCGGCCTCGTCGCCATCACCCCGGCCTCGGGTTTCGTCGGCCCGGCCGGCGCGCTTGCGATCGGCGCCATCGCCGGCATCGTCTGCTACTGGGGCTCGACCGGCCTCAAGCACATGTTCGGCTATGACGACGCGCTCGACTGCTTCGGCGTCCACGGCATCGGCGGCGCCGCCGGCGCCATCCTCACCGGCGTGTTCGCGGTCAGCGAATATGGCGGGACCGCGGGTCTCCTCGAAGGCAACGCCGTGCAGGTGGTCAACCAGCTCGAGGGCGTCGGCATCGTCGTCGTCTACGACGCCGTCGTCTCGCTGATCATCCTCTGGCTCGTCAACGCCGTGGTCGGGCTGCGCGTCACCCCCGACATCGAGCGCGAAGGCCTCGACATCACGCTGCACGGCGAAGCCGTGCAGTAACCGCGACGGTTGCGCTCGGCCCGCGCACCCCAACGGGTGCGCGGGCCTTTTTCATGCGGGTCTCATGCTCAGCGCAGGCATCCCCTCCCTCGCTTGCGAGGATGGGGGGATCGCTCACTCGCAACCGCTTATCTGAAATCCAGTCCCCCGCCGCCCCAGCGCTCCTGCCACATCCGCTCGCCGATCAGACAGGAGACGCGCGGCGCCGACGCCGCGGCAGGGATCACGCGCATCGGCGGTTCGCGGCCGGCGATCTCCAGCACCAGCTTGGTGCGGGTCGCCTCGCGGAACTGGTCGCGCTCCTTGATCGGGATCATGAAGGCGCCGGGTCCGCCGATCACGCAGTCCTCGTAATAGACGTCGAGATTGTCGATATCCATCGTGGCGGCCGACGGCCGCTTGAGCAGGATCGGCAGACCGTTGATGGTGATACCGCGCTCGAGCACCTCGTCGCGCACCAGAGTGACCGGCAGGCCCTGATTGTTGGCGCCGTCGCCCGACACGTCGATGACCCGGCGCAGCCCCCGGAAGCCGCTGCCCTCGAACAGCGGCTGGGCAAAGCGCAGCGCGCCCGAGATCGACGTGCGGTAGGCCCGGCGATACGGCGCCTGCGCGATCTCGTCGGCAAAGGCGCGGGCGGAGGCCGGCCCGTCGATGAGCCGCCACGGCACCACGATCTTCTGATCGCCCGCGCCGGCCCATTCGAAATAGGTGACCGCGATCTTGCCGTGCATGCCCTGGTGCAGGGCGTCGAGAAATTCCTGCGAGGTGAGCCCGGTGATGTAGCCCTCGCGCTGCAGCACCTGCTCATCGGGGTCCATGGAGTAGGAGACGTCGACCGCGATCACCAATTCCACATCGACATTGGTTTCGACGGCACGGGCCGGCGGCCTCCCCTGCGCTCCGGCATCGGACACCCATGGCGCACTCGCCGGACCGACGAGTGCCGCCCCGACCACCGCGATGGCCGCGGCCGCCAACCTCGCTGCACGCATTACCGTCTCCGCTTCTATCCCCGCCATCGTTGCACGCCGTGCCGCACAAGAAAAGGCGACGCCCGGGGGCTAAAGCGGGATGGCCGGGACGGCAAAAAGGCCGGAAGCCTCGCTCGGGCTCAGACGACCGGCTCGCTCGCGACGATCTCGATGCCGAACCCGCCGAGGCCGATGTAGCGGTGCTCGGCCGAGGTCAGGAGCCGGATCGAGGAGATGCCGAGGTCGCGCAGAATCTGGGCGCCGAGGCCGATTTCGCGCCACTCGCGCTGGCGCGCTGCCTCCGAGCCGGTGCCGTCCTGCGGCAGCGCCGATATCGGCACCCCGGCCGAGCCGTCGCGCAGGATGACGAGCACGCCGCGGCCGTCGCGTTCGAACCGGCGCAGCGCCCCGTGAATGGCGACCGCACCGCCGAAGATATCGCGCAGCAGGTCGGCGCGGTGAAGCCTCGTCGTCACGTCACGGCCGTCGCCGACCCGGCCGTGCACCAGCGCAACGTGGTAGACCTTGTCGAACGGCGTCACATAGGCATAGCCCTTGAGCGTGCCGATCTCGGTCGGCACCGTGAACTCGCTTACGCGCTCGACGAGCTTTTCGCGCGTCTGACGATAGGCGATGAGATCGGCGATGGTGATGCGCTTGAGGCCGTGGGTTTCGGCGAAGCGCGCCACCGCGGCGCCGCGCGTTACCGTGCCGTCGTCGTTCATGAGCTCGGCGAGCACGCCGACCGGCGGCAGGCCGGCGAGCCGGCACAGGTCGACGCACGCTTCGGTATGGCCCGAGCGCATCAGCACGCCGCCCTCCTTCGCCACCAGCGGAAAGACGTGGCCGGGACGAACGAAATCGGCGGCGCCGTAGTTGCCGTTGGCGAGCGCGCGCACGGTGTTGGCGCGCTCCTCCGCGGAGATGCCGGTGGTCAGCCCATGGCGCACGTCGACCGATACCGTAAAGGCGGTGCCGAGCGGCGCGTCGTTCAGGGCGACCATGGGATCGAGATGAAGGCGCCGCGCTTCGTCGACCGAAAGCGGCGCGCAGACGATGCCGGAGGTGTGGCGGATGATGAAGGCCATCTTCTCGGGCGAGCACAGCGACGCCGCGACGAACAGATCGCCCTCGTTCTCGCGGTCGTCGTCGTCGGCGACGACGACGATCTCGCCGCGCGCGAAAGCGGCGGCGGTGGCTTCGACGCGCAGCTGGGATTCACGATCGATCATGTGCAGATGTTCCTCGCCGCCGGAGTGACCGCGCGGCTATTCGGGCTGGTGCCGCGGCCAGGGCGGCGTCGTGCCGACCTGGCCTCGATGGCGCAGATAGTGATCGGCGAGCACGCAAGCGAGCATCGCCTCGCCGACCGGGACCGCGCGGATGCCGACGCAGGGGTCGTGGCGGCCCTTGGTGGCGATCTCGGCGTCACGGCCGTAACGGTCGACGGTCGCGCGCGGGGTGAGGATCGACGACGTCGGCTTGACCGCGAAGCGGGCGACGATCGGCTGGCCGGTCGAGATGCCGCCGAGAATCCCGCCGGCCTGGTTCGACAGGAAGCGCGGCCGGCCGTCGTTTCCCATCCGCATCTCGTCGGCGTTCTCCTCGCCGGACAAAGTCGCTGCGGCGAAGCCGGCGCCGATCTCGACGCCCTTGACCGCATTGATCCCCATCATCGCCGCCGCGATGTCGCTGTCGAGCTTGCCGTAGACCGGGGCGCCGAGCCCGACCGGCACGCCCTCCGCGATCACCTCGATCACTGCACCGATCGAGGAGCCCTGCTTGCGGATGCCGTCGAGGTAATCCTCGAAGAAGGCGGCCTTGTCGGCGTCGGGGCAGAAGAACGGGTTGCGCGAAACCTCATCCCAGTCCCATCGGCTGCGGTCGATCGCATGCGGTCCCATCTGCACCAGCGCCGCCCGCACGGTCATGCCGGGAATCACCTTGCGCGCCACCGCCCCGGCCGCGACACGCGCCGCGGTCTCCCGCGCCGACGAGCGGCCGCCGCCGCGATAGTCGCGCAGGCCGTACTTGGCGTCGTAGGTGTAATCGGCGTGGCCGGGACGATAGAGGTCGCGGATCTCCGAATAGTCCTTGGAGCGCTGGTCGACATTCTCGATGACGAGCGCGATCGGCGTGCCGGTGGTCACCTGTTCGCCGATGCGTTCGTCGGTGAAGACGCCGGAGAGAATCTTCACCTGGTCGGGCTCGCGGCGCTGCGTCGTGAAGCGCGACTGGCCGGGACGGCGGCGGTCGAGCTCGCGCTGAATCTCGGCTTCGGTCAGCGGCAATCCCGGCGGAGCGCCGTCGACCACGCAGCCGAGCGCGGCACCATGGCTCTCGCCGAAGGTGGTGACCCGAAACAAATGGCCGAAGCTGTTGTGAGACATGGGTTTGGCGCCTTGAGCCTCTCGTTAGCCCGCGTGCGCACAGGGTCAAACCGAGCGTGACGCTCTTCTGTCACCGTCTTGCGCAATTGCGTGTGAACGGAGCGAAAAGCGCATTGATGAACGAGCATTCATATGAATGTTCATTAAGCACATGAAAAATAAGCTGTTTTTCGCAAAATTTCTTGCGACCTCGAAGGCTTTTTGTGTATGAGCAAAAGGTGATCGCGCCGGTTCTCGAAGACGAGGTTTCGGCTGCTCGATCAGGTCCACATCTGGAGGAATTTACATGGCCAAGAAGCCGAAGAAGACCAAGGGCACCTGAGCTACTTGCCGAGATCGGCGGCCTCACACAACAGGGGGCGTGATCGATTCGGCGGCAAGCGCATCAAGCGGTTGCCCACGAGTAAAAGGGGTCGGCCTCTGGCCGGCCCTTTTGCTTTGTGACGGCACGGTGCCTTGCAAGGTGACCTGTCTCGCGCGATCACACCCTCGCACGATCATGAACGGTCACCCGTAGCGGTTCACCGATCCCGGCATGAACTCGTAGACGACGCCCTGGGCGATGTCGCCGAGCGGCGCCTCGGTGGGCGACTTCACGCCGTAAAGCACGAGAAAGGCGCGAGCGACGCCGCCATGGGCGGTGACGACCGCATCGCCGGAGACGCTGTCGTGCCATTCGCGCACGCGCACCAGAAGCTGGGCGTAGCTTTCGCCGCCCGGCGGCTGGAAATTCCACTTGTCGCGGTCGCGCTTGGCGAGAATCGACCGATCCCGGTCCCTCACCTCCTTGTAGGTCAGTCCCTCCCAGCTCCCGAACGACAATTCGGCAAGCCGCGGGTCGGTGGCGTAGCCCTTCGGCGGCAGCCCGAGCCCGACCCGAAGGATGTCCATGGTCTCGCTGCGCCCGTGACAGCGGGCTCGAGGTGAAGGTGAAGTGCTGCGCAGTGGTGCCGCTCGCCGCGAACAGCTTGCCCAACAGCTCGCCGCATTGCGCCGCTTGCCGGCGCCCTAGCGCATTGAGCGGAACGTCGTTGCGACCTTGCAGGCGACGCGCCGCGTTCCAGTCGGTTTCGCCGTGCCTGATGAAGTAGAGCCTGCGCGCGGGCGACTTCAGGGCGCGAGGCGGGGTCACTCCCGGCCGACGGTGAGGTCGGGCGCATCGGGGTGCTTCATACCGACGATGTGGTAGCCGGCATCGACATGATGGACTTCGCCGGTCACCCCGCGCGACAGGTCCGACACGAGATAGACGGCGGTGTCGCCGACTTCATCCGCGGTGACGTTGCGGCGCAGCGGCGCGTTGTGCTCGTTCCAATTGAGGATGTAGCGGAAATCGCCGATGCCGGAGGCGGCGAGCGTCTTGATCGGCCCGGCGGAGATGGCGTTGACGCGGATGTTCTTGACGCCGAGATCGGCCGCGAGATAGCGCACCGACGCCTCCAGCGCCGCCTTGGCGACCCCCATCACGTTGTAGTGGGGCATCCACTTCTGCGAACCGTAATAAGTGAGCGTGAGCATCGCTCCACCGTTGGTCATCAGCTTCTCCGCCCGCTGGGCGATCGCGGTGAGCGAATAGCAGCTGATGCGCATCGTGTTGGTGAAGTTGTCCTCGGTGGTGTCGATGTAGCGGCCGTCGAGCTGGGCGCGGTCGGAAAAGGCGATGGCGTGGACGACGAAATCGATGGTCGGCCAGTGGGCCGCCGTCTGCGCGAATACCGCATCGATCGAAGCCGGATCGGTCACGTCGCAATGGCCGACCACGAGGCCGTCGACCTCCTTGGCCAGCGGCTCGACCCGCTTCTTGAGCGCATCGCCCTGATAGGTGAAGGCGAGTTCCGCGCCGTGAGCCCGCGCCGACCTGGCGATGCCCCAGGCGATCGATCGGTTGTTGGCGACGCCCAAGATCAGGCCGCGCTTCCCCCGCAACAGCCCCGCGGATTCCGGCATATCGTCCTCGTTCTGCCGGCCACCGACCGGACGCCTGCTATGGCATAGCCCGGCGGGACCTTGCAACCCGAGGCGGCGGAGCGCGTTCCGCGCCTGAATCCAAGTGTGGACGGTGAGGGGCGAAGCCTTCATCCCTCCCCGGCTTCGGGGAGGGTGGCCGAGCGAAGCGAGGTCGGGTGGGGTCCGCGAGCGAAGCGAGCAAAGGAAGAACCCCACCCTGCCCTCCCCGAAGACGGGGAGGGATGGAGCCCGGTTCGGCGAGGGATAATCAGGCCGAGGCTCTGCTGATTTATTTCGAGCCGCGGCGCGGGTCGTAGGGCTTGTGGTCCCGCCACGTCTTCATCAGCTCGTCGAGCTCGCGGTCGCCCTTCTCAGGGAGCGCGATGCTGACCGTGGCCAGGAGGTCGCCGGCCTTGCCGTCGACCGTCATGCCCTTGCCCTTGAGCCGGAAGGTGCGGCCGCCGCTGGTGCCGGGCGGGATCGCGAGCTCGACCGCGCCGCCGAGCGTCGGCACCCTCACCTTGCCGCCGAGCACCGCCTCGTAGAGCGCGATCGGCACGGTGGTGCGCAGGTCGGCACCGTCGCGCTCGAACACGGCGTGCGGCGCGATCTTGACGGTGATCAGGACATCGCCGGTGCCGCCCGGACCCGGGATGCCTTTTCCCTTGAGCCTGATCTGCTTGCCGTCGGCGAGCCCCGCCGGGATCTTGACGTCGACCTCCTTGCCGGTCGGCAGGCGGACCCGCCGCGTGCCGCCGGCGGCGGCCTCCTCGAGCGAAATGGTGACGGAGATCGTCACGTCGTGCCCCGCCGGCTCCATCTCGTCCGGCTCGATGCCGCCGCGAGACGGGCGCCCGCGGCCGGCGCCGAATCCGCCGAACATCTGGCCGATGATGTCCTCGAAATGGCCGCCGCCGGCAGCCCCGCGGCCCTGGACGCCCTCGGGGCCGAACGAGAACGTCTCGAAATGGGCACCCTGTCCGGCACCGCCGCGCGGGCCGCCGAAGCCCTGGCCGAAGCCGTGAAAGCGCGGCTTGCCCTCGGCATCGATCTCGCCGGCGTCAAAGGCCCGGCGCTTCTTCTCCTCGCCGAGGATTTCATAGGCCGAATTGAGCTCGGCAAAGCGCTGGGCGGTCTTGGGATCGCTCTTGTTGGCATCGGGATGCAGCTTCTTGGCGAGGCGCCGATAGGCACTCTTGATCGCCGCCGCATCAGCATTCTTCCCAACCCCCAGCACTTCATAGGGGTCGCGCATCGTTCGAACTCCGGTCTTTCCGCCGGTTCCAGCCCCGGCCACTCCAGCCCCAATGTGGGGGCAAGGCTGAGGATTCGCAACGCGGAACAAGACAATACCGCGGCGCCGAGGCCGCCCGGCCATAGGCGCGGCACGCCGCTTCGACTATATAACCGGCCGACGCAAGGCCGCGACGCGCGCGCCGTCGTGAGCCCGCAGGAAGCCATGTCCGACTTTGCTCCGACCGAACAGCGTCCGTCCCCTGCGGGCGACTTCACCGAGGCCGACGAGCCGCTCGCCCTGTTCGCGGCCTGGTTCGAGGAGGCCCGCAAGAGCGAGCCCTCCGATCCCGAGGCGATGGCGCTCGCGACCGTCGATGCCGACGGGCTGCCCAATGTGCGCATGGTGCTGCTCAAGGGCTTCGACCAGCGCGGCTTCGTGTTCTATTCGAACGAAGAGAGCCAGAAGGGGCGCGAGCTCGCCGGCCAGGCCAAGGCGGGCCTCGCCTTCCACTGGAAGTCGCTGCGGCGGCAGGTCCGCCTGCGCGGCACCGTCGAGCCGGTCAGCGAGGCCGAGGCCGACGCCTATTTCGCGAGCCGGCCGCGCTCCTCCCAGATCGGCGCCTGGGCGAGCAAGCAGTCCCGGCCGCTCGAGAGCCGGCTCGCCTTCGAGAAGGCGATCGCGATGCAGACGGCGCGATTTGCAGTCAGCACCGTGCCGCGCCCGCCGTTCTGGGTCGGCTACCGCATCGTGCCGCAGGTGATGGAATTCTGGCACGACCGTCCCTACCGGCTGCACGACCGGATCGAATTCCGCCGCATCGGCCCCGGCGCCCCGTGGACGAAGCAGCGCCTCTATCCCTGAGGCGGATTCCCGCTTTTCTCGCCGCGATACGGCTGTGCGTATCCAACCCGACATGGAAACGCCTATATAGTTGCTTCAGGATCGATCGGATCGAAGCTCCATGGCGACCTCTCCCACCAACCAGCCGCGCCGCACGCTGCTCCTCACCGGGGCGAGCCGCGGCATCGGACATTTTACGGTCAAGCGCTTCTCGGCGGCCGGCTGGCGCGTCATCACCTGCTCGCGCCATCCCTTCCCGGAGAACTGCCCGTGGGAGGCCGGCCCCGAGGATCACATCCAGGTCGACCTCGCCGATCCCGAGGACACGCTCGAGGCGATCAGCGAAATCAAGCGGCGCATCCACGGCGAGCTTCATGCGCTCGTCAACAATGCCGGGATTTCGCCGAAGCTCGAAAGCGGCAAGCGGCTCGACACCATCAACACCGACTACGCCATCTGGCAGCAGGTGTTCCACGTCAACTTCTTCGCTCCGCTCATGCTCGCCCGCGGCCTCGTCGCCGAGCTCGAGGCGGCCAAGGGCTCGGTGGTGAACGTCACCTCGATCGCCGGATCGCGGGTGCATCCGTTCGCCGGCTCCGCCTACTCGACCTCGAAGGCGGCGCTCGCCTCGCTGACCCGCGAGATGGCCGCCGACTTCGGCCCGCGCGGCATCCGCGTCAACGCCATCGCGCCCGGCGAGATCGACACGCCGATCCTGTCGCCGGGCACCGAGAAGATCATCGCGCAGATTCCGCTCGGCCGGCTCGGCACGCCCGACGAGGTCGCGAAAATCATCTACGTGCTGTGCACGGAGACCTCGTCCTACGTGAACGGCGCGGAGATCCACATCAACGGCGGCCAGCACGTGTAGCGTGCGGCTCCCGAGAGCGCGCTGATTCTCCTGCGCCGTCATCGCCGGGCTTGTCCCGGCGACCCCGATAATGCGGGCACGGCCGTGCCATATGATCGGGGTGGCCGGGACAAGCCCGGCGATGACTCGCATCAACACTCGCATCAGATGCGCCAAGCGGGCTGCATGCCCTTCGCGAGGATCGCATCCGCCGCCTGCGGTGACGCAAGACAGGCGATGAGACGGCGCGCCGCGGCTTCGTCGGCGGTCGTCGCCACCACCGCGGCCGAAAACACCGTGACCTGCTGCAATTCCGCGGGCAATTCACCGACGACATCGAGACCGGCGACACCGACGAGCTCCGGCATCTGCTGGATCGCCATCTCGGCGTCGCCCCGCGCGACGGCCTCGCCGACCACCACCACCCCGCCGGCGCCACCGCCGACATATCTGATCTTGTCGCGCAGCGAAGCGGTCAGTCGACAGACGCTCGAACAGCCCGACGAGATAATTGCCGCTCGGGCTGCCGGTCGCGGGATCGGCGATCGCGATCGATTTCGCCGCAATCAGCGCGCGCTTGAACGCTTCGACCGTGCCGATGTCGGGCCTCAGTCGCACCGGCGCGCACGGCGACACCGATCGGCGAGCGTGCGAGCGCTGTTACGGTCGCCGCAAACCTTGCCGTGGCGCGCGAGCTCGTCGATCGCGGCGGCCGTCGAGATCGCGACGTCGGCGCTCTCGCCCGCCATCACGCGCGCCTTGACGCCGCCGGAGTTGGTGAAGGTCGCCTCGACCTGCTTTGCCGACGATGCCGGCGAAGGTTGCGGCGAGCGCATCGATGACCCCGTGCATCGCGCCGGCGCACAGGAGTTTCAGGGCCGACGAAGAGGTCATCGGCACGTTGGAACGAGGCGTCAAATTCGCATTTCCCATCTCAGGCACCGCGTTGATATATTCGTTTGCGACGCTGCGCCACTATCGCGCCGGCGAGGAACTGGTCGCAAAGGTCCGGCCGCGAGGAGCGCAGCGAAGGAGACACCCGATGAGCTACACCCTCGAGGCGCTCGCCGCCGACATTCATCGCGAGCTTTCGCGCGATCAATCCGCCGCCGCGAAAGAGGCCGTGTGCCGGCACGTGTCGCAGGCGCTCGAGGACCCCGAATTCGTCGCGACCCATCTCAAGGACAAGCCACCGGGGTCCGACCCGCGGGAAATTCTCTACGAGGACCCGCAGCTCGGCTTCTGCATCTGCGGCCATGTCTATCCGAACAAGGCGATCGGCTCACCGCACGACCACGGCGCGAGCTGGGCGATCTACGGCCAGGCGACCGGCGTCACCGAGATGACCGAATGGAAGATCGTCGAGAAGGGCGAGGCGGGGAAGCCGTCGCTGGTCGAGCCGGTGAAGATCTACGAGATGCATCCCGGCGACGTGCGGTTCTACGACGTCGGCACGGTGCATTCGCCCAAGCGCGAAGCGCCGGTGAAGCTCATCCGCGTCGAGGGCAGCAACCTCGATCACGTCAAGCGCTCCAATATCAAGGCGAAGGCGCTGGCGTAGCGAGGCGAAACACGCCGCGCTCCTGGTCGTCGAGCTGCGCGAGCAGGCCGGTCTCCCAGGCGAGATATTGCCGCGCGGCTTCCGCGTTGCCGTCGTGGCGGCCGTGGGTGAAGAACAGGAAATCGATGCAGTCGGCGTCGGTGGGCCGGTCCGGTGAGGCCTCGACCGGCAGGCCGGCGTCGCGCCACGCAGCGTATCCACCCGTGAGCAGGCGGACGTCGTTCGATCCGGCCTCGAAGAGATCGAGCGCCGCAAGCGCGGCCACTGCCGGCTCGTCGGCGACGAGGATGATCGTCCCCGCCGGCGACCGCACCGCGCCGATCCTCGGCCTGATCGCCCAGACCGCACCCGCGATGTGCCCCTCCCGGTAGGCCATGCCGGGACGCAGGTCGAGCACGGTCGCGGCGCCCGCGCGCAGCGCTGCCGCCGCCTCGTCCACCGAGATCGAAGCCGGCATTCGCGGCTCGACACCGGCACTGCTCCGGCGCCAGTCGAACGAGGCTGCCGTGGCGGCATCGGCGAGCCAATAAGCCTCGTGGCCGAGCTGGCGCAGCCAGCCGGCGATCACCGGCGCCCGCACCGCCTCGCGGTCGTAAACGACGATGCGCGCGCCCCGCACGCCGACCCACTGGTCGGTCGCCTGGACGAGTTGGCCGCCCGGCGCATGAACGAAGCCGGCGAGGCCGTCGGCGGCGAACTCTTCGGCGGTGCGAACATCGAAGAGATAGGTCGTGCGCGTGGTGTCACCGAGCCATGCATGGGCCACGGCCGCAGTGACTGACGGCGCGCCGCAGGCTATCGCGAACCGCTGCGCCCGCGACCGCTGCTCCGCCGTCTCGGCACGCGCCTCGCCGTAACGCCGATCGGCGTTGCGCGCGAGCTCGAGCCCGGCGAGAAACCAGCCCTGGGTGCCGTTCTCCAATGCGTAGACCGGATTGGGGACGCCGAAGTCGATCAGGGTCTGCGCGCCGATGATCGAGCGGGTGCGGCCGGCGCAATTCACCACGATCTTGGTCTGCGGATCGGGCGCGATGTCGTCGATGCGCAGCACGAGCTCCCCGTTCGGGCAGCAGATGCCGCCGGGGATGCTCATCTTGCGGTATTCGGCCCACGGCCGGCCGTCGACGATGACGAAATTGTCGCCGCTTTGCCGCATCGCCTCGAGATCGCGCGCGGCAATCCGCGGCGTGTGGCGCGCATGCTCGACCATCTCGCCGAACACTTTGCTCGGCACGTTCACGCCCGCATAGATCGTGTAGCCGGCCGCGCCCCACGCCGGCACGCCGCCTTCCAGCACGGACACGTTGGTGTAGCCGAGCGCCGCCGCTCGCGCCGCGGCCCGCGCGGCGACACCGTCCCCGCCGTCGCACAGCACCATCCGCACCGAGCGGTTCGGCGCAAGCAAGGGAAGCCCGAGCTCGAAGCGGCTGTAGGGCAGCGGCACGGCGAAGAACAGGTGGCCCATCCCGTACTGGCCGTGCTCGCGGACATCGAGGAGCGCGATCTCGCGGCCGTCGGACAGCCACGCCTTGAGCGTCGGCGCATCGACAGGCATCGTTCTTGCCTCTAAGGCGGCCATCGTCGAGGCAGTCATCGTCAGAAGGTCCCCCGTTTAGTTGGTCCATCATCCCGGCCGCGGCCGATGCGGCCTTTGGCCCGCGTGGGTTGCGCCCCTCGCGCATTGCTGGCGCAAGCCTCGATGGGTTAGCTTGATGGGTAACAGCGGTCGATCGTGGAGAGAAGCATGGCTTACGCAAGATTGAAGCTCGCCCTCGGCGCCGCACTCGGCGCCGCAGGTGCATTGGCCACCGCCGCCGCCCTGGCGCAGGCCCCTGCTCCCGCCGCTGCCCCGCCCGCTCCGCAATATCCGCCGACCGCCACCATCACCACGCCCGGGCTATCCCGCGCTCGGACCGGCCGATTCGAAGCTGCGCGTCACCGGGCTGCCGAACGGCAAGAAGGTGCATCTGCTGCCGGCGACGCTCGAGACCACCCAGTGGGGCTGGTTCGACAATGCGCAGCCGCCGGTGCTGCGCGTGCAATCCGGCGACACCATCGTCATGGAGACGATGATGCACAGCCACAATCAGGTGGTGCCGGGAACGACCATCGAGCAGATCAAGAAGCTGCGCACCGACTTCCCCGGCCGCGGACCGCACACCCTCACCGGTCCGATCTACATCGAAGGCGCCGAGCCCGGCGACGTGCTCAAGGTGACCCTGAACAAGATCGTGCCGCGCGCCTATGCGACGAACTTCAACGTCCCCGGCATGTTCGGCGAATTCCCCAACGTCTACCAGGACGGCCAAGTCAAATACCTCTATCTCGACCTCGAGACGATGACGACGGAGTTCCTGCCCGGCGTCGTCCTGCCGATCCGGCCGTTCCCCGGGACGCTCGCCGTCGCCCGCAAGGAGCCCGGCCGCTATTCGAGCGTGCCGCCGGGTGAATACGCCGGCAACATGGACATCCGCGATTTCGTCGCGGGATCGAGCCTCTACGTGCCGGTGCACGTCCCCGGCGCGCTGCTGTGGAGCGGCGACTCCCACGCCGGCCAGGGCAACGGCGAGATCAATCTCACCGCCATAGAGACCGCCTACAAGGAGTTCAACATCACCGTGGAGGTGCTGAAGGGCCGGCCGCTGGACTTTCCCCGCATCGAGACGGCGAAGTCCTGGATCACCATGGGCATGGACCAGGACCTCAACAAGGCGTGGGCGTTCGCGAAGGCGCAGACCCTGAAATTCCTCGCCGAGCAGCGCGGAATTTCGGAGGCGCAGGCGGAAGCGCTGATGCCGACGGTCTCCGATTGCCGCGTCTCCCAGGTCGTCAACGTCAAGAAGGGCATCCATTGCCTGAACCCGAAGAACACGGCCGACAAGGAGGACCTCGAGCGGCCGACCGCGGAGACGGCGAGCTATTACGTCTCCCATGTGCGCGATGCCGATCTCAACAAGGCGATGGACCAGGCCTCCATGGGCATGATCAAGCTTCTCGAGACCGAGAAGAAGATCGCGCGGCTCGACGCCTATGGTCTCGCCAGCGCCGCCATGGATTGCCGCGTCGGCGCGATCTCCGACACCGAGAAGAACGTCCATTGCCTCATGCCGAAGAGCATCTTCGTCGCGCGTTGAGGGACCGCAGACCCCGGCCTTCCCCCGCACGCGCCCTGGCGCGGCATCTCGCCCTCGCCGCGCTGCGCTCTTCCTTGCGCTGCCATGCGCGGCACAGGAGCGCATCGCGGTCGTCGCGACGACGAGCGACCTGAAAAGCCTCGTCGAAGCGGTCGGCGGCGACCGCGTCGCGGCGGTGAACCTCGCGCCACCGTCGATCGACGTCGAGACCTACCAGCCGAAGCCGCAGGACGTGCTGCGCCTCAAATCCGCGCGCCTGTTCGTGCGGGTCGGGCTCGACTACGACCTCTGGGCCGACCGCCTGCTCGCCCAGGCCGGTCGCCCGGAGATCGCCCGCGGCGGGCCGTTCTATGTCGACGCGTCGCGCGGCATCGCGGTGCTCGAGCTTCGCGGGATGAGCGTCGGGCCGAGTGACGGCCACGCCCATGGCAGCGGCAACCCGCATTACTGGCTCGATCCGGAGAATGCCGGGATCATCACCGCGACGCTTCTCGAAGCGCTGGCGCGGATCGATCCCGACCACGCCGCCGACTACGAGGCGCGGCGCACCGCATTTGTCGCGCGCCTGCACGAGAAGCTCGGCGCGTGGCAGGCGGCGCTCGCGCCGCTCAAGGGCATGCCGATCGTCGCCTATCACAACAGCTGGCCGTATTTCGCGCGCCGTTTCCGCCTCGACCTTCTCGACTTCATCGAGACCAAGCCCGGCGTGCCGCCGAGCCCCGCGCATCTGGCCGGGTTGATCCAGACGATGCGCAGCCGCGGCGCGCACCTCATCATCCGCGAGCCCTACGATCCCGAGCGCGACGTCGCCTTCGTCGCCGGCAAGGCGGGCGCAGCCGATCGCGACGCTCGCCGCGTCGGTCGGCGCGCTGCCGGCGGCGAGCGACTATCTCGCGCTGTTCGATGCCAATGTCGAAGCGCTCAAGATCGAGGCGCTCAAGACCGCGGCCGAGCCGAGATGACCGACGCCCTCGCCTTCCTCCTGCCCCCGTTCCTGGTGGCGGTCTGCCTCGTCGGCATCCACACCTATTTCGGCCTGCAGGTGCTGGCGCGGCGGGTGATTTTCGTCGACCTCGCGCTCGCCCAGGTCGCTGCGCTCGGCGCCACGGTGGGCTTCATGCTCGGTCATCCCGCGCAGGGGCTTGCGACCTACGGTTATTCGCTCGCATTCGCGGTCGCCGCCGCCGCGCTTCTCGCCGCCACGCGGACATGGGCCGGACGGGTGCCGCAGGAGGCGCTGATCGGCGTCGTCTATGTCGTCGCGGCCGCGGCGTCGATCCTCCTCATCGACCGCGCGCCGCAGGGTGCCGAGCACCTCAAGCAAATTCTCACCGGCAACATCCTGACGAGCGGCACGGACGAGCTTGCGGCGATCGTGCCGCTCTACGCTGCGGTCGGCGCCGTGCACTGGCTGCTGCGACGCCGGCTCGACGGCGCCGGGCCGTTCGCCTGGGAATTCGTCTTCTATGCGACCTTCGGCATCGTGGTGACGAGCTCCGTCGCCATCGCCGGTGTGCTATTGGTGTTCTCGTTCCTGATCATCCCGGCCGCGATCGGGGTGATCTACGCGTCGGCCCCAGCACGGCAGCTTGCGATCGGCTGGATAACCGGAACGCTTGCGAGCGCCGCCGGGCTCGGCCTCTCCTTCGCCTTCGACCTGCCGACCGGCGCCACGATGGTATGCACCTTCGGCGCCGCGTTGGCGATTGCCGGGCTCCTGTCACCGCTGCTTGGTGCCGGACGCGCGCAGGCGGTTCGGCGCGGCATCGTCGCGCTGCGATGGACTGCGGCCGCGATTCTCGCCGCGTCCGCGGTGAACTTCGCGGTCGCGCCGCGCGCCGACCAGCCGCTGGTCGACGCGGCCGAACATGCCTTGCCGTCGCTGCGCACGCTTTATTTCAGCCGCACCGAGCAGGCGACCTTCGCCGATGCCGGCGCTTATGCCGAACGCTACCGCGTCGCTGCGGATGCGCTCAACGATGAGGAACGCAAGAGCCGCAGCGCAGGCAGCCTCGACGATTTCGGCGTCGCGCGCCTCTCCTCGTTCCTGAAATCCTACAGCGAGATGCGCCGCGGCGAACAGTTCGTCATGGACGAGGTGCGCGCACGGGCCCGCGAGCGGGTGCGATGGGTCGTCGGCGCCGGCCTCCTCGCGCTGGCGCTGATCGCCGCGCCGCTGCCGTGGCGGCGGCTGTGGTCGCGGCGCGGAACCCCGAGCGAGCCGGTACGCACCGAGACGGTGGAACGCCGCAGCGGGACGTGATGAAATCGCCTCCGACGCGGTCGGCGTTCTGCCCCGCGAAACGAACAGCCGGCGACACGAACCGGTATCGATTGGGAGGCGAGCATGAAGCGTCCGGAACGCCGCACATTCCTGCGCAACACGGGACTGGCCATCACCGCAGCGGCCCTGAGTGAGCCGCTCCAGCCCGGCGCGGCCGCCGCGCAAACCACCGCTTCGCCCAAGCCGCCACGAGGCGCCGCCGGACCTGACGCAGAAGCTTTCGCACTTCATCGTCACGACGCGCTACGAGGACCTGCCCGACGCGGTCCGTCACGAAGCGAAGCGCACGCTCCTCAACTGGGTCGGCTGCGCCATCGGCGGCGCGCCGCAGGAGACGGTGAGCAACGCCATCGCCGCACTCGCGCCGTTCACGGAGTCGCGCCGCGCGACGTTGTTCGGCCGGACCGAGCGGATGGACGCGCTCAACGCCGCGCTCGTCAACGGCATCAGCTCCCACGTCCTCGACTTCGACGACACCCACGCCGAGACCGGCATCCATCCCGCCGCGCCGATCGCGCCGGCGATCCTCGCGCTCGCCGAGCAGCGGCCGGTCGCCGGGCGCGACCTCATCGCGGCGCTGGTGGTCGGCGTCGAGACCGAGTGCCGGATCGGCAAGGCGGTGTCGCCGTCGCATTACGAGATCGGCTGGCACATCACCGGCACCACCGGCGTGTTCGGCGCCGCCGCCGCCACCGGCCGGCTGCTCGGCCTTGACGAGCGGCAGATGGCGTGGGCGCTCGGCCTCGCCGCGGCCCAGCCGATCGGCCTCCAGGAGATGTTCGGCTCCATGACCAAGAGCTTCCATCCCGGCAAGGCGGCGCAGAACGGCCTCACCGCAGCGCTGTTCGCGGGTCACGGCTACACCGCCTCGGAGCATGCGCTCGAGGCGAAGCGCGGCTGGCTCGCCATGCTCAGCTCCGCGCGCAACTACGCGGCCTTCACCAACGAGAGCTGGGACATTCTCGCCAACAGCTACAAGCCGTTCGCCTGCGGGCTCGTCGTCCACCCCGTGATCGATGGCTGCATCGAGCTGCGCAACCGCAACCATCTCGACCCCGACATGATCGAGCGCGTCGAGGTCGGCGTGAATCCGCGGGTGATGCTGGTCACCGCCATCCAGGACCCGAAGACCGGGCTCGAGGGCAAGTTCAGCGTCCATCACGCGGCCGCGGTCGCGCTCATCGACGGCGCCGCCGGCGAGCGGCAGTTCACCGACGAGGCGGTGCGCGTGCCTGCCGTCGTCGCGTTGCGCCGACGCGTGGTCCCCACCGTCGATACCAGCATCGGCAAGGAGCAGGCGCGCGTCGCGATCGTGCTCAAGAACGGCGAGCGACTGACCATCTTCGTCGAGCACGCGGTCGGCAGCCTGCAGAAGCCGCTGAGCGACCGCGGCATCGAGGACAAATTCCGCGGCCTCGCCGACGGCATCCTCCCCGCACGCCAGGCCGAAGACATCATCGACCTGTGCTGGCGCGCCGACACTCTCGCCGATGCCGGCGACATCGCACGCAAGGCGGGGAAGGTCTGACGGGCAGCGCAAGCGCCGTAGGGTGGGCAAAGGCGGCCGAGGTGTCGCGATTTGAGCACCGGCGAGCCCCGCCGTGCCCACGTGGACAGGCTACGTGCCGCATGCTTCCACTCCGCGCGCAAGCTTCGCTTCTGCCCACGCGCTCAGAAGAATTGCACCGCCCGCTATACTTAGGTTTAGCGCCGTGAATCCAAAGACAAGGCTCAGCCGCGCTCAGTATAATGGAACAGTAAGACCGTCGTCCTACCGTTGCCCTCGCTCCAAAAGCTAGCTGTTGCTGAAAACCAAAGCGAGGAGGCGAGAATGAACACGCTGAAATGCTCCCTGCTGAGCGCGAGTATCCTGGCGCTCTCCACGGGATGGGCTGCCGCGGCCCCTGCCGTCGTGCTCGACTGGCTCAATCTGCGCGCGGGACCGGGGTTCGAAAACTACATCGTTTCGATCATTCCCGCCGGCTGGATCATCGAGGCCGGTGGCTGCTCGCAGGGCTGGTGCGCGGTGAACGTCAACGGCATACCCGGATATGTCGACGCCAACTATCTCGCGGTGCCGACGCCGGCCGCCTATGGCTGGGGCTGGGCCTATCCGAACTACGCCTACTACTACGGCTACCTCGGCACGCCCTATGTCGGCTATACCGGCTACGCCGATGCCGGCGTCGATTACTATGCGCGCGGCACCGACACCGACGTGAAGGCGGCGCGCCGCGTCGCCGTGCACGGCAAGCGCACCACGGTCGCCAAGGCCGGCGGCCCGGCTCCGGCGCGCCTCGCGAGCCTCGCCAACACCGGCGGCCCGACCAAGTCCGACCGCAACAAGAGCCATCCGCGCGGCTAAGCCCGTCGCGCGGCGGCACGATCGCCGACCGCGATAACCAAAAAGGTGCGTGAACCCGCGACCGGGCTCACGCACCTTTTGCATTTCACAGCGGCTGCGCTTCGCTCACTTTCCGCTCGCCGCCATCGCCGCGGGCGGCAATAGCACTGCGAGCTTCTGCAACAGTCCGGCGATCGTCGACAGCGCCCCGAACGCACGGTCGAACTTCGCGGTGACGCCGAGCGCGCCCAAGGCCGCGACCAGCACCGTGAGCACCGTGCCCGTGGTGGTCGCGGTGTCGCCGGTCGCCGTGCCCATGACGCCGAGCGTCTGCAGGATCCACATGAGCGCATAGCCGGCGATGGCGAGCGGCGTCTTGAGGCCGACCATGGCCTCGCCGCCGAGCATCTTGTCGATCGGCGAGAGCGGCGGCTTTTCCGCGAGCACCTGTTCCGCCGTCGCCTGGCCGGACAGGACCTCGGCATATTGGGCGAGCCTGTGGGCGATCTGGCCGAGGCGAACGATCTGCTGCTCGGCCTGAACGACCTGCGGCGGCAACCCTGCGGTCGGCAATCGGCCGACCCAACCGGCGACAGAAGAAAACGTCGCCGCGATCTGGCCGAGGCGGGCGATCTCCTGATCGAGGCGGACCCAATCGATCTGCGGGAGCGTCGGCACCGGAGTCGGGATCGGCGTGGGAACCGGGATGGGCGTCGGCATCGTCACCGGCGGCGCCTGGAACGGGACGAATGCGCCGTAGTCGTCGCTGTTCGCCTCGTTGGTGTCGATCGACAGGCCTTCGAGCGTCGTCTCCGGTCCCTGCAGCAGGGTCCAGCGCCCGGAGTCGCGGAAGGCGCGGCTGCCGTTGAAGCCCATGGACTGGGTGAGCCAGGTCGCATCGACGATGACCGTCGGCCATGGCCTGCACGCAGACGTAGCCGCAGCCGTAGACGCCGATGCGATACTTGCCCCGCAGGGCCGTTCGCGCCGCCTGGAAGTACGGCTTGACCCGCTGCGCATATTGCCCGGCAGTGCAGTCGGTATCGATGGCGAACCAGATGATGGTGTTGTCCGGCGCGCCTACACTCGCCGCCCATTGCCGGGCGAAGTTGCCGTGGTCGGCACCGCTGTCGCCGTCGATGTCGTCATGGGCGAAGTTGTTGACCCCGCCCCACATCTCGAACACGAGCGCGAGCTTGAGCCCGGCGGCGGCGATCGCCCTCGCCTCCGCCGGCTTCACCACCTTCGAGCCGGAGGTGTTGGTCGAGATGTAGCGGATGACGCATTCGACCCCGTGACTGCGGAGCTCATCGAGCCTCGCCGAGGTCTCGTTGTTGGTGTCGATGATCTTGATCATCGGCCGCCTCCAAGCTGGTCGCGCAAAGCGCGCGGTTTCGTGGGAATGCCTTTAGTTGATGGCAGCTCCGGGCGGCACCGGCGGCGGGAGCAATGCCGGCAGCTTCTGCAGGATTGCCGCAATCGTCGACAGCGCCCCGAACGCGCGGTCGAACTTCGCGGTGACGCCGAGCGCACCGAAGGCCGTGACCAGCGCCGTGAGGATCGCGCCGGTGGTGGTCGCCTTGTCGCCGGTCGCGGTGCCCATGGTGCCCAGCGTCTGCAAGATCCACATCAGCGCGTAGCCGGCGATGGCGAGCGGCGTCTTGAGGCCGACCAGGGCCTCGCCGCCCAGCATCTTGTCGATCGGCGACAGTGGCGGCTTCGTCGCACCGGAGGCCGCGCCCGATGCGGGCCCGGTGATGACCGAGGTATACTGCGCCAACGTGGCGGCGATCTGGCCGAGGCGGGTGATGGTCTGCTCGGCCTGCACGATCTGCGGCGGCAGCCCGGCGGTCGGGATTTGGCCGATCTGATTGGCGATCGTCGAGAACGTCGCGGCGACCTGGCCGAGCCGCGCGATATCCATCTCGATACGCGCGATGTCGGCGGGCAACGTCGTCTGGATCGTGGACGGGCATGGTGGGGACTGGCACGGTGACGGGGATCGTCGACGGGCCGGAAGCAGCTGTACCGATCATGAGTTTCTCCAATTCTCTGAGACGTTTGAGGATTTCGGCGAGCACGGATTGGGTCTGAGGCATCGTGGTGGGGATGGTGGAAACGACCGCGGTATCGACGATGTCCTGCACCTGACGGAGCAGCTGGTCAGCCTCGGGACGAAGCTCCGCCTCCTGGCGGTTGATCGGACCCCAGTGCGTCCGGACTGGTGCGCAGGCCGACCGCGGCGGCCTCGACCGCGAACGCGGGACAGGATTTGCACAGCGCCTGGAAGGCGGCGCCGTCGCCGCTTCCGAAGTCATCGAGGTCGCCGCCGTGGGGCGTGACGCCCTCGGAGAAGATCGAGTAGAAGCCCTGCGGATTGGCGGAGTATTGCGAAAACAGCTTCGGCAGTTCGGGGCTCGCGAAGCGCGAATTCCAGCTCTGCTGGAACAGGCCGGCTTCCGCGGTATCGGCCGTGGTGTTGGAGGCGGAGAGATCGCGTCCCTCGCAGCACCGCCCGCTCGACTCGCGCATGCCGAGCCCGGTCAAGAGCACGAACAGGTGCCGCAACGTATCGCCGGTCTTCGCTTCGTCGGGGCCGTTGCCCATGCCGAGCGCCGCAAAGTGCGCGTCGTACCAGGCGAACGCATCACGGGAGGTATCGCCGGAATTCGGCGCCGCCATCGCCGCGGCCGCGCTGTCTCCCTTCTTCCACTTGGCGTAGACGTTGGCGTAGGCGACCGCCATGCCCTTGATGTAGCCGGGCGGCGCAGCACCGCGGCCGCCCCACGAATAGCGCGCGAGATCGGAAGTCGCGGCAAGCTGGGCGATCTTGTTGACCGTATCCGCCGAGATCGCCGCGGCGAGCGCGATCGCCGGCTTGTGGGAAAGCAGCGCGGCCCAGGTCTCGTCGCCGACTTCGCCGTCGACGTCGAGGCCGTGGGTCGCCTGGTAGGCGCGCACGGCGGCGTCGGTCTCCGGGCCGAACTCACCGTCGACCGTGACGCCGAGCAAATTCTGCAGCTCGCTCACCACCGATCCGACGTCATCAAGCTTCACATCCGGACGGATCGACGTGCTGGTCGGCGCCTGCACCGCGCCGGCCGCCGGAGGCCGGCGGATGCCGATGCATTGGCTGCGGCGGAAATTCGAAATCATGACCTGATGGTCCTGGTTGCCGCCGAGACAGCCCCAGGTGCCGTTGCCGTTGTCGTGGTCGAACAGCGTGACGTGATGATCTCCGTGGCCGAAATCGAACACCAGCACGTCGCCGGGTTGCGGCTCGGACACCGGCGTGCCCCAGTCGAGCCATGCCTGCGCCCACAGGAAGCTCTTGGTGTCGAGGCCGCGCGTATAGACGGGACGGATGCCGGCCTTGGCGATGCAATAGCCGACCGTGCAGCCGCACCACGAGAAGTAGCCGATCTTCGTCTCGCCATTGCAGTAATCGGCCGTCTCCGGGAACGACGTCCCGATGAAGTTCAGCCATCCGTTGATGGTCGAGCTTTCGCCGTCCGAAGGCCCCCATTGGGTACCCTTGATCGATTGCATGGTGTCGAGCGCGGCAGGCGGTGGCATAGGCGGAATCCTCCATTGCTACGGGCCACGACGCGCAGAAACGCGTGGCTGTTGGCGTCTAAAATCCTCCCAAAACTCAATTCTTCTTATTTTCCGGGATATTGGACCGTAGCATAGACCCGTTCTATGAGCCGGATCACATTGCAGTGCGCGCCGTGCTCAACATCCGCGCGAACGCGTTGCCTCGACTGGGGCGCTGTAAGAAACGCCAGGTTTGTCGAAAAACCAACGAACCGGCCCGCTGTCGGGCGGCCAAAGCAAAGTGGGAGTACAAAGTGAAAGGCTACGCAGCGACGCTTGCCATCATCGCCTTCCTGCCCGCAGCTGCCGCGGCACAGGACGCAATTCCGGACCTCAAGGGGACGTGGCGGGGCGTTGGCAAAATTCTGCTCTACGGCAATACCGAGCATTTGTCGGGAGCGCCCGGCGCCGCAGTCATACGCGATCTCGACGTGAGCCATACCGTCATCGGACAGGAGGGGCGTCTTTTGTGGGGAACGACGTCGTCCACAAACAACGACAGCAAAGAACCGTTCGCCTGGGCGATGTCCTCCGACAACAAAACCATCGTGGGCGCCGACACCGACGGCTACTACCGCGTCACCGTCGTATCAGCCGACAGGATCGAAAAATGCTACGTGCAGAACAGCGCCGGACCGCGACAGGCGATCGTGGCGACATGCTTCATGATGAACAGGGTGAAGAACTGAGCGATGCCGAGGTGACGGCTCCGGTCCTCGCGGATAGCATCCTTCCGGAGAGACGACAATGAGCGCAGCCGATCCAGTTGCCGAGCTCCTCAGCGATCCTCGCTTCAGGGGCAAGCCGATCACGTGGGCCGTCACGCCGGAAAGCTACGACGCTATCCGGCGAGCCTGGCTCACCCACGTCCATGCCGAGGAGGTTCTGTTCAAGCCGTTCACGGAAGAAACGTTCAACGCGCAGATGGAGGTCATGCTGAGCGTCTTCACCGACGATTGCGTGATGGAGCTCGCGAGCACCGGGGAACGCTGGCAGGGCCACCGGCAGGCCGCCGATTTTTACCGCGTGTTTCTGGGCGCGCTCGAAGAGATGGAGTGGATTCCGCAAGCGCTGGTCATCGGCCCGCAGGGCGTCCTCGACGTGGTGAACATGACGGGCAAGCTCGTCAATGCGTTCGCCGGCCTCACGCCAAGTCGGCTCCCGTGTGCATCTCCAATGGGTGATCTACTTCCCATGGGTGCCGGACGTCGGGAAGTTCAGGGGCGAAGTGATCTATTCGATCCGTCAACTGTAGCCGCCGGAAACTCATCGTTCGAGCGACGGCAGAGCTTCAGGAGCAGCGTCGCCACGTTCCCGTACCTGGAAAATCCCGACGGGAGCGATTGATCGATCGACCGGCAGCGTCGGCAGGCGGCAATTGCCTGCGCCGCCGCGGCCGCGACTGCGGCCCAATCGGAGCAGCTTCTTGCTCTCCCGCCGACCGACTGCCCGAGCGGAGGCCAGTGCCGTTTCGGCAACGGGCCGTTCGAACCTTGGCACTATGCCGCCGCCGGGCTTTCTGAAATCACTTGAGCGAGGGACGCTGACGATCATGATTCGGGGGCAGGACGCTCTTGCTGAACGTCGATTTCGAACGGCACATGAGCCATCAAGCCGACCAGCCCCCGGAGTGCCCGCGGTGCAGGAGCTTGATGGGCCTCGCCCGCGTCGTGCCCAGCATCTTCGATCGGGCGAGCGGACCGACCACGCGAACGTTCGCATGCCGAAGCTGCGGCACGACGATCACAAGGCAAACACGGCCGCAATGATGACCGTCTCCGAGTCGGCCGGAGATGGCCTTTCCGCCGAACATCGCCGCGCGCTGACGATACTGGCGGGCTCCCCCGGCGGATGCACCGAGTTGCTCCTGCGGGCGCACGGCTTTCGGCCGGATTTCATCTCTCAACTCGTTCGCACCGGCCTCGCCGCGGCGCAGCCCAGCATGGTGCGGGGGCCCAGCGCCCAGTCGATCGGAATCATCGTCGTCACGATCACCGCCAAAGGACGGCAGGCGATCGCAGGGGCGGGCTGCGGTTAGTCCGGGCACTTTGCTTCGTGAGTGCATCGCGGGCGCGCGGCGGTGCGGACCCGCTGTCATTCCACTTGCGTCGAAGCTGTCCCCTGCCTCTTTCTCAAAGGGACGAACAATCGTCTTCGTCGACGGTCATTGTGGCCACATCCGGGCCTCCTCCTTCAGCAGCAAAGAACTGACCGAGTTGCTTGGTTGGAAAGAAGATAAGGATGACGCCAGTCCGGATGGCGAGCGCGTGCGGACATTGGCATCTTGATTTCCTACTCTCGGAGCACTTCTCCGATCAGCGTTTTGCGGCCGGCGATAGACACCGATCCCACCTGATAGCAATCTGACCAGGCGATCAACTCGAGAGAGCTGATCAGTTCTTCGCCCCTATGATGGCCGAACGAGAGGCCGGCGGCCGCGCTGTCTGGAGATCCGGTTACACGAAGTTTGTCCACCTTGTTCCCAAATGCCCAAACGCTGGTCGATTCTGCGAGCCTGCCGAAAAAGAGGAGGTTATCCGTGGTGAAATACGCGCTCTTGGCCACCGCCATCATCTGCTGTGCGTCTGATCCGACCAACGCCATGATGTCGGGTGCGTCACTCTCCAGGTACAGTGTGGTATTCGCCGCGCCCGCCCGGCGAGAGTTGGTGCGATGGCGCAATGAGCGACCGGCGATCGGTTGCAACCTTCGAATCCCCTGCCCGGTCTCCGGAGTCTCCGGCGACCGGCGGCGACCGCACCTCACCTATCCACGACAAGGCTTTGACGGGGAAGCGCTCTCCGCATCGCGCGAACCGTACAAGCCGTGCCCCGCAAGCGTCGCGTTTCCGAATGGTCGCCTGGCGTGCCTCGGTCTGCCTTGATGGATGCGCTGGCGGGAACAGATGCTTTGGTGGCCGGGCGGCGTTGGCGATGATCTTCGCATTCTCAGGTTCCGCTCAGCCAGCGTTGCGATCGGCTGGCCGACGACAAACATTTCGAGTGAGCCAAATTTGCAACGGTGCGTCGACACAACTCATCAATGTGTAACGACGTCTTATGCGTAGCAACTCACCTATGCGTAGCGACAATGCATCGCTGAATTATAGAGCACTCTCCGCGGACGATCGCAGTTCCGACACTCATCTTTCCACATCCTCAGTGTCGAGCGCACTCCATATACGGGCGAGGTTGAAGTCGAGTTGCGCGCGGCACGCACGGCCTGCCCCGGTCGCCATGCATTTGCGAGACATCCGCTTTGATGAGACCGCATCCTTCCGACTCGTCGGCTTATCTGCGACGCTATTTTTCCGGCACCTCTGAGCCCAGGTCTCCGGCGAGGAGCAGCCCTGAACTCCTGGCAGCCTAGCCTCAGTCAAAAGGGAATTTGAAATGGCCTCTCACGAGGATAATCCAAATTCCAAACGTATCACTCTTGACACGACTGAATGGCACCGCCGCTTGCAGGAACTTGCCAAGCTCCGGCAATGTAAACATCTACCGTGTCAGCCGCTGCCACGATGTCGACGTCAAAGCTGGCTTGACGCGCGACATGTCTCTCGTTCCGGAACGATTGGAACGTGAGGAACGTCGCCGTCGTGATCATACGACAGTCATGACCATCAATCAAAAGTCTCGGCGATCTGCCACCGTGGCGCGGAACCCCGAACCGCCACAGTCAGAGTTCCACCAGTCACACGTGATCAAGAGCCACGCGCAGAAGCAGCTACAGGGCGCAAAACAAGCACAGCCGTCCAGACTTGCTCTCAGACCTTCGAGTCATCCGACTGTCGACTTCAATCACTATGCTGGTGAGACAGAGAGATCGTCGCGTCCGTTCACAATGCGAGGAATGCCACGGCCCTGCAATCGTTCCGACTTGTTTTGCGGCAGACGTAACCTAGATGCCCACCGTCATCGCAGCAAAGCTAGAGATGAAGCATCACACGTGGCGCATTTGGCAGCAGAAAACACCTACGATGGCGGCTGTCTCAACAAATATTTTATGTCCGCCAAATCTATTTTGAAGATGGCGGAACCTTCCTCTAGCCATATTATTGTTGAACAATCTTACTTGATGTTTGTTCCGCGGCGATGCTCATGGCGTATTTCTTGCTGCGAAACAATGTAGTGAGAGCTTGGCGTTCAAATAGCCAGCGGGCTTAGGAGTGCGTAGATGAGACCAATCTCGATTGAAGGCTTCGAGAAGCCGAACTCTACCTCGCCGGGCGCAGTTCCAATGCTGCAATGGCTGAAGATTGAAGACCTCGTCGTTGATCCCGCCTATCAGCGTCCCATCGTTGGCAACGGACGTCGCAACGTCGATCGCATAGCACGAGAATTTTCCTGGTCATGCTTCGCCCCGGTTGTCGTCTCTCCTGTCGAGGGAGGCAAGTTTGCGATCATCGACGGGCAGCATCGCACCACTTCCGCTGCTATTCTTGGCATTGAAAGCGTGCCGTGCCAGATCGTCATCGCTGCCCGCAGCGAGCAGGCCGCCGCGTTCAAAGCGATCAACGGCACCATCACCCCGATCTCCCAAATGGCGCTGCATGCGGCAGCTCTCGTCGCCAACGAACCGTGGGCCGCGCAGATCGCCCACATATGTGCATGCGCCCAGGTCGAGCTTCTTCGCTATCCGGTTCCGATCAACAGGCAGGGTCCGGGGCAGACGATGGCGGTCGGCGCCATAACCCAGTGTCTCAAGCGCTATGGCGAGGACACGCTTATCACCGCACTCCAGTGCGTTACGCAGACGGCAAATAATCAACCGGGAGTGCTGACCGCCCGCACCATCAAGGCCCTGTGCGACACGCTCCATGGTAACCCGGAGTGGCGCGAGAGTGGTCTCAGCCTCTTGGAGGCGTTCGACATTATCGACCTCATGTCCATCCAAGAGGATTCGACACTTGACGCCGCAGCGAAAAGGATCGGCCGCGTCCAAGCCATGTCGGAGCGCATCCAGTCGGAGCTGCGCCGCCTACCGCCTCGAAAGGTCGCGATGAAAAAAACGCGCCACGGCGTTCCTGACGAGGAACGGAAGATCTTCAAATTTGTCCAGCGTGAGGTCGTGCCTGCGAAAGCGGCAGCGGAATAGCCTCGCCCCATCTGTGGGCGGAGGAAGCGGGCCCTGCTGAGACTTGATACTGCCCGTGGCGGCACGCTAATGCGGATCGCTCTTCAAGACGATGCGCTGCGGAAATTCGGCGGAAAGGCGGCCGGGCGCAATCTCGGGCAGTCGACCTAGCCAAGCGCGCGTACGCCTGACCACCGAGCGCTCGAGCGGCAGTGCGACAATCGCCGCCACCACACATATGAGCACCGCTGCACCCGTCTGAACGGGGGCCGGAAGCCACTGCTGGGCCTTCATGACTTGAACGATCGGCGTATGAATGAGGTAGATAATGTAGGAGGCGTCGCCCACGGTTGCCAAAAGCCTCATCTTTGGAATCCTGGCCTGTCGCTCGCAAATCAAACCGCCTCCCACGATCAAAATGCTGGCCGCGATCCATGTGCAGGTGAGCCACCGCTCCGGCATGGAGGTTGCCAACTGCGCAGCGACCGCGCCCGACACGATGGCGCCTAAGCCCAACCATTTGTTTAAAGGCGCTCCCCTCAGCCACAGCTCGCCGAGCCACAAGCCGCCGACAAATTCCAGCAGTCTCGGATTGAAGTAGGTCTTTGCAATCCCCTCACCCAGCCACGCCGGCGGTCCGCTGACAGCCAACGTCCCGAGCGTGACTGTGAGGATGGCAATCTGCACTTTGCGCGGAGCGACGATGGTGGCGGCAAAGGCTGCATAAAAAAACATCTCCACGTTGAGGGTCCACCCCTGCGGAATAATGGGGGGAGAGTTCTGCGGAATGAACAAGAGGGAACCGACGATGACGGCCATGCTCGGCGTTCCCACCGCAAATATCCACGGCCTGACGAAAGCGCCCACCGCGCTCAACAGAGTTACGCACCAATACGTCGGCACTATTCGCGCAATACGATCAATCAGAAATTTTCGCGCGCCGCGATCGTCCCGCGCCGTCACTACCCACATAATAAAGCCGCTTATGACGAAAAATATATCAACTCCAAACGATCCGGCAGGAAACCAGTCTCCCTTGCCGAACGAAAGGTGATGCACCAGTACCGCAATGGCGGCGACGGCGCGTAGATATTGAATTGTCCAGATTGTCTGCACGCCCGCTCCGAACCCATGTTATCGATCGACCGTCGATACCGTATCCATTCCGATGATCTCGGACCACGCGTCGGCCTCTTCGAAAGCTACGATCGCACCATGCGCTTTTCAATCGTGATACCCACTTTCAATCGTGCTGAGATGCTCGGCGATGCCATCCGCAGCGCGCTCGAGCAGAACCACGCCGACAGGGAAATCATCATCGTCGATGATGGTTCAGCCGATCGAACGGAAAGCGTTGTCCGCGAGTTCGGCACGGCGGTTCGGTACCTGCGTCAGGAAAACCAGGGTAAAGCGGCGGCGCTGAACCTCGGTATCTCTGCCAGCGAGGGAGATGTGGTCACTGTCTTGGACGATGACGACGTCTTTCCGCCGTGGACGCTCGCCAAGCACGCCGCGGCGCTAGCTGCAAATCCGCGCGCAGCGTTTTCCTACGGTCGCTATCTGCGGTTCCAGGGCCAGGCCCCGCCGGCGAACAGTCCACTCGAGGAAGGCGCCTCTGTACCTCGAGGCGATCCGAGGCGGCTGATCGTCAAGTTGATGGAGAATTGCTTCATTCCAAATCCGTGCTGGGCCGTTCGCCGCACGGCGCAGATGAGTGCCGGTCCCTATGACGTCGCCCTCGCCCGAAGCCAGGACTACGATATGGCACTGCGGCTCGCACGGGCAAATGAAGGCGTCTTCATCGACGACATCGTGCTCTATCAGCGCAAGCACGAGGGCTATCGCGGACCGCTTCACGATCAGACGCTCGCGGTCGATACCACAGATAAATGGATCAAGTATGACCGCCTCATCTTTCAGCGATTGGACAAGGAATGGGATCTCGGGGATTTCCACCCATTTGGTGCGTCGCTGGACGATCCGTCCGATCGTGCACTCGCTTACCTGCAAAAGGGCGTCGTTCTGTTTCGACGCAAGGTGTACGACGCAGCGCAACGCGCGCTCACGGCGTATCGCTCTTTGCTTGGCGAACGACGGCCGCGGCCGATGGAGCTGAAGATCGCAACCGGGCTGCTCGGGAGCCGTTACGGCATCGACGATTTGGCCGTGCCGAGCACGTTGGACGGCGATGTATCCAGGCTGCTTGATGCAAATTGGCCCCTATCGATCCGGGTTGCTTTCGGTTCGCAGACTGCGGTGGCGCGTGCGCAGAGCGATCGAGGCGCGTGATGTTCCGACTGCAGTCCGGCTCCTGCGCTTTTCGCGACACGCATTCGGCCTCGATGCCACAGTTGCATTGGGCGTCCGGCCGACGGGCTCATTCGGCCACTGGGCCGACACCGCTGGCGATCGGCTTGCCCACACGCGAGCACCAATGAAAGGTTGACCTCACCGACTCCGGCCGACTTCGGGAACGACCGCCAAATTTTACTTAGACGTGTTTTGCACGGCCCGGGCGGCCTACGGCGTGATAGCTGAAGCCCCCCTGGCGCATCGCGACGGGATCATAAACGTTGCGCAGGTCGATCACGGTGCGGCCCCGCATGGCGCCAGCCAGTTGTGCCGGCGAGAGTGCCCGGAACTCGTTCCATTCGGTCACAAGCACCAACGCATCGGCCTCTTTCGCGGCGTCCAACGCGTCTCGACAGTAGCTCACACACGACGGCAGCATGGCCCGCGCCTCGTCCATTCCCTTGGGATCGAATACCCGCAAGATCGCACCGTCCTGCGCGAGGCGGGCAAGAATCGGGAGGGAAGGCGCTTCCCGCAAATCGTCCGTTTCCGGCTTGAAGGTCAATCCCAGCACGGCGATCGTCTTGCCGCGCACGGACCCGCGGCAGGCGGCAATAACGCGCGCCGCCATGCTGGCCTTGCGGGCATCGTTCACGGCGACGACACTCTCGACCAATCGGGACGGCGCGCCGTGCTCTTGCGCGATGCGAATCAGGGCCGAAAGTGTCTTTGGGAAAGCAGGAGCCGCCGAAACCAGGCCCGGGATGCAGGAACTTGCGTCCAATCCGGCCGTCAAGGCCGATGCCACGAGCGATGTCGTGCACGTCGGCTCCGATTCGCTCGCACAGGTCCGCCATTTCGTTGATGAAGGTAACTTTCATGGCCAGGAACGCGTTCGCTGCGTACTTGGTCAACTCCGCCGCCTCGAGCCCGGTCAGCACGATCGGCGCTTCGATGAGGTAGAGCGGCCGATAGAGTTGCTGGAGAACCTCGCGGGCGCGTTCGGTCTCGGCGCCAATCACCACGCGATCGGGCCGCATGAAATCGCCAATCGCATTGCCTTCACGCAGAAACTCAGGGTTCGAGGCAACGTCGAACTCGAGGTCGGGGCGGACGCGACGGGCAATCTCGGCAATCGCCCTGCCCGTGCCGACCGGCACCGTCGATTTGGTGACGATGACGGCATAGCCCTTGAGCGCGCGCGCGACCTGTTCGGCGGCCGCGTACACATAACTGAGGTCCGCAGTACCGTCGCCGCGACGAGTTGGGGTCCCGACCGCGATGAACACGGCCTCCACGTCCTCCAACGCCGACTCGAGGTCGTCAGTAAAACGCAGCCGTTTCGCTTCGACGTTCTTGGCGACCAACGCATCGAGGCCAGGTTCGTAGATCGGCATTTGATTGATGCGCAAAGCTTTGAGCTTTACGGGATCGACTTCCACGACCGACACCTCTGAACCGAATTCGGCAAAACAAGCGCTCGACACCAGCCCCACATAACCCCCACCGATCATCGCGATGCGCATCGAACGCTCGTCCTCCTAATTGCTTCCGGTCCAGAGACCCCACCATTCAGTCCTTCAGCACGCGAACTGACGCGTGACGTCATCGTCGTCGCCGGCGGCCTCGCTGCGCGGCCGCCAACGTGAGCCAATCGTTTCGCAAACGCCGACGGCTGGAACCCCACACCTACTCGGCCGCGAGCACGACCGCGCGAACCCCCTCGTCCTGCAGCAGGTCCTCAAAATAGGCGATCGTGCGGATCAGCCCCTCTTTGAGCGGCGTGCGCGGCGTCCAGCCGAGCACGTTGCGGGCTTTGGCGATATCGGGCTGACGCTGGCGCGGGTCGTCGGCGGGCAGCGGACGGCTGACGATCTTGGAGCGCGATCCGGCCGCATCGATCACGATTTCGGCGAGCTCGCGGATCGAGAATTCGGCCGGATTGCCGAC
The DNA here is from genome assembly GCA_963793985.1 of uncultured Alphaproteobacteria bacterium. Taxonomy (GTDB): domain Bacteria; phylum Pseudomonadota; class Alphaproteobacteria; order Rhizobiales; family Xanthobacteraceae; genus JAJPKK01. Next base: position 47,433 of record CAWCCG010000018.1, on the reverse strand, counting down.
GTTGAGCGGGCCGGTCACGTCGTCGGCACTGTCCATCAGCCGGATCAGGGCGTCGACGAGATCATCCACGTAGCAGAACGAACGCGTCTGCTGCCCGTCGCCGTAGACCGTGATATCGCGGCCGAGCAGCGCCTGGATGATGAAATTCGACACCACGCGGCCGTCATTGGGGTGCATGCGCGGGCCATAGGTGTTGAAGATGCGCGCCACCTTGATGCGCAGCCGGTGCTGGCGCCAGTAATCGAAGAACAGCGTCTCGGCGCAGCGCTTGCCCTCGTCGTAGCAAGAACGGATTCCGATCGGGTTGACGTGGCCCCAGTATTCCTCAGGCTGCGGATGCACGTCGGGATCGCCGTAGACCTCCGACGTCGAAGCCTGGAGAATCTTCGCGCGCAGCCGCTTGGCGAGCCCCAGCATGTTGATCGCCCCGTGCACGCTCGTCTTCGTCGTCTGCACGGGATCGTGCTGATAATGGATGGGCGATGCTGGACAGGCGAGGTTGTAGATTTCGTCGACCTCGACATAGAGCGGGAACGTCACGTCGTGGCGCACGAACTCGAACCGCTTGCTGCTCATGAGGGGGGCGATGTTGCGCCTCGCCCCGGTAAAGAAGTTGTCGACGCAGACAACGTCGCTACCTCGCTCAAGCAGCCGATCACATAGATGCGACCCGAGAAATCCTGCGCCTCCGGTGACGAGGATACGCTTCTCAATATGCATTGACACCTGTCCCACGCGGCGACAGTACCGCTTTACTCGTTATACCTTATATCGCGACATCCATCAGCCATTGCTGATCCTTTGGCCGCACTTTCTGTCATGGCGGATCCGCAAACTCTTCATTGATGGAAGCGACGCTGACGACCGCCAAAAACATTCCGGCTGACAGACAAATGAATGTAATTCCGGCACGTATCGGTGCCATGTCAGCGACCTGCCAGGGGACCATCAACTTTAAGGCCCCACGCACGCCAAGACTCATAGATATGAACCAGCAAAACCGCAGTCGCACATCCGACAAAGGCTCCCGCAATCACATCGCTCAAAAAATGATAATTTCCGATGACAAGTCCCACCGCCATGCCAAAGATTGCAACCGTGTAGGTCGGCCAGTACGCGGGATACCAGAGCCAAAAGACAACCAAAAGAGCACAGATCGAGGCCATGTGGCCGGACGGAAAGGACTTTAACGAGGGACCGGCTTGAAAGAAATTGAACCCGTAGGTTCCGTCCCCGATGAGCGACGGCATGTGGTATTGCGGCCACGTCCTGCCAAACATGACCTTGAGGGGTGCGACCACCAGCTTTGCGAGGATGATGCTGAGATCGGCCAAGATAAGGGCCACGTCCAAGCGGCCAAACGGTCGGAACGCGATACGACGCGCGACAACAATGAGGAACACCAGAATAGCGAGCGGGCTGAAAAAGCTAGGGGTCTCGGTGAAGCTTCCCACAATCAAATATTGCCCGAACGCGTCGTGGACAAAATAGGCAATCGGCCTATCCAGCCATGCCACCGAGGCTACGATGACGCAGGCAGTCGCCAGAAAGGCTGCACCGCAAATCGGCAGCCGCGTCACCTTCATAGGCCGTTCCTTCGATCCTGTCGCTTAACTCGTTTGCCGAAGACGGCGTTGCACGCCGCGATTTCGCAGCATGGTATCAACATCCGGCTATGTGCGCGCCCAAGCATTCCTCGTGATACCGCGCGAGGCTTATAATAGTAGTCTATTTTCGTATTTCGTTAGCCGATCGGGTTCCCGTTGGAGAATAGGTGCTCGTGTTGCTGCACTATTGGCGTCATGTTAAAAACGTCTCCGTCGGTCGCGACGGCGCACGTGATGCCGTTGGGCAATAGCCACGCGAGCCGTAGCTGCAGATCCATCGCCTTGGGCGCCGCGCGTCGCGATTGCGGCCGCCCGTTAGCCCTTAGCAGCAGTCGACAACACGCATTGGAAAGCAATGCTTCAGACCCCCAGCAAACCCTCTCTTCCCACGGGAACCATAAGCGCCGGTGCGTCGAGCCTCGAGTCGCCCGCCGAAATGTTGCGGATGGCAACCGGGTTCCTGCGCCGCCAATATCTCGTCGTTTTGCTTGCCCTCGCCGTGATGTTGGGGCTTTGCATCGCTTATGTAATGACTGCGCCGCCGGGCTATACCGCCGAGGCAAAGCTGCTCATCGACACACGCAAGCTCCAGCTGCTTCAACAGCAGCAAGCATCTGCCGGCGAGACGGCCCCCGATACCGCATGGATCGATAGTCAGGTCGAAATTCTCGAGTCGGAGAACGTCGCGCTTTCCGTCATCAAGCAGCTGCATCTGAACGACGACCCGGAATTTACCAGTCCGCGACCAGGCCTGATCTGGTCGGTCATCGGCTTTGTGATGGGCATGTTTGACACCTCCGAACGTGTTGCGTCGGAGTTTTCCATCATGCGTGTTGCCGTCGAGACGCTGGAGACGAAGCTGCAGGTAAAACGCGTAGGGCTCACTTACATCATCGAAATCGACTTCAGATCGTACGATCCCAAGAAGGCGTCCCGGATCGCCAATGCCGTTGCGGACGCCTACATCGTCGATCAGCTGGAATCAAAATATCAGACGACCCGGCGGGCCGGAGTATGGTTACAGGACAGGATCAAGGAGCTCCGGGAACAGTCGACCACGGCCGAGCGGGCGGTGGTCGACTTTCGGGCAAAAAACAACATCATCGACACCGGCGGTCGTTTGATGAACGAACAACAGCTCGTCGAGCTCAATAGCGGCCTGATGCAGGCGCGGGCGCAGACGGCCGAGGCCAAGGCGCGCCTCGAACGAATCGACCAGATCACCAAGAGCGATCTCCCTGACGGCACGGTCACGGATACGCTCAAGAACGACGTGATCACGAAGCTGCGCGATCAGTATATGGACTTCAGCCGCAAGGAAGCGGATTGGACGCGGCGCTACGGCGCGAGCCACCTTGCGGCCGTCAATATGCGCAATCAGATGGCCGAAATCCGCCGCAACATTTTGGATGAGCTGCAGCGAATCGCCCAATCCTACAAGAGCGACTATGAGATCGCGAAGGCGCGCGAGGACTCCATCTCAAGCACGCTGGGTGAGATCGTGTCGCAATCGCAGACGACCAATCAGGCGCAGATTACGCTCCGCGAGCTGGAAAGCACGGCACAGACCTATCGTGCCTTGCACGATAATTTTCTTCAACGGTACATGGAGTCCGTTCAGCAACAGTCGTTCCCGATCACCGAGGCACGAATTATCACGGAGGCGACGCCGCCTCTGCGCCCCAGCCATCCGCGAACGAAGCTCATCCTTGCGGCAGGAGTGACTGGCGGCCTCGTCCTGGGGCTCGGCTTCGGTTTTTTCCGCGAAATGTCGGACCGTGTGTTCCGCACCGCCGACCAGGTCGAGAGCACCCTGCAAGCCGATTGCCTTGCGGTGGTCCCTCGGATGAAGGCGGGCAGCCGGAAGGAGCCCTCCCGAACCCGTGACGCCGGGCTCGACCAGCGCATGATCGATCGTGACCGAGGCTTGTTCTGGAACGTGGTGGACGCACCATTCTCGCGGTTTGCCGAGTTGATGCGTGCGATCAAGCTCGCCGCGGATGCGACCGGAGGCTCCGGCCCGAAAGGCGTCATTGCCATCACCTCGTCACAGCCCAACGAAGGCAAGTCGACAATTTCGATGGCGCTCGCTCAAAGCATCGCGAGCGGCGGCGCCCGCGTCATCTTGGTGGATGCCGACCTGAGAAATCCGGGCCTGTCTCGCAAACTCGCCGAGCATGCGAAACTCGGCCTGCTGGATGTCCTGGCCAGCCGGGTGGCGATTCAGGATGCGCTTCTGTTCGACCCCGCGACCCGGTTAACGTTCCTGCCGACGGTCATGCACGAACGCACCCCCCACAGCAGCCAGCTGCTCGCCTCCGAGCAAATGCATGTGCTGATCGATCGGCTGCGGCAGTCCTACGACTATGTAATCGTCGACCTCTCACCGCTCGCCCCGGTCGTCGACGTGCGGGCGATGGCGCACCTTGCGGATTGCTTCGTCCTCGTCGTGGAATGGGGGCGTACGAAGATCGACGTGGTTGAGCGGGCGCTCAAGACGGCGCCCGGAGTTGCAGGAAATCTGCTCGGTGTCGTTCTCAACAAGGCAAATCTCAACGCGCTGCGGCGGTACGGCACCTACCGCGACAACTACTATTTCAATCGATCCTACGCGCGGTACGGCTACACCGACTGAGGGCTCGCCGCGTGCGCGGCCGCCGGCAATGCGGTTGCCGTGACGACATGCGCGACAAACGGCCCATAGCATTGGTCCGGCGAGAAATGTCGGGCCAGGGCGTCGAGCCCGCGAGCGGCCAGTGAAACGCGCTTCTTCGTATCGCTCAACAGCGACACAATGGCGGCGGCGAATACGTCGGCGTCGTCCGCGCGGATGACCGCATCGCTCAACCTGTCGGCCACGCCTTGCAAGGTGACCGATGTTGCGACAACGGCCTTGCCCAATTCGAGCGCCTCCATCAGCTTGATCTTCAGGCCGGAACCGGCCCGCAGTGGCGACACGACGACGCCAGCCTGGCCGTAAAGCCGGGCCAGATCGTCCACATGTCCCAGAAACAGCACCCCCTCGGGCGGCGGACCGAAGGTCTGCGACACCGCGCCAGCCACACAGAACCGCGCGTTTGGCCGCTGCGCCCGTATCGATGGCCAACATTGCTCGATGAACCAGCGGACGCCGTCGACGTTGGGCGCCGTACCGCTCCCGACGAACAAGACGGTGTCGTCGTCACCGGGCTGCGGCTCGGAAACCGGCCTCGCGGCCATATGGACGACCATGACGTGATGAGCGGGCAGCCAGCGATTGATGACCGCCGCCTCGTCCGCCTGGACCGCCAAGATGCAATCGGCCGCCGCGAGTTTATTGCACTCCTCATTCTCGCTCAGGACGGCGACGGAGTCCTTCGACTTCAGGGCATCGAACTGGCCGGCTCGGCTCGAAATGAGATCATGCATGACGACAGCCGATCTCGCGCGAGGCCGCAGCGCATATGGCAAAGCTTCGGTGAGAAAGCAGTAATCCGCGATCAGGAAATCCGCGCAGCGCGGCGCATGCCGCGCGATGAAGAGCTGATCCTCCCGGGTAAGCGGCTGGGCGATCGAGTACGGCGCACGGCTGGACATCGGGCGCGCGAGGACGCCCCAATTCAGCAGGATTTTGTCCAGCACCGCGAACGATGCCCGGACCGCACGACCCGGATTTGTTGAAATTAGATACCTGCCGAAACGCCAAGTGCCCCGTACCCGGTAGCTTTTGAAGACGGCCAAGGCATCGGAACGCCGCAGGTAGGGCCAGCGGCCGAGGGTAGTCGGCGAAGGCGACAGGAAGTGGACATCCAGCCCCCGTTCCGCAAGCGCCCTCGCGACCTCCAGCAAGTAGACCGAACTGCCATTGGTTCGGCCGACGACACGCTGACGAGACAGCACGCAGACCTGTCTGCTCGATATCGAAGATGCCGCCCGCCTTGTGACCAGGCACGAGAGCCTAGCCTCGATCGGAAGCCTCAGCAGACGGAGCATGCCGGGACGGCGCAAGATCGTTTGCAGGGCCGAAACACCGTCTTTCGCGCGGAGCGCGTCGAGGAGCGATTCGAACGCCGACGCTGCATCGATCGAACGAAGCCGCGCGCGAACAACCTTCGCAATGTTCGGATCTGCATATGCGCCGTCGTCCAGGAGCGCCGTGTCCGCCGCTCGAAGCGCAGCGAGGGCCGCCTTATCGAGCCGATGAGAGGTCGACGAAGGATGCCGACGATAGAAATAAAAGAGCAATGGATATACGCGATATCGCGCCCCGGCGAGCAGCAGCCGCAAGATCAGGTTGTAATCTTCGCCAATGCGCAGGCTCTCATCATAACGAATGCCATCGAGCAGCCGGGCGCGGATCAAGGGCTTGAGATACCCAAGCGACGGGCCAGCCCCGTACAGATGGTTCAAGCGGATATAGGACCGGAGGTCGATTGAGAACGGCGCGCGCGCCCATTTGCCCCTGAGCAAGGTATCGGGACGGGCGACGTGATCGGAGTCAAATACCAGCAGGTCGTCGGCCATGATGTCGACGGCATCCCGCTCCGCAAGCTCAACGAGCGTCTTCAGCCGGGCCGGGTGCATGCCATCGTCGCTGTCCATGATGGCGATCCACTCGCCCCGCGCTGCGGCAACAGCCTTGTTGCGCGCCGCGCCCGGACCTCGCCGGACGTCGCTCGTGATCAACCGGATGCGGTCATCGTCCTCCATCATTTGCCTGACGATGCCGATACTGGCATCGGTCGATGCATCGTCCGACACGATGATCTCGAGATCGGCCAGCGTTTGCACGCGCCCTGATCTCAGCGCGTCGCCGAGGAAGGCGGCGCCATTGTAATTTGCAACGATGATGCTGATCCGGGGCGGCGGCGGTTGGACAGGCTTCATTGCCGGCCCATTACCGATCAGGCCCGTTTGGGAGTTTCGGCTGACCCGAGAGTTGAACGCGCAATCGTTCCAAGACCGGGCCCGCCCGTTCGTCCTGCATGGTCATCAACGCGCGCTGGATGACCAGAAAGTCCAACAGCGACATCCTCATTGCAAACCCGGCCGGCGACAGCGTGTCGGCACCGGCCTCCCGGGGAATGCAGTTACGCGCGTCGTCGGCAACACCCGGAGGGGCTGTGGCCGATACCACCGCCACAACCAACGCCGATGCCAACGGGATATGGAAGCGTGCTCGCATGCCCTACCTCCGAACTCAATCGGGGAAATACCTGGATGCTGATCGACACCCCTCGCAACCAGCAACCATCATCAGGAAGGCCGTCGCGGACCGTGAGATCTATATTCTTGAAGAGCGGTCCACAGCCCCGCGAAAAAGCCGAACGACCAGCCCGCCTGCATCGCGATCGCCGCAACGCCCGCGCCTGCGGCACATGGATCGTGTGAGCGGACACCCAACAGCAATCCGCATCCGAGACACAGCACCGCCCACGCCGCCGCCGGCACCACGAAGATCGGAGCGAATGGCGTCAAGGCAGCAAGGCACATCGCGGGAGCGACCACCGTTAAGACGAGGTGGCGAGGTTTCGTCCCCTTGCGATGTTTCAAGAAGTTCCTCGCCCGCCCATGTCCGAAATTGAAATACTGCCGAAAAAGCGCAACGGCCGAGGTGCGCGGGAAATACGTGACGTAAGTGTCGCCGGACAAGAAGATATGAAAGCCACGCCCAATAAGTCGGGTATCCAGTTCCGCGTCTTCATTGTGCGGAAACGTCTCATCGTAACCACCGACTGCCAAAAAGGCTTCGGTGGTCATCAGAGCGTGGTGTCCATGCTCGACCCATTCCCCTGCACTTTCGTTGCGGTGTGACGAACCGCCATTGCCGAGAATTGAGTTTTGCGCAACGGCAGCTGCCCGTTGAAAGCAGGTGTCGCCCTCCGTCCGCATGCTCACGACGACGGAATCCGCGCGTGTGCGCATCTGCGTTCTTATGAGGCTTTCGCAATATCGCGCGGGGTAGCTCGCATGTGCATCGATCCGGATCAGGAGGCGCGCATCCGCGCCATGATCTCGCACCGCGCTGTTGATCGCGGCGGCCTGGATCCGCCTGGGATTCTCTATCATCGCCATGCGTTCATTCGTCGCCATGATCCGACTGACGATCGCCTTGGTTCCATCCGTGCTGCCACCGTCCGCGACGATGAGTTTCATATCGATGCGGGCTTGCTCCGCTAAAATCCTTTGGACCACACTCTCGATGTGGGATTCTTCGTTAAGGCAAGGGATGACTACGAGCACAGGTGCCCGAAGGGCTGTCGCCGGCGTCGATGAAGAACTCAATACGTCAGTTTGCGTCATGCTGGGCGGTTTGCCGGTGGCCGTTGGAGATATTCAGCTTTCGACGGAAGAGCCCGTGACATGGCGTGCACCAGGTCACGACAATCAGCCAACGTGAAAACTAGATCGCTGCGGGGCAGAGCGTCAACTCGCGCGGCCAGATCCGAGTATTGTGCCGGCGTGAGATTCTGCAAGAACGCGAGCAGCTGGCGCTCGATTGGTTCTTTGAACACGACACCTACACCGCGGCGTGCAAGCCACCGGCCCGTCTCCACCGCGTCAACCGCCAGCGGGACGGCACCATAGCGGCATCCCTCATAAATTCGGTTTGGTAACAACCAGGCAGAATTCTCCCCGCTCTCGTAGTAGTCGATCGCCCAAGTAAAATGGATTTCGCCATAGATCCCGGCGAGGTCATCTGGGTTGCGATAGGGACCGGCGTAGCGGACGTCGGGACGGTCGGCCAATTCCGCATCGAAGTCGGAAAAACCGCGCGCGAGGGCTGCCCACGAATCGCGACTTCGATTGCTCCGTCGGCGGCCCGTGCGATGGAACTCAAAATGTCGAGGCTCCTCCTGCACCGGATCATCCCGAACCAGCCAATGCGCCATGGTGGACCCGATGGTCGCTTCCGTTCGCCGACGGGCGCATATTCGTCTTCGAAGCCCAGCACCTTGTTTTCAACCAGGCGGATCGGCGCCCCAAAGTTCCGGCGCCGAAAATAGTTTTCGATGAACGCCGGCGAACTCGTTAGCAGCAAGCCAACGTTTCGCCATAATCGCGTCTCGAGCGCGCGAAGCGCGGCGCCCGGGGCTCCGTCCGACAACAGCAAGTGGTGGATGTCGAGACACTCGTACACAAGGGCGGCTTGTGGCGCGTAAAGGCTGCGCGCCCGGCTCGCTAGAACCAGCATCTCAAGATTGCGGCAGAGAACGACATCTGCCCCGCGCAGATGTTCGGCCAGGACTTTGAGCTTGCTGAAAGCTTGAGCAACCGTGAGTGCCCGTTTCGCGAGCATCCCGTCAACGGTACGGCCGAGGTCGATGACCGGAGTTCCGTGGATGACGGTGACCGGTTCGGCGCTACGTCGAAATCCTATTGTCGTTACGTTGGCTCCCCCCTGGATCAGCATGCGCACCCGACGGTGGATGGCCGGATCCGCCAAGTCGTGCGCGAAGTAGCAAATCTTGGTCGGCATTCACCGCTCCGATCTGACCGCTGCTAGAAAAATCTAATTTTCGCCAGCCGTCGATTCGATGCCGCACCGTCAGCAAAGAGGTCGCGATCCAGGACGGCATGGTCGAAGTCCGTCGCCCAGCTCCCCACGCCTTCATCGGGGTGAAAGCGCCTGCGACCGGTACCGCGCCATGTTAAGCAGAGCGCTCGAAGCATGAACGGAGCAGAGCGTGATGGCGGGCAAACGCGCCGTAGTGTTCGGCGGCGCCGGCTTTATTGGATGCCACCTTCTGCAGCGACTTCTCGCGGGAGGCCAATACGATAAGCTTTATAGCATCGATATCGCCGAGCCTCGCTTCACGGACCCCCGGATCGAATACGTCAAGGGAGACGTTCGCGAACCCATTGACCCGCGGCTTTGCGGGCACGGGCCATTCGACATCTTCAACTTTGCAGCCGTGCACACGACGCCCGGTCACGAGGACTGGGAGTATTACTGGACCAACGTGCGCGGTGCCACGAACGTCTGCAAGTTCGCGACCGACGTCGGGGCTGATTATGTGCTGTTTACCAGCACGATGATGGTCTACGGCCCGACCGAGGCGCCGAAGGACGAGGACGCCGTTCTCGAACCGGTGAACGCCTACGGACGTTCGAAAATCCTGGCGGAAGGTATCCACCGACAGTGGCAATCCGAGCGTCCCGAGGTGCGGCGCCTGACCATCGTGCGGCCCGGCGTCATCTATGGTCTGGCCGAACGCGGCAACTTCACCCGGCTCGCCCGCGCCCTGAAGGGGCGCCGGTTCGTCTATCCGGCACGGACCGACACCATAAAGGCATGTGGCTACATCGAAGACCTCGTGTCTTCGATGCTGCAAATGAAAGAACGGAACGACGGCGTCGTCCTCTATAACTTTTGTCACCCGCAGCGCTACACCAGCGGCGATATCTGCGCGGCCTTCTCCCAAGTCGCCGGCTATCCGGCGCCGCGAATCGTCGTCCCAATCTGGCTGCTTGGACTTGCTGCGCTCGGCTTCGAAGTGTTGTCCGGGTTTGGGCTCAAGAACGACATCAATAGGGCCCGCATCCGCAAGCTCCATCAATCGACCAACATGATTCCGAGACGCCTGGAAGAAGCCGGATTTCGATACAGCTATGATCTGGTTGGCGGGCTCTCCGCCTGGAAGAGGTCGTCGCAGGTCACGGACTTTGACTGATGGCGCCGAGATGCGTGGGCCGGACGCGGCTCGAGATGAAGACGCGGTTCACCAGAATCTCGAACAAGAGATCCGCGTGTGTCGACGTCATCATTGCGGCACGAGATCGATCCGACACCATAGAACGAGCGGTCAGGTCGGCGTTGTCTCAACCGAACGTCCGAACTGTCATCGTCATCGACGACGGCTCCACGGACGATACGGCAGCCGTTGCATCGCGTTGCGATCTCAATGACGACCGGTTGATCGTCAGATCGCTGCCGGAAAACCGCGGGCCATCCGCGGCGCGCAACACCGCGCTCGATATTTCGACGGCGCCGTGGATCTGTGTGCTCGACGGTGACGACTATTTGCTCCCGGGGCGCATCGCCAAATTGCTGGCAGCCGCAGCCGATCGGGATTTCGTTGCAGATGACCTGCTCCAGGTAGACGAACAGCGGATCGGATGCGAAGCGCCGGTGCCGGTCCTGTTCGGCGGGTCATTCCAACCGCGGTTGCTCGATCTCCTAGCCTTCGTCCGCGGCAATATCCGCCCACATGGCGTCGATCGGCGCGAACTCGGGTTTCTCAAACCGCTCATTCGGCGAGCTTTCGTCGATCGACATCGACTGCAATACGACGAATCTCTGCGAACTCGGGGAGGACTATGCGTTCTATGCGCGGGCGCTGGCCTTGGGCGCTCGTTTCCTGGTCGTTCCGGCTGCGGGCTACGTGTCCGTCGTCCGCCCGGATTCGCTAAGTGCGAGACACAGCAGGCAGGATCTGGAGCGCTTGCGCGACAGCGACACTGCTCTGTTAGCGTGGCCGCACGTGTCCGCTGAGGAACGTCGCGCTCTCCGGGAACACCGCGAGTTCGGTCGATTGCCGCGTCCAATGGCTCGTCGTCATCGAGGCCGCCAAATCTCGGGACTATCCGCGGTTCGTGGGCGCGTTCCTTCGCTCCACGAGGATCTCGATCTATCTCGTGCGTCGTCTTGTCGAGGAAGTCGACCGGCGGATGCGCCGCGGTTGGCTGGGGCCCGCGCGGCGAGCGAAACTGAACTAACGATCGGGCCTCAGCCGGGCCTCAATCGGTCCGCTCACCTTGTTCCGCCGAACATCGCGAAGCTGCGAACTCACAGAAGACCGGGCGCCGTCGCGATCCTCTCGGCCGCAGATGCGGCGCCTGATTGCCGCAGCGCATGGTCACAGGCGCGCGCCGTCAGGGCGAGGATGGTCAGAGTCGGGTTTTGGCTGCCTTGCGACGGAAAACAGGCACCGTCGGTGACGTAGAGCCCACGGGCATCCCAGCACTCGTTGTAGGGGTCGAGCACCGAGTTTTTGCGATCCGTACCCATACGGGCCGTGCCGCACTCGTGATTGGCGCTGCCGGGTGGAGGCGGCAACTCATTCAGGCTCGTGATATCCGCGTGCGCCACATCGGCCAACTCACGCAGCGCGGCGGCCTGTTCGGCGGCAATCGCCAAGTCTCGTTCTCCATAACGGCAATCGATGTGCAGGGCGGGTATACCCCACGCGTCGCGGCGCGAAGCGTCGAGCCTCACGCGATTTGTGTGCGCAGGCAGCATCTCGGCAAAGGCGACCGCAGTGAAATATGAACGACGTCCGCCGGCTGGAAACTGGTACACCTGCACGCCAAAGCCGCGAGTGCCGTTCTCGTCCGCCGCCTCGCCGCAACGCGTGTCGAAGCGCGGAAGATAAAGGCAGCGGCCATCGGCGACCGCCGGTCCCGGAGGGAGCTGCGGGCCCATCCCTTCCGCCTTCATCATCACGTGGTCCATCAGGAACCGGCCGAGCGCGCCGGAGCTTTCCCCGATCCCGTCCGGATTTCGGGCAGAGCGCGAGAGAAGCAGCAAACGGGTCGACTCCAGCGCCGACGCGCACAGGAAAGCCAGGCGGGCAGGCACACGCATAACGGCGTCCGCTTCCTGGTCGACGAAGGTGACCGCGCGCACGGTTCCCGAGCCGTCTACCTCGATCTCTCGCACCACGGCGCCTTCACGGAGCGTCAGGCGACCGGTGCGCGCTGCAAGCTCGAGACTATTCAGCGGTGGCGCATATCGCCCGAGCACCGGACGCGCCTGCGGCCAGCGTCGGCAAATCGCCGTGCCAAGAGACTTTTCCGCGGGACTTGGAACGAGCAGCTCCGCAATCTCGCTGTCGGGAACGGAAGAAAGGCCCTCATAAGTGCCGGCGAGTTCGAGTCTTCGTTCCACCACAGCGTACCATGGTGCAAGCTCGGTCGGCCCGAATGGCCACTTCGGGCTGAAACCGTCCTCCGGCAAAAAGTCGCTCGCGTTGAAGCGATAATACTGGCGGCCATGGCCCGGGACGGTCATTCGTCCCCCCAATTGCCGGCATCGAAACCAATTGAACGGCCGGTCGGGAGGTGTGGTGTAGGGGCAATCGACATCGTCGACGAACGCATCAGGCGCGCGTTCCCAAGCGTAGCACCGAGACTGAATGCGCTGACGTCCGCGGGCCAGCACTTTGAGTACCGTACGCCCCTTGAATGCAAAACGCGGCGGTATGTACTTCAGTGTGGATGGTTGGGTCAGCTGACGAACCGCGCCGCCGATGATCCGCCGCGAGAGCGGCCGACGCTCGCTAGCAGTGCCGGCATTCAACACCAGGACGCGTAGCCCGGCTTCCGTGAGGAGGAGCGCCGCGAGCCCCCCGGCGGCACCAGCGCCAACTACGACGGCGTCGAAGCTTTTCCAGCGATACAGACCCTCGAGACTGGTCGCAGCGAAGGCCGCAGAACGCGATGAATCCATCAGATGCAACACTCAACCATGCCGAGCCCAATTATACAGCGGCTGTTCTACAGCAAGTTTCATCGGCTTTCTAAACGAGCCGTGTTGCCCTGTCGGCCGGAGAATACCAATGCCATAGTGGCCCGTTGAATCTACCCCGGGGATCGGCGCAGGGCGGCGGGAACTGCGGCCAAGCATGTCAGGAAACAGCATGATCGACGAACCTAAACCGCTGCGGGGTATTGGTCGCCCCGAGCTGGCGCCGGGCAGGCTCGATCGGCGCGAGAGGACGCGCCCCCTTTGATGGCTGCATCCACGATGCGAGACCAGGCAACGCGTGGAGCGATCCTGATCGGGGCTTCGCAGATTTATCGAATCGTGACCGCGTTCGTTTCGAGCGTGATCCTCGCCCGGCTCCTCACGCCTGCGGACTTCGGCCTCAACGCCATCGTCGCGTCTTGCGTCGGGCTGATCACGCTTATCCAGGACTTCGGATTGACGCAGGCCACGATACAACGTCAACGCCTCAGCACGGCTCAAACCAGCGCGCTGTTCTGGCTCGCGCTTGGCGCCAGCCTGATGCTCGCAATCTTGCTCGCGCTCAGCGCGCCTCTCGTCGCCTGGTTCTTCGGAGACGAGCGGCTCAGTCCGCTGACGATCGCATTTTCATCGCTGATCTTTGTCAGCGGTGCTCAGTCGCAACAGCTTGCGCTTCTCAGTCGGGACCTTCGATTCAAGGCCCTGGCCGGCATCGACGCGATCAGCACGTCGGCGAGCGTCATCGCCGGCGTAATTTTCGCCTGGATGACCGGAAGCTACTGGGCATTCTTCGTTGGAAACCTTGCAGCCGGCATCGTCGGGCTGGTCGGCGTCTGGATATGGTGTCCCCTTCGTCCGGGTCGGCCGTCCTTTGACGGCGAGTGGAAGGAGATCATCTCGTTCGGGTCAGGCATATCCGGCTTCAACATCGCGAACTACTTCGCGCGCAACGCGGATTATGTGCTGATCGGCAAATTCTATGGCAGTACCGAGCTCGGCTTCTACGACCGCGCGTACAAGCTGCTACTTTTTCCGCTCCAGCAAATTCAGGGCCCCCTCGGCCGCATCATGCTGCCGATGCTGGCTCGGATTCAGTCCGATCCCGAGCGCTATCGCAAGGCTTACACCGAGAGCATCTCGCTTCTCATGATTCTGACCCAGCCGGGCCTGATCATGGTGACTATTTTCGCCGACGACGTGTTTGCCATCCTTTTCGGGCCGCATTGGGCCCCAGCCGTTCCTATTTTTCGCTGGCTCGGTCTTTGTGGTCTCCATCAGGTCATGACGTCGACGACCGGGTGGCTGTTCATGAGCCAGGGACGCAGCGGGGACCTCTTCCGCATCGGGGTCATCAATGCCGTCGCAACCGTGATCGCCGTCGTCATCGGGCTGCCTTGGGGCGCTCTTGGTGTGGCCATGTCCTACACGGTCGCAAACTACGTGGTGTTGCTGCCCATCACGTGGTGGTGGGCGGGCGCGAAAGGACCCGTGCGCACAGCCGACCTCATCAGAACGGCAGTTCCGCACGTTGCCGCGACGGCGGCTTCCGCGATCGTGCTCTTGGAGGCGGCCAGGGGCCCGTCGAGAGCCGGGATCGCCTTGTGTTTTGGATTGATGATCGCAAGCTACCTCGTGTACGTGGCAATCATGCTCCTGTATCCCGCCAAGCGCGCGATCCTGGCGTCGTATATCGCCAGTTTCGCTCGGATACTCGTTGGAGCGCGGCCGGCCGAGTTGGGCAACAACGCGCGGTAATCTCCCCCGAGACGGGGCTTCGAGCGAGCCGACTGGAGTATCAGCCAACTATGAGAGGACCGGCGGATGCGCTGCACTGAGACGTGGCAGCCAACGAAGTTCGTGCTTGTCGATGGGACGCTCCGCGGCGATCGGACCGGCTCGCATTTGTCGGTCGGCTCGCAGCTGATCGGCGATCTCATGGCTTCGCAGTACCAAGTCGCCCTGAGCCAATGGGCCAAAGGGCGCATGTTGGATCTGGGCTGCGGCAATGTTCCCCTGTTCGAGGTCTATCGTGATCTCGTCGAAGACGTGGTTTGCGTGGACTGGCCCGCGACGCTGCACCGGCGGCAGCACGTAGACGCGCTCGCCGATCTTGCAAAACCACTGCCTTTTCGAGATTCATGCTTCGATACGATACTCTTGTCCGACGTCCTGGAGCACATCCCCAATCCGGAGCCGCTGATCGGTGAGATCGCGCGGACCTTACGCCCGGGCGGCTGCGTCCTCATCGGTGTGCCGTTCCTGTACCATCTCCATGAGACGCCGCACGATTTCAATCGCTACACGCGCTATCAGTTGGAGCGCCTCCTCAACGGGGCCGGGCTTGACGTACTCGAGCTCAACGAAGTCGGGGGAAGCCCGGAAGTTCTCATGGACATCATGGGCAAGACGATGCTGCAGAGGCCGCGCGTTGCGGCAACTTTCGTCCCGATCGCAAGGTGGCTGCTGCGACGGCGGTTCGTTCGACGGCTGTCTGACCGGACGCGATCGACGTTTCCGATTGCCTATGTCGGCGTTGCGCAGAAGGGTCCAGGGGACGTCTGAGTTGTCACGTCGGAATCGACCGCGGTTTCACGACGCCGCGCTCTTTTGAAAGAGAATAGAGATCCGCCCATGACGTGTCGTCGGGGCGCTCGGGGTCTTCCGGATAGGGGTTCGCAATTCGCTCGATCAGCTCCCATGCCGGCGCGTGATCGCGGATCCACTTCGTGAAGCATCGATGGCGAACATGGATGGCTGGAGACGCAACCTCGCGATCGCTGCTGTAGACGCAAACATAACTGTGCGCCGCAGACATGAGTCCGCTCATATAGGCGTGATAAACGTCGTCCTCGACCAGGTGGTAGATAACGTCGAGCGACAACGCGAGATCGGCAGTCGTCGAGACTGCCTCCGGATCCGAGGTATGAAAAAAGCGCTTGCTGGAGTCATCGCGGAACTTGGCGCGGCAAATCTCAATGGCACGAGCCGAGACGTCAAGTCCGGTATATGCCGCGTAACGGGCGAGCTCCAGTTGTCGACCGTCCCCGCATCCGAACTCGATCACGGTGCGAACGCCTCGGTCGGCCACAAACTTGTTGATCGCCTCCGCCTTGAAGCGGGCCAGGCGCCCGTTCGAGCCGGCGCCGCTGTCGCCCCCGCCCGTATAGCGGTCCTCCCAGTACTGCGGCGAGGAATCGAAGCGCAGTGCGGGCCGAAACGGCACGATCGTGCGGTACACGCGCTTCGCTGCCGGACCGATGATGGGCAGTCTCGCAATCGCTTGGCGCAAGTTCGGGCGCGGCGTTTCGGTCGATGCACGGCTCATCAATGCACGCTCCTGATTTGCCCGCGCCAGCCCTGCGCTGGCCAGAATGCCATGCCGCGTCTCGAAGAGACCCGGTCATATATCGACTCCAACGCATCCGTACAGCGCGACAGCTCGAAGTTGTCTACGGCAAAGCGCCGGCCGGCTTCGGAAAACGATGTGGCGATGTCGTCGTTGATCAGCAGATCGATCAACCGCTCGGTCAGCGCATCGACATCGCGCTCGCACACGGCGTAGCCGGTGCGTCCGTCGGCTAGCCCCTCGACGGCGCCGCCTCGCGCCGATGTCACGACCGGCACTCCCGACGCCTGCGCCTCGAGAACGACGAGCCCGAAGCCCTCGGCATCGCCGTTCGCCGCCGTCACGCTCGGAAGGCAGAACACCCTCGCCAAAGCGAACTCCCGTTGGACCTGTTCGCCGGTACATGCGCCACGGAATTCGGCACGCACGCCAAGCGCTCTCGCCTCTTGCGTGAGCGATTCCCTCAGGGCTCCGTCGCCCACGATGATCAGGGAGGACTTCGGCACTGCCTGCTGAACGCGCGCGAATGCACGAATGAGGTATTCGCAGCCCTTCTTCTCTACCAATCGGCCAACGAACAACACGCGACGGTCCCGCTGGGCGATCGGTCGGCCGGTCGGTCTGAATTTCGCGCAATCGACCCCGATGTAGTGGACGGAAATTTTGCTTTCGGGAATTCCGTAGTCTATCGCGCGCTCGCGGATCGCCTCCGACACGGCGAGAAAAGCGACGTTCGATCGCCGCGACAGTTCCAGGAGGCGGGCGGGGTAACGACGCATCGAACGACCCGCGTGACCGGTCTCCCACCAATCGCGCGCGATGTTGACGTCGTAACCATGCAGGGTGACCAGTAGCGGAACGTCGAGCGCCTGGGCGATCCGCGAGGCGGTGCTCGCCTCGACGCCAAAATGAGCGTGGACCAGCGCAGGCCTGCTCCTCTTGAGCTGCTCGATCACCGCCCTCGGCAAAGTCCCGGCTGCCTCGCTGACCTTCCATCGGGCACGTTCGAAGATCGAACGATCGGTGGGGCGGAGGACCTCGATCGGAAGGCCCTCGAGAGATAGCTCGTCGAGTTGCCGTTGGCCCGTCAATACGCCGCGCCAGCGACTGAGCGCGAGCATCTGATGCTTGATGAAGGTTTCCGAGATGGGCAACAGATCGCCTCTGTACACGAGAACCGTCGGCCTCGTATCGGTACGGTTCCGCTGCTCGTTCTTGAACGAAAGAACCCGTGGATCACCATAGGGGAGCATGCGCACCTCCGGCCTCACTCGGCATTGAGATAGGCGCGTCTGGAGAAAAGCGTCATCACGATGATCTTCAGGTCGAGAAGGAACGACCAGTTATCGATATAGTGAAGATCGTATTCCACCCGCCGTTGCATCTTCTCGAGCGTATCCGTCTCACCACGGCAGCCATTGACCTGCGCCCATCCCGTGATGCCGGGCTTGACTTTGTGACGTCGCGAAAACGGAGAGATCCGTTTTTCGAAGGCTTCGTTGAGCGAAATCGGATGCGGGCGGGGACCGACGATCGACATGTCCCCGAGCAGAACATTGAAGAACTGGGGAAGCTCGTCGAGGTTGGTGCGCCGGATGATCCGGCCCACGCGTGTTATGCGCGGATCGTTCTTGATCGCCTGCTTCGCCTGATGTCCGTCCTCGGTCGTGCTCATCGAGCGGAATTTGAATACTTTGATCTTTTGATTGTTGAAGCCGTGACGTGTTTGCCGAAAGATCACCGGTCCGCGAGAATCGAGCTTGACCGCGCCGACAATCATCACCAGGAGCGGCAACAGCAGAACTACAGCGGCGCTCGCCACGACCATGTCGAGGGCGCGCTTCGCGACCAGATCGACCGCGGAAAGCGGTGGGTGAAGCACCTGGATCGTGACCGTTCCGCCGAAATCGGCCATTCGCGACGAAGCCCAGAGATCGTCGGCTCCGATCGGGATCACATGGACGGTGACCGGCAGTTCGGACAACGCGTCGGCAACGAAGCCGATTCGCGGGAGGTCGTGCGGCTCCGCCAGAAAAACAATGTCGTCCGGTCGCTGCGCGCGGCAATCTTCAACCAACTTCCTCACATTGTGGGAATAGGCGCCGGCGCCGGGAACCGTGTTTCCGCGGATATGAGGAAACTGGAAGATCCCGACGGCGCGAATCCCTGCCCGCCGCAAGTTGGCGAGCACACCCTTGCAGTTTTCGATGTCGCCGATGAGCAGGGCTCTGCGCGCCTCCACCTGGCCGGATGTGATGGCGCGGTGGAGGTGGGAATAGATCATCCCCCGAGCGATCAGGATCGCAGTCGCCGCTCCGAAGAACTGGAAGAAAAACGTTCCACGCGAATACCAGTCGGCAATTTTGAGCACGAAGAGCAAAGACAGAAACAGCGAAAACGCCAGCACCACGGCGCCCAATCCGCCCCACATGAATCGATCACGCGGTTGCGCTTGGACACCCACATAATGCTTGAAAGCGAACGAAGCGATCAGCACCAAGCCGGCGATGAAAAACGCGGATGCTACATATTGCGCAGTCGACGGCCATTCCGAAAGGAACAGCTCGAAATAGACCACGCTCGCGAGATAGCACGCGGCTGCGACTGCCAGGAATTCGATGGCGACGATCCGGGCAAGCAGATGCTCGAGGCGACCTACGATGCCGAACGAGAGATCATCAGAACGGGCGTCGGCAGATGAGCCACGCTGGATTTGAGGAACAGCATTCATCGTTGACT
Organism: uncultured Alphaproteobacteria bacterium; assembly: GCA_963793985.1. Lineage (GTDB taxonomy): Bacteria > Pseudomonadota > Alphaproteobacteria > Rhizobiales > Xanthobacteraceae > JAJPKK01. Next base: position 28,292 of record CAWCCG010000018.1, on the reverse strand, counting down.
CGTTTCCAACCCACCTGGGAACACAAACTCGCATAGGTCGGCTCGGACCTTCTTGGCCGTGCTCTCCTCCCTGAGCTACTTCGCGTTTCTAATTTGAATCGCAGGAAGGCTAACCAACGAGATCATGCATCGCAAGCTGAGCGCGCGCGGCAGCAATCACGAGAAAGTGCGGCTAGTCGAAAGTGACCGTATGAGCGCAAGTTTGAGTAAGAGGCCACAACATGCGCTTCATTTCGAGAAGGGAGAGCTGAAGCAATGGTGCGCAAGCTTGTTCAACGTAGACGGTCGATCGGGTAATTTCGCGGAGCGCGCTCGTGTCGGATTTCAGGAACGTGTTGATCGTGACGGGCGTCGTGCTTTCGAGCATTGCCGCGAGCGCGCAACGAACTGCGCATGCCCAGGCACTCACCACCGAAAGACCGGTATTCGGCGCGTCCCGCGGCCTCCGCGCAGTTACCCCGCCGCCGGCCCTTGACGATCCGGAGAACGCAGGAGCGAAAGTCCACCGCGATCCCTACGGCAAGCCCTGTGTGGGTGTCTTCGGACTGTCTCGACCCCAGGTGGTCAATACGAAGATGTTCGATCAGACCATCATCGCGGACAACCACTGCAGTGCGCTCATCAAGCTCAAGGTCTGCTATTACGGGTCGCTAACTTGCCTACCTGTTGAGGTTCCTCCTTATGGCCGCAAAGAGACGCTGCTCGGCTTCTTTCCAACAATGAAAGAGTTTCGATACCAGTACACGGAGCAGTTTTGAGCGACTTCGGGGAACCTGATGGTTGGGCTGCCGCGGCTCGGCCCTCCGGCACGAATGAGCTGCCGGTGGATTGCCGAAAAATAACTCGTTGCGGTCAACTGCGCCCCGGGATGGGAGGCATCGCAAGGCGTGCCCCGGAAGGCGCTGCACGCGAGAGCCCAACTAATAGAGCCGCAGGCGAGAGCACGACAAATAGAATCGATAGTTGAAGCCGAAGCGGACGACGTTTTCGCGCTCATTGAGCGTGCTCGTCAGAGTGCTCGTATTGGATGAATATGAGTAGGTGATCGTGCTCGTCTGGGCCTTTCCAAGGTCCACAAAGAGATATTCGGCCTTGATGCTCCAGGCTGGGGTGAATTGCCATTCGACACCCGCGCCAGCCGCCCACCCGACGGGGTTATGGGTCAATTGACTGGCCGTGTTCCCCTGTGCGCCTGAAGGTGGCGTGCATGCGGCGCAGGCGAACGAAGTCCCCAACCGGGTTTGCGCATAGGCGAGACCGGCGGTTCCATAGAGCAGCAAACTGGGCAGAGCGAGATAACCCACTCGCCCGCGAATGGTTCCCAACGCATCTAGTTCTCGACTATAGCTCGTGGATAACGGAGCAAAGACTGCATTTCCACCAAACGCGGCGGTCGTGCGGCTTTTCGCGGTCGTTCCGTCGAGGTCAACCTCGACGCCCCACACCCACTCCGGACCAACCTGCCAATTGTAGCCCGCCTGGCCGCCGCCGATGAACCCGGCCTGGCTCAAGGTGACCGAACCAGGTATCGCTCCCGCGCTCAGAAACGCGCCGAGCCCCGCGCCGTCGGTGTCGGACCCGGTGTTGGTGACGGCGTTGCTGGTCGAGAAAATTCCGCCCGCATTGCCGCCGACATAGAAGCCGGTCCAGCCCCAAATCGGAGCAGGCGCAGCAGCAAAATACGGAGTGAGATCGGCAGATGCGGCCGGCGTGATGAGCGCGCCCAGCGCCGCGCCAACCAAGAGAAGTCTTTGCATCGGCAACTCTCCTTGCGGCTCATGCCGCCGACCGCTCACTCCGGTGGCTATCTCTGGTGCGACAGAACACGCCACGTTTCGGCATTGACCCCACCCGCCGAGACGCCGTCCGCGGTCACCACCATCTGATTGACCAACTGGAAGAACTTCGAGATTTCGACAGACTGAGCGTTGGCCGCGAAGATCACGTCCTTGTTGTGCATCTGCACTCTGGTCGCGAGGAAGTAGCCGCCGGGATCCTTGAAGCTGACGCTGTATACGATCGGAACCGTCGGGCCCTCGAAGTGCGAGCAATCGACACCGAGCCGTTCAGCCACGTCCCTCGGTTCGCGGCGATAAAGAAAGACGGCACTCGGATCCGATTGCACGTCGAGCAACCCGCCCGCGACGCCCATCGCCTCGGCAAGCGTGATCTTCCAGGTGGGGAAGTTGAACTGCCCCTGCTGTCCTGACGCCCCGAATGCGAGGAAGGTCTGCGGCTCCCGGTAGAGATAAATGGTGTCGCCCGGCCATCCCCAGATGTTGTTGTCATGCTCGTAAACAAGCGCGCCGAACGGCACGGTCGCGCGCCGGCCGGCACGTTCGAGCGTGACCCAAGTGTCTTGGCCCTGATCCTTCAGGCCGCCGGCTCTGGTGATGTAATCGAGCAGGCGTTCGCCCGCGGGCATCGCCGGAACGCGGCCGTTGGCATTCGAATTGCTACCGTTCACCTCGCCGACCACGGTGATCAGTGAGGTGTTCTGGTTGACGAGCGCTACTATGGCCTGCGGTTCGATCGCGCGATTCTTGATGCGATTGACGATGTCGGCGCTGACCTGCGACGGGGTGTGGCCAGCAGCCTTGACGGGACCGGCATAGGGAACATTGATGTTGCCGTGGGTGTCGACGGGTTGGTTCGGCAATTCGACGAAGTTCCCCGGACGGACTCCGGCTTCGATCGGAATGAAGAGGCCGCCGGCCGCAGCCTCGAAGATTGTCACGCTGAGCACGTCGCCAATGCCAAATCTAATTTCAGGCGGGGGGCGGCGATCGCCGAACGTGGCCGATATCGACAGAGGACCGTACTCACCCAGGACCTTCACCACGGGCGCGGTGAGCTTCACCAACGCGTAATTCGTATTGGTTGGAGACGCGCCGACGCTGATGTCCAGACTGTTGGGCCCCGATGACGGCAACAGAAGGCACCCGCCCAGAGTGCTTGCAAGCATACAAATGCTCGCTAGTACGGAAATTCTCCGCATGACGCACGCACACCCCCAACCCCGTTATCTACCGACTAACACACATTGCGGGGGATCGAGTGTCAAACGCCCGGTCGAGCGAAAGGAACTTCGCGATAAAAGATCGTCTTGTGGCGCAGCGGCAACTACGATGGCGGAATGCGCCCTTGTTCCGCATCCGCAGCTCAAAACATAATCGATTAGTCAGCCAATAATGCACCGACGGGGATTAGTTCTTAGAAACGGGCAAAGGCACTTTGTTTTAATAATGAAACTCGTACCCGTTCCGATCGCTCCAATACTGAGGGTAGGCTCGGACGGCGCCGAAGCGATAATGCGGTTCTGTCTGATCGAAATTGCGAGGATCCATGCCGAGACCGTAGGTCGACCGCAGCTCCCGGTGGTAATCATAGAAAACGTGAAGACAGCCGCAGCAGCCGCATTGGCGCGCGCCGTGCACGGCTCTCGGAACAGCACGGTCCGCAGCTTGCGCTCCGCTCACAGCGCCCCAGCCACAGAGCAAAGCACAAATGACCCAAAACCATTTGGACATGCTGCCGACCCCCATTTGACAATGAGCGTAAGCTTCCACCGGAAGCACCGCAAGTCGTCGCGCGCGAGAAGCTAGAAAAGTGCCACACAGTTGCCTTCATGGCTCCTTCGGACATCCAAGTCCTTGCGCGGCGCGATTGCAGCGTACGGAAAAATGACGGATCAAACATGGCAGCTCGGCACCTCGCAGCCTTGGCTATGATAACGGCAGCTGCCTCCTTCGCGGGCGCTGTCATGGGTCAAGACATCAACGCCGATCTGCGCCTGTGTCTCACGATCATCGATGACGCTGCGCGCCTCAATTGCATCAAGAGCGGCGCTCCCGGCACGCAGAAGCGATCTCAACCACTCCCACCATCGATCGGTCAGTGGAGATGGGTCCGCACCCCTGATCCGCGCGGCGGTCCCGACGCAATCTCGATCATGCACACCGCCGACCTGTCACGATCGGATGCCGACCTCGCCGGCCTTATGCTGCGGTGTGCGCAGGGCGGAATTGAAGCGTTGGTGATCATTGTGGCCCCCCTGCCCCCGCGTGTTCACGCGCGCATCACGTTCGGTTCGCCGGATAAGCAGCAGTTCTTTGACGCGGAGGTTGTTCCACCCTTTACGGCGCTGCTGTTGCCGCGAGAAGCGCCAGCGTTTGCCGCAGCGCTGGAAGCGTCCGGCGCGAATGCACTGGCGATCGTCGTCGATAGCGAGGATGGACCGATACGGGGCGCCGTCGCGCTGGCAGGCCTGACGCCGGCTTTGGAGAGACTCAGCGCGAGTTGCCGGAACTCCTGAGAGCGGCAAGACAGAAATCGGCTGCAGGCGCGAACCGGGTTCCCGGGGCGGCGCAGCGATTCTCCAGACTTCGCAGCGCTTTGTCGCAGCCTCAACTTAGCATTTCGACAATTTGCTAACTTACGGTACGTAGCGTATCCGAGGAGCAAGTCCTATGATACCGCTCACGTTTCTTAGTTTCATATTTGGGGTCGCGCTCGGACTGCGTTTCAATCCGCTCGCCCTTGTGCCGGCCATGGTGCTGATTTTGATCTCAGTGGCGGCCGCGGCGCTCGCGCAGGGCGTTGATCTCTGGCGGCCTTTGGGCGCCATCGCTTTGACGTTTGTCGCCTTGCAGGCCGGATTTTTTGTCGGCGCTTTTGCTCGCCCCCATCTCGCTGCACGGGGCGCGGCCCGCCGCGATGGCACCAAGGAGGGGCAGACCGGCTCCGGTTCCGCCCCGCTGCAAAGCTCGATCGAATAGCCGCGCGCGCCGATCGGCTCTTCCGGCGCAACGGCGTCTGGTTTGCGCCGGGCGCGCTGCGGACGCATGCTGTCGATGGCCGCCGCTCCGCGCCGACCGTATCGTCGACGCGTTTCGCGGCGCCTTGAACGAAACTGATCCGATCGAAACTAACGCGATCGAAATTGACCCGTTCGAAATGGATCAAGGTGGACTTGCGTGTGGCTTCAGCGGACCTGCGGGCCAAGCGGCGAAATTCCCAAGGTTCCCGAAGGCGTACGGATCTATGCCGTCGGGGATGTACATGGACGAGCCGATCTGCTCCATCAAAAGCTGTCACGCGTGGACGCGGACCTTGCCACCTATCCACATTGTAGACCCCTGCAAATATTCCTCGGCGATTATATTGATCGCGGCCCCTACTCACGAGCCGTGCTCGATCTGCTGATCAGCCGTGCGCGCACCCACGCGGTCGTTTGCTTGAAGGGGAATCACGAGTTCTTACTTCCGCGCATTCTTGCAGGACCCCGACGTGCTGATCGCCTGGCGGAAGTGCGGCGGCCTGGAGACCCTGAGATCATACGGGCTCAGTCCGTCGTTCAATCCGGATCGTGACGAACGAGCCGAGCTTTCGCGGGCACTGGACGCGGCACTGCCGACGTCACATCGGCAACTTTCTGACTAATCTCGTGCCATTTTTCGAATGCGGAGATTTTCTGTTCGTCCACGCTGGGGTCAAGCCGGGCGTTCCGCTGGCGCGCCAACGGGAGGAAGACCTGCTGTGGATCCGCGAAGACTTTCTGCTTTGCGAGGAAGGCTTCAGCAAGATCGTCGTCCACGGACACAGTCCGGTACGCGAGCCCGACGTCCGCCCCAACCGGATCAACATCGATACCGGTGCCTACGCCACCGGGCGACTGACCTGCTTCATTATAGAGGCCGGCGGGTACTTCGTGCTGTAGCCCGGCATGCTCTTCGACAGCGGCGCGCGCGCAATCCTCAAGATCAATTGCAAATGGGTCGAAATTGTACGGTGCACAACGCTCCTTGCAATCGGGCCAAGCTGAGCAAATGAGGTTTGCAGAATTTACGATGCTGCGATGCGAAGAAAGTGCGCGCGCAACGCGATCCCGTCGTTACAATGGCTGCTGCTATACCGTCGCTCGAGTGGAGCACGAATATGAAAATGTCTCTTGCGACACAATCTCGGTTTCGGAATCGGCTTCGCTCGCTAACGGCGCGGGGGATCGAAACCGCGATTTCTGTGGAAGCTGAGTTTGGGATGACACAACGCAATCGGCCCTGAAACGCTTCCGACGCAGCGTCACCTAATCTGAGCCCTCGGAGGAGAGACGATGTCAGCATTCGAGCCGATACCCCAGCATGATCTGACCTTTGCACCGACCATCCCGGCTAGAACTGCCGCGGCGATTGGCCGACTGCTGCCGCCGTCGATGATCGCATTCGGCGCCGTCGCTACCCTCGGCTGGGTCGGCCTGCTGTGCTGGTTGGTCTTGCAAATGGTTTTAGCAATCGTCTGAACTCGCGCTTGGCGCGACGATGCGCGTCAAGCCGGTGCGTGACACAGGACCGTCGGTAATCTTTCGAGCTGAGCCGTAAACATCGGACTATCCTTCGCGGCTCTGACATTGGCGGCAATGTTCGCGGGATCCGAGGACGAAAAGAGGACAATTCCGGTTGAGTTCACGCGCAACGCGTGGGCCAGCAGCAACCGCATCACCGCCGCCGTATCGGTGGAACTGATTTCCAGCATTGACGTCCAACGCTGCGCAAACGCGCGATCGGTCGATAGTCGATGGCGAAGCTCGTGCAGGGCCTTTCCGAAGCACGAATGCGTCACGATCAGACTGTCGGGTCCTGCCGCGAGCCGCGCGACGTTCGCATCCCAGATGCTGCTGGGAATCTGCATGACTCGCGAAAATGCCGGCCGTGTTTGCGCGATCTGCAGCGTCTCCTCAATTCCAGTGGCGATCCCGAACTCGCGAATTTTTCCCTCGCTTTGCAAGCCGCGAAGAAGCGCAAGCACTTCGGGATCATCGAGGTCGGCGGGCTTGACCTCGTGCAAGAGGAGAATGTCGAGATAGCTCGTTTTCAGTTCGCGGAGACTTGTTTCCACGCTTGCGCGGAGTTCCGCCGGTTTGAACATTCCAAAGCGCGGCGAGAGGGCGCGCGGTAGGCGAAGATGCGGCTTAAGCGAAGGCACCGCCTTGCAAATCTCTCTGACACCTCGCCCCAGCGCTCGCAGGGACAACGAGCGACTCGACGGCAGAATCCCCGCTTTGCTGACGATGACGATGTCGTCACGCATTCGCGGTATCAGTTCACCGAGCAGGCCTTCCGCCGTCCCCGAACCATACATTCGGGCCGTGTCGAAGTACGTGATACCACAATCTATTGCGGTTCCGAGCGATCGCAACGACGCGGCGCGGTGTCGACCGGCCATGAGGCCGCCGCAACCAAAACCGACCCGGATCGGCTGGGATGCGACGACGTCAAGCGTCGTCGGAGCAATGATTCCTTGCATCGAAACTCCGTTTCGAGCCACGCCGACATCGCGTCTTACACTTTGGTTTGCCGACGCACCCTGCCGATGCCAAGCATCTAGTTATCGTATCCGAAAAACTTCGCCTCGAGTGAGCGCCGAATTTGGGCCGGAACTTGCGCCACAATCACCCGGCAATTGAGACGAGGAGAGACGTCAACGCGCATGCCGCGTCTTCCGAGACCCAACGAAGTGAAGGTGATAGTTGACTCCAATGAGCGCTATCGCCAACGGCGGTTGCGCGGCGAGGAGCCACGAGGACAGCAAATGACGGATCGATTGCACGCCCACCGACTGCTGCTCGCCGCCCAAGTGCTGTATTGCGTCTGCCTCTTTCACGCGGTCATCGCGCCCGCCTCAGCTAGTACGTATTACGTGTCGAGTTTCGGGCGGGACACCAATAATGGCCTCAGTCCATGGACCCCCTGGCAGACGACCGCAAAGGTCAATGCGACGACCTTCCAGCCTGGGGACAATATCCTGTTCAGAGGTGGGGACACCTTCGACGGACCGATCATACTCGTCGGCCCAAATACCGGCGCACCACAGCAAGTCTTTTCGACTCCGGCTCAACCGGTGACCCTTGGGGGATACGGCAGCAATTGCAACATCCTCGCCGGGGTCCTCGCCGGATGTCCAAGACTCTCCGTGACCGGTACCACACCAGGTGGAATCGTGATCAACAACCTGAGCGGCATTCTTGTGCGCGACTGGATCCTTACCGGTGCGGACCCGATGACGCAGAATGAAGGCATCTATTTGCGCAACAATGACGCCAGCGGGACCATCTATCAAAGTGTCACGGTGACGAATATGAGCATTACCGGGTTTCGTTCCGGCATTCTCGTGCAGGGCAGTGTCAAAGGAGCCGGCTGGCAACAATTCACGATCTCCAACAATCACGTTCTTGGCACCGTCGGTAGCGAAGATAACGGCATCCTGGTGCAGGGTTCGCAACCCGGCACGCCTGGCGTCATGACGAACTTCGATTGCTTGATCGAGGGCAATCTGGTGGAGGCGATCCCCGGTCGCCCGAACGCTGTCCCCGGTACCTCCGGCAACGGAATTTTGATCAAAGAAACCGATGGCTGCGTCAGCCAATTCAACGTGGTACGTAACAGCGGCGCAAGCACGAATACCTGCGGCGGGCCCGTTGGAAACTGGGCTTACGATGCGACCAACATTATTTTTCGGTTCAACGAGACCTACGGAATGGCGCCAGCCACCTATATCACCGGATGCGACTGGGGCGGTTTCGATCTTGACGGCTATGTCACAGACTCGAAGATCGAATATAGTTACGCCCATGACAATTGGGGCGCCGGTTTTGCGCTTTGGATTACTAGACCCGGCACCTGGGACCGCAACGTCATTCGCTATAACATCTCTGAAAACAACGCGATGAGCCCGCAGGCCGCGCAATATTTTGGCGGCATCGTTCTCGCGAACAACAATCCATCTCTGGTCGGCACCTACGTCTACAATAATACGATCTATGCTGCCAACACGCCCTACCCCACGATTCTCCTCGCGGTACAGGGCGATCTCGGCGGGGACTGCGTCATTGCCAACAACATCCTCCAGAGCGCCGGCAAGCCCTGGTTCGTCTATACCGGGATTGCGAGGAGTGCGTCGTGTCTCGTGGTCGGGAACAATTATTATGCGCCTCTTGGCTTTCTCATCAAGTGGAACGTGAATATCTATCTGAGCCTGGACGGATTTCGATCGGCAACCGGGCAAGAGATGATCGCGAACAGCCCGACAGGCTCCATCTCCAATCCAGGCCTCTCAGCACCCGGCAGCGGGGGCGCGTGCCAGACATTCGAGCCGCCACAGACGTGCCCCGGCTCGTATCAACTTAGCCCGGGCTCGCCAATGATCGGAACCGGCATCGATCTGGGCCAGCAATTCGGCATCCACGTCGGCTCGCACGATTATTTCGGCAACCGCGTTCCACATAACGTCGGCACTGGCTTTAACGTCGGCGCCGACGGTGGTCCCCATTTGAACGACGCGTCGCCTTACGGACGCGGTCGACCTTGAAACTCAATCAGCACTGCGCGGGCCGCCTGGCGCCATTCTCAAATTCATGAAGTGAACAATCACAGCGGTTCCGCAGACGTAAAACACGAGGGTCGGGGGAAAGAACACTCCGACAACCGTAATGACGGGGAAGTGGGCGAGCATCATCAGGAACAAGCCGGCTAGAAAGCCCGACGTCGAACTCGGGTACAGAAAGATCAGTCGTGTCGTGTAAACGCAAAAGATGATCACCGTCGTCATGAATGCGCCAAGGCCGACCCACCCGGTATCGACCAGGATCTCCTTCACCGTGTTGTGAAGCTGGAAGACGCGCGAATCTATCAGGCTGAAGTAGTGCAGAATGCCGATGCTGTCGGCGCTCTCCGAGGCCCAAAAAGCACGGAATCCGTAGCCGATGGTCGGTGAGTTAGCGATCCAATGATCGGCCTTGTCCCACATCATGGTCCGGCCGGTCAAAGTCGCATCCTTGTTCAAGGCGCGCAGGATCGACCTGGTCGGCCCCGTGCGACAGTTCATCCGCCACAACCGCCAGCGGTATTGCGGCCACCAACATCACGCCCAGCAATGCCAGCCGCCCGCTCCGCTGCAATAGACGTAGCGAAAGCACGCCAAAAAACACGAGCGGAAACGCGAGCACAGAGACCTTTGCCGTTGCAGCCTCGACGTGCGTCGCGATGTAGGCCCCGACCGGCAACATCGGCGCGCCGCGAGCCGATAGAGAATGGGTTGTCGGGAATCGAAGAGTAGGGCCATTGCGGAAGCGAAGAGCACAACCGCGGCAAGGCCCATGGCCGTCTTGCCCCCGGTCACGCCGACGAGCACGGGACCGACCGCGGAGGCGCCCTTGCGACCCGAGGCGATCGACGCCACTACGATGAGTGCCATGGCGATGAATACTCCACGCACGATTTGGCGTGGCGTCGCTGCGACCGCGATTATGAAGGCCGCCCCGATCGTTGCGCACAGCTGAAGGCCGTACCAAAGGGATTTGAAGGGAACCTCCGACCAACTGGCTGATGCCAGCACGACGACGAGGTATAGGATGATCAGCTTATTGTTCATCGCAAAATAGAATAATTCGCGATGATACAGCATCCCTCCGCATAACACGCCGGCCAACATGGCCGGCGGGATGATGCTGGGCATGACGTTGATGCTGACCGCGGTGAAGTAAAACACCACGAAGGCGATCGGCAGGCTCGCTTTCAACCGGCTCGTGGCATCCGGAACAAAAGGTACGAGCCCGGCCTCGAGATGCGGCACTTGCCTCGTCTGGAACATCGTCATGAGAGCCAAGCCATCCGCTGTCGTATCGTCAAACCACCGTAACCGAGGTCGTATCTAGCGAGCCAAACGAACGGCGTGTTCCGCTTCAAACATCCTTGGGCGCCAGGGTGCGCGCCGGCCGGGTGCGGTCGGCAGCAAGAAAGAGCCGCCTGAGTGAGAGGAACGGTCTTTCGATCACATGCCAGGAGAAGATCGCGAAAGCGAAAGTGGCGAAGGTGGCAGCCGGCAACAACCACCAGCCGCGGCCGATGAATTGCGGCCAAATCGCGACCAGCGCCTGGGCGATCGGGAAGCCGTAGAGATACACGCCGTAGGAGTAATCGCCACGCTGCAGGAGCGGAATCTTCGGGAACCTGACGAGGCCGATGGACACCGTGGCATAGGTCAGGGCGAGCGGCGCGATAAAGATAGCGCGGGGCGAGAGCAGCAGCACGTACGAGATTGCGACCGAGGCGGCAAACCAATACGGCCCGAACGGAATTCGGTCGCGCCAATGGAAGATGACGCAGCCGGCAAAAAAGTAGTAGACCATGACCTGCCACGGATAGACGGTCGCCGTAATGAACGCACCGAAGACGACGTTCGCGACGACAAGGGGCACGGTCACGGCACCAAATATGAGCGTGAACGCCATCCGGCGGTAGAACAACGAGACCGCCATGGCGGCCGACACCAGGAGGTAGCAATAGAACTCGGGTGTCAGCGTCCAGAGGTTGATATTGACCAGGCCGTGAAGCGGGTTGTTCGCAAACAGCCCCGGCAGCGCGAAGCGAATGCGGCCGACGATGTTTCCGAAGTATTCCCAGAAGTGATGGTCAGATACGTAGTCCTTGAGGGGCAACGTCGTCAGAAGCGGTCCAAGGATCACGGCTGACAACGTCACTTCGGTAGCGAGGGCGGGGAAGATGCGAAGAAACCGGAACGTCAGAAACGTCCGAACGCTCCGCGTGCGAATGGCGCTGCCGGTGACGAGGAATCCCGACAATGCAAAGAACATCGGAACCATGGCGACGAACCGAGGGCGCTTCCAGCCGTGCCACAGCACGTCGCCGGCGCCGCCAAGATCAATGAGGGGCGCCGCGGCTTCACTGGGCGACGCGATCCATCGCGTATGTCCGTAGAAAATCAGACAGGCCAGGCCCAATCGAAGGACATCGAATCCGGGGCCCACGCCGCCGTATTTCTCGAGTTCATTTCCGATTGTTCTTTGCATGAGCAACGGCCGGCGCACAGGAGGAGCGAGGCGAACCGAAAGCGAACTTCAGAGCTGACCGCTGTCGTTCGCGGCCGTGCGATAACCATGAGCCTCACTCGAAAAATGCATCGCGTGCATCCCGGCGACATGTTGGCGTTCGCACGTCGCTAGCATCGTCCGATAATCTGGCCAAGTCGAAACGGGCTAGTCGGAAACACGCAAGTCGAAATCAGGGAGGCGATAGCTAGTGAAATCGGAGGCGATACGTAACGAAGGCGCCCTCGGTTTCGCAGTCTTTCACTCGGCCGGCGGTTCCGTCGATGTTGCGGTCGCATCGACGACGGCTGCATGTTCCAGCAACTCGAGTATTTCATAACCTGCGCGCTCGGCCTCTTCCGGAGAGTCGAAGGTCGTGTCATCCGTGAGCAACGTGCGTGGCTCTGCAGCCACGGCAAAGAGCTGGTAGGTGTATCGGCCATCCGCGCGCGCGCAGACGGCGACCCTGTATTGCGATTTTGAACGCTTTGATCTGCTACTCATCGCCCTCTCAACTTCGCACAAAATGGACCAATGGTCCTGCAAACCATGTGAAGCTTTGTGCTGCGTCGCCGGCACGAAAGCAAATCGCTTGGGTAGTTTTGCGGTAACCTGCATGACTGGTAAACGAGAGCGCGATCGGCTTTCGAAAATCGGAGAGCCGAGGCAACCATTTTGCATGGCAAGGACAACTGTCGGAGCACGCCACGCATCTCGACGCGGTTCGGCTCTCGTCTGAAACCGCGGGCCGACATCGCACGTGAGTGCGCGCTGCGGCTCTCGGTTAGTTCCACAGCTTTGCTGCGATGTTACGATCGCCTCGCGTATTTCATCGATGGCTCATCGACCGGCCAGCGCGGAGGTTGTCATGTTTGTCGACCCGCCATCGCAATCGCTGTGCGCCACGTTGTTCTGCATCGCCCTCGGGCTGACGGCAGATACGGCGGCGGCTGCCCCATCGGCCGAGCTCGCAAAGAAATGCGCGGTGCTGACCCAGAAGGCCTTTCCGCCGCGTGTGGTCGGAAACCCGGCAGCGGGCAGCTTCGGCGGCTCGGGCCGAAGCGAGCGAACCTATTTCAACGAATGCATAAAGAACGGAGGCGTCGTCAAAGAAGAGACACCCTCCAAGTGAGCTCACCGTCTGGCCCGGCGGCCTTCAACCGCGCGCTATATGGCGGCAGCTTCTTCAACGGGCTTCAACGTACGCGCGGTCGCGACAGCGTCACGCCGAGCATGGGCGCTCGCCGGTGTCGTCGCTTCCTTGTCGCGAGCCGGACCATCGGAAGGGTGTGGCTGTCGCCCTACCCTTCGCCCGGGCGCCGAGCCGCGGTGGGAAACTTGTCGGCGACTCGCTCGTCGGGCTCCAAAGGAGCCCGGAGTGCCCGGTTTCGGGGAATCAACCGCCGCGCTGGATCAGGTAGCGCGATCTGAAGTTGCCATGCGTCGCACCCATCTTGGACGGTCCGGATTTCGATTACGACCTGGCTTTGCGCTTGGCCCGGTGACCACCTCCTCCGGTCACGCACCTATCGGCAACTTCAACCTCGTGTTTGGTGTAGTGAGCCATGGCATGCGCCTTGGCCGCGGCGTATCCATAAGTGGCGATGGCCTGTTTGACCTGATCGCAATAAGACTGCGCCATCGCGGCATTAGTCAGCAGCAGAGCAACCGCAACGGCAACTGGAATCCTGATCATCGGGGCCTTCCTCCTGGGCAACGCCGCGGGAATCGATCACGTTTCCACGAAGTTTGAACTGTTCCTCGATGGAGGACAACTGGAACAATCGCATGCACGCCCCTCAATTCGGACGGAGGAGCTGGCACACAAGCAGGATGTCTCCTTGCTGCACCGCCTCGGCCGCCTAACCGGTTGCGTTCACCGCGGCGCCCAGGGTTTGAGCACCCTCGCCCACTCTGACCTGCGAGCGAATCAATTCCTCGAATGCCTCCGGCATGTAGATAAACGCCTTTAGCGCCTGGCTCGCCAGTAGTGCATCGACGTCAGAGGTGCGGATGAGATTGACCTTCTGAGGCCAGTTCGCGTTAATTGGCGAAAGCGACAGCGATGAGTGGCGCAATGGCCACCTCGCCCGCCGCGTTGCCGATCTACAGAACTACATGTCTCTCAATCGAGGGCAGAGCGCTCATGTTCCTGGTTTCTCAGGCCAAGCAAGCGGTTCGTCACACGATCGCCACTCACCGCCGCTCGCCACCGATGATTGCACTCCATAAGGCCGCCGAGTTTTTCGATGCGGCTTGGCGCAATGAAGGGTCGGACCTGGGGAGCAACGGAGAGCGCTTTGTCATTGATCGTTTGCGCCGCGCCGACTTCCGGCTTGCCATCGATGCCGGAGCTCATACGGGTGACTGGTCACTTCAGGCACTCTCGGCGTGGCCGACTTGCCAAGTCATCCACGCATTCGAAGTTGCTCCCCGAACGTTCGACGAGCTTGCCGACGCCCGAATGAGGTCGGAAGACCGAGCCCGCCTGATCGTGTATCCACAAGGACTTTCGGACAGCGCGGGAAAGCAGACGATGTACTTCTTCCCGGAAGATCCTCAGCTCACATGCGATATCGCACGCCACGACTCACGCAAATCCGTGCCATTCGAGGCAACACTCACAACCCTGGACGCATTTTGCAGTGAAAAAGGGATAGACACGATTGATTTTCTGAAAATCGACGTGGAGGGCGCGGAACATCGGGTTCTCAAAGGCGCTGACCAAATCCTTCGGCGCACCTCGTGCGTTCAGTTTGAGTACGGACCATTTTCAATCCAAACACGTTTTCTGTTGCAAGATTACTTTGCGCTGCTGTCCGATCGCTTTTGGATAGGAAAGGTATACCCCAATTATATTGCCTTCGGAGATTATGATTGGCGAGAAGAGAATTTCAGGTTCTGCAATTATCTTTGCGTCGCCAAAGCTCGGCCAGAACTTCGATCTATGTTGGCACGTTAGTTTGCTCTTCATAGGCGCGTTCAGTCCCGCGTCTGAGAGCCGTTCCCGCAGAAGCTGGTTCGCGGAACTGGCACCCCGCGCGGCGCCGGTGCGGAACCGAGGGAGAAGCGCCGAGCTACGGCATTTGGGCGAGCAGCGCGGCACGGATCGTCGGCGAGCACAACATGTCTCGGCCGGACGCGGTTTGTAGTGGAGCGGGTGAAGGGAATCGAACCCTCGTCATCAGCTTGGAAGGCTGTTGCTCTACCATTGAGCTACACCCGCGACGAAGCCGCGAGCGGCTTCAGGCATTTCCGGCAATGGCCGGCCTCGGCGCCCGGCTCAGGCTGCGTCGGCATCGCGTCGGCACCGACCGGAGGGCATATCCGTCCCGCGGGCCGGCCGTCAAGCCGACGCGCGGGCCCGTTCGATGCCGGCGCGCAGCATCGCCCGCGCCCCCTCGTAGCGGTCCGACACCGCCGCCTTGATGTGTCCGGGCGCCCGGTCGGGATGGCCGGAATCGAAGGGCGGCGCCGGATCGTACTCAATGGCGAGCTGGATCGCGTGGGCCGTCGCCTCGCCCGCGATCTCCGCGACGACATGGAGGCCGAAATCGATCCCCGAGGTAACGCCGCCCGCGGTGATGAGGTTGCCGTCCTTGACGATCCGCGCCTTCTCGTGGGTCGCCCCCATGAGCGGCAACAGCTCGGTGTAGCCCCAATGCGTGGTCGCGCGCCGCCCCTGGAGCAGCCCGGCGACGCCGAGAATGAATGCGCCGGTGCACACCGAGGTGACGTATTTCGCGCCCTGCGCCTGCCGCCGCACGAAGGCGACGGTCTCCTCGTCGACCATGGCGCGGGCGACGCCGGCGGCGCCGCCGGGCACGCAGATGAGGTCGAGCGGCGGGCAGTCGGCGAAGGTCGTCGTCGGCACGAGGCCGAGCCCGCAATCGCTCGGCACCGGCGCCACGGTCTTGGCGGCGATGTGGACCGTCGAGTCCGGCAGCCGCGCCAGAACCTGCAGCGGGCCGGTGAAGTCGAGCTGCGTCAGTTCGGGGAAAATGACGAAGCCGACATTGAAGTTCGCCATGCCTGACCTCCATCGGTGCGACGGGACGCGAGACGGCCCGCCGTGCATATAGCGCGGCGCCCCACCCCCGCAACCGGGCGGATCACCGCGCAGGCGGGCGCGGGCCTCACCCTCGACAGAACTCGCGTCGGTTACCAAGGGGATGGCCACTGGGCCGAGCGACAAGGCGTTCGGTGGTGGGGGAGGCAGGACTCGAACCTGCGAAGCCATAAGGCGGCTGATTTACAGTCAGCTCCCTTTGCCACTCGGGACACTCCCCCGCGAACGGGCGTAGGTAAGCCATCGCAACGGCTTAGGCAATAGCGATGTCGCCAGCTCGCGGACCCTCGCCCAGGCGATTCCCGGCGCCAACTGTCGCGCCCAGTTCGTGCTCAGGTCGTGCCCGAGAACCCTCGGCCTCGCGAACGGAGGATCAAAAGAGTTCCATCCTGTTGCAGGACTGCAACCAAAAAGACGGGACAACCCCATAGTCTGTTCGCCGTTCGCTTTATGACAGATCGATGACATCATTTGATCCGGGGGCAAAGCCCATGTGTGATTTCGCCTTCATCAATCTCCTGCGTGAAAAAGTTCGCCAGCGCGAAGAAGAGGAAAGGCGCCTGCAGGCCTTTGGCCCTGCGCCGAGTGTGCGCTTCGTGCCCTGGGTCATGACCGGACAGCCGCCCTTGAGGACCGACCAGCTGCTGGCGGCAGACCGCGGCGACTGAGCTGCGCGCACGGTCGTTCTCGCGACGCCGCCGCATCGGGCCACCCCGCGCGATGCTGGCGGGCTTTCCCAACGGAATAAAGATCAGTTCGCCGCCATAGATGTCGGGCGAAATTACAGCTTCGGTCCGCATTGTGCGGTGGAGCGGACGATGCTCCCGGGTCCGGGAGACCGAGTTGTTTCCGACATGAACGTGACGCGACGGCCGGCCAGCCGGCCTTAACCGACTGGTAACCACAGGTGGGCTCCGAGCTTGCTGACAGAACTCCAATTGCCCAGTTTTGATGGGTTCTGTTCAGCAGGAGTAAACCATGGGTGGACCGGTCGAGGTTGCGGGTGATCAATTGCGTACAATCGTCGAGCGCATCGAGCACGTCGACGAGGAGATCAGGGAGCTCAACGAGGCCAAAAAGGAGATCTTCCTGGAGGCCAAGAGCAATGGCTTTGATGTGAAGGTCCTTCGCGAGATCGTCCGACTGCGCAAGCAGGACCAGAAGGAGCGCGAAGAGCACGAGTCGCTGCTCGAGGTTTATCTGAGAGCGATCAAGGGAGCTCGGGTCGCCAAGGCCGCTTGATCCTGCCTGCATGGTCGAAAAGGAAAAGGCCCCGCAAGCTTGTGGGGCCTTTTTCACAGGTCCGATCGGTTCGACGATCGACGGATCGCGAGATGAATTGGATTTAGCGCGCCTGATTTGGCTGCCGTACAGGCCTGCGAGATCAGAAAGCCACCCCCACTGTCAGCGCTGTCTCCTTCGCGCGGTTGATCGGGGTCGCGACGAACACGCGCTCGCCGCCGCGCCGCTCGATCCGCAGGACGCTTTCGCGAAGCAGCCGCAGTCCCCGATCGCTCGAGGAAGAGCAGACGCGGTCATTGCTCCTGGCGGCCGCCCCGGCCTGACCAAGCGTGATACCGAAAGCTACGCACACTGCGATTCCCAAAACGAGGCTGCGCATCTTCATCCTCCATGAGTCGCACGACGTGAATCGCACGAGACGACTATTGCGCGATGGCGGCACCTCGAAGGCAGCGCGTGCCCTTCAAGGGAGGACCACCCTCCCCGGTCGTCGCGCCCACGATCACCAAAACAAGAGCGGCGGACCTTTGCGCCGCCCGTCGTCACGACCGCCAGAAGATGTCCTTGACCTTGTCGGAGAGCCAATCCCCCGTCGTCTGCGCGTCCGGCCGGTTGCCGAGCCGCTCCACCACGACGATTTTGTCGATTTCACCCCGCTGGAAGGCGTTCAGGAACGCATTGTAGTCGGCGAACGAAATGCAGCCGTTCGACTGGCCGTTGGGGCCGAGCATGTAGGTGTGGGCGAGAATGCCGTCGCGCCCGTACATCCGCGTCTCGTCGACCGGATTGAGGCGGATGGCGCGCACGCCGTGGAAAAGCTCCTCGCGCATCGTGAGCTGATAGACGTTGGGCGGCGTCGGACCGCGCGCCTTGAGGTTGACGTAGCGGATATCGTCCAGATGCTGGCCGAGGCCGGAATGCGCTTCGAGCCGGCGTCCGCTGGGCAGGTACACCATGTGCGCGCTGATGTCGTAGATCGCGGTTTTGTTCGCGGCATCGACGTGCAGGTTCGGGTCCTGCGCGAGATCGGCGGTGCGGATCTTCTTGGTCGGCGCGGGCGTCGGCACCGGTGTAGCGGCGGTCGCCGGCGGAAGCTTTGCGGCGGCGGATCGCACCGCACGGGTCCCCGGCGATGCGGTCTTGCCGGCCGCTGGCGCGTCGGGCGCATCAGGCGTCGCGTCGGCTTCGGCGTCAGCACTTTCCTCCGGCGCCGGCTTGAACAGAAAGCGCTCGGCGAAAGTCGAAATCGGGAACTCGTTCTGCCGAATCGACGGCTCGACAATGATCGTCGATTCGAGGCTCGCGAGCTGCATGCCCTGCGGCATCCGCGATACCGGCATTCGCGATACCGGCATTATCGAGCCCGACGGCTCGTAAGCATCGGAGCTCCCTGTCGAGCTCATTGCGACCGTCGACATGCCGGATAGCACGATGCTCAGTCCGGCATAGGCCGGGCCGATCCCCTGCGTCCCCAACCCCACGGCAAAGCCCATGGCCACCGCGGCGACCCCCGCGGACACACGCATCCCGATGTGAAGCAAGATTCCCCCGCCCCTTTGCCCAAGCGCAGAGGCCCCCGCCTCCGCGATCCCCAAATCCCAAGGCGCAGCAAACAGAGGAATTGCGGCAAAGTATCGTCCGCGAACGGGACTTCTCAGGACAAAAACGGGTGGCGAGGACCCACTTCTGCATGTGCTTAACGGAGAAAAAGCCGTGCCGCGGCAGACACTTCCGGACCCAATAGCGCGAGTCCGGACGTTTCGGCCGTTTGCCTCTCATGCCTCCTCGATCGCGGTCGAGCGCCGAACCTCGACCCGCAACGCGGCGATGTCGCCCATCAGCGCCGGCAGGATGCTGCCGGGCGGCCCCCCGTAAGGGGGGAGGAATTTCAACTCCATCCCCTCGCCGTGGAAGGCCGCGGCACCGTAAAGGGCGCGCCCTCCCGACGCGTTGACATAGGTGCACCCGCCAAGAGCCTTGCCGATGGCGACGATGCGATCGGCACCGCGCAGGGATCGATCGATGTCGATCGACGAGCTGCGGATGAGATGCGGCCGCAGCTCCAAAGCCTCGGCAACGAGCCTGAGGCCCGCCTCCACGAAGGCTGACGGGCGATCGAGCGGGCCGAAGAGATGGGCGCGCACGCGCTCTGCCCATGGGCCGTTCGCCCGGTCGAGCCAGGGCAACCGCGCCAGCCGGCGGTCGAGCGTCGCACGCGCCCCGGCGGCAAAAATAAGGTCCTTGATGAGGGTCTCGCGCGGCTGCCGCGCCAGCGGCAGGGTCAGCCATTCGGGCGTGCCGTCGGGACCGGGAACCTCGCAGCGGTGCACGCGGCCGCGGCGGGGAAACTGCACGTCGTCGAAGATGACGAAGGTCTCGGCCGCCACCAGGAGGCGGTAATAGCCGGCATAGGGGAAGAAATAGGGCTGCATCACCGCGAAGGTCCCGCGGTTCGGTTCGCCTGCCATGTCGGTCAACATGCGCCTATGCACAGCGGCCTCACCATCCATGTCGCGCCACAGGCGAGCTCGTGTTACGCGCTGCTCTCCTCCCCGGAGGGACCGCGAGCGAGCGCGGCGCTCAGCCCGAGATGGGATCGATCACCGGCTGTGGTACGGTCGCGGTCTTCACCGCGAGCCGTATTTCGCCACCGATTATTCCCTGCCGGTCGTCGACGCGCTGACGTCACGTCTCATCGGACTGCCGGTCGCGACGGACCTGCCGGACGCCGCGATCGAGCGGATCGCCGGGACATGCGCTGGCCTGAACGACCTCACGCGGCACGTTCGATCGCGGCCGGGCGCTGCGACGCGGCGATCGATCCGAAGCTGACTTTGCGCGGCAATCGGATCACATTGTAGAAGTGCCAATGGATCACACAGGCGTGGACGAAAGTGTGGAACGGCAGGGCGTCGCGTCCGAGCGGCAAATTCTCGCCAAGCCAAATCTTGGCATAGGCGATCCCGAGGCGGCGTAGCAGCTTCGCGCGCGCCAGTGCGAGCCCCAGCTTGAAGGATTGCCGCACCCCGCCGGTGGTGCGGCCGGCCCATGCCGTCACGCCGCGCCGGCGCGACACCGCCGCGTCCATGACGGCACGCCTGCGGCGGAAGGCCGGTGAACCGCGGTATCCGCGGAATAGCCGACCGAAATACGCCTCCGGCTCGTACAGGCGATGCAGCAGCCGCGAATAGCCGCGCTTGAGCGTCTCCCGGTTCATCAGTTTCGGATGAAAGATCACGTCGGGATCGGTGAAATCGAGCCGTCCCTCGTCCTCGAGACGCGCATAGAGCGGCGTGGTCGGGATCGGCGTCAACAGGGCCACGGGGGCCTGAGCGATCCCGGTGCGCTCGATGAACTCGAACTGCTCGTCGAAGATTGCTTCGTCGTCGGCGTCGAATCCGACGATGAAGCCCGCGATGACGACCAGCCCGCCGTCGCGGACGCGCTGCACCTTCGCTTCGAGCGCGTCGCCCTGGATGTTTTGCACCTTGCGCGTCTCGGCGAGCGAGGCACGGCGCGGCGATTCGATCCCGATGAACACCTGGCGGAAATTCGCCGCCGCCATCAGCTCGATCAGCTCGGCGTCGTCAGCGAGATTGATGCTCGCCTCGGTGTAGAATTGCAGCGGATAGCCGCGTTCCCGCTGCCACGCGACGAGCGCCCGCAGTAGCACCTTGGCCGCTCTTCTTATTGCCGATGAAGTTGTCGTCGGACAGGAAGCACGATGTGAAGCCAGCCCGATGCACTGCCTCGAACTCCACGATCATCTGCGCGGCCGTCTTCACCCGCGGCCTGCGCCCGAACACCGTGATAATGTCACAAAACTCGCACAGGAACGGACAGCCGCGCGAAAACTGCAGCGAAGCCAACTGATAGAGGTCCGCCTTGACGAGATCGAAGCGCGGCGGCGGCACCTTGGTCATGTCGGTCCGCTCCGCCTGCTCGTAGCGGGCGGCCGTCGGCTCTCCGGCAGCCAGCGCAGTGAGAAACGCCGGCCACGTCTCCTCCGCTTCGCCGATGAAGCGCACGTCGCAGAGACCGGCGAATGTCGCTTCGGAGACCGAGACGTAAGGGCCGCCCACCACGACGGTCGCAGGAAGCTTCGCGAGCTCGAGCAGGATTTCGCGCATCCGCGCGCCCTGCACGATCATGCCGGTGACGCCGATGACGTCATAACGCTCTAGCGCCCTGAAATCGATCGGCTCGACGTTTTCGTCGAGGAGGGTGATGTCGCAATGTGGCGGCGTTAGCGCCGCCAATGCCGGCAGCGCACCGGTGACGTTGGAATAGCGCTTGTTGCCCGGAGTGAGCGGCAGCGCGAAATCGAAGCCCCAGTAACTCGGCTCGTAGCGCGGATTTATGATGCAGATCGACAAGCGGCGAGGCGTGCGCGAAGGTTCGCCGGCGCCAAGGTCCAACCCCATTCGGATACCCCAATTCAATCTGGACTTGAAAACTTACCGGACGCCACCTTATCAAGGCGCGCGAAATGCTGGAAGGGTCGTCATGGCGGATATCGTGGTGTTCGGAGCCGGCCAGATCGCCGAGGTCGCGAAAGTCTATATCGACGCGCACAGCCCCGATCGGATCGTCGGATTCACCGTCGACGCCGCCTACCGTCACGCCAACGAGTTCCACGGACTGCCGCTGGTCGCCTGGGAGCGCCTCGAGGATCACTTCCCGGTGGGATCCGTCAAGCTCTTGGGGCCGCTGAGCTATCGTCGGCTCAACGAGTTCCGGCGCGAACGGCACCGTGAGGGAAAGGCCCGCGGCTATTCGTTCACGTCCTTCGTTCACCCAGCTTCGCACGTCTACACGCGCGACATCGGAGAAAACAGCTTCATTCTCGAGAACAACGTCATTCAGCCGTTCGTGCGCATCGGCGACGGCGTCATCATCTGGAGCAGCAACCATATCGGCCACCACGTGGTCATCGGCGATTACTGCTTTCTCGCCTCGCATGTCGGGCTGGGCAGCGGCGTACGCCTCGGCGAAGCCTGCTTCCTCGGCGGCAAGGCGGGCGTCGAGAGCGGTGTGGAGATCGGGGCGGCGAGCTTTCTCGGCGGCGGCGCCATCGTGAAGCGCAATCTTCCTGCCGAGAGCGTAGTGCCGGGCCAGTCGGACGCGGTGGCGCCCTACTCCAGCGCCCGGCTCAAACGTCTGCGATTTCGATGACACACACTTTGTGGCGGCGCGAGGGTCAGTTGGTCACCGTCCAGCCCGGCCATACGTGGTGGGCCACCCATGCCCAACTGCCAACCGTACTGCCGCTCTCGGAGCGCCTCTGGCGGGTCTATTTTGGCGCCCGCGATGCCAGCCAACGCGGCCATATCGTCGCGGTCGATGTCGACCCTGACGACGGTATGCGAATCGTGACCGAGCATCTCGACCCGTTGCTCGAACGCGGCTCCATCGGCGCGTTCGATCACGAGGGCACCATTCCAGCAGCGGCGATCGTCGTCGACGGCCGAGTGCGCCTTTATTACATCGGCGTCTCGTTACGACGGGACGTGCGAGCCCAGGTCTCGATCGGCCTCGCCATCAGCGAGGACGGCCTGAAATTCCGGCGTGCCTTCGCTGGTCCCGTTCGTGGCGTCGGGCCGCACGACCCCTGTTTCACCTCGGCGCCGACCGTGCTGCGCACCCCCGACGGCTATCGCATGTGGTATGTCAGCGGGACGCAATGGCGCGATATCGACGGCCTCCTCGACGTTTTCTACGAGAATCCGGACGACACGCTCGGACGACGGCCGTGATCTGGGACCCGCGATCGGAGACGGCAGTTGCCCTGCGCCCGCCGCTGGAGGCGGGGCTCGGCAGGCCGTGGATCATCGATAGCAGCGACGGCCGGCGAATGTGGTTGAGCCGCCGAGGCCATTCCTATCGAGGGCCCGGTGACGGCGCCTATCGGCTCGTTTCGATCGCCGCCGACACACGAGGGGCGTTCGCAGGCCCCGCTGAGCCGGTGCAGTTCGCGAACCCTCCCGCCGCCGGGGATTTCGATAGCTGGATGCAGGCCTACGCCTGCATCGTGCCGCACGGCGAGGATTTGGTGATGTTGTACAACGGCAATGACTTCGGCAGGACCGGCTTCGGCTGGGCGCGATTGCCGGGCGGCCGGGCGGCGGAGGCCGGGCGATGAAGCTGCCGGACGTCGCGCCCGCGCCCGAAATCCGCACCAAGAAGCTCGAATTTCGATTCTCGATATCGCCATACCCGAGTTTTTACTCGACCGTGCGCTTGGCAGCCATGTCGCTCCGACGCCTCGGGGCTCCCTATAACCCGCTCGCATCTTGGTTTCGGTCGGAGACTATGCGAGTCTCGACGAATCCGCGCGGCAAACGCGTGGAGTGAAAATTTTCCGGTCAGATGGCGGTCGGTGGACGCAGAGCTGTTTCGCGATCACAGCTATCTTGCCACGCACAACGACCGTCTTATTTCGCACCTGCCGACAGCGACGTCATCGTCATGTGCGATTCGACGTATGCCTCATCGATCGGATCGACGATGTCATCGCTCGCGTCGGCGAACCCGACCGCCGCCGGATCGCCGGGTTGCAGCGCACTATTCGCCTTTTTTTCCCATGCACGGGGAAGAGAGCGAAAACCAATGGCGGCGAGTTTTCACCGCCGCCGATCTCAACGAACCCGCCCTGGGTTCTCAACTATTCCGGCGACCGCGACGGAGCCATGGGCCGCGCGCCGGTCTACCTCAACTACGGCTTCGTCGCGCTCAGCCGTGCCGCATTCGAAGCTATCGCTCCGCTGCAGGCGTCGTATTGCAGCCTGTGTCGGCGGCTGATCAAGGACAGCTTCTTTCTCACCCAGGTCGCGCTAAGCTTGGTCGCGGTCGCCACCGAATCGGAGGTGGAGCTCCTGACCTACGCGTACAATAGCTCCAACGACGACCTGCCGTTTCGCGCACCGGACCAATTCCGGATCGGGGGCGTCGGGGAAATCAGGGTCATCCACTACCTGCGCGGCGACCAGTTCGATCGCCGTACGTTCCTGGTCGATCCGGCGGCTTACGCCGCATTCATGTCGGCCGACAATCTCAATCTGGTCAATCGACGTCTGCGGGACCATGTGGCGACGCTGGCGCGGGATGATGACCTGTTGTTTCGCTGAGCGGTGCCGGCGCCGGCCTGTTCCGTTCCGCCCGTTCTCGTTCGGCTTCCCGAATGGCATCATGTGATTCTCTCGATCCACATACCCAAAACTGCCGGCACCGCCTTCGGAGAGCTGCTGCACGGCGCATTCGGTTCGCGTCTATTGCGCGACTACGGCGATCACGTCGGACTCGAACACCCCCGAGGAGGACGTGCGTCGCGCGGCGCGGATCGTCAAAGCGCGCGCGCGTCGCGACAAACTGCTGAGGGACTTCGACGTCATCCACGGCCACTACACCGCGGACAAATATGCGGGGCTGTTTCCGCGTGCCAACTTCGTGGCGTTCTTTCGCGAACCCTACCAGCAGACTTTGTCGCAATACGAATACATCCTTCGTCATCCAGAGATCGACAACCCGGGAGTGAAGCTTTTCCACGAGATACGGCCGACCCGCACCGAGTTCGTTGCGCGCGGCGGCAACCATCAGGCGATTTATCTCGGAGCCATGGACCTAGGCGAATTGGCGGTCGTAGGCCTGACGGAGCACTACGAGCGGGGCGTCGCGCTGTTCGAAGCCGTGCTCGGTCGGAAGCTCCCGCATGAGGTGGCGCGCGCAAACGCGAACCCCAACCGCGCTGGCGAGCACTATGCGGTCGAGCCCAAACTTCACCGCGCCGTGACGCAATACCGTGCGGCCGACGTCGAGGTCTATCGCCGTGCCTGCGAGCGTTTCGCCGCCTTATGCGCACGCCACGGCGTATGAAACGGCGACCGCCGAACTGCCCTCCTCCCAGCGTTCACCGCGTCAGCCGCACGCCTGAGGCCGCGACCACCGGTGCCCAGAACGCGAACTGCGCGTCGAGATAGGCGGCCATCTCGGCAGGGCTCGATCCGATGCCGTCGAGCGCGAATTCCTCGAGGCGCGTCCGCAATTCCGGCAGCTGCAGGATCTTGGCCGTCGCCTTGTAGATGCGTTGCGTGATGTCGTCCGAAATGCCGCGCGGCGCGTAGAGCGCATACCAATTCGGCAGCTCGAAGTCCTTTAGTCCCGCCTCGGCAGCGGTCGGCACTTCCGGCAGCAGCGGAAGCCGGTGGCGGCCGTTGACGCACAGCGCGCGCAGCTTGCCGGCGCGGATGAAGGGCAGGAAGGCGCTCGCCACCCCGGTCTCCATCTGGGTCTCGCCGGCGACGAGGTCCTTGATGGCATCGCCCTCGCCACGATAGGGCACATGCACCATGTCGAGGCCTTCGCGCGTCGCGAAAAGCTGGCCGCCGAGATGCACGCTGCCGCCGACGCCGGTCGAGGCGAACTTGTAGCGGCCGGGATTTTTCCGCACGAGGTCGACGAACTGCGCCAGCGTCGCCGCCGGCACCTGGGCGTTGATGACGATGAGCGTCTGCGACGCCGCGATCTCGGTGATCGGCACGAGGTCCTTGCGCGGATCGTAGGGCAGATTGGTGTAGGTCAGCGCGTTGATCACCGCCGACGACACCGTGTGCAGCAGCAGCGTGTAGCCGTCGGGCGGCGCGCGCACGACCATGTCGGTGCCGAGCGAGCCACCGGCGCCGCTCTTGTTCTCGACGTAGACCTGCTGGCCGAGTTCGTCGGAGAGATAATGCGCAGCGAGGCGGCCGACGATGTCGACGGCACCGCCCGGCGCGAAGGGGACGACGAGCCGGACCGGCCGCGTCGGATAGCCGTCGGCGGCATGCGCTGGGCGGCGCCCCGCAAGGCCGGCAAAGGCAACGCCGGCGGCCAACACCGCCCGGCGCGATAGAGTGTGATGCGCGGCTTTTTTCATCCTGCTCCCCGCATAACGGCGCGAGCGCGGCGCATCGCTGTCAAGCCTGCTGCGGCGTCAACAGCGGACGCAGCGCCGCGGCCGGCAGCGCATCGAGCCGCTTGATGGCATCGGTCAGGGCCGCGATCTGTGCCGTGGAGAGCACCGCGCCGGCGAGCACCGCGAACTTCTCCTGCAGCTGCGCTTCCGTCATCGGATTGGCCGGGCTTCCCGGCCGGTTCCAAGTTTCGCGCGCAAACGTCTTGCCCGACCTCGTCTCGACGAGAACGCGGGCGGCGTGGCGGGTCTCGTCGCCGCCCTTGCTGTATTCCTCTGCCGGCTCGACGCGGATGCGATCGAGCATCGGCAGCACGTTGGGATCTTCCAGCCGCTCCTCGCGGAACTGCGCGCCCATCGCCGCGCGATCGACCGCCATCATGGCGAGCGCGAACGGCATGTTCATCTGCGCGGCGGTGACGCCCGCCGGCCGGTATGGCCACGCGCAATGCCGATGGGCCATCGCGGAGCAGTGGACGACGATGCGCGAGATATCAATACGCGTGAGCGCGTTCTCGCGCATGATGTCGTCGAGCAGGCCGAGCGGCGAGTGAATGCTCGCCGCCGTCGCATAAGGCTTGAAGCCGACCTTGC
Source organism: uncultured Alphaproteobacteria bacterium (assembly GCA_963793985.1). GTDB lineage: Bacteria > Pseudomonadota > Alphaproteobacteria > Rhizobiales > Xanthobacteraceae > JAJPKK01. Next base: position 1,559 of record CAWCCG010000018.1, on the reverse strand, counting down.
GGATCTCCCAGGCCTCGCCCAGCCCTCTCGTCAACCAGGAGAGGTCGGGCTCGCCGCTCAGCGTGGAGAGGAAGCCGCCATAGGAGGCTTCGAGAATATCGGGAATGCCGGTGAAGCCGCGCCGCGCCAGCATCGCGCCGGTGACGCCCATCTGCGCGGCGTGGCCGGCATGCAGCCGCTTCACCATTGCGCCCTCCTGCGCCGACATCAGCCCGGCGGCGAGCGAGCCCGCGATGCCGAAGGCGTGCTGGGCCTCCCGATCGGAGAGCCGCAGCATGTTGGCCGCGGTCGCCGCGGCGACGAACACCCCGCAGGTCGCCTGGAAATGATGCCCGCGCATGAACAGCGCGCCGGTCGCGGCGAGGCCGACGCGCAGGCCGGCCTCGTAGCCCGCGACCATCGCCGCGATGATGTGCTCTCCGGAGCACGCGGGATCGAGCTCGGCGAGCGCGAGCGCCACCGGCACCGCGAGCGAGCCGGCGTGGAGATGCGCCGCGCCGTGGATGTCGTCGAGCTCGAAACCATGCCCCGCGGTCGCGCCAATGCACACGGCTTGGCCGATGCTGGTGCGCAGCGTACTGCCGATCACTCCTGCGCGGAGGTTGCCGCCCTCCTCCATCGCCTGGTGGATCAGCATCTTTGTCCACGGCTGGGTCACGCCGAACAGGCAGCAGGCGAGCGCGTCGCGGAAGCAGATTTTTGCCTTCTCGATGACGTCGGCGGGAAGGTCGCCGAACCGCAGCCGCGCCGCGAAGGAGGCGAGCGCCGCCGTCTGGCCCGCCTGGCTGATGTCGCCGACCGCAATGTTCATGCTTCCTCCGCGCCCGGACTTCTCAACGGGGTCCGAGTGGCTCTCCATAACCGGAGAGCAGCGTCAAAGTCACGCCTCTCGGATCGGATTCGCCACGCGACAGTTGCGTCCGACCGTCGCGGCAGGCTTCCTTAGGGCTTTGATTTATCGCGGCAATTTTCGTGCGCGGGATGCTCGCGCCATAAATCTCATCCGACTGCCCAATCGCTGGGCAAGTCGAACCGCTGTCGATCTCTTGGGCAATCTTTGTCCGAAACTGTAGTCCTGTTTGTCCGAAACGAGCAAAGTCGCCGTGTTGAAGTCACCCGCCTCAAATGCTGCAATGCGAACATGGACAGCCGGCCGGTGATCCTCATGACTGAGCATCCGGCCTCGCTCGCCTCCTGATCTAACGAACGCATAGCCCGGTTCTCAACGACGCGGCCACGCAACCTGCGTGGCAACGACCGGCCATGCCATGAGCTTTCGAGGTCATCATGCAGACCATTCCGACCACGGTCCTGACGGGATTTCTCGGGGCTGGGAAGACGACGCTGCTCAACCACATCCTCTCCGAACCCGGTACCGGCCGCATCGCCGTGATCGTCAACGAGTTCGGCGAAGCGGGCATCGACGGACAGCTCACGCTGCCGACCGCGGAAACGGTGATCGAGATCAACAACGGCTGCATCTGCTGCAAAGTGCGCGGCGATCTCATCGCGGCACTCGGCGACCTCCTGGCGTCCGGTCATTCCTTCGATCGGGTGGT